>CABJEP010000046.1 GCA_902364645.1 Coriobacteriaceae bacterium | reverse complement strand
GGCACCCGGTCGCGCATCACGGCGTATATCGCCCTGAGCCGCTTCCTCGCGACGGCCTTGAGCGCCCGCCCGTGCCCCATGCCCCGCGCCCTGCAGGCCCGGTAGTACTCGCCGTAGCGCCCCGAGGACCTCACCAGGCTGTTGCACGAGAAGATCAGCAGGGACTTGAGCCTCGCGTCGCCGCGTCTGGACGCCCTGACCGACCTCACCGACGTGCCGGAGCTCCTCACCCTCGGGGCTATGCCGCAGTACGAGGCCAGGTGGTCGTGGTCCGGGAACCTCCCGATGTCGACCGACACCGCGAGCTGCGCCGCGGTCCTCGGGCCGATGCCGGGCACGGTGAGCAGGCACGCGTAGGTCTCGTCGCCCTCGAGCAGCGCCGCCGTCTCGGCCTCGAGGGCCCCGGCCTCGTCGAGGGCCTCCGATATCCGGGCGGCCAGGAACCTGACCTGCCTGTTCTCGGCCTCGACGAGCGCCGGCGGGGGCGCGGTGGAGGCGGCCGCGGCCTCCCCGGCGGCCTCGGCCCGCG
>CABJEP010000045.1 GCA_902364645.1 Coriobacteriaceae bacterium | reverse complement strand
GCACCCCTCGACCACACCGCCGCTGGCAAAATAAAAACCGCAGGTAGACGGCTTGCGGTTTTCGCGAAACAAAGGTTGTGGTCGAGGGGTCGGGTTAAAAAGTAGTAGATGCCCCGGTTTCGTGGCGACGGTATTTCGGACACCCTGCCCAGGGTGTCCGAAAGTGGGCAAACAGGTTGCTTTGCGGGTGGATATTGCTGCCATTGTTAAGAAACAGGCCTGAGCTTCCGCATAGAGTTGTGGTGTTTAGTGGTGGATAGACAGAAGAAACACGAGGATTTGAGAAGGATAATCCAAAACGAAAGCGGTTTCCCTGATCGACTAAATATCAGAGAAACCGCTGGTAGATGGTGGTGGGCCCTCCGGGATTCGAACCCAGAACCCAGGGATTATGAGTCCCCTGCGCTAACCGTTGCGCCAAGAGCCCTTGTAAGGTGGCGGCTGCGATAGAGGGCGTAAGAACCGCTTCCCTATCTTGAACCACGACGAAGAATACTACCATGCACGCGCCGCCCGTTCAACGCACGATCTTGTCAACCAGGAGGATCATGGTGCCGCCTTTGACCTTGTGTGCCTATATGAA
>CABJEP010000044.1 GCA_902364645.1 Coriobacteriaceae bacterium | reverse complement strand
CATGCCCTGCGGCCCCGCGCGGGCGCCCCGCGGTGCGGTTCGCCGGAATGCAGTCTTACTGGCCCTGTGCGCGGTAGCGGGCCTCGGTGGCCTCCTTGGCGGGGCGCCACCAGGACTCGTTGGCGACGTACCAGTCGATGGTCCGCTTGAGCCCCTCGGCGAAGTCGGTGTGGGCCGGCCTCCAGCCCAGCTCGCGCTGGAGCTTCGTGCTGTCGATGGCGTAGCGGCGGTCGTGGCCGGGGCGGTCGGCGACCCAGTCGAAGTCCTCGGGGTCGCGGCCCATGGCCTCGAGGATCATGCGCAGGACCGTGATGTTGTTCTTCTCGCCGTCGGCTCCGATGAGGTAGGTCTCCCCCATCTCGCCCTTCGTGAGGATGTCCCAGACGGCCGAGGAGTGGTCCTCGGTGTGGATCCAGTCGCGGACGTTCTCGCCGCGGCCGTAGAGCTTGGGGCGCACGCCGTCGATTATGTTGGTGATCTGCCTGGGGATGAACTTCTCCACGTGCTGGTAGGGGCCGTAGTTGTTGGAGCAGTTGGAGATCGTGGTGCGCAGGCCATAGGTGCGGGTCCAGGCGCGCACGAGCATGTCGGAGCT
>CABJEP010000043.1:258-639 GCA_902364645.1 Coriobacteriaceae bacterium | reverse complement strand
GCGAAAATACGTTGGTGAAAATGGTGAAAAATATATTGACGCTAACAAGGTGGCGGAAGAGGGTCGACTCCCTGCGCTGCCTCAAGGGCGTCGACACCGCGACCGCCGCCGACCTCGTGTTCGAGGCCGGCGAGTTCTCCAGGTTCAGGAACGCCCGCTCGTTCGCCGCGTGGGTCGGCCTGACGCCCTCCGAGCACTCCAGCGGGGAGAGCGACCGCAGGGGCGCGATCACCAAGGCCGGCAACAAGCACCTGAGAAAGACGCTGGTCGAGGCCGCGTGGCACTACCTGACGTGCTCCGGGCGGCCGAAGGACCTCGCCAAGGGCCAGGCCCCGGACCCGGCCGCCCGGAGGCATGCCGCCAAGGGCGTGCGGAGGCTGG
>CABJEP010000043.1:0-248 GCA_902364645.1 Coriobacteriaceae bacterium | reverse complement strand
CGCCCGGAGGCATGCCGCCAAGGGCGTGCGGAGGCTGGTCGAGAGGCGGGAGGCGCTGCTCGCGCGCGGGGTCCACGGCAACAAGGCGAACGTGGCCACGGCGCGCGAGCTCGCCTGCTGGGTGTGGGCGGTCGGCCTCATGGCCGAGGAGGCGTAGGGGGCGGTCCCCCGCACATAAGCCAATCACCCCGGAAGCGGTTCGATCCGAAGCCGTTGAGGCGAACCTCAGGTCCCTTTTCTGCGAGCGC
>CABJEP010000042.1:373-661 GCA_902364645.1 Coriobacteriaceae bacterium | reverse complement strand
GGGACGTTCCTTTTAATATGAGCAGGACATTGTCAAGAGGCAAAATCGGGCCTGGCCCCAACGATATGGGGTCAGGCCCTCTCCCTATATCAACCCGTCCGCGGTGACCTCGGCGTGTCTTACCGACGCTCGTCTTTGCAGTTTAATATCCGCCCGTGGCGATCTCTCGCCGGGCAATCCGTTGCTACGGCTGAGGCTTCTACGTCGAACCGACAGTCTGTGCACGCGTGTGGCGCCCTGGGCGCTCGCAGAAAAGGGACCTGAGGTTCGCCTCAACGGCTTCGGATC
>CABJEP010000042.1:0-295 GCA_902364645.1 Coriobacteriaceae bacterium | reverse complement strand
CCCCCTACGCCTCCTCGGCCATGAGGCCGACCGCCCATACCCAGCAGGCGAGCTCGCGCGCCGTGGCCACGTTCGCCTTGTTGCCGTGGACCCCGCGCGCGAGCAGCGCCTCCCGCCTCTCGACCAGCCTCCGCACGCCCTTGGCGGCATGCCTCCGGGCGGCCGGGTCCGGGGCCTGGCCCTTGGCGAGGTCCTTCGGCCGCCCGGAGCACGTCAGGTAGTGCCACGCGGCCTCGACCAGCGTCTTTCTCAGGTGCTTGTTGCCGGCCTTGGTGATCGCGCCCCTGCGGTCGCT
>CABJEP010000041.1 GCA_902364645.1 Coriobacteriaceae bacterium | reverse complement strand
GACATATCGAAGGTGTCGATGTCGCAGAAGTCGAAGTCCTTGGCGACGCCGCGCTCCTCCGCCAGCCTGCGCACAGCATGGCCCAGCTGGCCGTTGCAGCCGGTGACGAGCGTCCTCTTGGGCGCCATTGGGACGACGTCCCTGAGCATCGGGTGGTTGAGGTCGGCCTCGGAGACGGTGGCCTCATCGAGCGGGATCGGCCACTCGATGGCGAGCTCGGGGTCGGCGAGGTTCACGAAGGTGTAGGTCTTCTTGAGCTCGAGGGACCAGTGGGCGTCCACCAGGTAGGTGTAGGCGGTGCCGTCCTCCAGGGCCTGGAAGGAGTTGCCCACGCCGCGCGGGACGTAGATGGCCTTGGACGGGTCGAGCGTGCAGGTGAACACCTTCCCGTAGGTCTCGCTGCCCTCGCGCAGGTCCACCCAGGTGCCGAAGACGCTGCCGCGCGCCACGGAGATGAACTTGTCCCAGGGCTCGGCGTGGATGCCGCGGGTGACGCCGCGGCTGTCGTTGTAGGAGATGTTGTTCTGAACGACCCTGAGGTCCGGGATGCCCAGGGCGGTCATCTTGGCGCGCTGCCAGTTCTCCTTGAACCAGCCGCGCGAGTCGCCGTGGACGGCGAGGTCGACGACCTTGAGGCCCTCGATGCCGGTCTCGGCGACGGAGAGGTCCTTCTCGAATGCGATGTCTGCCATGTGGGAAAAGCTCCTATCGAAGAGGTTGTATAACCGGGGGCGCCCGCGCGGGGCCGCAGGGTCATCCCCATGCCCTG
>CABJEP010000040.1:456-855 GCA_902364645.1 Coriobacteriaceae bacterium | reverse complement strand
GTGACGGCGCCGAAGGCCAGGCGCGGCGAGCGCGTGGACGCCTCCGCCGACCTGTCGGCGGCCTGCCCGCGCCTGGCCGCGTGGCCGCGCTGCTGCAACGGGTGCGGGCGGTACCGCACGATCGGCTGCAAGCGCCGCCCGCACGTCTTCTACGAGGCCCGGGCCGCGCAGCTGTGCGCCGACTCGGTCCTCGTCTCGTCCAGGCGCGGGATAGACGCCGACGAGCCCGCCGCGGCAGCCAGGCTGGAGGCGATAAGGGACTGCCTGCGCCGGGGGCTGTCGCCCGAGCAGATGGCGGCGCGCAACGGCGGCCCGGTGGACCTGTCGCCGTCGACCATCTACCGCTGGGTCTCGGCGGGCTACGACGGCATGACCAACATGGAGCTCAGGCGCAAGGTC
>CABJEP010000040.1:0-446 GCA_902364645.1 Coriobacteriaceae bacterium | reverse complement strand
CGACGGCATGACCAACATGGAGCTCAGGCGCAAGGTCGGCTACAGGCCGAGGAAGCGCGCCGCGCGCCGGGCGGCGACCCGCCACTCCGCCCGCAGGTCACATGCCGCGTTCCTCGCCCTCGGGGAGGACGCGTGCGCCGCGGCCTGGGAGATGGACACCGTCGAGGGGGCCCGGGAGGACAGCGCCTGCCTGCTCACGCTGCTGCACCGCCCCAGCAGGCCCCAGCTCGCGCTGCCGCTGGAGGAGAAGACCGCCGGGTGCGTCGCGGGCGCCCTGGAGGGCGTCCGGGCGGTCCTCGGCGCCGACGGGACGCGCCGCGTGTTCCGCGCCGTGCTCACCGACAACGGCCCCGAGTTCTCCGACGAGGTCGCGATCGCGGCGCTGCTCGGCGAGGGGCGGGGCGAGACGAGGCTGTTCTACTGCGACCCCCGGCGCAGCGACCAGA
>CABJEP010000039.1 GCA_902364645.1 Coriobacteriaceae bacterium | reverse complement strand
GTTCGCGAAGCCCACTTCTCAAAACAAAGCAGGCGCCCCGGCCCTCGTGGAATAGATAAGGGGGAAGCATGAGCTTTACGAGTGTGGCGCTTCAGATGTTGACGGTTTCGCTGCCTATTTTGTTGGGGTGGTGTATCGCCAAGCTGGGGTTTATGAAAGCGGAGTTCGAGCGCGAGCTGTCGCATCTGCTGTTGCAGGTGGCGCTACCGTGCTTGGTGCTTTCGTCAGCGCTGGGCGATGATGTGAAGCTTCCGAGCATTGCCGAGACGTTTTCGCTCATGGGTCTGTCCTTCGTGATGTATGTGGTGGCGACCGTTATCGCGTTTGCCGTCACCGCTGCTCTTCGCGTTCCCAAAGGGACAGAATGCTCGTATCGCTTCGCTGTGCTTTTCGGTAATGCCGGGTTTATCGGTTTTCCGGTTATTTCGGCGGTGTTGGGAAAACAAGCGCTGTTGTATGCATCGATTGCGCTTATCCCCCTAAACCTTCTTATGTTTACCGTCGGTGCCATGTTATTTAGCGGAATGGATGGCGGCCTTAAAAAGCAGATGCGCAATATTGCCGCCTGCTGCAAGAGTCCTGGTCTCATTGCAAGTGCTGTTGTGCTTGGGATCGTGCTAACCGGATGGACCGATTGGGGCGTGTTGGGCGACTCGATTTCCATCGTTGGCACCATGACCACTCCAGCGGCATTGTTGCTCATGGGATCGTCTATCGCCAAGTACCGTCCGCTCGAGATGCTTACCAACTGGCGCGCCTATGTCGCCGTGGCGTTTCGCCTGGTTGTCGTGCCGGTGGCATGTCTTGCCGTCGCGCGCTTGTGGCCCGGCATGACGCCCATGTTTATCGCGACGCTTGTGCTCGAGATGGCAATGCCGGTGGGCAGCAACGGTACGCTGTACTGCCTACAATACGGCAAGGATGCACGCCCCATGATGCAGTGCACGTTTTTGTCGATCATCTGCTCCATTTTGACCATCCCACTCGTAGCCACACTGTGCGGGTAGGCATTCGGGACGGTCTCGCGCTGGGGCCTTGCCCGGCTGGGCGGCCTTGCTCCGGGAAGTGGGCTTCGCGAACTTCCCGGAG
>CABJEP010000038.1 GCA_902364645.1 Coriobacteriaceae bacterium | reverse complement strand
GGCCCGAAAGAAAGGTAGGAGGCCATGACGAAAGGTCTGCACGTGCCTTCCGAGATCGGCAAGCTCAGGAAGGTCTGCCTGCACCGTCCCGGCGACGAGCTCCTCAACCTGCCGCCCGACGAGCTCGAGCGACTCCTGTTCGACGACGTCCCGTTCCTGGAGGTCGCGCAGCAGGAGCACGACACCTTCGCCCAGATCCTGAGGGACCAGGGCGTGGAGGTGCTCTACCTCGAGAACCTCGTCGCAGAGGTGTTCGACCAGGTCCCCGGCGCCCGCGCCGAGTTCACCGACCAGTACATCGCCGAGGCAGGCATCCGCGGCCAGCACATGCCGCAGATCGTCCGCGAGAAGCTGGACTCCATCGAGGACAACTTCGAGTTCGTCAAGAAGACCATGGCCGGCATGACCAAGGCCGAGATCGACATGCCCCTCACGGCGTCCACGACCCTCGACTCCCTGGTCAACTCCGAGTCCGAGTCCGACCTGATCATCGACCCGATGCCCAACCTCTACTTCACCCGCGACCCGTTCGCGGTCGTCGGCGAGGGCGTCAACCTCAACCGCATGTACTCGGTCACCCGCAACCGCGAGACCCTGTACGGCAAGTACGTCTTCAAGTACCACCCCGACTACAAGGACGTCTCCCTGTACTTCCGCCGCGACTGCCAGTTCCACACCGAGGGCGGCGACGTGCTGAACATCAACGAGAAGACCCTCGCCGTCGGCATCTCCCAGCGCACCCAGGCCGCAGCCATCGACGTCATGGCCCAGAACATCTTCTGGAACTCCGACTCCAAGGTCGAGCGCATCCTGGCCTTCGACATCCCCGTCTCGCGCGCCTTCATGCACCTCGACACGGTCTTCACCCAGATCGACGTCGATAAGTTCACGATCCACCCCGCCATCATGGGCACCCTGCGCGTCTACGAGCTGACCGCCGGCAAGAACCCGGGCGACGTGAACATCCGCCTGATCGAGGACACCCTCGAGCACGTCCTGGAGGACGCCACCGGCGTCGACCAGGTCAAGCTGATCCCCTGCGGCGGCGGCGACCCGATCGCGGCCTCCCGCGAGCAGTGGAACGACGGCTCCAACACCCTGTGCGTCGAGCCCGGCAAGATCTGCGTCTACGCGCGCAACACCGTCACCAACGACGTGCTGTACAAGGAGGGCCTGGACCTTCTCGTCGTGCCCTCCGCCGAGCTCTCCCGCGGCCGTGGCGGCCCGCGCTGCATGAGCATGCCCTTCTGGCGCGAGGACCTCTAAG
>CABJEP010000037.1 GCA_902364645.1 Coriobacteriaceae bacterium | reverse complement strand
GGCTTATAGGACAAAATGTGTGTCCCGATAGAACATCCGTTTCCATCCATTAATCCAGCCAGAACGGGTACGGGTCCCTGTGGTGGAGGTCCTCCCACACGGCCCTGTCGCCCCACTCCGGCCCTCCGTCCTCGCGCGACGGCGAGGCGGAGTAGACGCTGAACAGGAAGTCGATGTCCGCGTCGGTCGGCATCGCGGCGAGCTTCTCGCGCGCCGTCCTCGAGTCCCCGGAGTGCGCATGGCACCACCAGAACACCGCCTTCACGCGCTTGACCGACGTCAGCCCCCGGTGGTTGCGCAGGACGGCCCTCAGCTGCGAGTTCACCCCTCCCTCGATCATGTTGTTGGTCGACGGCAGCGGTCCGGCCTTGGCCAGGGCGGGGTCGAGGTAGGTGAACAGCGTCCCCGCCGACACCAGCGACGACAGCGACGAGCGCGCCCGCCTCAGCCTCTCGTGGGTGTAGACCCTCCTGCCGTCCACCACGGTCCTGTCCTCCAGGAAGTCGGCCCAGAACCCGCACCAGTCGAGGTAGCGCTCGACCCAGAGCTCGGCCTGGTGCAGCGTCTCGATGCCCATGAGGTCGCGCGCGATGAGGTAGAGCTCGCGCCCCGCCTGGAGCTTCGGCCGCGTCGTCGTGTAGCGCTTGACCTGCGAGAAGGCGTGGAAGGTGCACCTCTGGACCCTGGTGCGCGGCCAGGTCTCGCGCACGGCCTTGGCGAACCCGCTCCCGCCGTCGGTGACGACCACCTCGGGCGCCGGGATCGGTGCCATGAGGGCCGACCACGCCCTCGAGTTCTCCGACCTGGCCATGTACCAGGAGACCACCCTCTCGCCGCTGCAGCATATGAGAACCACGAGGTCGCGCGCGACCCAGATCCCGTCGGCGTAGAGCACGCGGTGGAGCTCGCCGTCGGGGACGGGCATGGGCCAGACCTCCCAGAACTCGGCCGTCCTGCGCCTGAAGGACCGCCCGCCGCCCGGCATCGCGGCCTGCGAGTCCTTCGAGAGGAGCCACCCGAGGAACTCCTCGAGCCTCGCCGCCGTGTCGTCGTACCTCAGCGTCGTCGACGCGCCGCAGGCCGTGCACCTCCACCGCTGGGACCCCGATGAGGTCCTGCCGTTGCGCTTGGTCCGACCGCCGCAGTAGGGGCAATAAACGGCCTTCATGGGCACCTCTTCCGAAAGGGTGTTTAACGGTTCCGGAAAAGGGTATCTACCGGCGGGAACGATAGGCAACCGGACACACATTCTGTCCGGGCGGTTAAAAGCGGGCACGGAATTTAAACGGCTGAAAAAGGGGCATCGACCTGCGCCGATGCCCCTAAAGTGGACACACATTTTGTCCTATAAGCC
>CABJEP010000036.1 GCA_902364645.1 Coriobacteriaceae bacterium | reverse complement strand
CTCTCAAGGTACGCGGGTGCGACCCCGGGGACCGGGTGCTGCGGGGACTTCATCCTGGCCAGACATCGACCGGACGGGCTCCTGCCCTCTATTCGAGTTAAAGTGTTTCTCTCTAAGAACGTATCTCCCTAGAAAGGAGGTGATCCAGCCGCACCTTCCGGTACGGCTACCTTGTTACGACTTCACCCCCCTCACCCTCCACACCTTCGGCGCCTCCCCCCTCTCGGTTGGGCCGGCGACTTCGGGTGCAGACGACTCGGGTGGTGTGACGGGCGGTGTGTACAAGGCCCGGGAACGCATTCACCGCGGCATGCTGATCCGCGATTACTAGCAACTCCGACTTCATGGGGGCGGGTTGCAGCCCCCAATCCGAACTGGGGCCGGCTTTCCGGGATCCGCTCCCCCTCGCGGGGTGGCATCCCTCTGTACCGGCCATTGTAGCACGTGTGCAGCCCAGGGCATAAGGGGCATGATGACTTGACGTCGTCCCCGCCCTCCTCCGCCTTGACGGCGGCGGTCCCGCGTGGGTTCCCGGCATCACCCGATGGCAACACGCGGCGGGGGTTGCGCTCGTTGCGGGACTTAACCCAACATCTCACGACACGAGCTGACGACAGCCATGCACCACCTGTATGGGCTCCTCTCGGCCACGGGGTCTCCCCCGCTTCACCCATATGTCAAGCCCTGGTAAGGTTCTTCGCGTTGCTTCGAATTAAGCCACATGCTCCGCTGCTTGTGCGGGCCCCCGTCAATTCCTTTGAGTTTTAGCCTTGCGGCCGTACTCCCCAGGCGGGACGCTTAATGCGTTGGCTGCGGCACGGGGGGATCGTCCCCCCACACCTAGCGTCCATCGTTTACGGCTGGGACTACCAGGGTATCTAATCCTGTTCGCTCCCCCAGCTTTCGCGCCTCAGCGTCGGTCTCGGCCCAGAGGGCCGCCTTCGCCACCGGTGTTCCACCCGATATCTGCGCATTCCACCGCTACACCGGGTGTTCCACCCTCCCCTACCGGACCCAAGCCGCGGAGGTTCCGGGGGCTTCGGGGGGTTGAGCCCCCCGCTTCGACCCCCGGCCTGCCGGGCCGCCTACGCGCGCTTTACGCCCAATGAATCCGGATAACGCTCGCCCCCTACGTATTACCGCGGCTGCTGGCACGTAGTTAGCCGGGGCTTCTTCTGCAGGTACAGTCTTGACTCTTCCCTGCTGAAAGCGGTTTACGACCCGAAGGCCTCCGTCCCGCACGCGGCGTCGCTGCGTCAGGGTTCCCCCCATTGCGCAAGATTCCCCACTGCTGCCTCCCGTAGGAGTCTGGGCCGTGTCTCAGTCCCAATCTGGCCGGTCGGTCTCTCAACCCGGCTACCCGTTGTCGGCACGGTGGGCCGTCACCCCGCCGTCTACCTGATGGGCCGCGGAGCCATCCCCTCCCGTCGGGGCTTTAGCCGGGGTGCCATGCGGCACCCCGGGGTATCCGGTATTACCCGTCCTTTCGGGCGGCTATCCCGGGGGAGGGGGCAGGTTCTCCACGTGTTACTCAGCCGTTCGCCACTCGCTTCCCTCCGGAGAGGGGTGCCGTTCGACTTGCATGTGTTAGGCGCGCCGCCAGCGTTCATCCTGAGCCAGGATCGAACTCTCCGTCCAAAAT
>CABJEP010000035.1 GCA_902364645.1 Coriobacteriaceae bacterium | reverse complement strand
GTCCCGCGGGCCGCGAGGTGCGGTTCCGGAAGAGCTCGGGCGATTAGTGCGGCTCGGCTGAGGCTGTCGCCAGCCTTGCACCTGCCGTCTATCGACCAGGTAGTCTACCTGGGCCCTTACCGGAAGGAGAACTAATCCCTGGAACGGCTTCCCGCTTAGATGCCTTCAGCGGTTATCCGCGCCGCACGCGGCTACCCGGCCGTGCCGTTGGTCGACAACCGGTTCACCGGAGGTGCGTCCACCCCGGTCCTCTCGTACTGGGGGCAGCCTCCATCGATTCTCCTGCGCCCACGGAGGATAGGGACCGAACTGTCTCACGACGTTCTGAACCCAGCTCGCGTACCGCTTTAAACGGCGAACAGCCGTACCCTTGGGACCTGCTCCAGCCCCAGGATGCGATGAGCCGACATCGAGGTGCCAAACCTTGCCGTCGATGTGGACTCTTGGGCAAGATCAGCCTGTTATCCCCGGAGTACCTTTTATCCGTTGAGCGACGGCCCACCCACTCGGGGCCGCCGGATCACTAGAGCCTGCTTTCGCACCTGCTCGGCTTGTGGGCCTCGCAGTCAAGCCCGCTTGTACTCTTGCATTCAAAAGGACGGTTGCCGACCGTCCCGAGCGGACCTTCGCGCGCCTCCGTTACCCTTTAGGAGGCGACCGCCCCAGTCAAACTGCCCGCCTGGCACGGTCCCCGAGCCGGTTGACGGCCTCGGGTTAGGACGCCGGTCGCGCGAGGGCAGTATTCCAAGGGCGGCTCCCCGGGGGCTGGCGCCTCCGGATCGATGCCTCCTGCCTATCCTCTACACGCGGGACCAGCGGCCAATGCCAAGCTGCAGTGAAGGTTCACGGGGTCTTTCCGTCCTTCCGCGGGTAAGTCGCATCTTCACGACCAGTGCAATTTCACCGGGTCCATGGTCGAGACAGCGCCCAAGTCGTTGCGCCTTTCGTGCAGGTCGGAACTTACCCGACAAGGAATTTCGCTACCTTAGGACCGTTATAGTTACGGCCGCCGTTTACCGGGGCTTGGCTTCGGGGCTTCGCGCGATGCGCTAACTCCTCCGCGTGACCTTCCGGCACCGGGCAGGCGTCAGACCCTATACGTCGCCTTGCGGCTTCTGCAGAGTCCTGTGTTTTTGGTAAACAGTCGCTTGGGCCTCTCCACTGCGGCCCGCCTCCGCTCCCGGAGCAAGTCCGTTCACGTACGCGCGGGCACCCCTTCTCCCGAAGTTACGGGGCCATTGTGCCGAGTTCCTTGACCATGGTTGACCCGATCGCCTCGGTATGTTCTACCCACCCACCTGTGTCGGTTTGCGGTACGGGCGCGCACGCGCCTGCCTAGGGGTTTTTCTAGGGACCTCGGGCTCACTCGCTTCGCTTAAGTGCTTCGTCCGGAGCCTCGCCCTCCTGCGGACCGGATTTCCCTGGTCCGCGGGCCGCGCTCCATCACGGGGACGTCCAGAACCCCGCCGAGCCACCCCCATCCGTCGCCCCGTCGGTCGTAGCGCCGCGTGCGCGGTGCAGGAATGTCTGCCTGCTGCGCGTCGGCTACGCCTTCCGGCCTCGCCTTAGCCCCCGACTGACCCTGGGAGGATTAGCCTTGCCCAGGAAACCTCGGGTTCACGGCGGACGAGTTACTCTCTCGTCTCTCGCTACTCATGCCAGCATTCTCACTCCCATGCGCTCCACCGCCGGTCGCCCGGCGGCTTCCCCGCCCATGGGAAGCTCCCCTACCGATTCTATATAGATAAAATCCCGCCGCTTCGGTGTCCAGCTTAGCCCCGTGTATTGTCG
>CABJEP010000034.1 GCA_902364645.1 Coriobacteriaceae bacterium | reverse complement strand
GGCACGTGCAGACCTTTCGTCATGGCCTCCTACCTTTCTTTCGGGCCCCTGTCAGGGCCGATTCGTTAGCGCCCCTCCGTGTGAGGCGTTATTGCTGACGACATATTTATATCCAAAATCAGTCCATACTTCCACCTCGCCCCCGAACGGTTTTATATGAGGGGTGAACGGCATACACATATACTTCACGCATGGCACACTTTGATATAATAAAGTGTATTTACGTGCTAAAACGCGTTTTCAGTCCAAATAGCAAATGGAACTTAACTTTATTAAACCACCCTCAAATTGCATATTTCTAATAAAGCTATGAATAGAATTAGCGATTCATACCGAGTCTCAACCATTTTCATTTTTATTCAGAAAAAAGTTTGTCCTATTCATTTCTGGTATGCATATTACCGTTTACCAGACGCTTGGTACCGTTCACCGGAAGTTCAGTATAAGGCCCAACGAACACCGGCTCGCCTTACGGCCTCATTTGTAACAACTTGACTTCTCGGTATAGAAAAACAGACCCGCTCCCCTCATGGGAAACGGGTCTGTTATCGATAATCGTAGACAGATTTGAGCGGCTTTGAGAGCCGTCGGAATCCTAGCGATCGAACTCCGCCAGTGCCTCGCCCAGAAGCCTCAGGCCCTCGCGAAGAACGTCTTCGCTCGCGCAGTAGCCCAGACGCGCGCCGCAGGGAAGCTCAAAGCGGCTGCCGGGAACCAGCAGCACTCCCCTCTCGGCCAACAGGCGCTTGCAGAACTCCTCATCGTCCTCGGGAATATCCAGCTGGATAAACGAGGTGGATACGCCCTGCGGCGCCGTCCAAGAGACGCGGCTCTGCGTATCGATCCATGCCTGAGCGATATCACGGTTGTCAAACACGATCTTGCGGTTGCGCTCAAGGATCTTATCCTTGTGCTCGAGCACGTAGGTCGCCAGGGCGTCGTTGAACACGCCGCCGCAGATCATGGTGTAGTCACGATAGGTGCGGATGCTGTTGGAGACCTCTTCGTTGGCCACGACCCAGCCCACGCGAGCCGCAGGCGTCGAATAGGTCTTGGACACCGAGTTGGTGACAATGGCCTTCTCGTACACGTCGGCCATCGATATAAAGGACTCGGTGTTCTCGAGCGGCAGATACACCTCGTCGCACAGCACATAGGCGCCCACCGAACGGGCGATCTCGGCAATCTGGCCGAGCGTATCGGCATCGAGCACCGTACCGATGGGGTTCGATGCGTTATTGATGCAGATGAGCTTGGTGTTGGGGTGAACGAGGTGCTTGAGCTGTTCGATATCGGGCTTCCAGCCGAGCTCCTCGCGAAGCTCCCAATACTCGACCTCGGCACCGAGCGTACGCGGAATCTCATAGAGCGGCGCATAGGTGGGCCACTCGGCAATCACATGGTCGCCGGGCTCGACCACGGCCATGATGGCGTTGAGGTTCGCGCCCGTGCAGCCGTTGGTCTGCAAAATGTGATCGGGATTGACCTCGCGACGATACAGCTTGGCGACTTCGGCCTTAAACTCCGGCGAACCCTCGATCCAGCCGTAATTCATCTTCTCGCGATCCAGGCGCTCGTAGAACGTAGCACCGTCCTGCTCGTCAAGTGCGCGAAGCTCACCCATGGTCAGCGACGAGATCGTCGACTGAGCGATATCCCAGGTAGCACTCTTCTCCCAAACGTTGAGCCAATCCTCAACGCCAATTGTCTTGATATCCATGGCCACCTTATCTGATCTTAATTTAGCGTCAATAAACATGAATGGGACGGTGCGAAAGAACCGCACCGTCCCATTGGGAGACATCTAATGTCAGCTAGATGTTTGTAGTAAGACCTGTACGGGTCTTTGAAAACCTTAGAGGTCCTCGCGCCAGAAGGGCATGCTCATGCAGCGCGGGCCG
>CABJEP010000033.1 GCA_902364645.1 Coriobacteriaceae bacterium | reverse complement strand
TGGTTTAAAGCTGGCCGCTGCGCGGCCAGCAGACTAAAGTCTTGAATAAAGAGGGGACCTCGTTTCCGAGATCCCCTCCTCCGTCTATCTATAGAAATAGGCTTTCAAAGCCTTAGGCCAAGAGCTTGCGACCGGACTCCTCGATCGCGTCAAGTGCTGCATCAGCCTCGGCGGCATCCGCGCCCTTAGCGAAGATGTACAGCTTAATCTTGGGCTCGGTGCCAGAAGGACGGACGATACCCTTGTTACCACCCTCGAGATCGAACTCAATGACATTAGCCTTCGGCAGGCCGTTCACGCAGGTGTTGTAATCCACGACGGCCTCAATCTTGGAACCGGCGAGCTCCGCGGGCGGGTTCTCGCGCAAACCAGCCATGATGCCGGCCATCTTTGCCGCACCCTCAGCGCCCGGATAGCTTAGCGAAATCGTCTTGTTGTGATAGTAGCCATACTTCTCGTACAGCTCGTGCATCGCATCGGCAAGGTTCTTACCCTGGAGCTTGTAATACTGCGCCATCTGGCAAATCAGAAGCGAAGTGCTCACGGCGTCCTTGTCGCGCACGTGGTCGCCGGCCAGATAGCCGTAGCTCTCCTCGAAACCGAAGATAAAGCGATCGACCTCGCCAGCATCGGAAAGAGAAGTAATGATGTCGCCGATGTACTTGAAGCCCGTCAGGCAGCGGCGAAGCTCAAAACCGTACTCGTCGGCCAGAGCGTCAACCATGGCGGAAGAAACGATAGTAGTAACGGCAACCTTCTTAGTGAGGTCCTCACCGCGGGCAGCACGGGTCTTGCAGATATAGTCGAGCAGCAGAACGCCCATCTCATTGCCGGTCAGCAGCAGATAGTCATCGCCATTTTTAACGGCAACGCCAACACGGTCGGCGTCGGGATCGGTTGCAAGCAGCAAATCAGGGTGAACCTGCTCGCAGAGATCGATGCCCTTCTGCATGGCCTGACGGATCTCGGGGTTAGGATACGGGCAGGTCGGGAAATCGCCGTTAGGCTCCTTCTGCTCGGGAACAACCGTGACATCGGTGATGCCAGCGCGCTCGAGCACCGTAGTAACGGGAATGAGGCCGGTGCCGTTGAGCGGAGTGTAGACGAGCTTAAGCGGAGCGCCAGCGATCTCCTCGGCAGAAAGGTTAGTCACGCCGCGCGCGAGAACGGCGTCGTAATAACGCTCGAGGCATGAGCCTTCGATCCATTTAACCAGACCCTGCTCAAGAGCCTCATCAAAGTCCATGGACTTCACGCCGGTGAATGTATCGGTCTCGGCGATAGCCTTAGAAATTGCATCGGCGGCCTCGCTGGTGATCTGGCAGCCGTCGGGGCCATAGGCCTTATAGCCGTTATACGGTGCCGGGTTATGACTAGCGGTCATGCAAATGCCACCGGAGCACTTAAGATCACGGACGGCCCAGGAGAGCGTCGGCACAGGAGAAATCTTGGGATAAACGAGGGCAGTCACGCCGTTTGCTGCAAGAATGGCAGCCGTCGTCTTAACGAACAGCTCACCTTTATTGCGGCTATCGCGAGCGATGGCAACCGTTGGATGCTCGAAGGTCGCATTGAGGTAGTCAGCGAATCCCTGGGTCGCACGACCGACCGTATAGATATTCATACGGTTAGTGCCCGCACCGATAGTGCCGCGAAGGCCGGCAGTACCGAAGGCGAGATCTTGGAAGAAAGCATCGGTGATGGCGTCCTCATCACCCTGCTCCTTCATCGTGTTAAGCTCAGCGAGGAGCTCCTCGTCCTTGACATTGGCAATCCAAGTATCAAGCAGCTCATGAACATCTGCCATGTGAGTCCTTCCGTCACAATCAATAAAACGACCCGTGTAAAAACAGGACAAGCGCAGCAGTGCGCTAAAGCAAATATTAGTCCATTGAGAACAGAGAACCGACCAAAGAACGGTGAACGTCTATATTCAGCGGTGGATGATTAAATTGATTTAATTGCATAAGGAATGTTGCCTGTAAACGCAAAAAAGGGGGAGGCCGCGAGGCCTCCCCCTTCTTCAAG
>CABJEP010000032.1 GCA_902364645.1 Coriobacteriaceae bacterium | reverse complement strand
CCAGCTTTAAACCACCCGCTACGCGGGTGGAGACAAACGGCTTTACAAAGCCACCCCTCCGACCGATATTGACGATTGTTCAGGCCGTCAAGAATTCGAGTCGAAGGGGTGGTCGCCATGGCCCAGAAGGCCTACAGCCTTTCCCACACGAAGTGGATGTGCAAGTACCACATCGTGTTCACGCCGAAGTATAGGCGCAAAGTGATCTACAACCAAATCAGGAGCGACATAGGGGAGATCCTCAGGAAGCTGTGCGAGTACAAGGGGATCGAGATAATCGAGGGGCACCTGATGCCCGACCACGTGCACGTGCTGCTGGCGATCCCGCCGAAGTACAGCGTCGCGAGCGTCATGGGCTACCTGAAGGGGAAGAGCTCGCTGATGATATTCGACAGGCACGCCAGCCTCAAGTACAAGTTCGGCAACAGGAAGTTCTGGGCGGAGGGCTACTACGTGTCCACCGTCGGCCTGAACGAGGCGACGATCGCCAAGTACATCAGGGAGCAGGAGTCCCACGACATCGCACTGGACAAGCTGAGCGTGAAGGAGTACGAGGACCCCTTCAAGAGGGGGTGATGCCGCCGGTTCGACCGGCGCGCCACGGGTCAAGATGCACTAGGCCTGGACGAAGTCCGGGCCCGCGCCTTTAGACGCGAGCCCGGGGCCCGTGGGTTATACCCTAAGAGCAAACCACCCTTTTTAAGGGTGGTTCTGATTGCCTGCATGTCCTCGGCAGCATTTGCCCAAATGGTGAATGCTGGTGCCGGCAGGTTGCCGAGTGTGTATCGCGGGTATACCTCATGCGTACCATGATCCAAACACTGTGAGGTGTCTGCGCGTGTGCGCGATAATTCATTTTGGAACTGACGGTTGGCGCGCTCGCGTCGATGAGGACTTCAATGCCGATAACGTTGCCCGTATCGCCGATGCCGTCGGCGAGTTGTGGCAAAAGACCAATCCGGGCAAAACGGTATATATAGGGTTCGACACTCGGCCCCTGGCGCGCGAGTTCGCTGAGCTTGCGGCGGGTGTGCTAGCAGCGCACGGGCTAGACGCCGTGCTCGCTTCGCGACCTGTTCCGACCCCTGCCCTTACGTGGGCGGCGGCTTATGACGGTGAGGCGTGCGGCGCGCTCATGGTGACGGGGTCCCATCATCCGCAGGGTTATCTGTGTCTCAAGATTCGCATGGGTGACGGCTCGACCGCCAACCAGGATGTCATCGAAGAGCTCGAAGAGACCATGGCTCCCGAGCCAATGGGGATCGAGGGGCAATATCGCACCGCGGATATCATTCCTGACTATATGCAAGCGGTGGCATCGTTTGTCGATGCCGAAGCCATCCGCGCCGCGCACCTGCGCGTGGTTGTTGACCCCATGGGCGGCGCAGCCCAGGGCTATCTAGCCGACTTGCTGCGCGAGCTTGGCGTTGAGGTGCACGAGATTCACGCCGGGCAGGCGCCTGACCAAGAAGATATCTGCCCCGACCCCGTTGAGCCGTGGGTGGACGCTTGCGAGCATACGGTTATCGAGGACGGAGCTTGCGCTGGCCTGGTGACCGACGGCGACGCCGACCGTATCGGCGCGGTTGACGAGCGCGGCAGATATATACATCCGCATCAGATCATGGCGCTCGTTTTGGGCGACTTGGTTCAATTTCGTAATTTGGAGGGGCGCGTCGTCGTCAATCTTTCGTGCTCGACGCTCGTGCGTCGCATTGCCGAGGCGCTTGGCTGCCGCGTGACCGTCAAACCAGTCGGTTTCAAATATATAGCGGCAGAGATGAAGAAGGGTGGCGTCCTCATAGGCGGCGAAGAAGCCGGTGGTATCGGCATCGCCGCGCATATGCCCGAGCGCGATGGAATCCTCGCCTGTCTGATTCTGTGTGAGCTTATGGCAAAGACGGACGCGCCTTTGGGTGTTCTGGTCGACCAACTCGAGGACAGATTTGGTAAGACGAGTTACGGTCGACGCGATTTGCGCCTTGAGGCCGAAGATGCCGAAACGTTACGAACCCTGCTGCCGGGCGTAAACCCCAAGTCGATTTGTGGCAAGGTACCGCAAAACGTTAGTCATATGGATGGCTTGCGTTTAGCATTCGAGGATGATACGTGGCTGCTGGTCCGTCCTAGCGGGACCGAACCAGTGGTGCGCGTCTACGCCGAGGGGTTCTCAGTGGAAGAGCGTGATGAGTTGCTCGATGCTGGCTGTGCTTTAGCTAGGGGAACGTATCCGCTTTAACCATGAGACTGCCTTATATAAAGAGATGCTCGGCGAGCGGTAGTTAACGGCTGGCAAACGTTAGTCGGATCCCAAATTGTGTAGGAAATGTGTACGCCCAGATTCCCGCCCCCGGCGCCCCTCCGGTCTGGCAATATATC
>CABJEP010000031.1 GCA_902364645.1 Coriobacteriaceae bacterium | reverse complement strand
TGTTAGCGTCAATATATTTTTCACCATTTTCACCAACGTATTTTCGCCAATCGCGCCAACGCGGATGCGCCGGATTCGCCAACGCGGATGCGCCGCTTTCGGCGTCTAGGCTCCCTCCTCCTTCCCGTCCTCACCGCCGATGGATACGTCCTTCAGGCGGTATGACCGTCCCGTTATCTTGATCATCGCGCAATGGTGGCAAAGCCTGTCGGCCACCGCCGAGGCCGTGACGTTGCTGCCGAACACGTCGCCCCACCTGCCCACCGGCACGTTGGTCGTGACGATGGTCGACCGCTTTAGCGCGTAGCGCCTGTTGACCAGCTGGAACAGCAGGTCGGCACCCTCCTTGCCGATATCGAGGTAGCCGAGCTCGTCTATTATCAGCAGGCTGCAGTGCTCGTAGAACCGCATCCTGCGCGCCAGCGCCTCCTTCGCCGAGGCGTGCTTGAGGTCCTCGACCAGCCTCGAGCAGTCGGCGAAGTACACCTGCTTGCGGGCCATCACCGCCTCGTGGCCTATGGCTATCGACAGGTGGGTCTTGCCGACGCCCGGGCTGCCGACGAGCACGACGTTGTCGCCGCGGTCGATGAACTCGAGCGTGGCCAGCTGCTCGACCAGCCCGCGCGGCACGCTCGGCTGGAAGCCCCAGTCGAAGTCGGCCAGCGTCTTTATGTAGGGGAAGTTGGCCATCCTCGTGCGGCGCTCGTCGTCGGCGCGCCGCTTGAGGGCTATCTGGGCGTCGGTGAGCTCGAGCATGGCGTCGACCAGGCCCTTCCTCCCGTCGGCGACGAGCCTGACGTACTCGGGCACCGACGACGCCATGCCCTCGAGCCCCAGCTCCTCGAGGTTGGCCGCCAGGCGGTTGAGGGGGCTGGCCTGCACGGCGGCGCTCACAGCGAGCCCCCTATCGAGTCGAGCAGGCCGAGGTTGGCCGCGGCGGCCGCCTCGATGTCGCCGGCGGCGTCGCCGAACCACCGCTTGCCGGCCATGGCCTCGGCGTAGTGAGCCGGGTCGTAGGCCGGCCCGCCCGCCACGTGCGTGGCCACCAGCTCGCCGCCGACGTAGCAGTCCATCGCGCCGCCGGGCATGCAGACGATGCGGGCGGGCCTGCCGATGCAGCGCCTGGGCACCGACATGGGCTCGCCGTGCGCGCTCACCAGCATCGTGGCCGGCACCCTGGCCACGCGCACCACGTCGCCCATCGCCTCCTCGAGGGCGCGCAGGTTGCCGACGGGCAGCAGCGCGTCCTTCTCCTCCATGAACAGCGCGGAGGGCGGCAGCCCCGTGGTCTCGTTGGGCTCGGAGTTGCTGGCGTCCTCGATCCGCGCGACGATCTCGTCGATGTCGTCCCAGCCGTCGAAGTCGCCCTGGTAGGCCATGAGCCGCGACAGGAAGCGGTTCGACGACTCGACCTTGCCCTTCGTCTGGGGGCTGCGCGGGCGGCACAGCTTCAGCTCGAAGCCGGCGGCCTTGGCGAACTCGTACGCGCGCTGGACCTTGAGGCGCCTGCCGCCCTTGACCGTCACCAGGGCGGACATGTTGTCCGTGACCCACTCGCGCGGCACGCCGCCGAGCCTCGCGATCGTGGCGTACATGCACCTGACCAGGTCGTCGGTCGTCCTGGTCCTCGACCGGATGAATATGTGCCTGCGGGAATGGCCCAGCGTCGCCGCGAACACGTTGAACTCGAACAGCTCGCCGTCGCGGTTCGCCATCTTGACGGACTCCTTCCAGTCGAACTGCAGCTGCAGTCCGGGCGGCGTCTCGAAGCGCGGGTGCGGCTCCGGGCCGCCGGAGGCCCCGACGGCGATGCCGTTCTTGCGCATGAACTGGGTGAAGGCGTTGTAGCCGGCCAGGTCCTCGCCGGGATACCTGTGCAGCAGCCACTCGTGGATGCCCTTCTTGGTGACTCCCGGCAGCTGCGCCTTGGCGGCCACCTCCTCGATGTGCGCGTCGAACGAGCCCGCCCTGTCGCCGCGCCCGTCGTGGGGCCGCCCGCCCTCGGCCCTCCAGTACGACGCCACGGTGTGCCTGTCCTTGCCGTAGCGCTTCGCTATGTCGCTGAAGTTGGGCTTTATGCCCGCTTCCCTGTACATGTCCAACTCTCCGATCAGGTTCTTCTCCGCCACGGCCCGCTCCTCCCGAAAGCATCGTTCGCTCGTCGATCGAAGCGTAAGCCCCGGCGTTGGTGGAAATGGTGAAAATGCGTTGGCGCAAATGGCGGGATTGCGTTGGCATGATTGGTTATTGAGCGTTGGTCAAAATGGTTGTTTTTACAGTAGCGCTAACACCGGTGGGCGTCCTCTCGTCGAAGACGAGCCCGTGCCTGAGCAGGAACTTGGAGAGCCGCTGCTTCGAGCGCGAGAGGTCGTCCCTCGCGTCCTCGAGCGCCCTGGTCAGGTCGCGGGCGGCCTCGCACTCGTCGTCGGGGACCCACACCTCGACCACGTTGCCGACCGACAGCATGCGGGCGAGGAACTCGGCGTCGTTGCGGTCGTTCTTCCTGCGCCTGTCCGCGCTGGGCTTGATCATCTTCGAGACGGCGCCGACCACGCAGTCGACCCCCAGGCCGGAGAGCCTCTTCTGCAGGTCGAACCCCGTGACCCCGGACTCGTACACGCACCTGGCCCCGGGGTCCACGGAGCGGACCCACTCCGCGACGGCGCCGGCGTCGTAGCCGAAGGTCGCGGCGCGCACCTCCCCGGTCATGACGTCGAGGGAGACGGCCTTTATCGAGCGGGCGTGGACGTCGAGGCCGACGAAGGTGGTAGTATCGAGCATGGGAGCCCCTTCCATGAATGCGGCGTGGCCGCTGCGGCTGAATTAGACACTCACCATTGTCGGCCTAATCCGCGGTCTTTCATGCAGCAGGGGCTCTCAATGTTTT
>CABJEP010000030.1 GCA_902364645.1 Coriobacteriaceae bacterium | reverse complement strand
CTCCTCGCGTTCTTCTCGGTGGGCGGACTTGCACACGGCCTCATGACCGGCGAGCTCACCGGTGCCCTGGCGACGCCCCTGGGCTGGGTGCCGCTCGCCTGGCCCGCGCGCCTGGGGTCGCTCGTGGTGGAGGCCTTCATCGACGCCGCACGCGCGGCGGGCCCTCTCCTCACGACTGCGCTCGCTGGCCTCGCGCTCACCCTGGCAGCCGCCGCCGTCCTTCTCGCCTGGTTCTGCCGCTTCGAGGACGGGAGGGCAGATGCGTAGGAAGGCGCTCGCCGCCATGCTCGTCCTCCTCTCCGCAGCGCTCGTCCTGGGTGGGAATGCCCTGCTCGACGCTGCGGACGACAGGGGCAATGTCCGAGAGCTCCAGCTCATCTTCTTCGGGCGGGAGTCGGACGGCGAGGGCTGGCTCGAGATCGAGGCGCGCGGCGGCTCGGGCGTGCGCTACCACGCGTGCGACGCGGCCGAGGCGCCCGCGGCTGCGCGCAGGGCTCTGGACCGCTGAGTGCGGCGCTAGTACAATTCCGACGAGAGTTTCAGGAGGTCGAACATGGCGAGGATACTGGCAGTGGATGATGAACGGGCGATCCTCGACGCGCTCGCGCGCGTCCTCGGCCGCGACGGCCATGAGGTCGTCAGGGCGGCCGACCCGACGACAGTCCCGGGGATGGACCTCTCGCGCTTCGACCTCGTGCTCTGCGACGTCATGATGCCGGGGCTCGACGGCTTCGAGCTCGTGCGGCAGATCCGCCCGGACTTCGACGGGCCCATCGTCTTCCTGACCGCGCGCGTGGCCGAGGAGGACGCCGTGGCCGCCTACGGCCTGGGCGCCGACGACTACGTCCGCAAGCCCTTCGGGGCCGCGGAACTGCGCGCCAAGGTCGCGGCCCATCTACGCCGTGAGCGCCGGCCGCGCTCGCACGCCCTCTCCTTCGGGGAGGTGCGGATCGACCTCGGGGCGCGCGACCTCGCCGTGGGCGGCGAGACCGTGCCGCTCACTCCCACCGAGTACGCCATCTGCGAGTACCTCGCGCGCCACCCCGGGCAGGTCATGAGCCGCGCGCAGATACGCGAGGCGGTGCTCGGCTGGGAGAGCGACGCCGACGACGCGGCCATATCCATGCAGGTCAGCCGCGCCCGGAGGAAACTCTCCGAGGCCGGCGCCGATCCGATCGCGACCGTCTGGGGGATGGGGTACAAGTGGCAGCTCTGAGGACCGGGGCGCGAGGTCGCGGGGGCATGCCGCTCTCCTTCGTCATCGCGCGCTACTTCGCCTACGCGTTCGCGGCGGTCGCCACGGCGTGGCTCGCCTCGTTCATGGCGCTCTCCGCGGCGATCAATGCGGGCTTCGTCTACGAGGCAAGCTGGGGGCCGGCCAATGCACGCGAGGTCGCGGAGGGCCTGGCACGCGACGGCGTCTGCGGGCAGCAGGACGTGCCGACGGCGTACCGCTACCTCATCCTGAACAAGGACGGATACGTGCTGATGACAGACCTCGAGGGCACGCGGCTCGAGGACGCGACGGAAATGGCCCGTACGGCACTCGCCGCTGATCCGGGCACAGTGGAGATCGAGGGCGGGGGCTCGGGCCTCACCTACGCCGCGTTCCCGCTCAAGGACGGCGGGGCATGCGCGCTCGTCAGCGAGTACCTGCCGCAGTGGGTCTCGCGCGATCTCGCCGGCCTGCTTCCCAACCCGCAGAACCTCATGCTCGTCGGCGTCGCGGCGGGAAGCGCGCTCGCGCTCGCGCTCGTGGCGCGCCGCGCGAGCCGCGTGATCTCGCGCAAGATGGCGCCGCTCGCGGAGGCGGCGGGGCGCGTCGGCGCGGGGGAGCTCGACTTCGCGGTCGGCAGCACCAACGTGCGCGAGGTGAACGACGTCCTCGCCGCGATGGACGCCATGCGGGCCTCCCTCGCCGAGTCGCTCGAGGCCCGCTGGGCCGCGGAGCGGGGGCAGCGCGAGCAGGTGGCGTCGCTCGCCCACGATCTCAAGACGCCGCTCACCGTGCTGCGCGCCAACGCCGACTTCGTGGCGGAGGAGCTGGAAGACGAGAAAGACGCCGACCTCGCGGCCGCCGCGCGCGACATAGCCGGCAGTGTCGAAAGGCTCGACGGCTACGTGCGCCTGCTCATCGAGGCCTCGCGCGGGTCCGGCGGGGCGGAGAGGGCCCCCATGCGGCCGGCCGAGCTCTGCGAGCAGGTCCTCGCCGAGGCCGCCCAGATCGCCCGGGCGCGAGGCGTGACGCTCGACGCAGCCACGGGCCCCGCTGTCGCGGGCGCGCCTGAGGCCCCACTCGAACGAACCACCCTGGCGCGAGCCGCCGCGAACCTCGTGGCCAACGCCGCCGAGCACGCGCGCTCGCGCGTGGTGGTCTCCTGCGACGTCGCTGGTGGATACCTCGTCATCGAGGTCGCCGATGACGGACCGGGCTTTTCTCCCGCCGCCCTCGAACGCGGCTGCGAGCGCCTCTTCACAGACGACTCCTCTCGCTCCTCGCGCGACGGAGGCCGCCATTACGGGCTCGGCCTCCACGTCGCCTCCGAGGCCGCGAGCGCCCACGGGGGCTCCGTCTCGCTCGCCAACAGCCCCTCGGGCGGCGCGGTGGCCACCATCGCGGTCCCCCTGTGCGGGGCCTGACGAATCAGGCTCTCACACTGGCATACCTCGCAACCAAACGCTTCCCGGATAATTCATGAGGCCGTACTCGTATTCGAGCCTGCCTATCTCTGCGGCAAGCGCCTCCGTCATGTAGAAGGTTTTCGTGCGGCCCGTCGACTTCGCCAGGCGGTCGTACCTGTTCGCGAGGTCCTCGGGGGTTCTCAGGGCTGCGGTGGCGGTTGCCATGATGCACCTCCCGGTTAGATGTAATACGTGTATTACTTTCTATCACATCACCCGAACCCCGCACCGGCGTACGGTCGTATCTGCTATTTTACCTTACATTTTGTCAACCGGCCCATGCTCGGCTTGTTCAGCCAGATTAAATCAACTGTTAAATCAATCCAGGCCTGTAGGGGGCGGTGGAAATCTTTCGAGGACTGGGGGCGCCGTCCCTGGGTCGGCTCCTCGATGGCCGCGGCTGAATTCCCCTGCCATCGGCTGCGTGGGTTCCGGCACGGGGCTCTGGCGCTGCTCGAACTGGGCGCAAGACTCGGCTGTTGGTCGTACCGGACGGCATACGTTTTGAGACCGGCAAGCTGATGCCGGCTCGAGGACAGCGGCCCGGTGCACCGGGCCGATCGATAGCGGTCTCAGGTTCACAGCGCAGCTTCTCAGGGCTCGCATATATAGGAAGACTTGATTGGCAATCGATTTTAATGAAGTCGGCAGCGCATGTCAGAGTTTTCAACAAATTTAACATGCCACCCTTTATATCCGCACGCGCGTAATTCAACTCATAAGGACCGGCTATCCCTTACCAGTGACACAATCTCAAACGCACAGAACAGAATCATCAGTCCAATCATCGCATAAGAGGCAGCCGAACCTTCAAGCACTATTCCACAAAGAACAATCTCCGCGCCGCCAATAAGAACTGTTATCAGGCGCTCTGCCTTTTTGCTCTCGCCGCTCGCATAAAAAGGCGGCAAAGCGCACAAGATCACATATAGCCCGGGAAGGGAATACAGGATCGATAGTCCAAGCCCCCCATCAACCGCAGTGCTTTGCGTAAGAATCAACTGAACCCAAACGGCAATTATCACTGAGCAGGTTGTCGATAAAAGAAGACTAGAAATATAGCACGCAACAAAGTCCCGTCGCATTCGAACAGAGAAATCCGCGAACTCTCTTCGCCGCGTGGAAACAATAAGGTACACAGAAATTGCAATAGAACCAATCAGGGAAAACAGCGGAACAACCAGCAATTCAAGCTTATTACCCCATCGATCAACCACACCCCCACTCCAATGAGCGGGAATTGTATCAGGGAGGACTGACCAAGCCGCCCATAGAATCAGAAATGGAAGAATAGAGAGGATGAAAGATGATAACACTGCAGTAATTTTTTTTGAGGCTCTCATCGATTCCGCATCTCCTTGCGCGCCCACATTCCACTCCGCCTTAAATCAAGTATACGTTTTGAGACCGGCAAGCTGATGCCGGCTCGAGGACAGCGGCCCGGTGCACCGGGCCGATCGATAGCAGTCTCAGGTTCACAGCGCAGTTTCTCAGGGCTCGCATATATAGGAAGACTTGATCGGCAATCGATTTTAATGAAGTCGACAGCGCATGTCAGAGCTTTCAGCAAACCGCAGGTAAATTCGTATACCAAAAATTGGTACCTTGATTATCGACTTTATCCGAACACCTCCCACATTCATCCGTAC
>CABJEP010000029.1 GCA_902364645.1 Coriobacteriaceae bacterium | reverse complement strand
GTCCCGCGGGCCGCGAGGTGCGGTTCCGGAAGAGCTCGGGCGATTAGTGCGGCTCGGCTGAGGCTGTCGCCAGCCTTGCACCTGCCGTCTATCGACCAGGTAGTCTACCTGGGCCCTTACCGGAAGGAGAACTAATCCCTGGAACGGCTTCCCGCTTAGATGCCTTCAGCGGTTATCCGCGCCGCACGCGGCTACCCGGCCGTGCCGTTGGTCGACAACCGGTTCACCGGAGGTGCGTCCACCCCGGTCCTCTCGTACTGGGGGCAGCCTCCATCGATTCTCCTGCGCCCACGGAGGATAGGGACCGAACTGTCTCACGACGTTCTGAACCCAGCTCGCGTACCGCTTTAAACGGCGAACAGCCGTACCCTTGGGACCTGCTCCAGCCCCAGGATGCGATGAGCCGACATCGAGGTGCCAAACCTTGCCGTCGATGTGGACTCTTGGGCAAGATCAGCCTGTTATCCCCGGAGTACCTTTTATCCGTTGAGCGACGGCCCACCCACTCGGGGCCGCCGGATCACTAGAGCCTGCTTTCGCACCTGCTCGGCTTGTGGGCCTCGCAGTCAAGCCCGCTTGTACTCTTGCATTCAAAAGGACGGTTGCCGACCGTCCCGAGCGGACCTTCGCGCGCCTCCGTTACCCTTTAGGAGGCGACCGCCCCAGTCAAACTGCCCGCCTGGCACGGTCCCCGAGCCGGTTGACGGCCTCGGGTTAGGACGCCGGTCGCGCGAGGGCAGTATTCCAAGGGCGGCTCCCCGGGGGCTGGCGCCTCCGGATCGATGCCTCCTGCCTATCCTCTACACGCGGGACCAGCGGCCAATGCCAAGCTGCAGTGAAGGTTCACGGGGTCTTTCCGTCCTTCCGCGGGTAAGTCGCATCTTCACGACCAGTGCAATTTCACCGGGTCCATGGTCGAGACAGCGCCCAAGTCGTTGCGCCTTTCGTGCAGGTCGGAACTTACCCGACAAGGAATTTCGCTACCTTAGGACCGTTATAGTTACGGCCGCCGTTTACCGGGGCTTGGCTTCGGGGCTTCGCGCGATGCGCTAACTCCTCCGCGTGACCTTCCGGCACCGGGCAGGCGTCAGACCCTATACGTCGCCTTGCGGCTTCTGCAGAGTCCTGTGTTTTTGGTAAACAGTCGCTTGGGCCTCTCCACTGCGGCCCGCCTCCGCTCCCGGAGCAAGTCCGTTCACGTACGCGCGGGCACCCCTTCTCCCGAAGTTACGGGGCCATTGTGCCGAGTTCCTTGACCATGGTTGACCCGATCGCCTCGGTATGTTCTACCCACCCACCTGTGTCGGTTTGCGGTACGGGCGCGCACGCGCCTGCCTAGGGGTTTTTCTAGGGACCTCGGGCTCACTCGCTTCGCTTAAGTGCTTCGTCCGGAGCCTCGCCCTCCTGCGGACCGGATTTCCCTGGTCCGCGGGCCGCGCTCCATCACGGGGACGTCCAGAACCCCGCCGAGCCACCCCCATCCGTCGCCCCGTCGGTCGTAGCGCCGCGTGCGCGGTGCAGGAATGTCTGCCTGCTGCGCGTCGGCTACGCCTTCCGGCCTCGCCTTAGCCCCCGACTGACCCTGGGAGGATTAGCCTTGCCCAGGAAACCTCGGGTTCACGGCGGACGAGTTACTCTCTCGTCTCTCGCTACTCATGCCAGCATTCTCACTCCCATGCGCTCCACCGTCGGTCGCCCTCCGGCTTCTCCGCCCATGGGAAGCTCCCCTACCGATTCTAATAAATAAAATCCCGCCGCTTCGGTGTCCAGCTTAGCCCCGTGTATTGTCGGCGCATGTCCACTCGACCAGTGAGCTGTTACGCACTCTTTGAATGAATGGCTGCTTCTAAGCCAACATCCTGGTTGTCTGGGCGGACGCACATCCTTTGCCACTCGGCTGGAACTTGGGGACCTTAGCGGGCGGTCCGGGCTGTTTCCCTCTCGAGCACACAGCTTAGCCCACATGCTCTGACTGCCGCGCTCTGGGCCGCCGGCATTCGGAGTTCGGTTGGATTCGGTAGGCGGCGAAGCCCCCTCGTCCATCCGGTGCTCTACCTCCGGCGGTGAACGCGCGACGCTAGCCCTAAAGCTATTTCGGGGAGAACGAGATATCTCCGGGTTTGATTGGCCTTTCACCCCTATCCGCAGGTCATCGCCGCCGTTTTCAACCGACGTGCGTTCGGCCCTCCACGGGGTCTTACCCCCGCTTCAGCCTGCCCACGGATAGCTCACCCGGCTTCGCGTCCGCGGCGCGGGACTCAAGTCGCCCTGTTAAGGCTCGCTTTCGCTTCGGCTCCCTTTCGGTTAACCTCGCCCCGCGCCAGCGACTCGCTGGCTCATTCTACAAAAGGCACGCCGTCACACCATAAAGGTGCTCCGACTGCTCGTGGGCGCACGGTTTCAGGTACTGTTTCACTCCCCTCCCGGGGTGCTTTTCACCTTTCCCTCACGGTACTGGTGCGCTATCGGTCACAGGGTAGTACTCAGGCTTGGATGGTGGTCCACCCAGGTTCGGACCGGGTTTCACGTGCCCGGCCCTACTCAGGGACCGCGTCGCGCCGTCCGGTCTGGGTTCGCGTACGGGGCTGTCACCCGCTGCGGCCGGCCCTCCCATGCCGTTCCGCTCCCCAGCCGGACCTGCGCCCGGGGGCGGCAGCCCCCGGATGCGCGGCCCTGCAACCCCGCCGGCGGAACCCCTGCCGGGTACGCCCGCTCGACGGTTTGGCCATCGGTCCCCTTTCGCTCGCCGCTACTCGGGGAGTCTCGAGATTGATTTCCTCTCCTCCGGGTACTTAGATGTTTCAGTTCCCCGGGTTGTCCTCCCGGCCCCTATGTGTTCAGGGTCGGGATATCCGTACTGCTACGGATGGGTTCGCCCATTCGGAGACCCCCGGGTCGAAGGATGTGTGCTCCTCGCCGGGGATTATCGCAGCTTGCCGCGTCCTTCATCGGCTCCCTGTGCCAAGGCATCCGCCGTGCGCCCGTGGTATCTTGCGGGACCGCTCTCGGGCCCGCGGGATATCCACGTGTCGCTAATAAAAATTAATCGATATCATGAATAGCGCTCGTATGTCGCAATTCGGGTATCTCATACCGCGGCACAGTCTATGTACTGTGCTCGCGATCAGATGCTCCTCACTCATTAATAAGTGAATTCTTCTTGTTTGGATCGGATGAATGATTGCTATCATTCTGTCTGATAAATCGCAGAAAAGAATCGAGTCTGGAAGAATGATCTTCCATCTCTCTCCTATCGCTATGCGGCTCTCAAGGTACGCGGGTGCGACCCCGGGGACCGGGTGCTGCGGGGAATCATCCTGGCGGACATCTACCGGACGGGCTCCTGCCCTCTATTCGAGTTAAAGTTTGTCTCTCTAAGAATTTATCTCCCTAGAAAGGAGGTGATCCAGCCGCACCTTCCGGTACGGCTACCTTGTTACGACTTCACCCCCCTCACCCTCCACACCTTCGGCGCCTCCCCCCTCTCGGTTGGGCCGGCGACTTCGGGTGCAGACGACTCGGGTGGTGTGACGGGCGGTGTGTACAAGGCCCGGGAACGCATTCACCGCGGCATGCTGATCCGCGATTACTAGCAACTCCGACTTCATGGGGGCGGGTTGCAGCCCCCAATCCGAACTGGGGCCGGCTTTCCGGGATCCGCTCCCCCTCGCGGGGTGGCATCCCTCTGTACCGGCCATTGTAGCACGTGTGCAGCCCAGGGCATAAGGGGCATGATGACTTGACGTCGTCCCCGCCCTCCTCCGCCTTGACGGCGGCGGTCCCGCGTGGGTTCCCGGCATCACCCGATGGCAACACGCGGCGGGGGTTGCGCTCGTTGCGGGACTTAACCCAACATCTCACGACACGAGCTGACGACAGCCATGCACCACCTGTATGGGCTCCTCTCGGCCACGGGGTCTCCCCCGCTTCACCCATATGTCAAGCCCTGGTAAGGTTCTTCGCGTTGCTTCGAATTAAGCCACATGCTCCGCTGCTTGTGCGGGCCCCCGTCAATTCCTTTGAGTTTTAGCCTTGCGGCCGTACTCCCCAGGCGGGACGCTTAATGCGTTGGCTGCGGCACGGGGGGATCGTCCCCCCACACCTAGCGTCCATCGTTTACGGCTGGGACTACCAGGGTATCTAATCCTGTTCGCTCCCCCAGCTTTCGCGCCTCAGCGTCGGTCTCGGCCCAGAGGGCCGCCTTCGCCACCGGTGTTCCACCCGATATCTGCGCATTCCACCGCTACACCGGGTGTTCCACCCTCCCCTACCGGACCCAAGCCGCGGAGGTTCCGGGGGCTTCGGGGGGTTGAGCCCCCCGCTTCGACCCCCGGCCTGCCGGGCCGCCTACGCGCGCTTTACGCCCAATGAATCCGGATAACGCTCGCCCCCTACGTATTACCGCGGCTGCTGGCACGTAGTTAGCCGGGGCTTCTTCTGCAGGTACAGTCTTGACTCTTCCCTGCTGAAAGCGGTTTACGACCCGAAGGCCTCCGTCCCGCACGCGGCGTCGCTGCGTCAGGGTTCCCCCCATTGCGCAAGATTCCCCACTGCTGCCTCCCGTAGGAGTCTGGGCCGTGTCTCAGTCCCAATCTGGCCGGTCGGTCTCTCAACCCGGCTACCCGTTGTCGGCACGGTGGGCCGTCACCCCGCCGTCTACCTGATGGGCCGCGGAGCCATCCCCTCCCGTCGGGGCTTTAGCCGGGGTGCCATGCGGCACCCCGGGGTATCCGGTATTACCCGTCCTTTCGGGCGGCTATCCCGGGGGAGGGGGCAGGTTCTCCACGTGTTACTCAGCCGTTCGCCACTCGCTTCCCTCCGGAGAGGGGTGCCGTTCGACTTGCATGTGTTAGGCGCGCCGCCAGCGTTCATCCTGAGCCAGGATCGAACTCTCCGTCCAAAAT
>CABJEP010000028.1 GCA_902364645.1 Coriobacteriaceae bacterium | reverse complement strand
TGCCCTTCCTCGGAGAAGTTCGCGAAGCCCACTTCTCCGAGGAAGGGCACCAGCCCGGAGGCGGCCCCAGCGCGAGACCGTCCCGGATGCCTATCTACTCGTTGTCGCCCGCGGTCATCTGCGTTGCGGAGAGCGCGCCGTCGGCAGCGGTTGCAGCTGCTGCGTCGGGCCAGACCCAGTCGGTAAAGGCCGGGTGATCGTAGCCCTCATCGCACGCGAACTCGAAGGCCTCGGTGCGGAATGCCTCCCACTTATCAATCTGCTCGGCAAACTTATCGGCGTCGACCATGCGCAGCACGTCGGCGGCCAGTGTCCAGCGGTCCATGTTGTTCAGGCGCAGCATGTCGAACGGCGTTGTCGTGGAGCCTTTCTCCTCGTAGCCGTGGACGCGGAAGGCATCGTGGCCGGGGCGGTTCCAGATCAGGCGGCGAATCGTGCCGGCATAGGCGTGGAACGCGAAGAGGACGGGCTTCTCGCCGCAGCCGAACAGCTCAGCCCAGCGCTCGTCGCTGAGAGCCTGGTCGTTCTCGCAGACGTTCTGGATCTTGAGCAGATCGACCACGTTGACGAACCATACCTTGATGCCCAGCTCGCGCAGCATGTCGGTTGCAGCCAGAGCCTCAAGCGTCGGCACGTCGCCGCAGGTGGCGACCACGACATCGGCCTCGGCGAGCGAATCGGCGGTCGATGCCCACTCCCAGGTCGCAACGCCCTCGGCGAGCTCCGCCTTGGCCTCGTCGACCGTCTGGAAGGTCGGAGCAGGCTGCTTGCCGCAGAAGATGGCGTTGACGCAGTCGGTGGACTGGTAGACGCGCTCGGCAACGGCAAGGGCCATGTTGGCGTCGGCCGGATAGTAGGCATTCACGATGTGCGTGTCGTTGGCCTTGTTGAGCAGCAGGTCGATAAAGCCGGGGTCCTGATGCGAGAAGCCGTTGTGGTCCTGACGCCAGACGTGGCTCGACAGCAAAATGTTAAGGCCGCTGATGGGGGCACGCCACGGAATCTCGCGCTTGGTAGCCTCGAGCCACTTGCAGTGCTGGTTGACCATGGAGTCGACCACATGGACAAAGCTCTCGTAGGAGCTCCACACGCCGGAACGGCCAGTGAGCACGTAGGCCTCGAGGAAGCCCTCGCATTGGTGCTCGGACAGCTGCTCGACGACCTTACCGGAGCCTGCCAGCAGCTCGTCGTTGGCCTCGTCCTCGTAGAAGCCGGCGTCCCACTGCTTCTTGGTCACCTTGTAGGCAGCCTGCAGACGGTTGGACGCGGTCTCGTCGGGACCAAAGATGCGGAAGTCATCCATGTTCTTGGCCAGAACGTCGGCAGTGTACTCACCAAAGACGCGGGCGGCCTCGGTGGAGCCCCAGCCATGACCCTTAGTTGCGACGGGGACCTCGTGGGCATGAATATCGGGCAGCTCGAGCTCGCGACGCACCTTACCGCCGTTCGCGTTGGGGTTGGCGCCGATGCGCAACTCGCCGGTCGGCATAAAGGCCGTCACCTCGGGGCGCACCTGGCCCTCGGGCGTAAAGAGCTCCTCGGGCTTGTAGGAACGCAGCCACTCGCGCAGCACGCGGAAGTGCTCGTGGGTGTCCTTGGCACTCGCCAGCGGCACCTGATGCGCGCGCCAGGAGTCCTCGGTCTTCTTGCCGTCGATGTGCTTGGGGCAAGTCCAGCCCTTGGGCGTACGGAACACAATCATGGGGTAGGCCGGGCGGACCACGGTCTCGCCTGCGGCGGCCTGGGCCTGCGCGGTGACCTTGATGTCACAGATCTCGTCAAAGACCTGCTCAAACAGGGCAGCGAAACGCGCATGAATGCTTGCGTGGCTCTCGTCGTCAAAGCCGGCGACAAAGAAGTGCGGCTTATAGCCCATGCCCTCAAAGAACTTGGTGAGCTCCTCATCGGACACGCGGGCAAGGATGGTGGGGTTGGCGATCTTGTAGCCGTTGAGGTGCAGGATCGGCAGGACGATGCCGTCGGTTGCCGGGTTCACGAGCTTGTTGGACTGCCAAGAGGTCGCGAGCGGACCGGTCTCGGACTCGCCATCGCCCACCACGGCCACGGCCAGCAGGCTCGGGTTGTCCATGACGGCACCGTAAGCGTGGCTGAGCGTGTAGCCGAGCTCGCCGCCCTCGTGGATGGAACCGGGCGTCTCGGGCGCAAAGTGGCTCGGGATGCCGCCGGGATAGGAGAACTGGCGGAAGAACTTCTGCAGGCCTGCCTCGTCATTGGTGATGTCGGGGCGAATCTCGCGGTAGGTGCCGTCGAGCAGCGACTGAGCAGTACCGGCGGGGCCACCGTGACCAGGGCCCATCAAGAAGATAGCATTCTGGTTGTGGTCGGCGATCAGTCGATTGACGTGGCCGAACAGGAAGTTGATGCCGGGCGTGGTGCCCCAGTGGCCAACCAGGCGGTGCTTAACGTCCGGACGACCGAAGTCGCGCACCTCACCGGTTTTCTCGTCGACAAAGTCGGGGCGCATTAGCGGGTTAGAGCGAAGGTAGATCTGACCGACGGACAGATAGTTCGATGCGCGCCAATACAGGTCGACGCCCTCGAGCTCGGAAGCCGGCACCTCGTGGCCCAGCTTTTGCCACGGCGTCCCCAGTGTTTTAGCCATTGTTTATGTCCCTTCGCTGTGCGGTCACCCTCCAATACGGCAACCTTTCGTTGGGACCAGTATATTTGCTAAAACGTTTTATCATGGTGAAAAAACGTTTTACCACCCTTATCAATCCCATCGATTAGCAAAACGCGACATTCACCTGCGGCGTTGATTGTCACAGGTGCTCCACATTCGGTCTCTGCAAATTGGTAAACGTGTTTAGTTGTGTTTAGTAAGCTCGAGCACGCTGTCCTTAACGATAAGCTCCGGCTCCAGAACGACCTCTTCGGCACGCCTGCCGCCCCTACCGGCAAGACGCTTGGACATGCAGCCAAAAGCATGCTCCGCAAGGACACCAGGGTCCTGCTCAATCGCGGTCAGCGCCGGCTCAAAGAGAACGTCGGCCGCCGAGTTGTCATAGCTCACCACCGAGATATCGCCCGGGATGCTCTTCCCCATCTCGTGCAAGCGCTTGAGCAAACCGAGGGCAATGTTATCCGAGCTTGCGAACACGGCAGTGGCGTCAGTTGCGAGCACTGCCTCCGAGGCCTCGTATGCGCTCGGAATGTAGTACTCGCTCTCAAACTCCAAACGCGCGTCGATCGGCAGGCCAACCTCGCGCAGCGCGCGCTCATAGCCGGCAAGTCGCTTGCGACCCGTATTGGAACGGCGGGCATTAACCAGGCAGGCAATACGGCGGTGGCCTTGCTCGATCAGATAGCGGGTGGCCATATAGCCGCCCATCTCGTGGTCGAACATCACCTTGTCGCACTCGAGCCCCTCAATGGCACGGTCGACCATTACGGCCGGGATGGGCAGGTGGCTGACTTCTTCGCGCAGGGCGCGGTCATCAGAGAACTCGTCACCCACCACCAGGAAGACGCCATCAACGCCGCGCGTCACCAGCTGGCGCAGCAGCTCCAGATCGTCATCGGCGCTTCCGCCCGAGCTGGTAATGAAGAGCGCATAGCCGTCCTCGCGGCAGCGCTTTTCCAGGCTACCGGCGAGCGAGGCAAAAAAGCGGCTCTCGATGTTAGGGACGATAAGGCCCAGCGTGCGCGACTCGCGCATGACCAGGCTGCGCGCAATCTGGTTGGGAACATAGTGGTTGCGCGCCGCGACCTCTTTGATGAGCTTGCGGTTTTCTTCCGAGATGCGACAGGGCCGATTATTGAGAACAAGCGAGACCGACGAGGGGGAAAGCCCCACCTCCTGGGCGATCTGCTTGAGGGTGACTTTGTTGGCCATCTCGCTCCTTCCGGGTTTACGCGCAATCTCTTGAAAGTATAGCGACTACCCCTCTACCTCGGTGATAAACACTTTACCAATCCGGTGGACGGCTGTTTTATCGCCGCCAGCGCACCAAATCCGTCCGGGTGGGGTATATTGCAATCGATTGATGACAACGACCACCAAAAGGCGGATATCCGTATGCACGAGAACGATTTTTTTAACGAGGACCTGCTGTGCGCGCTCGCTGGCGTTGCCGGCGAGGACAACGTGCTGATGAGCGAGCCCATGCGCGAGCACACCACGTTTAAGATCGGAGGTCCGGCCGACGTCTTTGTCACGCCCGATACTGAGCAGGGCCTCGTCGCCACGCTCGATACCTGCTATCGCTGCAATCTACCACTCACCATCGTGGGCAACGGCTCCGACTTGCTCGTCGGCGACAAGGGCATCCGCGGCGTCGTCGTAGCGCTGGGCGAGGGCCTCTCCGACATTACGGTCGACGGCACGCACGTCACGGCGGCAGCCGGCGCCTTGCTTTCCGATGTCGCAGCCGCGGCAGCCGAGGCCGGCCTTACCGGCATGGAGCCCATCTCGGGCATTCCCGGATCGGTCGGCGGTGCCTGCTACATGAACGCCGGAGCATACGGCGCTTGCATGGCCGATGTGCTGGAGTCCGTGCGCGTCTACAAGCCCGCACGCATGCTCGACGACGGCACCCGCGGTAGCGGCAGCATTATCGAGTTCGATGTCGATGAGCTCAACCTGGGCTATCGCAAGAGCCGCATTGCCGACGACGGTTTCATCGTGCTTTCGGCCACTTTCAATCTCGCCCCGGGCAACGCCGCGATGATCAAGGCCGACATGGACGACTACCGCCAGCGCCGCGAGGACAAGCAGCCGCTCGACATGCCGAGTGCCGGCTCCACCTTCAAGCGCCCCGAGGGCTACTTTGCCGGCAAGCTCATCATGGACGCCGGCCTGCGAGGACACGCCATCGGCGGCGCGCAGGTGAGCGAAAAGCACTGCGGCTTCATCGTCAACGCCGACCACGCCACCGCCGCCGATGTCGACGAACTCATCCGCCACATCCAAACAACCGTCAAAGACCAATTCGACGTGGACCTCGAACCCGAAGTCCACCGAGTAGGCGAATTCCTCTAAACAAAGAAGGCCCCGAAAGGGGCCTTCACTTTCTTTAATTCAGGCTTATAGGACAAAATGTGTGTCCCGATAGAACATCCGTTTCCAT
>CABJEP010000027.1:385-5506 GCA_902364645.1 Coriobacteriaceae bacterium | reverse complement strand
CGTTCGCCGCGGGAGACTTCGCGGCCGCGGCCCTCGCGGCGTCGGGCGCGAACCCGATCCTCGACCCGGAGGCCGCCATGGCGGCGATCCCGGCGGCGCTCCGCGCGGGACGCGTATTCTCAACGGAGGCGCTTCCCCTGTGCGCGGGGACCGCCTGCGCGTGCGCGGCGCTTCTCGCCTGGGCGCGCTCCCTGGGGTCCAAGGGGGCCCGGCGCGACGGCGAGGAGCACGGGAGCTCCAGGTGGGCCACGCCTAAAGACATCGCGCCCTTCGGCGACGCCAAGGACCCCGACAACAACATCATCCTCACCGACAACGCGCGCATCCGCCTCGTGAGCCGCAGGTTCGACCTCTCCACCGACACCAATGACAACGTGCTCGTGGTGGGAGGACCCGGCACCGGCAAGACGCGCTACTACGTCAAGCCGAACCTCCTGCAGGCCAACGCCAGCTTCTTCGTGACCGACCCGAAGGGCACGCTCATCCGCGAGATGGGCGGCGCGCTGGCGGAGCTCGGCTACGAGATCCGCGCGTTCGACACCATCGACTTCTCGCGCTCCATGCGCTTCAACCCCATAGCCTACATACGCGACGAGGCGGGCGTCATCCGCTTCGCCCGCGGCATCGTCGCCAACACCGAGGGCGAGGCCGACCACAAGGGCGACCCCTACTGGGAGAAGGCCGAGCGGCTGGTCTACACCGCGCTCACGGCCTACCTCGTCATGCACTGCGAGCCCGCCGACCGAAACCTCGACGGGCTGCTCACGCTGCTCTCGCTCGCCGACGCACGCGACGACCCGGGCTACATGAGCCCGCTCGACATGGTGTTCCGCGAGCTGGAGACCGGCGAGCGCTACGTGAGGCGCGGCGGCGCCTCGGCGGAGGGCGGCTCGCTGCGCGGCTTTTCCGAGGAGGACGGCGCGTGGGAGTGGGCCAAGGTCCGCGAGCCGGCGCCGCCCGACGACTTCGCGCTCGCGAGCTACCGCGAGTTCCGCGTGGCCGCCGGCGACACCATGAAGTCGATGCTCTCGAGCTGCAACGTCCGCCTGAAGCCGCTGTCCATCCGGGCCGTGCGCGACCTCACCTCCAAAGACGAGCTCGACCTCGCCCACATGGGCGACGAGGGTGCCAAGATCGCGCTCTTCGCGTCCATGAGCGACACCGACTCGACCTTCGACTTCCTGTTCGCCCTGCTCATGGACACAGCCGTGAGCGCGCTCTGCGCCGAGGCGCTCGAGGCGCACGGCGGCTCGCTGCCCACGACGGTGCACTTCGTCTTCGACGAGTTCGCCAACATCGGGCGCATACCCGACTTCGAGCGGACCATCGCCGTCACCCGCAGCAGGAACATCGCCGTCTCGATGATCGCCCAGTCGCTCTCGCAGCTGAAGGAGACCTACGGCGACAACAACGCCGAGACCATCGTGAACGCCTGCGACACGCTGCTCTACCTGGGCGGCAAGGCGAACGAGACCAACGAGGAGATCAGCAAGATGGCCGGCAAGCAGACGGTGGCGAGCGAGACGCAGAGCGACTCGCGTGGCGCCGGCTGGACCCGCACCGTGAACCGCGGCATCTCCGAGCGCGACCTCATACAGCCCGCCGAGGTGGCGCGCATGCCGCGCGAGGACGCGCTCGTGCTCGTGAACGGGTGCATGCCGCTCATGGACCGGAAGTACCGGCTCGAGCGCCACCCGCGCTCGCGCCTGCTCGAGGAGGCCGCGCGCCGCGGCCCGTTCGACTTCGCGGAGTACCGCAGGCGGAAGGACGGCGCCTCGTGACGGGGCCGCGGAGGGCGCGGGCCTCCCCCGCCGCGGGGGAGGAGCAGCAAGGAACATCGTCAACCGAATGCAAAGGAGAGCAGCATGCTCGCAAACGTCATCAAGCTCGTGTCGGGCTGCGTGACCTTCCTCGGCGGCTTCCTGGTCGTGTGGGGAGCGGTCTCGCTCGGCCTGGCCATCAGGGAGCAGCAGGGCGGCCCGCAGATCGCGACCGCCATATCCACCATCGCCGGCGGCGCGATCATCATCGCCGCGTCGGTCTACTTCGGGCAGCTGGACACGTCCTGGCTGCCGGCATAGGGGGCGTCGCGGATGGCGCTCCGGATACCGGTGCAGAAGGACATCGGAGAGTACGAGGAGAAGATCGTCGGGAAGATGAGCCTGCGCACGCTCGCATGCGTGTCGCTCGGCTTCGGCAGCGCGGTCGGGGCGGCTGCCTTCGTCCACCTGGGCCTGCACGCAGACGTCGCGGACGCGGCCTTCCCGATCATGCTCTGCAGCATGCCGTTCTGGCTCGCCGGGTTCTGGCGGCCCTTCGGCATGCGCGCCGAGGAGCTGCTGCCGCTTTTGGCGGCCCACGTGCTCTCCCCGCAGCTGCTCGCGTACGAGCCCTGCCTCGCCGCGAGCCTCCCCGAGGGCTCGCCGCGCCCGGGCCGCCCGGGGCGGCGCGCGAGGCGCAGGGCCAGGAAGAAAGGAGCCGAGCTCTATGAGCCGAGCAAGAACCAACAAGGAGAATAGGCCGAAGCGCCCGAGCACCCTCGGGCTGCTCCTCGGCGGCACGGGCGGGCGCAGGGACGCCTCGAAGGGCGCGGAGGCCGAGCGGCAGAGGCGCCGCCGGGAGCGCGACCGCTCGCGCGAGATGGCCGCCTACGTCGGCTACGACGCCATGTACAGGGACGGGATCGCCCAGGTGATGCCCGGGGTGTTCAGCCAGACGGTCGAGTTCTCCGACATCAGCTACCAGTCCGCGCGCAAGGAGGCGCGCGAGACGGCCTTCACCGTGATGAGCTCGCTGTTCAACTACTTCCCGGCGGACTCCCACGTGCAGCTCCAGGTAGTGAACGCGCCCATCCCCGCCGACGAGGTCGGCCGCAAGGTCTTCTTCGAGCCCGGGGAGCGCGCCACCGCCGGGCTCGCCGAAGAGTACAACCGGATCCTCAACGACAAGATGCGCGAGGGCGTCTCGAACCTCGTGCGCCACCGCTACCTGACCTACGCCGTGGGCGCCGACGACGTCGACGCCGCGGTGCCCAAGCTCGCGCGCATCCGGGGCGACGTGGAGCAGACCCTCGCGCGCATACGCTGCTCGTCGCGCGCCCTCGACGGCGCCGAGAGGCTCGAGCTCCTTCAGGGGCAGCTGCGCCCGGGGTCGCGCTTCGAGTTCTCCTGGGACAAATTGTCCCCGACGTCGGGCGCGCGCACGAAGGACTTCGTCATGCCCTCCACGCTCGACTTCAAGCCCGAGGGCAGGTCCGACTGCTTTTGCAGCGACGAGCGCTACGGCGCGGTGCTCGCGGTGCGCAGCTTCGGGTCGGTCATCGAGGAGACCTACCTCGCCTCCATCATCGACCTGCCGCTGCCGCTCAACGTGACGCTGCACGTGCAGCCCATCGCGCAGAGCGAGGCGCTCGCGCTCGTGAAGCGCCAGATCGACTGGATGGACAAGGAGATCATCGACGAGCAGATGAGCGCCGTGAAGAAGGGCTACGACTACCAGATCCTGCCGCCCGAGCTGCGCTTCTCGAAGGAGGAGGCCGAGGAGCTGCTCGACTTCCTGCGCAACAAGTCCGAGCGCCTGTTCGTCTACACGGGCCTCGTCTACACCTGGGCCGACAGCCTCGAGGAGCTCGACCGCCGCGTCCAGCAGGTGACGAGCGTCGCGCAGGGCTGCACGATCGGCCTCGAGCCGCTCCACTTCCGGCAGCGCCAGGCTCTCAACTCGGTGCTCCCGCTCGGAGACAACCACGTCACCGTGAGCCGCTACCTCACCACGGGCCAGGTGGCTATGCAGATGCCCTTCGCCAGCCAGAGCCTCGACGAGGCGGGCGGCGGCTACTACGGGCAGTCCAAGGAGAGCGGGAACCTGGTGCTGTGCGACCGCAAGCGCCTGGCGAGCCCCATGGGCTTCGTGTGCGGCAAGCCCGGCTCGGGCAAGAGCTTCTCGGTGAAGCGCGAGATAACCAACACCGTTCTCGCGCACCCCGAGGACGAGGTCGTGATCTTCGACCCGGCCGGCGAGTACGGCAACCTCGTCGGCGCGCTCGGCGGCGCGAACGTCGAGCTCGCCCCGGGATGCTCGGCGGTGCTCAACCCCCTCGACACCGCCGACGTCGCGGACCGCGCCGACGCCGCCAAGCTCGCGTACAAGACCGACGCGGTGCTCGCGCTCTCGAGCGCGCTCATGGCCGAGGGCCGCGAGGGCCTGCCTGAGCGCGACCGCTCGATCATCGCCCGCTGCGTCGGCGAGGCGTACCGGGAGTGCGCGAGGGACGGCCGCCTGCCCACGCTCGGCGACTTCCACGCGGCGCTGCTCGCTCAGCCCGAGCCCGAGGCCGCCGACATCGCGCTGCGCTACGAGCGCTACGTGAAGGGCGCGTTCTCCTTCTTCAACGGCCAGAGCAACGTGGCGCTCGACAACCGCATCACCAACATCGACATGCACGGCCTCGGCCAGAACATGCGCGTGTTCGGCATGATCACGGCGCTCGAGATGGTGCGCAACCGCGTGATGGTAACGCCGCCGCGCCCCAACTACACCTGGCTCTACATCGACGAGGTGCAGAGCCTCTTCGCGCACCCGACGGTGGTCGAGTACTTCGCCCGCTTGTGGCGCGAGGGGCGCAAGTTCGGCCTCATCTGCACCGGCATCAGCCAGAACACGAGCCACATGCTGGCCAACGCCGAGGCCCGCGACATGGTGCTCAACTCCGAGTTCTTCCTGCTGCACAAGCAGTCCACCGCCGACCTCGACGCATGGGCGGAGATGCTCCAGCTCTCCGCCACGGAGCGCGGCTACATCGGCGACGCCGTCAAGCCCGGCGAGGGGCTGCTCATCAGCGCCGGGATCCGCGTGCCCATCACCGACGACTTCCCGAAAGGCCCGCTCTACGACCTGTGGAACACCAAGCCCGCAGAGGTCGCCGAGCGCGAGATGCGCCGGGCGGCGCGAGAGGCGGAGGAATAGGAGTGGCCGGCCCGAGCGAGGGCGGCGGGATGCTCGAGGTGGTCGGGGCGCGGCGCCGCGACGTGCTCACCGCGGGCGACGTCGCGGAGACCGAGCGCGACTCCCTGGGAAACGTCTCGGAGGGAGCCGGCCCGCTCGACGAGGCGGGAGGCCCCG
>CABJEP010000027.1:0-363 GCA_902364645.1 Coriobacteriaceae bacterium | reverse complement strand
GCCCCCGCCGCAGCGGCGGAGGGGCGCCCTTCCAGGCCCGACGCGCCGGAAGGCAGGCTCGGGGACAAATTGTCCCAACCAGCCGGCGACCGGCGCGCGGCGGCCGCGATGCGCTCGCGCGTCGATGCGGCGAAGCTGGCGATCGCCCGGGAGGCCGTCTCCCAGCTCGACGACTCGGAGGAGCTCGAGGGCGCCTCGGGCATGTACGACGCGGGGCGTGCGGCCAAGAAGGCCGCGGGAAGGCTGCGGCAGAGGAAGGCGAAGAAGGCCGCCCAAGGCAGCCGCAAGGCGGCGACCGCCCTCGGCGCCCCAAAGGGAGGCGCGCGCGGCCCCGAGGCAGCCGGCGCGACCGCCCCGGCCAAG
>CABJEP010000026.1 GCA_902364645.1 Coriobacteriaceae bacterium | reverse complement strand
ATGGCCTATTTGCTCAATGTGTTCGGCTGAGATCGGAAATCAACCCCTGATTTTATGGCAAACGGTAGGGGTAAAAAGAATGGGCCTCGTGACTCAAGATCGCGAGGCCCATGTTCGTTCGCTGTAGTAATAAATTAGTAGCGTACGAAGATGTAGTTGTTGTTCATACCGGCTGCGACGGAGCTGATGATAACGCCCGTTTTGTAGTCGGAAGCATGGATCATCTGGCCATTACCGATATAGATGCCGGTATGGTAGGAGTTAACCACAACATCGCCGGGTTGCGGATCGGACACACGGGTCCAACCCATGAAAGTGCCGGTGGTGCCCAGACGGCAGTAGCGGCCCGTGAGGCAATAGCTTACAAAGCCGGAGCAGTCAAAGCTGTTCGGTCCAATGCCGCCCCAAGAATAAGCGCAACCCAGCTTGCTATAAGCGCGAGAAACAACGGTACCGCCGTCAACGGACTGGCTCGGTGCGGAAGGCGTCGGAGTCGGAGCGGGCGTCACGGGCTGCGGCGTGGGGGCAGGAGCGGGCGCGGGCGCAGGCGTGTTGCCGCCGCCGTTGTTGGTCGTACCGCCACCATTGTTGGTGTTCTCGGTCGTACCGGCGGTGTCGTTGCTCACCGTGGCCTTTTCGGCGGTGCTGGCATTAATGCCAGCCTGCAGCGCAGCGTTGGCCTCGGCCTCGGCAGCAAGCTCGGCCTGCAGCTGTGAATCCAGGGAGTTCACGACATTCTGGGCCTCAGCCTGCTGGGCATTGAGCTCGTCGACTTTCTTCTGCGTCGCGGCGACGTTCTTCTCCTGCTCGGCCTGCTTATCGGTGAGCTGCTGCTTAAGGTCCTTGACCTCTTGGATGGTCTGGGCCTGCTTGTCGGACACCTTGCCGTAGTAGAACAGACGGTTGAGCATATCGCCCAGATCGTCGACACCCGTCAGGACCTGAAGGAGACTCAGGCCGCCGGTCTTGTACTCACCGGCAACGTAGCTCGAAAGCTTTGCCTGGCCTTCGGCGATCTCTTGCTGCTTTTGCGTAATCTCGCCTGCAGTCTGATCAAGCTCCTGCGTCTGTGCGGAGAGTTCATCGTGAATTTGCTGGGTTTGCGTGCCGATCTGCTCGAGTTTAGTACGAGCAGCGGCAAGGTCGGATGCGGTATCGGCGTAGGCCGGAGCCACGAGGCCCAGGCCCAAAACACAAGCGAGGGTTGCCGTAGCAGCGCAGCGTGCCATGTTTCTGTGCGTGTTTGCTGTGCGCATGTAGCTTCCTTTCCAGTAACTAAGGGTAACGGCTAGTCCACCGTCACCAGGCTAAAGAGCTCAACATCGTCGTCAGTCGGCGTGAGCTTCTTGCGCGGGTTGAGAAACGCAAGCTCAAGGATACAACCGTAGCCCACAAGCTTTGCGCCCATATCACGCACCAGTTTACCTGTTGCCTCGACGGTTCCGCCCGTCGCGACCAAGTCGTCCAGAATCAACACGGTATCTTTAGAGCTGATGGCATCGGCGTGAATCTCGATAGAATCCGTTCCATACTCGAGCTCGTAGCTCTCGCTTATCGTCTTGCGCGGCAGTTTGCCGGGCTTACGTGCGGGTACAAAGCCGGCACCTAGGGCGACGGCCACGGGCACACCGACCATAAAGCCGCGGGCCTCGGGTCCTACGACCTTGGTAATGCCCATATCGGCAAAATGCTCGGCAAGGGCATCCACCATGGCCCTCAGGGCCTCGGGATTGCCAAAGAGCGGTGTGATGTCCTTAAAGACGACTCCGGGCTCGGGATAGTCGGGGATATCGACGATATGAGATTCGAAGTCGTACATGGCGTGACCTTTCATGGATTGCCGGGTGGACGGCGATTATTTACCCGTGTTAGCAGACGGGTTATGCGAGGGGACGACGACCTTGGACGGTTGCACGAGCGACTCCTCGTGCGCGGCAACCGCGGGGACGCTTGCCCCATCGCTTTTAGCCTTGGTGGATTCGGAACGTGCAATCTCCTCATCGAGTGCATCAATGTCGGCGTCCTCGACCACGGCGTTGAGCGACTCAAAGACACGGTTCTTAAGGAGCGCGGTATGCACACCCTCGGTGAGGTCGTGCAGCTTCTTAAAAGCGCGCTCGAGCTTGGCGTCGCGCTCATCATCAGAGGTATCCATGCCGAGCATGCTCACGAGAACCTGCTCAAACATCGAAGACTCGCGGTTTGCCGACGATACGTACTGACGCAGGTTGCGCGGCTCAATGTGGAAGCGCGACAGCTCCGAGCAGTAGCGGATAATCGGGAAATCTCTGCCATCGACGAGCTCTCGGTTCTGCGGGCTCTTGATGATGCGGATAAGATCGTTCTCGGCAAGGGAGCGGATAAACGAAATCTCAACACCGAGCATGTCGGGGATCGTCTCGATGGGGTGCAGCTTTTGCTTGGTCTCCTTGGGCTCCGTCTTAAGCGGAACATCGGACAGAAGACCCACCTCGTAAGCCAAAGTGGACAGGTCCGTTGCGTTTTCCAAGCGCTGCTTAATGACGTTGAGCGGCATGTAGCGGGTCTTCTGCAGGTGCAGGATGACCTCGAGACGGTCAACGTCTTCCTTGGAGTACTGGCGATACCCCTTAGGCGTTCGATGAGGGGTGATGAGCCCCTCATCTTCTAGAAATCTAATTTTTGAGTTCGATAGATCGGGGTATGCGCCTCGAAGTAGATTGACGACTTGGCCGATACTCAGATAGTTGCGTTCGGCCATGCCCTACTCACCGGTTTCGATGCGCTCCGGCGTGCTCTCGTGGTAGATGAGCGTAAACGTACCGATCTGGACGGAAGAACCATCGTGCAGCGGGGCCGCGTTGACAATGGCGCCGTCGACCCAGGTGCCATTGAGCGAGCCCAGGTCCTCAATGCGAGCGCCGAGGCCCTCGCGAATAATGCGCGCGTGGCTACGCGAAACGGTCATGTCATTGAGGAAGATGCCGTTCGCAGGATCGCGGCCGATGGTGGTCACGTCGTCCTCGAGCTCAAAGGCGGCACCAGTCTGCGGACCCTTGACGATGGACAGAACGGGTGCGGTGATGCGCACGTTGGCCATGAGGTCGGGAACGGTGACGTCGCTTGAAGGCACGCGGAATACGCAGGTAGCGTCAGCAGTCTTATCATTCTGAGGCATATTGTTAACCATGTTGTCCATGACAACCCCTAACTTATCGCGGACGTGCCGCAAATAATGAACCGTACGTAATCATACCCCAACGAATCAGTCTTCGATTTCAGGGTTCAGAAAGTCGATGTCCTCGTCCTCGGGATGCGCGAGAGCCTGTTTAATGGCCACTCCGCCCTTAATGGAATAGATGACAGCCGTGAGCATGGAGAAGATCACGCCGCCGTACACAAAGAAGATGCCGAGGGGCACCGAGCTTCCGTTGAGGCCCGGGAAGGCCGTAAGGGTTGAAGGTAAAAGATGCAGGCCGTCAATAACGGGGAACCCGAGCAGCATGAGCGAGAAGCCGGTCATGAGCAGTGCAGTGGCAATCTTTCCGGGAAAGACGACATCGATGGGGCGACGGTGATAATGACGCACGATAAGCGTGCCGATGCCCAGATAGATGTCGCGGCCAATAATGAGCACGCAGACCCAGATGGGCAGCTCTCCGCGGACCACCAGCCCAAGTACGCCGGTGAACAGCAGCGCACGGTCGCAGATGGGATCCATGACCTTGCCGAGCCACGAGACCGTCTTGGTCATGCGGGCGATCTGACCGTCCATCCAGTCGGTAGAGGCGGCAACGGCGTAGATAACGATGGCGATGACGCGGTTGTTATCCGTCACAAACAGGTACAGAAATACCAGGGTGAGGATCAGGCGCGTAAAGGTGATGAAATTGGAGATCGTAAAGATCTTATTCGACGGGTAATCGGAAGTGCCGATAAGCTCCTTTTTGATCTTCTTTTTGATGCCCACAGGACTCCCCCGCTGGTTAACGACAAAACTTTCGATACTATACCCGTTCCGGCGATGTCTATCCAGCGTATGCATAGAGAGTCCAGACATATGGAGGATGCTACTGGGTTGTGCGGGATTCTGCATTTGTGTACATCAGCCTCCAAATATGACATTTTTCGGCATCTTTGATGGCTGATGTACACGTTTTGATTCGGTGATTACATCGATCGGGAAAGTTGTTGCCTTAAGCAAATTAATCATGATGTGCGGGTCGAGAAGGGTTGGCGCCAAAAGAGCCCAACGGCCGTTACGGCTTCGTTAGAAACGCGCCCCACCATGGATGGTGAACCCGAAAGGTAAGGCGCGCGGGCACGGTGACTCGGCCCGCGCTCCCGGAAGAGAAAGGATAAACCCATGGGTTACATGCTCGAGACGCGTGGGCTCACCAAGCGCTTCGGCCGCGGCGACCAGGCGCAGGACGCCGTGGCCGATGTGAGCCTTCATATCCGCGAGGGCGAGGTGTACGGGCTGCTCGGTCCCAACGGCGCCGGCAAGTCGACAACGCTCAAGATGATCTGCGGGATGCTGCGGCCGACGGCCGGGGAGATCCTCTTTGCCGGGCACGCCTGGCGCCGCGAGGACCTCTACGCAATCGGCAGCCTCATCGAGGAGGCGCCGCTCTACCCCAACCTCACCGCGCGAGAGAACCTGCGCGTGCGCACCACGCTGCTGGGCCTTCCCGAGAGCCGCATAGATGAGGTGCTCGCCGCCGTGGACCTCGCGGACACCGGGAAGAAGCGCGCCGGGCGCTTCTCGATGGGCATGCGGCAGCGCCTGGGGCTCGCACTGGCGCTGATCGCCCGGCCACGCCTGCTCGTGCTCGACGAGCCCACCAACGGCCTCGACCCCATCGGCATCGAGGAGCTGCGCGACCAGATCCGCGGCTTCGCGGCGGCGGGTACGACGGTGATCGTCTCGAGCCACATCCTCTCCGAGGTGCAGCAGATGGCGGACACCATCGGCATCATCTGCGGGGGGCGCCTCGCCTACGAGGATGCGCTTCGTCCCGGACAGGACCTCGAGGAACTCTTCATGAGCTTCTGCCGGGAAGGGCGACGAGCGCGCGGGGAGGTGGCGGCATGACGGGTGAGAAAGGCGGCCTGCTCGCGGGCCTGCGCGCCGAGGCCCTGAAGTCGCGCCACGCGGCACCGGTTCGCCTGGCCGTGCTCATGGCGCTGCCGATGCCGCTGCTCGGCGCGATGCCCTACCGGGGCGTGCAGATCTTTAGCGCGTGGAACTACTGGTACGCGCTCTTCCTGCCCGTGTCTCTATCGCTTGTGGTGGCGTGCGTCGCGCGGGCGGACGCTCGCACGCGGATGCGGGGGCTTCTGGGCCTGGGCTTCCCGCTCGGGCGAGCCTGGTGGGCTAAGGCGCTCTGGTGCCTCGCTCTTTGCACGCTCTCGAACCTCGTGGTCTTCGGCATCTACCTCGCGGGATCGGCGTTCTCCTCGCAGGGTCTCACGGCCGCGGGCACGCTCACGATGCTCCTCTGCGCGCTCGCCAACACGGTGACCGCGGCGTGGATGATCCCCGCAGGGCTCTTCCTCACGGCGCGGCTCGGCATGCTCGCGGGCATCTTCTGCCCGCTCGCCGCGCAACTCGTAGGTGGGTTCGCCTGGTCGTTGGTGCCGCTGCCGCAGCTCTTTCCGCCGTCGGCGAACATGGTCATCCCCACGAGCTTCATCCCCGTGCTGCCGAGCGGCGAGCCGCTCGCGGCGGACATGGCGCTCGGCGGGGCGCTCATGGCGGACGGCATGCTCACGCTGGCGGGCCTTGCGGTCTGCGCGCTCGCGTTCGCCGCGCTCACGGCGGCGGGCGCGGCCTGGTTCGCGCGCTCCGAGGAGAGGTGATGGCCATGACACGACTCTCCGACCCGACGCCGCGCATGACTCTCCCGCGGGCCCTGCTCTCCGAGGCCCTGCGCCTGGCGCGCTCCCCGCTCGCGGCGGTGCACCTCGCCTGCGGCCTGGCGGCCGGTCTTGCCTGCGGCGAGTACTTCTCCGTAACCCGATGGGACCCGGCGCTGGGCGCGGACGCCTACGCCCAGTTCCTCGGCGCCCTCATGCCGCTCATGTCCGCCATCGTCTGCGGGCTCGCCGTGGACGAGGAGCGCGCTGCCGGGCGCCTCACCAACCTCACGGCGGTCCCCTC
>CABJEP010000025.1:1841-7455 GCA_902364645.1 Coriobacteriaceae bacterium | reverse complement strand
ACCCCCGCCGCACGAAGTGCGCAGCGGGGGTCCTGCCATGTCCGAGGACGATTTGGGGGCAAAGCCCCTGGCCTCCCCGGCGGGTATAAGGTACGGCGACTACAGGTATTCGATCTGGGCGCCTTCCGTGTCGCACGTCAGAATGTGCGTGTCGCATTTGGGGAACTGCTCGCGCAGCTTGACCTGCAGGAACTTGGCTACGATAGTGTCATCGGTTACAGCCATAAGGGTCGAGCCGGAGCCACTGATCCAGATGGTCTTGGCGCCGCCATTAAGGCAGGTGTCGCGCACAGCGTTGTAATCGGGAATCAGGCGGCGGCGATAGGGCTCCTGGATGCGGTCGTCGTTGGCGGCGGCAATCAGGTCAAGGTCGCCGGTCTCCAGGCCGCGCGTCATGCCGGCGATGCGGCCCATTTGCCATACGGCGGTGGAGAGTGGAATCTCCTGAGGCACAACCTTGCGCGCCTCGCTCGTATGCACCTCGTAGGGCGGAATCACGGTAATAAAACGCAAGCGATCGCTCACCTCGTAGCGCAGGCACTGGGGGAGCGAATCAGTCGGCGTAAAGGAGCAAACGGCACCGCCCAGGATGGCAGGGGCGACGTTATCGGGATGGCCCTCGACCTCGGTGGCAATGCGGACGAGCTCGGCACGGTCGACGGTGTGGCCCGTCAGCGCGGCGGCCGCCATGATGCCAGCGACGACGCAGGTGGAGCTGGAACCCAAGCCGCGAGCGACGGGCACGTCGGTCTGGATGTCGATGGCAACGGGGAAGGCCTGCTCGCCCCAGGCGGCCAGAGCATCGACAAAGCTCACATAGACCAGGTTGTTCTCGTTTTGGAACTCCTCGGGGCAGCCCGTGATGGTGAGCTTGTCGGTACGCTCGAAGGTGAAGTGCGAGTAGAGGCTGACGGCCATGCCGAGGGTGTCGTAGCCGATGCCTAGGTTGGCGCTGGTTGCTGGGACGGTGATTTTGATCATGTGGGTCCTCCTGGGCGGGTCTGGCCGTTTAGTTCGCTGCTCGGGCAGTCCTGGCTCGCTCGGAAAGCACATTAAGTGCTTTCCGGCTCGTGCGGAACTCGCGACGAACTAAACGGCCAGACCCGCTCGCATGCTCGTCATCATCCCGAAAGCTTAATAAAAAGAAGGTGCGCCGGCTTTCGCCGGCGCTTAATAAGGAATCTAGTTGGTGCTCATTCGTTTTGCTGCAGACTCGACGTAGCTTGCCATCTCATCGACGTCGCAGACGTCTTCGAAACGGACGGGTTTGGATTCGAGTTCGGCGAGCTGGGTCGGGGCGACCGTGTTGGTGGCCTGCTCGAGCACACGCATAGCCTCAAAATCATCCTCGGGAACGTCGAGCCCCAGGGCATCGCAGCAGGCGCGCGGGAACTTGTAGGGGCTGGCGGTCGAAAGCAGCACGCGGGCCTTGGCGCCCTCGGCGGAAGCGACCTGCTCAAAGACGTGATAGCCGCAAGCGGTGTGCGGGTCGATCACGTAGCCGTTGGCGTCCCAGCAGCTCTTGATGGCAGTGAGGACCTCGTCCTCGCTGGCCCAACCGCAACCAAAGACGCTCTGAATCTTTGCCAGCAGGTCGGCGGGAACTTCGTAGCGACCAGTCTGTGCCAGCTGCTCCATAAGGCCGGCAACGAGCTCGCAGTCGCCGTCGGACAAGAAGTAGAGCATGCGCTCCAGGTTGGAGCTAATAAGGATGTCCATCGACGGCGAGATGGTCGTGAAGAACGGGCGGTTACGGTCGTAAACGCCGGTGGTCAGGAAGTCGGCAAGCACGTTGTTCTTGTCGCTCGCCACGACGAGCTTGGCGACGGGCAGACCCATGCACTTGGCGTAGTAGCCGGCCAAGATATCGCCAAAGTTGCCGGTGGGCACACAGAACTCTACGGCGTCGCCAGCCTCGATAGCGCCGGCGCGCAGCAGTTGCGCATAGGCGGCAAAGTAGTAGACAACCTGCGGCACCAGGCGGCCGACGTTGATGGAGTTGGCACTCGAAAGCACAGTGCCGGCGGCTTCCAGGCGCTCGGCAAGCTCCTTATCGGCAAAGATGCGCTTGACGGCACTCTGGGCATCGTCGAAGTTGCCGCGGATGCCGCAGACGGCGACGTTATCGCCCTCCTGCGTGGACATCTGCAGATTCTGCACGCGGCTGACTTTGCCTTCGGGATAAAAGACGGTGATGCCCGTGCCCGGGGCGTCGGCAAAGCCGGCGAGTGCTGCCTTGCCCGTGTCGCCCGACGTGGCGGTGACGATCATGATGCGCTCGGCGCCGCCGTCCTTGGCGGAAGTGCGGGCCATCAGACGGGGGAGCATCTGCAGGGCGACGTCCTTGAAGGCGCTTGTGGGGCCGCCAAAGAGCTCCATCACATAGGTCTGAGGGACGTCAGCGCCCGGTGCGGCGTCGAGTTTGACGAGCGGCGTGACCTCTTCGCTCGCGAACGTGCCGCGGTATGCCTCATTCACACAGGCCGAAATTTCTTCGGTCGTGTAATCATTCAGTAACATTCCCAACACATCTTGAGCGATTTCAAAGTACGATTTATCTGCAAGCGAGCTGATATCGACCTGCTGGGTGCCGAGCTCGTCCGAGACAAACAAACCCCCGTCGGGAGCGATGCCGGTACGGATTGCCACCTTACTTGAGCACGATAAAGTGCGTCCTCGTGTACTATGATAAGTTCCCATATAACACTGCTCCTCGGATGCCTTGGTCCCAATCGGTGAAACCATGGTATCAGAGCGCGCAAAATAGGTTCGCAGAGGCTTTTTAGAAAGGTAACCTCCAGCCCATGATTAAGATTGCCAAGTTTGGCGGCTCGTCGGTCGCCGACGCCGAACACTTTAAGAAGATCAAGGCCATCGTCGATGCCGATCCGGCCCGCCGTTTTGTGGTGGTTTCTGCCTGCGGTCGCCGTTTTAAGGGCGACACCAAGGTGACCGATCTGCTCTACTTGGTCAACGCGCACGTCAAGTACCACGTGTCGTGCGAGGAGCTGCTCGAGGACATCGGCCAGCGCTATTTTGATATCGCTGACGAGCTGGGGCTCACCTATCCCATCCGCGAAGAGTTTGCGGCCTTTGCCGAGCGTGCTCGCTCCGGTGGCTACTCTACTGAGGAGCTCGTAAGCCGCGGCGAGTACTTTACCGCTCGCCTGATGGCCGAGTACCTGGGCCTGCCGTTCCTGGATGCCGCGACGGTCGTGGCGTTCCATCATGACGGTACGCTCAGCATGAACCGCACCGCCGAGCTGGTGCAGGAGTACGGCCAGCAGGGCGGCTTTGTCATGCCCGGTTTCTACGGCGCGACGCGTGAGGGGCAGATCAAGCTGCTCGACCGTGGCGGCGGCGATATTTCCGGCTCGATTCTGGCCAAGTGCCTTGGTGCCGACCTGTACGAGAACTGGACCGACGTTTCGGGCTTCTATTCTGCCGATCCGCGTATTGTTCCCGAGGCTCAGCCCATTGCGCGCGTTACCTACGAGGAGCTGCGCGAGCTTTCGTACATGGGTGCAAGCGTCCTGCACGAGGAGGCCGTGTTCCCCGTGCGCGAGGCAGGCATTCCGCTGGTCATCAAGAACACCAATGCGCCGCAGGACCCCGGCACCATCATTAGCGAGACGGCTGACGAGGGTGAGGCGGAGCCTATCATTACCGGCGTGACCGGCAAGCGCGGCTTTGTCGCCATCAACGTTGCCCGCGACCGCACCAAGCCCCGTGTCGGCTTTATGCGCCGTGCACTTTCGGTGTTCGAACGCTATGACGTTTCCGTCGAGCATATGCCCACCGGCGTCGACCGCTTTGGCGCCGTGGTGCAGGAGCAGGATGTGCACGACTCGCTGTACTCGCTCGTGGGCGACATTCAGCAGGAGGTCGAGCCGCTCGAGATCGAGGTTGTCGAGGGTTTGGCGCTCATCGCGACCGTCGGCCGTAACCTTCGCGGCCGCGCAGGTATCTCGGGCCATCTGTTTGGCATGCTTGGTCAGGCCGGCGTGAGCGTACGTATGATTTCGCAGAGCTGCGACGAGATCAACATCATTATCGGTGTCGAGGAGAAGGACTTTGACCTGGCGATTCGGACCATTTACCGTGCCTTCTCCGACGAAAATGGCATTGTGAAGGTCTCCGACCTGGAGGCTTCCGCGCCGGTTGATCCCGCTCTGGCCGCGCTCAAAAAGTAGCGACTGCTCGGTAGATTTTTGGGCCATGTCAAAAAATCTACGGCGGGGCGTTTCGTTTCGGTTTCGTTTCGACGGGGCGGGTTTCGTGCCTGCCCCGTTCTTGTATACACTGGCAACAATAATCGGCCTGCTTGGCGTGCGGGCGATAGCCACAACCTTTAAAGGGGGAAGCATGAAACAGTACACGGTTGCTATTTTGGGCGCGACGGGAGCCGTGGGCACCCAGATGCTCGAGTGCCTGAACGAGCAGGAGTTCCCGGTCGGCAAGCTCAAGCTGCTGGCGAGCGCACGCTCTGCGGGCAAGACCGTCGAGTTCCGCGGCGAGCAGGCTGTGATTGAGGAGGCTTGCCCCGAGGCTTTTGAGGGCTGCGACATCGTGCTCGGCGCTGCCGGCGACGATATCGCCAAGGAGCTGCTGCCCGAGGCCGTCAAGCGCGGCGCCGTCGTGGTCGACAACAGCCATGCCTTCCGTATGGATCCCGAGGTACCGCTGGTCGTGCCCGAGATTAATGCCGACGACATCAAGTGGCATCACGGTCTTATCGCCAATCCCAACTGCGCGACCATTATCGGCCTGGTTCCCACGTGGCCGCTGCATCAGCTCGCTGGCGTGAAGCGCATGATCGTCTCGACGTACCAGGCGGCTTCGGGCGCTGGTGCCCCCGGCATGGCCGAGCTTGAGGCCCAGCTGGCCGCCCTGGGCCGTGGCGAAGAGATTCCCGAGCCGCGCGCGTTTGCCGCCCAGCTGGCGAGCAACCTGATTCCGCAGATTGGCGGCGTCAAGGAAGAGGGCTTTACCTCCGAGGAGATGAAGCTGCAAAACGAGGGCCGCAAGATCATGCACCTGCCCGAGCTGCGCGTGAACTGCACCTGCGTGCGCGTGCCCGTGCTGCGCTCGCACTCCGAGAGCATTACGCTCGAGTTTGAGCGCGACATCACGGTGGAAGAGGCCCGTGCTGCGCTGGCTGCCGCTCCGGGCGTCAAGCTGGTTGACGACATGAGTGCCGAGGATGCGCACGATCGCTTCCCCATGCCGATGGACACCTCCGACCAGGACCTGATTTGGGTCGGTCGCGTACGCCGCGACATCTCGAACCCCGAGGCCGCACGTGGCATTACCTTCTGGTGCTGCGGCGACCAAATCCGTAAGGGCGCGGCAACCAACGCCGTCCAGATCGCTAAGCTGCTCTGCGAGTAGCGGTGGACCTGTCCGGCGGGGGCCGGGCTTGGTTTTCAGAGCGTCCTCGACCATGTGTGGCGCCTTGTCCTGCTCCTTCGGAGCTGCGGACAAGGCGCCACACTGGTCTGCGGAATGTTCTGAAAACCAAGCCCGGCCCCCGCCTGCGGTGACTCGGCTGCGAGCGGCCTGCGATGGGGCCGTTGCTGGTTGGGGCCGCTGGGCTGATGTGGGGGCACGTGGT
>CABJEP010000025.1:0-1831 GCA_902364645.1 Coriobacteriaceae bacterium | reverse complement strand
TGGTTGGGGCCGCTGGGCTGATGTGGGGGCACGTGGTTGTTGCGGGCCCTAGTCCCGGCGGCGGCCTCGGCGCTTCGCGCCTGCTGCCTGGGGTGACTTTGGGCTTGGTGCGAATTGAGGTCTAATACTTTTCCCGTGAAGTGAACGACCTTATTTGGACCCCCGAAGCATTGGCATTTTTTGATTGCTATGTCCTGCGGTTTTGCAGCGCGAATCCTGCGGTTTTGCGGTCTAAAGGTGTGGATGCTCCGGGACTTCGTTTTTACTCGTTCACTTCTCGGGAAAGTATTAGAGCTCGGCTGACAGGGGTACCGCTCTGGTGTCGATGCCCTGCGTCTTTTTCGCTTGATTAGGGAAAACAGTCTCGCTTAAGTAATTGCGAGCCCGCCCAGACGTATCTGCGGGGTTGTCTGTACAATTCGCGGTATTATGTTGCGGAGTTTTGAAGGGAGCCGCTGGTGGTCACGACGACGTTTGCTTCGCCTTTGGGCGAAATCTTGCTTGCCGCTGATGGCCGCGGTCTGACGGGGCTTTGGTTTGAGGGGCAGGAGCACTTTGGTTCCACGCTTCTTAAAGAAAGCGCCGAATACGTTGAGGGCACCGATGCAGTTTCGGGTGCCGGGGGCATGCAGACGGTAAATCCGGCCAATGGCGCGGCTTCTTCGGTGCTAGAGCGTTCTTGGGCTTGGCTCAACGCCTATTTTGCGGGGCAGGAGCCTCGGTTTACGCCGCCGTTGCATTTGATTGGCACGGCGTTTCAGCGTGAGGTTTGGTTTGAGCTACTTTCAATTCCGCGTGGCGAGGTCGCTACGTATGGCGAGATCGCCCAGCGTGTTGCGGCTCGACATCGTGTGCCGGGAAATGAAGCGCCCGTTGTATCTCCTCGCGCGGTGGGGGCTGCGGTCGCTCGCAACCCTATTTCGATTATCGTGCCGTGCCATCGCGTGGTCGCGGCCGACGGATCGCTCAACGGATACGCCGGTGGACTGGATCGCAAGGAGTGGCTGCTGCGCCTCGAGGGTGCCTATCTATAAGCTGCAGGCGGCCGCAACGCCCATGCGGCAAGCGCGCTCGCTGTACGGGCGTTGTTTGCAGGGCGAGATGTGAAGCCGCCCGTTCCTTAAGTCCGACTAAGCTATAACCTTGCTTTTTTAAATATGCTCATCGACCTGCTAAGGCAGCACTAAGGCGAGTGCGGGTGCGCTATTATCGGCGCTCACGGAGCGCTTGGTGTTCTTGGCATGCATGGACGAGGGCTCGGCGGGCTTTACCATGGCGTCGATCGATCTTTCGGAGGCGGTGAACAAGGCGGCGGCGCCGTTTAAGTCGGTGGTGGTCTCAGGCGGTAAGCGCCTGTCGACGTCGATTGCGACCGGCGTGCGGACCCATGCCGATGCCGCGGCGGTGGCGCAGGTGGTTGAGTTGCTACTGGACAACGCCACGCGCTATGCGAGCGAGGGCAGCGTGATTGAGCTGAGCCTGTGCGCCGTTTCGCACGGCAAAGGCAAGGGCGCCGCCGAGCTTGTCGTAACGAACGCCGTGGACGAGCTGCCCGAGGGCGACCTGGACCGATTGTTCGATCGCTTCTATCGTGCGGATGCGTCGCGCAGCTCCAAGACGGGTGGCTCGGGCGTGGGCCTGTCCGTGGTGCGTGCCATCGCCGAGGCCCATGGAGGCGCCGCCACCGTATCCGGTCACGGCAACCAGATCACCTTCACCGTTTGCCTTTAAAACCTGCCAAAAAGGAACAGGTTTATTTTGGCAGGTTTTATCTGGGGAAACGTGGTTGATTTCCGATCTCAGCCGAACACATTGAGCAAATAGGCCATTC
>CABJEP010000024.1 GCA_902364645.1 Coriobacteriaceae bacterium | reverse complement strand
GCACCCCTCGACCACACCGCCGCTGGCAAAATAAAAACCGCAGGTAGGCGGCTTGCGGTTTTCGCGAAACAAAGGTTGTGGTCGAGGGGTCGGGTCAAAAAGTAGTAGATGGCCCGCTTTCGTGGCGGAGGCATCCCGAGCGGCTAATCCAGGGTGCCAGCGAGCGGGAAAAACGACCGTCTAGCAACCGATTTGCAGCCAATTGCACATGACGTTGGCTCGTAGCTCCGTTTCCGCCGTCTTTTGAGCCTCAGTTTTGTTCCTATAGCGCAATTCCAGGCGCGAACAAAGACTTCTAACGATCGCATCAAGCTGGTCAGCATCGTTAAGCATGTCGTGCGTAACTAGAAACACGTCATATCCCATGGTTTGCAGCGCTGTCATGCGTTTGACATCGTGGTCGAGAACGGCGCCCGTCCCATGGATGACTTCTCCCTGAAGCTCCACGATGCCCGCCTTCATTATGGTCGGATTCACGATCACGATATCCCCGTAGCAGACATTTTGCCCCGCAATACTCTGCGCGGATGCGGTCAGCGGCGTAAGGTCGTTGACGTAGACGTTTCGAAAGCCGGCCCCGCCGCGGAAGCGCGGAAGCGACAGCAATAGAATTCCGGCCACCTCGAGCGGGGACGCAGCTATACCCGTCACCATCTGCGTGGCGTTGTAAAACTTCGTGCCCCATTTGCGGCTTTTCATCTTCTTGGCGTACTCATGAAGTTCATGTAACTCGACGAGCGGCTTTCTCATCCAAAGCGATGTGCCCTTTAGCTTGGTGACCTCTTTCGATTTCTTTTTGCCGTTTGGCCCCTTTACAGGTTCCTTGACCTTTACGCGCGCATAGACGCGCTTCCATGGCGCTTCGTCCTGGCTTTCATCGAGGTCAAAGAGGGATTCGGTGGTGGCCTCTTTGGCGGCATTTTTGGCGGTGTCTTTGGCCTTGCGCAGCTCTGCTTCGACAGCGGCGGTGGGCTCAAAGACGGAGAACCATCCGCAGAATTCATACATGGCAAGGACAAGATCCATGGGAGACAAAAAGCGCGCCATGGTAAATAGCGTCGCAAGCGGATTGGTTACCCTAAAGCCCAATGTGGTTTCCAACGTACTGTCCACCCCCGAAGCGTCTTCGCAGTGGATTGTCGTTCGCAAACCCGAATGGTAGTTAACGCCACCAGGCGCTGTCGTGGTAATGATCGGGGTCTTGAGGACGTCGGTTACGAAAGGGGCTTGGGATAGGGCACGCCAGCCGTCTTCGGTGCTTGGCAGGCGTGGGTAGAGGTCGCGCACTTGCGGTGGGCAGCGCCAGTAGCGGAATGCGGTGTTTGCGCAGACGATTTCGTCCATTTGCGCCTCCCCTGGTATCGGCCGTAGGCCATGCGGATTGCGGACATGGCCGATTATCTACCGGGGCATCATGCGTGTAAGTACCGGAAGCAAACCAAAAGCTTGACGAGTTCCGCCGAAAAACCGTCGTGTGATAGAAATCCGCTGGAAGACGCTCTGGACATCTGGTCCCTGTCTCCACATTTGCGCTCGGATCACATGGGGAATTCAATGAAAATACGCATGCGTTTTATACAAAACGGGCAATGGCGTCAATAAAAGGGTGCGATAAAAAAATGACGCCTTAGACGACTGAAATTTGTTTTTGGTGTCAGCCTTGGTGTCAAAACGAAAAAGGCCAGAGGCTTAATACCTCTGACCTGTGCTTTTGATGGTGGGCGATACAAGATTCGAACTTGTGACCCCATCCGTGTGAAGGATATGCTCTACCCCTGAGCCAATCGCCCGTCGCCTTTCGGCAAAAGAGATACTATCATAGCCGTACGTGGTTTACCAAGAACTTTTTGCCCTCGATTTTAAATTCGTGAGTGCTAGCCAAGCCAAAGCAACCAAAGCAATGGGTAAAACAGCAGCTAAACCACCCTTTATCGTTTAATCCACGAGGTCTCGGGACGGCAGATAAGTCGCGCGTTGTTGTAAGCCATGTCGAGCGTGAGGCAGGTGCGTGCGGCGTAGAAACCGTCCTCGCGCTGGATGGTCAACGCCAGCTCGGGCTTGTCGCCGGTCAGGCACAGCGGCAAGAGCAGCTGGATCCGGCCGCCGTAGAATTGCGGCACGGCGAGCGTGTAATTGGCGGCGGCGCGTCGGGCGGCCTCGACGACGGTTCCCTCAAAGGCGCGGCGCAGCAGCAGCGAGTTGCTCTCCCCCATCAGGCTAGCGGGAATACGCGTGAGGTTTTCCTCGTCGCCCAGAATGTGGTCGATGTTGGAGCGGATGGGCAGGCGGTAGTCAAAGACCAGCTCGGAGGGGTCCTCGGCAAAGCGCACGCGGCACGGCAAGTACTCAAACGAGACCAGCATGGGGTCGCTCTCCTTAAAGAAGCCCTTCAAAAACCAGCGCTGGCGCGCGTCGGGCTTGGTGTTGGGCTCAAACAGGCCGTAGATGGTCTCGTAGCGGCGCGTGTACAGGCCGGTGTTGAACAGGCGGCGGTCCTCGTCGAACACCAGCGGCAAGTTGGACGGGGCGGTCTGGTCCACATCGCGCTCGGTCAGGAACACCGCGCGGCTAAACGAAAACGACAGGTAGTTTTTGAGGATGCGGTTGCCGGGACCCCAGTCCTCGGGGTCGGCGAGATCGACCAGGCGGTCGTAGCAGGGCTCGGGGCAAAACGCGAAGTCGTACACATTACTGCACAGGGAGCTAGGGAGTTCCATGTGGTGTCCAATCAATTCATTAACCGGCGTGCGGATGCTTAGATTCTATACGAGCGACAGATCGCCAGTGCCCGCAACGAATCCGCAGCGCAGCTCTTCGGCTATCTCGCTGTTCGTGCGGCGACTGGAAACGAGGTCCTGGATCCAGGCGTAGTACTGGTTGTCTTTTGGTTCGGGGCTGTCAGACAGCACGACCGGAGTGCCTGCGAACCTTAAGACGGACAACGCAAAGACAAGGCTGGTTCGTTTGTTACCGTCTTCAAAGATGTGGTCCTTGACCATGTGCTCGGCCACGTAGGTGACCTGGTCAAAGATGTCTGCGAAGCGATCGGCCGGCGATTGACCGAATATCGTACAGAATGCACCCGCAAGCACGGACTCGACGCGTCCAAGCTCAAGCGCGGCCCGGTCGCCTGTGGCGTCGGTTGTATAGCAGCGCCCGACCGTCATCAGCGTACTGTGCAGGCGCATCACGGCCGCGGCCATATCTTCGAGCGAACCGGCATCATCGAGCACGAGCGGCGCGAACGGATGCGCTCCCCGCTTCGTGTCCGCCATCATGAGTTCTCTAAGAGCCTGAGCGCGTTGGGCATGTTCGAAATGGTCAGCCGAATAGCTTCGTCGATTGACGTGGTACCGCCGAGCAAAATCGGTGATGCTGAATTTGCCACGTGCGCAGTTGAATGATCTTCTTGAGCAACGCAATCAGCGCCGTCATCTTGTTGAACATAGCTCCAAGGCATGTCTGACTCCTCTATAGCTTTACAGACGAAATAGCCTGCGAGTCGTACTCCAGAGCAATCGGTTGCCAGACGAGGTCTTCGATGGTGCAGTTTAGGGTGTCTGCAAGCGCCAATGCCGAGGAAACCGAGGCACGGCGTAGGTCGAGCTGGTTCTGCTCGTAGAGTTGTATGGCGCGAAGCTTAACCCCCGATTGGGCGGCGAGCTGTTTTTGCGTTAGTCCGGCAGCCTTTCGTGCCGCCTTGAGGCCCTTTTTGTCTGCCTGGGCGTTGTTCCATTTTTCGATGACAATCTGGGCGAATTTATCTTCGGAGGCCTCGTGGAGCGGATGGTACGAGCCGATGATCCAATCGAGCGGAGCGACTTCGAGTAGCTTATTAAAGCCCAAGCTGCTCATCCATTGCGTATAGGCCAAAACCCAGCCCGCCCAATACTGAGGCGAACGGTCGAACGGATAGGTCTCCCTGCATTCGACGGGAGTCAGTCCCGCATGGGCAATAATATCGCGCGCGAGCTCGTCGCCCGCCATGCCGCAGACGACGCGAGGCATACCGCGCTCAAACTGTTTCATCTCAAGAGCGTTCGACAGGATCGCCGTCAACTCGGCTGGAGTCAGCCCTTGGTCACAGAGGGCAAAATCGACCGCCTCGCCCAGCGTTCTCATGGCATCCTCGAGATATATCTCACTGTAGGCGTGGGTCATCGCCCGTCATCCCCTCTCGAATGATATCGACGATACGAATTCCCTCAAATGGATTTTCGCCAAGTAGCTCCCGGTAGTGCGCTCTTGCCGCTTCATCTCGTTCCTTGGCCAATGGACCATACAGAGCTTGCTGCGCACGTTCAAATCCAGCAAAACGAACGCTCTTAAACGCACGCTCGCTTTTGAGCACAATCTGCTCCCCCAGGTTACCGAGCCTCATAGATCGTCCAAGCTGATCGACGGTGATCGTATTGTTTACAAAAGCTCTGGCATAGCTAAAGTACGAGTCGTCCGCACGCCACCCCCTTATTACGTCGCAAGTGCTCGTCCGAGGTAGAAAGTGATCATGGAGATATTCGCACGCCCCCGCGGCAATGGCGGTATCTTTGTGAAAAGAACGATGCTCAACGAGCAACGCTATCCAATGCAGGACGCAATATTGCGGCGATAGCAAGTCGAGAACTTTGAGATCGGCTATATCGAGTTCATAGCGATTCGCAAAGCCATCGGCATCGCGCGAACATGCCCATTCCCTTGCAAGGTCGAGGCTCTCTGTGCAATAGAATCCCTGTCCATAGTCGTTATGGATTTTCCCCAGGCCAAGCTGGGGAGTCTCAATGATTTTCTGAGAACCATGCCACAGTTCCACGTGAGTCTCCTAACAGGTATCGCTCTAGCGATAGTATAACATACTATCGCTAGAGCGATACCTGTATTCAAATAGCAAGAGGGTGTCTGGAACCGAGTTTGAGTTCAATACTGGCTTCTAAGGCTCGCCGAGTCCGGAAGTATGCGACAAAATTCAGACTTGCTGATCACGCCGGAGCACACTAACGCCTCGTCCTGCTTACAGAGCTTCATAGACACGCACCTCATCTTGCTCGATGCTTTTGCGGAATGCCGGGCGCATGTGCTCTGGTGGGTTGGTGACGATATCAACCTTTCGCCCAAGTTCCCTCTCGAGCTCATGGGTGAGTTCGTAAAGCGTGCCGAACGTCATGGTGTTGCCGCAGACTAGGCGCAAGTCAATATCGCTATCGGGCGTTTGTTCGCCTCGGGCAAACGAGCCAAATAAAAAGGCTCTGTTAGACCAAGATTGACATACATATGTCATCACGGCGCCATATCGTTAGCCTCGTAGACCGCGGGGCAGCATGAACGCCGAGGACCTGGTAATCACCTTCAAGAGGGACATCGCGAGCCTCAGCAGGACCGAACGCCGCCGGCTCCGCCTACGAGGCCGAGCGCTCCCCGCGCTGCGGGTCCGCCGCGGTCGTGAAGAAGGGCAAATCAAAGAACGGCGAGCAGCGTTACCTCTGCCAGGATTGCGGCAGGACCTTCGGCATGGGCAGCGGGCACATCCTGGGGACGAGCAGGCTCCCGAAGGAGACCTGGATGGCCAATGCCGAGTGCTTCGTTCTCATGCTGCCCCTGCGCGAATGCGCGGGGCGCTGCCATGTCTGCCTCAAGACCGCCTACACCATGCGCCACAGGCTCATCGAGTGTCTCTCGGCCTACTCGCCCTCGTTCAAGACCGGGCGGGGCTGCGGCTGCGAGCTCGACGAGACCTACTTCCCCGAGTCGTTCAAGGGCAACCACACGAAGGGGTCATTTACGATGCCACGTCACTCCCGACATCGTGGCAAGCAGGTGCACAGGCGCGGACTGTCGCGCGAGCAGATCTGCGTCATGACCGGCGTGAACGACTCGAACGAGACGTTTCTCCAGGTCTCGGGACGAGGCATCCTGTCGAGGAAACGCGCCATGGACGTGCTGAGGGACCGCATCGCGTCCGCTTCCGTCGTAGCGACGGACAAGGCGTCCGCCTATGTCGACGTCCTCGCGGAGCTCGAGGTCGACGCACACACGGCCTACGATTCCAAGGACCCTTCCGAGGGGACCATCAACCGGATCAACACCGTCCATTCGCTCCTCGATACCTTCATGAAGCCGTTTAAGGGCGTGTCGACGAAGCACCTCGGCACCTACCTCGCTTGGTTCAAGTGGTGCCGGACCTTCATGGCGACCGATTCCGGCACCGCCGAGCGCACGGTCGCGCGACAGCTCGCCAACGGCGTGTGCAGGAGCCGCATCCATGATATGTTCAACGTCCTGCCGCCCTAAATGGACTACTGGACCGAAGCCGCCGCATAGAGACAGTAGAATGGTCGCATCGCGATATACGAGGAAAGGTGCAGCCATGCCGTCGAATATACCGGCCACGACGATCCGGATCGACCCGGAGGCCAAAAAGGAGGCCACGGCCATCCTGGACGAGCTCGGCCTGTCCATGTCCACCGCCGTCAACGCGTTCCTCAGGGCGCCCGTCCGGAAGGGCGGGTTGCCGTTCGAGATGAGGGTCAAGGCGCCGGTGCCCGACGGGAAGACGGCAAGATAGTCGGCAAATCGACTTGGGCGATGGGACCCTCACGATTGACCCGACAGATCTTGAGCACATCGCCCCCTTGCCGGATTCAAACCCGGCAAGGGGGCGATTATCTTGCAATTTCAAAAAGATGATTGGGGCAGAATGTCAATCATGGTCTAACAGAGCCTATGGCTTTCTCTATCGTTACCGTTTAGGTAAATCCAGCAGACACCTTGTTTCGGGCCCGCCGCGATGAGCGTTTCGGGATTCGAGTATTTGGCCTCTACGACGACGCCGTCAAGAACTGCGGTTCCGACAATGTCGTCCATGAGGGCGGTTTTGAATGGAGAGAAGAAGAACATCCATTTGCCGCATTGGACGGGATCTATGTCGTGGATTCGTTCCTTATTGATAAACCAAATCCATGAGAACGATTTGGCCCTGGCAATCGAGCCAGATTCGTTAAGAAGCGTCTCGACAATCGGATGCTAAGGGCATATTCCGAATACCCGATCGTTTGGCGTCACGTATATTGATTTCTTTTAAATTCGCTCACCATTCCAGCGCAGATCTTCTCAATACTATCGGGAAAGAGCGTGGATTCGGTTACGCCAAGATTGCCCAATTCGATAAGCAGGGATTTTTTCCTTTCAGATGGCACTATGCAACGACCGGCTATTACGGGGCTGTCTTTGGGTAGTGGACTTATGAATTCCTCAAACGATAAATAAGGATCTTCACCACGAATGTCATTTGGGAAAAGGATATATTGCCCCGACTGAGCGGCCTGTCTATCAAGATATCTAGTTCCGTAGACAAATAACGTGTCTTCGCAGCACTCCTTAAACCATTTTGCCTGATCGGTTGGTTCAGGGCAATTTGAAAGCACTAGATCACGTTGATAGTCAAAGTATGGTCTAGATATTGCAAGTGAAGCAAAGTCTGATAACACTTTAGGGTTCATAAGCAGATGCCACGAGTCCGCGATTGCCTGACAGATGGGATATTCCTGCTTATCCCCTCCCGGTCGCCTAAAGATAAATACTTCGCCCACGTCATCCAGATTTCCGCAGGCGAAATAGAGGGCTGCAAGTGCATTTGAAGTGACATCTAATAGTCTGGTGGGGACTCCGTAGTGCTGGAGGCAGGCTAAAAGATCAATCGGAAGCAAATCTCGCTTGAAGATATTTGGCATTATGCGGCAGGCAGTTTCAATAATGTCCGCCTCGTGCGTAAGGCTGCCTATGATAGGGGAAATGGTGTCCGATCCCGGTTTACGCCAATAGCTATCTCTTCCGATTGACGGAACAAGATCAAACTTAGTCGATCCTTGTCCTCGGAAAACAAATGTAGATTCATATGTTCTGGCGTCACCATTTATTGTTGGTGAAAGTCCGTTGATGTATTTGATATACGAGGCTACATCTTCAACCTCAATTTTAGTTTCATTAGACATATATCAATCCTTTAGTGGAATAAGAAGCTTTATTAACGGCAGTATTTGGATTGCAATTATCTTATCGCTCTGGCAGATGGGGCGTAAGGCTCAACATCGGTAACAGATTGTGAAGCTGTAGAGCAAAACGAAATAGTGCCGTCTCAGCGGTGGCTGGTACGGCACCAATCTCTAAGAAAATGAATTTGAAAAAGGCTAAAGGCTTCTGAAATAGCTGCTTTACCTCTCCCCTGGTTTCGCTTAAACGGGGTCTCAGCAGCGAAATGCTGCACCTAACAGCACTGTCCCCAGTAGGAAAAGCGCCACAGAGGCGACGACCCAGTTGTTGTCGCCGGTCTTGGGGAGCGCCGCAGTTGTTGCGGTGGCAGCCTTGGGCTTGGAAGCTTTGGCGACTGTGGTCTTGGTTGCTGTCTTTGTTGTCTTGGTTGTCGTGGCCGCGGGCTTCAGCGAGGGATTTGCCGTGGGCCCCGTGGTGGGCTCTCCTGCAGCTGGGTTAGCATCGGCGGGAGACTTGTCCGTGCCATCGCCCGGCACCTCGCCCCTGTCGGTCTCCCCCGCCGGAGGCATGGCGCCCTCGGGCTCAACCACCACATGCGGTGCCACCGCACCGGAGGCATCCACCACGCCACCAGCACCAAAGGCTCCGCCGGCAGGCGCCACAAACCGCGCTGACACAAGCGACCCGCCCAAGCACGCAACACCGCCGTCGTCACCGGTCGCATCGAGCCACGAGGCATCGACAGAAAGCCGACAGCCGGCCGCACCATCGCCAAGGCCCGCATCTTGCAGATACACGCCGTAGGCGCGCACACCCGTTCCGGTCCCGGCGCCCGCGGCAACGACGCGCCCGCCGCCGCGCACGGCTATGTCGCCTGCGATCACGCCGGCGACCGCCTCGTCCGTAATATCGGCCCCGTCCGCCCGGGCATCGACAGTGCAGCCGTCCACCACGAGTGCCTGCGATACGTGGATCCCGCACTGCGAGCCCGTCGCGGTCAGGGTCCCGGAGCCGCGAAGCGTCAGGTTGCCCCACACCTCCATGCCGCACAGCGTGATGTCCGCATTGGGTGCATGCGACTCCGTCACGGAGTTTTGCCCGGCAAGCGTCAGCACCAGGTCGCCCTCGGCGCCGATGGCCTCGCCCGCGTAGCCGTTGAGCTCCAGGTGGTCGGCATCGGTCCAGGCCCAGCCGGGACCCGACACGCCCGGCTCGTAGTACGTCGCGCCCGCGATGATGAGGCTCTCCGCGCCCGCGGCATAAGAAGGCCCGCCCAGCAAAACGCATAGGCAGGTCATGGCAGTAAACAGGATGTAGTGACGGCTAGTGTGGAACGCGGAAGCAAACATAACCGCTCCGATCTTCGCAAGAGCCAATGGAAGCTGCCTCAGAAAACTACCTGGTAGCAGCAGTTAATAGTGTAGCGAGATCGGGCGAGTAGCGAACGAATTGCCTGTAAACGAACCCCAAACTTAGGTGTAAATCGTTTTGTCAGTCGGTGAAAGGAGGAGCCTCCATAAGCTAATTGGTCGTCCGTAAAATCCAAGCCCATATCGAAGAGGTCAACGAACCTCTAGGCAGAGGCGAGTTAAGGCTGCTCGTCACCCGCATTCACACGCATTGCTCTTTCAGTTTCGATCATTTTACGAACGACAAACTTCATTTTCTCATTCTTAGAAATAATAATTTCCAGGCAATCTTTGAGCTCATCGTCACTTTGAACAACAATGAGATTATTTTCCTTCGAAACCTGAATTTCCCCGGTATATAAATCCCAGGTTTGACAGAATATATCTTCATCTAAGACTAAATCGATTGGATAGACGGCGCCTAACCTCATTGTCAGTACTCTAAATTTATACTCCGAAGTATAAAGGTCGAAAGCATAATCGGACGGCGAATAAGAATCGTTCGCATCGGTGAGATTCAGGGCGGTATTCTCTACTTTTTCCGTTTTTGGAACAGTGAGACGCTCCATTAATTCGCGTGAGGACCACATACTGCTAGTTGTTCTGGTGGTAAAGGCAAGTTTTACAAAACGAGCTTCGATCAGGCCACTGGACGCAGCTTTCACATCTTCGCACTGCCCCTGCATGATTGCTTCAACGTTCTCGGCGGATTTTTCCAAGGGCTGATCAATAATGTCCGCCCAGAAATTTTCGCTACCTACCATGACACTTCCCCATTTCCATAGTTACCAAAAGCGGCAAATGGTCACTGTACTTTGAACACGGCCGTGAATTAACAATAAGTTTAGTATCACCAATTTGACGAAGATAGCGGCAGTCGATAATGCAGTCCGCCAACTGCCAATCTACAACGATTTGATCGAGCGAATGCCAATAATAGGTACCGTCACCTGAACCCAAATAAAATGAACCCAGATTAGAATTGGACTCTGATAGAAATTCAAGAGCGGGGTTATACATCACTGGATACGACGACCCATCGCTCTCTCTTTCTTTCAGTCTCTTTGCAACCTCTTTGAAAAAGGTCGAATTTAAGGAATCGAGTTTTACCATTTCGGGGTCAAATGGATTGCAATTGAAATCGCCTATCAGCATATTGAAGCTGCCGGGGCACGACGTCTTTGTAGTATTTAGCTCGCTAACGAGTTTTCTAATTATCCTCTCGCGATGATCACCTTGCGGATCGTTGCGCTTGTCTGGCAAGTGAACAATTGAGGTATTCACGGGCACGCCGTCAAGAATTAATGTGCACGTCAGATTTTTAATAACCGCAGAGGCTTGCTGCGAACAAATTGAAGACTTGACGAGCAGCTTCGTTTTCGTCCTGTCGTCAATGGATTCCACTGTTCGATAACGACCACCAAGTAATTCGGTCAATCGCTGAAAGTCAGTTTGATCTGCCTCCGCAAAAGCCGCTACATCAACGTCATAAAGTTGAACGGCAATGTGGACAAGATCCGCAAGGCTCTTGCGAGCTAAATTCCAAAAGAATAATCGCAAAACCTCACCCGGCTGTCCTCATGAATTCAAAACCTAACAGCTTTAATATACTCTGCGCTTCTGTGTTCTTCATTGACTAATTTATTGTGGTTTAACTGGCATAGTCTGAGCCCCTATGCTGTCACAAAATAAAACAGCAAGTGAGTCACAAATTCATCAAACTGCACAACGTTCATTAATGGATATAACCTATCAGACATATACCAATTGAATGGCCTTTCGTTGGGATTCGCGCCTCTTGCCATATCAACTAATAGCCCAATTGAATGGTTATCCGCTACTAGTTCTAATAAATCAAACGTGTCGGTTGTCCGTGTTCGACACAGTGCGCAAAAGGTATCCAGAAATGCCAGACCCTCAACGGCTATATAGTCAGAAACGATCTGATAGAAGGATGCAAAAGACAGGAGAGGCGTATCACCTTGTTGATATCGCTCTTGGCAGAATGAATCTAACCAGTCGAGCATGGTTCTTCCATCTTGATTAATTGAAGTACGATGAAACATCGATATGTTGTTCCTGTCACTAACAACTCCAGATTCAAGATTAATCGCAAGTCGAAATGTTTGATCTTGTGAGGAATAGTTGACGGGACTTATGTAGCCGTCGTTATGTTCGCTTGCATTGCGTATTGCCGAAAGCAGAACTACAAATGGCTCAGCTTCGAGGATCTCTTTTAGTTTAACCCAATCAGATGAATGGACCTCATTAGCCAAAGTGCTGCTCAGTCTGCTAATACTCGTGGTGCATTCTTTTACCACCGCTGAAAAACGAAGGGCTTTGGATATAAAGCCGTGGGCGTAGTAAACACAGTCGCGCATATAATCAGTGCAGTTGGCGTTATATCTCACTTTAATGGCCTCATCGCGTGATAAATCACATCTCATTAAAAGATCCGTGCATGCGGTTGCATAATCTGACCAGCATGCGGCAATGCGTTCAAAGGACCCCTGCATACGTCCCAATGAAATCAGACATTCAATTGTTGACGAGCCAAGAGAATCTCTGATTTTGGTGACGGGAAATCTGCAGGCGGTATTCGGCATATAAGAAACTAGGCTGCAGTTCGAAAATGAAAACTGAGGCACTTCGTTCCAGCGCCAGGAAGGAGCAACGTACACTGGGCTTGTAATTATCTCGCTCAAATGATCCATGAAAGCGCTCCTTAATATCCATGTTTTAGCTAGCTCTATATGCTAAGTAAAACTTGTCGTTCAGCTTCAGGAATAGCGTGAGGGCTCAATCATTTACGCAAAACTAATTCTGTCATTCTCAGATGATGAGGTCATCGTATTTGCTCGTACAACTTTACGCTTGGTCTGCACACGCTTCATGAGGCCCTGGATGGAGCTTGCGCGGAAGTTGTCGGAGTTGGACTTCATCGTCAGGCGGCAGACGGCCACGACCGGCTTCGGCTTGCCGGCGTACACGCGGTCTCACACCATCTGCAGCACCTCGTCGGGGACGAAGTCCTTGCGAGTGCGGTTGGCATCCACGATGGTCTCGATCAGGTTCTGCGGCACGTCCTTGTAATTGGCCAGCAGCTGCTGGGTGTCCACAGCAGACGACTGCCGACGTAGTCGAAGCTGGCTAGATGCCCCTTACTTCTTCCGCCCCCAAAAACGAGAAATGACTTGATAACACACGTCAATACGCTTAAGACACATGAGGGTAACAACAATAAAATTGCAGCATAGAGCTAGAGAGAAAGCAGTAAATAGGTTATTCACAGCTGCGATATCGTTAATCTCGCCGGATATAGCCATACAACCAACCGACAGAAAGCCTACGACGACCGACCACAACACGTCAGAGAACAGCTCATCAATTAACTTGATTTCTTGAGCGTTTTCTCCCAGTTCGCCATTACTTAGGTTCAAGTTAATCCTAAGCTCAAAGATCATTACTGCAAGACCACACATGAAGCCCGAAATAACCGATATGGCAGTCATCGCATTTGCAAAATAGGAACGAACAGTAGCGGCATTATCGGTTTCAATCATTGCCCAAATAAACAATCCAATAGGAATGACAAAATGAACGAAAATATCTGGTTTATAAAGGGAGTCGTCGTCAACCGAATGAAGCGTTCTTAAATAGCGGATAAATAAACCCCTAAGTGAAATCTTCCCCATACGAAACCGCCATTCATTAATTAAGCCCGTCCAAGACGATGCTCAATAACCTCGCACTTTTCGTTGCACCTCTTTACAAATGCGGAATCATTGAGGACAGCATCGCCACGTTCGTTAAGGAGCTCTCTAATTTTCATATCAAACGATGATGAAATGTCGAATTGCACGGTTCGGCCATCCTTGCTATTAGCTCGAACAAATACATCGACCTTATCATCTGTTATGTCAGATTCTACAAGGCCAAACATCGTTTTTGCTTTGTTGAAATCCGATAGAGCTTCTTTAAGTAGGGCAATCGGAAAAGGTTGCCTTCTCTTATGGGCCAACTTATATGAAATGTAATTAGCACCAGTAATTAACGAATCCGCCATGTCGCTTGACCTAAGATATTTACGAACTTCAAAATCTTCGATGCTCTTAAAGGCATCAAGCGATTCTTCTTCTGCTATAGGCTCCCAATCTAAAAGACATCCTGGGACCGCCGCTTTTAACCAGTTCTTAAATGGCGCCTTCAGAAACGTGTCACCGGCAGATCCGTTTACATGTTCAACGCATAAAATTGCATAGTTTCCAACAGGATTTCTAAGATATACCCTCGAACGAACCATGGGTGCCTTTTCGCTATCATATTCACCAACTATGGAATCTGATCCAGGATCAAGAATGGCAAAATCTTCACCGTTTGAACCAGATTGAAGTTCAAGCAGAACACCTTCATCTTGAACTTTTGGCTTTTCAAGATGGCAGTATTTCCCAACATCCTTTTGCTGGATTGCACCTTGGTCTGATCCGCAAAATTCAACGAACGCTCGAGTGAATCCACCTTTATAGAGTGAATCGAGCTCAAACAGCTTGTCGGGCTTGCGAGCTTCATGACAAGTCAGTTTATAAGCAACAAGTGTCCTTCGAGAAGTAACAGGCATAGAATCACAACCTAGTGCTTAATTCATCCCAATTCAGAATCAACGGCAATTGCTAAAAACACACGTTGCAGCGATATAGATTCGGGCATACGGGCTAAAGAAACTTGCAGACAATATCGTACGCTTCTTGTTCTTTGCGTAAGACATCCTTTGAAAATGAGACCTCGTATTCACAAGGCGGATCGAGTTCAAAAAGATTGAAGAACTCGTTCGGCTCGTCACAGTACACTGGGCAATCATTCATTAAGGGATGCGGCTCAAAGCGAAATTGGTCTCCGGTAATATCGATTACAGTGCCATCGGCAAGTTTAAGCCAAGCATGGGACTGCGAATCATTTGTTGAAGAGTCGCGATACGTTCCAGATGCATACCATGTTTTGATGCCATGCTCGCTTAGGTACCTTTGCAGTAAATCGCTTGTATATCCGCAACAAGCTCTTGGAAAGGACGCGATTACAGTGCGAGAAAGTTCACCGGACTCTTGGGCACGGCTAATCGCCATGCGGAAGGCGTTTGCAAGTGATCGTGCATACTCAACTTCATTATCTAAATTGTCGCTCAATGAATGCCCTCCTCAAATGAAAGCATGACCCTTTCGTCTACTGTATCCAGTTTAATCCTAAAATTGCTCCAAATTCGTTCTTAGATTCAGGATGAAAGTCCCGTTACATCGCAGCTGTCAGCGATCCGCTTCCTACGGCTCATGTTTAGTGCCAACCCATAGTAAGCTGCAACATAGATAGATAGCAGGGGCAGCGATCGGCAAATTAGTAGTTCCCGATTGATAAGTTCGCAAATAACCCAGCCATGATGTCTCGTTCATCAGTCTGCTGCAGATGTAGCTCAGTTTTTCGCTCTTTAGAAGTTGTTTGAACACAAGGTCGAGATCTTCATCGTCTTGTATTGTGATATTGCACGGCTCGGCCTCTACGAATTTATAACGGTCGTAGATCTTTGCAAGATCGCCGCATATGCCTCCTGTTGATCTATGTTGAGGCTGAGAAAGCACCTCTAACCACGGGTTTTCACTGGGAGGCATAAATAACCCACCTAACTCAAATGGATATCAACTAACAGCGGCAAATGGTCGCTTATCTTGCTGTTGAGAGGAACTTTTGCAATCAAGTCCCTATTCCCTATCTTCTTTAGATAGCTATAGGAATTAATGGAGTCCATCAATTCTGGGCCTACCAGGGCTTGGTCATAACAGTTCCAAATTGGGTTGGTGCAATCTCCGGAATAGTAAAAGGATCCGTAGTTCTTCAGCTCCTCCAATAACCAATGAATTGTCGGTTTATACAGAAAGGGGTATTCGTCACCGCACCATGTTCTTCCGGTTTTATTTCTAACTAACCCTTTAAATAGCATCTCGGTAAATGCGTTGGGGAGAAGCAGCTCCTTCTCATATGGATTTGCATTTAAATCGCCCATAACGATCGTCTTGTTAATTGATAGCTCATTTTCATACCCGTGAATCACATCCATCATCTTGCGGATATCCATTAGCCTTGGTTCCGAATCAGCTGAAAGCATACGGTCAACAAGATGCGCGGCCGCAATAACGAAATAGGTCTTGCCTATTTTCATCGACAGCACGGTAAACCGAGATTCCTCAAAGCAATCAATAACTTCAATGGACTCCTGGGCAATGATTTTGACTTTGTCACACCCACCGTAACCCATTGGGCAATATCCAGTGCCCATTAAGAGTTCATCTGAGAACTCAGTTCCAGAAAACTCACCAAAAGCAGCAATGCCGACCTTATTCTCTCGCATGCACGCGGGGCAAGGTCGGCATTGTCTTTATTATCTATGTCCCATAAGAGCAGCTTAATAGAACAGCTCAGAGAAAACTACTACACCAGCACGTCAGCAATTCGCTCGCTCGCGTGCCCGTCACCATAGGGGTTCGATGCATGGCTCATGGCCTCGTACTCGGCCTGATCGCTGAGCAGGCGGCTGAACTCGAGGTAGATCACGTCCTCCTCGGTGCCGACGAGCTTCAGCGTGCCGGCGGCCACGCCCTCGGGGCGCTCGGTTGTGTCGCGCATGACGAGCACCGGTTTGCCCAGGCTCGGGGCCTCCTCCTGGATGCCGCCGGAGTCGGTGAGGATGAGGTGGCTCGCCGCCATGAAGTTGTGGAAGTCGAGAACTTCGAGCGGGTCGATGATGTGGAGCCTGTCGAAGCCGTCCAGCTCCTCGTGCGCCGCCTTGCGGACGAGCGGGTTCATGTGGATGGGGTAGATAGCCTTGGTGTCTGGGTGCTCCTCCATCACGCGGCGGATGGCGCGGAACATGCGGTGCATGGGCTCGCCCAGGTTCTCGCGGCGGTGCGCCGTGATGAGGATGAGGCGGGAGCCCTCGGCCCACTCCAGCTCGGGGTGTGAGTAGCCCTCGCGCACGGTGGTGCGAAGGGCGTCGATGCCCGTGTTGCCGGTGACCCAGATCCTGGACGCGGGCTTGCCCTCGGCGAGGAGGTTCTCCTTGCTCGCCTCCGTGGGGGCGAAGTAGTACTCGCTCACGATGTCGACGGCCTGGCGGTTGAACTCCTCGGGCCACGGGCTGTAGATGTCGTGAGTGCGCAGGCCAGCCTCGACGTGCCCCACGGGGATCTGCAGGTAGAAGCAGGCGAGCGCCGCGGCGAAGCTGGTCGTGGTGTCACCGTGGACAAGAACCACGTCGGGCCTCTCGTCCTCGAGGACGGCCTTGAGCTTAAGCAGAACGTCGCACGTCACGTCGAACAGCGTCTGACCCGGCCTCATGATCGCCAGGTCGTGATCGGGAGTCACGCCGAAGACGCGCAGCACCTGGTCGAGCATCTCGCGGTGCTGGCCGGTCACGGTCACGACGGTTTCGAACTCATCCTTGCGCGCCTTCAGCTCGTTGACGAGCGGGCACATCTTGATTGCCTCCGGGCGGGTACCGAAGACGAGCATTACCTTCTTCATATCTTAAATCACTTTCTAAAGTGCTTATAGAGGCTTAGACAGGTACTCCCCCAGCTCCTCCTCCCAGTCGGGCATGCGGAAGCCGGTGGACTCGAGCTTGGACAGGTCGAGCGTGGAGTGGACCGGGCGCGGGGCTACGGGGCCGGCGGCGCCGGCGTAGTAGTCGGCGGTCGATACCGGCACGACCTTGCCCCCGTTGCCGTTGGCGGCATCGAAGACGGCGCGGGCGATGTCGGCCCAGCTCCTCACGGCACCGGAGCAGGTGCAGTTATAGGCGCCGTAGGGGGCGTGCGTGCCCAGCACGTGGAAGATGGCCTCGGCCATGTCGCGCGTGAAGGTCAGGCGGCCCAGCTGGTCGTCCACGACGGTGACCTTGTCCAGCTTGTCCTCGGGGTCGGCGACGCGGTCGGAGAGGCCCTTCATGGTCTTGACGAAGTTGTGCCCCTCGCCGATGACCCAGGAGCTGCGCATGATGTAGTGGCGCGGGCACCCGGCCACGGCGATGTCGCCGGCGGCCTTGGTCTGGCCGTAGACGGAAAGCGGGCTGAGGGGCTCCTCCTCCGTGTGGAACTCCGCGGTGCCGTCGAAGACGTAGTCGGAGGACACGTGGACCAGGGTGATCCCGTGCCCGGCGCAGGTGCGGGCGAGCAGGGCCGGCCCGGTGGCGTTGGCCTTCCAGGCGGTCACGCGGCCCTCGGGGGTCTCCGCCCTGTCCACGGCCGTGTAGGCGCCGCAGTTGATGACGGTGCCGTAGAGCGACCAGTCGTACTTGGAGTAGGCGTCCGGGTCGGACATATCGAAGGTGTCGATGTCGCAGAAGTCGAAGTCCTTGGCGAC
>CABJEP010000023.1:7064-21844 GCA_902364645.1 Coriobacteriaceae bacterium | reverse complement strand
ATGGAAACGGATGTTCTATCGGGACACACATTTTGTCCTATAAGCCGAAAATAATCAATATTGGAATTCTTGCCCATGTAGACGCTGGAAAGACGACCTTGACGGAGAGCCTGCTATATGCCAGCGGAGCCATTTCAGAACCGGGGAGCGTCGAAAAAGGGACAACGAGGACGGACACCATGTTTTTGGAGCGGCAGCGTGGGATTACCATTCAAGCGGCAGTCACTTCCTTCCAGTGGCACAGATGTAAAGTCAACATTGTGGATACGCCCGGCCACATGGATTTTTTGGCGGAGGTGTACCGCTCTTTGGCTGTTTTAGATGGGGCCATCTTGGTGATCTCCGCTAAAGATGGCGTGCAGGCCCAGACCCGTATTCTGTTCCATGCCCTGTGGAAAATGAACATTCCCACCGTTATCTTTATCAACAAGATCGACCAGGCTGGCGTTGATTTGCAGAGCGTGGTTCAGTCTGTTCGGGATAAGCTCTCCGCCGATATTATCATCAAGCAGACGGTGTCGCTGTCCCCGGAAATAGTCCTGGAGGAAAATACCGACATAGAAGCATGGGATGCGGTCATCGAAAATAACGATAAATTATTGGAAAAGTATATCGCAGGAGAACCAATCAGCCGGGAAAAACTTGTGCGGGAGGAACAGCGGCGGGTTCAAGACGCCTCCCTGTTCCCGGTCTATTATGGCAGCGCCAAAAAGGGCCTTGGCATTCAACCGTTGATGGATGCGGTGACAGGGCTGTTCCAACCGATTGGGGAACAGGGGAGCGCCGCCCTATGCGGCAGCGTTTTCAAGGTGGAGTATACAGATTGCGGCCAGCGGCGTGTCTATCTACGGCTATACAGCGGAACGCTGCGCCTGCGGGATACGGTGGCCCTGGCCGGGAGAGAAAAGCTGAAAATCACAGAGATGCGTATTCCATCCAAAGGGGAAATTGTTCGGACAGACACCGCTTATCCGGGTGAAATTGTTATCCTTCCCAGCGACAGCGTGAGGTTAAACGATGTATTAGGGGACCCAACCCGGCTCCCTCGTAAAAGGTGGCGTGAGGACCCCCTCCCCATGCTGCGGACGTCGATTGCGCCGAAAACGGCAGCGCAAAGAGAACGGCTGCTGGACGCTCTTACGCAACTTGCGGATACTGACCCGCTTTTGCGCTGCGAGGTGGATTCCATCACCCATGAGATCATTCTTTCTTTTTTGGGCCGGGTGCAGTTGGAGGTTGTTTCCGCTTTGCTGTCGGAAAAATACAAGCTTGAAACAGTGGTAAAGGAACCCACCGTCATTTATATGGAGCGGCCGCTCAAAGCAGCCAGCCACACCATCCATATCGAGGTGCCGCCCAACCCGTTTTGGGCATCCATCGGACTGTCTGTTACACCACTCCCGCTTGGCTCCGGTGTACAATACGAGAGCCGGGTTTCGCTGGGATACTTGAACCAGAGTTTTCAAAACGCTGTCAGGGATGGTATCCGTTACGGGCTGGAGCAGGGCTTGTTCGGCTGGAACGTAACGGACTGTAAGATTTGCTTTGAATACGGGCTTTATTACAGTCCGGTCAGCACGCCGGCGGACTTCCGCTCATTGGCCCCGATTGTATTGGAACAGGCATTGAAGGAATCAGGGACGCAACTGCTGGAACCTTATCTCTCCTTCACCCTCTATGCGCCCCGGGAATATCTTTCCAGGGCTTATCATGATGCACCGAAATACTGTGCCACCATCGAAACGGTCCAGGTAAAAAAGGATGAAGTTGTCTTTACTGGCGAGATTCCCGCCCGCTGTATACAGGCATACCGTACTGATCTGGCCTTTTACACCAACGGGCAGAGCGTATGCCTTACAGAACTGAAAGGGTATCAGGCCGCTGTCGGCAAGCCAGTCATCCAGCCCCGCCGTCCAAACAGCCGCCTGGACAAGGTGCGCTATATGTTTCAGAAGATAATGTAACGTCTTGCGCAATGCAAGCGTTCATTGCTGGCTATTGCGAAATATCATTGATAAAATCAGTATCAGAGAGGAGAAACTATTTTGAACCAGGAACAGACGAATAGAACCGCAAGCAGGACTGTTATATCTGCGGCAGCTACAAGAAGCGTACCCGTGACTGTACGGCACACTTTATCCGCACCGACCTTTTGACGGCGGGCGTGCTTTCCAATCTCCGGCAAGTGACGGAATACGCCGCCAGGCATGAGAGCCGCTTTGTAAAGCTGCTCATCCAGCAGAACGAAATCGGCGGCAAGAGAAAGACCGCCGCAGCCACGAAGCAGCTTGAACAGGCCCAGACACGCATTGCCGAAGTGAACCGCATTATCAAGCGGCTGTATGAGGACAATGTAAGCGGCAAAATCAGCGACGAGCGTTTCATGGAGCTGTCGGCGGACTATGAGCAGGAGCAGCGGGAACTGAAAGACCGGGCTGCCGCTTTGCAGGAGGAACTTTCCAAGTCGCAGGCCGCCACCGTCAACGCCGAGAAATTCATGGGGATTGTGAGAAAGCACCTTGCTTTTGAAGAATTGACCCCCACCCTCTTGCGGGAAATGATTGAGAAAATCGTCGTGCATGAGTGCAGCTATGACGAGAACGGCACCCGCAGGCAGGACATTGAGATTTATTACAGCTTTGTCGGCAAGATAGACTTGCCGGAAGCCTAACGCCTGACCTATCCGACACAGCCCTAAGTGCCGGATAGGAACGGCAAAATTTTTTACACTTCTATTACTTCTTTATCGCACATTAGCAGATTCGCAAGGGTTATCAGGCGCTGAAGTAGTTTCGTCGGTTTCGGTCCATCGAAATAGCCCTTTCCGTCAAATAGAGATACGAGCTCCTTGGCGCCTTCCTGGCTGTGACCCACTTCTTTGTAAAACATGATTGAAGTTGGAGCCATTCCATCATATTTGAGCTCTGTTAGGAAACGCTTGATGCAAGGGACGCTGTCGCCGTTTGGGCCAAACCAAATGCGGTTATCCTGGAGTCTCTCGCGAAACGCGTTTCGCGAGAGCCTCCAGCAGCGTCCTGCTGGAGGCTCTACAACACGCCCCGAGGGCGTTGTGATTGGATAGTCGGAATCTGGGCTGTAAGTCTTTACACTGAGGTCGCTTGGCTTCCAAACGCCTCGAGGGTCGTTGTCTGGATTCTTGTAGCGGGCGTTTGCCTCGTCTGTTCTCGGCAGGCGTCCAATCACAAAGCGCTCAATGGATTTGGCGTATACGAGAACATAATCATGGCTATTTGAAACGTATTTGGCGTCATTCTTGGGCGAGTAAGCTCGTTCCCAGATTAGCTGAGAAACGAAATTTGCCTCTCCGAACACCTCGTCACAGAGGATGCGCAAATTGCGGTCTTCGTTATCGTCAATCGAAATGAAAATGACGCCATCGTCGGTTAGGAGCTCTCGAGCCAGTCTCAACCTAGGGTACATCATCGAGCACCAGTCGCTATGGTAGCGGCCACTTGTGTCGGCGTTGGACTGGCCGGCGAGTCCCGCCTGCTCCTTATAGTTATCGACAGAGTTGCCGAAATTGTCCTTGTAGACAAAGTCGTGACCCGTGTTGTAGGGTGGGTCGATGTAGATCATCTTGACCTTGCCGTGGTAGCCGCGCTGTAGGAGCTTCAGCACCTCGAGATTGTCGCCTTCGATATAAATGTTGTCCGAGTCGAAGGACCCATCCTCTCCATCGCGGCTGCGGCTTTTCTCGATACGGGGACGCAAAGTAGCAGTGCTGGACATCTGCGACTGGCGGATGGCATCGGCCTTGCCGGGCCACGTGAACGCATAGCGCTCCAGGCCCTCGTCTACCTCGTCGCCAAGCTCCAGCCGCAGTTTGTCGAAGTCGATTCCGCTCTCGGAGAACACTTCGGGCATCAGCTCCTTGAGCTTATTCAGGCGGTCGTCAATAAGACTCTCCGATTCAAGAGTCATCTTTTCTATCTCGCCCATGAGGTCTCCTCCTAGGAAAGTTGAGATTTGATTAGTTGAACTATGTAGGGCATGGCGGCAATAAAAACGTCGGTGCCCTTGCCGGCAAGCCAGCTCAGGAGTTTGTCAAGCTTGCTGCCCCGTTTGCTTTTATCTTTTGTGTTGAGATCGCCCATCATCCCTTTGAGCAGCGTCTTCTCGTCATCGGAAAGCGTTGTCTCTGGCAATTTGTCAATCTGTTCAAAGGTTGCCTCTAACGTGACCTGTACGTTGCTCGTGGCGGATGCCGTGAGGCTGACGCTAGCGCCCTGCGCTTCGGCGATTTTCAGCTTACGGAGCTCCTCATCACGGAAATGCTTCAGTTTGTCGATACGTAGTTGCGTCTGTTCATCGTTGAAATCATTGCGATTGGAAGACCCATAGGAATAGGAGGCTAGTCCGTCCGTGTAGGAGTCGTAGCCCCTCGCGTTTGCGTAGACGTAGTCGATTGAGTCGTATACGGCTTTGAGCTCGTCGTCTTTCACGCCCTCTTCAAGAGCTTGCTCCAGTCTCCTGATATGCTGCGTTATAGTTGCGCAGAATGCGGCACCGAACGCTTTGTCGTCTGAGTCTTCCCGCTTTAGGCGCAGCTTCTGGAGAATCATCCCTAGGTCGCTTTTCGAGTAGCGAAATGAGCTTGAGGAATTGATATATTTTAAAGCCTCGGGGTTAGTGTAGTCGAGGTCGAAGACCTGCATGATTTCACGGCAGAGCGCATCAACATCCTCATCTGCAGCATCACTCAAAAGGCGCGCCGCTCGCAAAATATACTCATCTAGAACGGCCATTGCAGATCTCCTTTATCTCATCGGCGACCGCCCTCAGGCGTCGCTCCTCTTCCTTCATTTCCATCCTCAGCTTCGCGGACTCGTTGAGCGTTATGTCCTTCGACCGCCGCTGCTCCTTCAGCCGCTTGACGGAGGCTCCCATCTCATCGTAGCGCGACGTGAGGGCGATCAGCTTTTCCCGGTCTCGAGCGGGGCATACGGGGTAGAACCCCAGGCCGCCAATCGCGCGGGACAGCGCTACGGTGCGCGACAGGTCGACCAGGTACTCCCAGAGGTCGCCCTGCGAGAGCCGCCCGAATGCCAGCGCGCCTAGGAAGTCCGCGTATTCTGAACGGCCAGGATCGAACGCGCCCGTCGACTCGACTCGGTCGACGACCGTCGCGCCCTGCTCGGCCTGGCTCCTCCGCGTGAGGGCGACCGATATGCACGCGCAGCCGCCCGCCTCGACCAGGAGCACCGTCGGGTTCGGGAAGCACTTGTGCACGAGCTCCGCCACCTCGGCCACCGCCATGGTCCCGGCTGTCATCTCGCAACGGAGGAAGACGACGCTCTGCACGTTGCGCTCGTCGTCCTCGTACGGCGGGATGCGCGTCGTGGACTTCTGGACCGTGGCGAAGTGCTCGAGGCGCGCGACCTTGTCGAGCCTCTTCTGCTCGGTCTTGGTGAGCATGGCCTGCTTGACGAGCACCGTCTTGGGAATGCGGCGGCATCCCGCGAGCGCCGCTTCGGGCAGGCGCAGGATTCCGTTCCAGTCGATGCCGCTCATCGCAGCACCGCGAAACATACCAACGAGTAGTCGTTGAAGCCCATGACGGTGCCGCTGCCGACCTCTCCCAGGCTGAACAGGCTCTCGATGCCTTTGTCCTGCTGCGTTCCGGTGATGGCCGCAACGACATCGTCAAGCAGGTCGGTGTAGGCGTCCATCCTCGTCCCGTCGCGGGTCTCGCGGTTGAACTCGCGGCACAGCTTAGCGATGGGCTCGGGATGCCCAGAGCAGACGGCGCGCATGATGTCGAGCGCCGGCTTGGGCTGGGTGTGCTTCGTCATGACCTCGCCGTCGGCCGACACGTACACCACGTAGTACGGGAAGACAGGGTTCGTGTCCCTGGGATCGTTGCCCTCGTCGTTCTGCTTGAGGCAGAAGACCACGCCTGGCTTCACGTCGCTGCGAAGCTCGTCGGGGATGGGGGCCACGGCGTGCAGTCCCGCCGGCGAGTTCTCCAACGCGCCGGGATGCTCCTTGGCGTAGCGCTGGAGCTCCACGCGGAAGTCGTCGAAGGCGAAATCCGTGATCGAGATGCCGCCCGAGATGTCCTCGAGGTCGAGCACCTCGCTCTTGAGCTGCTGGAGCTGCCGGCGACGGTACTTGAGGTCGTTCATCTCTCCATTGCCCTTGGCCTCCAGCACGTTCTCCTCGCCGGTTGCCGACGCGTCGAGCAGCGCCATGCGCCCCTTCACGCGGCCCTCGAGCTGGATGTACTCGTCGAGCGCGATGTCCGGCCAGAAGTTGACCAGCTGGATCTGGGAGTTCTTCGATCCCAGGCGGTCGATGCGGCCGAAGCGCTGGATGATACGCACGGGGTTCCAGTGGATGTCGTAGTTCACCAGGCAGTCGCAGTCCTGCAGGTTCTGGCCCTCGGAGATGCAGTCCGTCGCGAAGACGACGTCGATCTCGCCGAGCTCCCGCTGGCTCTCCGGCAGCTCCTTTGAGACGGGAGAGAACCTCGCGAGGATGTTCTCGAAGGTGGTCCTGGGAAGCTTCAGCGAGTAGGTCCGGTTGGAGCTGCCCGCCACCTCGGCGCACTCGATTCCGAGCTCGCGCTTCAGCCAGGGCGCCAGCTGCTCAAAAGGTACGCCGTCGTGTCGGCGAACGCGCTGAACACCAGCACCTTGCGGTTGCCGGGGTTGTACGGCTCGCTGACCTTGCCCGCGGTGAAGTCGCGCAGCTTCACGAGCTTGGCGTCGCGCTCGGGCGTCACCGCGTCGGCATAGGTTAGCAGGGCCCGGAGCACCTGGATGTCGAAGTCGAGGTCCTGGCCCAGGCGCAGGGCGTCGACGTCTCGCAGGTCGACTCGCACCTTGCCGCCGGCCTCGAACTCCTCGGCATCGTCGTCGTCGAACCCGTCCTCGAGGCCCTCGGTGCCGTAGGCGACCCCCGACGCGTCGGCGTCGAGCCTCGCGCGCAGGTCGACGCAGCCGTCGAGGATTCGTCGCAGCGTGATGCGGAAGCTGTTCACGGAGGACTCCATGCGCTTGAGGACGTTGACGCGCATGAGGTTGGCCACCGCCGTCGTGCGGTGGACCTGGCTCTCGAAGTCCTTGCCCCACGTGTCCCCGTAGCGGTCCTCGTACTTGCGGCGCTGGTCGGCGCGCACGTAGGAGAGCACCTGGTACTGGGCGAACGTGAGCTGGGCGATCATGTCGTTGAGCACGGCAATCGGCGGCAGCTCGCCTTCTAGGTCAATGGGCGTCTGAAACGACAGGGGCGGCCGGCGCGCCGGGAAGGTACCGCTCGCGGCGCCGTAGTACTTCGTGATGTGCTTGCGGCTGCGCGCGATGGTCAGCACGTCGAGCAGCTTGAAGTAGTCGGCGTTCACCGCGTTCACGAAGCTCTCGGTCGTGCGCTCGGAGTCGGAGAGCTTGCTCCACTCGTTGAACCTCTGCTGGGCGACGCGCGTCACGTGGGTGATCGACGGGATGCCATCGGTATCGGCGAGGTACGCGTCGTCTCCCTCGGTGATGAGCTCGATCTGGTTTCGCAGGTCGAGCAGGCGGTTGTTCACCGGGGTGGCAGAGAGCATGAGCACCTTCGTGCGCTGGCCCGACTTGATGACGTCCTCGATGAGGCGCGTGTAGCGGTCGGTCTTGTCCGCGTCGGTGCTCTTGTTCCTGAAGTTGTGGCTCTCGTCGATGACGAGGAGGTCGAAGTGGCCCCAGCGCAGGTGCTCGAGGTCCACCTCGCCGCTCATGCCGTGGTAGCGCGACAGGTCGGTGTGGTTGAGCACCGTGTAGCTGAAGCGGTCGTCGGCCAGCGGGTTGCGGTCGTCGTTGTCCTGCGTCCACAGGGTCCAGTTGTCCCGCAGGCGCTTCGGGCACAGCACGAGGATGCGGTCGTTGCGCTCCTGGTAGTACTTCATGACGGCGAGCGCCTCGTAGGTCTTGCCCAGGCCCACCGAGTCGGCGATGATGCAGCCCTTGTACTTCTCCAGCTTGCGGATGGCGCCCACGACGGCGTCCTTCTGGAAGTCGTAGAGCTTGCTCCAGACCACGGACTCCTCGAACTTGAGGCCGGGGCGGATGCCGTTGTCCTCGTCGTCCTCCATGAAGTCGCGGAACAGGTGGTACAGGGTCAGGAAATAGATGAACTCGGGCGGGTTCTCGCGGTAGAGCGTCTCGACCTGGGCGGCCACCTGCGCGGTGACCTCCTCGACCATGGCAGGGTTGTCCCAGACCGACTCGAACATCATCTTGAGGCCGACGGCCTCGGTCGCGTTCTCGAAATGGCTCACGCAGGTCACGGTTCCCGGACGGCGCTCGTAGCCGAGGCCCTCCTGCGTGAAGTTCGCGGCGGCGCCCATGAAGGCGTGGTCGTCGCCGGATGGGTTCTCCACCACGTAGGTGCCGCCCGGCTGAATGGCGCCGGACGTCTTGGCGGACTTGAAGACGCCCTTCTCGCGGATCTACTCGGCGCATTCGCGGGCGAGCGCGCGTTGGTTTAGGTTGTTGCGCAGCGTGAGCTCGAGCCCCGAGCCGCCGACGCCGACCTCGCGCGCGCGGCGGGCTACCTCGAACTCGCGCGGCTCCTTCGAGTCGGCCATGCGCTTGATGAAGGTGGGCTCGCTGAACAGGAAGCGCACCTCGTCGACCTTGGAGAGCTCCTCTTTGAGCTCCCCGTAGGCGAACACGGTGAAATACGAGCTGATTATCGACAACTTCGCGCCGTCGTCGATGGATTCGCCGAGGGCGTCTCCCAGGCGCTCCGCGCCGACGTTGCTTAGCGACTTCACGCCTCTATGCCCCCTTTTTCGCGAGCTCTTCGATCATGCAGGTGCGCACGAAGGCGGAGAAGCTCATGCCCCGCAGGGCCGCCTCCTCCTTCGCCGCGTCGCGCAGGGTGTCGGGGATGCGCAGGGTCACGGAGACCTGGTCGCCGTCCACCAGGAAGCTTCTGATCTCGGTCTCGTCGGGATTGCTCTTGATGAGCTCCTTGTAGCTGTCGGGCATCTGCGCTCCCATCGCTCGAAATGCAATACAAATGCGTTTGCAGCATTATAACGCGACGGCACGCGGCGGCACTGGGAATGCGAGGACAGCCGATGTCCAGGCTTTATATGAGCGCGGACGGCGATGGACGCCCTGATCGGGCTTGGATGGCCGCTTTCGTTCGGGTCCTCATCTCTCGTTTTCGCGAGGTTTGGCGTTTGCCCATTCCTCGGCGTAGAGAACCTCGTTCTGAGCCTCCAAGATTCGCGCGGCGTCGCCGATGCGCTCGGCGCACCTCTCACTTATCGACTTCAGGGCCAGAATCCCCTCGACGTCGAGCGGGTCCAGCTGGTCGGCATGCGCCAGGGACTCGAGCAGCTGGTCCAGGCCCCTCGCCAGCCTCCCGGCATCGCACACGGCATCGATGAGCTCGATGCGCTCCAACTTCTCTTCGTGGCTCAACATCAGCTCGCCTCCTTCTCTCAACGGACGTGTCGCGCAGCACCGTAGCCGTTCCATGCGGAGAACCATCTCGCCGCCCGCGGTCCCGTGCGCATATCGGCCGCAAGCGGCACGGGAAAGCCGTCCGTCCCGACTCATGCCGCGGCGCCGCGACTCGGGAACCCGCCTCCGTCCCCGCCACGACGTCGTCGTCAATCCCCGCGGGAGCCCAGCAACCGCCGATGGGCCGCATCCCATGCCCGGAGGGTCTCGGCGCCCACGCCGGATTCCATGCCGCACGCCTGCGCCCCTTTGATCCGAATACCCGCCCCGGCGCTCCTTGGACGCGCAGGGTCGCACGCCGGCAGGCGGCCAGCAAGGGCCGCGACACTTTTTCGGGTTCTTCGCCCCATGCGCTCCGCGCGCGAACAACGCGAAAAACTGCCGTCGGGAGACTTCTATTTCCATGCCCGACTTCGCTTCCTCCCTTGCAGGCACGCCCGCGCTGCATGCGACTCACGCGGCGCAAGGCACGCCACAGGGGCGGGCCTCAGAGTCTAAGGAGCAAGACATGAACGACATGAAGGAAAAGGCGATGGGCGCGGTCAAGGCCTTCCTCGAGCGCAAGGGCTACGAGATCGTCGACGAGGCCTGGCAGGGACCCGAGGGCATCGGCGGGATCGACCTCGTGGCGGTGGACGAGGACGGGACCCTGGTCTTCGTCGACGCCACGGTCCGGATCGGGACGGACGGCTTCCCCGAGGCCCACAGGGCGCGCGGGCTGCGCGAGGCGCTGGCGGCGAGGTGGCTCGCCGGCAACGGCGACGACTACGCCGGCACCCCGGTCCGCTTCGACGAGGTGGCGATGATGGTCGTCAAGGAGAACCGCGCACTCCTTCGCCACCACATCAACTGCTTCGGCGAGATGGAGCCGCTCTCCTAGGCGGCGCGCCCGGCCCCGGGCTCCCGGGGCCGGGCTTTCCCCCGAAACCGGCCCCTGTACCACGAAAACGTACATATACGTACGTTTTCGTGGTACACTCCGCTTGTCGGACAAATCCGTACGGTTTTGTCCCGACGCTCCGAGACTCGGGGCGCGCCGGACCGGATGCGGCGAGGCGCGCCCCACGCTAGAGAGGACGCGACCCATGCGCACGATAGCCATTTCCAACTACAAGGGCGGCGTCGGCAAGACGACGACCGCCGTCAACCTGGCGGCCATCTTCGCCGCCAGGGGCCTTCGGACCCTGCTCGTCGACCTCGACCCGCAGGCGTCTGCCACCGACTTCTTCGGCCTCTACGACCGCGCCGCCTCCGAGCGCCGCACCTCGGTCGAGCTGCTCTACGGCGGCGCGCCCGTGGAAGAGGTCGCTTACGCCGCCGGGGAGGGCCTCGACGTGGTGGCCTCGACCATCGACCTCGTCGACCAGAACGAGATGCTCCTGCGCGAGCAGCGCCTCAAGTTCGCCCTCGACGACGCCTCGGGCTCCTACGACGTCTGCCTCATCGACTGCAGCCCCGTGATGCGCAGGCTCGCCTTCAACGCCTACCTCGCCGCAACGGAGGGCGGCATGGTCGTCATCCCCGTGAAGCTCGACTCCACCGTGATGCGCGGCACGGCGCTCACCGTGGAGGCGACGCGCTCCATCGCGGACGCTCTGCGCATGCCCACGCCCAGATGGAAGATACTGCGCACCTGCGTGCCCGGCCGCATGACCAACGCCGAGGCCACGGGCGCGGCCGTGCTCGACGGGTTCTTCCCGGGCGAGCAGTTCGAGACGGTCATCCACGCGAGCAGCAAGGTCTGCGAGGGCAGCTGGCAATGGAAGCCGGTGGCGGCCTTCGAGCCGGGGAGCCGCCCCGCACGCGACTACGAAGCTCTCGCCGACGAGGTGTCCCGTGAGCTCGCCTAGCCAGGTGGCCGCGGGCTTCACCATCACGGGGCTTCTCGACGGCGCGTCGCGCACCCGCGGGCGCTACCCGGTGTCCGAGATAGCGGTGGCCGACATCGCCGACCACCCGGCGAACGCCGCCTACTCCATGGACCCAACGGGGATAGCCGAGCTCGCCGAGTCCATACGCGAGGACGGCCTCACCGACCTGCCGCTCGTGCGCAAGGTCGGCGACGGCTCGTGGCAGATGGTCTCCGGGCACCGGCGCAAGGCCGCCTACGCGCTGCTCGCCAAGGACGACCCCGCCTACGAGAAGATGCCCTGCCGCGTGATAGAGGGCATCGACGACGAGCGGGCGGTGACGCTGCTCCACGCCGCGAACTACTTCACCCGCGCGCTCACCGTGACCGAGCGCGCCGCAGCGACCGAGGCGCTCAGGGGCGACGCCGTGCGCCTGCGCTCCGAGGACCCGTCGCTTTCCGGCATGCGCGTCGACGACGTGAAGGCCGCCATCATCGAGCGGCAGACGGGCCGCAAGGTCTCCGGCAAGACCATCGCGCGCGAGGAGAGGCTTGCCCGCCGCATCGCCGAGGACCTCTCGCCCGAGTGGGCCGCCGAGGCCGACCGCGGCAACCTCAGCGCCGAGGCGGTGCGCACGCTCGCGGGCATGCCGAAGGAGCGCCAGGCGGAGATGCACGCCGCGATGGAGCCCTGGCGGCGCACCAAGCGCGAGCTCTCCGACTACGTGAGGAGCGAGGGCAAGACGCAGGCAGGCCCCGACGGCCGCATCGCGAAGGCCGCGAGGCTCGTCGCCGACTTCCTGGAGAGCCCGCCCGAGAGCCCGAGCCCGGCCGACCTCTCGCTGCTGCGGGAGATGGCGCTCATGACCGCGCCCTACACGGATGCGGGCACCGATGCCCGAAAGCGCCGCAGAAGGGCCTCAGGCCCGAAATCCAGCAAGTAGCCTATGGCGTCCGACATCGCGTCGGGCGTCCATAGCACTTGGGGACCGGGCGGCCTCGGACCCGTCATGCCGCGGGCCGTTCGGGAGCCCGCTTTCGCGAGGCCCGGTCCCAGAGGCGGCGCCCGAGCCGGGCCGCCGCCTGCGGGGGATCCCCCGCACCCCTAGAGAGACGCGCCCGCCGCGCGGCGGGCCCGAGGAAAGGAATCCGCCATGGAAGAGGAAGCCGGCGCCGCCAAAGGCAAGGAGCGCCGCGTCACGTTCCGCATGGAGGGAGGCGACTACGACGCGCTCTGCGAGCGGTGCGAGCGTGCCGGCCTCAGCAAGTCGGAGTACCTGCGCTACCTCGTTCGCATACCGCTGTCGACGGAGGCCAACGCGGGAGACGAGCACCGCATACTCGTGGACCGCAGAGCCCTGTGGGCGATGTCGCGAGAGCTCACGAAGTGGGGCTACCACTACAACCAGGCCGTGCACGCGATGAACCTCATCAACTTCCACGCCCGCCACGGGCACGTCGACCGCGACCTCGTCGCGGATAGCATCCCGACGATCGAGCGCGAGCTCGCCGACGTGAACGCCGCGGCCCGAGAGATGGCGGCGGAGCTCGGTCGCATCGGCGCCGACTCGCTCGTGGAGGGCTCGCCATGCCGATCCTGAAGCCGATAAGCGGCCACGGCTCGACGGGCGGCATCCGCCGCTACCTCGAGAAGGGAGGCCGCGCCCTGGCGCGCGACCTGTTCAACCTGAGCTACGACGAGCGCGACGCCGGCGCGCTGGGGGAAGACGCCAAGGAGGCCTGCGCCTGGGACGCCGAGATGGACGCCACGCGCGCCGCGTTCGGCACGGACGCACCCTGGAGGGGCAAGCCCGCGCGCACGTTCAAGCACTTCGTGCTCTCGCCGGACCCCGGCGACGACATCGACCTGGCGACGCTGCGCGAGCTCGCGTGCTCGTGGGCGCTCAGGCACTTCGACGACCACGAGATCGCCATCGTCTACCACGACGACAACGCCCGCGGCATACCGCACGCGCACATCGTCGTGAACAACGCCAACCTCCGCACCGGCTACCGCATGCAGACCCAGCACCCCGAGGACCTCAACCGAGACCTGCAGGACATGGCGCGCGAGCGCGGGCTGTCGGGGCTCTCCAACGACCGGGCGCCCGAATCTCCGTCGAAGGCGCGCGGGCGGGCAGGTGCGGGCGGGCCCAGGAGCCGCAGGAGCGTCTACCTGGGCCGGGCCGAGAAGGAGATCATGCGCTCGGGCGGCTACTCGTGGGTCGGCGACATCCGCGCCCGCGTCGCGCTCGCCAAGACCACGGCGCGCGACGAGGCGGAGTTCTTCGGCATCCTCGACGCCCTGGGCGTGCACGTCGCCGACAACTCGGCCAAGGCGCGGCGGGACGACTGGGTGTTCAGCCTGGCGGAGGAACCGTCCAAGAAGGTAACCGGCGAGCGCCTGGGGTTCGTCTACGGCAAGGAGATGCTGCGCCGGCGCTTCGAGCGCGAAGGCGCCTACCGCCCCACGGACGCGAGCGCCGCGCGGATCCGCGAGGCCGCCGAGCGAGCCCTCGAGCTCAACGACCTCTCGGAGCTGAGCAGGCTCTCCTCGGCGCTCGAGACGTGCGCGAAGTTCGACGTCGAGTCCATCGAGGAGTTCGGGCTCAGGATGGCGACGCTCGAGCGGCGCGGCCAGGCGGGCGGCGAGGGATACCGTCGCCTCGAGGCCGCCCGCGCCTACATGGCCGAGAACGGGCTCATGCCGCTCAAGACCCGCTACGGGGACGGTGAAGGGCGCGACGATGCCAGCGGCAATTCGCGCCAGTGCCACCGAGCGGACGAGCAACAGCGCATCCTCGCCGCCGAGCGGCAGCGGGCCCAGCAGGACCAGCGCAGGGAGAGGGGCCGGAGATGATGGTGAGGATAGAGTACGAGGGCGGCAGGACGACGCTGTTCGACACGCTCTCGTTCACGGAGGGGTCGCCGTTCTCCGGCGCGAACATGCTCACGGAGTTCGAGCTCGAGATGCGGGAGGAGCCCGAGAAGGGGCTCTGGCTCACGGCGAACTGGCACCAGGTGCGCGACGACTGGCGCGCCGACGCGCCCGCGGACGGGATACCGGCCGCGCGCAGGTCCCGTGGCTGGCGCTTCATGCTGGCCTCGGAGGCCGAGCTGGGGCGAGCCCGCCGCGTCCTGCTCGACGGCGACGAGGCGTTCGCCCGGGTGCGGGGCTTCCTGTGCGACGCGGCCGCGATCGGCGCCTGCTACCGCGAGCACGTGGGTCCTCCCTCAAAACCGCTGAAATCGCAGATAAGGGACCTGCAGCGCGCTCTGGGGAGAGCAGAGGTCCCGGGCGTGCCCGACGAGCTGGCGAGGCTGCTCGCGCAAGAGAAGGAGGAGGGCGCCGACGAGGGCGCCCGCAAGGTCAAGGAAGATTGGGGTGACGTCGATGAAGAGGCTTGGTAGGTTCCTCATGGCGGCGCTTAAGGTCACGCTGGGCTTTTTCGTCTGGC
>CABJEP010000023.1:0-7054 GCA_902364645.1 Coriobacteriaceae bacterium | reverse complement strand
CAGCCGGCGACGACGACCGGGACTAGCCGTGGGAAATCGAAATCGCACAACGGAAAGAGGCGGGCAATTGCCCGCCTCTTTCCGTTGTGCGATTTCGATTTCCCACGGCTAGTCCCGGTCGTCGTCGCCGGCTGCGCAGCAGGCGTAGGCCGTGAGCGCGAGGAGCCCCATGAGGAGCCCTATTCCGAAGGGCGCGAATCCCATCCTTCCACCTCCTTCGCGTAGACGACGGTGCGCGAGTTGCTCGTCTGGTAGCTGCACGTCACGAAGGCCCAGGCCTGCGCGATGTCCGCCGGCTCTTCCAGGACGACCTCGCACCGGGACAATTTGTCCCCGAGGTAGGCGGCGAGCTCCGCCGCGTCGGCGAAGTCGGTCCGCTTGCCCTCCGAGCTCGCGTCGACCACGTCGGCCGCGAAGACCTTGAGCTCGATCGCCTTCTCGCGGGTGTAGATCCGGATGGTGCGGTGCCCCTCGGCGAAGTCGCGCGACGAGTACTGCGCGAGCGGCGCGAACATGGTGCCGTCGGACATGTGGTGCCCGTAGACGATGACGAGCGGGCTCTCGGCACCCTGCGCGCACCCGGCATCTATGTAGGGAGCGCCCCACGCGGATCTTTCGCCGCCGGCGTCGTGCGTGAGGTAGAAGTCGGGCGATTCGGGCCGGCCCTGGACGATCGGGTAGTCGACGGTCGTGCCCGGCACGCGCACCCAAGCGACGACGGAGGCGGGAAGGGCGTCCCAGTCGATGCCGCCTCCCGTCTCTTGAGCCTCCATTGTCGCGTCCTCTTCCGCAGTAGGCACCTCGTGCACCTCGTAAGGGTTCCTCTCGGGCTGCGGCAAGACGGCGAGCGCCGCCAGCGCCAGCAACGCCATGGCGACGGCGAGCGCCGTGGCGGCTTTCCCTTTGTCCATGTCCTCCCCCGTTCGCAGGGGAGGCCCCGGGCGAGCGCCCAGGGCCTCCGGTTCGGTATCGATGCGCTGCCGCTACTCTTCCGGCTTTTCGGCCGCCTCGTCCTTGCTCGCGGCCGCCTTGCGCTTGCGATACGCAAGCGCTCCGCCCGCACCCGCCGCAGCTGCCAGAGCGATGCCTGCGGCCACGGCGTAGCCGGTGCCGTCGGGGGCGTCGGCCCCGGTCTTGGCGTAGGGCTCCTCGGGGACCTCGGGCGTGTCGGGGTTGTCCACGACGACGCTCTGCTCGGCGGAGTCGATGTCCTCGTGGGTCGCAACGACGTTGCCGGCGGAGTTCAGGACCTTCTCGAAGACGACGAGCTCGTCTCCCTCGGCCAGGCCCTCGGTGTCGAACTCGAAGGTCACCTCGACGGTGCCGGAGGGCGCCTCGGGCTCGAAGGGCGTGCGCGCGGTCACCTCGTTGCCGTCCTTGTCGAGGAACGGCTCTCCGGTGCCCTTGTCCATGAGCGTGCCCACGGCGATGTAGGTCTCGCCGGGGACGAGGCCCTTGTAGGCCACCGTGTCGACGACCTTTGCCTTGCCGGCCTCGACGACCTGGTCGCCGTCGGCGGCGTCGGCCGCCTGCGTGCCCACCTCGACGGCGACGTGGACGGTCTGGCCCTCGTCGGAGAGGTCCGCGTGCGACGCCACCTCGGCGCCGTCCTTGCGAAGGCTCTCGAACACGACCAGGTCGCGGCCGCCGAGCAGGCTCGCGTCGAAGGAGATCTCTACGTCCTGGCTGCCCGTCGAGAGCGCGGGCGCGAACTCGGCCTTGGCCTCTACGGGCTTGCCCGAGGCGTCGGCCACGGGCTCGCCGGTCGCCTTGTCGACGAGGGTGGCCGAGAGCTCGTACTCCTCGCCGGCCTTCAGCCCCTCGTAGGCCACCGCGTCGACGACCTTGGCCTCGGCGTCGGCCGAGACGTCCTTGTCGCCGTCCGCCCCGTCCTTTGCGGTGGTGGAGATGCGCGGTTCCTCTTGGTCGTCGAGGCCCATCCACACGGCCTTCGCGACCGTCGAGTCGCGCTCGATCCAGAAGCTCCTCGTGATGAGTTCGAGGCCCTCGTTGGCCTCGCAGCGCAGCTCGGTCATGGTGTAGGCGCCGTACGGCAGTGCAGCCAGCGAGTCGTCGACGGGCGCCGAGGAGCCGTCCTCGCCGAGCGAGAACCAGATGCCGGCCTTCGGGTTCATGTCAGCGGCAGTAATCGGGCCCTCGTGGCCGAGCAGTGCGTCGTTGGCGTTGGTGTCGCTCGAGTGCCTGTTCCAGCTGCTAGCGGTGGACGCGTTGCCGTTGCGGTCCGTGACCAGCACGTGCGTCTCGCCGGTTGCCGCGTTCTCGATGGCAAACGGGACCATGAGGCCGGCGTTGTCGGGCTCGCTCTTCTTGGAGACCTCGAGGTCGTTGCGCACCACCTGGTCGCGGAACTCGAGCGCGGCACCGTCCGCGGAGGCGTTCACGACCTCGCCGGCGGCGCGGACCTCGAAGGTGCGGGGCTCGCCGTCGGTCAGCAGGTAGCTCCCGTTGGTCGCCGTCTCCCGCACGTCATAGGTTCCGTACGGCAGGGTGCCGGCCTCTGTCTGCGCGGTGTAGGCGCCGACCTCCTCGTTCCATGCGGTGGTCAGCGTTGCCACGGCCTCGCCCGGCTCGCGCCACTCGCCGTCAACGAGGACCTTGTGCGCGGACCTGTTCGTGACGGTGAACTCGATCCCATCGAGGCCGGGGTGCTCGCCAGGCGCCTCCGCGTGGCCGCTGCCCGCCAGCGCCTCTGACGCCTGCAGCTCCTTGTCGGACTTGGTCACCTGCACGCCGCCGCGGACGACCTCGTCGGTCACGGGGTCGCCCGTGAGGTCGGCCACCTCGCCATCCTTCACGGTGAACGCGATGGAGGCGTCGTTGGCGTCGTAGCCCTCGGGCGCTCCGGACTCGACGATGCTGTAATTGCCCGCGGGAAGCGCGTCGGCACCGGTCGCGGCGACGTGCGACCCGCCCTCGGGCGCGGTCTTGATCGTGGCGCAGACCTCGCCGTCGGCGTAGTACTTTCCGCCGACCAGCACGTAGCGGCCGGTCTCGTTCACGACGGAGAAGCTCGCGCCGTCGAGCGAGGCGTCGCCCTGGGGCTCTGCGCCCGCCTCGGAGTCCTCTTTGGCGACCTTGACGCCGCCTGCGGACCAGCTGAAGCTCACGAGCGTCTGTGAGCCGCCGCCGGTCCTGACGCAGAACGCCTCGAACCCGGCAGATACCTTGCCGGCGCCTGCCTTCATCCGGGAGTAGGTCCCGCCAATCAGCTCGGATTTCGCCCAGGAGGCGAACTCGGAGCTCGTGCCGTGCACGGCCGCCGACTCGGACCCCGAGTAGGCATAGGCGATGAGCACGTGGCTCGCAGCCGCGTACTTGGCGTCGTCCCAGCCGCCGCCGTCGTACCAGCTGCCCGGGAACATCGAGGCGTCGAAGCCGGGAGAGCCGAACGAGTACCAGATCGCCGCTGTCACGTTGGCGTTCGGCACGGGGCTCGTCGAGTAGGAGCCCGGAGCGGGCGTCGGGGACGAGGGCTCGGCGCAGTAGGCGATGTTCCCGTCGGCGCTCATCCAAGTGGTGGCGAAGCCGCCGTATGGGATCTTGCCGCCGATGGACACGTCGACCGTGCTCGGCGCGGCGTAGGCGGGCGAGGCCGCCACGGAGGCGAGCAGGGCCCCCGCCGCCAGGATGAGCGCCATGGCGCATCGGAGGAGCTTTTCCTGCAGGGTGCAGTCTTTCGCTGCGTTCATCTTTCCGCCTCCCTATCTCTCAACGCTTCGCTGTGCGCGGGGCGCGTCGTGCTCAGCGGCACGGCTCGCCTGGCGGGCGTGCTCGGCGCGCTCCGCGAGGTAGCGCGAGCGCCCTGCGTCAACGGCCTCCTTGAGCTGCGCCGGCATGACCTTCACGGTGTCCTTGACCGTTCGGCCGTCCTCGTCGAGCTCGGGCTGGCCGCCCGGTCCCATCACCGTCTTCCTTAGCCACACCTCGCGGTTCGCGAGCAGCGGTATGTCTCGGAAGTCGGCCCCCTTGAAGCGGCTCTCGTTCACGAACATGGGGCTGAACTCGTAGCCTCCCACGTCCACGCCGTCGACGACGGTGCCCTTGGGAAGGGTCGCCGAGTTGAAGGTCCTGGCCTCGCCGGTCGCGCGGTCGGTGTACTCGATTCCCTCGCGCACGAAGCTCTTGTGCAGCGAGAGGTACACGTTCTTCCTCTCTTCCATGTCTTTCCTCCTTTTCGTCGTTCGTCCGTGCTTGTCTTCTTCCGCCGGGACGCGTGCCCCGGCGCGGCGCCCCTATCTCATGGCGACCGCCTCCTTCCTCGCTTTTCCGCTAGAAGCCGCTCACGATGTCGCGCGCCCAGGAGCCGCTCTTCACGAGGGCCAGGATGAGCAGCACGCACATGGCCAGGTACTGCAGCGCGTAGGTGAGCCCGTTCGCGACCGCGTCGGCCGGGGTGCCCGTCCCGGGGTTCGCCCCGGTGAGCCCGCCGAGCACGAGCGGGAACGATATGAGCAGCACGAGGATGATGACGCCGGCGATGCAGACCGCCCCGAAGCTCTTCAGGTAGCCAAGGCCTATCTGGCGCGTGGCGTCCATGCCGAGGAACGCCAGCGGGATCGGGGCGAACGCGGCCATGATGTAGAGCTGGAGCGCGCGGGCCCAGCAGACCACGAGGGCGACGACGTAGGCCGCCAGCACCACGACCCAGCTGATGAGGCTCACGACGAGCATGGCGATGAGCGACGGGATGTCGTCGTCGGTGGTGACGACGGACACCTCGGGCAGGTCGAGCGCGCCTCCGGCGCCGAAGAGCGCCTCGACTCGGTCGATGGCGAGCCCGCAGACCTCGTAGATCGACGCCATCAGGTCGAAGCTGTTCTGTATGAGGAACAGGAACACGGCGAAGAACACGAGGAGGAAAACGACCTCCTTGACGCCGGGAAGGCTCTGGCTGCCGTCCATGCGCTGGGAGATCTCGATGAGCTTCAGGGTGAAGACCAGGCCGAGCACCCCGCACCCGATCGGCAGGATGGCAACCTGCCATACGCCCCTGGCGACGTCGTTCATGGTCAGGTCGCTCGAGCTCGTGAGCATGTGCGCGAAGTCGGCCGAGAGGATCCCGTTCGCGCCGATCGACCCGAGCACGCCCGTTTGCGCCTTGAACATCCAGTTGCAGCAGTCGCGCAGGAGGCCGCACAGCCAATCGTTGACGTCCCCGGCGATGTCGGCGTATGCCGGCTGCGCGGGGACGAGCAGGAGCGCGCAGAGGGCGAATGCCGTCGCGGCGGAGATGGCGAACGCCCTTCGGCGTCGCGATTCAAGCGCCCGCACGGCTACATCGCCTCCAGCGAGCCGCCGCGCGAGACCACGGTGACCACCGTCGAGGCGGGGTCGTCGAGCGTGAAGGTCGTCGACGCGACGTTCCCGGCGTAGTCGAGCCACACCTCCTTGTCCCAGGAGGCGCTCGCCGCCTGCGGGGACACCTCCGCCGCCTTCCCGGCGACGACCTCCTCGATGGCGGCGGCATCCGCGCCCAGCGCCTCGGAGAGGCGGTCGTCGGTGCCGGTCACGGAGAACGCTCCGTCTTGCGCCTTCTGGGGCACGTAGGCCTGCGTCAGAAGGTCGCATGCCAGGATGCGGGCGTCCCCGTCGCCCGAGACCTGGATGAGCGAGAGCCCTCCCGCCTTGTCGCCGGTTCCCTTGACCTCGATGGGCACGCTGAGCACGCCGCCGGCCTCGGAGGGCTCCTCGGCCGAGAAGAACCAGGCGCGCTCGGAACCGCCCGCGCACTCGACCATGGCGCCCTCGACGATCCGCAGCGTGGCTGTCGGGTCGTCGGCGCCCGTCCATGCGGTGTTCCAGAGCGCCTCGGCGCCCGAGGCGGCCTTCCCGGTTGCCGCGTCGGCGCCTGCAGCCGCGGGCTGCTCTTGCTCCTGGAGACTATCCTGCGCGCCTTCCTGCGGGGCGATGGCGCAGCGCGCCGCGCCCGCGCCGAGCGCCACGACGAGCGCGCTTGCCGCGACGGCGGCCATGACCCTTGACTTTCCCTGCATTGGTTTCTCCTATCTCGCGGTGAGCGCGCAGCTGAAGCTGCCGATGCCGCTCGCTATACGGCACACGTCGCCCGTTCGCGGCTCGTGTATGTACCTGTCGTCGCCGATGTAGATGGCCACGTGGCCCGAGCGGTAGAGGATGTCGCCGGGCTTCGCCTCCGAGAGCGGTATGCGCCTGAGCTCCTCGTACTGGGAACCCGTGTAGTGGCTTATGCGGATGCCCGCCTGCGCGTAGCAGTACTGCGTGAGCCCGCTGCAGTCGAGCGCCTTGCCGGGGGTCGAGCCTCCCCACACGTAGGGCACGCCGAGCTGGCTGTACGCCGCCTCGACGATCGCGTTCCCGCTCGCGGATGCGTCCTTCAGGTCCTCGACCGTCATGGAGTCGAGCCTGTAGAGGCCCCATTGCGCCATGATCGACTTCAGGGACTCGACGTAGGACGAGTCGGTCGCCCAGCCGGCGCCCTTGAGCCCCTCGGCCATCCTGTCCGAGTCGTGCCTCTCGATCGCCTCGCGGATGAGGGCGTTGCCCGAGTAGCGCTCCGCCTGCAGGAAGACCCTGCTGCGGAAGCGGATGCACTCGGCGTCGCCGGTGAAGCGGATGAAGCTCGCTGTGATCTGGGTGTGCTCGCCGGGCACGTACTCCTCGCTGGTGGCCCAGTTCGCCTTGCCGGCCACCTCGGGGCAGCCCGCGTAGCCCGACCACCACTTCATGCCGAAGAGGTTGTGGTCGCGCTCTGCGAGCTGGCTCATGCGGTCGCCCTGGCCGGACTCCTGGATGATCTGCGCGATGGTGCAGCCCGCCGGGTGCCCGTACTCCTCCTGGCACTCGAGCGCCGCCTCGACCATCTCGTAGGTGATGTAGGGCGGCAGCCCCTCGAGGCCCTGCTTGGAGGCCGCGTCGTCCCAGAAGCCGAACAGCGCGCTCAGCAGCTGCGCGACGGCGAGCGCGCAGGCGACGAAGGCCACGATGCCGGCCACCGCCCCGAGCAGGGCGGGCGCTGCGCCCGAGACCGCGCCCGCGATCGCGGAGGCGGCGCCCT
>CABJEP010000022.1 GCA_902364645.1 Coriobacteriaceae bacterium | reverse complement strand
ATGGAAACGGATGTTCTATCGGGACACACATTTTGTCCTATAAGCCCGATTCCCTTCCCCGCCACCTTGAATTGACTAGGACCTCTGTAAAGGGGTCCTTTTCTTTTATGTAGGGTTCTGCGGAAACTGCGTCCCAGATCCTGCGCTCAGAACGGGATGCATTTTCCGGTTGGGCCTGCTAACGGAAAATGCGCCCCATTATTGAGCGATAGAACGGGACACACTTTCCGGTGCCTGCCTCCGGCGCGCGTACACACCTCGTCGCACCATTCCGAGTCCGTCTGCTCCCAGACATTCCTCCCACTTTCGCGTCACTTTGCAGACCGTTCGGTCGCCTGTCCGCACACGCGGGTATACTCAAAACGATACTTATCCTATGCAATACGATGCGGGTTCGACCTGCATGATCCGAAGGGGGCAGTGATGGAGAGGATACTCGGCGTTAATCTCTCTGGCTGGTTTATTCCCGAGCCTTGGGTGACCCCGTCGCTGTACGCGGCGACCGGCGCATCCAACGCAGCCGAGCTGCAGGAGGCCATGGGTACCGCCGCTTACAACGAGCGCATGCGTCGTCATTACGAGACGTTTGTGAGCGAGGACGATTTTCGCCGCATGGCGCAGATCGGTCTCAATGCCGTGCGTCTGCCGGTGCCCTGGTATGCCTTTGGCTCACAGGAGTCCGATGCCTCCTACATATCGGTTGTCGATTACATCGACCGCGCGATTGAGTGGGCTGCCAAGTACGATATCCGCGTGCTGCTCGATCTGGCAACCGTGCCCGGTGGCCAGGGCGATTCCAACGATTCGCCCACCACGCCGGAGGCTGTCGCCGAGTGGCATTCGTCCACCAACGGCCGTCATGTCGCACTCGACGTACTCGAGCGCTTGGCCGATCGCTATGGCGAGGCCGAGAGCCTGCTGGGCATTGAGCTGCTGGACACGCCGCAGATGAGCGTTCGCAAGAGCCTCTTCACCATGACGGATGGCATTCCTGCTCACTACCTGCGCAATTTCTATCGCGATGCCTACGAGCTCGTCCGTTCGTATATGCCCGAGGATAAAATCGTCGTCTTCTCGTCGTCGGGGCATCCCAGCGAGTGGAAGCATTTTATGCGCGGCGCCAAGTACAAGAACGTCTACATGGACCTTCACCTGTACCATTACCGCGACGAGTATGCGCTCGACATCACGAGCCCTCGCGGGCTGACGACGGCGATTTCGCGTAACAAGCGCGAGCTTAAAGAAGCGATTTCGACTGGGTTCCCCGTGCTGGTGGGCGAATGGTCGGGCGCGGCGATCTTTGCCAACTCGTCGGTTACGCCCGAGGGCCGCAACGCCTACGAGCGCGTGTTTATCGCCAACCAGCTGGCTTCGTTTGCGCCGGCTGCCGGTTGGTTCTTCCAAACGTGGAAGACCGAGAAGCGCATTGCAGCATGGGACGCCCGCGCGGCGCTCGGTACGCTCGAGCGCGGCATGATTGAATAGGTTGATATGACGCAAAACAGCGCCCATACGGGCAAACTCTATGTGGTCGGCACGCCCATCGGCAACCTGGGTGACCTGTCCCCGCGCGTTGGCGAGGCCTTTGCCGCTGCCGATGTCATCTGCTGCGAAGACACGCGTGTGACGTCAAAGCTGCTGATGCACCTGGGCATTTCCAAGCCGCTTGTCCGTTGCGACGAGAATGTGATCGCTAGCCGCGCTGCCGGCCTGGTCGACCGTCTGCTGGCGGGGGAGACCCTCGCCTTTGCCTCGGACGCCGGCATGCCGAGCGTGTCCGATCCCGGCCAGGCGCTGGTCGAGGCGGCGCGTGAGGCCGATGTGCCCGTCGAAGTTATTCCCGGGCCTTCTGCTTGCGTCACGGCGCTCGTTTCGTCCGGTATTCCCTGCGAGCATTTTTTCTTCGAGGGCTTTTTGGGCCGAAAGCACGGCGACCGCGTGCGCCGTTTGCAGCGCCTTGCCGTGGTGCCCGGCGCACTCATCTTCTACGAGTCTCCACATCGCATCGTGGCGACGCTCGAGGCCGTGACGGAGGTCTTTCCCCAGCGTGAGGTTGCCGTCTGCCGCGAACTCACCAAGCTGCACGAGGAGGTCTTGCGCGGGCCCGCTGCCCAGCTTGCCGAGGAGCTGCGTGCTCGCGGCGAGGTAAAGGGCGAGATCGCGCTGGTCATCGCGCCGCCGAGCGAGGATGAGGAGGCCGGTATCGTGCCGGTCGGCGCTGCGGCAGCGGATCCCGACGAGGCCCTGCGCGAGGATATCCGCGCCGCGCTCGAGGAGGGGGAGCCCGCGTCTGCGGTGGCCAAGCGCCTGTCTCAGAAGTATTCGCGCCGCAAGCGCGATGTCTATGCCATGGTGCTCGATATGCAATAGATGGAGGATATCCAGCCCTTGCGCTAGAATCATCCTCTGTATGCAACGTTTTTCTGGAGGACAAACCCCATGGATCAAAGCAAGCCTTCGTTCTTTATCACGACGCCCATCTACTACGTCAACGCCGATCCGCACCTGGGCACGGCTTATTCCACCATCATCGCCGACGTTCAGGCTCGCTATCGCCGTTCCGCCGGCTATAACGTCAAGTTCCTGACCGGCATGGACGAGCACGGCGAGAAGGTCGCCGAGGCCGCAGCCAAGCATGGCATGACGCCGCAGGAGTGGACCGATAGCCAGGCCCCGCACTTCAAGGAGCTTTGGAGCAAGCTCGAGATTTCCAACGACGACTTCATCCGCACCACCGAGCCGCGCCAGCATCATGCCGTGCAGTATCTGTGGGAGCGCATGAAGGAGTCCGGTTACCTGTATAAGGGCAGCTACGACGGTTGGTATTGCGTGCCTGACGAGACCTACTTCACCGATACGCAGGTCCAGAAGGGCGACGAGGAGTACGGCAGCGTCGGCCAGCATCTATGCCCCGACTGCCACCGTCCGCTTGAGCGCGTGCAGGAGGAGTCCTACTTCTTTAAGCTTTCCGCCTTCCAGGACAAGCTTCTCAAGCTCTATGACGAGCACCCCGACTTTGTCGAGCCTGCGTTCCGCATGAACGAGGTACGTAGCTTTGTCGAGGGCGGCCTTAACGACCTTTCCGTGAGCCGCACGAGCTTTGACTGGGGCATTCAGGTCCCGTTTGACGAGGGTCACGTGACCTACGTGTGGTTCGATGCGCTGCTCAACTATATGACGGCCGTCGGCTACGGTGTCGACACCGACGAGGCGCGTGCCGAGCTGGCCTATCGCTGGCCCGCGCAGTTCCACATCGTGGGTAAGGACATCATCCGCTTCCACTGCGTCATTTGGCCCGCCATGCTCATGGCCATCGGCGAGGCCCTGCCCGAGCACGTCTTTGCCCACGGCTTCCTGACCGTGCGCAATGCCGAGACAGGCAAGGCCGAGAAGATGTCCAAGAGCCGCGGTAACGCCATCGCTCCGCAGGACGTTATCGACATGCTGGGCGTCGAGGGCTATCGCTACTACTTCATGACCGACGTGGTCCCCGGCACCGACGGCGCCATCAGCTTCGATCGCATGGAGCAGGTCTACAACGCCGATCTGGCCAACAGCTGGGGCAACCTCATTTCGCGCTCGCTCAACATGAGCGCAAAGTACTTTGACGGCTGCGCCCCGGCTAAACCGGCGTCTGCCGACGCGTTCGATAACCCGCTGGCAAAGATTGCCGACGGTTTGGTCGAGCGCTACATGGCCAATATGGACGTGCTCGATTACGGCGGGGCCAAGGATGAGGTCATGGAGCTCATCCATGCCGCCAACCACTACATCGAGGACTCCGAGCCCTGGGCGCTTGCCAAGGACGAGGCCAAGGCTGACGAGCTGGCATTTGTGATCTACAACCTGCTCGAGGCCATCCGCATTGCCGCCCACCTGCTGATGCCGCTCATGCCCCAGACTTCTGTTGAGGCTCTGCGCCGCCTGTCCTGTGAGGACGAGGCCGCGAGCGACGACCTCAAGGGCATTTGCACTTGGGGCCTGCTTGCCGGCGGTCAGCCCGTCGAGAAGGGCGATCCGCTGTTCCCGCGTCTGGCGTAGAGACCGCGCGAGCGCCATATCGGCAATTTGCTGTTTAGCTGTAAGGGCATGGCCGCCACGGTCCATGCCCTTTTGTTTCAAGACGCCGCCATCTTGCTAAGGAGGCAACTATGACAACTTCGCCTTTGGCAAACCCCACGGCCACCAGGGAGCTGCTGGAGGAGTTTGGCCTTGCGACCAAGCATCGCCTGGGCCAGAACTTCCTGATCGACAACCATGTGATTGAGCGCATCTGCGAGCTTTCCGAGCTCACGGGCGATGAGCGCGTGCTCGAGGTTGGCCCGGGCGTTGGTACGCTCACGCTTGCGCTTCTGCAGGAGGCGGCGTGCGTTACGTCCATTGAGGCCGATCCTGAGCTCGAACCGGTGCTCGACGCCCACGCCGCCGACTATGCCAACTTCCGCTTTATCATGGGCGACGCGCTTAAGGTGGGCCCGGAGCAGATTGAGCAGGCCGCGGGCGGTGAGCCGACGGTATTTGTCGCGAACTTGCCCTATAACGTGGCGGCGACGATCATTTTGCAATTTTTCCAGACGATGCCGGCGCTCAAGCGCGCCGTCGTCATGGTGCAAAAGGAGGTTGCCGATCGCATTGCCGCAGTGCCGGGCAACAAGACCTATGGCGGCTATACGGCAAAGCTTGGCCTGTATGCGCAGGTAACGGGTCGCTTTGAGGTGCCGCCGCGTTGCTTTATGCCGGCGCCACACGTGGACTCGGCCGTCGTGCGCATCGACCGTGTTGACGGTGTGGTGCCCGAAGGACTCGATCGCGAATTTGTGGCCCGCGTGATTGACGCTGCATTTGCTCAGCGTCGCAAGACCATCCGCAATTCCATGAGCGCCAACGGCTTTGCCAAGGACGTGCTCGATGCCGCCTTTGAGGCTTGCGGTATCGCATCCACCACGCGCGCCGAGACGCTCGGCGTCGCCGACTTTGTGTGCCTGGCTCGGGAGCTTTCCCATGACGCTTAATGCCGAACGCGTGACGTTTACCAAGAAAAAGAAGACGGTTGCTTGTCCCGTACCCTTGGCACCGCTTGCCGACACGCATGCGCATCTGCTTTCGTTCTGGGGCAAGGATGTGCCCGAGACACTCGTGCGTGCCAAGGCGGCAGGCATCGACCTGTTGGTGACGGTCTTCGACCCCATCGCCGACAAGCGCGGCGTGACGGACTATAGCGACTGGCTCGTGCGCGAAATTCTGCCGATGCAGGATATCCCGCAGATCAAGTATCTTGCCGGCGTGCATCCGTATGGCGCGCCGGACTATACCGACGACATTCACGCGCAGGTTGTTGCTGCGCTTGATGACCCTTTGTGCGCCGGTATTGGCGAGATCGGTCTGGACTACCACATGGATTACGACGACGACATCGCGCCGGCGCCCCACAGCGTGCAGATTGACTGCATGGCACGCCAGCTCGAGCTTGCCGTGTGCCGTAACGTGCCGGTGGAGCTGCATCTGCGTCACGAAGACATGGACCAGGAGCGTACCTCGCACGTGGACGCCTACAACGTGCTTCGTGAGGTGGGCGTGCCCCAGGCCGGTTGTGTGCTGCACTGTTTTGGCGAGGACCGCGCCACGATGGAGCGCTTTGTGGAGCTGGGCTGCTATATCGCCTATGGTGGTGCGGCCACCTTTAAGCACAACGACGACGTGCGCGAGGCATTTGCGGCAACCCCACTCGATCGAATTTTGTTCGAGACGGATTGCCCGTATATGGCTCCGGAGCCCATCCGCGGTCTTGAATGCGAGCCCGCAATGATCTCCATTACGGCAAACGCGCTGGTTAACGACCGTGTCGATCGCACTGGTGAGGACGCCGAAACAATCGCGCATGCCGCTTGGGAAAATGCCTGCAAACTTTTTCAAAAATAGTTCTTGCGTTCGCGGTGGCGCTCCGTTATTCTAATTCCTGCACGCGGGCGTGGCGGAATTGGCAGACGCGTACGGTTCAGGTCCGTATGGGGGCAACCCCATGAAGGTTCAAGTCCTTTCGCCCGCACCATTAAATGAAAGAGCTCCCAGCAATGGGGGCTTTTTTGTTATGGGCCCATCGCGGGGACTTGAACCTGCGAAGGAGCGAGCGTAAAGAAAACGCGGAGCGTTTTTAGCGAGTTGACGAGTCCGCCGGCAGGCGGTCGAAGCCGGTGCGGATCCGCGAAGCGGATACGCGGACGTCCTTTCGCCCGCACCATTGATTGAAAGAGCTCCCAGCAATGGGGGCTTTTTTGTTATGCACGATCTCCTTGGACGGGTATCCTAATGGCAACGTGTGCCTATCAGAGGAGAGACCATGCTGTTTTCCGGTATCATCGCTGCCCTTACGAGCCTTTTGATTCCCATCATCATCCTGCTGCTGTTGCTTCCCAACGCCTGCTACGTCGTTGAGCAGCAGCACGCTGTGATCATCGAGCGCTTGGGTAAGTTCAATCGTATCGTCAACGCGGGCTTCCACGTGAAGGTGCCCGTGATCGACCGCAAGGCCGCCACGGTGAGCCTGCGCACCATGAAAAACGGTTTTGGCATCGACGTTAAGACCCAGGACAACGTGACCATTGGCCTTGAGGTCTCCGCTCAGTACCACGTGAGCTACGACATGGGCGCCGGCCCGGCAGATTCGGGCATCTACAAGAGCTACTACATGCTGCAGGAGCCCGTCGACCAGATGCGTGACTTCATCACCGACGCCCTGCGCTCTTCGATTCCTGTCTACACACTCGATGAGGTCTTTGCCAAGAAGGATGACATCGCCAAGGATGTCAACGCTACCGTTTCCGAGCAGATGGCCGCCTACGGCTTCACCCTCGTGTCGACGCTCATCACTAAAATCGCACTGCCGACCGAGGTCGAGAACTCCATGAACGACATCAACGCCGCCCAGCGCAAGCGCGCTGCGGCACAGGAGCTCGCCGAGGCCGACCGCATCAAGCGCGTCACCGAGGCGACCGCCGAGGCCGAGGCTATGGAAAAGGCGGGCGAGGGCATCGCCAACCAGCGCAAGGCCATCGCGCTGGGTATCAAAGATTCGCTCGAGATCATCCAGGAGACGGGTGTCGGCAATGACGAGGCCAACCAACTGTTCATGTTTACGCAGTGGTCCGAGATGATGACGGAGTTCGCTCGCACGGGTAAAACCTCGACGGTCGTGCTGCCGAGCGACTTTTCGCAGTCGGCCTCGATGTTCGAGCAGATGCTGGCCGCCGGCAAAGTTCAAAACGATTCGAAGGAGTAGACGCGCGTGAAATACACCGTCGTTTGCGTCGGTAAGCTCAAGGAGCGCTTTTGGAAGGACGCGTGCGCTGAGTACACCAAGCGCCTAGGTGCCTATGCCAAGGTGGATATCCGCGAGGTGGCCGATATCGACCCGGCTAAGGCGGGCGGCGTGGATGCCGCGCGCGACAAGGAGGGGGCGGCGATTCTTGCCGCCTTGCCATCTCGAGCGCATGTGATCCTGCTGGCTATCGAGGGCAAGGAGCGCTCGAGCGAGGAGTTTTCGGCGAGGCTCGACGATCTTATGCTGCGAGGCAGCAGCGACATTGCCTTTGTAATCGGCGGTTCGGATGGCGTGAGCGATGACGTGCGCGCACGAGCCGACGAGATGCTCAGCTTTGGACGCATTACCTTGCCGCATAACCTGGCGCGTGTGGTGCTGCTGGAGCAGATTTACCGTGCCTGCAAGATCAGTCGTGGCGAGCCGTATCACAAATAGGTCGGCAATACGAAACAATGGCGTGGGACAATACCTTTCGTTTTGAGGAATGTGTCTGAAAGGACTATGCGATATGAAGATTGGATTTGTCGGTTTTGGCAATATGGCGAGCGCTATGGCCGATGGCTGGATCGCTGCCGGTGTAGCTGCGAGCGACATGTGCGCCTGCGCGGGTCGCTACGACGCACTGGTTGAGCGCTGCGAGGCGCGCGGCATGGTCGCCTGCCACGATGCCGCCGAGGTTGTCGCCGCATCCGATATCGTGGTCGCTGCGGTCAAACCGTACATGATCGAGAAGGTATTCGCCCCGCTCAAGGATGCTCTTGCCAAAAAGGTCGTTCTGTCGGTTGCCTGGACCTGGGACAGTGCCAAGTGGGAGCAGGTCCTGCCGGGCGTCGCGCATATCTCGACGGTGCCCAACACGCCGGTTTCGGTGGGCGAGGGCGTCATCGCCTGCGAGAAGGCTTCGACGCTTAACGACGAGCAGCGTGCTGTGGTGCTCGACCTGCTCGGTAAGCTTGGCGCTGTCGTCGAGCTCGACACAAGCCTGCTGTTTGTGGGCGGCACGGTGGGTGGTTGCGCTCCGGCGTTTGTCGCCATGGCAATCGAGGCCCTGGGCGATGCGGCGGTCAAGCACGGTATCCCGCGTGCGGATGCTTATCGCATTGTGAGCCAGATGGTGCTGGGTACGGCAAAGCTGCAGCTTGCAACTGGCCAGCATCCTGCGGCGATGAAGGATGCCGTATGCTCGCCCGGTGGTGCCACCATCAAGGGCGTCGTTGCGCTCGAGGACGCCGGCATGCGCAGCGCCCTGGTCAAGGCAATCGACGCAACCCTCCAGTAAAACCGACCAAAAAAGGGACAGGTTTTATGTTGGCAGGTTTTTCCTGCGGTTTTGTCCTTTTAGCGAAAAGTGCCCCGCAACTGGCTCAATTCCAGTTGCGGGGCACTTGCGTTTGCCCAGATAAAACCGACCAAAATAAACCTGTCCCTTTTTGGCAGGTTAGTCCCAGAAGCTGTCTTCTTCGTCCTCGGACTTGGGGCCGCGGTCGACATACATCTTATGGGTGCGCTTCTCCATTACAAAGGCAATAATCGCAAACAGCAGGATGCCGCCGGCGAAAAGGATGGCAAAACCGGTGCGGGTGCCAAACAAAAAGGAAAAAACTGCGTCCATTGGGTGCCTTCTTGCGTAGTTGAGTTGGGTCGTAAACGCTCATAAGTATATACTTGCCCATACATGTACAAGGTTGCAACCTAAATGGAATGTATATCGCCGGAGGATCTAATGCTTGATATCAAGTTTGTTCGCGAGAACCCCGATGCCATCGATGTCGCCATGGCTAACCGCCAGACGTCTTGGGATCGCGAGAAGTTCTTTGAGCTCGACGACGAGCGTCGTGCCGTCATCACCGAGGTCGAGGAACTTCAAGCCACGCGCAATGCCGAGTCCAAGAAGATCGGCGCCCTGATGAAGGAGGGCAAGAAGGCCGAGGCCGAGGCCGCCAAAGAGGCCGTGCGCGCCGTCAACGAGAAGATTGACGGTCTGGCCGAGCGCCGCACCGCCCTCGAGCAGGAGCAGTACGACTTCATGGCTCACCTGCCCAACATTCCTTGCGAGGCCACGCCGTACGGCAAGGACGAGGACGAGAACATCGAGCGCCGTCGTTGGGGCACCCCGCGCGAGTTCGACTTCGACTTTAAGCCGCACTGGGATCTGGGCACCGACCTCGACATCCTTGACTTCGAGCGCGGCAACAAGCTCTCCGGCAGCCGCTTCACCGTTCTCGGTGGCGCCGGCGCCCGTCTTGAGCGCGCCCTCATCAACTTCTTCCTCGATACGCACACCAGCCGTGGTTTTAAGGAGTGGTGGCCGCCCATCGTCGTCAAGCGTCAGACCATGTTCGGCACGGGCCAGCTGCCCAAGTTCGAGGACGACGCCTATCACGTCTCGGGCGACAACTTCCTGATCCCCACCGCCGAGGTCGTGCTCACCAACCTGCACGCCGGTGAGGTCCTCGACGCCGATACCCTGCCGCGCCGCTACACCGCCTTCACCCCCTGCTTCCGCGAGGAGGCCGGCTCCGCTGGTCGCGATACCCGCGGCATCATTCGCCAGCACGAGTTCGATAAGGTCGAGATGGTCAAGTTCGCTAAGCCGGAGGAGTCCGACGAGGAGCTCGAGAGCATGACCGCCGAGGCCGAGTACCTGCTGCAGCAGCTGGGCCTTCCGTATCGCGTGATTAGCCTGTGCACCGGCGACTTGGGCTTCTCTGCCCGTCAGACCTACGACATCGAGGTCTGGCTGCCGAGCTACAACGCCTACAAGGAGATCAGCTCCTGCTCCAACTGCGGTGACTTCCAGGCTCGCCGCGCCAACATCAAGTATCGCGACCCCGAGAACTTCAAGGGTTCGCGCTATCTGCACACCCTCAACGGTTCCGGCCTGCCGGCTGGCCGTACCATGGCTGCCATTCTGGAGAACTACCAGAACGCCGACGGCACCATCACGATCCCCGAGGTCCTGCGTCCCTACATGGGCGGCCTCGAGAAGATCGAGCCGGTCGCGTAACTTGGCTGCATAGGCGATATGCAAGGGCGCTCCTTCGGGGGCGCCCTATTTCGTGCGCAGGTCCATACCATGCCGTGCGGACAGCTCAATAGAAAACACACGAACAACTGTTCTGTATACAGCAATCTACCTGCTATGCTTTTGCTAAATAAGAGCGAGAGAAAGGGGACGCGATGGAGCTGTTTGATGATCGGGTGGTTTTGTTTGAGAGCGACGAGGGCGGGGAGTACCTGCTTGTAACGTGTGAGCCGTCTGGCATGGGTGGCCTGGTGGTTCGACAGACGAGCGGGGGTCCGTTGACCCAATGGTGCTTTGAGGAGTCGCCTCATGTGGTTGAGACGTTTGTGGCGCACGAGGGGCTTGTGGCCCTGGAGCATTTCTATGGGGTCCGGACATCTAACCAGGTTGCTCGCATGTTGAGTATCTCGTTTGCCGATTATGATTGTGCCCAGCGGGTGAGATCGCTCCTGAGGGAACTTGATGCTAAGTTTGACGTGATCGAAAAGCCAATCGATCGTACGGGGAACGACGGTATATGCGGAGCAGCATGACAAGACTGCGTTCCACAAAAAAGTTTGAAATTGTGCTTGACTCCAATAAGCTAAAGTGGTTTTATATGTCTTGCGCTGCGGCGTTACCTCAGCTGGATAGAGGGTCTGACTACGAATCAGAACGTCATAGGTTCGAATCCTATACGCCGCACCAATTGAAATTGAAAGCCTCCGGCAACGGGGGCTTTTCTTTTATGGCAGCACCGCATGGATTCGAACCTCGTTCGAGGCGCGGGCGTCAAGAAAACGCGGAGCGTTTTTAGCCCGCGGGCGAGCGCGCCGGCAGGCGGGCGAAGCCGGTGCGGATCCGCGAAGCGGATGCGCGGAATCCTATACGCCGCACCAATCGAACTTGAAGCCTCCGTGCAACGGGGGCTTTTCTTTTTTGGAAACCATGCATGGATTCGAACCTCGGTCGAGGCGCGAGCGTCTTAATCATCACTTCGTAAAATTTTTCCAAATTGTCGCTTGACCCATCGAGGGGTCACGTGCATAATAATCCGTGCGTTGCGGCGTTACCTCAGCTGGATAGAGGGTCTGACTACGAATCAGAACGTCATAGGTTCGAATCCTATACGCCGCACCAACTGAACTTTAAAGCCTCCGGTAACGGAGGCTTTTCTTATATGTCGACATACTTGAGGAGTTGCTTTCGCCGTGTTTGAAAGTATCGAGTCGATCGACTGCATAAAATGAGTAAAAATCAAATTCGATAACTTTTTTTGAAAAAATGCTTGACCATTATTCAGTCCCTGTGCATAATAATCAACAAGTCGCGGCGTTACCTCAGCTGGATAGAGGGTCTGACTACGAATCAGAACGTCATAGGTTCGAATCCTATACGCCGCACCATTTGAGATTAAAGCTCCCGGCAACGGGGGCTTTTCTTTTACGTAAGCACCGCATGGATTCGAACCTCGGTCGAGGCGCGGGCGTAAAGAAAACGCGGAGCGTTTTTAGCCCGCGGGCGAGTCCGCCGCTAGGCGGGCGAAGCCGGTGCGGATCCGCGCAGCGGATGCGCGGAATCCTATACGCCGCACCATTTGAGATTAAAGCTCCCGGCAACGGGGGCTTTTCTTTTGCGCCAGCTTGAGTGCTTTCGTCCAAAGGGACGATTTCCTGTCGACTCGTGTAAGATTCCGAGTAGATGTCGCGACTTATTCGCGACCACTCCTTCTTCAAGCGACCGATCAGGGTGATATTCCGTGGCAGAGCGTCCGACATACAAGCTCAGGTTTCTCGATCCCAAAAAGCGCTTTCCGGCGATGTCCGAGCAGCCTGCGGGACGCTCATATGGCGTGGTCTGGAAACTCTTTGGCGAGGATCAGCATGAATCTTGTTATGTCGTCGAATTCGTTGGCAAAAGCCATGTGTCGCTTTTGGGCTACGTAAGCGTTTCGGGTGAGGTGTACAAGGTGGACCGCCCCGTTAGCGAGGCTCCGCTGCCCAACGATCCCGACATGGAACTGGTCCTTGACGAGTCGGACTCCGGTATTGGTGAGATTATGGTGAGGGGAGCAAACGGCACGATGCGCGCGTGCGCGCGAACCGTCGGCTCTCCCGAAGGCCCCATGCGCGAACAGTCCGATCACGAGACATGGAATTCGACCCGCTCCCTTCCTTACGGTGAGTTCATGGCATCGATGTTCCTGCGCTACGTGATATTCGCTGACTCCGAAAATACCATTGCGAGCACGGCGGACGCCGACGGACTCGACGAGGGTATGCAAAACGTTGTCGACAAGATCAAGCTCGTAAAGTTGCCCGAGCCGGTCGAGGTGTTTTTGGGCTTTAACACGGCACCGCTCCCTGACGCTATCGAGACGCTGCTCTACCGCGTTGACCATGCCGAGAATCCGAGCGGTATCGAGCGCTATGCCGCCGCCCTTATGAGTGAAATTGACTTGCCCCGCTTGCGCACCATCGCCGCTAAGTCCGAGATGAGCCTGGCTCGCATCGATCGCTCAAAGCTTTTCTATCTCAATTTTGATCGCAGCCTGCTGGACCAGGACGAGATTGACATGCTGCTTGCCATCGAGTGCCGTCTTAACCGTCTCTCCGGCATCCTTGAGCACATCGGGGCCGGATTGGTCCCTGCGGCATCCTCGCCGAGCCTTGAGGGTTGCGCGCTCTTTGATGCGTGGCATATCGCCAAGACGACCAACGATGTTCCCCGACTGCTCGATACAACCTCGAGCGACAACCCGTGGTCCAAACCGGGAACGGTGGCTTGCCAGCCGGGCGGTGAGTGGGATGTGCGTACCCGCTTCGCGCGTATTGTCGAGGCGCTTAACGTGGTCACGCGGCTCGACTATACCTATCGGGCAAACGTTGCCGAGGGGATTATGCTCGTTCGGTTTGGGCAGTCTGTCGTTGATGCCATGCCGCAACGTGAATACGACGCTCAAGATGACGCCTGGCACGAGCTGGACGAGGACACGCGCACGATCTGGGCCGCGGAGCACGATGCGCGCGTGGCGCTCACGCTTGCGGCAGCGTGTTTTGCCGCGGGCACCTGCATCACGCGCTGCTATGTGCAGATTGCTGCTCCCGACAGTGAGCAGGGCGAGTGCGTTGTCGCAACGTATTTCTTTGGGCGCGCGGCCTATCTGGCCGATTGCGTGCCTGTCGCCAAGGATCTTGAGAGCATGGACATGGACGATATGCCGTGCAAGCGTGTGCTTGAGGCATATGAGTCAACCGCTCCGGAGACGATTGAACCTGCGGAGGTTCATGCTCGTCCGCGTGATGACCATCGCATGCTGCCGCCGGCGCTGCGCGATCTGCTGCTTGCCGATGCGGCTGACGAGCTGGAGGTCATGGAAGAGGACGACGACCCATACGTTGCCCGTGTTGTTGAATTGCGCGAGCAGGCAAAAGTCGACCGTACAGGTGCTTTTGAAGGCTTTTCCCGTCTTGTTGAGGAGTTGGAGGCTAAGTGCGCCGTCGCCGAGCTTTTGGCGACAGGTCCGGTTCAAACGCAGTTTTGCGATAACCAGCTGGTGCGCATGGTGCTACCGGTGTTGGAAGAAGACCGCTCTGTACGAATCCTTCGTGCGCCCGATGCGCTGTACTTTGCCCAGCACGAGATCTGCAGCTTTTACGCCGAGCAAGAGGACTTTGAACGAGCACTGCCCGAGGTGCGCCATCTTTACGATCTGGCGCGCTCGTCCATGCAGTCGCACTTTGCGCTCATCAACGTGCTTGCGCGTCTGGAGCGCTTTGACGAGATTATCGAGGTGGCGCGCCACGGCCTACGTATTGCCAGCGATCGTTCTGCAATCGGCTACCTGTTCTATCGCTTGGCGTTTGCCTATTGGAATTGCGATCAGCTCGACCTGGCGCTGGTTTGTTACCGTCTGGTGCCGCGCGGCGAGGAGTCGGGCAGCAGCGCGCTGGAAGAAATGCAGGGCCTTATGAACGAGATGGGTGTCAGCGAGCCTCCGACGTTCGAGGAAGCGGTCGAGACCATCCGCAGGGCTGGACTCGAATTGCCGCCCGTGCCCGCGGTGGCCAACCAGCTTGCGGATGCCGCCGTGCAGCTGGTCGATAACGGCTTCTTTTTCCTGGCGCGCGGTTGCATCTTCCAAATGTGGCGTACCATGGGCAACGACGAGCTCGGCTCCCTCAACCGCTCGCTGGGGTAGGGGCGAAAACTGCAAGGAGGAAAGGCCGCCGGGCAATTAGAAAATTACCTCTTGCCCAACTTCGACTGTTTGGTTACTATAGAACGGCTGTTACGGAGAGCTGACCGAGAGGCCGAAGGTGCTCGCCTGCTAAGCGAGTATGCCCCAAAAGGGCATCTGGGGTTCGAATCCCCAGCTCTCCGCCAGTACGAATTTGAAGAAGGGTCCCATTTGGGGCCCTTTTTATTATCAAGAATGGCGGCTGGGGATTCGAACCTCAAAAAAAGAGGCATCCTTTCGGACGCCTCCCTTCAGTGGGCTTATTATTCTTGCGCACTACACCTCGGGCGCCTTGGCGACGGTCTCGCTTTCTGCCGTGAGCGGGCGGTTGTCGATGCGGCGGCCCAAGCGATCGAGCTTCACGAGTAGCCACTCAATGGGATTCGGCCCTGCGCCTTCCTCGTCGGCAACCAGGTCCATGACGGCGATCTTGGTGCCATCCTGCTTGAGCGTAACGCTGCCCACCTTGTCGCCCACATGCACCGTGCCCGAAAGATCGTCGTAGCTAACCTTTTCGGTCACCTCGCCGGCAAGGGAAAACACGGTCGCTTGCGCCGTAGGATCGGCGAGCGTGGCGTCGATCGTCTTATCCGTCCAGTCGGTTTGGCCAATGCGCGCCATAAGCGGGTTGCCGTTGGCGGTCTTTTCCTGCGTGTTGGCGATTGCGACCGTCACCTTGTGACCGTAGTACCAATTGGCAAGGGTTGCGGTATCGGTAAAGCGCTGGTCGGTGGTGGTGGAGTTCAAAACGACGGTGTAGATCTCGTCGCCATCGCGGTTGTAGGCACCCGTAAAGCAATAGCCTGCATCATCGGTGGTGCCGGTCTTGCCACCGATGTTGCCATCTTGGCCTAGCAAATAGTTATGCGTGTCCATGGAATGCGAATGGTCGGTGCCGTCGGCGCCCGTGACCTCGATCCAGGAATCTTCGCTCGCTACGACCTCGCGGATCGTGTCGTTTTTCATGGCCTCCTGCATCATCAGCGCTACGTCGTGTGCGGTTGAGTGCATATCGCCAGCCCACTCATCAAAGTCCAGACCATGCGGGTTTTCAAAAAGCGTGCCGGTGCAACCGAGCTTCTTAGCGCGCTCGTTCATGGCTTTCACAAATGTTGCCTCGGCGTCTTTGGTCTTAGGGTCGATCTTCTTGCCCACATATTCGGCGAGCACGATGGCGGCGTCGTTGCCCGAGGGAATCATCAGGCCGCGCAGTGCCTGCTTCACGGTGAGCTCGTCGCCTTCGAGTAGGCCGGCTGTTGAATTGCCCACGGTGGCTGCGGCGTTGCTCACCGTGACCTTCTCGTCCATCTTGCAATTCTCGACGGTTAGGATTGCGGTCATGACCTTGGTGATCGAGGCAATCTTGACCTGCTCATCGGCGCCGCGGGCATAGTAGACGGTGCCGTCTTTGCCCATGACGAGGGCATTGGTCGCATCGATATCGGGCAGGTTTTCGGCCGTGATGCCGCGCGCATCGGCGGTTTTGCCGCAAACATTGTCGGTCGTGAGTACTTGGGCGCCGGCGACGGTGGGCACGCCAGCGGCAAGGGCGATAGCGCAGACAAAGCCGGCGGCAAGCTGGGCTGAGCGCTTTGCAAAAGAGGTGAGGGACTTCACGGATTTCGCTTTCGACGGGATGGTCTCTTCTGGAACTAGAGTATATCGTTTGCCGGCGTCGGCGATCATCGCGTGCGTGCGTGGCCCACATCCGCGCCCGAACGGGCACAAGGGTGCTTAAGGCCGACTTAATCACCAACGCTTGTTGTGTGTGGCATGCGTCCCCTCGGGCATAATGGAGCGCGAGAGGAGCACGCATGAACGAGCGCATTTTGGTAGTTGATGACGAGAAGGCCATCGCCGACTTGGTTGGTATCTACCTTACAAAAGAGGGCTTTGATGTCCAGATTGCCTATAGCGGGGCCGATGCTGCCAAGGCAATCCTGGAGCAGGAGTTCGATCTGGCACTGTTGGATGTCATGCTGCCCGATATCGATGGCTTTGAGCTACTGCGTACGATCCGTTCCGGCCATACCTATCCTGTGATCATGCTGACGGCGCGCGATGCCCAGCAAGACAAGATCGAGGGCCTTTCGCTTGGCGCGGACGATTACGTGGTTAAGCCGTTCCGTCCGCTGGAGCTCATCGCGCGCGTGCACGCTCAGCTTCGCCGCTACACCAGCTACGGTAGCCGCTCGCAGGCGGCCGAGTCGCCGACCATCCAGCTCGACGGCCTGGAGATCAACCGCGATGCTCGTTCCGTAACGGTGGACGGTGCACCGGTGCGCCTCACGCCCATCGAGTATTCCATCTTGCTGTATCTGGTTGAGCATCGCGGCAGCGTGGTAGCCGTGGAGGATCTGTTCCGCGCGGTGTGGAACGAGGATTTTATGCCCGGCTCCAACAATACGGTGATGGTGCACATTCGCCACCTGCGCGAAAAGATTGGCGACGACGCTCAAAAGCCGCGCTTTATCAAAAACGTCTGGGGCGTCGGCTACATAATCGAATAGCGCCTTTGATGGTGGGGAAGTGGATATGACAAAAGACGATAGGCAGGCATTCGAGGTGCCCGATCGACTCTTTGAATACGTACGGGCAGTCGTCGACAACCGCGCGCTTGCGACGGTGCTGCTCTTTTTGCTGAGCCTGCTGCTGATTGGCATCGACAACATCGCCGGAGTCTTAGCGGTGCTGCTTGTCGGCTTTTTGCTGATCGATCGATTTGAAATCGTACGCCGTTGCGTGGTGATTGGCGGTGCCGCGTGGGCCATGACGTTGGCGATTGGCGCCATGGCGCTCGGCGGCATCGAAGGGCCAGTGCTGTTCGATGCCGGCTTTGTATTCAACATGCTTGGCTTTGTGCTGGCGCTTGCCGTGTGCGTGCTGTTCTTTTGCGGCCGCGCCCTGTACTACCATGGCTACGAGCAGGGCGAGCAGCATGCCGATTGTGTGCTGGCCGCTCGTATTCAAGATCGCCTGATCGATCACCCCGACACCTGGGATAACATCGACGGCGACTTCTTGGAGGTCGAGGGCGCCCTTAACCGCGTGCGTGACCGTGAGCGCAAGGTGCAGCAAGCTCTGCGTGACGAGTCGCATCGCAAGGACGATTTGGTCACGTACTTGGCACATGACCTACGCACCCCGCTTGCCAGTGTGGTGGGCTATCTTTCGCTGCTGCAAGAGGCTCCTGAGCTGCCGGTTGAGCAACGTGCGCGCTTTACGGGCGTGGCACTCGACAAGGCGCACCGGCTCGATGCGCTCATCGAGGAGTTCTTCGATATCACGCGCTTTGACTTCCACGATATCGTGCTCACGCGCGGCTATGTTGATCTGGGGTTGCTGCTGGCTCAGGTGGCTGACGAGTTCTATCCCATCCTCAACGAGCAGCATAAGGAAGCCCAAGTTGATATTCGCGAGGACCTGACGGTGCTCGTGGATGGCGACAAGATGGCCCGCGTGTTCAACAACATCATGAAAAACGCCGTCGCCTATAGCTACGAGGGCTCGACCATCACGATTGAGGCCAGGCGCCAAGACGATGGTGGCGTGCGCGTGCGCTTTATCAATCAGGGCGATCCTATCCCTGCGGCTAAGCTCAAGGTAATCTTTGAGAAGTTCTATCGCCTGGATGCGGCGCGTGCGACCAATCGCGGTGGTGCCGGTTTGGGCCTTGCTATTGCCAAGGAGATCATCGCGGCACACGGCGGTACCGTTGCATGTGAATCGACGCCCGAACACACGATATTCACCATCGAGCTGCCCGCCGCATAGCTAGCGTGCCCTTACAAACACTTGACAATGTGCTCACGTGCGTATGAGCCGCGATTCCTACTATCGATACTGCTGAATTGATATCGATATGGAGGTGTGCGGTATGACGGCTGCTGCGGCTGTGGAGCCCACGGAGCTTGAAGAACTCATGGAAGCGCAGGCCGAGGCCGCGCATGAGCGCGAGGTTGGGGATGCGACTCGCCCCACGGCAGAGGGTCTTGCCGCCTCGCCGACGCGCATCGACGTCGAGGGCATCGACCTGTTCTATGGCGACCACCATGCGCTCAAGGACGTGAATATCAAGATCCGCGACAAGCAGATCACCTCGTTCATCGGGCCTTCGGGCTGCGGAAAGTCCACGTTGCTGCGCTGCTTTAACCGCATGAACGACGGCATCAAGGATTGCCGCATCGAGGGCAAGATTGCGCTCGATGGTCAAGATATCCTGGGCGATTGCGACATCTGCCGTTTGCGCCAGCGCGTGGGCATGGTGTTCCAACGCCCCAACCCATTTCCCATGAGCATCTACGACAACGTCGCCTACGGTCCTCGCGGTATGGGTGTGCGCGACCGCGCCGTGCTCGATGAGCTGGTCGAGGACTCCCTGCGTCGCGCTGCCCTGTGGGACGAGGTCAAGGACAAGCTCAAAGAGTCAGGCCTGGGTCTTTCGGGTGGACAGCAGCAGCGCCTGTGCATCGCCCGCGCACTTGCCGTGCAGCCCGACATTCTGCTGATGGACGAGCCGACCTCGGCACTCGACCCTGTGTCGACGTTGGTGGTGGAGCAGCTGGCCTGCGAGCTCAAGGAGACCTGCACGCTGGTGGTCGTGACGCACAACATGCAGCAGGCCGCGCGTATTTCCGATTCGGTTGCGTTCTTTTTGCTGGGTGAGCTGGTGGAGCACGCGCCCACCGCGCAACTCTTCAAGAATCCGTCCGATCCGCGCACCGCGGATTATTTGACGGGGCGTTTTGGCTGACGCTGTCTTTTACAGGTGCCTTTAGGGTTAAGATGCGGTCATATCGGCCGCAAAGGGGTTCAACATGATCTATTACGTCGAGGACGATGACAACATCAGGGATTTGACAGTCTACGCGCTGCGCAAGCAGGGAATCGAGGCCGAGGGCTTTTCGTGTGATGGCGAGTTTAAAGCTGCCGTGGCACGACGGGTGCCCGATGCTGTGCTGCTCGATATCATGCTGCCCGACACCGATGGCTTGGCGATTATGCGTCGCCTGCGTGCCGATCGCCTGACGGCGACGGTGCCCATCATGATGCTTACCGCCAAGGACACCGAACTCGACAAGGTGATGGCGCTCGATGGCGGTGCCGACGATTACCTGACTAAGCCGTTTTCGCTCATGGAGCTTGCGAGCCGCTGCCGCGCACTGCTGCGTCGCGGCGGCATGGTCAAGCAGGCGAGCGATGTGCTCAGCGTGGGCGACATCGTGCTCTCGCCCAGCCATCGCGAGGTGACCGTTGCCGGCGAGCCGCTTAAGCTCACCCTGCGCGAGTTCGACCTGCTCGAGTACCTCATGCGCAAGCCCGGCGTGGTCTTTACCCGCGAGTCGTTGCTGCAGAGCGTGTGGGGCTGGGACTTCGACGGCGGTTCGCGCACCGTTGACGTGCACGTGCAGACGCTTCGCCAAAAACTGGGCGAGCATGCCAGCGCCATCGAGACCGTGCGCGGCGTGGGTTATCGCCTGGCCGAGCCTTCTGCCGGTGATGGTGCCGAAGGCGACGACACCGCGGCCACCGCATCGGAGGAGTAACCCGTGGTCTTCGCCCCCCAGGGAAAACATACGCTGTCGCACCGCGTTTTTGTGACGATCTTTGTCTGCGCCATGGCGGTTATCGTGGCGTTTACGGTGCTGGGTGCGTTCTTTGTGCAAAACACTTTGGCGGATGCCACGAGTGCCAATCTGGCGCAGGAAACTGAGCTCATTGCTGCCGCCCTCGACGAGCAGCAGGAGCCCATTCCGTTCTTGCGAAGCCTCGATCGCGAGGATCTTCGTATCACGCTGATCAATAAGGACGGATCTGTTGCCTACGACAACGAGGCGTCGCCTTCCACACTGCCCAACCATGGCGATCGCCCCGAGGTCATCGAGGCCTTTGAGAGTGGTTTGGGTTCCGCGGAGCGCGCAAGCTCTACACTCGACGAGATTATGCTGTATCGCGCCGTCACCCTTGATAACGGCCAGGTCGTTCGCTTGGCGCAGGCCCAGCCTGGCGTTGCGGCGATTTTGCTGTCGATGCTGGCGCCGATGCTGCTTATCGCAGCAGCGGGTGCAGTACTCTCGTTTTTTATGGCGCGCCGTGAGTCCCGTGCCATCATCGCGCCGTTACAAGAGGTGGATTTGGATCACCCACGCCGTAGCTATGAGCACGCCTATGCCGAGATGGTTCCCATGCTTGAGCGCATCGAGTCGCAGCGCCAGGAACTCAAGCGCCAAATGGCGGTGCTAGCGGACAACGACCGTATGCGCCGCGAGTTCACGGCGAATATCACCCATGAGCTCAAGACGCCGCTTACGGCGATTTCGGGCTATGCCGAGCTCATCGCAAATGGCATGGTCGAGGGCGAGGACGACCTGCGCAACTTTGGCGGTCGCATCTATCGTGAGGCGGGCCGCTTGGCAGCGCTTGTCAACGACATCCTTACGCTGTCTAACTTGGACGAGGCCGAACGTGCGACTGAAGGCGAGGCAGTGCCCATTGGTTCCACGGAGCCTATTGAGCTCTCGCGTGCGATCTACGCGGTTGAGCAGCGTCTTGAACAGGTCGCCCGTCAAGCGAATGTGACGATAAGTCATGAGACCAAGCCTGTGGTCATCGAAGGCGTGTCGCGCTTGATCGACGAGCTCATCTATAATCTGGCAAGCAACGCCATCCGCTACAATCGACCCGGCGGTACGGTTACGTTGCAGTGCGGCACCAACGACGAAGGCCATCCGTTCCTCGCTGTCGCCGACACGGGAATCGGTATCGCGCCTGAAGAACAGGGCAAGGTATTTGAGCGGTTCTATCGCGTGGACAAGAGTAGGTCCAAGGCACGCGGCGGAACCGGCCTGGGGCTTGCCATTGTCAAGCATGCGGCCCTGTATCATCACGCCACGCTCGATCTGTCGAGCGAGTTGGGCGTGGGAACCACCATTACGGTGACGTTTCCCATACAGCAGGAGGAGCCATTCGCATAGCGATACAACATAGATATTGATGTAGACGCCGCATTTGACTTTCGGGTGCGGCGTTGTTGTGCAATTTTACGATTGCTTCCGACATTTTTACAGGAGAGCCTGTTTCTTATGTATAGAGTTTGGTCTCGGTAAAAAGATGCGATAACATACGGACAGTTTTGTCAATCCGAACTGGGGAAATGAAAGGCAAGCTGCATGACCCTTCTCGAACTGTTCCAGCTGCTGAAGAAGCACCTCAAGCTGGTCATCACCCTTCCGGTGGTCTGCGCGATCGCCATGGGCATCGTGTCCTTCGTTGCGATGGACAACACCTATACCGCGACGACGAGCATGTACATTCTCGCCAAGACCGACGATAGCGGTCAGATGAGCTACAACGATCTCTCGGCGAGCCAGATGCTTTCCAACGATATCGCCACGCTGCTGGATAGCGATAGCGTTAAGAGCGGCGCCGCCAAAGAACTGGGCCTCACCGATCTGGATGACTACAAGGTGTCTGTTTCCTCCGAGACCACCACGCGTGTCATTACGCTTTCGGTTACCGGCACCGATGCCAAGGAGACGGCTGAGGTCGCAAAGGCCATTGCCAGCTCGGTGAGTACGGTCGCTCAGAACGTCGGCGCTGCCCAGAGCATCAACGTTATCGACGAGGCTAAGACCCCCGAAGCCCCCAGCGGCCCCAAGCGCACGCTGTATATTGCCGTCGCGTTCCTCGCCGGTATCTTTATCGCAGTTGCCTATGTCGTTTTGGCAGACATGCTCAATACCCGCATCCGCGGTGCCGAAGAGGCAGAAGAGCTCCTGGGTATTCCTGTTGTTGGCCGAATTCCGGCTATGAAAGGTGGTAAATAGGCATGGCTAAGGCAAAGAACACCGATAAGCTCGTTGTGCAGAATGCCGCCAAGACCCTTCTGGCCAACATCCGCTTTGCGAGCGTGGACGACCCCATTCGCACCATCACCGTTACCTCCTCGATTCCCAACGAGGGCAAGTCTACGGTTTCCATTAATCTTGCTCAGGCAATCGCCACGAGCGGCAAGAGTGTCCTGCTGGTCGAGGCTGATATGCGTCGCAGGTCCCTTGCCGATATGCTCGGCGTCCGCTCCCGCGGCGGACTCTATGCAGTCCTGTCCGAGCAGGTTTCTATCGACCAGGCGATTGTCGAGACAGGTCAGAAGAATTTCTACTTCCTCGATGCCGAGCCGCATATTCCCAATCCTGCCGACATCATCGTCTCCCATCGCTTTGCCAAGCTGGTCAAGGCACTGTCTGCTAAGTTCCAGTACGTCATCTTCGATGCTCCTCCGGTCGGCACCTTCATCGATGCTGCCGAGATTGCCAGCCTGACCGACGGCGCGCTGTTCGTGGTGCGTGAGGACTTTACCAAGCGCGAAGAGGCGCTCAACGCTATCGCCCAGCTTAAGAAGTCCGAGAAGGTCAAGCTCATCGGTACCGTCATGAATTACTGTGAGACCGAGACCAGCGAGTACTACTATTCTTACTACACCAAGGACGGTAAGAAGGTTAAGAAGGGCTCCGACGGTCAGGGCACTTCCAAAAAGGGCATCTTCACCAACCGAGCAAACGTTTAGTTGATTAGGGCCGACCTATGCGTGACATTCATTGCCATATCTTGCCGGGTGTAGACGACGGCGCCGCCGATCTCGATGAGAGCTTGGCGATGCTCGAGGCTGCCAAGCGGGCCGGTGTAACCAGAATCGTTTGCACTCCTCACTGCCGTGATCCCTATTTTGATTACGACAAGATGTGGGATGCCTTTGAGCTGCTGCGCGATAACGCTGACGGTTTTCCGCTCCAGATGGGCTTCGAGGTCAACCATCGAAAGCTCGTTGAACTTGGTATCGATGCCGCGGAGCACTTGCATTTCGATGGGACCAACGAGTTTCTGCTCGAGCTTTCGACGCATGCCGATGCGTATGCGTTTAGAGAATACGAGAACACGATTTACGATTTGCAGTGCCGTGGCTACCAGGTGATCATCGCTCATCCTGAGCGCTATCGTGCGGTTCAAAAGGATGTAAGCGTGGCGGAACGCCTGGTCGATATGGGCTGCAAGCTGCAGGCTTCGGCGGACTTTATTGCCGGTGGTCGCTTTGGTCGCGAAAAAAAGCCGGCCCAGCGCCTGTTCGATCAGAACCTGTACAGCTTCATCGCGAGCGATGCCCATAACGTGGGTCATTACGACTGCCTGGCGAAGGCTCGCGCGAAGTTTAGCGTGCGCGGAGCTCATTTTCGCTAAAATCTGTCCCTAACGTTCTCATTGAATGAAAGGGCAGCCATGGATATCCAACTTAAGACGGGATGCTTTGATGACGCGGCGTTGGTGCGCCGCGTCGTTTTTATGGACGAGCAGGGCTACGAGAATGAGTTCGACGCTATCGACGAGGACCCGAACTGCATTCATGTGACGCTCTATGTAGACGGCGAGCTTGCCGGTTGCTCGCGCGTGTTTCCCGAAGAGCTTGAGCGCGCGGCTGACGCAGAGGCTCCGGTGTCGCCGGCGTGCGACTTGGACGAAGGCGTCGCAGCGGGGGAGACCTACATTATGGGGCGCGTCGCCGTGCTGCCGGCTATGCGTCGTCGTGGTTTGGCGAGCAAGATTGTCGAGGCCAGTGATACCGCCGCGCGTGATGCCGGCGCCAAGCTCATTAAGCTGCACGCGCAGGAATACGTGCTGCCGCTCTATGCCAAGGCGGGTTACACGCAGATTGCCCCGCTGGACTACGAAGACGAGGGCCAGCCCCATGCTTGGATGGCCAAGCGGGTCGTGGGCGACAGATAGGGACGTTCCTTTTAATATGAGCAGGACATTGTCAAGAGGCAAAATC
>CABJEP010000021.1 GCA_902364645.1 Coriobacteriaceae bacterium | reverse complement strand
ATGGCCTATTTGCTCAATGTGTTCGGCTGAGATCGGAAATCAACCCCAAAAATTGGTACACGGATTTACCTGCGATGTTCATGCTTGGTCAAAAGCCTATCAAGCGATATATCCATTATTTTAATGCGCGCGCCTGAGCTTTTGACTGAAGTGGCAGTCCGACCGCCGGCAGGCGGCCACGCTATATCCAAAGGCCACGCCTACTCCCCGTGCCCGGCTACGTCGACGACCCAGTGCTGCCCGTCGAGTTCCTGCCGCAGAGCTACATCAGGGACGTCTTATTGGGGGACGACCACATGGAACCCCGGGAGATCAAGCTGTACGGCTGATCCATCCGTCAACAACATGTCAAAGCCCCAAAACCCAACAGGATCGCGAACGAGGGGATGAATTGACCGCCCGGGTATTTGCGCCAGGGCGGTCAATTTTATCAACCATGGGTGCGATTCTGTGAGGCCATTTTTCTGGCATCCGCCGTTTGCTCCGGTCTCAACGCACCCATCGACCGTTCAGTAATCTTTGCGAACGCGACCACGTGCGCATTTGTCGAACAATCAAATGTCCGACAATGTCTGACGGAGCTGTCAGATATTCACGCACGAACAGGCGAGCTTCGCGAGCGATTGTAGGCAACTAGTAGCCCCAGCTGCGTCTTTGGCGCAGGTTCGACGTCTGACATCTTGAATGTCTAACGTTGAACGAAGCTGGTTGATAACAAGCAGGTGGAATAAACATGGAGCCCGACACCTCTCGCGCAATCGGCGCGCGGTAAGGGTCTGGCCCATCTCATATGTTGCCAACGCTAACGGTGAACCTGAGCGCCCGGGCACATTCTTTGTTGGCTGAAACCGGCATAGCAACTAGTGGAAGGCATCATCGAAGGAGTGTGCTGGAAAGCACCCGTCTCCTTAACTGTTAGAAATGCAGGTTAATAATCTATGTGGCCAATGTGATACCGTTGAACCTGTATATCGATACCGCTCAGCCATTCGCCTCGCCCCCGTCGCACGTATCTTCATCCGGTCTGTTACTTTTAATCTAACAATTCTTTGAGGAACGTAGGTGCTTCCAAATGTACTGTCGACTTCTTCTCAAACTGATCCTAAGAGACAAGGCCGCATGGATTTGTACGCTCGTTCTCGCTGCAGCCTTTTCCGTCCCCATTGCGTTCAATTCACCCATCTACGGGCCCTTCTTTATGAAGCAGGGCATGCAGAGCTTTGTCGACGCATTCAATACGCGCGCGCCCCAGGCCAGCGGCACAGACCTATCGCCAGAGCAGCAAGCTGACGCGGAGCTTGCAAGATACGCGAACGCCGCCCTTGCCGCTCAAACCGACGCCGCCTTTCTCGATTCTGCCGAGAGCTACTACGCGCTCATGGGCGAAGGCTTCCAATCCGGGTCCATCGTGGGAGACCGAGAGACCAATGACGCGGACCTCGCGTATTGCCGTGCCCTGAGCAGTTCCGGCATCACGGATATCCCGGCCTCCGCAAACGACCTGCCATTCCTTTCCTTCCTGCCTTACGCCATTGCCACGGTGCCGTCTTTCCTTCCCTTCATCCCCTTCCTTCTCTCGTCGATACTCGTGCTCGGCGCCACAAGGCCTGCGACCCTGGCGGCGAAGGCGCCCGTGCCCAAATTCCGGCGCCTTATCCAGATCGTGTTTTCGATAATCGCCGCGGGGACCGCGATGCTCCTCGCCGGCCTCGCACCCGGGGGCATTTACGCCTTGGCCCTAAACGGCTTCGGGCAAATTGGGTACCCGATCGCCTTCTTCCATGACGGCGCGCTTACCACCACGACCGCGGGAAACGTCTTCACAGCCCTGCTTCTCGCGCTGCTTGCGGGCGGAACCTTGATATCCGTTTGCTCCGCCGTCCTATCGACCGCAACGAGGCGCGTCCTCGCGGGCCCCCTTACCTCCGCGCTGCTTGTCGCGGCCCCGGCATTCCCGTTACTGTCCGATTCGGCACTGGAGCATAGCGCCGCGCTCAATCTCCTGCCGCTGGCCGTATTCTCGCCTATCGAGGCAACGGGTTACGTAGGATGCTTCCCGACAGAATTCATTGGCTCCGGTTCAGGCAGCGCATCGATGCTTGCCGTGGCCCTGGCATACGTCGCGGTCTTTTTTGCGGTCGGCGCCGTTGCGACACGTTCGCCCAAACAGTCTGGACCCGCGAGAAAGCACCATGGGCTCGAGCTTCTGGACGCGAGCGTGGGATACGGAAGCACGACGATACTTTCAATCGGATCGCTTTTCTTGAGCCCGGGAACGGCGGCGGGCCTCGTTGCTCCCAACGGCTCGGGGAAAACCACCCTTCTTGAAGCGCTGTCGGGCCAATTTCCCACCCGCATCCGCTCGGGAAGCCTGGCGGCAGACGGAATCTGCCAACGTCGATCAGCCGAATTTGCAGAACTCGTCTACCTGAGCTCTTCGGGCAGCGCGGATCTCTACCCCACGCTATCGGCCATCGAGCACCTTGCTTTCGTTAGGGAGGCGTGGAAATCGGCCGCCGACATCGACTCGCTCTGCGACTCCCTCGGAATCTCCTCATATCTCGACAAGCCGACCCGTAAACTCTCGACAGGAATGAAGCAGCAGGTAAAGCTTGCCATGGCGATATCGACCGATTGCCCGTACCTTATCCTCGATGAACCGCTGAACGGCCTCGATCCGGGAAAGCGGAAAACCTCCTGCGACGCGATGCGCAGCGAGGTGGCGCGGGGACGAAGCGTGCTCATTTCAAGCCATCTGCTCGACGACCTGGCAGACCTCACCAACTCGTTCTACTTCATCGAGGCCGGCACGCTCGTGGAAAAGATCAAGTCGTCCTCGCAGACGCTCAAGCAGGAATACCTCGATACATACGAGCGAGGTGAATGACATGATAGGCAAGAGCTATGCAAAGATAGCGATTGTTGGCTCTGTACTTTGTCTTGCAATGGTTCTATGTGCATCATTTGCGAGGTATAGGTCCGAGCAATCGTTTATCGATGGCGCTGAGAACGGTTTTGGCATAGACGGGATGTATGTCAACGATGGCGCGACCAGGCCGTCTATGGCGATTCTTGCAGGCGAAGACATGGAATGGCAAATCTGTAATGGCGATGGCTCTTGTCTGAGTGGTCGTTTGGCCGCAACGAGCGATCCGAATTCGTTCGATCTTCTCGACGATGATGGAGCGGATTGCGGTTCTGTTCACCTTTCATATGCATCGCGAGACGGGATGGACGGCATTCTCTACGTCTCCCACGAAACTGGCGATTTCAAGATGCGCAGGACTAACCGGGTGCCGGCTTTTATCGAGGAGTGAGAGTTCCCGGCGGCCTGCCGATCAGGCCGCCGGGCTATCGAGCCCCGCATTCATCCGTACACGCACGGATGAATGCGGGAAGTGTCCGGATAAAGTTGATAATCAAGGAAACAAAGCCGTTCTGCCTGGGACGGCTTTGGCCTGGACTTTAACTACAACATCGCAATCGACACTTATCAGCTCGCGCAACGCGCATGGCCAAATCTCGGACGCTGGTGCATGGAGGACCTTCGAGATTTACTGGACATCCAAAACGACGACGCACACCGCGTGCTCGCCGACAGCGAAGACGAGATGGCTGTCTACAATGCGATCAGAAACGGTGTGAAGTCCGGAGAGCTTTCTGTGGAACCGCCGCGCCGTCGCGCGAGCCGACCGGGCAACCCGGGCAATCTGGTCCCGGCTCTCCCGGTCGTATTCCTACGATATCGCCCCTAGATCACCAATGTGTCAGATAAAGAATGAGGCAATGGCTATGATCACGCCTACGGCAGATACAACGACTGCGCCTTTTTTCCTCTCCTTTAGTCCGACGAATAGGGTTGCCGTAAAGTAAAGGGCGGAAATGCAGGCTATGGCAAGCGAAACGAGTTCCTTGGGCGGTTTCAGCAAGAGGTCGCTAGCAAAGAGTAATGCAAGCAGGGCAAAGCCGATTGTGGTCAAGTATCTCGATTGATTTTGCGACAACATGGCAACTTCCTTTCAGAACATGCAAGTGAAAAGTCGGTACGATGTCATTGCGGTTGCAAAAAAGCCGCCGCTAGGACCGGTTGTCACGAGACCGGCGATAACTTCAGCGGTGCCAGCAAGCTAGAGATCGCGCAGGCAAGCCTCCTCCTTCGTGTTCAGCGTGACCTTGTGAGGGACGGTGCGGTTATTTGCAGATCCGTGAGAATCGCACCACGCCTTGGAATATGAATCCGTGCAGCGCCCGCGCTCAAAAAAAGGGATATATCGTACTTTTCGTCGTAGTTGTCTCCGACGTAGATCTCGCTGCTCTCGGCGGGAGATCCCTCGTCGGCATGGGCTGCCGCAACGGGCACAAATGGTGTCATGACAAGGGAGAGGCAAAGAGCTGCTGAGACGATGGAGGGCAGGCATTTCTTCATGGCTGGCTCCTTAATCTGGCCTTTGATAGTTACTTGATGTCGCCTCCTTCCGCTTTATATCCGTTGTATTTGGCGTATTTCTTTAATAAGGCAAGAGGTTCTTCCTCTCCTTCGGATAAGCCGATGATGTTTCCTTGATCATCCAGTATGAATACGGACGGAATATGCTCAAGTTCATATTCGTCATACACGGTATTATCTTAATCTATGTATATGGGAAAGTCTCCTTCATGGACCGAGGCTTCGTTTTGAAACGGGATACCGCTTCGATTCGTTCCGGACGCGGATGTGGACGTAACTGGTCTCGGTGCCAAGTGCGATTTCAGTGACGTATATGACTAAACGGGAATGTTTGAGCAGTGCCGGAGTCTTCATCTGGATTGTTCCGACTGAAACGTCAGCCCGAATACACTGCATGGCAACTCCAACAAGAATGCCCCCGGCGTAATCCTTCCCAAGGCACGGCAATAGCCAAGTTCAAGTGAACGCATAAAGGTGGCTCCCGATGGTTCGGAAGCCACCTTCACAATTTAACCGATGGAAAAATCGATTGCTAATTCAATTTGACCCAGATGGCTGGGCGAACTCCGAGAGTCGAATCCTGCGTGCTGCCGAGGTCGCCGCAGGAGATGCCACCTTCTTCGTCAATGTAACTAGTCAAGGGTTGACCGGCGTAGTAGGCCCCATATGAATCGTCTTCGCATTTCTCTATATCGGAAGCCCACCATGCCTCGGGGACGTCCGTGCCGGCTAGAGTCGCGTACATATTATCCTCGCTAAGGTAATCGCTCCAGGAGTCTAGAATCGTTACGTCGCCTGCTAAAATCCCGCGCTCGGCATCGTTGAAGGCGTATTCTATGAAGGGTCCGTTCAGATACCTATACAGCGAGCTTGACTTGAAGTCCCATACGTCTCCATTCTCGTTGAATTCCATCTCATCGATGCAATGCTCGGTCATGAGGAGAGCCCTGTCGCCCTCCTTGTGGAGGACTATCCATTCAATCGGTTGGCCCTCGATATCCTTTCCTGTATAAGCCGAGAGCTCGCCCGAATATGTTCCCAGTTCGACGGTCTGCTCAATCGCGACGCTTTCGATTTTCTCCTGCTCCGCCTTCATGTCCGCCCTTGCTTCGAGCATGGACGGCAGGGGCGAGATGGCGACCATGACGGCAAGCAGGACGATGCCCGCGACAGCCGCGACGGCTATTTTCTTCCTCCTTTTGGAGAGGTTCGCAATCTTCGCGCCGGCCTCTCTTGCCTTCTCGCCCGAGTCCCCGTATCCCTGCTCGGCCAGCCTCTCGAGGCTTTCCTTTGCGGCCTCAGCTTCCTTCCTGTTGCCCTTCTCGAGTATCGCGACGCTCGTCTTGTAGACCCTGTCCCTTCTGGATTCATCCAGGAACGCGGCATCTTCCAGATCCGCCAGTTTCTCGCGCACGGCGCCGCAGTTCCAGCAGGTTCCGCGCTTGAGGTTCACCGCCCCGCAGCCGCACTGCCACCATCCCTCGTGCTCGGAATGGACACCCGAGCATTTGCAGGCATCGGCGCCCATCTCGGAGAGCAGGACATCGCGTTCCGACTCCTCGATTCCGTTGAGCGCGAGTGGCGCGGGGTTATCGATGTCGACCGGGTCGTCGAAGGACGTCTCGCAGTCCGCTCGGGTCACAACGGCACGCGAGCCGGTGATAACAGACAGCTTGATTCTCACCGCCTTGGGCCTGAGCACCTCGCCGGCGGGCAGGTCGGCATCTAGGAGCGAGAAGTCGACGTTCTCCGTCTCCCCTCCCTCGCCCTCGAGCCCGACCGTGAACTCTATGCGGCTGATGGGTTTCGTCGATACGTTGACGATCTTTGTCTGGAGGAAGCAAGCTCCCGTCTCGGTGTCCCTGGAGACCTGGACGGCCAGTACCCTGACGGGGCAGAGTTCCTGCCAGGAGGGGTTGGCGTCGCGGTAGACGATCTTGTACTTTGACATGTCTACACCTCGGGCAGGGCGTCTTCATCCGTTTTTGCGCTGGGCGCCGGCGCAGCTCGGTCTGGCAGTGCGCAGACGATCAGGCCGACCATGAGCGCCGTGCCGAAAAGGCCGATGAACCAGAGGATTCCCGCGTCATTGGTGTAATGCCCCTTGGCCCTGGCAATCTTAACGAGCTCCGCCACGCCGCAGATGTTGGCGGCGATCGCCAGGAGAGGCAGGAAGAAGATTATCAGCTCCATAGTTCTCATTTTCGGTCCTTTCTTCTCGGCCGCCAGCTTCGACACCGGCGGTCATCCGTCACTTCCGATAACACCAATTCTACTGTCCTCACCTGCGAATTTGTTGAGCAACAAATTCGATTGAGTGAGCGGTTGATTGCGCCGCGAAGGCGTTTAGTTAATTACGTTTGCCGCTGCGGCAAGACCGATGCAGAAATCTGAAATAGCCCTACGCTCGGCGATGTATCTACAAACCCTGAGCGAAGGGAGCCGCAAATGCATGCAGCGGCAATTAACCTTCGGGGGGGGGTATCTCCTAGGAGAACCCGCCTCCAAGGCCAATCTATCATCGAGTACGTCCTGATCATCGCCATCATCGGCCTGGTGATCGTGTTCGCGGGACCCGGCGTGGCGGGGGCCATCCGCAACCAGTTCAACCTGGTCGGCAACACGGTGAGCAATGGGACGACCGGCGGGGTCGAGGGCGGCGCAACCGGCGGCGGCTCTGCGGGAGCCGATTCCGCGACCGTCCAGGCGGCTGTCGCCAAGGACGCGAAGGACTGGACGCTCGACGAGCAGGAGGCCGTGGCCGAGGACATCGCCGCCAAGGGCGAGGCGTCGCCGGCGTACGCAAAGGCGAAGGCCGCGATGGACGCGGGGACGAAGTTCTCGATGAAGTTGACGAACGGCAAGACGCTCGAGTATCGCATCATCGGTATCAACCACGATGACCTCGGGGACGGCTCCGGTAAGGCTGGGCTCACGTTCGAGGTAACCAACACTGCCATGGACGAGCAGCGAATGAACGCCACGAGCACCAATGCCGGCGGCTGGGAGAAATCGGAGATCCGCGGCCGCCTCAATTCCGGTGACCTCTGGTCGCTCCTACCGATCGAACTCCAGTCCAAGGCGAAGGCCGTCACGAAGATGACCGATAACAAGGGTGGTGGCAGTGCCAGCGCCCCATCGGCCACGACCGATAAAGTCTTCCTGCTCTCGATGACCGAGATCTACGGAGACCGCCAGACCGACGGTACCCAGTACGAGTACTACAAATCCAAGGGCGTGACGTACTCGAACCATTCAGGGGTGTCGTCGAGCTTTTATCACTGGACGCGCTCCGTGGATCCGAGCGGCTCCGCGTACTTCCGCTGTATCTATAGCAACGGTAACTATAACGACTACGGCGCGACGTACTCGTATTGCATATGCCTCGCCTGGTGTTTTTAACCTGTCTTCTAGCTTGTCTTCTAGTTTGTCTAGTGAAAGGCCCGTGCAATCCTGCGCGGGCCTTTCTTTTGGCGATTACTTGAACAATTTGAGGTTCATGGTACAAAGGTAGTCGGTTCGAGGAAAAAGGGGTCGTACTGCGCCTCTCAGAGCGCCTGCCGCACTTCACCTCTATTACCTCTGCGGCGCCCTCGTATAGGGCCCATCCCGCTTGCCGTTTCGTTGCAACCGCTCACTTGTCCACCGGTCAAGTGAACTACTGGAATAAATACAGCGACACGCTTGTCCGTTACAGTCGCTATATCTGTGTAAATCGCCGCGATAAATACAGCCCGTACTCGGCTGTATACCAGCTACGCGTATGTAGATTCATATCGCGTTAATAAATCGGCTCAAGCGCGTGCAAAACGCGCAAGTAGCCGCAAAAGGCGAATATCGCGTAGGTAGATTTTTAGCACCCTGTTGCTTAATCAAAATTAAGCAATTGCTTAGAACAAAAAAGGTCAGGCACTAGGTGCCTGACCTGCAAACTTCTGGTCGGGACGACTGGATTCGAACCAGCGACCCCTTGACCCCCAGTCAAGTGCGCTACCAAGCTGCGCCACGTCCCGAAGCTTTTATTTGTTGCTCTGCTCTCGCTCGCAACAGGGAGTATAATAACCCGAAACTTTGGACTTGTGCAAGAACTTTTTTAATTATTTTTGAGCAAGTCCAAAATTGTATCTGCGAGCTGGGGTTTTGTTAGCACGGGAAGTTCCTGCGTCCCTGCTGTGCTCACGATCCAAGCCTTATTGGTATCAGTTCCAAAGCCCGAATCGGCGCGCGAAACATCGTTGGCGATGATCGCATCGCAGCCCTTGCGGGCCAATTTACGCTCAGCGTACTCCACAACGTTATCGGTCTCGGCTGCAAAGCCAATCACGCACCGCTCTCCCTTTTGGCGCGAGAGCTCAGCCAAAATATCGACCGTCTCGACCAGTTCGATGCGATCCAGACGCTCGTTGGCCTTTTTGAGCTTATGGTCGGCAGGGGCTGCGGGCGTGTAGTCAGCGACGGCAGCCGCACAAATGGCCGCATCGGCCGTCTGGAAGGCGCTGAGCGCTGCCTGCAGCATCTCTGCGGCGGTTTGCACGCGTACGCACTCCACGCCGTGGGGAACATCGAGCGACGTCGGTCCCAGCACGAGCGTGACCGCAGCACCGCGGCGAGCAGCCTCCCCTGCCAGGGCGATACCCATCTTGCCCGAAGAGCGGTTGCCAATGAAGCGCACCGGGTCGATCGGCTCATGCGTGGGGCCGGCGGTAATCACGATGCGCTTACCCGCCAGGTCCTGAGGCGCGGGGTTGAGCACCTCACAGACAGCCTCGACGATGTCCTCGGGCTCGCTCATGCGTCCCGTGTCCACGTCGCCGCAGGCAAGGTAGCCGCTGCCGGGTCCCACCACATGCACGCCGCGGTCGCGCAACGTGGCCATGTTGGCCTGCGTCGCCGGAGCCTTCCACATGCCGTTATTCATAGCGGGTGCGATCACGATGGGTCGCGGCGTGGCGAGCAGCGTGGTGGAGATGAGGTCGTCGGCGATGCCATTGGCCATCTTGGCGATGATATTGGCCGTCGCGGGCGCCACGACCACCAGGTCGGGTTCCTGCGCCAGCGAAATGTGATGGATGGGGTCGAAGGGATCGTCGAATAGGCCCACGGCAACGGGCTCGTTGGTGAGCGCACGGAAGGTGAGTGGGCCCACAAACTCCGTGGCATGCTCGCTCATAACAACCTTGACGCGCGCACCGCGCTTTTGCAGCAGGCGCACGATATTGCACGACTTATAGGCGGCGATCCCGCCGGTAATGCCCAGCAGGATCGTTTTTCCCTCAAGTTGCATTGAATTGTTGGATGCCGCCGTCATCGCTAGGCTTCCTCGCTCGGGAGTACCAGGAGGCGGTGGCAGTACGGGCAGTGCGTAATTGACCTACCGTCGTGGTTGAGGTCGTTCATGGACGAAGCCTGCAGCGCGGTGTGGCAGACCGTGGGGATGTTACCCTGGATGGTCTCGACGGCCAGGCCGCGGAACTGCTTGAGTAGACGCTCGTAGTCGGTGAGCACGTCGGCCGGCAGCGTAGCGGCAAGCGCGGTGCGCTCCTTAGTGGCGGCGTCAATCTGAGCCTGCAGGTCGGCAGCCTTGGCGCGGGCGGCCTTGGTATCGGCCTTCACGCCCTCCTCAAACTTGGCGATGATTGCCTGTGCGCGGGCCTCGCGGTCGAGCGCCTCCTTATGGGCGATAACGACATCCTTGCGGGTGTGCTCAATCTTGTCCAGACGCTTGGCCAGGGTGGCGAGTTCATTCTCCAGGTCCTGAACCTCGCGGTAGTCGGAGCCGTCGACGTGGCGCTTCTTGGCAGCCTCGATGGCGTTGTTGGTCTGAATCTCGGTGGTGTTGAGATCGCCCAGCTCAATGTCCAGGTCCTTGCGCTGGGCGTAGAGCTTGGTCATCTCGGACTTGAGTTTTACATAGGTCTTACGCTTTGATGCGAGCTCCTTGAGCTCCGGCATATTGGCAAGTTCGCTCTTGTTGCGGGCGAGCTCCAAATCGATCTGTTGCAGCTTGAGTAGCGTAGCGCCGGCGCTCATAAGTTCTCTCCTTTTGTCACAGTCCACCATTGGCAAGGGTTCAGTATTTTAATCGCATGACGGGGGTCCATCCCGGCGTCAACTGCAGAGTTCATCAAGATATCCACGAACGGCTCCTCAGAGCGGTCGTGGCCGAGCAAGATCACCGGCATTCCGCGCAAGGCAAGGTCTTGCGCCACGTGGTAGCCGGCCTCTCCGGTCACAATAACATCTGCGCCTGCGGCGATGGCAAGCTCACCAAAATCGCCGAGGGAACCGCCCAGAATGGCGACGGTGCGGCACGGGTGCTCGGCTTCGCCCCATACGCGCGGGTCGCTGCCATAGGCTGTGGCGGCACGGTTGGCGAGATCGCGCAGGCTGTAGACGTCGTGGAGGGTCGCGAGTGCGCCCAGACCGGTGAGCTCAGGCTCGCCCACATGCTCCAGCGAGCTCATGGGCTCAGCGCCCAGCAACTCACTCAGGCGAACGCGCACCTCGTGCGATCGGTCCAGGTTGGTGTGAAGCGAGATGATGCTCACGCCGCAACGAGCTGCCTCGTACAACACAGCGCTGCATTGGGGACGCGATATATCCGCCGGGCAAAACGCCTCGGGCGCCTTGATATAAATGGGATGATGCGTCAGCAGCACGTTGGCGCCGGCCTCGAGAGCACGGTGCACGTTGGCCTCGGTAGCGTCAAGTGCACAGGCAACACCGGTGATCTCAGCGGCGGGATCTCCCACAGATAAACCAACATGATCCCAACCCTCGGCGTCCGTCTTGGGATAGCGTGCCAGCAGGGCGCGCTCAAGGTCGGCGACGATCATGCGGCACCCACGATCGACAGCAGCGTCTGGGCAAAGTTGTCCAGGTCGGAAGGGTTCACGCGGTCATCAAACGAGATGCGCAGTGCGCCCAGCGCCTGCTCGCGACCAATGCCCATGGCGCTGAGCACGTGGCTCGGGTCCATGCTGCCGCTCGAGCAAGCTGATCCGGCCGATACCTCAAACCCGGCGGCATCGAGCTTGATGATGAGCTCTTCGGAGTCCATGCCGTCAACGTAGATTGAAACCATGCCTGGCAGACGATCTGCCTGCGCGTAGTCGCCCATCGTGGCGTGAATGCGAGGATGGGCCGTAAGCGTGGCATAGAGATTATCGGACAGGGCCTGCAGTGTCGCTCGCTCCTGGGCCACGTGGGGCGCCAGCGTGTGGGCGGCAGCGGCAAAAGCCAGCTGCGTGCGCAGATCCTGCGTACCGGCGCGACGTCCTGCTTCCTGTCCACCGCCAAAGATGCGCGGACGCAGCGGCGTGCGGTTCTTAAGGTAGAGCGCACCGGATGCCACGGGGCCGCCAATCTTGTGCGCGGCAACGGTCATGGCATCGACGCCCAGCTCGGTGACATCGAGCGGAATATGCAAGTAGCCCTGGATGGCATCGGTGTGAAACAAGGCACCGGCAGCATGTGCGGCGGCGGCCAGCTCGCGGATAGGCTGCACCACGCCGCTCTCGTTGTTGGCGACCATAATGCTCACGAGCGCCACGTCGTCGCCGAGCAGCTCGACAAGCGTGGCGGGCTCAATGTAGCCCGCGCGGCAGGGCTGCACCAGGTCGACGGTAAAGCCGGCGGCACGCAGCAGCGGCAGGTTGTCCAGAATCGAATCGTGCTCGATGGCCGAAACGATTACACGATCGCGCTTGCGATCGCGCTGACGAGCGCCCTCGGCAAGACCGAGCAGCGCCAGCTGGTTGGCTTCGGTGCCGCCGTTGGTCAGTACAATCTCGGACGGGCGGACGCGCGCGCCAAAGCTGCGGGCGATCTCGCGACGTGCAACCTCCAGACGCGCGGCAGCCTTGCGGCCGAGCGAATGCAGCGAGTTGGGGTTGACGCCGGCAAGCTCGCTGTCGTCGTACTCGCGCTGCGCAAGGAGCGCCTCGGCGCGCATGGGCGTCGAGGCGGCATAGTCAAGATTCACGGGTATGCGGTTTTGACCTGCGGTCATAAGGGTTTATGCCTCCTGTGCGGCCTCGTTGCCCAGCTTCTGCAGCAGGGCAACCTCGGCAGCGGGATCTTCGGACTTAAATACGGCAGAACCGGCCACGAGCACGTTAGCGCCGGCCTTGACGACCTCGGCAATGTTCTTGGGAGAAATGCCACCGTCGACCTCGATGAGGGGCGAAACGCCGTGACGCTCGCACATGGCCTTGAGCTCGTGAAGCTTTGCGATGGTGCCCGGGATAAAGCTCTGGCCGCCAAAGCCCGGGTTCACACTCATGAGCAGCACCATATCGACGACGTCGATGATGCTCTCGAGCACGCACACGGGGGTGGCGGGGTTGAGCACCACGCCGGCCTTGACGCCGCGCTGCTGCAGATGCGTGAGCGTGCGGTGCAGGTGCGTGGAAGCCTCGTAGTGCACGGTGATCATGTCGGCACCGGCGTCGGCGTACCAATCGACCGTCTCGTCGGGGTTCGTCACCATGAGGTGCGCGTCGACCGGTACATCGGTGGAGCGCTTGACGGCCTTAAGGATGTCAACGCCAAAGGTGAGGTTGCCGGTAAAGTGACCGTCCATAACGTCGAAGTGCACGTAGTCGGCACCGGCGATCTTGTCGAGTTCGCCCTTGAGGTTGGCCATGTCGGCCGAAAGGACAGACGGAGCGATTTTGATGGAACCCATGGTAGAAGCCTTTCTGCGCTAGTCGGTGAGTCCGTAGAACTCTTGAGAAGGGACGCGATCGGTAAGAATCTCGAGCGCCCTATCCAAAGTAACACCGTTGTAGAGCGTTTGCTCCACGGCAAAGGTGAGCGGAATGTCTACGCTCAGTGAACGGGCAAGCTCACTGACGCTGCGGGCCGCGACGGCGCCCTCGACCACCATATGCGTACGTGCCTGGTACTCGTCGAGCGAGACGCCGTGGGCAAACTCGTAGCCAAAGGTGCGGTTGCGCGAATGCTCGGAGGTGCAGGTGGCAATGAGGTCACCCATGCCGGCAAGACCCATGCAGGTCATGGCTTGACCGCCGCGGGCGTGCACCAGACGGCTGATCTCGGCCAGGCCGCGCGTCATGATAAGGGCAAGCGTGTTGTCGCCCGCGCCCGAGCCGGCGGAGATGCCGCATACGATGGCGATGACGTTTTTCATGGCGCCGCAAACCTCGACGCCGGTCATATCCTGCGACAGGTAGATGCGGAAGGCCGTGGACAGCAGCAGCTCCTTAAAGGTCTCCCCTACCTGCGTATCTTTGCTGGCGATGACGGCGGCAGAGAGCCCACCGCGGCAAATCTCCTCGGCATGGTTGGGGCCCGAGAGGGCCGCCACACGCCGCTCGTTGCCGATCTCGCTGGCAATGACCTCGCTCATGAGCAGGCCAGACTCGGGCTCAATGCCCTTGGTGAGGCAGAGCACCGGGGTGTCGGTGGCGATACAAGGTGCCGCCTGATGGCATACGCTGCGCAGGTGCGTGGAGGGCACGGCAAAGATGATGGCCTCGACGCCGTCGAGCGCCTGGGCCAGATCCGTCGTGGCGACGACGTTTTCCGGCAGCACGTAATCCACCAGATACCGGGGGTTGCGATGCTCGCCGTTAATGCCGGCGGCCGTCTGTTCGCTATGGGCCCACATGGTCACGCGCTCGGCTCGCGCGGCGGCAAGGCCGGCGACGGCGGTTCCCCAGGAGCCGGAGCCAATCAGCGCAACATTCATGACTCTCCCCTACTTATCGTCGGGCTCGGTGACGCGCTTGGTAAACGAGAGCTTGGACTCCTTACCCGTCATGAGCTTTTTGATGTTCGCGCGATGGGCCCACACCACGGTGATGCCGATCATCGCCATGCAAAACTTAAGTCCCAGGCTGCCGTACGGAAAGACCGCGCAGACGGCGATGGGAAGACCGATGGCCGCGGCAAGCGAGCCTACCGACACAAACTTTGTGATGGCGACGGCCACGATAAACATGCCCAGCAGCGACAGGCCAATAGGCCAGTACCAAGCGAGGATGACGCCCAGACCAACCGCGATACCCTTGCCGCCATGGAAGTTGAGGTAGGGCGAGAAGATATGGCCCCACACGGCCGCCAGGCAGATGACGCCGAGCATCCAGTCGCCGGGAGCGCCGGGGGCCATAATGCTCACGGGGAAGCCATAGCCCACGCCCGCGATGAGCGGACGGGCGATAAGGACACAGATGGCGCCCTTAAGGCAGTCGAGCAACAGCGTGAGCGCGGCCACCTTAGGGCCGGCCACGCGCAGGGCGTTGGTGGTGCCGATGTTGCCGGAGCCCGCCTTGCGAATGTCGGTGTGGTTGAACACGCGGCCCAAGATCAGACCAAACGGAATCGCCCCGATAAAGAACGAGAGCACGGCGCAGATGGCGGTCAGCAGAATCGGATTATGCATCCTTTTGCTCCTTCTTCCTAAAGAAGAGTCGAATGGGCGTGCCGGCAAAGTCGAAGGTCGAGCGCATGCGGTTCTCTACGTAGCGCTGGTAGGTGTCGTTGACCAGGTCGCTATGGTTGACGAAGAACGTGAACGTCGGCGGGTTGACGCCCGTCTGGGTCACGTAGTGCATGCGCAGGCGGCGCTTGCCGTCCACCACGGTATGACCGAACTCGCGCAGGTCGGTAAGGAACGTGTTGAGGCGCGATGTGCTGATCTTTTGCGAGCGCGTCTTTTCGGCGGCGTCTACCATTGCCCAGATCTTCTCGACGCTGCGGCCGGTCAGGGCAGAGATGCGCAAGTACTGGGCCCAGGGAGCCATGACGCCCAGACGGCGGTCGATGGTCTCCATGCAGGCCTCGCGCTTACGGTCGTCGTCGAGCAGATCCCACTTGTTGAGCAGCACAACGATGGCGCAGCCGCGCTCGATGGCAAGAGCCATGACCTTCTGGTCCTGTTCGGTAACGCCCACGGAGGCGTCGACGACGAGCAGCGCCACGTCGGCGCGGTCGATGGCGCGCAGGCCGCGGACCATCGAGTAGTACTCGATGTTCTCGTACACGGTGCTCTTCTTGCGGATGCCCGCGGTGTCGACCATGCGGTAGTGCTTGCCGTTGCGCTCCACGACGGTGTCGATGGCGTCGCGCGTGGTGCCGGCAATGTTGGACACGATAGAGCGGTCGGCGCCCAGGATGCGGTTGAACAGCGAGGACTTGCCGGCGTTGGGGCGGCCGATGATGGCCACGTTCAGCGCATCGGGGAACTCATCGGCGACCTCGTCCTCTTCCTCCGGAAGCAGGGCCACGATATCGTCGAGCAGGTCGCCCGTGCCATGACCATGCAGGGCCGAGAGCGGCGTGGGCTCACCGATGCCGAGCGAATAGAACTCCCAGATGCTGTCGTTCTCGCGATCGGGGTTGTCGAGCTTGTTCACCAGCAGAAAGACCGGCTTGTCGCAGCGCTTGAGCATGCGGGCGACCGACTCGTCCTCCTCGGTGACGCCGGTGCGGCCGTCGACCACAAACAGGATGACGGCGGCTTCCTCGGCGGCGGCGAGGGCCTGGTCGCGGATGGACGTGGCAAAGACGTCGTCGCTCTTGAGCGGCTCGATACCGCCCGTGTCGACGATGGTGAACTCGCGGCCGTTCCAATCGGCCGTGTGGTATGAGCGGTCGCGCGTGACGCCGCGAGACTCGTGGACGATAGCGTCCGAGGTCTGGGCCAGGCGGTTAACGAGCGTGGACTTACCCACGTTGGGGCGTCCGACGACGGCGACGATAGGTTTCATCTGCTCTCCTTTAATGGGTAGGGTCAGCGGAATTAGTAGAGTCGGCAGGCACAATGCCAAGGATGTGCTCCAGGGTATCGAGCAGCTCATGCGGCATGGTCGACACCACATGAACCTCGGCGCCGCGACTGGTAAGGCTTGCGAGTAAATCGTCACGATGATACTCGTCAAGCGTCATGCCGTCAGCGTTGAACATGAGCTTAGGCACAAAGAGCATAACCCCCGACAGATCTTGGGGCAGCTGCTCCAGAATGTCACACGCGACGATGAGGCCGGTCACGTCCACGTTGCCGCCAAAGTAGCGGTTCTTGATGGCTGTGACGGTGCCGCCGAGACCATGCGGCGACTCCACAAAGCGTGCCACGGTGTCTCGCGCGCTGGCGCCGGAGAGGCACAGCAGGTTCTGGCTGCGGGCGGCGATGGCCTCGCGGACGCGGGCCAGTCGCTCGGCATCGGTAGCCAGCACGTCGTCGGTCTCGTCCAGATACGAGCGGATCATGCCGATGCCGTCGTAGTACTGCGGGTAACCGTCGTAAAAGTCCGCCTCGGGAGGATCGATGCCGGCGTCCAGATAGAACTCGTCGCTCATCTGGAAGGTGTGGCGGCCAAAGCGCTCGAAGGCACGGTCCTGGAAAGGCCGGATCATGGCAATGGTTTCGCGTGCGAGCTCGGGCTTGTCACTGTAGGACCAGCTAAAACGGTTCTGATGTTTGGTAAAGCCCAGCGGCACAATGCCCAGGCTGGTGATCTGCTCGTGCTCCTCGCAGTAACGCAGGGTCTTTTCCAGCTCCTCGCCGTCGTTCATACCGGGGCACAGCACGATCTGCGCGTGAATCTCGATGCCGGCGGCCATGATGGCCTCGAGTACGTCCATGCCGCGCTGGGCGTTGCGGCCCATCATGCGGCGGCGAACGTCGGGGCTCACGGCGTGGACCGACACGTTCATCGGACTCATGTTGCGATCGATAACGTTTTGCACGTCCTCGTCGGAAAGGTTCGTGAGCGTGACAAAGTTACCCTGCAAAACGCTCAGGCGGTAGTCGTCGTCGCGAATGTAGAGCGTGGAGCGACCGCCCTTGGGCAGCATGGTCATAAAGCAGAACACGCAGGCGTTGACGCAGGTGCGCATGCCGTCAAAGATGGGGCCGTCGAACTCAAGGCCCCAGTCCTCTCCCGGGAAGCGGTCGAGCTCCACGGGGGTGACAGTGCCGTCGCGCGGATCGAATACCTCCAGCTCGACGGTGTCGTCGTCTGCCTCCCAGAGCCATACGATCATGTCAGTGAGTTGCTCGCCGTTGACCGTGAGCACGCGCATGCCCGGCTCGATACCCACATCCCATGCGGGCGACTCGGGACGCACGTTCTTTACGAGCGCGCCCTCACCCGGCTCGGGGTCGCGGCTGCGCCCGTAATCGGCCACCTCGGCGGCGTATGCGGGTACGGTCTGGTCCATGATTAGCGGCAAAGCTCCTTGATACGCTCTACGGCGCGTTCGATGTGTTCTTGCGGGGTGGAGGCTCCGGCAGTGATGCCAATGTGGCGCGCGTTGGCAAACCACGCGGCCTGGAGCTCCGAAGCTTCCTCGATGTGATGCGTGTGCTCACAGGCATCAGCGCAGATCTGTGCCAGGCGACGCGTGTTGCCCGAATTTTTGCCGCCCACGACGACCATGCAGTCGCAGCGGTTGGCGAGGGTTGCGGCTGCCTGCTGGCGCTCGCTCGTGGCTGCGCAAATGGTGTTGATCACACGCAGTTCCTGCACGCGCGGGGTGATGGAGGCCACAACCTCGGCCAGGTTCTGCGCGGTCTGGGTGGTCTGCACAACCAGACCCACCTTGCCCTTGAGTGGCAGCGCGTCCGCATCGGCGGCACAGCTCACGACCTGTGCGTCATCACCAGCATGGCCAAGAATGCCCTCGACCTCGGGGTGACCCGGCTCTCCCACGACGATCACGCGGTAGCCCTCGCGCACCAGACGCTCGGCCGCCACGTGGACCTTCTTTACGTAGGGGCAGGTGGCGTCGACCACATCGAGGTCGCGCTCGCGAGCGGCATCGATGACCTGCGGCACCACGCCGTGCGCGCGGATGATCACGGTGCCCGACGCGGCGTCGTCCAAGGTCTCGGCCAGACCGACGCCTGACTCGGCGAGCTCGCGCACCACGATGGGGTTATGGATGAGCGGACCCAAGGTATGGACCTGATTGCACTCCCCTGCCTGCGGCGCAGCGGCCAGCGCCATATCGAGCGCACGCTGTACGCCGTAGCAAGTGCCGGCGTGGGCGGCGATCTCGATGTTAGGCGCGCCGTCCTGGTCGGACGTAGTCGCGGCTGTGTTCGTCACGTTCTCGCTCATGGCTAGAACCTGCCCGGATGCTCGGCGCACAACTCGTCGCGCATCTTATATACACGGTTCATGGCCTCGGACTCAAACCAGGCCAGGCGCTCCGTGCGCTTAAGCCCGGCCGGCGCGTCCGAAAGCGAGACGGCCTTGCCGGCACGAATCCAGCATTTTTTAGGACGCATGAGCTTTTTGCCCGCGGGCGTGATGTCGGACCAGCCGCAGATGGCGAGCGGGTTGACGGGCGCCTTGCCCATCTGGGCGATGAGCGCAAAACCGCCGTGGACCTCGGGCTTGATCTCGCGCGAGCGGATGCGCGTGCCCTCGGGGAAGATCAGGACGTCCTCGCCGCGCTGTAGCGCATGCTGGGCGGCGCGCAGGCACTTCATATCGGCAGTACCGCGCTCTACGGGGATGCCGCCCACGCGGCTAAAGGCCCAGCGTACAATCTTGCTCTTCGCGAACTCGGACTTAAAGATGGGGCGGATGCGGCGGCCGCCAAAGAACAGCGCCGTCTCCACGGCCAAGAGCTCGGCCATCGAGGTGTGGTTGCAGATGACCACGCTACCGCGACCTTCCTGGCGCTCAAACAGCAGGTCGGCGTCCTCGACCTTCCAGCGCCACATGAGCTTGGAGAAGGCCCATAGAATAGCCATGACCACCACGACGACGGCGCGGATGAGCGCAGGGAACTCGGCGTAGGGGGCGTTGTAGTAATCCTCGGGCGTCTGCTTAAACAGGCGCATGAGTTACCTCCTTTGGTTGATGAGGTCCTCGATAATGCGTACGACCTCGTCGATGGTGTGGGCGGTGGAGTCGACGTGCACGGCGTCCTCGGCGGGCACGAGCGGTGCGACCTCGCGGCTGCTGTCGAGTTTATCGCGCTGCTTGAGGGCGTCGAGGGTTTCGTCGACCTCGGCCTCGAGCTGCTCGGCAGTAAGCGGCTGGGCGTCGTTTTGGTGGCGCTGCAGCACGCGGCGGCGGGCGCGCTCACGCGGGTCGGCGGTCAGGAACACCTTGACCTGCGCGTTGGGAAATACGACGGTGCCGATGTCGCGACCCTCGGCCACGATATCGCGGTCCTCGGCGGCGCGGCGCTGGTGAATGAGCATGGCGGCGCGCACGCCCGGGTAGGCCGAGACCTTGGATACGTTGGCGTCGACCTGCGGGGTACGGATGGCGGCCGAAGCGTCCTGGCCGTCAATGGTCAGGCGCGTGTCCTCGCCGGTACCATTGGTAAAGCGAATCTCGATCTGCTCGGCGAGGGCGTCGATGGCCGCCTCGTCGTCCAGGTCGATACCGCGGTCGAGCGCGGCGAAGGTGACGGCGCGATACATGGCGCCCGTGTCGAGCTTGTTAAAGCCCAGCTGGCGGGCGATCTCCTTGGCGATGGTGGACTTGCCGGAACCGGCGGGGCCGTCGATGGCGACGATCATGCAATACTTCCTTTCGGTGGTTGACGTGCTGGTATGGTTCGCGGGCGTCGGGGCGCGGCGGATTGCTTAGCCCGTGTAGCGCTCGCGGTAGGTGTTGCGCTTGGGCGCGGAGCCGTGGCTGCCGTGGTGGCGCGTGCGGCTCGCGGTGTTGGTCGCCGGCGCGGTGCCGCGCTTGGATGCGGCCTGCTTGGGCGGGGTGCCGCCGGCCTTGAGGATCTGCACTTCGCGCTCGGTGAGCTCGCGCCACGAGCCCTTGGACACGTCCTTGAGTTCCAGGCCGGCGAAGTTGCAGCGATGCAGGCGAATCACCGGGTGGTGGATCTTGCTCAGCATGCGCTTGACCTGGTTCTTGCGGCCCTCGCGGATGATGACCTCCACGGCGGTGGTGCCGGGCTTTACACCCTGCGGAGCCACGGCCTCGGCTTCGCGCGCGTTGATGACGCGGCAGATCGCCGGCTGGCACAGGCCGTCGTCGAGCTCGATGCCGCGGCGGAGCGGTTCCAAGTCGCGATCGGTCAGGTGGCCGTCCACGAGCGCCTGGTAGGTCTTGTAGACGTGCTTGCTGGGGTGCAGCAGGTCTTGCGACAGGTCGCCGTCGGTGGTAAAGAGCAGAAGGCCCGTGGTGTCGCGGTCCAGGCGACCCACCGGAAAGAGCCCCGGAAAACGGTCGCGCGGGACCAGGTCGGCCACGCAAGGGCGCTCCTGGGGATCGCTCATGGTGGTGAGGTAGCCGGTCGGCTTGTAGAGCATTAGGTACACGGCACCCTGGTTGAGCTTGACAGGCATGCCGTCGACCTCGATATGGTCGCGGTCGACGTCGACCTTGGTCCCCAGCTCGGTTGCGACCTGGCCGTTGACGGTCACGCGGCCAGCGGTCATCAGGTCCTCCGAGCCGCGGCGGCTCGCCACGCCCGCGCGCGCCAAAAAGCGCTGCAGGCGCATGGTGTGCGGGTAGACGGGCTGGGTGCCGCCTGTGGGCGCCGTAGCGCCCGCGACGCGTGCGGTGCGCGTCTCCCCTGCTTCGTTAGTCCTCGTCATGCAAATCCTCCGAGGTGTCACCGGTGGGCAGAAGCTCTGCGTCATCGGTGTCCTCAACATCGGTATCGAGCAGTTCGCGCTCTTCGTCCAGGTCTTCGGCCTGCTCCTCAAGCGTGGACTGAATGCTGCGGCCGCTCAGACGCTCGCGGATAAACTGGCGCGACTGCTCGTCGGGGGCAAACTGTTCCAGATCGGGCAGGTCGCGAGTGGAGCGCAGGCCGAACTTTTCCAAGAAAGCGTTGGTCGTGCCGTAGATGATGGCCTGACCGCGCTCGGGGTCGCGACCGAGCTCGCGCACCAGACCCTTGTCCACGAGCGACGCGATGACGCCGTCGGAGTTGACGCCGCGGATGCCCTTGACCACCTCGCGCGTGACGGGCTGGTGGTAGGCGATGACGGCCAGGGTCTCGAGCGCCGCCTGCGACAGTTTTTGTGTGTCCCAGCTCAGCACGTAGGCCTCGACCACGTCGTGGTAGGCGGGGTGCGTAAACAGGCGCCAGCCACCAGCGACCTCGCGCAGCTGAAAGCCGCGATTGGCCTCCTCGTACTCAACCTTAAGCTCGGCCAACAGCGACGCGCACTCGCCGGGGGCAATATCCAGCGCACTTGCCAGCGCGGGTGCGCTCACGGGGTCGCTCGAGACCAGCAGCAGCGCCTCGAGGGCGCCTTTGAGGCTGTTTGCCTCCAGCGTTGAAAGGGTTGACATGGTTGCCGCTCCTATTCGGTGAGCTCGGGGTCCTCGCCGGGCACGTAAGCCTCGGCGCCCTCGACTCGGTTGATGCAGATGGTTCCAAAGATCTCGTCCTGGCTCAGCGTGAGCGAGCCGCGTTTGGCGAGCTCGAGCATGGCCAGGAAGGTGACGACGAGCTGCTCGGTGGTGGCGTCGCCGTCCAGCAGCTCGCGGAAGGTGCAGGTTTGGTGCGCCATGGTAAAGCGGTCGACCGAGGCCACCGTCAGGTCGAGCGGCACGCGATGCGGCGCCACGTGCTCGGCCTCCAGCAGGAAGGTCTGGCGCTTGCCGTCCAGGTCTGCGCAGATAACGGCCAGGCCGCGCAGGGTGATGCCGGCCAAGTAGTCGGGCATAAGGCCCAAAAACTCGGGGTCGGGGCCGGCCACGCGCGGATGCATGCGGCTCTCGGCCTGCATGCGCGCGCCAAGGGCCGCCGCCGCGCCTTTAAACTGCTTGTAGGCGATCAAGCGCTGGATCAGGACCTCGCGCAGGGCATCACCGTCGAGCGTGCTGAGCTCCTCGAGGTCTTCGTCGAACTCGTCATCGTCGTCATCGGCTTTGCGCGGGGCCTCCTGCGGCACCAGAGAGGCAGCCTTGATGTCCAAAAGGGTTGCCGCGACCAGCAAAAAGTCGCTCGCCACGTCCAGGTCCAGCGCCTCGATGCGCTCGGCCTCGGCCAGGTATTGCTCGGCCACCTCGCTGATCGAGATGGCGCCGATATCAACTTTTTGGCGGGTTACCAGCTGCAGCAGCAGGTCGAACGGTCCGCTGTAGACCTGCGTCGACACGCGATACGACATATTCGACCTCCTTTGACGGCGCCTTCGCGGCGCGGTTTGGGTGCATGTTACGACCGTTTTGCACGGTCGACCTATAAGTTTACCTTAGATGCCGGCGATTGCGAAGTTGAGCAGCTGCTCAGCAAGCGGATACACGGTAACGTCGAAATACCGGCCGATCACGTCGATGCCGGTCCACATAGGCAGCAGGTACAGCACCAGGATGAGGATGGGCATAGCGTATTGCTGCAGACGGTAATAGTTGTTGAGCGCCTTGCCCTTGAGGAAGGGCACGATGATCGACGAGCCATCGAGCGGCGGGATCGGGATGAGGTTAAAGAACGCGAGTGACAGGTTGACCACGATAAACGTGGCGCCGAAGTTCATGATTTGCGACGCTACGGCAAAGGATATGCTTGCATAGAGGTTGCCGTACGTTGCGTGCATGAGGGCGGACGCGAGGCACGCGAGGGCGATGTTCGACGCGGGGCCGGCCACGCTCACCAGGACCTCGTCGCGTTTGGGGTGCTTGAGGTTGTTGAGGTAGACGGGCACGGGCTTGGCGAAGGCGAACACGGGACCGCCGGCGGCAAGCATGAGCAGCGGCAGGATGATGGTGCCAAACAGGTCGATGTGGTTGAGCGGGTTGAGCGAGACGCGGCCGCGCGAACGGGCCGTCTTATCGCCGAGCGCCCAGGCCGCCGCGGCGTGTGCGCTCTCGTGGATCACGATGCCAACGATGACGGCGACGGCGCTCGCGAGCAGTTTCATGAGGTAGCTGCTGGACATGACGCTCCCCTAGCGGACGCGGCGCGAGGCGCGCGTGAGCAGGTAGTCGGCTACAAACAGAATTACGGCAACGATGGCATAATCCAGGCGGAACACGCCGCCAAAAGGCGATGTGATGACGCCGTAGCCGGCGATGGCGCTCGGAAGCGCGCGCGAAAGCTCAACGACAAAGCCCACGATCTGCAGCTTGGCGGTGAGGCCGCTAAAGCACAGCAGCACAGTCATCGCACTCATAAAAATGCCGCAGATGCGACAGGCGATGGCGATGATGCTCATCGCCACGGCAGCGGCCTTACGAGAGTTCACGCGCGGTCTCCTCTTCGATCTGGGTGGAAAGCTCCAGCCATTCGTCCTCGAGCTTGGGCAGCTCTTGCTTAAGGCCGTTATATTCCCCCAGCGCGGCGTTGAACTTGTCCTGATCGGCATAAAGCTCTTCGCTTGCCATCAATTCCATAAGCTCGTCATAGCGGGCGCGCTTTTTTTCGAGCTCGGCCTCGATCTTCTTGAGCTGGTTGCGCACGCCCTTGAGCTTTTTGTTGAGCGCGGCGCGAGCCTGGGCCTCGGCGCGCTTTTGCTCCTTGGTCTTTTTGCCCTCGGCCGGCTTGGGGGCGGCAGCGCTGGGCTGGGTGAAGCTGGTCGGCTTGGCTGCCTTGGTCGCGGCCGGTGTGCTCTCCGTGGACGCCTCGGCGGCGGCGCGGGCCGCAAGGTCCTCGCGCTTGTAGAGGTAGTAGTCGTAGTCGCCGTCGTAGACCGTTACCTTGCCATCGCGGATGTCGATGACGCGGTTGGCCACGGCGCGTACCAGGTGCTCGTCGTGGCTGATCAGCACGATAGTGCCGGGGAAGTTTTGCAGGGCGTTCTCGAGCATGTCCACCGAGTCGATGTCCAGGTGGTTGGTGGGCTCGTCCAGGCACAGGAGCGCCTCGGGGGCCACAAGCATCTTGGCCAGGGCCAGACGCGCCTTTTCACCTCCGGAGAGGACGCGAACCTGCTTCTCGATGGAGTCGTTGTCGCTAAACAGGAAGGCGCCCAGCAGACTGCGCTGCTGCGGCACGGTCCACTTGGGCGTGACGGTGTCGATCTCTTGCAGGACGGTGTTGGACTCGGTCATGCCCTCGAGCGCGTGCTGGGCGTAGTAGGCCACACCCACGTTGTTGCCCAGATCGCGGGTACCGGTAGTGGGCGGCTCCAGACCGGCGAGGATCTTCATGAGCGTGGACTTGCCGGCGCCGTTGGGGCCGACGAGCGCCACGTGCTCGCCGCGGTAGAGCTTGAGGTCGATGTCGCTGTAGATGTGCTTGTCGCCGTAGGACTTGGATACACCCTCCAGGCCCACGACCATGTCGCCGGAGCGCGGCGGGTCAGGGAACTTAAAGTCGATGTGCTTGTGGCCCTCGGGTAGGATGACGAGCTCCTTTTTGATCTGCTCGATCTTGCGGATGCGCTCCTGGGCCTGGGCTGCCTTGGTGGGCTTGTAGCGGAACTTGTCGACGAAGACCTGCATATGGGCAATGTCGCGCTCCTGGGCGGCGCGCTTGGCGCGCATCTGCTCCAGGTTGTCCTCGCGCTGCTTGAGGTAGCTGCTGTAGTTGCCGGTGTAGGTGGTCACACGACGGTTTTCGAGTGCGGCGACGTGGTCGACGCAGGCGTCCATGAAGGCGCGGTCGTGGCTGACGATGAGGACGGCGCCGTCGTAGTTGGCGATAAAGCCGCGCAGCCACTGGACGCTCTCGAGGTCCAGGTGGTTAGTGGGCTCGTCCAGAAGCAGCAAGTCGGGGTGGCGCAGGAAGAGCTTGGCCAGCGCGATGCGCATCTGCCAGCCGCCCGAGAACTCGGAGCACGGGCGCTCAAAGTCGGTGACTTTGAAGCCCAGGCCGGACAGGATCTTGCGGGCGTTGCTCTCGAGCTCGTAGCCGCCCAGGTGCTCAAAGCGGTCCTGGACCTGGCCGTACTCGTTGAGGAGCGCGTCGACGTCCTTGCCCTGCTCGGAGAGCTCGGTGATCTGGGCCTGCAGCTCGTTGGCGCGCTCGCCCATGCGGCGGATTTCCTTGGCGGCGGCCATGACCTCGGCGAGGATGGTGGTGTCCTTTTGCTCCAGATTAGTTTCCTGCTCTAGGTAGCCCACCTGGCAGTCCTTTGCGTACTGGACCTGGCCAGCGTCTGGGCTGTCGATGCCCATGATGATCTTGAGCATGGTGGTTTTGCCGGCGCCGTTTGGGCCCACGAGCGCGAAGCGCTCGCCGGGGTTGATCTGGAAGGACGCGCCGCTAAAGAGGACGCGCGCGCCGAAGCTTTTTTCGATCTTGTCGACCAGGAGGATCATGGTGCCGCCTTTGACCTTGTGTGCCTATATGAAAAAAGGCCCCAACTTGCGTTGGAGCCTCATTCAATGCTCGGGTGGAGACGAGGGGGATCGAACCCCTGACCTCTTGACTGCCAGTCA
>CABJEP010000020.1:18584-30541 GCA_902364645.1 Coriobacteriaceae bacterium | reverse complement strand
CTTGAAGAAGGGGGAGGCCTCGCGGCCTCCCCCTTTTTTGCGTTTACGGGCTTTTGTCTCACATAGTAGCTGTGTTTTATAACCCTCGTTTGTCGCATCTTCTGTGAACGGGCTACAATAACTTAGTCTGTGCGATATGGAGGTGAACATGGCTGAAGCTGGTATCGGCGTTGATATCGTCGAGATTTCCCGCATGAAATCAATTCTTGAAAAGACGCCGTCGTTTGCTCGGCGTGTGTTTACCGAAGAAGAACGTGCGTATTGCGATGCATCATCGCGTCCCGCTGCTCACTATGCGAGCCGCTTTGCTTCGCGTGAGGCGGTGCTTAAAGCTCTTGGCACGGGTTTTAGTCAAGGCGTGGGTCGCAAGGATGTTTCGGTAACGCGTGATAAACTCGGCAAACCGAAGGCTCTGCTTTCTGGCCGTGCTCTCGAAATCGCCCAGGATTTGGGTGTTGTCGAGGTCGCTCTTTCTATTACCCTTACGGGAGACTTGGCCGTTGCGAATGCCATCGCGATTACCGAAGATGCTCGGCCTAAGCCAAAAGATGAAAAGGTGAGCACCAAGAAACGCGTTGCGCAGACATTTAAAGAGGCTCGCTCTGTATTAGATGAGCTCGAGCAGCTGCAGAATTCAGCATTGACGGAGCACCTGGGCGATGCTTCGCAAGATACGCTAGGAGCATAGATGAAACCGGTTTTGAGTACCGAAGAAGTCGTTCGTCTCGAGGATATCATCGAACGCGAAGGGACTTCGAAGGCCGAGCTTATGGAGCTAGCGGGTGAGTTTGCCGCTAACGAGGTCTTGAAGCTCAATCCCGATCGGGTTCTCGTTTTGGTCGGTTTTGGTAATAATGGTGGCGACGGTTGGGTTGCCGCCGATATCCTGAGCCATAAGGGTGTGGACGTGGATATCGTTTCTCCGGTTGAACCGGATGAGATTCCTGCTGCTCTGGCACGTCATGTTGCTCGTCGTACTGCCGGCCGCGATGTGCACGTTTGCGTCGGCCCCTCGCGTGATGAACTCGAGGTTTTGATCGATAAGGCCGATGTTGTTGTCGATGCCATTTTTGGTACCGGTTTCCACGGGAATCTGCGTGCGCCGTTCTCAATTTGGATTCCTACGGTCAATGAATGCGCCGATTGTGTCGTATCCATTGATGTCCCCTCGGGCCTGAATGCAGAGACGGGCGTTGTTGATGACGACTGCATTCGTGCCGAGCGCACGGTGACGATGATTGCGCCCAAGATTGGTCTGTATAGCGCTGATGGTCCTGAGTATGCTGGCGATTTGATCTGCGGCAATCTTTACGACCGTCTTGACGAGGTCATCGATGATGTCGACCACGCCGCCGAGATTGTCGAGCCCGGTGACTTAGTTGATTACTTTGCTCCGCTACCATCGAATATCGATAAGTATTCCCGTGGCTCCGTGCTTATTGTCGCCGGATCTGCGCAATATCCTGGTGCTGCCATTATGGCGGCCAAGTCTGCAGCTCGCGCGGGTGCTGGTTACGTGGCAGTCGCGGCTCCTGACGCCTGTGCCAATCTCATTCGCATGGCACTTCCTTCGATTCCCGTCTTTGCTATTCCGTCTGATTCCCGCGGCTCCTTTGGCGCCGCTGCGCGCATGACGGTGTGCGAGATCGCAAAGAAGTACAGCTGCGTGCTGTGCGGTCCCGGTATGACGACGTCTGCCGGCGCTATGCAGGTGGTTTCGGGCTTGCTCGAGCTTGATGTACCGCTAATTTTGGACGCCGATGCACTCAATTGCCTTGCTAAGATTGCCATTGACGGTATTGATAGTAACCCCGAGATGTATCGCCGCGAGCAGCCGTTGGTTATGACGCCGCACTATCGTGAGCTTTCGCGTCTGGTTGCCGGTGACGAGGTGAACGACCTTGGTACCGCGATTGCGGCCGCGCAGAAGGTTGTTTGGGCTGCAGGCTCCGACAATCTGGTGGTCATTGCCAAGGGGCCGACGACGGCTATCTGTGGTGTTGAGCGCGTGCTGCTGCCACTCTCGGGTCCGGCTTCTCTGGCAACTGCCGGTTCGGGTGATGTTCTGGCGGGTATTTTGGCCGGCACGCTTGCCACCATGCGCGACGAGATGGATCGTTGGGAGTTGCTGTATTCGTACGCCGTCGCACTTCACAGCTACGCCGGTTTTGCCGCGGCGACGGAGTATGGTGAGAAGAGCGTTATCGCAACCGATCTTATCGACTTGATCGGTCCTGCCATGGAGCTGGCGGCAAAGGATGCGCTCGAAGATCTGGGAATCATGGACGAAGGGTCGGATGACTAATCATGAATAAAGCCGATTTGACGCGCTGGTCCTGGGTCGAGATCGACCGCGGGGCGCTCCGTCGCAACACGAGGGCCTATAAGAACTTGTTGAATCCGCGTCAGCGCCTGTGCTGCGTGGTCAAGGCCGATGCTTATGGTCATGGAGCTGTTGAGTGCGCCAAGATCATGTATTCGGCCGGTGCCGACATGTTTGCCGTGGCGACGGTTAACGAGGGCGTTGAGCTCCGACAGGGCGGGATTACGAAACCCATCCTCATCCTAAGCGAGCCGCCTATCGAGGCCATTCCGACGTTGCTCGAGTTTGATATCATGCCCTCGGTCTATACGTCTGACTTTGCTCTTGCGTATGGCGAATGTGCCGTCGCGGCGGGCAAGGTGGGCAAGTATCATCTCGCCATCGAGACGGGCATGAACCGCATTGGCGTACATTACACGCAGGTGCTCGACTTTGTCCGCGGTATTAATTTCCATCGCGGTATTCAGTGCGACGGCGTATTTACGCACTTCGCCACGGCCGATGAACCTTCGGGCTGGGACTACAAACTGCAGTGTCAGCGCTTTACTGAGGCCGTTCAGGCCATTAAGGATGCGGGCTTTGAGTGCGGTATCGTGCACTGCGCCAACACGCCGTCCTCGATGCTCGATTCTTCAATGCACTTTGACATGATTCGTGCCGGCATCGGTTTGTATGGTCTGCAGCCATGTGAGCTGAGTGGTCGCGTGATGCAGCTTGATCCCGTTATGAGCGTCCATGCGCGCGTGACGCGCGTGGCACACCCTGCGATGGGCGAGGGCGTGGGCTACGGTTTTACCTACCGCGTACCGCGTACGCGCGTTCAGATCTGCACGCTGCCGATCGGTTATGCCGACGGCCTATCGCGTACGCTTTCCAATCGTATGGATGTGCTGTATCGCGGCGAGCGCGTGCATCAGGTTGGCAATATCTGCATGGATCAGTTTATGGTCGCCATTCAGTCCAACCCGGCGCATGAGATTCCCGAGGCCGAGTATGGTGACGAGATGATCATTGTCGGCTGCGATGGAGATGCCGAGATTACCATGGACGAGATGGCGCGCCTACGCGGCACGATTAACTACGAGGTCGCTTGCGGCTTTGGTATGCGTCTCGACAAGGTCTACGTGTAGGAGTCGCTATGGGCGTCATGCACATTCCCGGCCATAGCCATCAGGCGCCGCGTGAGGTCGCACTCGAGGAGATCGAGGCCGTTCTGGGCGATTGTCACCTTTGCCAGCTTTACCAGTCGCGCCACAACATCGTGTTTGGCGTGGGAAACCCCCGCGCTCGCGTGATGTTTATTGGCGAGGCGCCGGGCCGTAATGAGGATTTGCAGGGCGAGCCCTTTGTGGGGGCGGCAGGCGAGGACCTCAACGGCATTTTGTCGCTGGCGGGGCTCAAACGCGAAGACGTCTACATTGCCAACGTGCTTAAGTGCCGCCCGCCGGGAAACCGCAATCCGCGTCCCGAGGAAGTGCTGGCTTGCTCGCCGTTTTTGCGTGAGCAGATTCGAAGCATCTGGCCCGATATCATCGTGACGCTCGGCAACCCCGCGACGCACTTTGTGCTTAAGACCGAGATCGGCATTACTAAGCTGCGCGGCAGGTTCCACCAGATGGGGCATTTTGTGGTAATGCCCACGTTCCATCCGGCAGCAGCGCTGCGCAATCCGGCGTGGCAGGAGCTGCTGGAGGAAGACTTTAAGATGCTGGGCGACTATCTGGAGCGACATCCCGCACCAGAGGACGCCTCGGAATAATAAGGAGCATATATGTCCCTGGAGCGCCTGGGGGTAGGTACTTACAAAACGACTTGCGCTGCCGATACGGAGTACTTTGGCGAGCTAATTGCACCGTGCCTTGAGGACGGCGATGTGCTCATCCTGACCGGTGGCCTGGGAGTGGGCAAAACTCACTTTACCAAGGGCGTCTCGCGCGGGCTGGGCGATGGGCATATGGTTACGAGCCCTACGTTCGCGCTCATGGCCGTTCACGATCAAGGTCGTATTCCGCTGTTTCACTTTGATCTATACCGCCTGGAGCATGCCTACGAGCTCGAGGATACGGGCATTTTCGATGTGCTGGGCTATGAGGGTGCTTGCCTGCTGGAATGGGGCGAACAATTCCAGGACGAGCTGACGGATGAGTATCTTTCGGTGACGCTCAGGCGTGATGAGGGCGACAGCGACGTGCGAACGATAACGCTCGAGGCGCACGGTGACCGCGCAATGGAGCTTTCCCATTTGATTGATAAGGCTGTACAAGATGAGCTTGCATAACGACAACGCGCTGGTGGTGGCGCTCGATACCTCGACCGACATGCTTGCCTGCGCGGCAAGATGGATTGATGGGCAGACGGGCGAGACGAAGCTCGTGAGTGGCGACCACATGTGTCGCCGTCACGCCAACGTTGAGCTCGTGAATACCGTTGATGGCGTGCTGGCTCAAGCCGGTCTGGATCGCAGCGATGTTGGTTGCTACGTGGTCGGCCGCGGCCCGGGGTCGTTTACGGGTGTGCGCATCGGCATCTCCACTGCCAAGGGCCTCGCGCGTGGTGCCAATGTTCCGCTACTGGGCGTGTCGACGCTCGATGCTTGCGCTTGGACGGCGTGGAAGGCTGGCGTGCGCGGCAAGCTTGGTATCTTGGCCGATGCTATGCGCGGTGAGGTATATCCGGCGCTGTATATGCTGGTCGATGAGGGCCCCGAGCGTCAATTTGAGCGCGAACACGTGGTCAAGGCCGCCGTGGCGCTCGATGAGTGGCGCCGAGCAGCGGACTGGGACCAGGTTCAGCTGACCGGTGACGGTCTCGTGCGCTATGGCAAGCTGCTGGGTGAGGACGAGACCGTCCGCTGCGTGGAGCGCGACCTGTGGTGGCCTTCGGGCGAGGGCTTGCTGCTCGCGCACGCTGCGGGTGACGGCGATCCGGCTCGCGTCCTGCCGATTTACACGCGCCTTTCGGATGCCGAGGAAAACGAGCGCAAGCGTCTTGGTCTTGCTGAGAGTGCACAGAGCGAAATTACGGGCGTTGCCGATGAGCTCGCCGGTCGTCATCTGCAGTTCCGTCCCATGGGCGCGGCGGATGCCGAGGGCGCGAGCGCGCTAGAGGCTGCCTGCTTTGAAGGTGCCGGACACAAGGCGTGGACGCCGGGCATGTTCCTGTCCGAACTGGGCGAGGACGTCGCTGCGCCGCGTAGTTGGTGGGTGGCACACGACGACGGCAAGCTGTTGGGCCTTGCCGGCGGTATGGTCGTGGACGGTGATGTGCAGATTCTGGATGTCGCCGTCGACCCGGCACATCGCCGTGAGGGCATTGCCCGCAAGCTGCTGTCGCACGTGAGCTATGATGCCCAGATGCTCGGCTGCACTACGGCTTCGCTCGAGGTCGAGGACGGTAACGAGGGAGCGACCGCGCTTTATAACGCTCTGGGCTTTACCGAGGCTGGCCGTCGCCGCGGCTACTATGGTGCCGGCAAGGACGCCATCGTCATGACGGCTCCGCTGCCCCTGGTGCTTCCGGTCGACAATGCTTCGCCCGAGCCGACGGCGGCAGAGCAGCGCGTATGGCCGCTGCCTGCGCCTGGGCGCTCCGAGGGGGAGCGTGCCGAAATTGAGCGCCGCCGCCTAGTGCTCGCTATCGAGAGCTCCTGCGACGAGACGGCCGTGGCGATTATCGATGCGGATGGCAATATGCTGGCCAACCAGGTGTCGACACAGATTGATTTTCACGCCCGCTTTGGCGGCGTGGTGCCCGAGATCGCCTCGCGCAAACACGTTGAGGTGATTGTGAGTGTCGTGGATGCGGCGCTCGAGGATGCCGCAGCATCGCTTGGTCTTGAGGGCGGAGCCATCGCGCCGAGCGAACTCGCCGCTGTTGGCGTGACACAGGGTCCGGGCCTGGTGGGTGCTCTGGTAGTGGGCGTCGCCTTCGCCAAGGGCTTTGCCTATGCCGCCGGTAAACCGCTCGTGTGCGTCAACCATCTGGAGGGCCATCTGTTCGCCAATCTGCTGGCGCAGCCCGATCTCAGGCCGCCGTTTATCTTCACGCTCGTCTCGGGCGGTCATACCATGCTCGTGCACGTGAAGGCATGGGGCGACTACGAGGTACTTGGTGAGACACTCGACGATGCTGCGGGCGAGGCCTTCGACAAGGTAGCCAAGGCGTTGGGTCTGGGCTATCCCGGTGGCCCCATCATCTCCAAGCTGGCCGAGACGGGCAACCCCAAGGCGATCGATTTTCCTCGCGCGCTTAACAGCAGGGGAGATTATCGTTTCTCGCTTTCGGGTCTTAAAACGGCCGTGACGCTCTACATCGAGCAGGAGACCAAGGCCGGGCGCACGATTCACCTGCCCGATCTGGCGGCTTCGTTTGAGGCAGCCGTCTTTGACGTTCAGTACAAGAAGGCCAAAAACGCCCTGCATGCCACCGGATGCAAGGAATACTGCATCGGCGGCGGCGTCTCGGCTAATCCGCATCTGCGCGAGATGATGATCAAGAAGCTTGGGCGTCAGGGGATCCGCGTGACGGTACCGCCGCTTTCGGCGTGCACCGATAACGCTGCCATGATCGCGGAGGTCGCCCGCCGTAAATTCGACCGAGGTGAAATCTCGCCGTTCGACGTCGACGCCGATCCAAACATGACGCTGTAGCTGGTACGGCGCGGTCCCCGGACGGAGGGGCCGGATATAAGGTTTATCGCGAGTTCCGCACGCAAAGAAGGCCACTTAATGTGGCCTTCGTCTTGCGCAGGACTGTAGAGCAGGAAACCTTATATCCGGCCCCTCCGTCCGGGGACCTTTCTGTATCGATATAGCTTCTGAGCTGGTTTGGCGTCGACAACGTCCGGCAAGGTTAGCCAGCTGCGTCGAATTTCCGGCGTGCTTTAGCTGAAAGAAAAAGATGGTGTGCGGAGCTTTGCTCCGCATTTGGGATGGGAGCTCCCGCGGCTCCCGAGGGGCATCTCTCATGCAAAAACTTTTGTTGGGTAAAGTCCGAGGTCAGTGGCGTTTTATACCGAGAATTTCAAAAAAAGTTGAAAATTCATTACAAATTTGCGTTGACTTTAGGTAACTAAAGTTTCATACTGCTTTTCATCCACTGGGGGATGTGAACACGCACGGATCGTTCGCATCATGATTGAAGAGGATTTCTTAGACATGTTCACGCATCAGCTAAACATTATCAGCGTAGTAATTATCTGATGCGGGTTAGCACATACAGCTAGCCCGTACGATAACGGGCGGCTGATGAAGATGAGGGCCGTCGAGCGCAACCGACGGCCCTCATTTTTTATGTCTAGGAAGTTCTTTTTAGAGGAGGAAATGTAATGAACGGAGTTTTGCTCATGGTTGTGGCCGCGGCGGTGCTCGCCTGCGGCTATCTGGGCTACGGCCGCTGGCTGGCCAACAAGTGGGGCGTTGACAAAGAGGCCCTCACGCCGGCCAAGCGCATGAAGGACGGCAAGAGCTTCTCACCCGTCTCCGCTTTTACCGCGTTCTCGCACCAGTTCAGCTCGATCTGCGGTGCTGGCCCTGTCACGGGTACGATCGTCGCCATGGCCTTTGGCTGGCTGCCCGTCGTGCTCTGGGTCCTCGTCGGCGGCATCTTCTTTGGCGCCGTCCACGACTTTGGTGCTCTGTATGCTTCGATGAAGAACAACGGCAAGTCCCTGGCTCAGCTCATCGAGAAGTACATCGGCAAGACCGGCCGTCGCCTGTTCCTGCTGTTCTGCTGGCTGTTCTGCATCATCGTCATCGCCGCCTTCACCGACATGGTCTGCAAGACGTTCATGTTCACCCCGGCCGTTGACGCTTCTGGTGCTGCTACCGGTGCCATCGACTTCACCAAGTCCTATGCCGCCGGCTGCGCTGGTACCATCTCCATCCTGTTCACCTTCGTCGCTATCGCCTTTGGTTGGGCCCAGAAGAAGTTCAACCTCACCGGTGCTACCGAGTTCGTCACCGGCGTGGTCCTCATGGTTCTCATGTTTGCCGTCGGTATGCAGTTCCCGGTCTACCTGGATAAGTTCCAGTGGTTCGCCGTCGTCATGGTCTACCTGGTCTTCGCTGGCGCTATGCCCATCCAGATGCTCAAGACCCCGCGTGACTACCTCACTTCCATCATGATGATCGTCATGATCGTTTGCGCTGTCCTCGGTATCGTCGTCCTGGGTGTTAACGGCCAGGCCACCATCACCGCTCCGGCCTTTACCGGCTTCTCCAGCGCTTCTGGCATGATGTTCCCGGTCCTGTTTGTTTCCGTTGCCTGCGGTGCCCTCTCCGGCTTCCACAGCCTCGTTTCTTCTGGTACCTCCTCCAAGCAGGTCGAGAAGGAGCAGGACGCCGTCAAGGTCGGTTATGGCGCCATGATCGTCGAGTCCTTCGTCGGCATCCTTGCCATCATCGTCGCCGGCATCATGTTCTCCGACATGAACACCGCCGGTACCGGCGCCCTCAACGCCGGCGTCGCTTCCACCCCGTTCCAGATCTTCGCCGCTGGTATCTCCCGCGGTATGCAGGCCTTCGGTGTTGACGGTACGTTCGCTACCGTCTTCATGACCATGAACGTTTCCGCTCTGGCCCTGACCTCGCTCGACGCCGTCGCCCGCATCGCCCGCACCTCGTTCTCCGAGTTCTTTGCCCAGACCAACGACGCCCTGGCCATCGAGTCCAAGGCCGGCTACATGAAGGTTCTCGGCAACCCCTGGTTCGCCACGGTCGTCACCCTGCTTCCCGGTCTCGCCCTCGCCTTTGGCGGCTATGCCAACATCTGGCCGCTCTTTGGTGCTTCCAACCAGCTGCTCGGCGGTATGACCATGATTACCCTCGCCGTGTTCTGCAAGTGCACCGGCCGCAAGGGCTGGATGCTCTACGTGCCCGTCGCCTTCCTGCTCTGCTGCACCTTCACCTCGCTGGTCCAGAGCGCCATGGGCTGCATGACCGCTGTCCAGGCTTACGGCTTCTTCGGCACCATCCCGGCTACCGCCACCACGGCCGCCGTCTCCGTCGCCGCCACCAAGGGCCTGCAGCTCGTTTTCGCCGTCCTGCTGATGGTCCTGGGCCTCATCGTTGCCGTCAACTGTCTCAAGGAGTTCTTCGGCAAGGAGGCCGGCTCCATGCCCGACGAGGAGCCCGAGTGGTCCGAGATGGGCAAGGCCGAGTACGGTCGCGCCGCTGCCGCTGAAGCTCCTGCCGACGCCGAGGCCGCCAAGGCCTAGTCGGTCGGACGGGTTGAATCTCCCATCTATTTGACTCGGAAAGACCGGGTCCGCAATCAAGCGGACCCGGTCTTTTTTCTTGTGATAACAGGTGGTGCAAGGGCGTTCTCGCAGATGTTTTGCGTGGATAGGCTCGTGCGTTGTACCATATGGACGTATATGTGTGCATATGAAAGGGGCCCCGTGGCCAAGACGGTATATTCCGATAATCAAAACAATGTCGATGCTCTGGCTGAGCGTCTGAGCAGCCAGACGTCGCTTTCTGCCGAGCGCGCCAAGCTGGTTGCCTACGACCTGCTCTGCCGCAAGGCGCTCAAGATTAAGTCGAGCGCGCTGGCGCAGATTTTCCGCTCCGTCGATAAGGAATGCGATACCAAGGCGATGCGCGATGAGCTTATCGCGGCAAATATCGTGACCAAGATCGAGGGCAGCGGCATTAACGGGCGCCCGGCGTTCTATACCATCAATGTCGAGATCCGCGATGCCCAGGAGCAGCCTGCCGAGTCCGTCGAAGATTTTGTCGTCGAGGATTCCGCTGACGTGCCTGCTGTGGAAGAAGTTGCTCCGCGTGAGCATGTTGATACCGATGAGTTGCTCGATGAGAACGTCGTGCGTGCCTTTACGGCCAAGGCAGGGCGCGGCGGTTTTGGCGGGGGTGGCAAGCGCGATGCGCAGCGTCGCGCCCAGCAGGAGCGCTTCCGTCGCGCCGTTGCTCGAAAGGGTGAGACGGATGCCGAGGCTGTTGAGAACGAGGTTGCTGCCGAGTCGCAGAGGCCCGCGAAGGAGCAAAAGCCCGTGGAGGCCCAGGAGCCCCAGCGTCGCCGTGGTGCCCACTTTAAGGCTGCGCAGCAGGATGTCGCGCATGAGGTTGAAGAGCTTTCCGAGGCCGCAGACGATGTTGAGGAGTCTGCCAAGAAGGCCCCGGGCTCATGTCGTCCCGGACGTGGTTTTGCGAGGCGCGCGTATCCCGTAAGGCGTCAGGAGAAGGGCGAGCCGGCTCCGACCGCTCAGGCCGAGAAGGCCGAACAAACCGAGAAAACCGTTGAGCCGGCGGCTCGCGAGCAGAAGCCTGTTGAGCCGCAGCTTGAGGTTGCTGCCGAGGCCAAGGGCGAGCAGCCTACTGATGGGCAGACGGAGCAGGGCGCGTCGAGCAGGCCTCGCCGCCGTCGCCATCGCGGGGGTCGCAGTTCCCATGCCGAGACTGCAGCCGAGAAGACCACGCCGCAGGACGAGGATGCGAAGGCCGAGGTTTCTTCGGGGCAGCCTAAGCGCCAGCCGGCGAAGGAGAGCAAGTCCGATCGTCCGCAGAAGCAGGCGTCTATGCCGAAGCGCGAGCGCAATTCCCAAGGCGATTCTAAGCGCAGGTCTCAGAAGAAGCCGGAGTCTGCCGCAGCAGATGCTGCTGCCCAGCAGCCCGAGTCGGCCGTCCACGGCGAGGTATCGGCGTTTGCCCTTGCCCGCGTTTTGGGCAGGCAGCTGCTCAAAGTTGTCCCTACGCCTACGGCGCTCTCTAAGATCAAGGAGCAGCAGACTCAAATTGTTAAGGTCGAGGGCAAGGACGGCAAAAAGGCGCCGCAGCGCACTCAGCACAACGAGATGTCCAACCGCAAGATTGCCGAGGAAATCGCAATCATCCAGGCTTGGATCGAGCAAAACCGAGGTGCCGATACGCCGGTTGCCTCGCGCCGCCAGCGTGCCTACCAGATTTTTAACGATGAGAAGGCCTTTGACGGCAAGCACGGCGAGCGCCTAATTCGGCGTATGACCGAAAAGGGCATCAGCATGCAGGCGATTAAGGTCGCCCCCAACCGCCCCGTTCACTTTACGGGTTTCTTTACGCTGGGCGCCGATAAGCCGTTCATTATGGTCGAGAACCTGGACACCTACGACGAGATCGTCAGGCTGCTGCGTGGCCGCAAGCACGCCAAGCTCTTTGGCATCAAGGTGGGCGGCGTGATTTTTGGCGGCGGATGCAAGGCGAGCGTCTCGCATGCCCTGGACGATTATCTGGCTGAGATCGGCTATCGCTTTAACTACGTCTACTACGTGGGCGATATCGACCGCGAGGGCGCGCGCATCGTCGAGCAGGCTCGCAATGCCAATGTGGTTGAGATTCGCCTGCATGCCGGCATGTACCGCGCCATGCTCGCCGAGCATAAGCGTCGCGTGAAGGCCGGCGGCGAGTGCGAGCCCGCGGCTGCCAACCAGGGCGTGCCGCAGAACTTGGCGGCGACGATCAAGGATCTGCCCATGGTCACGCGCGTGCAGTTCCGCAATGTGCTGCGCGAGGGCGGGCGCATTCCGCAGGAGATTCTGATGACCGCCGACTATCGGGATGGCGACTCGGGAAGCTTCGACCGCATGCTTAACAACTAAATTCCGCCGGCCCCGGGAGAGCGGGGACACCGGCTTAGGTTT
>CABJEP010000020.1:0-18574 GCA_902364645.1 Coriobacteriaceae bacterium | reverse complement strand
CCGGCCCCGGGAGAGCGGGGACACCGGCTTAGGTTTCCTGCTCTACAGTCCTGCTCACGACGGAGGCCACATTAAGTGGCCTCCTGTTCGTGCGGAACTCGCGATAAACCTAAGCCGGTGCCCCCGCTCTCCCGGGGGCTGTCGTGGCTTGGCCGTTGCACGCGGCTCGCTTTCCGGAACGGGGCTGACGGACACGTTCCGAAATCTACCACCGTCGCTGTGCAGGGTGTCTATAAAGAGCCGTGGCCAAAAAACATCAAATATGAGTACTGATACTCTTTTAGTAGCAGTAATTTTGATCACATTTAAGGTGATTTGACGTGTCGATCGAGCAGATAAGCTGCCGTATCTCCTCAAGTGTTCATTAAAGGAAGACCTTGATGCGAATAAATCTCATTAAGATCTTCTTTTATTAACGAAAATAATATAGCTACAACGGTAACAGTACTCATATTTGCCGTTTTTTGGCCACAGTCCTTCGGAGGGTCCTCGAAAATAGTCCCGAGCCGGCACTTGGGGACGTTCCTATAATGCCGGCACTTAGGAGCGTCCCCAAGTGCCGGCACCGCGTCTGCCTGCGGCGGCCGCGCCCCGCTGCGTCGCTTCGCTCCTTGCGGGTTGGATCCCTCCGCTTGGCGGCGTTGGCTCGATTTGCTTGACGTGAGGGGCTCTTGGCTGGTATGGGACGGAGGGATTCCGCGTCCGCCTTTTCGGCGGCCGCGCCCCGCTGCGTCGCTTCGCTCCTTGCGTGCTGCGCTGGAAAACGCTTCGCGTTTCCTCAGCTCCGCACCCTTGCGGGTTCGAATTCCTCCGCTTGCCCACAAGAAAGCGCCCTGGGCCGTTATGGGCTTAGGGCGCTCAGTTTTAATGGCTGGGACGGAGGGATTCGAACCCCCAACAGCCGGCACCAAAAACCGGAGTTCTACCGTTGAACTACGTCCCAATGTGTGGTGTTGCCCAAAAGCAACTCGTCTAGTTTACCTAATCTGCGAGGGCATCGCAAACGCCATCGAGTAGGCGTACGGCGAGCGTCTGCGCGTCGCTGGCCGTGAAGGTGCCGTTGTAGCGCGTCATGCCCGTGAGCTCAATGCGAATGCGAGCCGGCTTCTGCTGTGCGGCAACATTGGCGGTACGGATGCGTTGGGCCAGGTTGTGGCACTCGGCGAGGGCGATCGTGGCGCGCGGGGCGGCGTCTGCAGGCAACTCGTCGCTTGCGATCTCGAGCACCAGGTCAACGTCGGTCGGAACCTCGGAATCGCAAAGCATCATGCCGCTGCTGTCGGTCGTCGCCGTGGCGATGTTCCACATGCGCGATGCTACGCTGCGCGCAATGGGGTCCTCGCCGATGACGGCAATCTGGAAGCGCTCGAGCACGTTGGCGGCGCGAGCAAAACCGATGCGCGATTCGGCCTCGGTGACCGAGGGCTTGCCCTCCCACACATGGTGCAGGCGGTTGATGTAGGCGTAGGTGTCCTGGAAGGCCATGCCGTCGGCAAACAGGCCGACATTTTCCTGGAACTGCTGCAGGGCGGCCTCGGTATGCGGACCAAAGTAGCCGTCGTCTTCGCCACAGGCAAAGCCCAAAACGTTGAGAGCGCGCTGCAGGGCCTTGACGTCGGCGCCGTGAAAATTGGGCATGCGAAGGTAGAGCGTGCGGTCGCCCAACTTGTATGAAGCGTCTACAAGGGCGCTCCAGCAGGGGATATCGACAGCATAACCGGCCGCAAGGCCGCTATCGAGCCTAAACGTGCCAACAGCCTGCTCGGTGGTGGTGCCAAAGCGCTTGTCGGCGACCTCGTCGGCATCGATGGTGTAACCGAGCTGCAGAAGGCGGGACTGAACATCCTCGACGGCTGCTCCCTGCATGCCCGTGGTAATAGGTTCCATGAACGAACCCCTTTCGGCGTACGATTCGTACTATTTTGAGCGCGTGTCGGATAGACAACGCGAGACAATGCATAAACATGCACTCAACAGTGTAGCAACTTGTACCCAAACTCGCTGCCCACAGGTTTTATGACCCCCGCTAGTTGAGGCGCTCCACAAAGAAATCTGCCATGGAGAGGAACAGATCGCGTGCGTACGGGTCAAGCTCAACATCCTCGATGGCAGCCTTGGCTTTTGCGGTCAGGTCCAGCGCGTAGGCGTGAGCATATTCGATGGAGCCGGTCTCCTGGAAGATCTCCACGGCGCGTGCGAGCTGCGCGGAATCATCGGTGCCCGAGGAAAGAATCGCCTCGACCTCGTCGTGATAGCGCTCATTTGACAGGGCATGCACAGCGACGAGCGTGCGCTTGCCCTCGGTGATGTCGGTGCGGAAGTCCTTGTTGGCGGCCTCTTTGGTGCCGACCAAGTTGAGCAGGTCGTCCTGAATTTGAAAGGCAAGGCCAGTGTGCAGGCCAAAGGCGCGTAGCGCCTCGACCTGCTCTTTGCTGCCGCCGCCGATAATGGCTCCGGCGGCAAGTGGCGTGGCTCCGCTGTAATACGCGGTCTTGTGCGTGGCCATGTCCAGGTAGTCATCAACCGAGATATCAAAGCGCTTGTCACGGACCCAGCCCAGGTCGAGCGCTTGGCCCTCGATGGTTCGGACGATCATCTCGGTAAGCTCGTGGAGCACGTGAAGCTTCACGTCTGCGTTGAGTGTGGGGTCGTCGAGAACCGTCTTGGTGACCATGGTGAGCGCCAGGTCACCGCAGTTGATGGCAAGACCGGTGCCCTCGGTAAGGTGCATGCAGGGCTTGCCGCGACGAATCTGCCCGTTGTCGGCGATGTCGTCGTGGATGAGTGCGCCCGACTGAAAGTGCTCGATGGCCGCCGCTGCGCTGCGGGCGCTCTCAAAGCTGCCGCCTACCGCAGTGGCGGCGAGCATGCAGATGAGCGGGCGGTGGCGCTTGCCAGCGTTTGCCGTAAATGCCGAGAGCGGGGTATACAGGTAGCGCTCGATATCGGCGGAAGTCGCCTGTCCGTCAAAGAACGTGGCCAGATAGTCGTTAATCTGGTCAAAGTGCTGGGCTAAAAAGCTGGTAAACGGACTGGACACGGGTTCTCGCATTCTTTGATAGGTTGCATCGTTGCATTATGCAGACAACATATTGCCACATTAGGGCGTCGAGCGCGGCGGTTGAAGACGATTGGTCCATGCGGCCGCAAGTGCGGTAGGGGCTTGGCTAGATAAGCCCAAAGTGTTCGAGCGCGGTGACGACGCCGTCGTGGTCGATGCTGTCGGTGACATAGTCGGCCTTTTCCTTGAGGAAGTCCGGCGCATTGCCCATGGCGATACCGACATCGACGGCGTTCATCAGCGAGACGTCATTGCTGGCGTCGCCGATGCCGTATACGGTTCCGTGGTGGGGATCGAGGGCGTCGAGTACGGACTGGATACCCTCGCGCTTGGTGCATTCGCGAGGCGAAATCTCGGTCACTTCGAGCTCGAGCTCGTTAAAGCAGAGCAGCGGCTCAAACGCTTGATCCTGAGCGATGCGGTTGGCAAGCGACGTGGACATTAAGATCTTGTAGGCGCTGTAATGTTGCAGCTGCGTAATTGCATCGCCCACGGTGCGGGCGTATCCCGGAGCGTCGGGCGCATCGGCACTCATGCGAACGACGCCATTGAGTCCCTCAAAACGAATCACTTCGTCCGATTGCTCAAGAATGGGAGCAAGGCGCTGCAGCATGCCGGGCGTCATCGCCAAATCGCGAATCACGTGTCCCTCAAGTTCGACATAGCCACCCGCGAGGCAGACGATGCCGGTCCAGGGCAGCTCGAGCAGCTTTGGATGGATGCAGCTCAGCGTGCGCCCTGTGCAGATAAACGCCATATTGCCCTTGGCGACAAAATCACGGATGGCTTGCGAGACCGCTTCATTGGGATAGGGGGAGAGGTCTCGCTCGCTCTCGGGAAGCTCTTGTGCCACTCGAGGGTCTTGCCAGGCGAGTGTTCCGTCGATATCGAAGAAGCAGATATCGCCGCGCTTATGGGCTGCGCTGGCGGCAGGGGAGGCCGAGGTGGTGGACACAAATCCCGGCTCGAGGCCCATGATCTGGTCAAAATGCTCTTTAACGCGGGGAACGGAGATGCCAATAATCACCTGGGCGGTCTTGCCCGTAATGATGAGGCCCTTGGCGCCCACCGCGACAAACGACGCATTATCTGCAACGATGGAAGGGTCTGCGACCTCGACGCGCAGGCGCGTGGCGCAGTTGGTTGCGCCCACGATATTGCCAACGCCACCTAAAAGCTGAATTACCCGCTCAGCGAGGACGTGATCTTGATCGGATTGAATACTGACCTCGCCATTGGGAGATTGCTCTTTGGCAAAGCCGCTTCCCGTTAAACGATCGATTGCCGCGCGATTGGAGACATGATCCTCGCGGCCCGGCGTCTTAAGGTCATAGACCAAGATGAGTGCTCGAAAACTAACAAAAAAGATGAGGCTAAAGGCAAGACCGATACCGAGCGCCAAAAGGTAGGAGCCGGCATGCATTCGCATGAGTGGGATGAAGTTGAAGGCCGTCATTTCCATGAGACCGCCCGAGAAGATGCCGACGATGCCAAAGAAGTTCATGGTCATGGCAAGGCAGGAGGACAGGACGGCGTAGAGCAAAAAGAGTCCGGGATAGGTGAACATAAAGAGAAACTCGAGCGGCTCGGTGACGCCGCAGACCACCGAGGCGACGATGGCGGGCAAAAGGATGACCTTAAGGCCGGCGCGGCGTTCGGGTTTGGCGGTGAAATAGAATGCTGCCGCGATGGCGGGAAGGCCAAAGAGCTTGCCCCAGCCGGTGGCGGTAAAACCTGCCCAGGGCGCAAGTTCATTTAAAGGGCGCGTGCTATGGGAGAGAATGGGGAGCAGGTTGGTCCACGTGGCGTAAATACCGTCGTGAATGACCAGATTGTCGTAATAGATGGGCATATAGAGCAGATGGTGCAGCCCCATGGGCTCGAGCGCTCGCTCCAAAAACACAAAGATGCCCACGCCGAAGGGGCCGACGCCCGCAAGTGCGTGGCGCAGCGTTTCGGTCACAGCGTATGCGAAGGGCACGATGGCGGCCGAGATGGCGGCAAGGGCAAACACGGCAAAAAAGCTGATGAGGTAGACGAGCGAGGAACCCGAGAACGTGCCGAGCCAATCGGGAACCTTGGCATCGTAGAAGCGGTCATGGATGGCAACGACGGTTGCCGACACCGCCAGCGGGCCGATAATGCCGGTGTCGAGCGTCTTGATGCCGTCGATGACGGTGATGCCGCTGGCGGGGGTTAAAGACGACGGGTACTTAAGTCCAAGGTTGTCGCCGCTCAGCTTAATGATCTCGCTCAAAAAGAAACAGTAGGCAAAATAGGCTACGAGCGCCTCGAGGCAGCAGCGTGCCGGTTGCTTTTGGGCAAGGCCGATGGGCAGCGCTACGGCAAAAAGGAGTGGAAGGCGCTTAAAGACCGTCCACGAGCCGCGCTGAATGATAGTCCAGAAAACGTACCAGGGGGTTCCGTATACGGCGAGGTCGCCGACGATATCCACGGTCGTTGCGAGGGCGGAGATGCCGACCATGAGGCCTGATATAGAAAACAGCATGGCGGGCGCGAACATGGCTCCGCCAAAACGTTGGATTTTCTGCAGCATAATATGCCTTTCGGATGCAACATGCTGTGCGAGCAAGAACGTTTAAACAATGAACTCATTGTAGAGGACTGGCTGCTTGCCGCATTGACGGTTTTGATTCGGTCCGATTTGGGTTTCGGGGGAACCGTCGACGGTAAATAATCCGTGCTTTACCGATAATCGGTTTAAACAACTTTAAGAAATGCTATCGTGCCTAGCCATACATATTCATTAGAGGTGAAATCATGCCAAAAGCGATTTACGAAGGAATCTACCGCGAGATCCGTTCGCGCATCATCAACGGGACCTATGCGTTTCAGGAGATGCTGCCAACCGAAGCCGAGCTGACCGCGGAGTTTGGCTGCACGCGCAATACCGTTCGACGCGCCTTGAGCATGCTGGCCGACCAGATGTTTGTGCAGCCTATACACGGCAAGGGCGTGCGCGTTATTTGGCTTAAGGGCGAAACCGATATGCTGGGCGCACTCGAAGAGGTTGAGTCGTTTGGCGAGTTCGCAAAACGCAACAATGCCGTCGCATCGACCGAGGTCAAGTCTTTTGAACATTTGATTTGCACTGAGCAACTCTCTCGTCGCCTGGGCTTTAAGGTGGGCGAGGAGCTGATTCGCGTCGTGCGTGTCCGAAGCCTCAACGGCAGCGCGCGCCAAGTGGACCACGGCTACTTTTTGGCGTCGATCGCCAAGGGCCTGACCCCCGAGATCGCGGCGGATTCTATCTACGGCTATCTGGAGCACAAGCGCGGCATCAAAGTGATGGCGAGCCGCCGTACGGTGAGTGTCGAGCTCGCCAACGATGAGGACTGCAGCTATCTGGACCTTGGCAAGTACAACTGCGTCGCCGTTATGGAGAGCCAGTCGTACACCTCGGACGGCATCTTGTTCGAGGTCACGCATGCCCGCACACACCCCGAGATCTTCCATTACCGCGTCAATTCCAAGCGATAGCCGGCTAGCTCGCAGCCTGACGAGACTCATGCCCTCAAAGCGAAAACGCCCGGTCAAACCGACGATGCATCGGCTTGATCGGGCGTTTTCTCTGCATTAGATAACAAATAATTGTTTATACAAAACTTGTCAAGTATCAAGTCGAAATTACCGTTCACCGAAGTTTTTCTACCGCTCTAGTAATACTTGTTCAAACAACTAGCCAAATAGCGTATTGTACAAGTCAGCAAAAGGGGCAAAGTCCCCGAGCCAATCTCCGAAGGCGGCGGCAAAGGGTGCCGCCACGGTGTGAAAGGGTGGATTGTAATGAAGAACGAAATGAGCAGAAGGCAGTTCCTGGGCTTTGCTGGTTCCGCGGCTGCGGTTCTTGGTCTGGGCCTCGTGGGCTGCGGTGGTTCTGCCGGCTCTGGCTCCTCTGCTTCTGGTGACGCTGCCGAGGTCTACTTCCTCCAGTTCAAGCCCGAGGTCGACAAGGAGTGGAAGGAGATCGCCAAGGCGTACAAGAAGGAGAAGGGCGTCGAGGTCAAGATCGTGACCGCCGCCTCCAACACCTACGAGGAGAAGCTCAAGTCCGAGATGTCCAAGAGCTCCGCTCCGACGCTGTTCCAGGTCAACGGCCCCACCGGCCTTAAGAACTGGAAGGACTACTGCGCCGATCTTTCCGACACCAAGCTCCGCGGCGAGCTCATCGACGACTCTCTGGCGCTGCAGTCCGACGGCAAGGATCTGGGTATCGACTGGGTTCAGGAGAGCTACGGCATCATCTACAACAAGGAGCTCCTCGAGAAGGCCGGCTACAAGGCCGAGGACATCAACTCCTTCGACAAGCTGAAGGCTTGCGCCGATGACATCCAGGCCCGCAAGGACGAGCTCGGCGTTGACGGTGCCTTCACTTCCGCCGGCATGGATGACTCCTCCAGCTGGCGCTACACCACCCACCTCGCCAACCTCCCGCTCTACTACGAGTTCGAGAAGGAGCACAACCAGGAGGACGACGAGATCAAGGGCGAGTATCTCGACAACTTTAAGCAGATCTTCGACCTGTATATCACCGACTCCACCTGCGATCCTTCGCAGCTTGCCTCCAAGACCGGTGACGACGCCACCAACGAGTTCGCAACCGGTAAGGCCGTTTTCTACCAGAACGGCTCTTGGGCCTACGCCGACCTCACCAAGGCCGGTATGACCGACGACCAGCTCGGCATGCTGCCGATCTACATCGGCGTCGACGGCGAGGAGAACCAGGGCCTGTGCTCCGGCGGCGAGAACTACTGGTGCGTCAGCTCCCAGGCTTCCGAGGATGCCCAGAAGGCCACCGAGGACTTCATGTATTGGTGCGTCACTTCTGACACCGCCACCAGCATCATCGCTGACAAGATGGGTCTGACCGCCCCGTTCAAGAGCGCTAAGGAGACCACCAACGTCTTCTCGCAGCAGGCCGTTGCTATGGCCAAGGACGGCAAGAAGACCGTTGCTTGGGACTTCGTTTACATCCCCTCTGAGGAGTGGAAGAAGAACCTCAAGCAGGCTCTCATCGCTTATGCTGCCGACAACACCAAGTGGGACGGCGTCAAGAACGCCTTCGTCGATGGCTGGAAGACCGAGAAGGCTGCTTCCGAGTAAGCAGTTGCTGCCCAAGCTATCTGATTAGCGACAGGGGGCGGGCAGACGTAGGTTTGCCCGCCCCCTGCATATTGAAAGGACCCTTCTATGGGCAAAGCACTCAAACGCTGGTGGCCGCTCTTTATGCTGCCCACGTGCCTGGCGTTTATGATCGGGTTCGTGATTCCCTTTATCCAGGGTTTCTATCTCTCGTTCTGCCAGTTTATTACCATCAATAACGCGCACTTTGTCGGTATCGAGAACTACGTGCGCGCACTGACCGACCCGCAGTTCTCCACGTCGTTCTTCTTTACCGTGGCGTTTGCCTTCCTGTCGACGGTGCTCATCAACGTGATCGCGCTGGCCATTGCGCAGGCGCTCACTCGCAAGGCGCTCAAGGGCACCAACATCTTCCGTACGATTTTCTTTATGCCTAACCTGATTGGCGGCATTGTACTGGGTTACATTTGGCAGATTCTGATCAACTGCCTGCTCTCCAACGTGGGTGCCCAGCTTATCGCCCTCAACTCCGCCGCTGGCTTCTGGGGCCTTATCATCCTGACCCTGTGGCAACAGGTCGGCTACATGATGATCATCTACATCGCCGGTCTGCAGTCCATCCCGTCTGACTACATTGAGGCCGCCAAGGTCGATGGCGCTACGGCATGGCAGACGTTTTGGAAGGTTAAGATCCCCAACCTGATGCCGACCATCACCATCTGCCTGTTCCTGTCCATCACCAACGGCTTTAAGCTGTTCGACCAGAACCTTGCCCTTACCGGTGGCGCCCCGGCGCACTCCACCGAGATGCTCGCCCTGAACATCTACAACACGTTCTATTCGCGTGCTGGCATCGCATGGCAGGGCATCGGTCAGGCCAAGGCAGTTATCTTCTGCATCCTGGTTGTCGCTATTTCTATGATCCAGCTTAAGGCCACGAGGTCCAAGGAGGTGCAGCAGTAATGAAACGCGATAAGGCTATCAACCGCGCGCTCTCGATCTTCTTTACGATCCTGTCGCTCGCATGGATCTACCCCGTGTTCATGATTGCGCTCAATTCCTTTAAGAAAGCGACCGCAATCAGCACCACCACGGCGTTCGATCTGCTCACGCCCGAGACGTTCAACGGCCTCGCAAACTACGTGCACGCTCTGAACGAGCAGGGCTTTGCCTCGGCGTTTATGTACTCGCTCATCATCACGGTCACGTCGGTCGTGCTGATTCTGGTGTGCTGCTCCATGTGCGCTTGGTACGTGGTGCGCGTCAACAGCAAGATCTCGAACTTCTTCTATTACCTGTTCGTCTTCTCGATGGTCGTACCGTTCCAGATGCTCATGTTCACGCTGTCCAACCTCGCGGACCGCATCGGCTTTAACACGCCGTTTAACATCTGCTTCATCTACCTCGGTTTTGGCGCGGGCCTCGCGGTCTTTATGTTCGCCGGCTTCGTCAAGAACATCCCGCTCGAGATTGAGGAAGCGGCCATGATTGACGGCTGCAACCCGGTCCAGGTGTTCTTTAAGATCGTCCTTCCCATCATGAAGCCCACCTATCTTTCGGTCGGCATCCTCGAGACCATGTGGGTCTGGAACGACTACCTGCTGCCCTACCTTACGCTCGACTCCACCAAGTACAAGACCATTCCTATTTTGATCCAGTACTTCCGCGGCGGCTATGGCCACGTCGAGCTCGGCCCCATGATGGCCTGCATCATGATGGTCGTTGTCCCCATCGTCATCATGTACATCTTCTGCCAGAAGTACATCATCGACGGTGTGGTGGCAGGTGCCGTCAAGGGCTGATGCCGTAACTGTTTTGCAAGTTTTGGCGGCGCCCCTCAGCGCGGCGTCGCGTATCGAAAGGTAGAGACATGGCCGAGATCGTTCTCAAACATGTTCAGAAGGTGTATCCCAACAACGAGTCAAAAAAGAAGGGCTTCTTTGGCAAAAAGAAGAAGACCGAGGAGAAGAAGCACAACCTCAAGGTTACCGAGGACGGTGTGCTCGCTGTAGAGGACTTCAACCTCACCGTTCACGACCAGGAGTTCATCGTCCTCGTTGGCCCCTCTGGCTGCGGTAAGTCCACGACGATGCGCATGGTCGCCGGCCTAGAGGACATCACCTCCGGCGACGTGCTCATCGACGGCAAGCGCGTCAACGACGTGGCGCCCAAGGACCGCGACATCGCCATGGTGTTCCAGAGCTACGCTCTGTACCCCAATATGACGGTGTACGAGAACATGGCGTTTACGCTTGAGCTCAAGAAGGTCCCCAAGGACGAGATCGACCGTAAGGTTCGCTCCGCTGCTGAGATCCTGGGTATTACCGAGTACCTCGACCGTAAGCCCAAGGCGCTCTCTGGCGGCCAGCGCCAGCGCGTCGCCATCGGCCGCGCCATCGTGCGTGACCCCAAGGTCTTCCTGATGGACGAGCCGCTGTCCAACCTGGATGCCAAGCTTCGTAACCAGATGCGCGCCGAGCTCATTAAGCTGCGTCACGAGATCAAGGGCACCTTCATCTACGTTACCCACGACCAGACCGAGGCTATGACCCTCGGCGACCGCATCGTGGTCATGAAGGACGGCGTCGTCCAGCAGATCGCCACGCCGCAGGAGGTCTTCAACCATCCCGCGAACATCTTCGTCGCCGGCTTCATCGGCGTGCCGCAGATGAACTTCTTCGATGCCCAGCTGGTGCGCTCGGGCAACGGCTTTACTGTCAAGACCGAGGATATGAACGTGGCGCTCGCCCCGGAGACTTGCGCTCAGCTTGCCCTCAACTGGGACGGCGGCGACGTGAAGGAGATTACGGCCGGCGTGCGCCCCGAGCAGATTCTGCTTGCCGACAAGGACGAGGAGGGTGCGCTCCAGGGCACCGTCGAGGTGACCGAGCTCATGGGCTCGACCGAGCATGTCCACGTGACTGCTCCCGACGGCCAGTTTGTCCTGATCATTCCCGTCGTCGACCTCGAGGCCAAGGGCGCGCTCAAGGCGGGCGACCCCATCTGGTTCAAGTTCGAGAAGAACGCGACCCACCTCTTCGATAAGGTCTCTGGCAAGAACCTTATCTAGGCCCGGTGCAACCAGGCCCTTCCTTTGGGCGACTGCGGCTTTGCCATCCTTTTGCCGCGGTCACATATAAGGCTTCCCTCCCGTCCACTGGGCGAGAGGGGAGCCTTTCTTTGTGTTGGGACTGTCTGACCGGTCGTTTGTCTCGATCTGTAACGGATAGGGCCGATTTCAGACGTTAGATGTTACAGATCGAGACGGTTCCGCTGAGCTAACCATTTCATCTAAATCTGTAACACCAAAGGCGAATTTCACCTGCTAGATGTTACAGATTGAGATAAACCCGAGGGGAGGGGCCGGTATGTCTCAATCTGTAACGGCTGGGACCGTTTTGGTTGAGTAATTGCTACGGATCGAGATTGTTTGGCCGAGTTGGATCACAGGGTAACGTGCGGGCACAAAAAACGGAGCCGTGTTGCCACGACTCCGTTCCTCAAGAGAATGGGTAAGGGGAATGGGTTAGTCCAGGTGCCAGATCTCGTCGTTGTACTGGGAGATCGTACGGTCGGACGAGAAGGTGCCGGCGTTGGCGATATTGATGAGCGCCTTGCGCATCCAGGCGTCCTGGTCCTCGTAGTCGGCCAGCACGCGCTCCTTGGTCTGGATGTACTCCTCAATGTCGAGCAAGGCCATAAACCAGTCCTTGCCCTTAATGTCGTCGTGCAGGCGCTGCAGGCGCTCGGCGTTGCCGGTTGCCATAAAGGCCGGGTTGGTGATGAAGTCCACCAGCAGTTTAATGCCGGGCTTGCGGTAGAGCGCACCGGCGTTGTAGGTGCCGTCGGCGTAGAGCTGCTCGACCTGTTTGGACGAGGCACCAAAGGTATAGATGTTCTCGTCGCCCACGAGCTCGGCAATCTCCACGTTGGCACCGTCGAGCGTGCACAGGGTTAGGGCGCCGTTGAGCATGAACTTCATGTTGGAGGTGCCGCTCGCCTCCTTGGAGGCCAGGCTGATCTGCTCGGAGATGTCAGCGGCGGGGATCACGCGCTCGGCGGCGGTGACGTTGTAGTTCTCGATCATGACAACCTGCAGGTAGGGAGCCACGTCGGGGTCGTTTGCAATCCACTGCGACAGCGTCAGGATCAGATGGATGATGTCCTGCGCGATAGTGTAGGCAGGCGCCGCCTTGCCGCCAAAGATGATGGTGACAGGGTGCTTAGGCCTGTTGCCGTTCTTGATATCGAAGTACTTCCAGATGATGTAGAGCGCGAGCATCTGCTGACGCTTGTACTCGTGGATGCGCTTGACCTGGACGTCGATGATGGCGTTGGAGGGAATGGTCACGCCCTGCTCGAGCGCCATGAACTGGCGCATGATGGCCTTGGCCTCGACCTTGGTGGCGGCCAGGCGCTCAAGAACGTCCTTGTCGTCGGCGAACTTGGCGAGTTTGCTCAGATCGCCGGTGCTGCGCCAGTCGGTGCCGATTACATCGTCGAGCAGGCTGGCGAGCGCGGGGTTGGCTCCATGGATCCAGCGGCGGAAGGTGATGCCGTTGGTCTTGTTGGAGAACTTCTCGGGATAGATCTCGTAGAACGGATGAAGCTCGGTGTCCTCCAGGATCTTGGTGTGGAGGGCGGCTACGCCATTGATGGAGAAGCCAAAGTGGATGTCCATGTGGGCCATGTGGACGGTGTCGTATTCGTCGATGACGGCGACGCGCGGGTCATCGTGCTCGGCCTTCGCGATCTCATCGAGCTTGACGATAATGTCGGCGATGGCAGGGGAGACCTTCTGCAGGCTGACGAGCGGCCACTTCTCGAGCGCCTCGGCAAGAATCGTGTGGTTAGTGTAGGCGACCATGGAGCGTACGATGGTCACAGCCTCGTCAAACTCGATGCCATGCTCGGTGGTGAGCAAGCGAATGAGCTCGGGGATGACCATGGTGGGGTGCGTGTCGTTAATTTGGACCACGGCGTAGTCGGCCAGATCGTGCAGGTTGCTGCCGCGCTCGATGGCCTCGTCGATCAGGAGCTGGGCGGCGTTGCTCACCATGAAGTATTCCTGGTAGATGCGAAGCAGGCGGCCCTGCTCGTCGGAATCGTCGGGGTAGAGGAACAAGGTGAGGTTTTTGGCGATCTCGGTCTTGTCGAAGTCGATGGAGCTGCCGGGGACCAGGCCGTCGTCGACGCTCGCCAGGTCGAACAGGCGCAGACGGTTCTTGGTGGGCTGGCCGTAACCGGGCACGTCGATGTTGACGAGCTTGGAGGTAACGGCAAAATCGCCGAACTCGACGGTGTAGGAGCGGTCGTCGTCGACTAGGATGTCCTGCTCACCGAGCCACTCGTCGGGGACGGCCTTCTGCTGGTTGTCGACAAAGCGCTGACGGAACAGGCCGTAGTGATAGTTGAGGCCCACGCCATCGCCGGTCAAGCCCAGCGTGGCGATGGAATCCAGGAAGCATGCGGCCAGGCGGCCCAGGCCGCCGTTGCCGAGCGACGGCTCGACCTCGAACTCCTCGATCTTGTTGAGGTCGTGGCCTGCGGCGGTGAGCTGGTCCTTAACCTCGTCGTAGATGCCGAGGTCGATCATGTTGTTGATGAGCAGCTTGCCGATCAAAAATTCGGCGGAAATGTAATAGAGCTTTTTCTTGCCGTTGTTGAGCGGGCAGGCGGCGGAGCGCTCCTGCACGAGTTTGACCAGCAGCTTGTAAATGCGACGGTCGTCGAGCTGCTCGAGCGAGGTGCCAAAAGACTGCTCGGCGAGTTCCATGAGGTTAATTTGGGGCATGTTTCCTCCTGTAATGGGTTGATTACATGTCTGCAATTCATAAGAATCCCGCGCGAGGGGATTGGGGTGGCCTCGCGCGGGTAAGCAAGCGCGTCCGCACGGTGGGGAGGGGTCGGGCGCGGTAGCTCCTATTGAGGAAGCTCGATTTCGGCTTCCGACGGGATGCGGAAGTAGGTCTCGGTCCAGTCGGTGAGTTTGTGCTCGAGCTCGCGGGTGATGGCGCCGTCGAGCATGCGCCAGGTCCAGTTGCCGCCCAGCGTGGCAGGGGTGTTGATGCGCGCCTCGTTGCCCAAGTTGAGCAGGTCCTGCATGGTGTAGATGCACGTGTCGCTCACGCTGGCTGCGATGGTTCGGTTGAGCGCGTCGGCGATGGGTTCGCCGGCCTGCTGATGGGTGTACAGGGCTGTCTGCTCGCGCTGACGCGGGGTAGCCGTTCCTTCAAACCAGCCGCGTGCCGTCTCGTTGTCGTGAGTGCCCACGTAGGCGACGGTGTTGGCAATGTAGTTGTGCGGCAGGTAGTACGAGTTGGTGCCCTCAAAGGCAAACTGCAGGATCTTCATGCCGGGGAAGCCCGAGTTGTCGCGCATATCGATGACGCCGGGGGTGAGGAAGCCCAGGTCCTCGGCGATGATGGGCAGCGTGCCGAGCTTTTCCTCGAGTGTCTTGAAGAGCTTGAGGCCGGAACCCTGCGTCCACGAACCGTAGGACGAATCAGGCGAGGAGAACGGCACCTCCCAATAGGCCTCGAAGCCGCGGAAGTGATCCAGGCGGATGACGTCGTACATGTCGAGGGCGGCGCGAATGCGGCCCTCCCACCAGGAGAAGCCGTCGGCCTCCATGGCGTCCCAGTCGTAGATGGGGTTGCCCCAGTACTGGCCGGTGGCCGAGAACTGGTCGGGCGGCGTGCCGGCGACGCTCACGGGATTGCCGGCGGCGTCGATCTTAAAGAGCTCAGGTGTCGCCCACATCTCGACGGAGTCACGCGAGACATAGATGGGCAGGTCGCCGATGATGAGAATGTCGCGCTCGTTGGCATAGGCCTTGAGGCGGCTCCACTGGCGATCGAAGAAGTACTGCGTCATCTGGTGGTAGAGCATACGCGCCGGATGGTCGGCGCAGACCTTGGCGGAAGCCTCGCCGCGGGTGCGGAGCTCCGCGGGCCACTCCCAAAACGCCTTGAGACCGCACTCCTCTTTGACGGTCATGAACTCACAGTAGGGGATGAGCCAGTCCTCGTTGGCCTGGATAAAGTCATCGAAATCGGCCGGCTTGTCGGCAGCAAAGCGCTCGGCGGCGCGGTCGAGAATCTGACGGCGGCCGCCAAAGATAGCACCGTAGTCGACATTGCTGGGGTCGGATCCCAGATACACGCCATCGATATCGCGCTGCTCCAGATACCCTGCCTCGATAAGCTCGGCAAAGTCGATAAAGTTGGGGTTGCCTGCGCGGGCCGAGAACGACTGATAAGGCGAATCGCCATAGCTGGTCGTCGTAAGGGGCAGAATCTGCCAGTAATGTTGTTTGCACGAGGCGAGAAAATCGACGAAGTCGTAGGCATTCCAGCCAAAGCCGCCGATTCCGTATGGTCCGGGCAGAGATGAGACGGGCATGAGGACGCCGCTTGCACGCTCCATGAATGCGCTCACCAACCTTCTTGTTGTGGGGTCGGCCTGCCGATGGGTGTGCAGTCCGCCTCCGATGTTCTGATTCGATACGCCTATTGTAAAACATGTTGTTTAAACATGTACAGGCAAGATAAAAAAGTTGGTCGATTTTCGGCGAATGGCTACATGCCATGAAAAAGCCCCGACCTCACAACGTGAGATCGGGGCAAGAACGGTATGTAGGTTTTTGCTACTCGGCGTCGGCGAAGCCGTTGGGGTTGTGGCTCTGCCAGTTCCAGCTATCGCGGCACATGTCCGCGATGTCGTACTGGGCCTTCCAGCCCATCATGCGCTCGGCCTTGGAGGCATCGCACCAGTTGGCAGCGATGTCGCCGGCGCGGCGCTCGCGGATCACGTAGGGCAGCTCCTTGCCACAAGCCTTGGAGAAGGCGGCGACGACCTCGAGTACCGAGGTGCCGGTGCCGGTGCCCAGGTTAAAGATCTCGACGCCGGTCTTGCCGTTCATCCAGTTAAGGGCGGCAACGTGACCAGAGGCCAGATCGCACACGTGGATGTAGTCGCGCACGCCGGTGCCGTCGGGGGTGGGGTAGTCGTTGCCAAAGACCTGAACGGCCTCGAGCTTGCCCACGGCGACCTGGGCGACATAGGGCACCAGGTTGTTGGGGATGCCCTTGGGGTCCTCGCCGATCAGGCCCGACGGATGAGCGCCGATGGGGTTGAAGTAACGGAGCAGCACGACGTCCCACTCGGGGTCGGCGGTGTGGACGTCCATAAGGATCTGCTCGATCATCCACTTGGTCCAGCCATAGGGGTTGGTTGCGGGCTTCTTGGGATCTTCCTCGGTGACGGGCGGGTTGTCCGGGTCGCCGTAGACGGTCGAGGAGCTCGAGAAGATGATGGACTTGCAGCCATGGTTGCGCATGACGTCGATGAGCACCAGGGTGTTCTCGATGTTGTTGTGGTAGTACTCGACGGGCTTGCTCACCGACTCGCCGACGGCCTTAAAGCCGGCAAAGTGGATGACACGGTCGATCTGATGGGTATCGAAGATCTTGTTCATCGCATCGCGGTCGAGCACGTTGGCCTCGTAGAAGGTGAGGTTCTTGGCGGCCTCGTCGCCCACGATGGTCTTGACGCGGTCGACGGCGACGGCGCTGGAGTTGGAGAGATCATCGACGATGACGACCTGGTAGCCACCCTCGAGCAGCTGAACGACGGTGTGCGAGCCGATAAAGCCGGCGCCACCGGTAACGAGGACGCAGGTGTCTTTGGGGTCGAGTGCTTTGGACATGTAGTCTCCTATCGAATCAGGAACACTTCTAGAGGGGAGTATAGCGCAGGCGGGGACGCCCAAATGGTGCACTGTAGGAAAAGCAGAGGATTATGTTAACGTACTCATATAAGAGCTTGCTCAATTGTTACCTCAAATTTGACAATTGCTTACGAGCCGCCGACCTTGTAGTTTCCTGCCGTTCGTGGAAATCGTTGGGACGCGCCATATGTACGCTAATATGTATGAGTTGAGCGACATATAAATAAGCATGTAACGGAGTACATATGTCACCAAACAGCGATTCCATCCTTTCCCAGGAGCTCTCGCGCCGCACTGCCCTTAAGGCCCTGTTCGGCGCCGCTTCTGCGGCAGTTCTTTTTGGCCTGCCCACTCGCGCCCATGCGGCGGAGGCTTCCAAAGAAACCACCGATAAATTGAATGCCGCCCAGGCCCAGCTCGACGAGGTTCAGGCCCAGCTCGACAGCATCGCAAATGAGTATGCGGCGCTGGCCAACAAGAATGCCCAGACCCTCAATGACATCGAGAATGTCCAGGGCAAGATTGACGACACGCAGGCCCAGATCGATGAAAAGAAGGCCGAGCTCAAGAAGAAGCGCAACGACCTTTCCGATCGCGTGGCCGCCAGCTACAAGTCCGGCGGCACGAACATCCTGTCGCTGCTGCTGGCCTCTGGCTCGTTTGAGGAACTCGTCGCCAACGCGCATTACGTTGAGAAGATCAACAAGAGCGACCGCGATGCTATCGAGGATATCCAGACGATTCAGGCTGAGCTCGACGCACAGAAGACCGAGCTCGAATCACAAAAGGCCGACCTGGAGAAACTCAAGGACCAGCAGACGGCTCAGATGCAGGATATGCAGGCCAAGCAGCAAGAAGTCCAGACCGTGCTGAACGGTCTTTCCGACGACGTCAAGGAACTCATGGCTCAGCGCGATTCCGAGATCCTCGCTGCCGCCCAGGCTGAGGAGGCCGCTAGGAAGGCGGCTGCGGCAGCCGCGGCCTCTGCGAACACGGGCTCTTCTTCGGGTGGCTCGAGCTCGGGTGGCGGCTCGTATGCCGGCGGCACCCCGCAACAGACGGGCGGTTCGGGCAAGCAGCAGGCCGTCGTCAATGCGTGCTACTCGACGCCTTCTCCCGGCCAGGGCTGGTGTGCTGCCTGGGTTACCAACGTCTTCCGCAATGCCGGCGTGGGCTATTTTGGCGGCAACGCGTGTGACATGTTCAACGCCTGGTGCTATAGCTCCGACCGCTCGGCGCTGCAGGTGGGCATGATCGTGGCCGATTCCTCGCACAGCGGCACGGGTGCTCCGGGCCTTATCTACGGTCATGTGGGTATCTACGTTGGCGGCGGCATCGTTATGAGCAACGAGGGCGCCATTACGTCTAAGTCGCTTGATTCGTTCATCAGCTTTTATGGTACTGGCTCTGGCGTGCGTTGGGGCTGGCTTGGCGGTATTGCGCTGTCGTAACGCAAGTTGGGCCGGGACTGTCCGAGAGGCATAAGGTTGCCTGCTCGGACAGTCCTGCTCGCACGGAGAGCACATTAAGTGCTCTCCGGCTCGTGCGGAACTCGCGATCAACCTTATGCCTCTCGGACAGTCCCGGCCCTCTTGGGTTCGGGGCGCGACACACCGGACTGGTTGTCTGAATTAAGGCTTATAGGACAAAATGTGTGTCCACTTTAGGGGCATCGGCGC
>CABJEP010000019.1:8627-33270 GCA_902364645.1 Coriobacteriaceae bacterium | reverse complement strand
CTGCGCCGATGCCCCTAAAGTGGACACACATTTTGTCCTATAAGCCGTTTTTCTTAATTGATTGCCTGGTATCTTCTTAAAGACTTGAAATCCCCTCAAAAACCCGATATAATGGGTTTACAGATATTTAAGTATCTGATTAATAAAGTAATTAAATACTTTACCAAATTTTGGGTCTCGACTTCTTTAATTGATTGGTGGTAATCAATTAAGGCTCGCAGTTAAAGTTTCTCAGGCTTTAACTGGTCGTGGCTCTTTTTTTGTATTCTTTATTCAGTTCGTTGTTTCGTTATATCTAGTATATCGCTTTTTATACAAAAAACCGGGCTGGAGGGCCCCGTGTTCAAGGGTCGCTTCTACAGCAAGCCTATCGAAGACGACAATCAGCTCTTGCAAGCCATGAGGTATATCCACGATAACCCAGTCAAAGGGGGACGTGCCTCCCTATTGGAATACCGATGGAGCAGTTTTCACGAATACATGACTGAGCCGCAGATTACCGACACATCAACGATTAACGCCCTGCTCGGCAGCACCGAGAGCTTCTATCGATTTAGTACGTCCGGACTTCCCAATGCGTATTACATCAAAACCGGAAGGTCAATTTCTGAGCAGGATTATCGTGAAGTTGCCGAAGCCGCCTTATATCCTTTGCGATGCGTGCAAGTCAAAAGCTTGGAAAAACCACCGCGAAATGAAGCGCGAATCAAACTTGCAGACATCGGACTTTCGCTCAAACAAATCGAACTCGTAACAGGCATCCCCCGTAGCACGGTATTTAAAATCATCAAAAAAGGTAGAAATTAAGGCATGTCCCAAAAAACTACAAAAAGGAGCCCACAGGCGCGAGCTCCTCACAAGGATGCTAGATTGTAGTCCGATCGTTAGTCCAAGTCGTCGGCGGCGAAGTTGTCGATCGGCGCGAAGGGATCGGCAACGGGGATAACCGGCTCGGCGACGGGCAGCGGCTCGGCAGCAGGAACGGTCACAGCCGAAGAAGCGGCAGAACCGACCGGCGTGGAAGCCATGAGATCGGCCGGGAAGGAGTTCTGGGCATCGTCCATGAAGTGCTGGATGAGCTTGAGGTACTCGGCCTTAAACTCCTCACGGGAAGCCTTCAGACGGTCGATCTCCTCGAGCTCGGCCTGCTTCTCGGTCAGGGCCTGGCGGATGACCTCGCGGGCCTTGGCGTCGGCCTCGTTGCGGATACGCTCGGCGTTCTCGTTGGCGTCGTTAACGATACCCTCGGCGGTCTGCTGGGCAGCGATCAGCGCCGCGGAAATCTGGCGCTCCTGAGCGGAGAAGTCGGGTGCAGGAGCGGCCACAGGAGCGGCGGGAACGGCCTGCGCGGCGGCGTCCTGAGCCTGAGCAAGCTGGGCCTGCGTATCGGCAAGCTGCTGCTCGGTAGCAGTCAGACGACCCTTAAGATCGACAATCTTGGCGAGCATGGCGTCGACCTCAGAGGACAGCGTCTCCAGGAAGACGTCGACCTCGGCGGGATCGTAGCCGCGCTTGGCCTCAGAGAAGGTCTGAGCCTGAATGTCAGCAGGGGTAATAGCCATAACAAGTTCTCCTTTATCTTCGCCTTGGCGCCGTGCGCCCGACGTGAGTTACTAAGCCAGTTTTATATGAGTATACCTATAAGAAGTTGCAGAACCAGCTTCTGCACCAACTGCAACGCAATAATCGCAACGACCGGTGAAAAATCGATGCCGCCCATGGGCGGGATAAACCGGCGGAACAAATTGAGCCACGGGCCGCACACGCTATCGAGAACAGCGGCGATATCCTGTAGCAATCCACCCTGCTTCATGGGAATCCACGTCATAAGGCAGTAAACCACAATGAGCGTGGAGTAAAAGTTGAACAGCGTATTGACCAGCTGGACAATGGTGTAGATGTTGATGAGAATCTCCTCGTCTTGTTTTTACTTAAGGTAGCCGTCGGCACGGAGCTTTTTGAGGTCCGAATCTTTGACCTCGCAACCGGTGGGCAGCACCATAAACACGCGATCGCCCACCTCTTTGACTGTGGCACCCAGGCCGCAGGCAAAGCCGTAAGAGAAGTCCAGGACGCGCTTGGCGACCTCAGTACGAACGCCCACAAAAATCAGCGCGACAGGCTGCTTGGTGCGCACGCGGCGCACGACGGTCTCCACGTCGTCATAGCTCTCGGGGCGCAGGACATAGGCCGGCAGCTGCGGCGTAGAGTTGATGATGTTGCTCGCATACGCCGAGGCATCGCTCGGTGAGGGAGCAGGTGCGGGGGCAGCAGCGCGGGCACGTGTGCTCTCGGCGTAGCTCGACGGCGTGTCGTAGGCACCGGGACGATAACCGCCCGCAACCGTCTCCTGCGAGCGCGATGGCGGGTTGTAGGTCGTAGCGTGGCGAGAATCGTCGCCGACCAGCTGACCGGAGCGTGTGTACACGGCCACCGACTCGGCCTCGCCGCGGCGCGTCTGACCCAACAGGCCGTTGCTCGGCTCGTCCTGGGTGTAGAAGCCATCGCCCGAGGCGCCGCTGTAGCCATTGTTCTGGTAGCCATCGTCGTAGCCGTCATCGTAGCCGTAGTCGTCGTCCTGACCATAACCCTGGTCGTAACCCTGCTGGCCGCCCAGGTGCATCTTATTTTTAATCTCGTCAAGGAAGCCCATGGTTGTGTCCTCTCGCGGTTTAGTGCAGGCGCTCCGATAATCAGTGCGCACTTCAGAGCCTTATTTTACTGCAAACTCCGGGCTAAATACTACCCTGCCCAGGCGAACAAGCGTTGAGCCCTCCTCAAGGGCAGGCTCAAAGTCCTCGCTCATGCCGCAGGAAAGCTCGGGCAGGCTCAGATCGGAGTGCGTAGCCTCAAGCTCGTCCCTTAGTTCGCGAAGTCCGGCAAAGGTGCGGCGCGCCACATCCTTGTTCCCCCGGGGCGCCATAGTCATAAGGCCCTGCACACAAATTCCCTCAAGCTCCGCAAGCTCGCTTGCGGCGTCTCGGACCTCGTCGGGCGAAAAGCCACCCTTGGACTCCTCGCCGCTCACATTGACCTCGATCAGCACGCGCTGGGGGCCGGAGAGCTCGCCTGCCTCAATCTTGCGGACCGCACGGCTCGAGATAGCCTGAGCCAAATGCAGCGAGCCTACCGAATGAATCAGCTCGGCCGAGCCCAGAACCGCATTGATCTTGTTGGTCTGCAGGTTGCCGATCATATCGAAGCGCACCTCGGGTAGCTCCGGATGCTCTGTGAGGCCCGCAAGCTTGCGAACAAGCTCCTGCGGACGGTTCTCGGCAAAATGACGATACCCTGCCTGGATGGCGGCAACGGTCTCATCGACGCCAACGGTCTTGGAGACGGCAATCAGACGTGCGGCATCGTGAGAACGGCCCGCGCGATCGAGTGCCGCATAAAAACGCTCCAGAATCTGCTCGCGGCGAGCGCGCATCAAGTCCAAATAGTTATCCATTGCCAATCGCCTCCGCTGACAGCCATACAAGTAGTCCCATGCTAACGCAAGAGCGCGGCCCTGCAGGTGCAAGGCCGCGCTCACTTAGGTATTTACAATCTTTCGACGAACGGAGCTACCTTACTCCTCGTCGTCCTCGGTGTCGTCCTCGTCCTCGAGGTGCTCGAGCAGGTAGCGAAGGCCCTCGCTCACCTCGTGAGCAGGCACCTTGGCAACAAAGCGCGCATCGACGGCAGGCCTCATGATAACGCCCTCGCCCGAAGGCACGCGCATGCTCTCGAGCTCGTCCTCGTCCGTGCGGGCGATATCGCCGGCAGTCATACGCTGGCCGGTCAAAAGGAAGGTCAGACGACAGGCTGCATCGATGGAAATCGAAGCGATACGATCGAGGTAGCGCGAAACCATGATGGCACGGCGCAGATCGTCATAGTTACTGTCGTCGTCCATAAAATCTCCCGTGTCCATGCGGTTGAAGGTACGGAAGAACTTCTCGTACGCCGCATGCACCGGCTCGTCCTCGACGGCCAGATTGCAGATGATGGACATGTCGTTGGTGACGAGCGCAGAAAGCGACGAACCCAGCACCTGATAGACGGCCTCGGCCTCGGCTTCAACCAAGGTCACAAGCTCCTGAGGCAGCGAGATGTCGGCCTTGACCATGTGATGCGTGGCGCGGCAGATCTGGCGAACCTTATCGGTCATGCGCTGCAGGTTAAAGTCGACGTAGATGATTGTCTGCAACAAGCGGAAGTCAGAGGCGACCGGCGACTGCGTAGCGATCAGGTTGTAGCACACGGCCTCCAAGTTGGCGCAGCGCGCGTCAATCGAAAGCGTGCGCTTCTTGGTCTTGGTGGCGAGCTTGCGATCGTCGGTCGCGTAGGCCTTCACGGCGTCGTGAAGTGCCAGGTCTACAGCCTCGTAGATGCTCAGCATCTCGTGACGGGCCTCGATGAGCTGACGGGAAAACAGTTTGCGCATGGTTCACTCCAATCAGTTGGGTGCGGTCATGCCGCCCGCACAGTGAATACGCACCGGACCAGGTCCGATCGGCTTGGGACTAGTCGCACCGATCAGCCAAAGCGGCCGGTGATATAGTCTTCCGTCCGCGAATCCACCGGGCTGGTGAAGATCGCGTCGGTTTGACCATACTCGATGAGCGTGGCGGGCTCGCCGGCAACTTCCTGCAAGAAAAATGCGGTGTAGTCGCTGATACGAGCCGCCTGCTGCATAGAATGCGTGACGATGATGATCGTCATCTCGGGCGCCAGCTCGGCCATCAGATCCTCGACCTTAGAGACGGACGTGGGGTCGATGGCGGAGCAGGGCTCGTCCATCAGTAGGACATCGGGCTGCACCGCAAGCACACGCGCGATGCACAGACGCTGCTGCTGACCGCCCGAGAGCGCCAAACCGTCCTTGTTGAGCTGATTGGATACCTCTTTCCAGAGGTTGGCGCGCTTGAGCGATTCTTCCACGATGTCATCGAGGTCGCTTTTGCTAGTCACGCCCTGCAGACGAGGGCCAAAAGCGACATTCTCGTAGATGGATTTGGGAAACGGATTGGGCTGCTGAAAAATCATGCCCACGCGGCGGCGAAGGTCAACCGGGTCGACGCCCTCGGCATAGATATCGTTGCCGTCGAGCGTCATGGTGCCCTCGACGCGAGTGCCCTCGATCAGGTCATTCATGCGGTTGATGCAGCGCAAAAACGTCGATTTGCCGCAGCCCGAAGGACCGATAAACGAGGTGATGGCGTTTTTGGCGATGTTGAGGTCGAGCCCCGTCAGCGCATGAAAGTCACCGTACCAAAAGTTGAAATCCTTGGCCGTGATGGCCGCTTGCTCCGGCGTGGGAGCGGACTGATAGACGGACATGGGACTCCTTAACTAGCGGCGCTTGCGCGACAGATAGCGCGCAAACAGGTTGAAGGCCAGAATAATCGCCATCAGCAAAAGCGCGGTGCCGTAGGCTGCGTTCATGTTGATGCCGTCATTGGCGAGCAGATAAAGGTGAACGGTCATGGGACGACCGGAATCGAGCGGCAAAATAGGCAGGTTGATGGCCTGGCCCATGGTGTAGAGCACCACGGCGGTCTCGCCGATGGCGCGGCCTATGGCAAGGACAATGCCGGTGGCGATGCGGCCGAAGGCAGAGGGAAGCACGATCTTGGAGACGACCTGCCACTTGGTGGCGCCCAGGCCATATGCACCCCAACGGATATAGCGTGGAACGGCGCGGATTGCCTCCTCGGTGGTGCGCATGACGATAGGCAGCATCAGAAGTGCCAGCGCCAGCGCGGCAGAGACCATCGAAAGACCTAGGCCCATGGCCTCGACAAACAAGGCATAGCCAAAGAGGCCCATAACAATGGAGGGCACCGAGGCCAGGGCATCGGCAGCATAGCGAATGATGTCGACGACCTTGCCCTGCTTGGCGTACTCGGCCAGATAGACCGCAGCTAGGACGGCAACCGGCGTGCAGATGAGCATGGCGAGCGCCGTCACGTAGACGGTCGAGACAATCGTCGGCCAAATGCCGCCTTCGGCGTTTACGCCCTGCGGCCAGCCGAAGATAAAGTCGAGCGAGATATGCGGCAGGCCGTTGATGACCACGTAGGCGATGATAGCGACCAGCACCAGCGTGGTGATGTAGGCAGCCGCGCGGAATACGCCGAGCATGATCTTGTTGGACAGGTCCTTATTGATACGGCCCTTCTTGCCATGGGAAAGGGCATGCTTGATGCGCTCGCGCGACGAGGTCGTATCGACCGTCGTGTCAACGGAATCGGACATAGCCTACCCCCTCTTCTTCTTGGAAATCAGACGGACAATGCCCACCAGCGCGGCGGAGATAATAAACAGGACCACGCCCATGCCAAAGAGCGCCGAGCGGTGCAATCCCGAGGAGTAGCTCATGTCGAGCGCAATCTGGCTCGTGAGCGTCGAGATGGGGCTCGCGATGCTATCGGGAATGACCGGAGCATTGCCCACGACCATAAGCACGGCCATGGTCTCGCCGATAGCGCGACCCATGCCCAGCACGATGGCGTCCACGATACCCAGCTTGGCGGCAGGTAGCACGACCTTATAGATGGTCTGCCACTTAGTAGCACCCATGGCATACGATGCCTCGCGAATACCCATGGGAATAGAATTGAGGGCATCGATGGTGAGCGTGGTGATGGTGGGGACGATCATGATGGCGAGCACGAACCACGCCGTCAGGGCACCAAAGCCAAGACCGCCGGTCAGCTGCGCGATAAACGGGCGGATGATAATCATGCCGAAGAAGCCGTAGATGATGGAGGGGATGCCCGCCAGCAGGTCGACGGCAGGGCTGATGAGCTTGCGCACGCGCTTGCTGGCAATCTCGACCAGATACACAGCCGTGCCCACACCCAGGGGCACACCCATGGCAAGGGCACCGACGGTCACCAGACCCGAGCCGGCCAGCAGCGACATGATGCCGTAGTGGCCCTCGGAGGGCGCCCACGTAAAGCTAAAGAAGTCCGCCAGACCAATGTCGGTAAAGACGGGCAGCGCCGAGTACGTGGTAAAGACAAAGATCAGGATGACGGTGACGACCGCCAAGAATGCACAGGCAAAGAAGATCCACTGCAGCGCCTTCTCCTTAATATAAGTGCTGCGCGACACGAGCGCCAGCTCGCGCTTCTTGGGTGCCCGAGAAGTCTGCTCGGTCTGGGAGTTTTCCACTGCTTCCACGTTACTCACTCCCCTTTCCGTCGTTGGTGACAGGAATAAAGCCCGCCTCGCGAATCTGCTTGTCCATCTTTTCGGACGTCACGTAGTCGATGTAATCCTGCGCTTGCTGCGAAGGCGTTCCCTTCACAAAGAAGTAGAGGTCGCGGGAGATGGGATAACCACCGCTCGCGACTGTCTTCTCGGACGCCTCGACGTGATTGACCGAAACGGCCTTGACCGAAGTCTTGGCGTTGAGGCTCTCGACAAAGCCCAGCGAGATGTAGCCAATAGCACCACGAGAGCGAGACACGACATCGCGTACCTGGCCCGTACCCGAAAGAACGGCCGAGCGACGATCGAACGGCGTGCCGTCCATCACGATGGTACGGAAGGCCTCGCGCGTGCCGGACGCCTCGTCGCGGTTGATAACCTGAATCTTCAGGTCCTCGCCACCAACCTCTTTCCAGTTGGTGATCTTGCCCGCATAGATATCGCGGAGCTGCTCAGTCGAGAGGTTATCGACCGGGTTGTCGTCGTTCACGATGACCGCGATGCCATCGTGTGCGATAACGATAGGCGTCAGGCCCAGGTCTTGCTCATCGGCGTTGAGGCCACGAGAGGAGCTGGCGATATCGGCGGTGCCGGCGCTAACAGCTTCGATGCCAGCAGATGAGCCCAGACCAGAAACCAGCACGTCGATGCCGGTCTCTTCCTTAAAGCCCTCGGCCGCGATCTCGGCAATGGGAAGGCAGGTGGTCGAGCCAGCCACGGTAATAGAAGACGTAGAAGATCCCGAGGAGCAGGCGCACAGCGTGAGCGTGAGCACCGCCGCACTCAGGACCGATGCGATCTTTCTCATAGCATCACGCCGATCGCCGCATGGCGCCCGCAGGTGCCACCCTCGTTGCGGTAGGAATAAAAGCGGTCGTTCTGGCGAACGGTGGAAAGTTTGGTGTCCACAATGCCGTTCACATCGACGCCGGCATCCACCAGCGCCTCGCGAATGGCGGCGGAAAGATCGAGCATACGGGAAGCGCCCGCATCGATGCACGAGAACTCGGCGGCAAAGCGGTCCATGAGCTCTTGGGACACCTCGTACTCGTCGCCCAGGATATGGGGCCCAATATAGGCAGAAACATCGTTCGCATTGCAGCCGGTTGCATCGCAAAGCGCTTGGCACGCCTTGGCGGAAATGCGCGCAATCGTGCCCTTCCAGCCAGAATGCACCACGGCAAAACCGTTGGGAGCAACCAGCACCACGGGAACGCAATCGGCAAAGCAGAGTAGCACGGGTACCTCATGGGCCGTACAGACGATGGCATCGCAGCCCTCGGCAATCTGCTCGCGAATGTTCTCAAGATCATCGGCGCCGTTCGAGGTCACCGTCACGACATGGTCACCATGTACTTGATTGGGCACGAGCAGATTATGCTCGCACTCGGCGGCGCCCATGGCTTCGAGCGCTCGACGGCGATTTTCTTGAACGGCAAAGGGGTCATCGCCTACATGCGAGCCCAGATTGAGCGAGGAGTACGCATCTTCGGAAACGCCACCGGTGCGCTCGGTAAAGGCAAAACGAACATCGTGCGTCGCGCCCTCTACCAACGTAACTCCATCATGGTCGACACGCGAAACGTTGTCCGCACGTGCTGCCATACTAAAGCCTCCTAATAACACAAGTATCGCGGCGACGCCGCAGCAGTCCGTGTCATACGGCTGCCATACTTCATCAAAAGGATACCCGCAGCAGTACGGACCAAACGTAAAGGGAACGTAAGGAGATTGGAGGCTTTCGTTTACAAAGACGAACCACAACAAAAAAGGGGTGCGCCCAATCGGACGCACCCCATGCAGGTCGTTGATAAAAACGAACTAGAAGCTGCCGCGCTTGAGGAAGTCGGGAAGCTCAAACTGATCGTTGCCAAAGTTGGGCAGCTCGGTACCACCGACGTTGCGAGTCGGGGCAGCCTGAGCGGGGCTGGCAGCCGGAGCGGTGCGCTGCGGCTCAGCAGAAGCAGCGGCCTTGCTCTGGGACTGCTGGGCAGCGAAGAGCTCGTCCTGACGGTTGACGTTGGAGTCGGAGAAGCCCGTGGCGATAACGGTGATGCGCACCTGGTCGCCCAGGGACTCGTCAACAACGGTACCGAAGATGATGTTGGCCTCGGGGTCGACGGCATTGGCGACAACGTCGGCGGCGTCGCTGATCTCCTGGATTCCCAGGTCCTTGGAGCCGGCGATGGAAAGAAGGACGCGCGTGGCGCCATCGATGGAGCTCTCGAGCAGCGGACTGGAGATAGCCTGCTGGGCAGCGTCGACGGCACGGGTGTCCCCAGAAGCGGTACCGATACCCATCATGGCGGTACCGGCCTGCTTCATGATGGTCTTAACATCGGCGAAGTCCAGGTTGATGATACCCGGGACGGTGATGAGGTCGGTGATGCCCTGGGTGCCCTGGGAAAGGACGCCATCGGCAATCGCGAACGCCTCGAGCATAGTGGTCTTCTTCTCGGCGATGTCGAGCAGCTTGTCGTTAGGGATAACGATCATGGTGTCGACGCAATCGGAGAGCGTCTTGATGCCCTCCTCGGCGCTCTTCTTGCGCTTGCGACCCTCGAAGGTAAAGGGCTTGGTCACGACGGCGACGGTCAGCGCGCCGACCTCGTTCATCGCGATATCGGCAACGATGGGAGCAGCGCCGGTACCGGTACCACCGCCCTCGCCGCAGGTGATGAACACCATGTCGGCGCCAGCGAGCGCCTCGGCGATATCGTCGCGCGACTCATCGGCAGCCTTGCGGCCAACCTCGGGGTTGGCGCCGGCGCCCAGGCCGCGGGTAAGGTCGGTGCCGATGTGCACCTTGATATCGGCATCAGAGATCGCGAGCGCCTGAGCATCGGTGTTGATGGCAACAAACTCGACGCCGCGGATGCCCTCTTCGATCATTCGATTGACCGCGTTGGTACCGCCGCCACCGACGCCGACCACCTTAATGACGGCAAGGTAGTTGTTGATCTCTGTCTCGTGCATGTCGGTCCTCCGAACAAAGGTTATAGCCATAGCATGGGTTGACCCCTGCGCACATTAACCTTCAGGTTGAAAGTAAATGCAAAGGTAAACCGTATTATGTTTGCACATTATGAACGTATCAGTCAAATAATTGACCGTGAAAACCAAACAAACCAGATAAACGGCGTGGTATGGCCCCTCAACAAAGCCATTTGGATGCTAGGCGGTCGGTGCGTTCCTAAACGTGTAGTTGCCTGGAGAGCGCACATTGATATAGGTCACGCCCTCTACCTGCGAAAGCAGCTTGGTCACGATGCGTTCTTTCTTGGCGATATCATCCGAATCGCCCAGCGACACCTCGACGCCGTTGTCGAGATTTGCCGAGATAGCCTCGACGGAAGGCGTGGAAATATCCTTCACCTGGTCCAAGAACTCGCTCGAAAAACCGCGTGCGTAATCCAGGCCGGCCTTGACGGCCTTGGAGCTCACCGCCCGACCCGAAACCGGTGCGACATCGGCCGAGACATCAGTCAACAGCACGGCGCCGTAGTGCTTGGCAAGCGCCAGGGCCGCATCGATGCCGGTCAGGGTGTTGGCACCCTCCCCCGATGTAATGACGTTCCCCTGGTCATCCACCTCGACAGACGTCGAAAGCGGAGCGATCCAGGTGTCATCGTCTCCGATAGCCCAGGCAAGGTCGTCGGAGCTGATATACGCAATGGCGGTAACTTTACGCTCCGTCGGCGTGATGATAAGCGTATGGGGAAACTGACGCTGGACATCCACGCCCGAGACCCACGGGTTTTGCTTGAGGCCCTCGGTGATCTGATCGGGATCCACGTTAAAGAGCGACGTGTTCTCGGGAAGACTGATGAGCTGCATGGCGTCGTGCTTGGTCACATGCTCGCTACCATGAATCTGAATATCGGTGGCGGCAAACAGGCCGGAGTTGATGACGACGATGGCAACAATGGCAAGTACGACCACGGCTGCCAGGATGCCGCCCGCGATTTTGCCCTTACCTTTAATGGCAGAAGCGACGTCGGTCGTCTTGCTTGCCATGGCACCAAGCGATGACAGAGGATTGATGCCCTTTTTTGCCGAAGACGCCTTGGCAGCGGGCACCGATGTCAGTGAACGCGGCTTAGCGCCAGCCAACGTACGGCCGGCATGCGGCGCACGAGCTCCCAGCGAAGGTCTGAGCGTCGCCATAGGTCGGGAGGTCTTGGTGCCCATCGCCGGCTTGGGCGTCACCGAAGGACGCGGAGCCGGAAGACTCGTCTTTTTAGAAGCGGGGCGTCCCCCCAGCTGCGAGCCGACGACCGGGCGCTTGGCAGGACGGACGGACCCAACAGACTTGGAGGGCATGGCGGGCTTATGTTGAGACTGGGCAGGTGCGCCGGAACGCCCTCCGGCGCGGCGGAAGGTTGGTTTCGATGCTCTAGAAGCCGAGGAATTTAACTTCCGGTCTGAGCTCGATGCCATACGCCTCCCTCACCTTTCCGTGCACATGCCTGATAACCGCGGCCACGTCATCGGCCGAGGCGGTTCCGTTATTAACGATAAAATTAGCGTGTACGGGCGAAACTTCCGCACCGCCAACCGAAAAACCCTTTAATCCACAATCCTCAATCAACTTGCCCACGCTTGCATCGGGCGGGTTGCGAAAGACCGATCCGCAGGATGCGCGACCCATGGGCTGCGTGCGCTTGCGGCGCGTCAGGTACCGCTCCATACGCTCGCGAATGTCTGCCTTGGGCGCGGGTTTGAGCTTGAGCACGCACTCGAGAATGATCTCGTTACGCGGCAAGCTGCACTCGCGATACCCCCAAGCGATCTCGGACCCTGCATAGTGCTTAATACCGGACGCCGGATCAAACGTGACCACGTCCTCGATAAGGGAACCGATCCACTCGGTCCGCGTACCTGCGTTCATGGACACGGCGCCGCCGACCGAACCGGGAATACCGACCGCGAACTCAAGGCCCGAAAGCCCGCGCGACAAGGCATCGTTGACCAAACGCGCGAACATCACGCCCGCACCAACGGTCAGCGTGCAGCCGTCCTCGGCAACAACCGTGCGCTGAAACTCACGTCCGAGCGAAATGACGGCACCGCGATAACCGCCATCGGCAACCAGCAGATTGGAGCCCTTGCCGATGATGACCCACGGCACCTGCTCGCGATCGAGCACCGCCACGGCGCGGCGGAGGGCATGATAGCTATGGCACGTCACAAAGAGGTCGGCCTTGCCGCCGATACGATAGCTCGTATGACGCGCAAGGCGCTCGTCCTCGATCACATCCGTGTCGATCATGCCCGAGAGCGCCATGACGGCGTTAAACAGACCCATTAGACTTAAGCGTCTTTCTTGGCAGTCAGATACTCAATGAACTCGGGACCGACGGTCGTAACGTCGCCGGCACCCATGGTGAGCAGCAGGTCGCCCTCGCCCACCATCTGCTCGAGCTCCTGATTGAGCTCAAGACGGCTGGAGCAGTACACGACCTCCTTGCCAGGATGCTTGGCGCGCACGGTATCGGCGAGCATCTTAGAGGTGACACCCGGAATGGGCATCTCGCCAGCCGAGAACACATCAATCAGCAGCAGTTTATCGGCATTGGCAAATGCATCGGCAAAGTCGTCGCACAGGGCCTGCAGGCGCGAATAGCGGTGCGGCTGGAACACGACGTCGACGTGCTTGTAACCCAGCGACGAAGCGGCAGCAAGCGTCGCCTTGATCTCGGTGGGGTGATGGCCGTAATCATCGACCACGGTGATGCCATCGATATCGCCCACGTGGGTAAAGCGACGGCGGACGCCCTCAAAGCTCGAGAGCGCCTTGGCGGCGGCGTCGATGTCAAGGCCCAGGACATGGGCGACGGTGAGCACCGCCGTGGCGTTGAGCATGTTGTGGCGACCAGGATTGCTCTTGATCTCCACAGCGCGCTCAGTGCCGTCCTCAAAGCGAACGATAAAGTCACTCTGGATGCCCTTGACATCCGGGTGCATGCAGACGATGTCGTTGCTCTCGGCAAAGCCGTAGGAAAGCACGTGACGGCCCGTCGACTTGGCGAGCTCGACCAGATGCGGGTCCTCACCGCAGACGATGACGGTGCCGTCCTCGCCCACCAGGCTCATGAATTTGGCGAAAGTTGCCTCGATCTCCTCGATACCCGAGTAGTGATCGAGGTGGTCGGCCTCGACGTTGGTCACAATGACTACGTTGGGGTTCAGGAACAGGAAGGAGCTGTCGGACTCGTCGGCCTCGGCGACAAAGTAGTCGCCCGAGCCGTTCTTACCGTTCGTGTCATAGCCCTCGACGATGCCACCGATCAGGAAGCTCGGATCCAGACCCATGCGGTCGAGCATGGTGGCACACATCGAAGACGTGGTGGTCTTGCCATGCGTGCCGGCAACAGCGACGGTGGTGTAGCCGTGACCCAAAGCAGAGAGCATCTTGGCACGGGGCCACACGGGAATACCAAGCTCGCGAGCGCGCACGAGTTCAGGGTTGGACTCCGGAATAGCGGTGGAGACAACAACCACGTCGGGCTTGACCTCGTCGATCGTGGCGGCCTCATGGCCCACATGCACCTTCACACCAGCGCGGGTAAGCTGGCGGATATAACGTGACGTCTTAAGGTCGGAGCCGGTAACGGCATAACCGCGCTCGTGCAGAACGAGGGCGATGCCGCTCATGCCGGCGCCGCCGATACCGATAAAGTGGGCGCTCTTAAACTCGGGCGCGGAGGTTGCAGTCTGGGAATCAGCCATGTGCTCGTGTACTCCTTGCGTAAACACTGCCTGTAACCCGTTAACTGTACCGCACCTACCGCATCAGCGCGAGGGCGACCGAAGATATCCCGTCTAACTAACGCAAACCCTCTACTGCATCCGCCAGAAGAGCGGCGGCTCTATCCTGAGCCAGACCACGCGCCGCCTGACGCATGGCGTCGCGCGCCGCCGCGTCATCGACCAGGTGCAGCAGCTCATCGGCAAAGGCAGAACCGTCGATATCGGCATCGGCGCAGAGCACGCCGGCCCCGGCGTCGACCAGATAACGGGCATTGGTGGTTTGGTGGTCGGCCGTCGCATGCGGGTACGGCACGAGCACCGAAGGCACGGCGAGCGCAGCGATCTCGGCCACGCTCGATGCTCCCGAACGCGATAGCACCAAATCGGCAGCAGCCAGCATGTCGCCCATGTTGTCGATGTAAGGCTGGACGCGGTAACGCTTCGCCTCCTCGAGCGTCAGCGCCAAAGCGCGCTCGGTCTCCTCAAAGCCGTCGGCACCCGTCGAATGCAACACATAGAGGTTCTTGCGCGAAAGCAGCTCGTTTTTGAGCGAAGCCACGCGCTCGTTGAGGTGCTGGGCGCCGAGTGAACCGCCAAAGACGAGCAGCAGCGTAGCGTCCTCGGGAACGCCAAGTGCCTTGCGGCCGCGAGCGCGATCGCCCTCGATCACCGAGCGACGTACGGGGTTGCCGGTCATGAGCACGTGGTCAGGGTCACCTTCGCGCTCAAAGACCGAACGCGCTGCCGGCACCGAGATGCACACGTGGGCGGCGTGGGAGTTCATCATCTTGTTGGCCAGGCCCGGAACAGAGTTCTGCTCATGCAGCAGATACGGAACGCCTGCGCCCTTGCACCACCCCAGCAGCGGAACCTCGACATAGGCACCAAAACCGATGGCGGCATCGGGCTTGCCGACCTTTGAGAAATGACTGGTGAGCGCACGCTTGGCCTTGTTGACACGCCACAGGGAGGTCAGCGCCGTCCAAGGACGGGAGCGGTCGAAGCCCGTGACCGTAATGGGCACAAAATCAAACCCAGCCTCGGGGACCAGACGACCCTCGAGCTTGCGCGACTGGCCCACGAACACAACGTGGTGGCCACGATCACGCAGCTCTTCGGCCAAGGCGAGCGCGGGGTTGATGTGTCCCGCCGTGCCGCCGGCTGCAATAGCAACGGTCATCTTATCGGTCATGGTAGTCCCTTCGTACACGCGGTCCCTGGTCGTCGATGCGTAGACGCGCCGACGGGTCCGAGTTCAAATCGATTCGATTATATCCGCCGCCCGCGCTGCGAGGGCTGGGGCGCTGAGGACGACCTTGCGGAGCCGTCCGCGGACGTGGACGAGCTGCCGGCTCGGATGTAGAACCATCCAGAACGGTAAAGCCGCTACGCGAAGGTCGTTCACCGCGCACATGGGCTACGCCGGCGGTACTCTCATCCATAACGGCAAAGCTCTCGCGGCGACGGTCGTACTCATCGCGACGGGCGCTCTCGTACGAAACGCGCAGGATCAGACCGGCAAGCATAAGCGACACAATAATCGACGAACCGCCGTAGCTAATAAACGGCAACGGTTTGCCCGTCATGGGAAACACGTTGAGGATGCCCAGCGCGTTAATCAAAAACTGCACCGCGAGAATGACCGCGGAGCCAGACGCCATAAGCGCGCCCCGACGATCGGTCGCCTGCTCGGCAATGCGAAACGCCGAGTAGATCAGCATCGCAAACACCAAGAAGAACAGCACGGTTCCGACAAAGCCGACTTCCTCGCCAATGATGGCCAGGATGTAGTCATTGTGCGCCTCGGGCAGATACGAGTACTTCATGGTTGAGTTGCCGATGCCACGGCCGAACAGACCGCCCGAGGCAAAGGCCATGATGGCAAGCGTGGCCTGATAGCCGTCACCATACTCGTCAGCCCAAGGGTTCAAGGCAACCTGAATACGCACCATACGGTACGGCTCTGCGACAAGTGCAATCACGATCACGAGAATGCCGAAGATTAGCACGCCGATGATAAATCTCGGGTCGAGACCCGCAAACAACGCCATGCACATGAGGGTCAACAGGATGATCAGGACAGTACCGAAATCGGGCTGGATAAAGATCAGAAAGAGCGAAATACCCAGGTAGATGCCCATCTTGCGAAGGAATTCGTTGATGTTGCCACCGGGCGAAAAGAAGCGATCAAGCATGATGGCCGAATACGCAATGGCAAATGGCTTTAAAAACTCGGAAGGCTGGAACTGAATACCGGCGATGTTGAGCCAGCGCGTGGCGCCACGGCTGCCGCTGCCCACCAAGAACACCAGAAACAGTAGCCCTATCATGCCGATAAGGAAGATCCTAAGCACATCCTCCCCAAACCAGCTGTCCGGCAAAACGCGCACGATGGCAATCAGCGCCAGAACACCAACCACGGCAAACGCGGCCTGTCGACCCAGGAAAAACGTCGCCGAGCCATTCTCGTGCAGCGCCTCGACCGAAGACGCCGAGTACACCATCAGCAGACCAAAGCACACCAAAGTAAACAGGCAGGCCATAAATATCAGACGGGGGCGCATGATGCGGGCGGGAACGCCGGCAATATAGCGTTCGCTAAACGACTGCCTGCCACGACCGGAACGCGGTGTGCTGCGCCGCGAGGAAGCACGGTCCGAGTCGGGCCTCCTCATACCTTGTCGGGGGCTCTCCTCTCTCACCGGCAACCCCTATTCCATTTGCGATTTCGCTGCAGCGGCAAGCTGAGCCACGTAGTCCTTAAACACGCGGCCGCGCTCCTCATAGCCCGAGAACTCATCGAACGAAGAGCAGGCAGGAGAAAGTAAGATCACGTCGCCACGGCTCGACAGCGAACGGGCAACGTCCACGGCATCGCGTAGGTCATCCGCTTGGGCGATATCCACATCGCCATCGACATCGGCCTCGTCCATAGCGGCGGTAAAGCGCTCGCGCGCATCGCCAAAGCAGACGACCGAGCGCACGTTATCCATAACGACGCGCGCGAAGTCCGTGAGCGGCGTGCCCTTATCGTGGCCGCCGAGCAGCAAGATCACGTTGTCATCGGGAAATGCCGTCAGTGCCTTCTCGACCGCGTCGGTGTTGGTCGCCTTGGAATCGTTGACGTAGCGCACTCCGTCAATCTCGCCGCACGGCTCCACGCGGTGCTCGAGCGGCTGGAACGAGGCCAGACCGCGGCAAATGCCCTCGGGATTGGCACCGACGGCCAGGACAGCCGTGGCAGCGCACAGGGCATTGATAACATTATGATGGCCCGAGATCTTGAGCTCGGATGTAGCGATGAGCGGGGTCTCGACGCCCTTCAGGCGCACGATCATCTTGCCATCGCGCACAAAGGCGACATCCTCACCCTCTGGCTCGTCAAAGGCAACCTTGCAGATGCGACGACCCGGCGTGTAGATGTACTCATCGAACTCGTGAATGCCGGCGTCTTCGACGTCGACGACCACCAGATCGTCATCGACCATATTGTCAAACAGTTTGATCTTGGCAAGCGCATAGTTCTTATGGCTCTTATGCCAGCCCAAGTGGTCGGGAGTGATGTTGAGCAGCACCGCCACGCGAGGGTGGAGCTCGGTGGTCGTAGCAATCTGATAGCTCGAGAGCTCAGCCACAAACCACTCGTTGTGGGCTCGGCCGTCAATCTCGTTGATAGGCGGCTCACCGATGTTGCCGACAGCTACACTGGCCTCACCGGAAGCCTTGAGCAGATAATCGGTCAGCGACGTGGTGGTCGTTTTGCCGTTGGTGCCCGTGATGGCAATCCAGTTATCGGGCGACAGGCGATAGGCAAACTCGGGCTCACCCATAATCTGGGCGGCATGCTCGCGCCCGGCCTTAAAGAAGCCCGAGAACTCCGAGATGCCCGGGCACGTCACGCATACGTCATAGGCGCCCTCGACCTGTTCGGTCCCATAGACAAACGACGCACCAGCAGCCTCGAGCGCACGCGTGGCGTCATTGGGCTCAGAGGTGCCGCCGCCATACACGGTAACGGCACTTACGCGCTCGGGATGTGCCAGCGCCCAGCGGGCGACATCGAGACCGGATTTGCCCTGACCCAAAACGAGCAGGCTAAAGACATCAGCAAGAGGCATGAAAGACCACTATCCCAACTGGAAGAACAAAGCAAGGCCAACGGCACCAAAGGCCGCAGCGATAATCCAAAAACGGATGACGACCTTGGTCTCGGCCCAACCCTTCTTTTCGAAATGATGATGGATGGGCGCCATAAGGAAGACGCGCTTGTGCGTAAAGTGGAAGTAGACAACCTGAATCATGACCGAAAGGGTCTCAACGATAAACAGGCCGCCGATGATAAGGGAGACGACCTCGGTGTTGGTCATGATGGACGTGCAGGCAAACGCGGCGCCCAGGGCAAGCGAGCCGGTATCGCCCATAAAGATGCTCGCCGGATAGCAGTTGAACCACAGAAAGCCCAAGCAGGCACCGGCACACGCGGTGCAGAAGATGGACAGGTTCACGTCTCCGTGCAAAAACGCCATGGCAGCCATGGCGAGCATGGCGATCATGGAGGTGCCACCAGCAAGACCGTCAAGGCCATCGGTCAGGTTCACGGCATTAGAAAGACCGGCGATCATCAGCCAGCAAAAGACAATGTAGAGCCACGGGAACGAATAGCCGCAGATGGTGGTCGAAAGCACGCCAAGGTCGATCGTCAACCCACCGGGAAAACGAATCTCGGGGGCGACGCCGCACCAGTTGACGGCAAGCACCGTAAAGGTGACACAGATAATGGTTAGGCCGATCATCTTGGCATGAGGCGTCAGACCGAGCGAGCGCCCATGCGTAACGGAGGTCAGGTCGTCGATCAGACCCAGCACGCCGGTCGCCAGCGTGGCGAGCAGCACGAGCACGAGCTCGGTGGTGAGCTTGCCCATCAGCAGGCAGGTCAGCGAGATCGCGATGAGGATGACAACGCCACCCATGGTGGGCGTTCCCTGCTTAACCAAATGACGCTTGGGGCCGTCGGCACGAACCTGCTGGCCGATACCCTCGACCTTGAGCAGCTTGATCCACCACGGCATGAGCAGCAGCGCAATGGCGGCGGCGATGCCAAGCCCCAAAAAAGCCTGATACGTTGGATACGAGGGATTGCCGAACATGGGCTAGCACACACCTTCCACAAAGCGGTCGAGCTCAACAAAGCGGGAACCCTTGACCAGTACAACATCATGTTTTTCAAGCGCGCCGCCCATGCGGTCGAGCACCTGCTGATAATCGGAGAACACCTGGATGCGGTCCTCGTCCATGCCCATCATGCGCGCGGCATCGGCCATAAGCTGGGCCAGCTCACCACCCACGCACGCCAGCATGTCGAGCTTCTTGGCGGCGGCATAGGCGCCCACGAGCTCATGCATGCGAGGAGCCTCATCGCCCATCTCGCCCATCTCGCCCAGGATCGCCATGCGAGACCCCGCGCACGAAAGCGAGCACAGCAGATCGAGACCGGCTGCCATCGATTCGGCGCTGGCGTTATAGGAGTCATCGATGATGCGTGCACCGCTCTTGGCGCGCTTGATCTCCTGGCGGTGACCGGTGATTGTGAGGCCCCTAAAGGCAGCATCGATCTGCTCGGGCGTCACGCCCAGGCGATAGGCAACCGCGGCGGCCTTAACGGCATTTGGAACGGACTGCACGCCGGGGATAGCAAGCATGGTATCGATTGTCTCGCCCTGACCAAAATCGAGCGTAAAGACCGGACGGCCCTCGTCATCAACACGAACTTCGCGGGCGCGGACCTCATCATCGTCCGAGACGCCGGCCAGCATCACATCGATACCAGCAGGCCGGGCGAACGTATCGCGAATGAACGGCGTAAAGTCGTCCTCACCGCCCAAAACCAGCAGCGGCAAGAAGTCGCCGGCGGCGCACATACCCTGGACAATCTCGGCCTTAGCGCGGGCGATGTTCTCGCGGCTGCCCAAAATGCCGATGTGAGAGGTGCCGATCTTACTCACGATGGCAAGGTTGGGATTGGCGGACTGGGACAGGCGCTCGATCTCGTGGAAATGGTTCATGCCCATCTCGAGCACCAGGACCTCGGTACCGGCCGGGGCGGAAAGCACCGTGAGCGGCATGCCGATCAGGTTATTGAAATTGCCCTTGGTGGCCCAGACACGATAGCGCTTGGCGAGTACAGCGGCGAGCACGTCCTTGGTCGTCGTCTTGCCGATGGAACCGGTAATGCCAACGACCAGGCAGCCAAGCTCCAGGCGGTACGCGTGCGCCAAACGAAGCAGAAACTCCTCGGGATCATCGGTCAGCAGGATGGCGCATCCCTTGTCCTGCGCCAGCGAGACCAACTCGGCATCGGGCTCACGCGTCATCACGACGGCGCCGGCACCCGACTGGACGGCACGGGAAGCAAAATCATTGCCGTCGACGTTTTCACCGGGAAAGGCGACGAAAATCGTCCCTTCCTCGACCTGGCGCGAGTCGATAACGCACCCGCGGCATACCCGATCGACTTCTCCCGTCACGGTTCGGGCCCCTGTTGCGGCCGCGAGGTTGTTGACGGCGATCTCTATCATTGCAGCTCCCCTGTAAACCTAATAATGCTATCGGCGTATTGTATCCCAGCGCCGCGCATGCGTGGTGCAGGGCATGTGAACACCCCTCATATGGGACAACAAACCACGCCCCAAAGATTGTAACCCCCTACTTCGTGCGCGGGATGCCCAGCACGTCGAGCGCGTTGGCCATAATGGACTGGAACGGCACCGCAGCGGCATCTGAGCCGCTCGGCGTTCCGTCGAGCGTGATATAGCACAGCACCTTGGGTGATTGTGCCGGCGCAAAGCCCATAAAGGACGACATGTAGTTCTCCTTGAGGTAGCCGCCGTTCTCGTCGGCACGTTCGGCCGTGCCGGTCTTGCCCGCCACGTCATAGCCGTCAACCGCGCCGCCAACGCCCGTTCCCTCCGACACGACCGTCTGCATGCACGATGTCACCTGGGATGCTGCATCCTCAGAAATCGCACGCTCGCCTTCGCCCCAGTCCTTCTCGTCGCCTTTGCTGGACTTATAGAAGTGCGGGGTCATCATCACGCCGCCGTTGGCGATGCCGCCCACGGCACGTGCGATCTCAATCGGCGAGACAGACAGCGCCTGTCCAAAGCTCATCGAGCCCAGCGTGGCGCCGTCATACTGGTCACGCTCCTTGACGATGCCCAGGCTCTCGCCCGGAAAATCTACACCAGAGCTGTGACCGATGCCCCACTTGTCCACATAGGCGGCAAAGTCGTCGGCACCGATCTTGCGCCCCACCAGGACAAAGCCCACGTTGGACGAACGGCGCATCATCTCGCGCACATCCATGGTCATGGCATAGTCGCGCTTGTCGGCATCGGTGACGGTATCGTCGCCCACCTTGATGCTCGCCGGCACCTCAAACGACGTACTCGATCGCACGACGCCCAAGTCGAAGCCGGCGCCCGCCACGAGTGTCTTAAAGACCGAGCCGGGCTCGTAGGCGTCGGTAACCAGGCGCAGGTTCATATCCTCGGTCTTGGCGTTTTCCAAATCGGTCTGGTCGTAGGTCGGATACGAGCAGGCTGCCAAGATCTCTCCTGTCGTAGGATCGGTGACCAGCGCCGAGCCGTTCTTGGCCTTAGTCTTCTCAACTGCCTCTGCCAGGGCATCCTCGGCCGCACGCTGGATATTGACGTCGAGCGTCGTCACGATATCAACGCCGTCGACCGCAGCCACCTTTTTATAGGCACCGCCCGCGATATAGCTGCCGTCCCTCGCGCGCTCGCGTACGAGAGAACCGTTCGTGCCGGTCAGAAGCTTGTTGTATTGCTTTTCGAGACCAGTCAAGCCGTCGTTGTCTACATTCACTACACCCAGCACCTGCGATGCCAGATTGCCGTATGGATATACGCGCTTCATGGCCTGCTCAAAAAGCACGCCGGGCAGGTTCTTCTTCTCCAGCGCCACAGCATCGTCTTCGTCCACCTGGCGCTTGATATACACCCAGGTTCCATCGGACTCGACGAGCTTGCGGCAGGTCTTTTTATCGATTCCAGTTGCCTTGACCAGCGCCGACACCGTCTTGTCAACGTCCTCGACAAGCTGCGGGTTCACGGCGATGTTGCGACATTCGACCGACGACGCCAGCACGTTACCGTTGCGGTCGTAGATGGTGCCACGTTTGGCATAGAGGGTCTGCGCAAGCAGGCGACGCGCATCGGCACGCTCGCGCAGTTTATCGGCTTCGACAATTTGATAGTCGGCAAGGCGAAAGACGCCCAAGCCCAAGCCAAGCCCGATGAATCCCATGACGGCTTTGCGGCGAGGCAGCGGCGTGCCCGTGAGCCATTCGGTCGACGAACTCTTGCGCGACCTGGTGTTATGCACTTGAGGGCCACCCGAGCCGCGAAGTCGCGACGCCGGGTCGTTGCCACGGGACCGCCCGGCGTTGTAAGATTGCCGACCCGTTCCTTGATAACCAGAACGTCCCCGCGACGAGGGACGTCCAGAACCGCGGCCCCCATCGGAACCGCGGCGATAGTCATTTGTCATACTCAGCTACCGTCTTGCTACTGAGCGGTCGCGGTCGCGTTGGCGCCCGCGGCTGCATCCTGCGAAAAGTCAAGTGTAACGCTCTCGCTGGGCTCCACCATGCCATAAGCGCCCGCAAGGTCGCGAATGCGCGTGTCGGCGCCATAGACCGAATGCATGACCTCCAGGTCGGAGCTCTCATCGGTCGCCTTTTCGAGCGTGTTGGTAAGCTCGGCGTTGCTGTTGAGCACCTGGGCCGTAACGCCGGCGAGCGCCACGCGGGCGACGCCGATCGTCATGAAGATAGCCGCAATGATGCAAAACGTTTTAAGAACGCTCATGAAAACCGGGCTTACCGCCTGGTTTGCCTGACGGCCCGCGCCCGTGTAGACATCAAAGCGCGGCGTGCGCTGCTCACGGGGAGCAACGGGGGCCTGCGGCGTCTCACGATAGGCGGGCATGGCGTTCATATCATAGGCGAGTGCTGCGTTTGAAGTGTTGTAGCCCATGATATGCCGCCTCCCATCCCGAGTACGTTGGTAGTGTGTTTAAGCTTCGTTTATGGTGCGAGCGGGAGGTCCAATATCGCGCGGTCGCGCCTACAGACGCTGCGCCACGCGGATTTTGGCTGATCTCGCCCGAGGGTTGCGCTCAACCTCATCAGGCTGGGCAACCAGGGGTTTGCGGGTGATGACCTTGAGTATCGGCACGTTGCCGCACACGCACACCGGAATCTCCGGCGGACACGTGCACCCCTGGCTCATCTCCTTAAAGTGATTCTTTACGATACGATCCTCAAGCGAGTGATACGAGATGACGCAGATACGTCCGCCCGGGTTGAGCCACCTGGTGGCGGCATCAAGCCCTCGTTCGAGCACATCGAGCTCGTGATTGACCTCGATGCGAATGGCCTGGAAACTTTTCTTGGCCGGGTGTCCGCCATGCCGACGAGCGGCAGCCGGGATACCCGCCTTGATGATCTCGACAAATTGCCCGGTGGTTTCGATCGGTTCTTGCTCGCGGCGGCGCACGATCTCGCGCGCGATCTGCGAGGCGAACTTCTCTTCGCCGTAGACGCGTAGAATCCGGGCGAGGTCGTGTTCGTTATAGGTGTTGATGACCTCAGCTGCGTTTAAGGTGTTATTACCCGGATCCATCCGCATGTCCAATGGGGCGTCCTCGTTATACGAAAAGCCCCTGCCAGGGATATCGAGTTGCGGTGACGAAACGCCCAAATCGAACAGGAAGCCATCGACCCCGGGCACCTCGGCCGAGCAAAGCAGCTCGTCCAAGTCGCCGAAGTTGCCCTTCAGCAGCTGGTGCGGAACGCCGGGAACCTCGCGGTCCAGACGGGCGCCAGCGGCCTCGAGGGCCATGTCGTCCTGATCGACGCCGAGCAAAAGGCCCGTCTCCCCCACCTGCGCGGCCATCTTTACCGAATGGCCGGCACCGCCAAGGGTGCAATCGCAGACAACGGAGCCGCTCTTTAGCCGCAGCGATTCAAGTACTTCGCCGAGCATGACAGGTTCATGCCGATATTCTTGTGTCAAGATCCCACGCTCCATCCGTTACCCGTGCCTTGCCCTTACGAGAAGAAGAGGTCCAGCAGGGCCTCATCGTCATCGTCCTCATCGGCCGTAGCGCGGTCCCAAACCTCAAGGTGGTCGTAGTTGCCCACAACCGTGACCTCGCGGTCGAGGTTCGCCTGCTTGCGGAGAGACTCGGAAAGACCGATACGACCGGCGCTGTCCACGTCCATCGACGTGGTGCGCTTGTTGATCGCCCTCATGAGCTTCTGGTCGTTAATGTCACGCGGGTTAAAACCCTCGTGGCCCTCACGACCCGCGAAGAGTCCTTCGACCCACTTATCGAAGGCCTCGGCAGAGAACACGTACAGAGCATCGACATCCAGGGCTTTGAACACGCGAACGTGCTCTCCAAGCTCCTCGCGAAGGGGTGCAGGCAGGGACAGACGACCTTTTGCATCGAGATTGCGCTCGTATGCACCAGTCATTCCCATGTGCGCCCTCCCCTCGGTTACTCAGATGGCACGTACGCGGGGAACCACCCCGCCTGTCGACGTCATCAATAATATGGGGAACCGCCCCATTTTTCAACACCTTTCCCCACCCCTTCCCCC
>CABJEP010000019.1:0-8580 GCA_902364645.1 Coriobacteriaceae bacterium | reverse complement strand
CCCCTCCCCACCATTCCACCCCCAATATGTTGTAAAACACCCCCGAGCATATGTTCGAAAACACAATATGTTGTGTTTGCAGCAAAGGCGGGATGCCACCTGTAGAACCACGCCCGCGAACCTCAACCTTCAAGTTGACCTTGAGGCGATTTTTACGTCCCTTTACACGCTGTTCACATCGCCCCCAAACTCCCCCACCCACGGTACACACGGCCCACCGCCGCGTCGGTGTCTAGCGAAAAATGGGACGAGCCCCAGATTGCCCATGCGCGCAAAAGTGCGTCTCAGCAATCTGGGGCCCGGCCCCTTTAGTATTTATAAATATGCAGGTCAGCGAGGTGCTAGCGATGTGCTAGCGGATGCGCCGCCAGATAGACCTCGGTCAGTTGCGTTCGGTCGACATGCGTGTAGACCTGCGTGGTCGAAATATCGGCATGGCCCAAAATCTCCTGCAGCACACGCAGGTCGGCACCGCCCGCGAGCATGTGGGTGGCAAAGGAGTGGCGCAAGGTATGGGGATGGAGCCCCACCAGCCCCACCTGACGCCCATACCGCTCGCATATCGCATGCACGGCCTGGCGCGACAGGCGACGTCCGTTCTTATTTAAAAAGACCGCCGAGGTCTCGGTTCCGCGGGCATGGGCCGCCAAGCGAGAACGTCCCTCAGTTACATAGAGCGTCAGAGCTCGCGCCGCGCTTCCCACCAGTGGGGACAGGCGTTCCTTTGAGCCCTTACCGCGAACGAGTACAAAGCCATCGTCAATATGGATATCGCCCACATCGAGCCCAACCAGCTCACTCACACGCAAACCGCATCCGTAGAGCACTTCCAAGATGGCATGGTCGCGCAGTCCCATCTCGCCCTCGGGAAAGTCTTGATCGAGCAGCGCCGAGACATCCTCCACCGATAGATACTCCGGCAAACGCTCAGCCTTTTTAGGCAGGCGCAACGCCGCCGTCGGGTTTTGGGCCACGGCCCCATCGCGCACCAAAAAGGCATGCAGGCCCTTCACGGCAGCAAGCGCGCGCTCCACCGAGGCGTCGGAATAGCCTCCGTCGCGGCGATCGGCGACAAAGCCCTCCACGACCTGACGGGTCACCTCTTCAAAAGACACAATACCCGCCCGCTCCAGATAGGCGCAGTACGTCGTCAGGTCACGACGATAGGCCACAATCGTGTTGCGCGCCAAGCCCCGCTCGACCGCGAGGTAATCAAGATACTCCCCCGCCGCCACGGCGAGCGACGAGGGAGTAGCTTCGGTATGTTCCTTATTCGCCGGCACCCTTAGTCCGTAGCGAGGTTCATGGGCGTCACCTGCAGACGGTCGACACCCTCGTGCTGGCCGATCGAGGCACGCACGAACTCTCGGAACAGCGGCTGCGGGTTGGTCGGGCGGCTCTTGAACTCGGGGTGAGCCTGGGTTGCCACATACCACGGATGCACGTCGCGCGGCAGCTCGACCATCTCGACCAGGCGCTCGTCGGGCGACAGACCCGAGATAACCAAACCGGCGTCCTCGAGCTGGTCGCGGAAGGCGTTGTTGAACTCAAAGCGGTGACGGTGACGCTCGTAGACGAGTTCCTCGCCATATGCCTCGCGAGCAAGAGTATCGGCGGCGAGCTTGCACGGATAGGCGCCCAGGCGCATGGTGCCGCCCTTCTCGGTCACGTCCTCCTGCGAGCTCATCAGATCGATGACGCTATACGGACCGTCCGGATCAAACTCGGAGGAGCTGGCACCGGCAAGGCCAACGACATTGCGGGCGAACTCGCACACGGCGACCTGCATACCCAGGCAAATGCCCAGATACGGAATCTTGTGCTCACGGGCAAACTCGGCCGCGAGGATCTTGCCCTCCAGGGCGCGCTTGCCAAAGCCGCCGGGAACCAGGATGCCCGAGGCGTCGCCCAGAACCTCGGAGACATTCTGCTCGTCGAGGCTCTCGCCGTCGACCAGCTGGACGTCCACATGGCGATCGTAGAAGACGCCCGCATGGTGCAGGGCCTCGATAACCGACAGGTACGCATCGGGCAGCTGCGTGTACTTACCCACGACGGCGATCTTCACCTTGTCGGCGTGATGGTTGGCGTGATTCTGTTTGCGCAGGAACTCGTTCCACTCGCTCATGTCGCGCTCACGCGGATCCAGACCAAGGCGCTCGCAAATGCGCAGGTCAAAGTCCTGCTCGGCAAGCAGCTGCGGAACATCGTAAATGCTCGCGCAGTCCTCGTTGGTAAAGACGCAATCGGTGTCGACGTCGCAGAAGCTTGCGATCTTTCCGCGGATAGCGTCATCGATATGGTGGTCGGAGCGCAGCACGATGATATCGGGCTGGATGCCAAAGCTGCGGAGCTCCTTGACGGAATGCTGCGTGGGCTTGGTCTTGACCTCGTGGGCGGCGGCGATATAGGGAACGAGCGACACGTGGATGTAGCAGACGTTCTCGGGGCCGGCCTCCTTGCGGTACTGACGGATGGCCTCGACAAACGGTTGGGACTCGATGTCGCCGATCGTGCCGCCCAGCTCGGTGATGACTACATCGGAGCCGGTCTGCTCCTCGATGCGGCGAAACTTGTCCTTAATGGCATTGGTGACGTGGGGAATCACCTGCACGGTACCGCCCAAAAAGTCGCCGCGACGTTCACGGGCGATTAGGCTTTTGTAGATGGCACCGGTCGTAAAGTTGGAATCGCGGGTCAGGTTCTCATCAATAAAGCGCTCGTAATGACCCAGGTCCAGGTCGGACTCGTAACCATCCTCGGTTACAAAGACCTCACCATGCTGGAACGGGCTCATGGTACCGGGGTCGACGTTCAGATACGGGTCGGCCTTCTGCATCGTTACTTTGTAGCCACGCGACTTGAGCAGACGGCCCAGCGAGGCCGCGGTGATACCCTTGCCCAGGGACGAAACCACGCCACCGGTTACGAACACATGCTTGGTCATATTGAGTTACCTGCGCTTCCCGTAGAAGTTGTTTATCCACATCTTACGGGTCTTCATTGTAATACTCGCGCCGCGGACCGTCCGCAATTTTTCTCGCGTGCGATTGCATTTCTCAATCTTGAAACAAAACGCCGCCCGGTTTCCCAGGCGGCGTCGCTATGGCAAGGGTTACATGCTGCTATCGATCAGCAACCTCGTCCTCAAGCATTTCTTGAACGAGCATGCCGGTACGGACGCCCTCAAGATACCACTCACCACGTTCGGTGAGGCAAATGCCATTTGCAAGCTGACCGCCGTCGTCGCTATAACGCGAGACGACATCAATCATACCTTCGGAATCCAAGCGATCGATTGCGGCGCGGGCACGATACGGCGAAACCCCCACGCGCTCGGCAAGCGTTTTGCGCGAGAAACCATACGGCCCGCCATTGTCTTCGGTTTGCTGGTCGATCTCCATCAACACCAGCACCTCGACACGCTTCATATCGTTGACACTCGCACGACCCTTGCCCGCCATAGCAGCCTCCTCAAACCGAGCACGAGCATCTAACGCGCCGTGCGCGACCGACACACCTCACGATGGCAGGTAATATCCATCATGCGGCATCCCGCTAAGGATGAAACAGTTACGGTTATTGTATACCGCTCAAATTGTTTCTAGGCAGGTAAACAGCTATTTTTCGCCGAAATAGACGCTTTATTGATCAAAAAGCCGTACCGGGCGCTAACCCGATACGGCCAAAATGCAATGCAATTACCGCGGTGCTTCAAACTTAGCGATGGAAGAAACCGCGGCGCTCAAACTTGGGCTCGCAGCACACGTTGATGCCCAACTTGCGCAGTACCGTCTCGTCCGTCGGCGAGATAATCACGCTAAAGAAGGCATCGCAACCGCGCAGCTGCTCCAGGCCCGAAAGGACGCGAGCGGCCGTCTCACTCGTGGCCGAGGTGATCGACAGCGCCATAAGCGTCTCGTCGGTGTGGAGGCGCGGGTTTTTGCTGCCCAGGAAATGCGTCTTGAGCTTGCTGATGGGCTCGATCGCCTCATCGCTAATGACCTCGAGCTCAAGGTCGACGCCCGAGACATGCTTGAGGGCGTTCATAATGAGCGAACTTGCGGCGCCCAGGCGCGTGGAGGTCTTACCGGTCACCACGGAGCCATCGGGCATGACCATGGCACCCACGGGACCACCCGTCAGCTGCTCCCTGGTGAGGGCCGCCGAGCGCGCCGGTGAGTAGTTCTTATCGATGCCGGCTTTCTTCATAATAATCTTGAGACGGTCGACTTGCTCATCGCCCACGCCGGTACGGCGCACATTTTCGACCGCGGTAAAGTAGCGGCGAACGATCTCCATCTTGGAAGCGTCGCGGCAGGCATCGTCATCGGTGATGGCAAAGCCGACCATATTGACGCCCATGTCCGTGGGGCTCTGGTAGGGGCTCTTGCCCAGGATCTTTTCCATCAGGGCACGGACCACCGGGAAGGCCTCGACGTCGCGGTTGTAGTTGACCGTGGTCTTGCTGTAGGCCTCAAGGTGGAACGAATCGATGATGTTGGCGTCATCGAGGTCAGCCGTGGCGGCCTCGTAGGCAATATTGACCGGATGCGTCAGAGGAAGATTCCAGACCGGGAAGGTCTCGAATTTGGCATAGCCGGCGGCGGTACCGTGCTTATGCTCGTGATACAGCTGCGAGAGGCAAGTGGCGAGCTTGCCCGAGCCAGGGCCGGGCGCCGTCACGACGACGAGCGGACGGGTGGTCTCGACAAACTCGTTCTTGCCATAGCCGTCGTCGGACACGATCAGGTCGACGTCGTGCGGATAGCCCTCGATGGGATAGTGGAGCTTGGCGGGAATGCCGAGCGCGTTCAGGCGATTGCGGAACACATCGGCGGCGGGCTGGCCGGCGTACTGGGTGATGACCACCGCCGCGACAGCGAAACCGTTGCCGCGGAACAAGTCGACCAGGCGCAAAACGTCCTCGTCATAGGTAATACCAAGGTCACCACGAGCCTTGTTTTTCTCGATGTGGTTCGCGTTGATCGCGATGATAACCTCGACATCGTCGGCGATGCTCTTGAGCATGCGGAACTTGCTGTCCGGTTCAAAACCCGGTAGCACGCGGCTCGCATGATAGTCATCGAACAGCTTACCGCCAAACTCCAAATAGAGCTTGCCACCAAACTGCGAGATGCGCTCCTTAATGTGAGCAGCCTGCAGCTCGATATACTTCGCGTTGTCGAAACCCTGGCGCATGTATGGCTCCCGTCCCGTTTCGTAAATTAAGTTCCTACGCGATTATAACGGAGCCCGCCCTCCCCGATAACCAGACCATCAACAGGCACCAACCAAACACGCCATCGATAAGTTGCGGTGAAATAGCTCCTGTTTAACCCCTCAAGACGGCCAAACGGGAACTATTCCACCGCAACTTCCCCTTTTGGCGCAAATTAACCTGACCCCTTTGCACCAACAGCAGAAACGTCGCGGGCAGAGAACGGACAGCGAACAGGCGCCAGAGCGAGCAAGCCGCCCCCTGCGCCAACAATGGCAGCGCCGCAGGTTGAGCATAAGTCAGCGAAAGCCCACCAGGGCGAGCAAGGTGACGTGAAAGAGGAGGGCATAGGCCTTTTGGCCATGCCCGACGATTGAACGTCAGATTGCCGCTCTGGCGGGCTTGCAGCGTCGAGTGGTTCCGGCGTTTGGTAAAACGCCGGAACACAAGAGCGCCCCCTCCCGCGCACGGAACGGGAGGGGGCCAAAGGTAGGAGTCTACCGGTGGGGTTACCCCACCGGACAGACGATGACCAGGTGATCCGTTATAGGATCGTCATGGTTTCCGTGGGGTACCCAAGGGGTACTTAGAGCATCACGCAAGCAACGGTCAGGATGATGGCGCAGACGACGGAGAGAGCGACGATGAGCTTAAGAGCAAACTTGAGCCAGGTCGTCCACTCGATCTTGGCCAGGGCAAGACCGCCCATGATGGCGCCGGAGGTCGGGGTGAACAGGTTCACGACGCCGATGGCGGCGGAGAAGATCATGACCATGACCTCGGGCGAGAAGCCGAGCTTAACAGCCAGCGGTCCCATGATGGGCATGGAGACAGTAGCCATACCGGAGGTCGAGGGGATCAGGAAGGACAGGCCGAAGTAGACCAGGAAGCTCATGGGAGCGAAGATCACGCCGGACAGGCCAGCCAGAGCATTGGCGGCAGCGTCGAGGACGTAGACGTCGAGGCCGGTGCTAGCCATGAGGACGGAGATACCACGGGCGAGGGCGATGACGAGGACAACGGACATCATGTCGGCAGCGCCGGTGATGAAGGTGTTGACGATCTGCTTCTCGGACAGGCCGCCGATAATACCGATCAGGACAGCCATGAGGAAGAACCAGGTGGAAGCCTCGTCGAAGTACCACTGACCAATGGGCAGGCCGGTGATCAGGGCAGACCAGCCCTGAACGATGGCGTTACCGTCGGCGTCATAGACAGCGCCAGCATCGAAGAAGTTGGCGACGCCCTCGTTGAGGTCGGCCAGCGGGATGAAGCCGACGATCATGACGACGAAGGTGAAGGCAAAGGCGATCAGAACACCCTTCTGACGACCGGTGAGCTTGACCTCCTTGTTAACCTCGGAAGCAGCCTTGCCGTGAGCCTCTTCGGCGTCCTTGAGCTCCTGCATCGAAAGGATGGTGGAACCCTTGTCAGCCTTGACCTTCTTGGCATAGCTCATGACGAAGAAGATGGACATGGCGGTGGTAACAATCCACAGGACGGCACCGAGGCCGATGATGATGGACTGGTTGACCTCAATGCCAACGCCGGTCAGAGCGTCGACGGCAGCGCCGACGGCAAACGGGTTAACCGTGGAGCCGAGGCAGCCGCAGCCAGCGCCGAGCAGGACGGTTGCAGCGCCGACCATGGGGTCGAAGCCAGCAGCCATCATGGTAGCGGCGAGCAGGGCGTAGAAGGGAACGGTCTCCTCGCACATACCATAGGTGGTACCACCGAGGGAGAAGATGAGCATCAGCACGGGAATGAGCATGATCTCATTGCCCTTAAGCTTCTGCACCAGAACGGCAATGCCGTTGTCCAGGGCGCCGGTCTCGGTCATCATGCCGAGGAAGCCGCCGAGGATCATAACGAAGAGGCAGACGGGCAGAGCGTCAGCGAAGCCCTTGACCGGGGCGGTGCAGAAATCGCTCAAGCGGGCAGCGGTAACCTCGCCACCGGACGTACCGGAGACGATAACGGTAACAACCGCGACGATTGCCAGCAGAGCAAGAAGAATGGTGAACGATGAAGGCATACCGCGCTTTTTCTTAGCGGTCTCAGTCATAGTTCTCATCCCCCCTTCATAAATCATTTACTGATCTCGCCCGAAGCGGCTCTTCCGTGCCGTGCATGTCGCTCAGTGCGAGATTTTTACCAGACAAAAGCGCTCGGGGTGCGCAGCAATGCACCCCGAGCGAGATGCTAGAAGCTCTTACTTGAGCGTAGCGTACATGACAGCCTTGATGGTGTGCATGCGGTTCTCGGCCTCGTCGAAGACCTTGGAAGCGGGGCTCTCGAAGACCTCGTCGGTGACCTCCTGCTCGGTGATGCCGAACTGCTCGCACTTCTCTGCGCCAATCGTGGTGTTGGTGTCGTGGAAGCTGGGCAGGCAGTGCAGGAAGATGGCACCCGGGTTGGCCATAGCCATGACCTCGGAGGTAACACGATACGGGGTGAGCTGAGCGATGCGCTCGGCCCAGACCTCGTCGGGCTCGCCCATGGAGACCCAAACGTCGGTGTAGAGAACGTCGGCACCGGTGACGCCGTCCTTGACGTCGGTGGTCAGCTTGATGGTGCAGCCGTTGGCCTCGGCGATGGGCTTGCAGGCCTCGATGACGTCATCGGCGGGCATGCACTCCTCGGGGCCGCAGGCCACGAAGTTCATGCCGAGCTTGGAGCAGACAACCATGAGGGAGCGAGCGACGTTGTTCTTGCAGTCGCCCATGAAGACGAGGGTCTTGCCCTTGATGTCGTAGTTGAAGTTCTCCTGGACGGTCAGGATGTCGGCGAGCATCTGGGTGGGGTGCCACTCAGTGGTCAGGCCGTTCCACACGGGCACGCCGGACTTAGCGGCGAGCTCCTCGACGTCGTCCTGGGCAAAGCCGCGGAACTCGATGCCGTCATACATGCGGCCGAGAACGCGGGCGGTGTCCTCGATGGACTCCTTCTTGCCCATCTGGGACGAACCGGGATCGAGGTAGGTAACGCCCATGCCCAGGTCCATGCCGCCGACCTCGAAGGCGCAGCGGGTACGAGTGGAGGTCTTCTGGAAGAGCAGGACGATGTTCTTGCCCTCGAGATAGCGGTGCGGAACGCCAGCACGCTTCATGTCCTTGAAGTTCTTGGAGAGCTTGAGCAGGTACTCAATCTCCTCGGTGGTGAGGTCGAGGAGCTTGAGGAAGCTACGGCCGGAGAGGTTAACACCCATGGTTCGTTTCCTTTCGAAGAAATGAATTACGTAAGTATTAGTGTTGCCCGTTTGACGGGCGAAACCGGTGCGGTTGTAGGGAAACCGCACCGGAAACTGAAAGACTTAGAGGTCCTCGCGCCAGAAGGGCATGCTCATGCAGCGCGGGCCG
>CABJEP010000018.1 GCA_902364645.1 Coriobacteriaceae bacterium | reverse complement strand
CTGCGCCGATGCCCCTAAAGTGGACACACATTTTGTCCTATAAGCCGCTAACTAAAAGCCCCGTATCAAATGAGCCACTAGAGGAGGTCGAGGGGGAGCTGGGGGGCGTCACCCCAGAGCTTTTCTAGACGGTAGAAGTCGCGGGCTTCGGGAGTGAAGACGTGAACGACGACCGAGCCGTAGTCCATGAGCATCCAGATCTTCTGCTCGCGGCCCTCGATGGAGAACGGATGCTCACCGCAAGCCTCGGCGACCTTCTCCTCGATCTCGTCGACAATCGAATCGACCTGGCGGTTGTTGGTACCGGTGGCAAGCACAAAGTAGTCGCACACGTCGGAAAGCTCGGTCAGGTTGAGCACCTGCACGTCCTCGCCCTTCTTGTCGTAGGCGGCCTGCGCGGCGGCGCGGGCGACATCCTCGGCGGCGACACCGCTCGCGGACAGCGAGGCGGCGGTGCGGTCGGACGTGGCAACGAAACTCTTGTGCTCCACACCTTCAAGAATCTGCTCGTCAGTCATGGTCTCGTCGGCCATGGAATACCTCTTTCTAGACACACCCGAGCTAGCGCAGCTGGGCGTAATGGTTGTAAATCGTAATAGCCGTGGGATAAAGATAGCGCCCGGACTGGATCACATAGACCAGACCCTGCGCAAAACAGGAGAAGAACAACTCGTCGAGCGAGGACTTCCCCACCATCTTGCGCAGCGCATGGGCATAGTCGCCGTGGCGGTTGGGCTCGATGGCATCTGCCACAAAGACCACCATATCGAGCGGCGTCATGTCGCAGGCACCCACGGTGTGACGGTCGACAGCCTGGAAAACGGCCGGTGACAGCTCGGGAAAAAGCTGCGGAAGCTCATAGGCGGCAACAGGGCCATGCAAAAGCGGCGTCGCGGCGGAAGGAGAGCCGACAACCTTGATGCCATAGTGAAGCGCGCGGGCCACGAGCTCATCATCGGAAAGCACCTTGTCCCAGTCGTGAATTAAGCCGGCGGCAGCGGCATCAAAGCGGTCAACGCCGTAGACCTCGGCCAGATGAAGTGCGGTCTCGGCAACACCCAGCGAATGCACATAGCGCTTGCGCTTATCTTTCATGCGAACATCGAGCAGCTCTTGAATGCGCTTGAGCAGCGCGCGCTCATCGCCCTCAAACTGATCCTCTACCGACAACGTAGCCCCCATCACTCAAAATCTTCTTGACCCAGATCGACATACAAACTGCGCTTGCGAATGTAGCCGAGCACAGACTCGCTCGTAAGATAGCGCACGCTCATGCCGCGGGCAACTCGCTTACGAATGTTCGTCGAGCTGATCGCCAGCGCCGGAATCTGAATATAGCGCACGTCGAACGGCAGCCCCGACTCTTTGATTCGGGCACGCGCCGTATCGATATCAAAGCCCGGTCGCGTCGCCGCAATAAAGGTAGCAAGCTCAGCAATTCGTTCGGCATCATGCCAGGTCACAATATCGATAATCGCATCGGCGCCCGTAATAAAGTAGAGCTTTACCTGCGGCGGGTAAAAGTCGCGAAGGGCATGAAGCGTATCGGCCGTATAGGTTACGCCCGGACGGTCAATCTCGAACCGGCTCGCCAAAAAGGCCGGGTTCGCGGCGGTGGCGAGGACCGTCATGGCATAACGGTCCTCGGCAGGCGTCACCGGCTTGTCAAGCTTAAAGGCGGGAGAGCCCGCCGGCATAAAGAGCACAGCGTCCAAGTCGAGCGACTCGCGCGCCTGCTCGGCAGTCACCAGGTGCCCGTAATGAATCGGGTCGAATGTGCCGCCCATAATGCCAAGCCGAAACTCTTTGCCCTCTTTTATGGGCAGCTCGGGCAAACCGATTCCACCGCGCAGCGACATGGCTTACTCGCCCTCCGAGGTCTCGGCATCGTCCGCGACATCCGCCGCATCGACAACCTCGACGCCCTCATCCGGAGCATCGGTCACGTCAAGGGCCTCAACGGCAACGTCCTCGCCAGCGTCCTCGAGCTCCTCGTACTCCGAGAAGTCCTCAGCGCCCTCAAAGTCAAAGGCGCGCTGGCAAATGCGGACCTCGTCGCCCGCACGGCAACCGGCCTTCTCGAGCGCGTCGTCAACACCCATACGCGCAAACTTGTGCTGTAGATAAATGACAGCTTCCTCGTTTTCCCAATCGGTCTGGATGACCATGCGCTCAATCGCGCGACCAACCACACGGAAGGCACCGGGCTCTTCCTGGACAATGCGGAAACGCTTCTCGCGCTGCAGACGGCGGCGCTCCCACTCCTCGTCGCGCAGATCGACTGGCTCAGCGGAGACCACCAACTCGGCACGCAGCTTAGCCACCTGCTCGCCCACGGCAAGCATCAGCGTGTTGAGGCCGGCGCCCGTCACGGCGGACACGGCAAAGAACATATGTCCATCGTCGAGCGCGGCGCGCTTGAGGTCGGCAATCTTGTCGGCCGTGCCCGGCGCATCGCACTTGTTGGCGACGACGATCTGCGGACGCTCCGAAAGCTCGGCGCCATACTGCTCGAGCTCACGGTTGATGATACGGTAATCCTCGACCGGATCGCGATCCTCAAACCCGCCCGTCATGTCAACGACATGCATGATGAGCGCCGTGCGCTCAATGTGGCGCAGGAACTGGTGGCCCAGGCCCTTGCCCTCGCTCGCGCCCTCGATCAAACCAGGAACGTCGGCAACGACGTAAGAATACTCACCGGCACGCACCATGCCGAGGTTCGGCACGAGCGTTGTAAACGGATAGTCGGCGATCTTGGGACGGGCGGCACTCATGCGCGCGATAAGCGAGGACTTGCCCACCGAGGGGAAACCCACGAGCGCGGCATCGGCCATAAGCTTCATCTCAAGCTCAATCCAGTGCTCCTCGGCCGGTTCGCCCAGCTGAGCGAACGCGGGCGCGCGACGCACCGACGTCACAAAGTGCGTGTTGCCCAGGCCACCGGCACCGCCGGGCGCCACGACAACGCGCTCGCCATCGTGCACCAGGTCAGCAATCTCGAACATCGGGGTCTGCGTCTCGGGGTCGAGCTCGCGCACCACGGTACCCATGGGAACCTTCAGGATCAGGTCCTCGCCGCTCTTACCGTTACGACGGGCACCCTGCCCATGCGTGCCGCGCTCGGCGCGGAAGTGATGCTTGAAGCGGTAATCGATCAGCGAAGACAGCTGAGCATCGGCCTGGATGACAACATTGCCGCCACGACCGCCGTCGCCGCCATCGGGGCCGCCCTTGGGGACAAATGCCTCGCGCCTAAACGACATGCATCCGGCTCCGCCGTCGCCGCCGCACACGTTAATGCGGCTGATATCGGTGAACTGTGACAACAGAATCGCCTCCTACAAAAAGAGGGAGACCCTTGAATCCTAAAACTCAAGTGCCTCCCACATATGTGCTCTATGAAGGGTAAATTACGCGTTCGCGAGCGGGCGTACGCTGACCCTGTGCTTGATACCCTTGTGGAACTCAACGGTACCGTCGACCAGCGCGAACAGCGTGTCGTCCTTGCCACGGCCAACGTTCTCACCCGGGTGGATGTGCGTGCCGTGCTGACGGACGAGAATCGTGCCCGTGGTTACCGTCTGGCCGGCATAGCGCTTCGTGCCAAGGCGCTGACCGCGGGAGTCACGGCCATTACGGGAGGAACCGAGTCCTTTTTTGTGTGCCATTGTGTATACCTACTCTTTCGTTACGAGTGTAATCTACTCGGCGACGGGAGCCTCGGCAACAGCCTCGGCCTCTGCCTTGACAGCCTTCTTGGCGCGGGACGTAGCCTGGACCTTCACGATCTTCAGCTTGGTGAGCTGCTGACGGTGACCCTTCAGACGACGATAGCGCTTACGCTTGTGGAACTTGAAGACCAGCTGCTTCTCGCCCTTGAACTGCTCAACGATCTGAGCGGTAACCTTGGCCTTGGCCAGCTTGTCGGGATCGGTGACGATCTTCTTACCATCGTTGAGGAAGATGACCGGCAGGGTGACCTTGTCGCCCTCATTGCCCTCGATCTTCTCGACGGTGATGACATCGTCGGTGGCGACCTTGTACTGCTTGCCGCCCGTGTTAACGATTGCGTACATGTTTACTTGCCCTTCATGCATCAGTTAGTGCAACAGCCGAATATAGTAGCAGGCGAAAATACCCCCGTCAACGAGTATGTGGAGCAAATCCACAAGTTCGCACAGGTATGGGGCTGACGAGTCGGCCCTCGTCGTCCTCGCATGCTTGATTCTGACGCTCGACATCGTAGGAGCAGATGGTCACGAGGTCTTGCATACCGGTGGAAACAATAGGTGCATCCACGCCCGGGGTCAAGCCCTGCAACAAAACATCAGCAGCAGAAAGCAAAATTTCCGGACGCATGGAGCCCTCGTTGTCGGCATGGGTGTCGAGCATGAGCACCAGATGGTCCTCACACTCCCCCGCCGTGAGCTCATAGCCAACGAGCGTATGGTCCAGATCAAGTCGCTTGCTCTTTTTGCCGCGCGCGTAGTCGATGCCATGGTCCGCGCGCAGCGTGTCGATCGCACGACGCACCTCGTCGGCGCTTACGGGCGCCTCGGGATCCAAGTGCAGGTCGATGCGATACGACAGACGCGTGAGTTGCGCCGTCAACGCCGGCGTGCGCACGTCGATATACGCCGCCTCGATGGGCGCCAGATCGGCCGGAGACGCCGCAGCCAGGCGCCCAAACGCCTCGTCGAGCGCCACGAACTCGGTCATAAACAGGTCATACCACTCGCAGGTCGACGACGTACCCACCGGTAACGCCGAAGAGAAGCCCACGCGCATGTGCGGAGAGAAGCCCTGCGTGACGGCATAGGGAAGTCCCGCACGGCGCACGATGCGCTCAATGGTATGGATTACTTCGAGATGGCCCAGGTACTTAAGGCGATCGCGCTTGCCATAGCGAACACGAAGTCTAAAGAGCGTGGGGTTTTCGGTCAGGCGCTCACTCATGCGCGATCACCCATCAATACATTCTTGGCGTGGAGCGTGGGGCAGATTCCGCAGCCGGTGCACGACGTGCGGGTGCAGTCGGGAGTCGTGACACCCTCGAGCGAGCGACGGTACTCGCGCTCGAGGAAGCCGCGCGTGCAGCCGGGGCTCACGTGCTCCCACGGCAGGCGCCAGTCCAACTCGTAGGGCAGGTGCACGAGCTCATTGAGGTCGATGCCGTTTTTGGCAGCAGCCTCCTTCCAGTTATCGAGCGAGAAATGCTCTACCCAGGCGTCAAAGCGAGAGCCCGCGCGCCAAGCATCGATGATGACGGGCGTCATGTCACGACCGGCGCGGGACAGAGCGGCCTCGATGAGCGAGGTCTCGGCATCGTGGTAATGCACGCGGACGGCACGGTTGCGAACGCTCGTGATAAGCAGCTTCTGGCGACGCTTGACGTCGTCGTAGTCGAGCTGTGGGCACCACTGGAACGGCGTGGCAGCCTTGGGGATAAAGACCGAAACCGAGATGGACACCGAGATCGAGCCGCGACGAGCCTTGGGCACCACGGAACGACCGAGCTCCAGCACGTGATCGGCCAGATTGGCGATGGCCACGATGTCCTCGTCGCGCTCGCCGGGAAGGCCCATCATAAAGTAGAGCTTCATGCGGTTCCAGCCGGCCTCGAAGGCCGCCTTGGCCGCACGGTCCAGGTCCTCCTCGGTCACGTTCTTGTTAATGATGTCGCGCATGCGCTGGCTGCCGGCCTCGGGCGCGAACGTCAGGCCGCCCTTCTTTTCGCCGGCGACCGACTCGGCCATATCCACGCCAAACGAATCCAAGCGCTGCGACGGAATAGACACGCGAATACCCGTATCTTCCAGGCGACGGTTGAGCCTGTCAAGCACGTCACGAATGCAGGAGTGGTCGGTCGTGGAGAGCGAGGTCAGCGACACCTCGTCATAGCCGGTCTTTTCCAGACCCTGAATCACCGACGAGACGATCTGGTCGGCCGAACGCTCACGCACCGGGCGATACGTCATGCCGGCCTGGCAAAAACGACAGCCGCGAGCGCAGCCGCGCAGAATCTCGATAGACAGGCGGTCGTGAACCAGCTGCGCATAGGGCACGCACGACTGCGACAGCGGATTCGTGGCGCCGAAATCCTCGACGACGCGTTTGTAGACCACGGTCGGCGCATCCTTGCCCTCGCGCGGCACGGTGTAGCCGTGCGGCGAGCAGGGCTCGTCGTGACGAACCTCATAGAGCGACGGCACGTAGTTGCCGGCAATGGATGCAAGCTGCTCAACAATCTGCGCGCGCGGGACTCCTTCGTCGCGCAGGCGGCGATGCAGCTGGCAGGTCTCGAGCAGCGATTCCTCGCCCTCGCCGATGAGGATGGCATCGAAGAAGGCCGCGTACGGCTCGGGGTTGTACACCGAGGGGCCGCCGGCGATGATGATGGGGTCGTCTTCACCTCGGTCGGCCGCTAACAGCGGAATGCCAGCGAGATCGAGTGCCTCAAGGAAGTTCGTCACCGCCATCTCGTGCGGCACATGCAGGCCGACGATATCAAACGAAGCGACCGGCGCTGCACCCTCGAGCGAGAGCAGCGGAATGCCTGCCTCGCGCATAGCGTCACCCATATCGGGCCACGGCACATAGCCACGCTCGCAGGAGATGCCCTCGGCCTGGTTAAGGATGTTGTAGAGGATGGCGATACCCTGGTTGGGCAGACCAACCTCGTACACATCCGGGTAGATCAGGCAGCAACGGTAGTCGGCATCGGCCTTGGAAAGCGTGCCCCACTCGTGATCGATATAGCGACTCGGCTTTTCGACCTTGGCGAGCAGCGGCTCAATTAAATGAAAACAGTCTTGATACGGAACGCGCAACGGAAAACCCCTAAGCAGCGAGATCGGACGCGTCTTGGTAGGACGCCATAGGACGGGTAGCGCCCGCGACCGTGGTCACCAGATCGCGAACGCGGGAGAACGTGGCAGTGACCACCTCGTTGGCACGGCTGTAGTCGACATCGCGCTCGTAGAGCGAAACGAGCGCACGGCCCATGCCATAGGTGCCCGCGGCAGCAGTGAGCGCCTTGACGGCAAACCCAATATGCGGCGTCTGCTTGACGAGCGCGCGGGTGACCGCGCGGATCACAAGACCGCCGACAAGCACGCCCGCGACCTCGTAGCCGCGCTCAGGCTTAATGCCGCGTCCAAAGACGGCAGCGAGCTCAAAGAGCATGCCCACCTGCGCCAGCGCCATAACGGGATAATCGGCGCCCGGCAAAAACACCAGCGCACCGGTCGCCATATTAGTGAGCGCGCACGAGGTGATGATACGATTGGCCGCCGCGATGCGCATGAAGGCAAAGTTCGCCGCAAAAGCCGTTTCCTTTTCGGTGCGATCGAGAATCCAGCGGGCAAGCGTCTCGAGCAGATACGTCTTATCGGTTGCCGCTACCACGCCGAGCATGGGCGTGGACTCCTCGATAAACGGCACCTCCACAGCTGACTCGGCAAGCACGCACACGGGCGCGCCGGCGATCACGAGCTCCTGCACGGCACTCTCCAAGCGGTCGGAACCGCACGAGAGCACCAGTACCACATCGGTATCGGTCTTTGGAGCAATTCGCTCCTCCCCCAGACGCTCGACGCGCACAATGCCCGAGGTCGTCTGCGGCACAAAGGCGTCACGCACCGTCTCGGCCAGAAAGCGCGAGGCGGACGAATCCAAATAGACCGAGACGCGCACCGGCGTATCGGAATCCTTCTTAACGGACGCGCCCATCTTAAAAGCGCGGGTCAGCTTATCTACGGGAATTTTCATAGCAAACCCCTCCAGCGGTTACGCGGCGCCCGAACGATGCCGCCATATGGATTGTACGATACCCACCGTCAGCAGCTGAATCATCATCGAAGACGAACCGAAGCTAATAAACGGTAGCGGAATACCGGTAATCGGCATCATGCCAATGCACATGCCGATGTTTTCGAAGGTCTGGAACGCCCACATGCCAACGATGCCCACACACGATAGGCGCAAGAACAGCGACTCACACTTAAAGGCGACGCGAATCGTCGAAAAGATCAGCAGCACGTAGAGGCATAGGAGCAAAAAGGAACCGCAAAAGCCAAAGGTCTCGGACAGGAAGGCGAAGACGAAGTCGGTGTGGAACTCAGGCAGAAAGCCGCCGGCCGACTGCGTCGCATGCCCCAGGCCCTTACCAAAGAAGCCGCCCGAGCCAACGGCGATAAGCGACTGCTGCAGGTTGTAGGCATCGTCCAAATCGGCATTATCGGGGTCGATAAAGACCGTCAGACGGTTCATCTGATACTGCTTGATGAGCACATCGTGGCCGAGCAACGAATCAAAGACCGAATCAAGCGCCAGGACGAGGGCCACCAGGCCCACGAGCAGGGCCAGGGTCGACAGCACCCATTCGCGGCGTGCACCGCTCATGCAGATGACGATGGCGCCCGAAACCAGCACGACCAGGCCCGAGCCCAGGTCACCCATGGCAACGACGGCCAAAAACGGAATGGACAGCATGCCGCAGAGCTTGACGTAGTCGCGAACGGTATCGATGCGACCGTTATACTGCGAGCCAAGCGTAGCAATAAAGAAGATGGTGATGAGCTTGGCAAGCTCAACCGGCTGGAATGTCAAGCCGATACCGGGAATCTTGATCCAACCCGTCATGCCCAGACCGCCCGTATAGGACAGACCCGGAATCTTGGGCGAGAAGATCACGATCAGGTCGATGACGAGCAACGCCGTCGAGAAATTGGAAATACCGCGCAGGTCGGTTCGCCAGACGAGCACCGCCAGCACCGCTCCGATACCAATTCCCAGCAGATGGCGTGAGAACGAAGCATCGGCCTTAAACTGCGAAGCCGACCAGATAATGATGGCACCGTAGGCGACGAGCGCCACAGTAGCCACGAGCACACCGATATGCACCTTTTGGCGAAACGTGCCGCGCGAGGCCGAAAGTTGCTTGTTGACGCGGTCCAGGCTGCTGCGAGAGCCGGTCTTGGTTGAACGGAACAGATCCGCCGGAGAAAAATCCATCGCAACCTCCTATCGAACCGAAGAATCGCCCGAGGCCGAAGAGGTATCGGGCTCGTCATAAATCACACCGAGCACGTCGCGCACGACATGCATCGCGGTATCTGAGCCGCCGCCGCCCTGCTCCAGGACAGTAGCGATGACATACTTGGGATCATCGGCCGGTGCATAGGCGCAGAACCACGCGTATTCGTCCTCGCCGCTTTTCTCGCCCGTGCCCGACTTGCCGTATACCTGGGGCGTCAGGGTGCCAAAGTGAGCCGCCAGGGACGTCGATGCCGTGTAAATCACGTCGTGCATGCCGTTGCGAACAAGAGCCAAATCCGAATCGCTGTTGATCTTGGCCTCCAGGCGCTTCTTCTTGCCCTTGCCGTTGTACTTATAGGCATCGCCGTCGCCATCGCGCGACACGGCAGACAAAAACACGTGAGGCACGTACTGTTTGCCGCCGTTGGCAAGACCCATATAGGCGCACGCCATCTGCAGGGGCGTCACCAGGATGTCGCCCTGGCCGATGGCAATATTGGTCATATCGCCGGCATTCCACTTGCGGTCCTCGGCAGAGGCGTCGGTGAAGTACGACTCTTTCCACTCGGCATCGGGAATACGGCCCGCGCCCTCACTCGGCAGATCGATACCGCAGGTCTTGCCTAGACCCCAGCGACGAAAGACCTCCTGCAGGCCCTCGGGATGTTGCTCGTCATAAAAGAACGCCTTGCCCATGTCGTAGAAGACGGGGTCGCACGAGTTGGCGATACCCGACTGCAGCGTCATGGTGCCGTGGCCAGACGTCAACCAGCAGCGCTTGCCCCAAGCCTTGCCCAGGCCCGTCCAATAGCCCGTGCAGTTGGTTGTCTGCGTTGAAGTGTAGGTTCCAAACTCAAGACCGGCCAGCGCCGAGAGCGGCTTGATGGTCGAGGCCGACATGTACTGTCCGCTAATGGCGCGGTTGAGCAGCGGGTGCGAACCCTTGTCATCATTGAGCTCGGTCCACACGTCATTTGAGACGCCGCCGATAAAGACAGACGGATCGAACTTGGGCTCGCTCGCCATGCCCAGGATCTCCCCATTGTTGGGATCGAGACACACCACAGCGCCGTTACCGGCATTGCTGTAGCCAGTGGTCTTGGCAAGCTCGATAGCGCTCGCCAGTGCCGTCTCGCAGGCCTGTTGGATCTTAAGGTCGAGCGTGAGCTTAATGTCGGAGCCGGCCTTCGCGGGCACGGCGCCGGCCTGACCGGTCACATTGCCTGAGGCATCGACCTTGACGGTCTGCTCGCCACGAATACCCTGCAGCAGATTTTCGTAGTAGCTCTCAACGCCCGCCTGGCCCACGATATCGCCCGACTGGTACGTAATCTTGCCAGCAGAAGCATCATCATCGCCAGAGGTTTTCTTATTCTGAGCCTCGAGCTGCTCGGAGGTGATGGTGCCGGTATAGCCCAAGATATGGCATGCCGTCTCGCCATATGGATACTGGCGCTCGGTACGCTCGGCAATCTTGACGCCCGGGAACTCGCCGGCGTGTTCCTTGATATAGGCAACCGTGGAGCGACGGACGTCCGTCGCGATGGTATGCAGGCTCTGGGCGCCCTCTGTATTGTCCTGAATATTGCGAAGGACCGCCACGTAAGGCATTCCAAGCACGTTGGCAAGATGGCGAACCAGAACCTCATCCTCGGCAAGGTCGCGGTAGGCCACGACAGCAAGTGAGGGACGGTTCTGGACAAGCGCCACGCCATTGCGGTCGAGGATGCGGCCGCGCACAGCGGGAGTGGTAACGGTGCGAGTCTGATTGCTATTAGCCTGCTTCTCGTAATAGTCCGACGAGACCATCTGCATGCCCCACAGCTTGACGGCGAGCGCCGCAAACATCGCGCCCACACCCGCGGTGAGGATGGAAAAGCGGCCCTTAAAGGCGGTCGCCGCTGTATTGCCCTCGCCCTCGGTGGCGCGCGGGGCCGTTCCATGCTGCGTATCGTAGGTAAAACGGGAATCGCCGCGACGCATGATGACCAGCGCGACCACGATGGCCACAACCAGCACGATACCGGCGATAATAACCGTCAACTGGGAAGACATCTACGGGCCTCCCCTATTTGAGCTTGCGGGTCTTGGGCTTAAAGCGCATGCCCGTCTGGCGTCCGCCACGTGCGGAGAATCCATAGCCGGACTGCGGCACGACGCCGGACATCAAAAACGGAATGGCAACCAGACCCGACAGGATCGAGGACGGTAGCGCATGGCCGAAGATCGCCACGACAAAGCTCGTCTCCAAACCCATAAACAGCAAGATGATGCTGTAGATCACATTAATGACGAGCGCGAAGGCGCCCACAGTGACGCCGCGCGCACTCGGGGTACCGCCCGTCTGACCGACGGCGCTGTGCACCAGGGCAAAAGAACCCACGGTCAGCAGGAGCGACATAACGCCCACCGGCACGGCAGCGGACAGGTCATAGAACAAGCCGCTGCAAAAACCGCACACGACGGCACGGGTCGGGTCGCCCGAGAACACGCTTAGGCACACCAGGATAATCATGAAGTTGACGCGACCGCCCGCAATGGAGATCTGCGGTGCCAGGCCTGCCTGCAGCAGCACGCACACGATGGCGGCGATTACAAACGTACGGGAGCTCATCCCCTGCTCGTGTAGATCCATGGACATGCCCCCTATTCGCTCGAGCCGAAATCGGTCGTCTCGGACGCGTCGGAACTGTCATCCGAACTCTCGTCCTTCGTCTTGGTCGCAGCGTCGCGCGACGTTCCCTGCGGCGTGCTATTTGCGGTGCTCACGTCCTCATCCGAAGCCGACTGTTCGTCGGTCAGCGAGGTAATGACCAGCACTTCCTCGTTGTTCTCGGCCGTGGTCTGAGCGCGCACCACAATGGTGTAGTACACGTCGTTTGCCGACTTCTCAACCGACGAGACGGTGCCGAGCGGTAGACCCTTGGGGAATACACCGCCAATGCCCGAGGTCACGATGATGTCGCCAACCTTAACATCGGAGTCGACGCTCACGTACTCAAGACGCAGCGTGCCGTCAGCCTGACCCTGCAGCATGCCCTGGGCGCGCGTGTCCTGTACCATGGCGGACACACCCGAGTTCTCGTCGCCAATAAGGCGCACGGTAGAGGTCTTGGCCGATACCTCGATAATCTGACCGATAACACCGGCAGAACTCGTCACGGGCATGTTGATGGTAAGGCCGTCGGCAGAGCCCTTGTCGATGGTTACGGTCGAGGTCCAGGCATCGCCCGAGGCACCAACGATACGAGCAGCGGTCGATTTGAGGTTGTAGGTCGACTGCAGGCCGACCAGCCCCTCCAGACGCTCGGCGGTCTTTTGAGCCTCGGAGAGCTCAGCAACCTTAGAGGTCAGCTCCTCGTTTTGCTTCTTAAGCTCGTCAAGCGTGTCCTGCGACGCCGTAAGGTTAGAGAACACGTTGCCGATCGCATTGAAGGGGGCCGCCACAGCCGAGCCCACAAAGCGCACCGGCGAGGTAATCGTCGTCACGCCCGAACGCACGGCATGAATCGGTCCTGCCTCGCCCTCGCGGATGTAAAACGTGAGCAGCAACACCGAAATCAGGCTGAAAACAATCAACGGGCGCATACCCGTTGATTGTCGCTTGGTATTCAGATTTGTGGAGAAACCCGAAGATCGTGCCAAATGGAATCCACCTTTTGGAAATTAAGCATTGGTCTGGACGAAGCCGCCATCAAACGCATTGGCCTCGAGCACGCGGGCACAGCCGTTAACGACGTTATCGAGCGCCGTGGGGCTGACGTTGACCGAAACACCGGTCTCATCGCGCAGGCGCACGTCGAGACCGCGCAGCAGCGCGCCGCCACCAGTCAGCAAAATGCCGTAGTACATAAGGTCCGAGGCAAGATCGGGAGGCGTAGCGTCGAGTGCGTCCTTGACGGCCTTGGCCATCTCGTCGAGCGGCTTGTTGAGCGCGCGACGAATCTCCTCGCTCTCGATGCGCACGGTCTTGGGCAGACCGGTGATCACGTCGCGGCCGTTGACCTCGACGTCGAGCTCGTCCTTGAGCGGCACGGCGGAGCCGACCTTGATCTTGATGTCCTCTGCCGTACGCTCGCCGATGGCCAAGTTGTAGGCATCACGAACGTGCGTGAGGATGGCCTGATCGAACTCGTCGCCGGCAATACGGATGGACTGCGAGACGACGATGCCACCCATAGCGATAACGGCAACCTCGGTGGTACCGCCACCGATGTCGATGACCATGGAGCCGGTGGGTTCCTCGACGGGCAGATCGGCGCCGATAGCGGCAGCCATGGGCTCCTCGATCAGGTAGGCCTGGCGAGCGCCAGCCTGGATCGTGGCCTCAAAGACAGCACGCTTCTCGACCGACGTGACGCCGGAGGGAACGCAGACGACAACGCGCGGACGCGGGGTCCACGGATAGCGCTTCTCGGACGCCTTGTCGATAAAATAGCGAAGCATAGCCTCGGTAACATCGAAGTCGGCGATGACGCCGTCCTTCAGGGGACGAACGGCCACGATGTTGCCGGGCGTACGGCCGAGCATGCGCTTTGCCTCGATACCGACCGCTAGGATGCGCTCGTCGTTCTTGTCGATGGCGACTACAGAGGGCTCGCGAATGACGATGCCCTTGCCGCGCACGGAGACAAGCGTATTTGCGGTGCCGAGGTCGATGGCAAGATCGCCCGCATAGCTACCGAAGAACATATCCATCAAAGAAAACAACGCAACTCCTGATGTGTTGGATGATTGCTGGAAAACTACTAGCTCATCATACTAGCGCAAGCCCGGCACCTCACTTGCGGTGAAGCGCCGGGCAAAGCTAAATCCCATAAGGTCACTACTGGTTGTCAGCAGCCGAGAAATCCATATCGAGCGAGGAAACGGCCCAGCCGATATGGTTGTCGGAGCGCACGAATTTGACGGTGTACTCCTGCTCGCCGCCCTTGGACAGCGATGCCTTCACCTTAGCGGTCGTCTCGGTCATGGACTGATCCATGCCCTCGACGGACACGGTGGCACCCTGCGGAATCGAGGAGATGATCATCGACTTAGCGTCCTCGGACAGGCTCGATGCCAGGCAAGACTCGGCCTTTGCGGTGTCACCGTCGCCGGCAGCCTGGAACAGATCGGTAACGACAGACTCCTGGGACGGGAAGCCAAAGCCGCGCGTGTAGGCAAAGCCCAGACCGCCCGCGGCGATCAAAATGAGCAGAAGCAGCACGATGAAGACTTTGAGACCCGTGTGGCGATGGCGACGACGGACCTTGGCCTGCTTACGATCCTGACGGTCCTGCTGAACCATCTCGGACTCGGACAGCGTAAAGAAGCCGGTGTCCGAGGGATCGGGCATAAACTGACCGGTCGCGCCCGTAGGATCGAGCGGATCGACGGCAGGAGCGTCCATCGCGGGCGCCGGAGCCGTGGCCATAGCCGTCTGGGCAGACAGCGCGGCAAGCGAATCGTGCACGCGGGCAAGCTCATCGGCCTGCTCGGAGGTGAGCTGGTAGATGCCATCGGCAGTAGCGGCGTTAAAGGCGTCGAGTGCGTCGGAAGGACGGCCGGCGGCAGAAAGCGCCTGACCCATGCCGGCGTTGAGCGCACGCGTGTCGTCGCGGGGGCCGGCAAAGTCGATAGCCGTGCGGTAGGTCTCCACGGCATCCGCCGGACGGCCGAGCTTGATGAAGCAACGACCGAGCTCGCCGAGCGCGGCGGCAGGAGCCGGATTGGCGCCATCGATGGCAGCCTGACGGAAGGCAGTACCCGCGTTGGCATAGTCGCCCGACTGGAACAGCGCGTTACCCAGGCCCAGATAGGCCTTGAACGGCGTGGCATAAGAAGCGTCCTGCGTAGCAGCAGAGAACGCCTGAGCGGCCGTCGTGTAGTCGCCCACGGCGGCGAGCGCCTTGCCGCGGTTGGTGAGCAGCGCGCCGCGCTTGCCATAGGTGCCGTCGTTGAGGGCGGCGGCGTAGGCCTCGGCGGCCTCGGCATACATGCCCAGGTGCATCAAGGCGTTACCACGAAGGTGATCGGCCTCGCCCATAATCTCATCGGGAGTCTTTGCCGCCCCAAGCATCTGGGCTGCAGCGGAAAAATCACCCGCGCGGTAAGCGGCGCGGCCCTGTTGGATCAGCTGGCTATTCAAGGAAATCCCCTTTACTCGTGAACGATCTCGACATGGACGATCTCGTCGCCGGCACGCAGCTGCGAAATCACATCGAGACCCTCGACCGTGGTACCAAAGACGGTGTAACCGGAATCGAGGTTATGCTGGGCGCCCAGGCAGAAGTAGAACTGCGAACCCGCGGAATCGGGGTCCATGGAGCGTGCCATGGCAAGGGCGCCATCGACATGGCTGTTGCGCGGATTGGTGGCAAACTCGCCCTTGATGCAGTAGCCGGGGCCACCGGTACCGGGCATGCCATCGGGGCCCTCAAGACCGGCAGCGACGTCGGCGCCGGACATATCGCGGGTATTGGGGTCGCCGCCCTGAATGACAAAGCCGGGCACATAGCGATGGAACTTAAGGCCATCATAGAAACCCATCGTGGAAAGCTCGCAGAAGTTCGCGACATGAATGGGAGCGCCCTCGCCGTCAAACTTGACCTTGATGGTACCCTTCGACGTCTCGATAACGGCGCACTCGTCACCGGCAAGCTGATACTCGGGCGTGTAGAGCTCTTTCTTAAAACCAAACATGTGGTTCCTTCCTCGTGCGTTTAAAGCATATTTGTACGAATTGTAGCAATAAGCATGGGCTTACATCAATTGCGCACGTAGGTTATGCCGACTATGGCGAACTAATTTTAGGAACGCTGCTGCGGCTTCCAGGAGCCCACGTTGGCGTCGTACTGGTTCAGCGCGCTGTTGCCGCCCTGCGCGATGGGAGCCAGGATCTCGCTTTGGTGGGGACTCATCGACTCGCCATCGGGAATGGCCAGCGAGATGTCCCAACTCTGGCAGATCACGTCGACACGCTCGTACATCCACTCGGCAAGCTGCTTTAAGTGGGCGATGTCATCCGCATAGACCGTATCGTCCTGGTACTTAAGGTTGTTGAGCTCATCTTGCGTCTTTTTGATCTGGTCGCGCAGGGCGTAGGCACTCTGCGACAGCTCCTGACGGGTGGACAGCGGCGTTCGGAGATAGCCGTTGTTAAAGGAATCGATGACCTCGCCGATCTGGTCCTCGTCACCGTAGGACACGATGGTCTGATACAGACCGTCGAGCCTGGTATAGAGCTGATCATCGGTCAGCACGGTTTCTTCCTGGACCACCTCGGCAGAATCGTCTTGCTTGGTATCGTCCTCAGTCGCCTCGCCCTTTTGGCGCGTGGGGAAGGTGGTTTGTGCAGCTTGGCCAAACTGGTCGTAGAAGCCAGGCATGACACCCATGGGATCGGTCGTCACGAACCAATAGGCACCGCCGCAAACGACGGCAAGTACCGCGATGACGATGAGCGGCTTGGGGATATGACGCTTGTGCTTGTGATAGGCGTCCTCGTCGGGATGCACTTTGCGCTTGGGTTTTTGAGCATCGTCGTGCAGGGAAACGGGCGTGGGAATATCGACCTTGGGGATACCGAAATCCTTATCGAAAGCCGGCAGCACGCAGGTCTCGTTAGGATCGGCGGCGTCCGAAAGAACCGCGGCAGCCGAGGCGGGCGCATGAGGCACCTCGGTATCGATCTGCTCTTGCGTTAGGCGCGGAAAGCCCGCCGTGTGGCCCGCTGCCAGGTCGGATGCGGCCGCGTCCTCGGAGAGGATACCCGGAGCGGGGCGTCCGCATTTGGGACACGTACGATCGTGCGGAGAAAGACGGGCACCGCAGCCCTCGCAGAACACGAACTCGGTGTGCTCGGGGCCATCGCCCGGACCCACATAGGCGTTGCAGTAGGGGCAGAACGAGGCGCCGTCCTCGATAGTCTTAAGGCAATGCGGGCAGATCACGGCATCCTCTTTTCGAAGCAATTCAAACAATCGAGGTTAGAGCATAACATCGCCACGGCCCCACAGGAGCAAGGCACCAATTCAACATCGCCAGGGCGCGTAGTTACTTCTTCTTTTTGCTTGGCATCGAGACTTTGATGCCTTGGGCGGACTTGGTCACGCGAGAGCGCTTGGCTCCGGTACTCCTCTTTTTCTTGGGCTGGGCCTGGGCCACGCCCTCGAGTGCACGGGCCTCGGCCTCGCGAGCGGTGCGATCTTCGCGGCGCTGCGCCATGTCGGCGGCGACGCGCTTGGCAAAACGCTCGGCCGTCGAACCCGTCGAGCTCACCTTGCCGCCACCGCGACCCAGGTGGACGCGCACACCACGGCCAAAACCAGTTGCGGCATGACGACGACGCGGCTTGAGCGAATCCATCATCGTGGCGAGCTTAAAGAACACCGAGCAGGTAAAGACCACGATAACAGCCAAGATAACCATCTGGCCCATCGACAGGTTGGCAATAGACAGCAGCTCCGGGAATCCGATAACGCCCACCAGGATGCCGGCGACTACAAACACAAAGAGCACCACACGTAAGGGCGTGAGAGGCTGCGAGATGCGCCAGATTAGGCTGACGCTCGCCGCGCACGACGTAAGCAGGCACATCGTAGACAGCGTGAGCTGGCTAAAGCCAAACACGCGCGCCACAAAGATATCGAGCGCCGCAGCCAAAATGACCGCAATCGACGCCGGCAGTGCACGCTTGAGTACGTTGCTCAAAAACGCACCCTTCACACGAGCATTGTTGGGCTCCAGGCCCAACACAAAGCCCGGCGCGCCGATGCAGAAGAAGTTAATGAGCGTCATCTGGATGGGCTCGAAGGGGTACGGCGGCAGCGCGATACACAGCGCCGCCAGGCCCATCGAGAACAGCGTCTTGGTCAGGAACAGTGAGGCCGAACGCTGCAGGTTGTTGATGGAGCGACGGCCCTCGGCCACCACGGCGGGCATCGAGGCAAAATCGTTGTCGACGAGTACGATCTCGGCCACGTTGCGCGCGGCATCGGAGCCGGCCGCCATGGCGACGGAGCAGTCGGCCTCCTTGAGCGCCAGCACGTCGTTGACGCCGTCGCCCGTCATGGCCACGGTGTGCTCGCGGCGCTTGAGCGCCTGCACGAGCTCGCGCTTCTGCTGCGGGGTCACACGACCAAAGACATGGTAGCGGTCCACTGCGGCATCGAGCTTGGCCGGCGTATCGAGCGTCGTGGCGTCCACATAAGCGTCCGCCCCCGGCACGCCCACCACGCGCGCGATCGACGACACCGTACGTGGGTCGTCGCCGCTGATCACGTTGAGGGTCACGCCCTGCTCGTTAAAGTAGCCGATGGTCTCGGCCGCCGAGGTACGAATCTCGTCGCGGATGGTCACAAATCCCACGGGCTCGGCCTCGCCCACCATATCCCCATCGGGCGTAAAGCCGTCCACGCGCGCCACCACGAGCACGCGGCAGGTATCGGCAAGCTCGGCGACACGGTTCTCGACCTGCGAAAACACACGCTCCGAAAGCACAAACTGCGCGGCGCCCATCACATAGGAGCCCTGCGCAAACGAAGCGCCGCTCCATTTTTTAGACGACGAGAATGGAATGACCGACAGCGGCTCGGACACCTCGACCGGGCGATCGGCGTAATAGTTGAGCAGCGCCTGGCATGTCTCGTTGGCATCGGCCGAGGTCGCACGTGCCACGTTAGCCAGCGCAAAATCGAGCACTGTGGTATCGACGGGAACAGCCGCCTCGTCCGAGTCCACGCCAAAGCCAACACCCTCAACAGGCAGCGGGTAGGTGCCCTCGACCTCCATACGACCCGAGGTAATGGTGCCCGTCTTGTCCAGGCACAGTACGTCGACGCGAGCGAGCGTCTCGATGCAGTAGAGCTGCTGCGCCAGCACCTTGCGGCGGGCCAGGCGCACCGTGGCGATGGCGAGCACCGACGAGGTCAGCAGCACCAGGCCTTGCGGGATCATGCCCAGCAGGGCGCCCACCGTGGACAGCAGCGCCGACGAAGGCACATGACCAGCCAACAGCTCGGAGAAGCACCATGAAAGCGCACTATCGCCCGGGGTTCCCGCGGCATCCCACAGCTCGCTCACACTCGAGGCAAACAACGCCAAACCGAGCGGGATCATGATGATGCTCGCAAAGCGCACGATGGCGTTAAGCGCGTTCATGATCTCGGAATTGACCTTTTTGACGTACTTCGCCTCGTTATTAATTTTAGCCACGTAGTTGTCGGCGCCGACATGGATCACGCGGGCGCGCAGCAGGCCCGAGTCGATAAAGCTGCCGCTCATGAGCTCGGAACCGGGCTGTTTCTTAATAAGGTCGCTCTCGCCCGTCAGCAAGCTCTCGTTCACGAGCGCCTCGCCCGAAACCACCACGGCGTCAGCGGGAATCTGGTCGCCGCGCCCCAGGCGGATGATGTCGTCGAGCACGATCTGGTCCAAGTCGAGCTCCACCTCGGCACCGTCGCGCACCGCGATGGCCTTCTTAGAGGTCAGCAGCGTGAGCTTATCGACCATCTTCTTGGACCGCATGGATTGAATGACGCCAATAGCGGTATTGAGGAACACCACAAACAGGAACGTCAGGTTCTTAAATGAACCGGTCAAAATGACCAGGAAAGCCAAGATCACGTTGATCAAATTGAACAGCGTGCAGAGGTTCTCGATGATGAGCTCTTTGACCGACTTGGTCTTGAGCTCCATGTTGCGGTTGATCTTACCGGCGGCGATGCGCTCCTCGACCTCGGCGGTCGAGAGTCCGCGCTCGATATCCGTTGCTGCCATACCACGTCCCATCACGTCGCGTCGGTATAAGAAAAACCGCCCGGACCATGCGAGGTTCGGACGGTCTTACGTTCGATGGTGCCCCATGTTGGATTCGAACCAACGGCCTTCTGCTCCGGAGGCAGACGCTCTAATCCCCTGAGCTAATAGGGCCAACGTTTGCCATTATACCCAAGTGCACCACAGGCTATCAAAATAAAAGAAAAAGCTTTGCAATTCCGAGGAAGACGAGGCGCAACGGCCCACTTTAGAAGGCAAAAGCGAGTCAGATAGTATAAACTCACATGCACCATATATACACGGCTCGCGATGCGGGCCGTTTTTGCAAAAGTTATCCATCGAGGTGAGAGGCACACCATGATTGCAATTTTAAAGCAGAGCGCCAGCGACGATGCCGTAAGCCATATCGTCAGCTGGATTGAGAAAAAGGGGCTGAAGACCGATGTCTCGCGCGGCGAGAACGAGACGATCATCGGCCTGGTGGGCGATACGACCAAGATCGACCCGTTCCTGCTCGAGTCCATGGATGTCGTCGAGCGCGTGCAGCGCGTCTCCGAGCCGTTCAAGCGCGCAAATCGCAAGTTCCACCCCGAGGACTCCGTCATCGACTGCGGCCACGGCGTCAAAATCGGCGGCGACCAGTTCCAAGTCATCGCCGGCCCCTGCTCCGTCGAGGGCGAGAACCTCATCCGCATCGCACGCCGCGTAAAGGCCGCCGGCGCCACGATGCTGCGCGGCGGTGCCTACAAGCCCCGCACCTCCCCCTACGCCTACCAGGGCATGGGCCCCGCCGGCCTCGACCTGCTGTGCGAGGCGTCTGCCGAGCTCGACATGCCGATCGTCACCGAGATCATGGACCCACGCGACGTGCAGGTCTTCTTGGACAAGAAGATCGACGTCATGCAGATCGGCGCCCGCAACGCCCAGAACTTCCCCCTGCTCAAGGAGGTCGGCAAGACCCAGACCCCGATCCTGCTCAAGCGCGGCATGTCCGGCACGATCGATGAGCTGCTCATGGCCGCCGAGTACATCATGAGCGAGGGCAACGACAACGTCATCCTGTGCGAGCGCGGCATCCGCACCTTCGAAACCCGCACCCGTAACACCTTCGATCTCAACGCCGTGCCGGTGCTGCACCACCTGTCGCACCTGCCTGTCGTTGCCGACCCCAGCCACGCCACCGGCTACACCCGCTACGTTGAGCCCATGGCGCTCGCCGCGACCGCCTGCGGCGCCAACGGCCTGGAGATCGAGGTCCACGACGAGCCCAGCCGCGCATGGTCCGACGGCGCTCAGGCCCTCACCCCCGACCAGTTCGACGACACCATGCGCCGCATTCGCGCCATCCGCGAGGTCGTCTGCCAAGAGACCATGGAGTAGCCCATGGGTACGGTGAGAAACGCGCGCGTTAACCAGGGCGGTCCCAAATGCGCGGGCATCGTTGGCCTGGGCCTCATCGGCGGCAGCTTTGCCCGCGGCTATGCGCAGGCGGGCGTTCGCGTGCTGGCCTGGGACCCCGATGATGATGTCATGACGGCCGCCAGCATGGGCACTGTCGCCGGAGAGCTCAACGACGAGACACTCGGCGAATGCGACATCATCGTCCTTGCCTGCTACCCCGAGGCCTGCATCGAGTGGCTCGAGGCGCATGCCCGGGCACTCGCCGACGCCACCGACACCGAGGCCATCATGGGCCCCGTGGTGATCGACACGGTGGGCGTCAAGGGCATCGTGTGCGAGCGCGCCTTTGAGCTTGCCCGCGAGCACGGCTTTTACTTTGTGGGTGCGCACCCCATGGCAGGCACCCAGTTCTCGGGCTACGCGCACTCCCGCGCCGACCTGTTCCAGGGCGCCCCGCTCGTGCTCGTGCCACCCGCGGTGGACGATGCGCTCAAACTGGAGCTCTTGGGGCAGGTGCGCGAGATGGTGCGCCCCTTGGGCTTTGGCAAGTTCAGCGTGACCAGCGCCGCCGAGCACGACCGCGTCATCGCCTTCACGAGCCAGCTTGCGCACGTGGTGTCCAACGCCTACGTAAAGAGCCCGACCGCCCAGGTCCACCACGGCTTTTCGGCCGGTAGCTACCGCGATCTCACCCGCGTGGCGCACCTCAACCCGCAAATGTGGTCCGAGCTCATGATCGACGACGCCGACGCGCTTGCCTTCGAGATCGACCACCTGATCGACTCGCTCGGCGCCTACAGCCGTGCGCTCAAGGACCGCGACCAGCGCTATCTGGAGAATCTCCTTGCCGAGGGCGACCGCATTAAGCGCGCACTCGACGACGAGGCCTCCCACTAGACCACCTATCACGCCAGGTCGAAAGGACCATAGCTTATGGCGATTACCATCGATATCGACACCGCACGCCCCTACCAGGTGCATGTTGGCACGTTTTTGCTGGAGCAGGCGGGACCGCTCGTGCGCGCCACTGCCGGCGGCACCAAGGCCGTCATCGTGACGGACACCAACGTAGGCCCGCTCTACCAGATGCCCGTTAAGCAGAGCCTGGAGGCATCAGGCTACGAAGTGAGTATCTGCACCTTCGAGGCCGGTGAGGCACACAAGCGCGCCGAGACCTACGTTGCCATTTTGGAGTTTGTGGCCGAGCACGAGCTTTCGCGCTCCGACGTGATCGTGGCACTCGGCGGCGGCGTCGTGGGCGACGTGGCGGGCTTTGTGGCCGCCACCTACATGCGTGGCTGCAAGTTTGTGCAGATCCCCACGAGTCTGCTCGCCATGGTGGATTCGTCGGTGGGCGGCAAGACCGCCATCGACCTGGCTGCCGGCAAGAACCTGGCCGGCGCCTTTTGGCAGCCGAATGTGGTTATCGCCGACGTGGGGTGCCTGGCCACCCTTACGCCCGAGCAGTTCGCCGACGGCTGCGGCGAGGTCGTCAAGCACGCCGTGATCGCCGACCCAGAGCTTTTCGCCGAGCTGGAGAAGACCCCGCTCACGCTGGAGCTGCTCAACCGCGATGTAGCCCGCGTAGCGCTCATCATCGCCCGCAATATCGACATCAAGCGCGCCGTGGTCGTCGCCGACGAGCGCGAAACAAACCAGCGCAAGCTGCTCAACTTTGGACACAGCGCCGGACACGCCGTCGAGGCCTGCGAGCACTTTGAGCTCGGACACGGCAACTGCGTGTCGATCGGCATGGGCATCATCACGCGCGCCGCGGCCCTGCACGGCGTTTGCGATGCTGCACTGCCCGGTCGTATTGAGGAGCTCTGCGCCCGCCATGGCCTCAAGACCCGCTGCGACCTAGATGCCGACGCCGTCTTTGCCGAGGCGCTGCACGACAAAAAACGCGTGGGCGACACCATCGACCTGGTAATTCCGCACGGCATTGGCCGCTGCAGCATCGACCGCACGCCGCTTTCCACTTTCCACGAACTCATTGCCGAGGGCCTCGGCCAGAAGGGAGACGCATCCGCATGCTAGCCCGCATCACCCCGTCCCCGCTCAAGGGCACCGTTCCCGCCATCGCGTCCAAGTCGATGGCGCATCGCCTCATCATCTGCGCTGCGCTTGCCAACGGCGAGACGCACGTTACCTGCAACACCACCTGCGCCGACATCGAGGCTACGGTGCGTTGCCTTACGGCCCTGGGCGCTCGCATCGAGACCGTCGAGGACGGCTTCCAGGTCCACCCCACCATGAAGAGTGTTGAGTTTGGCCTGCTCAAGGCACTTGCGGGCGGCACGCTCGACTGCGGCGAAAGCGGCTCCACGCTCCGCTTTATGTTGCCCGTCGCCTGCGCGCTGGGCGCAGAAGCAACTTTTGTGGGTCAGGGACGCTTGGGCGCCCGCCCGCTGTCCCCGCTCTCGGACGAGATCATCGCCGCCGGATGCGACCTACAGGGTCTGGGCGGTTTTCCGCTCAAGACGAGCGGCCGCATGCGCCCGGGCACCTTTGTGCTTCCGGGCAACGTGAGCTCGCAGTATATCTCCGGCCTGCTGCTGGCGGCCCCGCTACTGGCCCAGCCCTCCTGTGTGCAGGTGACCGGCCTCATCGAGAGCCGCCCCTATATCAACCTGACCATCCAGGCCATGAAGGCCTTTGGCGTCGAGGTCAACGTCGAACGTATTCCGGCCAAGGACGGCCAGCCCGAGGTCACGAACTTCCGCGTGAGCAGCGGCTCGTACCGCACGCCCGGCAACGTGGCCGTCGAGGGTGACTGGTCCAACGCTGCCTTTTGGCTGTGTGCCGGCGCCATCGGCACCGACCCCATCACCGTCGAGGGCGTGTCGCTGAGCTCTGCGCAGGGCGACCGCAACGTGCTTGCGGCGCTTTCGCGCTTTGGTGCCCGCATCGTGCGCTCCACCAACGCCGCCACCGTGCAGTCCGACAAGCTCGCCGGCTTTGAGATGAGTGCCCACGACATTCCCGACCTGGTGCCCGTTATCTCGGCCGTGGCCTCGCTGGCACAGGGCCGCACCTTTATCCGCGATTGCGCCCGCCTGCGTATCAAGGAATCCGACCGCCTGGCCACAACCACCCGCGAGCTCACCGCGCTGGGCGCGCAGGTGCGCATTGCCGGCGACGACCTCATCATCAAGGGTGTCGATGCCTTTACCGGCGGCGAGGTCGATTCGCACAACGACCATCGCATCGCCATGATGGCCGCCATCGCCGCAAGCCGTGCCACCGGCGAGGTCGTGATCCACGGCGCCGAGGCCGTCAACAAGTCCTATCCCGATTTCTTCGACCACTACCGCCTGCTGGGCGGCAAGGTCACACTCGAGGAGGAATAGCATGTCCTCGACCTTTGGCAACGTCTTGCACTTAAGCATCTTCGGCCAATCGCACTCCCCCGCTATCGGCTGCTCACTCGACGGCATCCCGGCGGGCATCGCCGTGGACCAGGAGAAGCTGCAGGCCTTCCTCGACCGTCGCGCCCCCGGTCGCGACGAGACCGCGACCAAACGCCGCGAGGCCGACGCCGCCCACATCATCGCCGGTGTTGTCGATGGACATACCACCGGCGCGCCCATCGCCGCGATTATCGAGAACACCAACACGCGCTCCAAGGATTACTCCGAGCTGCGCCGCAAGCCCCGCCCCGGACATGCGGACTTCCCTGCGCGCGTGAAGTATCACAACATGCACGATGTCGCTGGTGGCGGGCATTTCTCCGGCCGCCTAACGGCACCCTTATGCATCGCCGGCGGCATTGCGCTGCAGGCACTCGAGGCCCGCGGCATTCAGGTCATGGCCCACGTCGCGCAGATCGGCGGCATCTCCGACCTGCCGATGGACGATATGGTCTATCGCGAGGCCGACCGCAAGGCGATCCTTACGAACGATCTGCCGTGCATTGACGCCGCCGCAGCCGGCCGCATGCGCGAGGAGATTCTGGCCGCGCGCGACGAGCTCGACAGCATCGGCGGCATCGTGGAGTGCGGCATTTACGGGCTTCCCACGGGCATAGGCGACCCCATGTTCGACGGCATCGAGAACCGCATCGCGCAAATCGCGTTTGGCATTCCCGCCGTAAAGGGCGTGGAGTTTGGCATGGGCTTTGCCGTGGCCGCCATGCGCGGCAGCGAGAACAACGATCCATATCGCATCGATGCCGAGACCGGCGAAATCGAGGTCGAGTCCAATAACGCCGGCGGCATCCTGGGCGGTATTTCGACCGGCGCGCCCGTCATGTGGCGCATGGCCGTAAAGCCGACGCCCTCAATTGGCCGCGAGCAACAGACCGTGGACATGGACGCCATGGAAAATGCCGAGCTCTCGGTCCACGGCCGCCACGATCCCTGCATCGTCCCGCGCGCCGTCCCCGTAGCCGAAGCAGCCGCCGCCCTCGCCATCTGGGACGCCCTCCTCGAGGACGCAGGCCAGCTCTAACCCGACTCACCTGAGTTGCCCGTCAACTCTGCCATTACGCGAAAGGGGCCTCCATGGACCTTGCCGATATTCGCCAAGCCATCGATGGCATCGACACCACGCTCCTCAACAGCTTTGTCGAGCGCATGGACATTGCCACCGAGGTCGCCAAATCAAAAATCGAGATGGGCAAGGCCGTCTTCGACCCCGCCCGTGAGCGCTCCAAGCTCAACAACCTCGCCAGCCGCGCGCCCGAGCGCTACGAGGCGCAAACTATCACCCTGTTCCGTCTCCTCATGAGCATGAGCAAGGCCGAGCAGCAGCGCTACATCAACGAGCTCAGGGGCATCACGGTCTCGCAAAAGGCCCATGCCACGGCCGCAGCCTGTGACACGCCCTTCCCCCAGACGGCCACTGTCGCCTGCCAAGGCGTCGAAGGCGCCTACAGCCAGATCGCCGCGTGCAAACTCTTCGACGTGCCCGACATCGCGTTTTTCGAGACCTTCGAGGGCGTCATGCGCGCCGTGCGCGACGGCTTTTGCGAGTTTGGCGTACTGCCCATCGAAAACTCAACCGCCGGCTCGGTAAACGCCGTCTACGACCTGCTCGCACAGTTCGACTTCCATATCGTGCGCTCGCTGCGCCTCAAGATCGACCACAACTTGCTCGTCAAGCCCGGCACCAAGCTCGCCGACGTGCGCGAGGTCTACAGCCACGGCCAAGCCATTGCCCAGTGTGCGAGCTTTATCGAGTCCCACGACCTGCACGCCACCAAGTACCCCAACACCGCCATGTCGGCCGAGATGGTCGCCAGCTCCGGGCGCACCGATGTTGCCGCCATCGCATCGCGCAGCTGCGCGACACTCTATGGCCTGGAGGTGCTGGAGTCCAACATTCAAGACTCCGACAACAACTACACGCGCTTTGTCGTCATCAGCCGCGAGCCACGCGTCTATCCCGGTGCCAACCGTACCTCGCTCATGATCACCACGGCCAACGAACCGGGCGCCCTTTATCGCGTACTCGAGCGCTTCTATGCGCTCAACATCAACCTCATCAAGCTCGAAAGCCGTCCCATCCCCGGTCGCGACTTTGAGTTTATGTTCTACTTTGATCTGGACTGCCCCTTTGGCAGCAAGGCCCTCGACGACCTGCTCGATTCGATCGACGACGTGTGTGAGAGCTTCACCTACTTTGGCAGCTACACGGAGGTGCTCTAGATGACCGATACCGCCGCAACCCGCCCCTACGGCGTACTGGGTCGCGTGCTGGGCCACAGCTACACCCCGACCATCTACAAGGAGCTCGCTGGGCTCGAGTACGTGCGATTTGAGCGCGAGCCCGAGGACCTCGCGGCTTTTATGACAGGCGACGAGTGGGAGGGCACCAACGTGACCATCCCCTACAAACGTGCCGTCATAGAATACCTGGACGAGCTGAGCCCGCTGGCCGAGCGCATGGGCAACGTTAACACTATCACACGCCTGCCCGATGGCCGCCTGCGCGGTGACAACACCGATTACTTTGGTTTCCAGTGTCTGGTCGAGGAGCTGGGGGTTGAGGTTGCCGGCAAGAAGGCCCTCGTGCTCGGAGCCACCGGTGGTGCCGGCACCACGGCAAGCATGGTGCTCGGCGACCTGGGCGCCACCGTGGTGCCCGTGGGCCGCACAAGCGAGGTCAACTACGGCAACATCGCGCAGCAGTCCGACGCCGCCCTACTCGTCAACTGCACGCCCGCCGGCATGTTCCCCCATTGCCCCGACGCACCTTGCACGCTCGAAGGGCTCGATGCGCTCGAAGGCGTTATCGACATTGTCTACAACCCCGCCCGCACGGGCCTGATGCTCGAGGCCGAGCGCCACGGTATCCCTTGCATCGGCGGCCTGCTCATGCTTGTGGCACAGGCGGCGCAGGCCGTTGAGCGCTATACCGGCCAGGTCACCCTGCGCGAGCGCATCCTGGATGTAACGGAGCGCTTGTCACGCCGCGAACAGAACATCGCGCTGATCGGCATGCCGGGCTCGGGCAAGACCCGCGTGGGTGAGCAGATTGCCCTGCTCACGGGTCGCGAGCACATCGACCTGGACCGCGCCCTCGAGGAACGCCTCGGCATGCCCTGCGCCGACTTTATCGTCAAGCGCGGCGAGGCCGCCTTCCGCGAGCAGGAGACGGCGGAACTGTCCGACATCTCCAAGCGCAGCGGCCTGGTGCTCTCCACCGGCGGCGGCGTGGTCACACGCGACGAAAACTATCCGCTGCTGCACCAAAACAGCCAGATCGTGATGCTCAACCGCAAGCTCGACGAACTCGCCCACAAGGGCCGCCCCATCACCGCGCGCGACGGCATCGCCAAGCTGGCCGAACAGCGTATGCCGCGCTACCGCGCCTGGGCCGACTACATCATCGACTCACGCGACTGCGCCGCCAACACCGCGCAAGCCCTTCTCGACACCCTCCCACCCACTCTCTAACCAAATCCATCACAAAGGGGACAGGCACCTTTGTGATGGATTTCCAACCGCAAAGGAAGCAGCCATGAAAGCACTCGTCATCAACGGCCCCAACCTTAATATGCTCGGAATTCGCGAGCCGGGCATCTATGGCAGCGACAACTACGACCGCCTGGTCCAGATCTGCCAGGAGGCAGGCGCCGCGCAGGGTTTTGACGAGGTCGAAGTCTTCCAGTCCAACCACGAGGGCAGCATCGTCGATAAGATCCAGGAGGCCTACGGCAAGGTCGACGGCATCGTCATCAATCCGGCGGCCTACACGCACACGAGCGTAGCGATCCTCGATGCCCTCAAGGCCGTCGCTATCCCTGCCGTCGAGGTACACATCAGCGCTGTCGAGACCCGCGAGGACTTCCGCCAGGTGAGCTACGCACGCCTAGCCTGCTTCGCCACCATCACCGGAGAGGGCCTGCAAGGCTACGCCCACGCGCTGGAGCTGCTGAGGGAACGCCTCGAAAAGTAGCCTCGCGAGCAAATCCATCAACGCGATTCACACGCTAATAATGCCAGTGCCGCCAGCAGCAACCTCGCTACTGGCGGCACTTTATTACTGGCATATAATCGTTGCAGCCACACAACGTCTGGAGACTCGCATGCTAAGCATCCATCTGGGAGATTACCCCGGTTCCATCTACGATACCGAGACCTACTTTAGGAACTCATACTTGGACTCATGGTTCGAAGACCCTATGGCCGCACAGATCATTAAAAGCGTGGACGGATCAGAGCTCATCGGCCCCCACAACATCGTAAGCAAGCAGCTGGGCTCGATCACCCCACTCGAACTGTCCGGCGGCGTTAAGACGCTGCTGCTGGTGCGCAATCTACCAAACATGGTGTTCAATGCATCCACTTGCGGAGATAACTGCGCCCGCTGGCTGCTCAAAATTGGCAAAGAGCAGGATGTGCTGGTGACCCTTTACCACATCATGAAATTTCCCTGGAAGCGTTTTGAGATTCGCATCAATAACGACGGCCGCATCGTCAGGAACATGCAGGAGTTCGTCGGTGCCACCAATGATTTTCTGGATGTTGATGAGTAATGAAAGGATCACACACCGTTGTCGTGGAGCGCGCAAAAGTCAAATACACGCTCACCTTTAAACGCAATATTTCCTTCATCCGCGGCAACAGCGGCACGGGCAAAACGACGCTCATCTCGATGATTCGCGACTACAACGACCGAGGACCGGAAAGCGGCGTTGCACTCAGCTGCGACGTGCCTTGCGAAACGCTTTCCGGCAGACGCTGGGAGCGCGAGCTTTCGATCATCGAAGATTCAATCGTCTTTCTAGATGAGGGCAACGAGTTTATCTACTCAAAGGACTTCGCCAAAACCGTAAACGGCTCGTCCAACTATTTTGTTCTGATATCTCGTCGCGATGCCAACGAGCTCCCCTACAGCGTTGATGAGATCCTGAAGTTAGTCAACACGACGAGTAAAACAATCAATGGCCGCAAGAGCGACAGGCGCTTCTACTCGGTGACCAAGCCGCTATATGACCACACGGCAAGCATGCTGTATCAGGATCTAAATGTTGGATTCGAGGTACCCGACGCCGTAGTTGTCGAGGATAGCAAATCTGGCTATCAATTCTACGACGCTCTTTGCAACCGGCTCGGAATCCCCTGCTATACCGCCACCGGCGTAGCAAATCTAAAGCGGACAATTCACGAATGCCCCGAGCAAAACGTTCTTGCCATTGGAGACGGCGCAGCGTTTGGTCCCTACATCGAAAAGGTGCTCGGACAGCGCGTTTACAAGAACGTTCGCTTGTTCCTCCCGGAATCATTCGAGTGGACACTTCTGCAATCTGGCCTCATTCCCAGTAACGACATTCCAAAAATCCTCAAGGATCCTTCGAGCTATATCGAAAGCCGCGACTACCTAAGCTGGGAACGATTCTTCACCGACGTATTGATCAAGTACTCGGCAGACACTCGCTACGCCTACAGAAAGGCAAAGCTCAATGAGCAGTACCTGAGGCCGCAGGCGATGAATGCAGTTGCAAACGTCTTGCCCGAGTGCCTGAAGGCAGACTAGACAGACTAGATATAGTGGGGAGGGCCAAGTTGGTCCTCCCCGTTTTTGTTACGCCTTCTTGATCACGTACACCAACCCTATGTCGCACCTGCGGCGCACAATCGACGCAAAGAGCCACGATGCTGGCAGCGTCATAAGCAGAGGCATGGTCTGCCAAGGAATAAACCAATCGACCGCGTGGATTGCAAAGATGGCAAGACTGGCCTGTCCGCAGAACACGAGCGCTCGCTCAAAGGACCCCAAAACCGGCACGTCTTTCAACTTCTCCAACGCCATCGAAACCCAGCACACGCAGTAGCTACCGGCAAGAGCGGCAACTGTCGCAACCAAAAACCCATCCACGCGGCGGCTCGAAAGCTCACCCCACTCAGCGCGGCAAGGACAAGCCAAGCAACACCGGCTCCAATAAACAGCAGAGGCTCGCTCACGCTCGGCTCCAGCCCCCTTAGGCGCGCCGTATAACCAATCCACATCAGCAGCACAACAGCAGCTCACGCCACGGCTTCGGTCTAAACGTATACCCGGCAAGAATAAAGAACACCGGCATGTGAAAAAGCCCAGACCACCAAGCGGTCTGGGCTTAATAAACGATGGTGCTCCATGGCGGATTCGAACCGTCGACCTTGGGATTAGAAGTCCCCTGCTCTATCCAACTGAGCTAATGGAGCAAATAACCGCACGCCCAAGCAAGCGCAAGCCTGTCAGGCGCAAGTAATTATAACCTAGTTGAACTGCTCGCGGTACGCCTTGCAGACCTCATCGACCGGGCCGTCCATGCGAAGGTCACCCTTCTCAATCCAAACGGCACGCTGGCAGATGCGCTCAACCTGCTCCATAGAGTGCGAAACGAACAGAACCGTCACGTCGCCGCTCTGGATAAAGTGCTGGATACGGTCCTCGCACTTCTGCTGGAAGAACACATCACCGACGGACAACGTCTCGTCAACGATCAGAATATCGGGCTCGGTAATCGTCGCGATTGCAAAGGCGATACGCGCCACCATGCCCGAGGAGAAGTTCTTAAGCGGCATATCGACAAAGTTCTGCAGCTCAGCGAATTCGATAATGCCGTCAAAGTTGGCATCGATGAACTCCTTGGTATAGCCGAGCAGGGCGCCGTTCAGATAGATGTTCTCGCGGGCGGTCAGCTCGGGGTCAAAGCCGGCGCCAAGCTCAATCAGCGGCGCGATGTTACCGTGCACCTTAACGCTGCCCTCGCTAGGCTCAAGAACGCCAGCGATAATCTTGAGCATCGTAGACTTGCCGGAGCCATTGGTGCCGACCAGACCCACAACCTCGCCGCGATGAATATCAAACGAGATGTGCTTAAGCGCCCTAAACTCCTCAAAGAACAGCTCGTGCTTGGCAAGCTTAATGAAGTACTCCTTGAGGTTGGTCAGCGACTCGGACGCCATGTTAAAGATCATGGTGACGTCGTCGACCTCGACAGCCAGAGGCTGCTCGCTGTAATCAACAACAGATTCAGTCATCACAGCACTCCTTAGATGTAGAGGATGAACTTGCGCTCGGACTTATGGAACACGGTATAGCCAATAATAAGCGCAAGAACCGCCCAGGCAACGCACATACCAAACGTCATAAGCGAGGGCGTAGTCTGGAACAGGAAGATATCGCGCATAAACTGCAGGTAGTTGAACATGGGGTTCGCATACATCAAGATACGCACGAGATGCGGCATTTGCGCAATATAGTCAGTCGTCCAGAAGATGGGCGTAATGTAAGTCCACGCCGTAATGACGACGCTCCACAGATGCATAACGTCGCGGAAGAAGACCGTAAGGGCAGAGAGCATCATGCCCAGGCCCATGCAGAAGCACATAAGCAGCAGCAGGCAAACCGGCAGCAGAATAAGGTGCCAAGAAGGCATAACGCGGAACCACAGCATGACGATGGCGACGGCGACCAGCGAGAAGGCAAAGTTGACCAGCGAGAAGAGCACCTTCTGCACCGGGAAAACCCAGCGGTGCACCTTAACCTTCTTGAGCAGAGGGGCAGCGCCCACGATCGACGTCAGGGCCTGGTTAGTAGACTCAGACATGACGGCAAAGGTAATGTTACCCACGATCAAGTACAGCGGGTACATCTCGGGCGTCATTGAGCCATTGCGGCCCTGGCCAAAAATCGTCGAGAACACGATGGCCATGACGATCATCATCAGCAGCGGGTTGAGCACCGACCATGCGACGCCCAGAACGCTACGGCGATACTTGATCTTAAAATCCTTGGTAACCAGCTGACGAAGGATAAACGCGTCCTTCTCAAATTCGTTCTTAGCAAACGTCGCAGGCAGACTGCGAGTTTCTTGTTGCTTTGTCTGATCCGACACGGATGCAACTCCTTTACTCGTAATCGTTGACAAACGAACAGTATAGACCCGACGGCCATGCAAACGATTCGCGCAACAAAACTGGAGAACTAACCCACATCTTAGGATGCCAGGCCCAAACGGCTATACTTTCTAGGATTGAATGTATAAGGAGCATTAAGTGAATTCTGAATCCATCGCCGTCATCATCCCTTGCTACAACGAAGCGCTCACGATCGGCAAAGTCATCGATGACTTTCACCGCGAGCTTCCGCAGGCGACGGTCTATGTCTATGACAACAACTCGTCGGACGATACCTCACGCATTGCCACCGAGCACGGCGCCACAGTCCGCTTTGAGCCCCGTCAGGGAAAGGGCAACGTGTGCCGCCAGATGTTTCGCGATATCGACGCCGATTGCTACCTGATGGTCGACGGAGACGACACCTACCCCGCCGAGGCGGCCAAGGCCCTCTGCGAGCCCATCCTTAACGGCACGGCCGACATGACCGTAGGCGATCGCCTTTCCAACGGCACCTACGCCGAGGAGAACAAGCGTGCCTTCCACGGCTTTGGCAACAATCTGGTCCGTGCCATGATCAAGTGGATCTATGGCTACAGCTTCGATGATGTCATGACCGGCTACCGTGCCATGAGCCGCCCGTTCGTTAAAACCTTCCCTGTGCTTTCCGAGGGCTTCCAGATCGAAACCGAGCTCTCGATCCACGCCGTCGACCACCGCTGGCGCATCAAGGATGTGCCCATCGAGTACCGCGACCGTCCGGAAGGTTCCGAGTCCAAGCTCAATACCGTAAGCGACGGCATTAAAGTCGTTGCGATGATTGGCACGCTGTTCAAGGACTACCGCCCGCTGAAGTTCTTCAGCCTCGTTGCGCTTCTGTTCGCGGTATTCGGCCTCGCCCTGGGCATGCCCATCGTTGTCGAATATTTCCAGACCGGCCTCGTCCCGCGCTTCCCCACCGCTATGCTCGCCGCCTCGTTTATGTTCCTGTGCGGCCTGAGCCTTGCGACCGGCTTCATCCTAGATTCTGTAGCAAAGGTCGAAAAAAAGCAGTGGGAGGTCAACGTGTACAGCAAATACGCCTACGACGACCAGCCCGGCCACCCTACTTCCATGCCAAGCGAGAGGTAGATCTTCCGCAAAATACTATTGGCACCACTGCGCAGATAGCCACCAACAAGAAAAGCCGCCGTTAAAGAACGGCGGCTTTTACTCTCGAAAAGTTAATAGCGGCTAGAGCGTCTTGATGTACTCCCCCAGCTCTTCCTCCCAGTCGGGCATGTGGAAGCCGGCAGCCTCGAGCTTGGACAGGTCGAGCGCGGAGTGGACCGGGCGCGGGGCGACGGGGCCCTCGGCGCTCGCGTAGTAGTCGGCGGTCGATACCGGCACGACCCTGTCCCCGTTGCCGTTGGCGGCCTCGAAGACGGCGCGGGCGATATCGGCCCAGGACTTGACGGTGCCGGAGCCGGTGCAGTCGTAGGTGCCGTAGGGGGCGTGCGTCCCCAGCACGTGGAAGATGGCCTCGGCCATGTCGCGCGTGAAGGTCAGGCGGCCCAGCTGGTCGTCAACGACCGTGACCTGCTCGAGCCCGTCCTCGAGGTCGGCGACGCGGTCGGACAGGCCCTTCATCGTCTTGACGAAGTTGCGGCCCTCGCCGATGACCCAGCTGGAGCGCATGATGTAGTGGCGCGGGCACCCGGCCACGGCGATGTCGCCGGCGGCCTTGGTCTGGCCGTAGACGGACAGCGGGCTGAGGGGCTCGTCCTCGTCATGCACCTCGGCGGTGCCGTCGAAGACGTAGTCGCTGGACACGTGGACGAGGGTGATCCCGTGATCAGAGCATGTGCGGGCGAGGAGGGCGGGGCCGGTCGCGTTGGCCTTCCAGGCGGTCGCGCGGCCCTCGGCGGTCTCCGCCCTATCCACGGCGGTGTAGGCGCCGCAGTTGATCACGGTGCCGTAGAGCGACCAGTCGTACTGTGTGTAGGCGTCCGGGTCTGACATATCGAAGGTGTCGATGTCGCAGAAGTCGAAGTCCTTGGCGAC
>CABJEP010000017.1 GCA_902364645.1 Coriobacteriaceae bacterium | reverse complement strand
AGGAAGCGGCTCAGGGCGATATACGCCGTGATGCGCGACCGGGTGCCCTACCGGGAGTAGCCCCGACGGTTGACAAAACTATAGGAACACCCAACGACTAAGTTAGGCGATGTGGAGGGGGTTGGCGGCGTCGACGGCATCGGGGGCATCGGATAGGCCGTCGGGGGCAGCGTCTGTCGGGTCCTCGTCGGGGGTCTCGATCTGCTTGATCATGACCTCCTGGCCCTGCAGCAGATAGGTCTCGCCGCTACCGCAATGGGGGCAGGTCTTGCCGTGCTCGACCGTCGCGTAGTCGCAGCCGCACGCCTCGCAATGCGTCACGGCCTCGACAGGCTCCACAATAAGCTCCGCGCCCTGCGTGATAGGCTTTTTATCTGCCGCCCAGCGCCAAGCATCAAGCAGCAGATCGGGAACGACGCCCGAGACCTCGCCCAGGAGCAGCGTCACGCTCGAAACGCGACTCACGCCATTGGCGCGCGCCACGTTCTCAACATCGCGAATAATGTGATAAACGATTCCCAATTCATGCAAGGTAGAAACCTTTCAACAACGGTTGATGCGATGCAAACTCAAAGCAAGGGGACGGCGAAATCTAGTCTGCGCCGTCCCCTTACCCGCCATGGTTACCTATTTACGACCGAACTTGATTTTGATTGCACGCTTTAAAGCATACTTGCCAAGGCTCGGGAGCTTTTGCTCGTATTTGACCATCGTGGAGCACTCGGGGCGATCGCGATCCAGATGGATGGCATCGAACGCGCACTTGGTGGTGCACAGGCCGCAGCCGATGCACTTGTTGGGGTCGACGATTGAGGCACCGCAGCCAAGGCAACGGGCGGTCTCGGCGCGCACCTGCTCTTCGGTAAAGGTCTCGACGTACTCGCTGAAGGGCGCGGCCTTCTCGCGCTCGTGGTCCACGTGGGCAACCTCACGGCTCGCGTTGTCATAGCTCTCGATCACGACATCGTCGCGGTCGAGCGCGGCGTAGCGGCGCTGGTTGCGGCCGATGGTGAGCGTGGAGCCCGGCTGCACAAAGCGGTGGATGGACACCGCAGCCTCGTGACCGGCGGCGATAGCGTCGATGGCGAAGCTGGGACCGGTGTAGACGTCACCACCCACAAAGATGTCGGGTTCGGCGGTCTGGTAGGTCTGGGGATCGGCAAGGGCACCCTGACCACGGCCAAGCTCCACCTTGGAGCCAGCCAGCAGGTCGCCCCACACGATGGACTGGCCGATGGACATGACGACACGGTCAGCATCGACACGGCGTAGATCGTTCTCGTCGTACTCGGGCGCAAAACGGCCTTCGTCGTCAAAGACACGCGTGCAGCGCTTGAAGGTGATACCGCACACACGACCGGCCTCGTCCAGGTGGACCTCCTTGGGACCCCAACCGCAGCTGATGTGCGCGCCGTCCTCGATGGCCTCGCGACGCTCTTCCTCGCTGGCGGGCATCTGTGCCTCGCTCTCCAGGCAGAACATCTCAACGTGCTCGGAACCCAGACGGCAGGCGTTGCGGGCAACGTCGATGGCCACGTTGCCGCCGCCCACCACGATGGTGCGGCCGGGCAGCGCGTCAATCTTGCCGCTGTTGACCTCGCGCAAAAAGTCGACGGCCACGGTCACACCCTCGGCGTCCTCGCCCGGAATGTCGGCAAGGCGGCCGCCCTGGCAGCCAATAGCCACGTAGAAGGCCTTAAAACCCTGCGTGCGCAGCTCATCGAGCGTCACGTCACGGCCGACTTCCACGCCATAGCGGAACTCGGCACCCATCAGGCGAATGATCTCGACCTCGGCCTCGATAACATCCTTCTGCAGCTTAAAGCTGGGAATGCCGTAGGTGAGCATGCCACCCGGGCGCTCGTTTTTCTCGAACACGACGGGCTTGTAGCCCTTCTCGGCAAGATAGAAAGCGCAGGACAGACCGGCCGGGCCGGCACCGATGATGGCAATCTTCTGGTCGAAGCCGCCAGCGCGCGTCGGCGTCACCACGGGCGGGACGTAGCGGGTCGCAGCGTCCAGATCGCGCTGGGCGATAAACTTCTTGACTTCGTCGATAGCCACGGCGGCGTCCACACGACCGCGGGTGCAGGCATCCTCACAGCGGCGGTTGCACACACGGCCGCAGATAGCGGGCAGCGGGTTCTCGCGCTTGATGAGTGCCAGTGCCTCGTCATAGCGGCCCTGCGCCGCGAGCTTCAGATAGCCCTGAACGGCAACGTGCGCGGGGCAGGCCGTCTTGCAGGGCGCCGTGCCGGACTCATGCGTCTCGATGCGGTTGTCGTTGCGGTAGTTGGGCGACCACTTGGTGTGGTCCCACTTGGTGGCATCGGGCAGCTCCTGGCGCGGATACTCGGGCACCTTGCCGCCGGCCTTTTTGCTGCAGAGCTTCTGGCCGAGCTTGGCGGCACCGGCCGGGCACACCTCAACGCAGCGACCGCAGGCTACGCACTTGTCCTTCTCGACCTTGGCGACATAGGCCGAGCGCGACAGGTTGGGCGTGTTGAACAGCTGCGAGGTGCGCAGGGCGTAGCACACGTTGACGTTGCAGTTACAGATGGCGAAGATCTTGTTCTCGCCGTCGATGTTGGTGATCTGGTGCACAAAGCCGTTGTCCTCGGCCTGGCGCAAGATGTCGTAGACCTCCTCGCGCGTCACATAGTGGCCGCGGTCGGTCTCGACCACATAGTCGGCCATATCGCCCACGGCAATGCACCAGTCGGCGGGGTCGTCGGCGCAGCCCTCGCCCATCACACGACGGCTCGCGCGGCAGCTGCAGGTGCTGGCGGCATACTTACCCTCGTATTTGTCGAGCCAATGCTCGATATGCTCGATCGGCACCGACGTGCTCGCGGCATCGATGGCCTTCTCAACCGGAATGACATGCATGCCGATGCCGGCACCACCGGGCGGCACCATCGGCGTGGCCTTGGACAGCGGTCCCTTGGACGCCTGCTCAAAGAACTTGGCATAGACCGGGTGCTCCTCGAGCTGGCTCACGCGCATGTTGAGGAACTCGGCGGAACCCGGCACCAGCATGGGCAGCACCCACTGCTTGGCGCGCTCGGGATTTTCCCAGTTGTACTCGAGCAGACCCGTGTAGCTCATGTCGTCGAGCATCTTCTCGATATCGGCCTCGGGCATGCCGGTGAGCTTGACCATCTCGGGCAGCGTATAGGGACGGCGCATCTTCATCTTGCAGAGCACTTCGGCCTGCTCGTCGGTTGCGGCCTCGGCAAACGACCAGTACTCGTAGCCCAGCAGCTCGTCGCGATGCAGCAGGCGGTTGGTGCAGTGCTCACACAGCTTGACAATGGCCTCGCGCGGATGCTCCGGCAGCGGCGGCACGAACTCCGCGCCGATATCGGGCTCGGTGTAGCTAATCCCCGGTCCGTTGAGAATCATGGTTGTCCCTTCTCTTGCCGCAGCCCGACGAGGCCGCAGCGCCCCTCTTTTTTTGCAGGCCGGGCATGCCCCCCATGCCGTTCACCCGCCATTGTTGACATTGTGTCAAAAACAGTATTGACGAACCGTCAACAATATTCAAGACTGTTAGGTGAACGGTCGGGCTCAAACGGACGAAAGGCGGCAAAACATGGGCAACAACACAGCAGATACCTCTGTGGCCGACGCCGTCCCCGCGCCCGACAGCGCGGCAAAGCGCTTGACGGGCGACGAACGCCGTCGCGAGATCCTCGATGCCGTGCGCACCGTAAGCTCCGAGCTGGGCGTGTCCCACTTATCGGTATCGGCCGTGACCAAGCGAGCCGGCTGCACGCGCTCGCTGTTCTACCACTACTTTGCCGATATGGACGCCGCCGTCACCGCCGTCATGGACGAGGCAATCGACGGTTTTATCTCCGAGCTCGAGCAGTGGAATGCCAGCCGCATCGTCGGTGATATCGAGGGCGCACTCGACACCGTCGCCCCGCTCTTTAAGCGCCTGGTCGCCAGCGGCCACGAGCTGCCGAGTACGCTCACCTCGAGCAGCGGCGCGCTCTACGGCGGCTTTTTGCACAACGTGGTCCAGCGCGTGGCACAGTATATCTGCGACACCACCGTGGTGGATTTTGTCGCCCATCACGAGCTGCGCATCGACCATGTCTACGAGACGTTCTACACCCTCATCATGGGACTGTTGATGTATATCCGCACGCACCCCGATGTGCCCGACGAGACGGTCAAGGAAATCATCGCCTCGACACTCCACATCGAGGGCTATACCGCCAAGTATCCGGAGCGCAAGCCCCAGAACTGACGACATTTGTCCAAACTGCCCGCGATCGGAAGAGGGGCCGCGGGCGTGTGAAAGGAGAGCAGCATGCTGTTCGATGTTTGGGGTAGCGATACCCTTATCCACTGGGCCGGCTGGGCCATGGTCTTTATTGGCCTGATCGTGCTCAACGAGGTCGGCCGCCGCACCAAGCTGGGCGCGGCCATCATCTTTGGCGTGGCTCCGCTGGCCATGACCATCTACTGCGTCGCCATCGCCATCGGCGTTTCGCAGGGCGCCGAGTGGGCGCTCACCAACCCCACCCATGTGTACCAGAACAGCTGGTTCCACTACGCCAAGGTCTACGCGGCGTTGGCCGGTTGCTGGGGCTTCATCGCCATTAAGTATCAGTGGGGCAAGATCGGCAAGGCACACTGGTTCCGCGCGTGGCCGTTTGTGATCGTCGCCATCAACATCATGATCGCCGTCGTGTCCGACTTTGAGAGCGCCTATCACTTCTTTGTCCTGGGCCAGTCCACTTGGGTCACCTCCGAAGGTGCTACGCAGCTTGCCGGCTGGAACAACGTGTTCAACGGCATCGCCGGTATCATCAACATCTTCTGCATGACCGGTTGGTGGAGCGTCTACGCCTCCGAGGACAAGACCGACATGCTGTGGCCCGACATGACCTGGGTCTACATCATCGCCTACGATATCTGGAACTTCTGCTACACCTACAACTGCCTGCCCACCCACTCCTGGTTCTGCGGCTTTGCGCTGCTGCTGGCGCCCACCGTCGCCGCCTTTATCTGGAACAAGGGCGGCTGGATCCAGAATCGCGCCTTTACGCTTGCCATTTGGTGCATGTTTGCCCAGGTGTTCCCCTACTTCCAGGAGGAGTCCATCTTTGTGACCCACTCCACGCTCGACCCCGGCGCCGCTACCGCGGTCTCGATCGCCGCACTGGTCGCCAACGTCGCCGCGATCATCTACATCGCCTACCGCGCCAAGAAGCTCGGCCGCAATCCCTACAAGCAGGATGTCTTTGAGGGCACCAGCGATTGGGAGAAGGCCACCGCCCGCCGCGCCAAGGTGGATTACGCGCACGCCGAGTAACATGTTGGTCGCTGTTGGCGCTTGGGCATAGGCCCGCCCGCCAGGATTTTCAATCCAATGTCTCGCAGAGCCCCCGGAAAGCGTTTCGCTCGCTTTTCGGGGGCTTTTGTCGTTGCGTCCCTATTCATCTATTCAAAAACATGCGCATATATAAAATCGGATTTCAAATCATGCGGCGGCTCTATGGGGTCCCGTTTTTGGGTACAGTGTTGTCCCGATATTGAGCTTGGGGGATATATGAAAGATGAGACGACAGGCCAAGAGGACGCGGCCCAAGATGCAGAAGCGTGTGCCGAGGCCCTGGAGAGCCTAGACCAGATCGCGCTGGCCGAGATTGCATTTGACGATTCGAGCATTGATGTGCAGGATGAGCCGGAAATCGAGGCGCAGCCCGATGATCAGGATGCAAAAGACGATGGCGCCGCGCCCACCGAAGACGAGGCGGGGCACGAGGAATCCGAATGTGAGGCCGACGACCAGACCGAATCCGATACGAGCGAGGAAACCATCTTGCTCGACAGCTTACCGACCGAGGATTCGCTGACCCGCGAGCTCCCCGGCCTAGGTTCTGCTCCTGTCGTGGACGAGACCATCGCCATGGGCGATATTCCCCTACCGTCCGTTCCTTCGGCACGCGAAGCCGAGGTTCGTCATCGCAAGATGTCGCCCAAGCGCCGCAACCTGATGGTTGCCGGCGTTGTGGCCGTCGCGCTCGTCGCCGGCGGCGCAGGCTACGCAGCCTGGAACGGATACCGGCAAGAGCAGGCTGCCATCACCGCCGCCAATGCCCACACGATGATGTCGGTGCAGATTGGCATACATGCCGCGGGACTCGACTGTTCCGCCGGCTCCAAGATTCCCGTACAAGTGAGTGGCCAGGATTCTGACGGATCCTCCGTGAGCGAAACACTCTATGTTGACGAGCACGGCCGTGGCATCAAACTGCTACCCGGTGACTACACGCTCTCCATCGCCGCCTCCCCCATCACGTCCGACGGTACCGTCTATACCGTGCCGACCACCAAGGCGCAGGTCACGATCAAGAGCGATGGGCAGGATTTGAGTGCCCAGGCCACCTTTAAGCTCAAGGTGCCTTCGGCCGACACGGTGACTGACGACCAGATCGATGCCGCCGCCAAGTATGCCGAAGAAGGCGGCGCGAGCTCTGCCGCCGCGGCAAAGATACTCCAGCAGGCGGCAATTACGCGCCGCGATGCCGCCGCCAACGCCGTAAGCGCAAGCGAGGCACAGTCCGCCCGTGATGCCGACGCCCGTCACAAGGCAACCGACCTCTACCAGCTCGATATCCCCGTCGAATGGTACGGCAAGGTCGAGACTTGGCAAAATGGCAGCACGCTGTGCATCTATCTTGCCGGCGACACGAACACGCCGATTGTGACGCTCGTCGCGGTGCGCGAGGGCGAGAGCTTTACGCCCGATGAGGGCGATACGGTTTTGGGTGCGGCCAACCTAGGCAACGGTTATACCGTCTACGCCAGCGGCCCCGTCTATCCGTACGTGGTGCCCCAGACCATCAACGGACGGACGCAGAATCCCGTGTCAACCTACCCCATGGACACGGCCATTGAGCTTGTCGAGCTTACGACCGGCAACCGCTACACCTATAGCCAGATCAAGAACGTACTGGTCGGCAAAGAGGGCAAAGCCGACGCCGCGACCAAACTCGAGACCGCCTACCTCGCCCAGATTCTGATGCCGAGCATCAAAGCCCAGGACTAGCGGACCATGACACCTGAGTCCTGGCCTCGCAAATCCATAGACGATTAGGAAAGGAGCCACTTCCATGCGGGCACAGCATGTACCACGCCGTGTTTGCATGGAATATCGGCCTGCTCATCCATGGTAACGATTGCCGACTCGCCAAGATCAAACTGGGCCATCGCGGCATCGAGCGCGGCAATTTCGCGCTCGCGCGTTTTCTCGCTTGTCATATCCACACTTACCTGAATCAGGCCGTAAGCCTGCATGAGCAGTGCATCCCCAGCCACAAAGTCCACCTCATGGCTCTTGCTCTTCTCTTTGATCAGCAGGCGGCAGACCGATCCGATCCTCACCGCGGGAGTCCTTCTTCTTAGCGCGTTGAACACTGCGGTCTCGAGCCTCTGGCCCTGGTCCAATGCCGATGCGGGAGAGAATGCTCCAAACATCGCGGGATCGACAGCGTAGACCTTAGACGCAGACCGCATGTTATTTGCCAGTGAACGCGTGAACTCCGGCACGGAGAACAGCAGGTAGGCATCCTCATAATACTCAAGTAAGTCGCTGAGCGAATTACGACTGACGGGTATCTGCCTGCTCTTGAACTCGTTGTACACTTTGTTCACCGACAGCTCTCGTCCCGAAGATGCCATACACCGCGTTAGGAACAGCGATGCCAGGCGAGGGTTCTTGACGTCGTAACGCTCAACGACGTCCATAGCGACCGTTCGCGAAGCATATTCCTGTAGCAGCTGAATCGCGTCTGCGGGCGTCTGCTCAAGCGTCGCGATGAATCCCCCTCGTTCAAGATATCCGATCAGATGATGTCGAAGCAGCGCTGCATCGCTTGGGGAAAAGGTCGCATCTGGCTCGAAAACGCTCCCCGTCTTATATCGAACGTATTCCGAAAAACTCAACGGAAAAAGCTCTCGTATAAGAGAACGACCCCTGAACTCGCTCTTAAGTTCTGAGGACAGCATCTTAGAAGAAGATCCCGTCACGTAAACGGTCGCCTTCTCCGTATCGACCACGCGTCGCAGAAACGCACCCCATTCGGGTATTTCCTGGATCTCGTCAAAGAAAAGGTAGGCGCCCTCGCCTCGAGCAGCAGGATATAGTGCATAGAATGTATCGAGCACGTCCGCCAGCAGCGATGGCTCATACGGGCGCAAGCGCTCGTCCTCAAAATTAAAGTAAAGCATCCGGTCAAGCTCGACGCCCCGGCCCCGAAGCCGCTGCATCTCCTGATACAGGCGATACGTCTTTCCACAACGGCGGGCCCCCACAACCACATTTACGATGTTGTCGCGCTTTGGCTCCTGTGGGTTTCCCAGATCAAGGTCTCGCTCAAAGACCTGTGGAACCCCCTGCTGTTCAAAGTCCTTTATTTTCTGGGCGATCAAGTCGTTGAATGCCATGATTCTCCAATCTTGCTCTCTAGCTAATCAAAATTATACCGATTCTTGATTAGCTAGAGAGCAAGATTACGTGCAACTTGATTAATAGAAAATCAAGTTTTGCTGTTACCGAGCATCAAGGTCCAAGACTAGCAGCCCGCGACACCCAAATTAGCTACTTAACGCCAGGGGTCAGCTTCGAACATTGGCTCGCGCTCGGGGCGGCGATCGCTGTAGGGATCGTAGCCGTCGTCGTCCTCGTTCTCGGCGCGGATGTAGGGATCGCGCGGCTTGGGTGCCGGCTTAGGCGCAGGCTTGGGTGCGGCATCGGTCGCCGGCGCGCTTGTCTTGATCTCGTCTTTCATCTGCATAGCTCCTTGCATCGCATCCGTTCAGCATCATCGATTGTCGCACGAAAAAGGGCGGCGGACCCCATTGGATCCGCCGCCCTTGGCGTTTAGAGACGGCTGGTAGATTTTAAGGCATGCCCAAAAGCCTACTCGGCGTCGGGGACCTCGTAAGTGGCCGCCGGCGTGTTGTCGCACACGACGGTAAAAGCACCGTCCTTGTCGACATCGACCGTCACCTGATCTCCCTCGCGCACCGTGCCGTCGATGATGGCGGCGGCGATGGCGTCCACGACCTCGCGCTGGACCAGGCGCTTGAGCGGACGGGCACCGAACACGGGGTCCAAGCCACCCACGGCGAGCATCTGCTTGGCCGCCGGGGTGATGGCAAGCGTCATGCGCTCCTTGGCCAGACGCGCGCGGACGTCGGCGAGCTGGATGTCGACGATCTTCTCGATCTGCGCCATGCCGAGCGGATGGAACACCACGATATCGTCGATACGGTTGAGGAACTCGGGGCGGAAGGTCTGAGCCATGGCGGCGTCGACCTGATGGCGCATCTCCTCCTCGTCCTTACCGGACAGATCGGCGATGGCCTTGGAGCCCACGTTAGACGTCATGATGATGATCGTGTTCTTGAAGGACACCTGGCGACCCTGGCCATCGGTCAGACGGCCGTCATCAAGCACCTGCAGCAGCACGTTAAAGACATCCGGATGAGCCTTCTCCATCTCGTCGAGCAAAATCACGGAGTACGGACGACGGCGCACGGCCTCGGTAAGCTGGCCGCCCTCGTCGTAACCCACGTATCCCGGAGGCGCACCGATCAGACGTTGGACGCTGAACTTCTCCATGTACTCGGACATGTCGATACGCACGAGCGCACGCTCGTCATCGAACAGGCACTCGGCAAGCGCCTTGGCGAGCTCGGTCTTGCCCACGCCGGTGGGGCCCAGGAAGAAGAAGCTGCCGATGGGCTTGTCCGGATCGGAGAGGCCCGCACGGCTGCGACGCACGGCCGCGGCGACAGCGGAGACCGCCTCGTCCTGGCCGATGACGCGCTTATGCAGCTCGCCCTCCAAGCCCTTCAGCTTGTCGAGCTCGCCCTGCATCATCTTGGAGACGGGCACGCCGGTCCAAGCGCTCACGACCTCAGCGATCTCATCGGAGGTCACCTGCTCGTTGAGGCCCTCGCCGTCCTGCTGCTTTTGCGCCTCGAGCGCAGCCTCGGAATCCTGAATCTGCTGCTGCAGGCCCGGAATCACGGAGTAGCGCAGCTCGGACGCACGGCCCAGGTCGCCGTTGCGCGTCGCACGCTCCTCTTCGCTCTTGGCCTCGTCGAGCTGTCCCTTGAGCTCCTGCACGTGGTCGATGGCGTTCTTCTGGTTGAGCCAGCCGGCCTTTTGCACGTTGAGCTTTTCTTGGACCTCGGCAATCTCTTGGCGCAGGGCCTCCAGACGCTCCTTGGAGGCGTCGTCGGTCTCCTTCATGAGCGCCTGCTCCTCGATCTGCAGCTGGGTGAGCTGACGCGTGGTGGCATCGATCTCGACCGGCATGCTGTCGAGCTCCATGCGCAGGCGGCTTGCCGCCTCATCAACCAGGTCGATGGCCTTATCGGGCAGGAAGCGGTCGGCGATGTAGCGATCGGAGAGGTCGGCGGCCGCCACGAGCGCGCTATCGGTGATATGCACGCCGTGGAAGATCTCGTACTTCTCCTTGAGGCCACGCAGGATCGAGATGGTGTCCTCGACGGTGGGCTCGGAGACCATCACGGTCTGGAAACGACGGGCGAGTGCCGCGTCCTTCTCGATGTACTTGCGATACTCGTCGAGCGTAGTCGCGCCGATTGCGTGCAAGTCGCCACGGGCAAGCGCCGGCTTCAGGATGTTGCCGGCGTCCATGGAGCCCTCGGTGGCACCCGCGCCCACGATGGTGTGGAGCTCATCGATGAACAGGATGACCTTGCCTTCGGACTTTTGGACTTCCTTGAGCACGGCCTTCAAGCGGTCCTCGAACTCGCCGCGGTACTTGGCGCCGGCGACCAGCGCGCTCATGTCGAGCTCGATGAGGTCGCGGTCGCGCAGGGTGCTCGGTACGTCGCCGGCCACGATTCGCTGAGCAATGCCCTCGACGATGGCCGTCTTGCCGACGCCCGGCTCGCCGATAAGCACGGGGTTGTTCTTGGTGCGGCGGGACAGAACCTGAATAGTACGACGGATCTCGTCGGTACGGCCGATGACCGGGTCGAGCTTGCCGGCGCGAGCCAGATCGCAGATGTTGCGACCGTACTGCTCCAACGCCTCAAACTGCGTCTTGTCCTCGGCAGACGTCACGCGGTCATCGCCGCGCAGTTCCTCGTAGACTTGCTCGATGCGCTCCTTGGTCACGCCGGCGCCACGCAGCACGCGACCCGCCTCACCCTTGTCCTCGGCAAGTGCCATCAGCAGATGCTCGGTCACCACAAAGCTGTCGCCCATCTTGGTGGCCTTTTTCTCGGCCTTCTCGATCACGCGAACGAGCTCGTTGGACAGGCCCATCTGCTGACCCTCGCCCGACACCTTGGGCGCATGGTCGATGGCATCTTGTGTGGAGCGTGCGAGCTGAGCCGGGTCGGCACCGATGCGCTCGATGATCACGGAGATATTGCGCTCGCCGGCACCGAGCAGGGCAGACAGCAGGTGGATCGGCTCCACCGCGCCGGCCTGTGCATCGGCAGCCGTGCTCATGGCGGTCTGCAGCGCCTCGCGCGACGTCATTGCTAGCTTATCGATTCTCATGGAATCACCTCTCTTGGGGCGGCCGCCCTACGGGGCGGCTTCACGTTGTTCGAGAAGTATTGTTGCCAGCTTTACGCGATCTTATACACAAATCTAAGTCTCTATATATAAGATTTTCTGAGTGAATTACGGATAGGGTACTGAGATGTCAGCCCGCCGCTGCCCAGGCGCGCTACCGTCTCGATCTGTAACATCTAGCAGCCATTTTTGATCCTAGATGTTACAGATCGAGACAGACCGAAAACCACCACAAAGAGGCACCTTTGTGGTGGTCGCGGTCTCTACTCCTTCGCCGAACCCGTACTTCCCGATTCGACGGTCCAGGGCATCTCATCCTCGAACAGCCATGTACGGGCAGACCCACTATCGCGTGCAGTCTGCGGGTCAGGCAAGCAGGTCTGTTTATAGGCATCTTGGATACACTGACCCATAAAATCGTTGAGCTCGGTCTGGTTGCCCTCCATGACATAGGCGACATCGCCGTCCATGATGTAGATGCCCGGACCCTCATTGCCCTCGTAGCCCGGATCGTACGAGACATCACATAACTTTGCGCCGTTTGCAGTGTCCAGCTCGATGGACGAGTGGCATCCGCCAACCATGTCGTTCGCTTTTGCCCGATAGGACGCATATCCGTACCAACGCTTAAATGTTTTGCCCTTGAGTAGCTCGGACGCCCTATCGATCAGGCTTGTATCCGTGGTATAGCGCATGGCCCCAAGCTGAATACGCGGATAATTGCTAATACCCAGCACAGCCGGCTGCTCATCAAAATCAACGGTAATGGTCTCGGGCTTGTCGTCGCCGGTCAGAAGTTCGACAGATTGAGTCACAGGCTTGACCACCGGCTCCGTCACCGCAGCAGGTAGAAATGCCATACCGACAGCGCCCGCGCCAACCACAGCGATCGCAAGCGCCAAGACAATCAATCCAATACGGGCAGAACGGCTCACGGCAAAACACCCCACAATGCAAACCTTCGCCACCTGCACTAATGATACCGCCAGCTAACACTATTACCAAAAGGAGCTGCGCGCTCCTCACCACCACAAAGGGGACAGGCACCTTTGTGGTGGTTTTAGACGCTAACGGTCGACCATCTCGCGCCATGAGATTAAACTTGAATTGTTCTCTGAACATATCCATTTCTGCCTATCCTCAACAGATCTTTGTCTCGAGGAGCGCATATGAAGCCGTCTCATTCCACCGGTCGCAACGTCATTACCATTTTCGCCATACCCATCGCGATGTTCTTCTTTATCGTCGTCACGCCCTTTTCCCTTGGTATCACCTCGCCCTTCGATTTATGCGGAATGGTCGACGCCGGCTCGCGTGCCACCTCGCTCTCCTTTATCTGTCGCGGCGTGTTTTACGAAGATGGAATTCCCACCGGAATTTGGCAGTCAAAGTTGCCACTGCTCGGTCAGATCGACGGATGCTCCCCCTATTTCTGCCTTGGACCTCAGGCGCTAAACTATCTAATCGACGACCAGCCACTCGACTCCATCACCCTCGCCTACGACTACGCACCAAACACCGATGAGCGCCACATGAACCAAGTCCTCGACAAGATGCTTGGACAGTGCGGGCTCACCGAGGAGGCCGGTCGAACCATCTATAGCAACCAGAAATTAAAGCGAACAGAACTCCGCCGTGTCGGAAAAATCAAAGGGCGAAACGGGGCCGCCTACTGGGATGCCTGGGCAACACGCGACAAGGGCGAATTCGGACACAGCACCTATATGGTCACTGTCTGCACCAAAGACGGAATTAAGGACAATGTTGACGATTTCGCGTCATCCAAACTCGGCATCCCCAAAACAACCAAACCCGCCAACCCGGATGAAATCCTGTAGGGACATTTATTGAACTGTCCCTCAACGAGCGCGGCAATATCGAGCTCGCCCCACCACCACAAAGGCGCCTGTCCCCTTTGTGGCGGTTTTCGACAAAAAGAAGCCGCCCCATTAAGAGAAGCGGCTTCAAGCAAGTCTTTTTTAGCGTCCCTCAAGACCCAACGAGAACGCAGAAATGTAGCCCGGGGCTTACCCTTTCCCGAACGCGACCCTCGCGAAGCGCGTGAGCGAGCGGGAAAGGGTAAGCCCCGGGCGGACAATTAAGTGCGTTACTCGGCAGCGGCCTTGAACTTGTTGTAGTTGATCAGGCAGCCGGCCTTAACGATGGCACGCTCCTCCGCTGTCATATCGGCAATATAGAGCTCGATCTGCTCGACCGCACCGTCGGCGCGCACCACATAAGCGGCGATGTCCTTTAGGTCACCATCGAGCGCGGCACGGATACCCGGCACGAAAACGTAGTCGCCCACCTCAAAGTTGGGCTCCGTCTCCATCTGGAAGGGCACCATGCCCCAGTTCATCACGTTGGAGCGATAGCGCTTGGTGGCGTACTCGTGAACGATGTTGGCCAGGCCGCCGATCACGCGCTGGCAGCTCGCGGCCTGCTCACGGGCAGAACCGTCACCGGGCTTCTTGGCATAGAGCATGGAGCCGTACTCGGTCGCCTTGGCATCGGCCGCGACACCCGCGCCGGCCAACGCCTCAAACACGCCGGCAAGCTCGGCATCGAGTGCCGCCAGGTCGCCTGCGGCCTCGCCGGCCACGCGGCGCTTCTCCACGGCGTCGACCTCCTTGGAGCGGCCCACGTAGGCCGGGTCGCGACGGCTCAGCGTAAACTCGGCCAGGCCCAGCGGGTTGGAGCGGAAGGAGCTCGTCTCGCCCGAGGGAATGAGCTCGTCGGTCGTAGTGACCGGGTCCATGATCTTGGAGCACACCTTGAGCAAGATGTCGTCGCCGAGCGGCTCCATCGCGGGCCACGGCTTGATGTTGGGGCCTTCGACCAGCTCGTCGGCAGGCTCCGCCTTGCCAAAGCCCCAGTACACGCGCTTTTTGTACGGCGCATCGTCAAAGGTGTACTCGCAGGCCTCATCCCAAGTCTCCTCGGGCAGGTCGGTCGCCGGCGTCAGGACGCCGCCGTTGGCAGCCGTCGCCGCAATGGAGCGGGCGTCCATCAGGGCCACGGCGCTCAGCTGGCCGTTGCCCGGCTTGGAACCCTCGCGGTTGGGGAAGTTGCGCGTGGTGTGGCGGATCGAAAGGCCGTTGTTGGCGGGCGTGTCGCCGGCACCGAAGCACGGGCCGCAGAACGCCGTGCGCACGATCGCGCCGGCCTCCATAAGGTCGTAGATATAGCCGCGGCGTGTAAGCTCGAGTGCCACGGGCTGGCTCGTGGGATAGACCGACAGCGAGAACTCGCCGCAGCCGGTGTTGGCGCCCTTGAGCACGCGGGCAGCCTGGACTACGGAGTCGTAGTTGCCGCCCGAGCAGCCGGCGATAACGCCCTGCTGCACGTGCAGCTTGCCGTCGACGATCTTGTCGAGCAGACTAAAGTGTGTCTTGCCCTCGCCGATCTTGGCGGCCTCGAGCTCAACCTCGTGCAGGATGTCCTCGAGGTTCTCGTTGAGCTCGTCGATCTCAAAGCCGTTGGAAGGATGGAACGGCAGCGCGATCATAGGCTTGATGCTCGACAGGTCGACCTCGACGCAGCCGTCGTAGTAGGCGACATCGGCGGGCTTGAGCTCGCGGTAGTCGTCGCCACGGCCGTGCATGGTCAAAAACGCGTGCGTGTCGTCGTCGGTTGCCCAGATGGAGGAAAGGCAGGTGGTCTCGGTGGTCATGACGTCGACGCCGTTGCGGTAGTCGGTCGTCATGCTCGCGATGCCGGGGCCCACGAACTCCATGACCTTGTTCTTGACATAGCCCTTGGCAAAGACGGCGCGGATAATGGCGAGCGCCACATCGTGCGGGCCGACGCCGGGGCGCGGGGCGCCCGTGAGGTAGATGGCCACGACGCCGGGATAGGCGACATCGTAGGTGTCGCGCAGCAGCTGCTTTGCCAACTCGCCGCCGCCCTCGCCCACGGCCATGGTACCCAGGGCACCATAGCGGGTGTGCGAGTCGGAACCTAGGATCATCTTGCCGCAGCCGGCGAAGTTCTCACGCATAAAGGAGTGGATGACGGCGATGTGCGGCGGAACGAAGATGCCGCCGTACTTCTTGGCAGCCGAGAGGCCAAAGACGTGGTCGTCCTCGTTGATGGTGCCGCCCACGGCGCACAGCGAGTTATGGCAGTTGGTGAGCACGTAAGGCAGCGGAAACTGCTCCATGCCCGAGGCGCGCGCCGTCTGGATGATGCCGACAAAGGTGATGTCGTGGCTCGCCATGGCATCGAAGCGAATCTTGAGCGCCTCGGGGTCGCCGGACGTATTGTGTGCCTGGAGGATCGAATACGCGATGGTTCCGCGTTTGGCATCCTCGGGCGCCTGCGTAATGCCACGCTCAGCAGCCTCGGCCACAGGCACAACCTCGCTACCGCCGCGCAGGTAGATGCCGTCCTCGTACAGCTTGACCATACTGTCTCCCACTCTGCCCAAAAGATTTGGGCGCATAGCATACATTCGTTCAATATCGTGCCATAGAACGGTTGCCAGCGGGTTACGAATCTGTACGTTCACTTTATCTCAGTAAAGCAAAGAACGAGTTGGGTGCCGGGGGCAGACTTAGACGCCGAAATGACGAGAGTGGATAATCTCCCACTTTGAGCCTGCAAACAGGCCAAAAACGGGAGATTATCCACTCTCATTCTGCGGGCACTCATTTAAGTCTGTCCCCAATGAGTGCCCGGCAGCGTCGGCGGAGCTATAGGTCGCTACCCGTACCTAGCAGCTTGCGCATGACTTGCTCGGGGTTGACCGAGCCGTCGCGCGGGGCCAGGGCGGTGATCTTCTTCTGCATCTTGTACTCGTGCAGCTCGTCCTCGAGCTGGCGCACGCGTGCGCGGAGTTTTTCGTTCTCGCGCTCGCGCTCCTCGGCACGCTCCTTCATATCGAGGATGCGCACCACGCCGGCAAGGTTGATGCCCTCGTCAGTCAGCTGGTTGATGAGCTCCAGGCGCTCGATATCGGCACGCGAATACAGACGCGTGTTGCCGCCCGAGCGCTGGGGGTTCACCAGGCCCTTGGACTCGTAGACGCGCAGAGTCTGCGGATGCATGCCGGTCAACTCGGCCGCCACGCTGATCATGTACAGCGGTTTATTCCTATTGTCCTCGGCCATGCTACCTGACCCCTTTCCGTCTCGTTATCGTCCATCATAAGCCCGCGGGCGCGGGTGTGCGCCACGACCGCCCTAGTACGTCGCCTTGTAACGATTGACCTTCTCGCGATAGTCGCGCGTGTCGGCCTCGCGCAGCTTGGTCATGGCATCGCGCTCATCGTCGGACAGGTTCGTGGGAACCTGCACCTTGATCTCGACGAGCAGCGCGCCCGTGCGGCCACGGTGCTTAACATCGGGCGCGCCCATCTCCTTAAAGCGGAACTTCTTGCCCGTCTGGGTACCCGCGGGCACTTTCAAACGGACCGTCGCACCGCCGGGCGTGGGCACGTCCACCGTGCAGCCGAGCGCCGCCTCGTAGACCGAGACCGGTACCTCCATGGTCACGTCGGCGCCTTTGCGCCTAAACAGCGGATGCTCCTCCACATGCGTGGTCACGACCAGGTCGCCGCGCTCGCCGCCGGCAACGCCATACTCGCCGCGACGTTTGTAACGCAGCTTGCCGCCGTCGACCGCGCCTGCAGGCACCGAGACCGTAATGGTCTGCTGCTCGCCTGTCGAGGGAATGCGGTAGGTGACCTTGTGCGTCACACCGCGAAACGCGTCCTCGGCCGTCACATCGACGGTCAGCGACAGGTCGCCGCCCTTGCGAGCGCGGCTGCGGCCAGCGCCGGCACCGGCAGCGCCCGCAGCCCCGGCAAAGCCCGAGCCCCAATCGCTGCCCCAGGCGCCGTTGCCGCTAAAGATGCTGTCGAAGATGTCGCCCCAGCCGCTGGCACCAGCGCCGGCACCGTAGCCGCCGCCATACGCGCCGCCCGCGCCCGGCATGCCGCCAAACATGAGCATCTGGTCGTACTCTTTGCGCTTCTTCTCGTCCGAAAGCGTCTCGTAGGCCTCGCTAATCTCCTTGAACTTGGCCTCGTCGCCTCCGGCATCGGGGTGATATTTTTGCGCGAGCTTGCGAAACGCGCTCTTGATCTCTTTGTCGGAGGCGCTCTTGGATACGCCCAGGATGTCATAGAAGGTTTTGCCTGCAGCCATCGTAGCTCCTCTCCTGTTTCATCCGCCGCCCAGCGGGCGGCGGCTCATGCTTTCATATGGCACTAGGCCAGAAAGGGCCCCGGGTGTTGCCCCGGGGCCCTTCTCAATTACTCCTCGGTGCTCTCGGCCGTATCGGCCGTAGCATCCTCGGGCGCCGCTTCGGGCTCCGGTGCGGGGCGCTTCTCGCCACCGTAGGTCACCGTCACCATCGCGGAACGCAGGATGCGATCCGCCATGCGGTAGCCCTTCTGGTACACGTCGTTGACAGTCTCGTCGTACTGCGATGCGTCCTCGACACGCCCCACGGCCTGGTGCTCGAGCGGATCGAACGCCTCGCCCTTGGGGTCGATGGGCTCAACGCCCTCGTGCGCAAACACATCGAGCAGCTTGGCATGCACCGCATCGACGCCATCGACGAACTGCTTAAAGTCGTCGGAAAGCTCCTGGCTACGGGCATGGTCGATCGCGCGCTCGATATCGTCAATCACCGGCAACAGCGCGGTAACAAGCTTCTCGGTCGCGCGCTCGCGCTCGGCGATACGCTCATTGGCGGTGCGGCGACGGAAGTTCTCCCAGTCGGCCTGCAGACGGGCGGTACGCTCGGTGGCGTCCTTTGCCTTGTCCTCGGCGGCCTTCTGAGCCTCTGCCGCAGCATCGAGCTCATTGCGCACGTCGGCAAGCTCTTTCTGAGCCTGCTCGAACTTGAGCTTAAAGTCGTTGTCGGCGGCTTCCTCACCGGCGCGGATAGCGGCTTCCACCATCTCGTCCTCGGTCATCGTCGCCTCCTTGTTGGAATCCTCTACCTGGTTCTCGGCAGCCTCGGCGGCCGGGGCCTCGTTGGCCACGGTATCGTCAACGGCCTCTACGGGAATCTTCACGTCCTTCTCCTCAGAGTCAACGGGGGCGGCGCCAGCGGCGGCCGCCTCCGTGCGAGCTTTACGGGCGGACATGATTATTTGTCCTCGTCGTCCACAACCTCGTAGTCGGCGTCGACAACGTCATCGTCGGCAGGCTGGGCGCCAGCGGCACCGTCGGTCTGCTGCTGAGCGTCGGCGTAGACAACCTGGGCCAGCTCGTAGGCCACGGACTGCAGGGACTCGCCGGCGGCCTTGATAGCCTCGACGTCAGAACCCTCGAGCGCCTTCTTGGCGTCGGCGATAGCGGCCTCGGCCTTGGACTTCACGTCGGCGGAAACCTTGTCGCCCAGCTCGTTGAGGGTCTGCTCGGTGGAGTAGCACAGGCTATCGGTCTGGTTACGGACCTCGACCTCTTCCTTCTGCTTCTTGTCCTCCTCGGCATGAGCCTCGGCGTCCTTGACCATACGATCGACTTCGTCGTCGGACAGGGCGGTGGAGCCGGAGATGGTGATCTGCTGCTCCTTGCCGGTGCCCTTGTCCTTAGCGGAGACCTTGACGATGCCGTTGGCGTCGATGTCGAAGGTGACCTCGATCTGCGGCACGCCGCGACGGGCAGCCGGGATACCGGTCAGCTGGAACTTACCGAGCGACTTGTTGTCGCGGGCAAGCTCGCGCTCGCCCTGGAGCACGTTGATCTCGACGCTGGTCTGGTTGTCGGCAGCGGTGGAGTAGACCTCGGTCTTGGAGGTCGGGATCGTGGTGTTGCGGTCGATCATCTTGGTCATGATGCCGCCCATGGTCTCGACACCCAGCGACAGCGGGGTAACGTCGAGCAGCAGGATGCCCTCGACGTCGCCGGTGAGCACGCCGCCCTGGACGGCAGCGCCGTCGGCAACGACCTCGTCGGGGTTCACGGACATGTTGGGCTGCTTGCCGGTCATGGTCTTGACGAGCTCCTGGACGGCGGGCATACGAGTGGAGCCGCCGACGAGGATGACCTCGGTCAGATCGGAGAGCTTGAGCTTAGCATCGCGCAGGGCGTTGGTGACAGGCTGCTTGCAGCGCTCGAGCAGGTCACGGGTGATCTTCTCGAACTCGGCGCGGGTCAGCGTGTAGTTGAGGTGCAGCGGGCCAGACTGGTTCATGGTGATGAACGGCAGGTTGATGGTGGACTGCTGGGCTGCGGAGAGCTCCTTCTTGGCGTTCTCGGCGGCCTCCTTCAGACGCTGCAGGGCCATGGGGTCCTGACGCAGGTCGACACCGTTCTCCTGCTGGAACTTATCGGCCATCCAATCGATGACGCGCTGATCCCAGTCGTCGCCGCCCAGGTGGTTGTCGCCCGAGGTGGACAGAACCTCAAACACGCCGTCGGCGAGGTCGAGGATGGAGACGTCGAAGGTACCGCCGCCCAGGTCGAAGACCAGGATGCGCTGGTCGGTGCCCTGCTTGTCCAGGCCATAGGCAAGAGCAGCAGCAGTCGGCTCGTTGACGATACGCTTGACGTTGAGGCCGGCGATCTTACCGGCGTCCTTGGTGGCCTGACGCTGGGCGTCGTTGAAGTAGGCCGGGACGGTGATGACGGCGTCGGTGACGGTCTCGCCCAGATACTTCTCGGCGTCAGCCTTCATCTTGGCGAGCGTCATGGCGCTCACCTGCTCGGCGGTGTAGTCCTTGCCCTCGATATCGACGACGGCACGGCCACCCTGGCCCTCCTTGACCTCATACGGCACGGTCTTGATCTCGGAGGTGCACTCGGAGTACTTGCGGCCCATGAAGCGCTTGATGGAGAACACGGTGTTCTTGGGGTTGGTGACGGCCTGGTTCTTAGCGGCCTTACCCACAACGCGGTCGCCGTCGGCGCGGAAGCCCACGACGGACGGGGTGGTGCGGTCGCCCTCGGCGTTCACGATAATGGTCGGAGAACCGCCCTCGAGAACGGCCATTGCGGAGTTAGTAGTACCAAGGTCGATACCAAGAATCTTACTCATTAGAAATTCCCTCTCTCTTTTGCGTTCGCGCCGCCTCGACGATCTGTCGCGCGGCGCTTCGGCTTGTCTTTCAGGATGTAGTGTATCCCCTTATGGGCCGGAATATACAAAATCTAAGTCAATTCATATAAGATTTCTTATTGTTGAGAGTTTAGGTTCTTAAATGCGCAGGTAGATGCGCTGAATGAGTTCTCGGCAAATCTATTGAGATCTATGTAGAGATGGCTGAGGTTTGCGTCCGGGGGTGCCTGGGGGCCGTCTTGCGGCAAGCGCATCCCGGTTTGAGCGTAGATTCCGGGTCGCAGTTTCCGTCTGAAGGCTCAACCGGAAACCGTATCCCGTTTTGAGAGCTGATACCGGGTCGCAGTTTCCGCTAGCGGGCCCAACCGGAAACTGCGACCCGGTTTTCGGCCAAATAACGGGATGCCCTTTCCGCAGGCGCGCTCAATAGGTCAATATTACAAGTCACCTATAGCTAACATTTGCGCAGCTCAACGGCCCCACCTGCGCGTTTTTTAGTAAACCTTGGCATACTCGGCGAACGGTATGAAGATGCCGGCCAGAGGGTATTGCAAACGGTCGCTCCCGTGGTATGTTTTTGCCCGAATCAAACCGGCGCGCATCGCCTGTAGCGTCGGTCAACAGAGAGGAAACTACCATGGCTCATCCCGTAATTGATGCCGACGAGTGCATCGCTTGTGGCGTTTGCGTCGACTCCTGCCCCGCTGGCGTTCTGGAGCTCCAGGACGTCGCTACCGTCGCCGACGAGGACTCCTGCGTCGCCTGTGGCGCTTGCCAGGACGCTTGCCCCGCTGGCGCGATCACCGAGATCGTCGAGGAGTAACAACTCCCCCACTTGCACACTCAAAAGTACACCGTGCACAAAAAGGAGGCTTCCGCATCGCCGCGGAGGCCTCCTTTTTTGTGCGGATAATTAATTTGGCACCGTCACAGGTTGAGCTCACGTCAGCGAAAACGCCCCTAAGCGAGCAAGGTGACGTGAAAGAGGAGGGAAGCGTACTTTTGTACGCGACCGACGATTGAACGTCAGATTGCCGCTTAGGGGCGTTTGCAGCGTCGGCTACGATAGATCGTCCTCGTAGGGCATGAGGTCTGCCAAGTAACCCTTCTCCTTGAGCATGGCCTCGATCTCGTCGAGGGTTTGCTCGTCCTCCGCCGCGATGCGATGGAAGTGATAGCCGCTCGTCACCGTTAGTAGCGGAAAGCTCTTGCCGCTCTCGATATCGTGCAGGTAGCGCTCAACATCGCGACGATTGCGGATGTCCAGGTCGGCCGTGATCTTACCGTACACGCGGTGATTGACGATCACGTTGAGCACGGCGCCTCCGGCGTCGACGATACTCGTAAGCTCATCGCCTGTCTGCTCCACGCCGTGGCGAACCTTGACCAAGCGCGTGGGCACGGCGGGGCTACTCGCGGCTTCCTGCAGCACGTAACCGCGGTTGGTTGCCACGACATCGTGCCCATCGGCACGCAACAGGGCAATATCCTGAACCACGACCTGACGGCTCACGCCAACCTCGCGGGCAAGTGCGCTGCCCGAAACGGGCTCCTTGGCTCCTTCGAGCACGCCCATGATGGCACGGCGACGCTCGCGGGCGTTCATTATTTACCGTCCAGCAGACGCAGGTGCTTAAGCGAGAGGTCGAGGATCGGCGCAGAGTGCGTCAGGGCGCCCGAGCTAATAAAGTCAACGCCCAGGTCGGCCAGGGCGCGAATGTTGTCGGCGTCCACATTGCCCGAACACTCGGTCTTGGCGCGACCGGCGATAAGCTCGATGGCGGCGGCCATGTCGTCATGGGTCATGTTGTCGAACATGATAATGTCGGCACCGGCCTCCACGGCTTCGCGTACCATGCCCAGGTTCTCGCACTCAATCTCGACCGTCGTGGTAAACGACGCATGGGCGCGCGCCATCTCGATCGCGCGCGTCACGCCACCGGCTGCATCGATGTGGTTGTCCTTGAGCATGACGGCCGTCGACAGGTTATAGCGGTGGTTGCTGCCACCGCCGATCTCGACTGCTGCCTTCTCGAAGACGCGCATGCCCGGCGTGGTCTTGCGCGTGTCGACAAGCACGGTCTTGGTGCCCTCGAGCGCGGCCGCCATCCGATGCGTGTAAGTAGCGATGCCGCTCATGCGCTGCAGGTAGTTGAGCGCCACGCGCTCGCCCGAAAGCAATACGCGCGCGTCGCCGCGCACCTGGCCCACGTGGTCGCCGGCGTGCACCTCGTCGCCGTCCGCGACATCAAACAGCACCGAGCTCTGCGGATCCAGCAGCTCAAAAGTGCGAGCGAACACATCCAAGCCGGCGATGATGCCATCGGCCTTGGCGATGAGCTCAACGGTAGCGGGGCGCGCCGTAGGGCACACGCTCGCCGTACTCACGTCCTCAAACGTGATGTCCTCGCGCAGAGCCTGCAAAATCAGATCATCGACGACGAGCTTCATGGTAATGGGATTCATGGTCTACTCCTCCACGGCCTGCGTGCCGGCGGCACGGGCCAAATCATCGATTGCAAGGGTCTCGGCGCTCAGGGCGCGGTGACGTCCGTCAAGCGCGGGCTCACCGGCCTGCTCCACGGTCAGCGACTCGCCGGTGCGCATACGCCAAGCAGCGCGGCGGCCCCAAACTAGGGACTCGAGCAGGCTGTTAGAAGCCAGGCGGTTCTTGCCGTGCACGCCATTGCAGGCCGTCTCGCCGGCGGCGTAGAGCTCGGGCATCGAGGTGCGGCCGTCCTTGTCGACCCATACGCCGCCCATAAAATAGTGCTGCGTGGGTGTGACAGGGATGGGCTCGTCCAGGATGTCGCGTCCGTCCTCCAGGCAGCGCGCACGGATATTGGCAAAATGCCCGGTCACCACGTCGCGCTCGACGGGGGCAAAGCTCAGCCACTCGTGCTCGGTGCCGTCCTGCTTCATCTGCTCGCGAATAGCGGCGGCGACCACGTCGCGCGGCTGCAGTTCGTCGGTAAAGCGCTCGCCGGCGGCATTGAGCAGAATCGCGCCTTCGCCGCGGCAGCTCTCGCTAATCAGGAAGGTGCGGCCCGGCTGCGGAGAGAACAGTCCCGTGGGATGGATCTGCACGTAGTCCAGGTGCTCCATCGTGATGCCGTGCTCCTGCGCGATGTAGCAAGCGTCACCGGTGAGCTGCGGGTAGTTGGTGGAGTGATCGTACACGCCGCCGATGCCGCCCGTTGCCCACAGCGTATGGCAGGCATGAATCTTAAACGGCTTACCGGCATGCACGTCCTCAGCGGCATTTGCCAGCTCGTCTGCGGGGCGAGCTGAATCGTCCTCGTCCACGGCTACGGCGACGACGCCGGTGCACACCGTGGCGCCGTCACGCTCGGCCGTTAGGATGTCGGTCATGGCCACGCGCTCCAAAATCTGCACGTTGCCCAGCTTGCGAACGGCCTGGAGCAGCTTGGTCGTGATCTCCTTGCCCGTAATGTCGGCATGGAAGGCAATGCGCGGGCGGCTGTGCGCGCCCTCGCGAGTAAAGTCGAGGCTGCCGTCGGCCTTGCGCTCAAAGTCCACGCCCATGGCCAACAGGTCGTTGATGACCGAACGGCTCGAGCGGATCATGATGTCGACGCTCTCGCGGCGGTTCTCGTAATGGCCGGCGTGCATGGTGTCCTCAAAGAAGGCATCGTAGTCAGAGCCTTCGGGCAGCACGCAGATACCGCCCTGCGCGAGCATCGAATCGCACTCGTCGACGGCGCCCTTGGAGAGCATGATTACGCGCGTGCTCGTCGGCAGATTGAGAGCCGCATACAGGCCCGCCACGCCGCAACCGGCAATGACGACGTCGCACTCCATGTCGGAGTATTGTTTGGTTTCCACAGGAATCCTCTCCCTTGTAATGTGGCATAAGGGATGGCCCCTCATGTCACATTGGCTTAGCGCGCCGCGTACTCGAGCATGCGGTCGAGCGTGAGCTTGGCCTGATCGGCGACCTCGTCCGACACGCCAATCTGCACCTCGCCCTCGCCCGTCTCCAGGCAGCGCACGAGCTTTTCGAGCGTGATGAGGTCCATGTTGACGCAGGTGGGCTGCACCGCGGGGAAGTAGAACTTCTTGCCGGTGCCCTGGCAGCGGCGCTCGAGCTCATAGAGCACGCCGCGGACCGTCACGATAATGAACTCGCTCGCGTCGGACTCCTCGGCATACTTGATGATGCCGGCGGTGGAGCCGATGTAGTCGGCCTCGGCCAGCACGTCGGCCTTGCACTCGGGGTGCGCCAGCACGAGCGCGTCGGGGTGGGCCTCCTGCGCATCGACGATCTGCTCGACGGTAATGATGTGGTGGCGCGGGCAGTAGCCGTTGTTGAGGATGACGTGCTTTTGCGGCACCTGCTCGGCCACAAAGCGGCCCAGGTTCTGGTCGGGAATGAACAAGATGTGCTGCTGTGGCAGCTCGGAGACGATCTTGACGGCGTTAGAACTGGTAACGCACACGTCACTCCAGCTCTTGATCTCAACCGTCGAGTTGACGTAGCAGACGACAGCCAGGTCGTCGCCGTACTCGGCGCGCGCCGCATCGACCGTCTCGCGCTTGACCATGTGCGCCATGGGGCAGTCCGCACCCGGCTCGGGCAGCAGCACGGTCTTGGTGGGGTTGAGCAGCTTGGCACTCTCGCCCATAAACTCCACGCCGCACAGCACGATGGTCTGCTGCGGCAGGCTCTTGGCGAGCTTTGCCAGGTAAAAGCTGTCGCCGACGTAATCGGCAACGGCCTGGACCTCGGGCGCCACATAGTAGTGCGCCAGGATCACCGCGTCACGTTGGGTTTTTAGTTGCTGAATGGCCTCGACGAGCTCTGCGGGCACCAGTGCCGCGCGCTCCGTTGCCGTCGTTGCCGATGCTAGGCCGGCCGCGATATCGCGTGCAAGCTCCGATGCATCCATGTTCGCGCTCTGTGCCATCAAGGCCCCTCTCTTTTGGCGAATCTTGGGGCTTTAGTATGACACCTGGCTTTACAGCTGACAAGACAGCTGTAAAGCCAGGTGTAAAGTTGGAATAAAGATTCAATCTTGGGGCGGGTCCATTTTCGAACTGGCAAGCTGAGGACAGCCGAAAATGGACCCGCCCCATGATTCGGGCAGCCCGTTTTGTCCTGGACCAAGGGGCAGTGGTCAAAAAGGGCCAAATATGAGTACTGTCACCAAATTAGTAGCATCGATTTTCCGGTCCAGAGCAGCAAAATCGCCTTGTTTGGAGCCCGATCGCGACTCTGAAGAACGAAAATCGATGCACTTTTGGCCTCTGGCACCGATTTTTGAGGCCATTTGGCTGCCACCAAACTGGTAACAGTACTCATATTTGGCCCTTTTTGACCACCGGGTTTCCGGCAGGCCCCAAAAGCGGGCCCGAATCGCTCGATCCGGGCCCGCTGGGGGTAGCGAGCACAATCGAGGTGTAAGAAGCAAGAGAGGGCCATCGCCTAGAATCGTCAGCGCCTAGATATTCAACGAGAGGAAAGACAATGGTCCGCAGCGACATGCTACCCCAGCCGGACCGGGGGCTCGGCCTCGACCGGCCCCAGACCGAGGCATTTCACCGACGAGTTCAAGAGGAAGATAGTCGATCTCCACAACGCCGGAAAGCCCAGGCGCGAGGCCATGGACGAGTGCGACCTCGACAAGAGCACCGTGGAGAGGCGGGTCAAGTCGATAAACGAGACCGGCTCGCCGCGCGCCGCCGACAACCGCACGCCCGAGTAGAACCGGATCCTGGAGCCCGAGCGCGAGAACCGCAGGCTCCGGATGGAGGTCAACGTCTTAAGACGAGCGGCGCCAGCATACGCTCGGAAGTCAGGGCCATGGCGGCCAACGGGGGGCCGCTGCCCCATATCGGCGCAGCGCTGGCATCGAGGCCTTCTGACCTGTGTCAAGATTTCGGACACGCATGCTCGAGAAATCAAGCGGCCATAGGCATGGCCTCGAGCTTGGGCTCGGTTCTCTCGAAGAAGGCCGCCATGGCCTCGGCCGGCACCTTGTAGCCGATCGTCGAGCGGGGCCTTCGGCGGTTGTAGTACGCCTCGATGAACTCGACCACCGCGTGCTTGGCGGAATCCCTGGTCGGGAAGCTGCGCCTGTAGTACATCTCGTTCTTCAGCGTGGCGAGGAACGACTCGGCCACCGCGTTGTCGTGGCAGTTGCCGGCGCGGCTGCAGGACAGCCGCACGTCGTTGTCGCGCGCCCATTCGGCCAGAAGCCTGCTGGTGTACTGGGCGCCGCGGTCGGCGTGGAATATCGCGTTGCCGGCCACGTAGCCGCGCGATTTGGCCGACGCCAGCGCCGAAACCACGATGTCGGCGGTCATGCGCTCGGAGAGCGACCAGCCCACCACCATGCGGGTGTTGAGGTCGATGACCGTCGACAGGTACAGCCATCCCTCGCCGGTGCGCAGGTAGGTGATGTCGCCCACGAGCTTGCAGGTTGGAACGGGACTGGTGAAGTCGCGGCGCACCAGGTCGGGCCGGGGCCTGGCCTTCGGGTCGGGGATGGTGGTGCGCTTCCTGGCGTTGGGCGTGCAGCCGCGTATTCCCAGCTCGCGCATCAGCTTGCGCACCCTGTACAGGGTCAATCCGGAGAACTCGCCGGGCAGGAAGCATTTCACGAACCGGAAGCCGAACCTGCGGTCCGACTCCAGCCACACGCGCCGGACCGCCTCGCACTCGGCCGACCAGTCTTCTCGCGGGCAGCCGTTGGAGAGCCACGAGTAGAAGCCCGATCGGCTCACGCCGAGCACGCGGGCCATCATTTTCACCGGGAATTCGGCCTTCTCCGCCAACATCATCCGGTAGCACGCGGCTACGCCTGGCTTTTGGCGAAGAAGGCCGCGGCTTTTTTCAAGAAGGCGTTCTCCATCTCGAGCTCGCGTATGCGCCTTTTCGCCTCGCGAAGCTCGCGGTCCTCGGCCTTGGGGTCGGGCCCGCCGGCAAGCTCGCGCCGGCGATTCTGCACCCACTTGTTCACGGTCTTGGAATTCAGGCCCAGTTCTGCGCAGCATTCCGTTATCGGCCTGCCCGTCGAGATGATGTAGTCGGCGGTCTCGCGCCTGAACTCGTCGGTGTACTTGGCGGCTGGGTTGGACATAGCATACCGTCCTCTCGGTCGTCGATGAATGCATTCTAAAGGATTGGGCCTCTAGCATGCGTGTCCGAAAAGACGATACAGGTCAGACAACCCAATCAGACGTCGTCTCGAGCGCGTCCTCTGCACGGTCGAGCGTGCTTCTGGCCTTGGCACCCTGTTTGAACCACGAGCGCAGGTCCTCGAGCGTGCTGCCCGCTGCATACACCTTGATTTTGCGACCGCCTTTCGTGGTCACCGTGCAACGGTCGCCGCTCTCGCTGTTCTCGTGCGCCGTGACCTTCTTGAGGTAATCGCGACGGAACGCCACGACGCGGGCATTGCTGATCTCGATGAACCAATCATCGTCGACAAGCGAAGTGCCCGTGGTACCTCGACTTGCCATCTCCTCGGCGAAGGAGAAGCCGAGTTCGCGCTCCTGCCTGCCGATCTCGAGGATGCCGCGGGCGGGCATGCTGAGCATGAGCAGGGGCAGGAGTCCCCCTATGAACAGGAAGAGGAACGGGACGAGCAAGAGCAAGCGGGCTCCGGCATCGGTGAAAACAGCCATGAAGGCGATCACGAGCGAGAAGACGAGCGCCATGCCGTTGAAAACAATCGTCAACGGCTTGATGGCAGACCAACACAGGCCCGCCTTGGTCATGGGACCGTCGACGGCGTCCGAGACTTCGATGCCCTCTTCCTCCAGACGGGCGAGGAGGTTGAGCGAGCACACCCCCTCGAGGCTTATCGAGCAGAACTTCCAGTCGCCCTCGAACAGGTCGATCCTCATCATCTGCGTGTGAAGCGTTGCACGGGTGATGTTGCCAAACGTCGTCTCCTTGCGGATGCCGAAGGCGTTACGCGAGAGAATTCGCTCACCGTCCACGTCGATGCGCGGGATGCTCAGCAGGGCCCAGATGGCCATGCCCGCGAGCGCCATGGCGTGACCGAACCACACAAGTTCGTGGTCCCACTCGCCCAACGAGACGCCCTGCCAGACGTAGACACCCAGCATGAGCAGTTCGAACGCGACGGCGCAGCAGGCGATGATCGTGCGGATGGCAGCGGGCATGCGCACCGTGAAGCGATCGAGGCTGTCCGCCGCCTCACTGCGCTCGCGCGCGCCGCGACGGGCGACCCATGCAGTGAGCGGACCGACGGTGAACACCACCATCGCCACGCGCAGGAACGATTCGAGTATGTCGCCCATATTAACCACCATCCCAATAGAAAACGTGAATTTGGGAGACTATAGCAGAGCGAAGCGATCTGCACGGCATCGTCCGGGTGTTTTCGGCATACGGTGGAAACCAGCGGCAGCGGACGTTGAGAACTCACCCAAAAGACGCGATTCGACCGAAGCGATTCTTCTTGACTTGGTCTCAATGTGATACGACATGCGCCACTACCTGCGCGGTCTAGCGGCCCTGATCGAAGAGGGTCACACCGATGAGGCGCTCGAGCGCATCGACGCGCTCTGCGAGACCAACGACCGCACCGCCGTGCGCCGCTACTGCGCCAACGAAACGGTCAACATTGCGCTCTCGTCGCTTTCCGCGGACATCAACGCGCACGGCATCACCGCCGACCTGCGCGCCGCCGTGCCCGAAACCGTCCACGTGAGCGATGTCGATCTGTTCAGTGTGGTATCGAACGCCCTGGACAATGCCATCGCCGCAGCGAGCGCCACCCCCGAAGGCAAGCGGTTTGTCGACCTGGACCTTCGCTACGAAGACGGCCAGCTTCTATTGCTGGTTTCCAACACGTTTGGCCGTGCGCCGCACATGGTCGACGGCATGCCCGTGGCTCAGCACACTGGGCACGGCTTTGGCACCAAGAGCATTAAGCTTGCCGTCGAGCGTATGAACGGCAACTGCCAGTTCCGCATTAACGGCGACCGGTTTGAGCTGCGCGCCGTAATGTAGGGGCTGCCGTCAGCCTCGCTACAGCGGTGCAGCCGCCGGGGTCAGCTGCTTAATGTAGGCCCACATGCGCTGCTTGGCGGCCTTGTCGGTGAGCGCCGCCTCAAAACCGTCGAGCGCAAGCACGCGGCGCCCCTGCACATGGGCGACCAGGCCGGGCTTGAGCATGGCGGTGTCAAAATCATCAATTGCCACAAGCATATCGGCATAGGTCTCGCGCATGACATCGGCCGCACTGTTGTCCAGCAGCAGCACCGCCTCGGGGTCCAAGGTCTCCAGCGCCTCGCGGAACAGGTCGCACGTCAGGGCCTCGCCCGCCGCGACCGTCCCATCGCCCGCGCCGGCGACGCTTGCCAGCACGCAAAAATCCTCGGGCGCGTAGCCGATGGCCCCAAGCGCCTTGCGCAACGCCGCGCCATCCGGGCCGGCGGCAAGCTCGCCACCCGAACGCTCGGCCTCGTCCAAATCGCCTTTGACCAGCACGATCGGCGAGCACGCGTTGCCCGCGATACGCACGCCACGGACCGCAAGCGATGTGAGCTCCTGCTCGGCCGCCTGGGCGATGGCTTCTTTTTTCTGGCTTTGTGACGTGGACATGCGCTCTCCAATCGTTTGCGTGCCCACCATTATATAAAAGAGCTGCCCGCGAGTGGTTGCTTTGCGGGCAGCTGGGTATAAGCACGGTCGTACTGAGTTTTACGCGGCCAAGCCGCGTCGCATTATGGAGGTCACCATGGCTGACATTAAGCAGATTACCCCCGAGAATTTCGATTCCGTCGTTAACGACAGCCTGCCCGTGCTGGTCGATTTTTGGGCACCGTGGTGCGGGCCCTGTCGATCCCTCTCGCCCATCGTTGACGAGGTTGCCGATGAGCTGGCGGGCAAGCTTGCCGTTGCCAAATGCAACGTCGACGACAACCAGGACCTGGCCATGAAGTATGGCGTCATGAGCATCCCCACGCTGATTGTGTTTAAGAACGGCGAAGAGATTGACCGCTCGGTTGGCGCTCTGCCCAAGGCGAGGCTGCAGGCGCTGCTGGAGAAGCATCTGTAATACGCTTGTTACTTACCCGCCGTCCATGAGCGGTTTTGCACCGCTCGCCGGACTGCCGGGTGCGGCGCGTGCGACCACGGATAGTATGGTAGTTACAAACAGCCCCCAGTGAACGGGTGCGAGTCGCACAGACTCGCACCCGTTTTCTTATGCAGCTGCGCACAGAGTGGGCGTAGTAAAATCTGAACCACTGAACTGCCCCATACAAAAGGAGATTTCCCATGCATGATGTTGGAATGAACATGAGCCAGCTTGCCATGAGCGTCAAGCAGGTCGACGACACCATCGAGCTCGCTCACGAATGGAGCCATCAGTTGCTGCATGCGACCGAAAATTTTGACATGGAGCGCATCGGCGCCAAGCTCGAGGCAGCCATGGCCGCGTTGCACGAGGCGCATGACGCGCTCGAGGGCTACGAGGAAGCCATCGAGGCCGACCACAACTCCGTCGGCTCCGTGAAGCTGGTGTAAGGTGGCCGAACACGAGCACGGCTGCGGGTACGAGCACGAGCATCCGCACGGGGCGGACGGCGACGCGGGCTGCCACTGTAGTGGCTCCGGCTCCGAGCTGGTCCGTTTTTCGGTTACCGCACCGGACGACCTGCTGCGCCGTTTCGACGAACAGATCGCGCGCCGCGGCGACGTGGCCAACCGCTCCGAGGCCGTGCGCGACCTGATTCGCGCCTCGATCGCCAAGGAGCAGATGCGCACGCCCAATGAGCATGTTATCGGGTCGCTCACCATGATCTACGACCACCATACCGGCGATCTGACGCGCCGTCTGGACGAAGTGCAGCACGACTACACCGACGAGATCGTATCGACCATGCACGTGCATCTGGATCACCACAACTGCTTGGAGATTCTGGCGCTCAAGGGTCGCGGCGAGCGCGTCTACGAACTAGCCGACCGCCTGCTGGGCCTGCGCGGCGTTAAGCACGGCGAGCTCACCTGCGCCGCCACCAAGCAAAGCCTGGGGCTGTAACGGGATTTCCCACAGCGCACCTGCCAAAAAGGGACAGGTTTATTTTGGTAGGTTTAGAAGTTTTACCGACCAAAATAAACCTGTCCCTTTTTGGTCGGTTTTGACGAGGGGGAGCCACATGCGGCATGTGCATATTCATGTGACGGGCATTGTGCAGGGCGTTGGCATGCGGCCATTTGTGTATCGCGAGGCTATGGCGCATGGCATTTGCGGCTGGGTGCTCAACGCGGGCGATGGCGTGCACATCGAGGCGCATGCTTTGGGCGAGGCGCTCGACGAATTTGTCACCGCGCTGTCGGAGCACGCGCCGGCCGCAGCCCGCGTTGAGCATGTCGCTGTTGCAGACCTGGAGCCCGACGCTTGGGATGCCGACGATGAGCAGGTCTTTCGTATTGTAGCGTCGCAAGATCAGACCGTGCACACGACGCTCATCTCCCCCGATATCGCCACCTGTGACGACTGCCTGCGCGAACTGTTCGACCCCGCCGACCGTCGCTATCACTACCCCTTTATCAACTGCACCAACTGCGGGCCGCGCTTTACCATCATCCGGTCGCTGCCTTATGACCGAGCGGCCACGTCGATGGATTGCTTTCCTATGTGCCCCGAGTGCGCTGCAGAGTATGGCGACCCGCTTGACCGGCGCTTTCATGCGCAGCCCGATGCCTGCTTTGACTGCGGGCCACATATTACCTGGCGCGAGGCGGACCACGGTGTTGTTCCAACGGCGGTCGACGCAACACCAGCCGTCGGCTCCACGCGCGAGGCCAGCGATGCCATCATCGAACGCTGCATCGAGCTGCTGGCAGGCGGCGGTATTGTCGCCATCAAGGGCCTGGGGGGATTCCATCTGGCCTGCAACGCTGCCAATGAGCAGGCGGTGGTCGAGCTGCGCCGTCGCAAGCGCCGCAGCAACAAGCCGCTTGCCGTTATGGTGCGCAGCCTTGCCGATACTGAACGCCTGTGCCATGTCGATGATGCCGAGCGCGACTTGCTGGCCGGCAGCATCCGCCCCATTGTGCTGCTGCGCCGCCGTGTTGTTGGCGAGGGAGATTCCCCCGACGGCCTTACACTCGCGCCATCCGTCGCGCACGATCTACCCGAGCTCGGCGTCATGCTCCCCTATACACCGCTTCAGCATCTGCTGCTTGCAGCTGCCTCGTCGCATGGCATGCACGCGCTGGTCATGACCAGCGGAAACCTGAGCGAGGAACCTATCGAGACCGACGATGCCCTTGCATGGGAACATCTTGTTGCCGCCGGCATCGCCGACGCGCTACTTGGCAACGACCGTGCGATTCTCTCACGCTACGACGACTCCGTGGTACGTGTGGTCGACGGCACCGTCATGCCTGTGCGTCGTGCACGCGGATATGCGCCGCAACCGTTGTCGCTGCCGGCGCTCGACGGCACTGCACCCTGCGTGCTCGCCTGCGGGCCGCAGCAAAAAGCCACGATCGCGCTCACGCGCGAGGACGCCGACGGCCATGTGGCCTGTTTTGTGTCGCAGCATATCGGCGATGTCGAAAACGGCGCGACCTTCGATGCTTGGAGCGCCGCCCGCGCACGTCTAGAAAACCTCTTTGACCTGACGCCTGTCGCCCTGGCATGCGACATGCACCCCAGCTATCTGTCGAGCCAGTGGGCGCGTGAGCGGGCACGGGAGCATAGTCTGCCGCTTATCGAAATCCAGCATCATCATGCGCACATCGCGAGCGTAATGGCAGAGGCGATTGTCGCTGGCCGGCTTGCGCCCGACGCACGCGTCCTCGGTATTGCCTTCGATGGTACGGGTGCCGGCACCGACGGCACCATATGGGGCGGTGAGCTTCTTATCGCCGGCCTTGCCGATTTTGCCCGCGCCGCGCACCTGCGCACCTGGGCGCTGCCAGGCGGTGCCGCATCCGTGCGCGATGCCCGGCGCAACGCCTTTGCCCTGCTGAGCGAGCTCGGCCTGCTCGAGCATCCGGGTGCCGCGGGGCTTTTGGGCACCCTCGACGAGCAAACGCGCAGCGTGACAGCCACCATGATCGAGCGCGGCATCAACAGCCCGCGTACCAGCAGCATGGGGCGTCTCTTTGATGCCGCGGCAGCGATTCTGGGCATCTGCGGCAAGGCAACCTACGAGGGCGAACCCGCCATAGAACTCGAAGCCGCCGCCTGGCGCGCGCTCGGCGGTAAGACCGTTCGTCTCGACGACAATCACACAGGCGTATTCACGTCTGCCGACGACTCCCCCATCTTGGACCCCCAACCGCTCATCGAAGCTCTTCTGAATGGAATCGAGGCAGGCGCGCCGACCGACCGGCTCGCGCTCGGGTTCCACATCGCCATCGCGCGCTCTTCAGCACGAATCGCACGCGAAATCTGCGCGCGCGAAGGCCTCGATACCGTCGCGCTCTCGGGCGGTGTGTTCATGAACCGGCTTTTGTTTCAGCTCCTCACCCGCAAGCTTAAAGACGCAGGCCTTACGGTCTTGGTTCCCCAAACCGTGCCCGTCAACGACGGCTGCATCGCCTACGGTCAGGCCGCCATCGCTCGCGCTCGCCTCGCGCAGACAGCATCGCGATAGGCTGTTTTGCCAGCCTGCGCGCCGCCGTCTCACAGGTGTAACGCGTTTGCTCGTGACTCCCGCGAGCGCTACCATCAACTGATGGGTAATTAGGCGCCTATCCAGCGCAAAACGTATAAAAGGGGAACATTATGTGCCTTGCCGTTCCCGGTAAAGTGGTCAAACGCGACGACGACCTTAAGGCGACCGTCGACATGATGGGCATCGAGCGCCCCGTTTCGCTGCGCCTCGTGCCGACGGCACAGGTAGGCGACTACATTCTCGTGCACGCCGGCTTTGGCATCCAGATTGTCGACGAGCAGGAAGCCCAAGAGACACTCGAGCTCGTTAATACCATGACCGAGCTGGCCGAAGAGGACCAGCTCGCCACCAACCCGGCCGAGGCATACTAGTGGCGGCGGCGCAGCCGGTTCGCTCCGGTATCGACTTTTCGGCATTTCGCGACCCCAAGCTGGCTCGCGAGCTCATCGATCGTATTCATGAGCTTGTCGGCGACCGCAGCATCAACCTTATGGAAGTCTGCGGTACGCATACCGTGAGCATTGGCCGCTATGGCTTTCGCTCCATTATGCCGACGGGACTCAAACTGCTAAGCGGCCCGGGGTGCCCCGTTTGCGTCACCGCCAACCGCGACATCGATCACGCAATCGCGCTTTCCAACATGGACGGTGCCATCATCACCACCTTTGGCGACATGATGCGCGTGCCCGGATCGTCCACCTCGCTTGCCGCGCAAAAGGCGGCGGGGCGCGACATCCGCATCGTCTACTCTCCGCTCGACGCACTCGACATTGCCGAGCAAAATCCCGAACGCCCGGTCATCTTTATGGGTGTCGGCTTTGAGACCACAACGCCCACCATTGCCGCCGCTATCCTGGAGGCCGACGCGCGCGGGCTCCAGAACTTCTCGGTCTACTGTGCTCACAAGACCACGCCGCCGGCTCTGCGTGCGATCTCCAACGACCCCGAGACGACCATCGACGGCTTTATCCTGCCTGGTCACGTCGCTACCATCACAGGCCTGGCACCCTTTGGGTTTTTGGTCGATGAGTTCGAGACCCCCGGCGTAGTCACCGGGTTTGAGCCGGTCGATATCTTGCAGGGCATCTGCATGCTGGTCCAGATGATTGTCGAGCACAGGCCCGCAATCGACAACGCCTACCGCCGTGGCGTCAATGCAGACGGCAATCCCGTGGCGCGCCAGCTGGTCGAGCAGGTATTTGAACCGTGCGACACCACGTGGCGCGGGCTGGGACCGATTGCCAACTCGGGTCTTTCCATCCGACCAGAATTCGCGCGTTTTGATGCCGGCGCCCGCTTTGACGTGCCCATTGAACCGGCGGTCGAGCCACGCGGATGCCGCTGCGGCGACGTGCTGCGCGGTGCCATCACGCCGAGCGACTGCCCGTTGTTTGGCCGCACCTGCACGCCCGAACACCCCGTCGGCCCCTGCATGGTGAGCTCCGAAGGCAGCTGCGCGGCGTACTTTAGATACCGCGACTATTAGGTTCCGCCGTTCTAACGAACGGCGGACCGGTCGACGCTGCGCCTCACCCATATAATTCCACCCACGATTGGAGTTTTCGATATGTCCCGTACTGCCACCGATAGCACTGTCCTGCTGGGCCACGGCTCCGGCGGCCAGATGATGAAGCGCATTATCGATGAGGTCTTTCTGGATGCCTTTGGGTCGCCCGAGCTGCTTGCGGGCAACGATGCTGGTGTCGCCGCGCTGCCCGCAAGCGGGCGAATCGCCATGTCGACCGACAGCTTTGTGGTAACGCCGCAGTTCTTCCCCGGCGGCAATATCGGCCGCCTCGCCGTATGCGGAACCGTCAACGACGTCGCGACCTCGGGCGCTAACGTGCGCTACCTCTCGTGCGGCTTTATCCTCGAAGAGGGCTATCCCATGGACAAGCTGCGCCAGATTGTGCAGACCATGGCCGAAACAGCACGCGAGGCGGGCGTGTCCATAATCACCGGCGACACCAAGGTGGTCGAGCGTGGAGGTGCCGACGGCGTCTACATCAATACCGCCGGCGTGGGCGAGGTGCCCGCAGGCGTGACGCTCAGCGGTGCCAACTGCCGGCCCGGCGACGCCATCCTGGTATCGGGTACGCTAGGCGACCACGGCATCGCCATCATGAGCCAGCGCGAGGGCCTGGCGTTTTCGAGCACCATCGAAAGCGACGCCGCACCGCTCAATCATCTGATTGCCGACGTGCTCGCCGCCGCCCCCGACACCCGCTGCTTCCGCGACCCCACGCGCGGCGGTCTGGCATCCACGCTCAACGAGTTTGCCCAGGCCAGCGGCGTTGCCATGGAGATCGACGAGGATGCTGTGCCCGTGCGCCCCGACGTGCAGGCGGCATGTGCGATGCTCGGCTACGATGTGCTGCAGGTAGCAAACGAGGGCAAGATGGTTGCCGTGGTGCCGGCCGAGCAGGCCGATGCCGCACTGACGGCCATGCGCGCCGCGCGCTACGGCGAAAACGCCGCGATTATCGGTCGCGTGCTGCCGCTTGCCGAGGGCGCCCGTCCCGCCGTGCGCGTGCGCACCGGCTGGGGCTCGACCCGTATCCTCGACATGCTCGTAGGAGAGCAGCTGCCGAGGATTTGCTAGCGGGCGAGCGCCGGCCGGCGCGGCTTCGCTCCGCCACCAGGCCGTCGTCCCGCCCTGCCCGATCCGCTGCCACCCCAAGATTGAGCGAGCCAAATGTTCACCCTGGAAATGAGCGGGGCACACGTGCGGCAGAGAGCATGTAAATCGACGAATGCATTTCCCCCAAATATCAAATAGCCCCGCGACCGGGCTGAAATCGGTCGCGGGGCTTTGCATTTTCAAGCTTTGCTGTTGTCTACGCTCTGAACTTTGGATACGTCAGCAGCATGAGCGCGACGCTCACGCCCAGCTGCATGAGAATCTGGCGCACGTCGCCGGCACCTCCTAACGCCGCGGCGCGAACCAGATTGGCGACGCCGAGTGGCATGCCGCCGCCAAACCAGAGCGAAAGACCTAGCAGCACCTTGTCACCCATATCAGGCTCAAAGGGCACCGAGGCCACCACCGCCCGATACGCTCGCACCTCAAGGAAGATCAACGCCACGATGAGCAGCAAGGTAACGAGCATCGACGCGATCGATGCAGAGGACGCCGCAGAGCCCGTAAGCTCGCCCACAGTCGCATCCATAAGTAGAACGCCCACCGCATAAATCAGTGACATGACCCCCAGGGTCGTAAGCGCCGAACGCGCCCCAACGCGCCCCGCGCCCCTAGCGCCAACGTTTCTTGCCGTCATCGTTAACCTCCCTAAGCAAAGGGCCCGCCGGCGCGCACCGGCGGGCCAATCTTTCTGGAGCCAGCCCACCTTGGGTGGCCCAAAGCGCATCGGCGCGGCTTTTGCCCGCCTACTCCCCGCAGCCACTCTCGACAAGCGCCACGAGGGCATCGACGGCGGCCGCCTCGTCGGCGCCGTCGGCCGCAATCACAATCTCGCAACCGCAGATCATCCCCAGGCTCATGACCATCAAGATAGACTTGGCGTCCTTGGCGTCTCCGCCCACCTTGCCAACGGTGATCGAGCTCTCGTACTTGCTTGCCTCCTGCACAAACAGCGACGCAGGACGCGCGTGGATACCGCTCGGATTCTTGACGACCGTCGTCTTGGAAACCATCTCTGCTCCTTACTCCACCACGATGTTGTCGGTTGCGGTATCGGCACCATTGCTAGCGATAAGTTTCTTATAGTAGAAGAAGCTCTTCTTCTTACCGCGTTTGCCGGTGCCGTTGCCGTGGTCGTCCTGGTCGACCGAGATCTGGCCGTAGCGCTTGGTCATCTCGGAGGTGCCGGAGCTGATCAGGTCGATAGGGCCCCACCAGGCGTAACCAAAGACGTCGACACCGTCGAGAATCGCCTGGTGCATCTGCTCGACGTGCTCCTTCATATACTCGATGTGCGCGTCGTCGTCGCAGAAGCCGTTCTCATCGCGGTTCTCGGTCATGCCGTTACCATTCTCGGCGATGAAGATCGGTAGGTGGTAGCGATCGTAGATGTGGTTGAGCGTGATGCGGAATCCCACGGGATCGATCGGCCAGCCCCACTCGGTCATCTCGAGGTATTGGTTCTTGATCTCAGTAACCAGCTTGCCGCTCGGCTCGGGGGAAATTTTGCCCTTGTAGCGCATGATGTAGGTCATGTAGTAGCTGATGGAGATGTAGTCAACCACGCCGGCCTTGAGGGTTTCGAGGTCGCCGTCCTCCATCTTGATATCGACGCCGTAGTCGCGTAAGAAACGCTTCACGTAGTAGGGGTACTCGCCCTTGGCCTGGATATCGGTGAAGAACCAGTTGAAGTGGTCCTCAAAAAGCACCTGGAGCTGATCCTCGGGCTTGGAGGTCTCAGCGTAGTTCTCAAGACGGCAGAGCATGTTGCCGATGTGAGCCTCGGGGTCAATCTCGCGCAGTTTGATAACCGCCTTGGCGGAAGCCACGAGCTGGTTGTGAGCGACCTGGAACTTCTCGGGCCAACGGCCGGCATAGGGGTTGGAGCCGTCTTCTTTCTCGTCCCAAATCACGCCGCAGCAGGTGCAGGGGTTGGCGTAGACGTGGTTGATTTCGTTGAAGGTCATCCAATACTTGACCTTGCCCTTGTAGCGGCGGAAAAGCGTCTCAGCATAGTGCTCAAAGGCGTCGACCACGTGACGGCTCGCAAAGCCGTTGTACTCCTCGGCCAGGTGAAGCGGCATATCAAAGTGGTTGAGGGTGACCATGGGCTCGATCCCGTGCTTATGGCACTCGTCAAAGACTTTATCGTAGAAGGCCAGACCCTCCTCGTTGGGCAGGGCGTCGTCGCCGTTGGGGAAGATACGGCTCCAGGAAATGCTCATGCGAAAGACGCCGAAGCCCATCTCGCCCAAAAGCGCAATGTCCTCCTTGTAGGTGTGGTAGAAGTCGATGCCGCGTCGTTTGGGAAAATCATAGGCCATCTCGTCTGCCTTGCGAGCTGCGAGTGACTGTCGCGTAACGGAGTTGAGCGGGCCGCCCTCGACGATGCCCTCGCGGGCGCAGGTCTCGCGGTCGAGCAGAATCACATAGTCGGAGACCGCAGGGCCGCGACCGCCCTCGTCCCATGCGCCCTCGATCTGGTTGGCAGCGGTAGCGCCGCCCCATAGAAAACCCTCGGGAAAAGTCTCACCAAAGTCATAGGTAGAAAGGTCGATCATGGTATGTCCTCATCTCTCTTGGTTGGGTTGGGGATGCGAGCCGCAGGGCGCGACCCGCAATCGGGAGACGCGTTAGCGGGCGGTCAGCGCGCGCACTACGGGCATCATCTTCTTGGCCATGTGCAGCTCGGCGCTGATGGTCATAAGCGTATCCTGGGCGTGCACGAACAGCAGGGAGTACTCGACCTCCTCGCCGCCCGCCTGGCGCTGGATCATCTCGGTCTGCGCTTTGTGCGCCTCAAGGATCTTGGCATCAGCCTCGGCAAGATGCGCGTCTGCCGCATCGAAATCGAACTCCGCCAGGGCATCCATCGCCTTGTCGATGCAGGCGCGGCCGTCGCCAGCGTTGATGATGACGTTCATCGCGACCGCAGGAACGTTGATTGTCTCATCAGCCATCATGGCCTCCTATTCTTGGGTACCGGCCGCCTCCACGGCCGGTACTGAAACATCTGGTAGCAACTAGGCGACGAACTCTGAGTCGCCCGTAGAGGTTTACTCGACAGCAGCTGCGGCAGCGGCCTTGGCGGCTTCCTTGGCAGCCTTCTTGGCCGCTTTCTTTGCAGCCTTCTCGGCAGCCTGCTCTTCCTCGATCTTGCACTGGTAGTTATCGGCAGCCTTAAAGAACGGGAACCACAGAATCGCGGCGATCAGCAGGTTGACGCAGACAAGTGCGATATTGCGCACGTCTCCGCCCGACATAAAGAACGCCGAGACCGCATTGGGCAGGAAGTTCATATCGAAATTCTCGACGTGCAGGCTCGCCCAGCCCATGCTCATCCAGAGGTAGGCGTTGGCAGACAGCAGGATAGACTGCAGCACCATGGGGATGAACATAAAGGGGTTGGCGACGATCGTGGAGAAGACCAGCGGCTCGTTAATGTTGAACAGCGACGGGATAATCGTTGCACGGCCGAGCGTCTTGTTCTTCTTGGACTTGGCAAAGAGCATGTAGAAGGCCAACGGAAGCGTTGCGCCCTCGCCGCCGATCATGATGTAGCGAGTAATGCCGTACGCGTTAATGTTAGTGGGAGCGAGGCCTGCGGCATAGGCGGCCATGTTCTCGGCAAGAGCAGACTTTTGGATGGACTGCTGGATCGGCGAGAACACCCAGCCGGAGATGCCAAAGAAGTAGAAGGTGTCCATGACAAGCGGGATGGCGATGGTGCCGGGCAGCGTCTGGGCAAAGCCGGTAACGGGCGAAAGGATGATCGCGACCGCGCTAAAAACGTCGACCTGGAGCATGTTGGTAAAGAGCCAAGCCACAAAAAGCGACAGCAGCACCGCAATGATGTTATCGAACCAGTTCTTGACGAAGTCGGGCACGAGGCTGTCCTCGGAAAAGAACGTCATGCGCGCCATGCGCTTGTAGATAAAGCCAACGACAAATCCCACGACCATCGCGGTGAACATGCCACCCGCGCCAAACTTGGCCATCTGGAAGACATAGCCCTGATCGGTGATGGTGGGGTTCATGCACAGCATAAAAGCGCCTATACCGGTAAAACCGGCAATCATGCTGCGGTCTTTGCGATCTTCCTTGACCGCAACGTTATGCGGGATGATAAACGCCATGAACATGCCCACGAGGCCAAACGAGAACGTAGTGAGCGGCGACAGGTCGGGCAGGGCCGGGACAAAGCGACGGATAATGTTCCACAGGCTCGGGATGGCCGAGACCATGGAGAAGGGGACGATGTAGAGAACTGCGTCGGAGATAACGCCAAACCAGTAGGTTGAGGTAAGCTTGTTCATCACGGGGACGACATGCTCGGTGATCCACGCCTGGATCGCTTCCATGAACTTTTGCAGCATGTTGTCCCCTCCTAGTCTTCGTCAAGCAGGTCGTAGGCATCCTCGAGGATGCTCTCGCCGTCGAGCGCCGCGTAATAGTCGGGGTCGATGGCCATGACCTTCACGCCGTGAGATGCCACTTGAGACTGGATCTCGGGCACCTCGGAGGCGAAGTGCGGACCGAGCAGGAGGACGTCGATCTTGTCGGCGTAGTCCATAATCTCAGACTTACTGACTGCCTTGATGGTGCAGTCAAGACCCTTGGACTTTGCGACCTTGCGCATGCCTGCCGCCATAAAGCCGGTCGAGGCACCGATGCCGCAAGCGAGGAGAATGCGAACGGTGCCGTTCTCATCTGCCATGGGGTACTCCTTTCCCAATAAGCGGGCTCGAGGCAGCTCCGATGCCGCTGCGATCCCCGCTGTGTTCTTGGGCGCCCGTGTCGACCCGGCCGCCCTTGACCGTGACTGCACTATACGCGGCGGAGGGCTCTTGCCGCCAACCGACTTTTTGCCGCATAGCGGCAAGGCAGCAGATTTTCCGCCCGCACGGCAAGCCGGGCGATTTTCCGCTTGGGCGGCAAATTAGAAAAGACACCCTTTCTTAACCTGAGATACCATGGGGCGGTACACCCTGTCTGCCGTTCATCTCTTGGAGGAAAGCCATGGCGAGCGCCAAGCAGAACCGCATCAACCGCATGATCGACGTGCTCGAAAACAGCAGCTCATGGGTGTCTTCCTCGATGCTTGCCGGCCTTTTGGGCGCGAGTGAGCGAAGCATCCGCAACTATGTTGCAGAGGTCAACGAGACCGGTACGCGACATATCGAATCGTCTAAAGAGGGCTATCGCCTTGCCACGGCGGCGCCGGCTGCCGCCAGCGCTTCCGCTAGTCCTTGCGAAGGTGTCAATACCCTCCCCGCGAACGCGGACTCCAGGCGCGACTTTACTATCTCCCGCCTTGTCAACGCATGCGATGGACTCTCCGTCTTTGATATCGCCGATGAGCTCTTTATCAGCGAGAGCACGTTTCAGAGCTCCGTGATGCCGCAGGTGCGCGCGCTCGTTCGGCAGTTCGACCTCAATGTCGAGACACACGACTACCGCATGAAACTCACGGGGCGAGAGGCCGACAAGCGCAAGCTTCTCGGCCACATAGCCACCCACAACTCCTATGGCTATTTCACCTCAACCAAAACGCTCGAAAACATGTTTCCCGACTTTGACGTGCAGGCAACCCTCTCGAGCTTGGTCGCGATCTGCCAGCGCTCGGATCTATTTATCAACGGCTACGCGCTCTCCAACCTGCTCGTGCACCTGTTAGTGATCATCATCAGGCTCACCTCGAACAACGAGCTCAGCGAGGTGGACGGCCCCATCGACGCAGACGGCCTAGTGACACAACTCGGGCAGCGCGAACAGATCGTACGCTGCGCCCAGCGCATTGCCGCCTACTTTGAGAAGGAGTTTGGTTGTGCCATCCCACGCGACGATTTTCAGCAGATTCTGCTGCTTTTGGCGCTTTCCGTCGAGCGTTGCGATTTTGACGAGCTCAGCCGCGAGAAGCTCTCAAGCATCATTGACCGCGAATTTGTAGACATGGTTCTGGGGATCCTCGACGAGTGCGGAAAGCGCTACGACCTGCCACGCTTTATCGACGAGCCCATGCGCCTACAACTCGTCCTGCATATGTTTAACGCCTACCAGCGCGCCGTCTACCGCGTAAGCTACCCCAACCCGCTCGCCGCGCAGATCAAAAGCGAGTACGCACCGGTCTACGACATGGCGGTCTATATCGCCCACCGCTTCTCCACCGCCATGGATATTGAGGTGGGCGAAAACGAAATCGCGTTTATCGCCTTTCATATCGGCGCTTACTTTGAGAAGTTCTCCGCACCCGACGGCGCCGTCACCTGCACAGTGATTATCGAGGAGTACCACGACTTTGCACGAAGGCTCGTCGACGACCTCAAGACCGAGTTTGGCGATGACATAAGCGTTGTCGCCGTGATGAGCTGCGATAGTTACCTGGCCAATCCGCCCGAAAGCGATGCGGTAATCACCACAATCGACGTGCCGGTTTGTGGAGGCACCACCAAAGTCTTGATCGGACCCATCCTCACTAAGCAAAACGTGCGAAAGATCCGCGACCGGCTTTGCGCCATCCAGGAGCGGCGGCGGCGCCTCTATGCCCAGGGCCTTTTGGGGCGTCTGCTGCAGCCGGGGCTGTTTATACGCAACATAGACGTAGTCGACGCCACAAGCTGCATCGACCAAATGGGGAAGCTTTTGGCTGTTCAGGGGCTCGCAACGCCTGAGTTTATCGCTGACGTGCATCTGCGTGAGAGCGTCTCGTCGACGGCGTTTACTGACAGCCTCGCCATACCCCACGCGATCTCGGTATATCCCAAGCGCTCGTTTATCGCTGTGGCCCACAATGACACCCCGATTCCCTGGGGACGCCACGACGTGCGGTTTGTGCTGCTCATAGGCATCGCACAGGAAGATATGGGGCTCTTTAGAGATGTGCTCGACCTGATTATCGAAGTGTTCTCCTCGGTAGAGACCACGATGAGGCTCATGCAGACCGACACGTTCGAAGAGTTTCTGGCTGCGTTTACGCACGATATCGGATAAAGGGCTCAACCCGCATCCTCGACATGATCGTGGGAGAGCAGCTGCCGAGGATCTGCTAGCGGGCGAGCGCTGGCTGGTGCGACGTGGCTCACTATCCCTGAAGATGTTTTGATTCCAAACGTGCCCGACGCGCAAGCCCAGTATTATGGGGTGCGTTTTGGAACCCAATGACGGGAGCTTTCATGGCAGCAGCTTTTTCCCATGTGATCTTTGACCTGGACGGCACCATCCTCAACACGATCGAGGACCTGGCGGCCGCCGGCAACCACACCTGCGAGATGCACGGCTGGCCCACGTTTGCCGTGGACGAGTACCGCTACAAGGTGGGAAACGGCATGCTTAAGCTGGTTGAGCGCTTTATGCCCGCCGAATACGCGGGCGACGGCCGTATGTTTGAGCAGACGCTTGCCGAGTTTAGGGCCTATTACGGCGAGCACAAGGAGGACCATACCTCACCCTACGCCGGCACGATTGAGATGCTCGACCGTCTGCGCGCAGCGGGCGTTCAGCTTGCCGTGCTCACCAACAAGGATCATATTTCGGCAGCCCCGCTTATCGAGAAATACTTTGGCCGCGATCGCTTTGCGTTGGTACAGGGCCGCGTGGACGCATTTCCGCCCAAGCCCGAGGCACCCGTCACGTTGCATGTGATGAAAGAGCTGGGCGCCGATCCGGCAACCACGCTCTATGTGGGCGATTCGAATGTCGATGTTCTGACCGGCCACAACGCCGGCCTTAAGAGCGCGGGCGTCAGCTGGGGCTTCCGCGGCCGCGCAGAGCTTGAGGCCGCCGGCGCCGACTACGTGGTGGACACCCAGGACGAGCTCGCGGCGCTGATTCTGGGCGAGTAACGAGCGACACTGCTTAACGCAGCTGCGACAATTCTTCCGTGCGGAAAGCGCATCCCGTTTTGAAGCTCCGGAATGGGATGCGCTTTCCGTTTGAGGCGCATCAGGGAAACCGCATCCCGTTTCAGAGCAATATTCCGGGTCGCACTTTCCGCAACCCACCCCATCCGGAAACCGCGACCCGCTATTCGGCCAAAAACCGGGCCGCATTTTCCCGACCACCCGATGCAACGTCAATGCACCAACCGCGCCCAAGGAGTGTCCCCAACTGCCGGCAGAGACGATATGAGCAGGACATAAAAACATTGAGAGCCCCTGCTGCATGAAAGACCGCGGATTAGGCCGA
>CABJEP010000016.1 GCA_902364645.1 Coriobacteriaceae bacterium | reverse complement strand
GAATGGCCTATTTGCTCAATGTGTTCGGCTGAGATCGGAAATCAACCGGCTTAGGCGCGAACGGAATCTCGTTAATTCCGAAAATTATGTATAATTCCAATATAAACTGGAATCGAACGAAAATAATGGAAATGAACGAAGCGCTAATCTACTTACAAGAAGCACTAGGCCTCTCCGCCAAGGCCAGAACTTGGCCTGGATCCGCACGCTTGCCGCTGTATCTGCGGGCGATTGAGGTCCGCGCTGTTGACGCAAACGGTTTTTCGTTTTTGCTTGCAAGTTTGCCTACTGGCGTCGGGCTTCCCGAGGCTAAGAGGGTCTATAGTCAGCTAGCCTTGCGTGCGGAGACTCCTGTTGTCGTTTCGTTTCCTGATGCCGATGCACGTCAGCGCAAAGCATTGGTCGCACAAGGGATTCCGTTTGTTTGCCCCGGCAGACAGGCTTTTCTTCCATTTATGGGCACGGCCTGTACGGAGAGGGGCAGTGTCCGGTTTCGCAATCACGCGACCAAGATGTCACCCAACGCGCAGGCTGCCGCAATCTGGGGAGCAGCCCAGGAGCCATATCGTCCCTATGACCTTTGTCGTGCGCTTGGGATCTCGGCAAGCCGCGCGAGTGAGGCCATAACCGAGCTTGTTGACAGGGGGCTCGCGAGACGCGAGCGTCGCGAGCGACGTGTCTTCGTGTTCCCTGCTGCCGTTGATCTTCTGCTCAGCGAGCACATGGCAGAGCTCTCCTCGCCTGTCTCGAATGTCTTTTTTGCAAGGAAGACGCAGCAGATCGACTATCTTGTTGACGCCGGGGAGACGGCGCTCGCTGCGCGTTCGATGCTCGCTGCGCCGGGCATGGAACAAAAGGCCGTCTTAAGAAGTGCATGGCGTCAACTGAGCGACCTCGAAGTCGCAGACGGGGAGTTGCCGGATAACGAAACGGCGATAATCCAAGTGTGGCGCTATGCGCCCGTGTTTGCCGGCTCCTCCCGTGTCGACGACATTTCGCTTGCGCTATCTTTGGCGGCAATCGACGATGAGCGAATTCAGCTCGAAGTCGATCGCATGTTTGGAAAGGAATATCCATGGCAAGAAGCGCTGTAGAAGGTCTCCAAGAATTTCAGCAGCATATGCAAGAAGCTGCAGGATCGTATGCCCTTATCGGCGGCACGGCATGCGACATTTTGCTCGCGGAGGCGGGGCTTTCGTTCAGGGCGACTCACGATTTTGATGTGGTAATTGTCGCCGATGACCGGTTGCCTCAGACGGCGGAAGCCATATGGACTTTGGTGCGTGATGGCGGCTACCGCTGCGGCTGGGGTGAAGGTAAAGGCTCATGTTTTTATCGGTTTACAGAGCCTAAGAGGCCGGGTTACCCCCATATGATCGAACTCTTCGCGAAGTGCCCCGACTTTCTAAAGGGTCGTGAGGGGATTGATGTGGTGCCAATTCACGTTGATGAAAACATAAGCAGTCTGTCGGCAATTTTGTTGGACGATGCTTACTACAGCTTGTTCCTTCAGGGAATTCGGACCGTAGGCGGCGTTTCGGTTCTGGGTACGGAATACATTGTCCCATTCAAAGCGAAGGCGTATCTCGACCTAAAAGCTAGAAGGGAAGCGGGGGAGAACGTTGATTCGAGGAAGGTAAAAAAGCATAAACGCGATGCGCTGAGGCTTGCTCAGCTGCTTGGCGAGTCGGAAGGTGTCGACCTGGGCGGAGAACTGAAGGACGATATGCTTGCGTTTGTCAAAGATTGTGAGGTAGGCGACGTCAATCTGAAACAGATCGGGGTTGCGGGCGTAACGATGGTGCAGTTGCTCGAGACGATGAAAGCAACATATGGCTTGATTGGTTGAGTGGGGTTACGTGGCCCGGACGGTGCAGTCTAGCTGCGTTGTCCGGCGTACGAGCTCGCTAATCGGCTATTATTTGTTCAGACAACTTGAGTTGTAGAGGAGTGACCGGCGATGGTGCAGGGCGCCAAACATATGAAGAGCAGTAACGCCGCGGACAACGGCGGCTCAAGCCCTCAGCCCAAACCTCAACCAAAGCCTAAGCGCCGTCGCAAGCGACTGCCGCGTTGGGCCGACCGGCTCATCACCATCGTTATCATCCTTATTGGCGTGGGCCTTATGACCTGGCCGTGGATCTTGGACCGGCTCGAGGCCTCGGGCGTGTTCAACCAGATCAGCACCGTGTCTAGCACCGTGGATGCGCTCTCGGAGGAGGAGCGCGAGCGCATCTTGCTCCAGGCGCGCTCTTATAACGAGCAACTTGCCGGCGAGGCCACCGAGCTTCCCGCCGACCAGATTGAGCCCTACGCCCAGCAGCTCATCTTTGACCGCGACCCCATGATGAGCTGGGTCGAGATTCCCTCCATTGACGTGAGCATGCCTATCTACCACGGCACGAGCGAGGAGGTCCTTATGGCGGGCGTCGGCCACCTAGAGGGCACGAGCCTGCCGGTGGGCGGCACCTCGACGCATTGCGTGCTCACCGCGCACTCGGGCATGCGCAACCTGAGCATGTTCGACGACATCCATTCGTTGGAGCCGGGCGACCTGGTGCTGCTGCACACCATGAACAAGACGCTCGCCTATAAGATGGTGGACTCCGAGGTCGTGCTGCCCGAGGAGATGGAGTCGCTGACCATCGAGCCGGGCGCCGACAAGGTGACGCTCGTCACCTGCACACCCTACGGCGTGAACGACCATCGCCTGCTGGTGCATTGCGTGCGCACCAAGTACAACAAGAAGGACGTCGACAAGCAAAAGTCGCTGGCCGGCCGCCACTGGGGCAAGCGCGAGTTTGCCGTGCTCATTGTGGTCGTGGCCATTGTGCTGTTGCTGCTGGACATCGTGATTCACGCGGTCCGCAAGCGCCGCAAGGCCAAGGCCTCGGCATAAGACATTCTTCAGAACCACCACAATGGGGACAGGCACCTTTGTGGTGGTCGGGACTTCCAAACCATCACAACATTCGATGAAAATCGCGATTTTGACGAAAAACATCGAATGTTGTGATGCTTTTCGTTGTGGGCGAGACGGTTTTCGCTATGGACGGTGCGGTTTCGCTGCAGAACCGCCAGCCCGCCGCCTGCCAGTCCGCCGTCCTCGTTACGTTTTCGCTGCATTTGGGTAAAGCGCCTGCTCCAAGCCGGCGTTGCCTTGTATACTAGAGCGGTTTAACTGTTATGCGGAAGGGAGCGCCTATGGCACTCAGCGAGAAAGACGTGCGCGGCATCGCCGAGTACGCAAAGATCGCACTGACCGATGACGAGCTCACCCAGATGACGTCCTACATGAACGACGCCGTCCAGATGCTCGAGCCCGTCCTGCAATATGACTTGCCCGACGTGGAGCCCACGTTCCATCCCATCGGAAGCCTGTCCAACGTGATGGGCGACGACCTGCGCGAGCCCGAGCGCGACCTGCCGCTCGACGTTGCGCTCGAAAACGCCGGCAGCGCGCGCGACCGCTACTTCCGCGTGCCGTCCATTTTGGGAGAGGGGGAGAGCGAGTAATGGCGCAGAGCTTCGATTCCCTTACCGCCGCCCAGATCGCCGCGGGCGTTGCCGCCGGCGACTTTACCGCTACCGAGGTGGCCCAGGCCTCTCTCGCCGCCATTGAGGCGCGCGAGGGCGGGGTCCAGGCATTCCTGCAGGTGTCGCCCGAGCTTGCGCTCGAGGCCGCCGCGCGCGTGGATGCCGACCGTGCCGCAGGCAAGCCGCTGCCCCCGCTCGCGGGCGTGCCGCTGGCCATCAAGGACAACATGAACCTCGTGGGCACGCGCACCACCTGCGCTTCCCGCATGCTCGAGAACTACCAGAGCGTCTACACCGCCACCTGCGTCCAGCGCATGCTCGACGCCGGCTGCCTGCCCATGGGTAAGGCCAACATGGACGAGTTTGCCTTTGGCAGCTCCACCGAGAGCTCGGCGTTCCACCGCACCAACAACCCCTGGGATACCGAGCGCGTGCCCGGCGGCTCTTCGGGCGGCTCCGCTGCAGCCGTCGCCGCGGGCGAGGTCGCGCTCTCGCTGGGCTCGGACACCGGTGGCTCCATTCGCCAGCCGGCGTCGCTGTGCGGCGTGGTGGGCTTTAAGCCCACGTATGGCGCAGTGAGCCGTTACGGCGTGGTTGCCTTTGGCTCGTCGCTCGACCAGGTGGGCCCCTTTGGCCGCACGGTCGAGGACGTCGCGCTGGCTATGAACGCGCTTACCGGCGCGGGCCACGATCCGTACGACTGCACCAGCCAGGATTGCGCCGTCGACTTTACCGAGCATCTCAACGACAGCATCGAGGGCAAACGCGTGGGCGTCATCCCCGCGTTTATGGAGGCTGAGGGCCTGACGCCCGAGGTCAAGGCCGCTGTTCAGCGCGCCGCCCAGGAGCTGCAGAACCAGGGCGCCGAGCTGGTCGAGGTCGACCTGCCGCACCTGGACGCCGCCATCGCCGCCTACTACGTCATCGGCCCGGCCGAGGCGTTCTCCAACTTGGCCCGCTTCGACGGCATTCGCTACGGCTATCAGGAGGAGGGCTGCGCCAACCTGTCCGACCAGAGCTCGCTTTCGCGCGCCCACGGCTTTGGCGCCGAGGCCAAGCGCCGTCAGATGCTCGGCGCCTACCTGCTGAGCTCGGGCGTGTACGACAAGTATTACTACGCCGCGCAGAAGGCCCGCACGCTCATCACGCAGGACTACGACGCCGCGTATGCCAAGGTGGATACCATCCTCATGCCCGCCTCGCCGCGCACGGCCTTTAAGTTTGGCGAGATCAGCGACCCCACACAGATGTACCTTTCGGACCTGTACACCATCTCGCTCAACATTTGCGGCAACGGTGGTATCTCGGTGCCGCTGGGCCTGGGCGAGGACAGCAAACTGCCCGTATCTGCTCAGCTGGTGGGGCCTGCCTTTAAGGACCGTCAGCTGCTCACGTTTGCCCGCGCCCTGGAGCGCGGCTTTGCCGATGCCGCCACGGGTGCGCCCGCGCTTTCTGTCGCGCCCGATTTTGCCGGGAAGGGAGGCGAGCTGTAATGAAGGAGCTTTCCGAGGTCCTGCAGGATTGGGAGGCCGTGATCGGCCTGGAGATCCATACCGAGCTCACCGCACTCGATACCAAGATGTTCTGCAACTGCAAGCTCAGCCACGATGACGAGCCCAACGCCAACGTGTGCCCGGTGTGCCTGGGCCTGCCCGGCGCCCTGCCGGTGCCCAACAAGCGCGCCATCGAGAGCATCGTCAAGGCCGGCCTCGCCACCAACTGCGAGATTCAGCGCCACTCGATGTTCTACCGCAAGCACTACTTCTATCCCGATATGGCCAAGAACTTCCAGACTACGCAGGGTCCGGTCGCTTTTGCCATGTACGGTCACCTGGACCTGGACGTGACCGGTCGCGGTGCCGCCGAGCGCCCCGACTGCGCGTTTGGCGAGGCCGAGGCCCAGAGCCTGGCGAGCGCCTCGGCCAACGCCGAGGGCCTGTCCACGTCCATGACGTCGACCATGCGCGAGGGCAATCAGCGCGCCGGTCATCTGGCCAGCTATGATGCGTCCAACCTGCAGATGCCCGAGCGCCGCGAGGACGGTTCTTACACGGTGCCCATTCGCATCCTGCGCATCCACATGGAGGAGGACGCCGCCAAGATGGTCCACGTGGGCGGTGCCGAGGGCCGCATTACCGCCGCTGCCGAGTCGCTCGTCGACTACAACCGCTGCGGCACGCCGCTCATTGAGCTTGTCACCGAGCCCGATCTGCGCACGCCCGAGGAAGCGCGCCTGTTTATGGAAAAGCTCCGTCGCATCTTTGTGACGCTGGGCATTTCGGATTGCTCCATGGAGAAGGGCTCCATGCGCTGCGACGGCAACGTGTCGCTGCGCCGCCGCGGCGAGACCAAGCTGGGTACCAAGACCGAGCTCAAGAACCTCAACTCGTTTAAGAGCCTGCACGACGGCCTTGCCTACGAGATCTGCCGCCAGGCCGAAGTGCTCGAGGAGGGCGGCATCATCTACCAGGAGACCCGCCACTGGGAGCCCAGCCGCAAGCGCACCGTGGTCATGCGCGTCAAGGAGACGGCTGACGACTACCGCCTGTTCCCCGATCCCGACCTGGCGCCGTTCGATCTGGACGACGAATTCATCGACCGCTGCCGTGGTGAGATTCCCGAGCTGCCCGATGCCAAGCGCGCCCGCTTTGAGGCCGACTTTGGCATTAAGGCGGCCGATGCCGAGCAGATCGCCGGCGACCCGGAGTTTGCCGATTTCTTTGAGGCGGCCGCTGCCGGTATGGCTGGCAAGGAAGCCCAGACGGTTGCAAACTTGCTGGTCAACGAGATGATCGCCTACCTTAAGGGTGCGGGCGTCTCGCTGGCCGAGTCCGGTATTGCACCGGCTCAGGTGGCAGCCCTCGCCAAGCTGCTGGCGACCGATGCCATCAGCTCCAACCAGGCACACGAGGTCTTTGAGGCCATGGCCCAGACCGGCGACGACCCCAACAAGATTGTCGACGAGCGCGGTATGCGTCAGGTGAGCGATGCCGGCGCGTTGCAGCCGATCGTGGACGAGGTGTTGGCAAACTGTGCCGAGCAGGCACAGCAGTATCGTGACGGCAACCAGAAGGTCATCGGCTTTTTGGTGGGTCAGTGCATGAAGGCAAGCCGCGGCAAGGGCAACCCGAAGCTCTTCAACGAGTTGCTGAGAACGTCGCTCTCGTAAGCGGGAACCCGGGAGCCCCGGCAGGGCGGGTGCTTCCTCAAAATTTCAAACAGTCCTGCGCAAGACGAAGGCCACATTAAGTGGCCTTCTTTGCGTGCGGAACTCATTTTGAGCAAGCACCCGCCCTGCCGGGGCTCCCGGGTCCTGCAACGACTCGGCCGTTCGGGTCAGGCGGGGCTGAATGGAATTTGGTGAATGAGGGTGCCGTTGGCGCCTTCATTCTTTATATATGTTGGGAGCGCCAAGCGGTGGGGGTGGTGCCGGTGTGTTGCTTGAAGGCTTGGGCGAAGGCGGCCTGCTGAGGGTAGCCGAGACGCTCTGCCACCTGCGCTATCGTGAGCGCGCTATCGGCCAAAAGGTCCTGTGCTCGCTCCATACGGCGTCTGCGGATGTAGGCGCCCAGGGACTCGCCAGTTTGGGCCTTAAAGGTGGCGCATAGCTTGGAGCGGCTTGTGTAGAGCCTCTCGGCCACCTCGTTGATACCCACATGTTTGCCCTTGTCGAGCGAGTGTTCTACAAGGCTCGTCGCCTCCTCGGCAATGGTCACGCTGGCGCGTGTGTCTGCCGCCCGCCGCGCCTGCTTGTGGGCCGCGCGCGAACAGGCGAGCTCCGCGACCATGGTCTCCACGATGCCTTGCATATAGACGTGTCCGCCTACGGTGCGGGCGCGGTCCTCGTTAATCCGGCGCAGCGTGTGGCAGATGGCAGACGTCGCCTCCTCGTGCCACGACTCGGCAAACGCCTCAAAGACTCCCGCGAACTCAGTGGGATACCGATGCTCCAGCTCGTCAAAATACCCGGGCAAAAAGAGCACCGAGCGCGAGTGATAAAGCTGCCCTGCAAACAGCGGACTTAGTTCCTCGCCGCAGATATCTTGGATAAAGCTGCACACCGCGCTGTTCGGCCACGGTCCATGCAAGGGTTTAAGGTTCGCAGGCGTTATGCCAGCCTCGGGCATGCATATAAGTGTGGGCGCGCTGACCTCGCTCACGCAGGCGTACGGTTCGGGTGTGTATTCGGCCAGGTACATATCGTGCATCGGGGTAATGAAATGCTCCATAACGATGCAGGCGGGGGAGAGAGGCATGATCCATGCGCGTCCGTGCGCCCGATCGTTTGCCACCTCGCCGGTAAAGACGGCGCCCTTGCCGGTAAGCTCCAGGCCAAACTGCTCAAACTGCGGTGCGTAGAGCTCGGTTATGTCGGTCGCTGCCCGCCGTATTTGCAAAAGCGTCCCTTTCCTTTGCAGAAACGTCCACGCCTAGCTCGATTGTGAGCCATGGCTAACACATCAATGATAAGTTCATTACGGTTAACTCTCAAGCCGTTAGAAAGGAATCTCATGGCAAAGGGATCAAAAAAGGAAGGCGGCGGTATCGGCGAGCTGCTTGCATATGCCGGCGACCGTAAATTCCTAACATATTTGGGCATGGCCCTCTCGGCGCTCTCGCAGCTGCTGAGCTTTGGCCCGTACGTGTGCATTTGGCTTGTCGCGCGCGATCTGATCGCCGTGGCACCTAACTGGAGCGAAGCCTGCGATATCGCGATGTATGGTTGGTGGGCCGTCGGTTTTGCCCTGGTGAGCATCGTGATTTATTTCGTGGGGCTCATGTGCACACACCTATCCGCGTTTCGTTGCGCGTCCAATATCCGCAAGGCTACGAGCGAGCATCTGCTTAAGCTGCCGCTCGGCTACTTTGACACGCACGCCACCGGTGAGCTGCGCCGTATCGTAGACGGATGCGCCGCCTCAACCGAGACACTGCTCGCGCACATGCTGCCCGATATCGCCGGCGCCACCGCCATGGTCGCAGGTCTGCTCGTGCTGCTTTTCGCCCTCGATTGGCGCTTGGGCGCGGCATGCCTTATCTCGGTCGTCGTTTCGCTTGGCGCCATGGCCGCCATGATGGGCGGCAAGGGCGGCGAGTTTATGAAGGCCTACATGGGCGCGCTGGTCAAGATGAACAAGACCGGCACCGAATACGTACGCGGTATCCCCGTGGTCAAGGTATTCCAGCAGACGGTCTACTCCTTTAAGGCCTTCCACGATGCGATCGCCGAATACGCCGACATGGCGCAAAGCTATGCGGGCACGTTCTGCCGAGGTCCACAGGTGCTCAACCTTACCGCGCTCAATGGTCTTGTGGCATTCCTTTTGCCCGTGGCGTTGCTGTTGGTGCCGGGCGAGACGGACTTTGCACGCTTTATGACCAACTTCACGTTTTACGCGATCTTTTCGGCCGTGGTGCCGACGGCCATGACCAAGCTTATGTTTGTGGGCGAGGCGTCTCAGATGAGTGCCGATTCGCTGGCGCGTATCCGAAGCGTTATGGATTCCAAGCAGCTCTCCGTGCCTGCCCAGCCCAAGCATCCTGTTGGTAGCGATGTGCGCTTTGAGGACGTGAGCTTTACCTACGAGGGTGCCGAAGCGCCTGCCGTCGATCATGTGAGCTTTAGCGTTCCCGCAGGTAGCACCCTTGCGTTGGTTGGTCCCTCGGGCGGCGGTAAGTCAACCTGCGCAAGCCTGATCCCGCGTTTTTGGGATGTTTCCGCGGGTCGCGTGCTCGTAGGCGGCGTAGACGTTCGCGACATGGATCCCCACGAGCTTATGGACCAGGTTGCCTTCGTGTTTCAGACCAACCAGCTGTTCCGACAAACACTTGCCGACAACGTGCGCGCCTCCAAGCCCACGGCCACTGACGACGAAGTGCGCGCGGCCCTCTCCGCGGCCCAGTGCGACGATATCGTGGCCAAGCTTCCACAGGGCATCAATACCATGCTCGGCCCCGGCGGAGCATATCTTTCGGGCGGCGAGGTCCAGCGCGTGGCACTCGCCCGCGCGATCCTTAAAGACGCGCCTATCGTGGTGCTCGATGAGGCCACGGCGTTTGCCGACCCCGAGAACGAGGCGCTCATCCAGCGCGCCTTTAGCAAGCTGGCGGCGGGTCGCACGGTCATTATGATCGCGCACCGGCTTTCGACCGTGGTGGGGGCCGACAAGATCGTGGTGCTCAACCAAGGTAGCGTGCAGGAGGCCGGCACCCATGCCGAGCTGCTGTCCCAAAAGGGTCTATACGCCAAGATGTGGGCTGAATACGAACAGGCCGCGAGCTGGAAAATCACTGCAGCGACCGCGGATGCCGCCGTCACGAAGGGAGGCGAGGCCTAAATGTTCGCCTCATTCCAAAAGAAGTATTTCCTATCCGATAAAGGCGTCGCCGGCGTAAAACGCGGCATTTTCTGGACCACGCTCACCAATCTCATTACCATGGCCGGCATGGGCTTATTGTTCCTGGTCATGGCCGGTTTTGTCGAGCATCTTGCCAGCGGGGCCGATCTGCCGGGCGCACTGCCCATTGTGGGTGGTCTTGTTATCTTTTTTGCGCTGCTCTTTGCCTCTAATTGGCAGCAGTACTATTACACGTACTGCATCTTTTACGAGGAGTGCGGCAAACAGCGCATGGAGATCGCCGAGCGCTTGCGCAAACTGCCGCTGTCGTTTTTTGGTCGTCGTGATCTGGCCGATTTGACCGAGACCATCATGGGCGACGTTCAGACCATGGAGCATGCTTACAGTCATGTGCTGGGAGAGCTCTGGGGCGCCATCATCGCAAGCGCCATCGTGTTCATATCATCGCTGTTCTTTTGCTGGCAGCTGGCGATAGCGGCGTTCTGGAGCGTGCCCGTGGCCTTTGCCGTGCTGTATCTAACGCGCGGCCCCATGGCCCCGGTGTTCGACCGCGTGCGTGCCGAGAAGGTCAAGGTCACCGAGGCGATCCAGGAGACACTCGACTGTGTGCGCGAGATTCGCGCTACCAACCAGGAGGCCCATTATCTCGAGGGACTCAATGCCGTCATCGACGCCGAGGAGCGCGAGACCACCACAGGCGAGCTCGCTAGCGGGCTTTTGGTCAATTCCGCTTTTGCCATCCTGCGCCTGGGGATTGCCACTACGTTGGTCACGGGCGCCGCGATGGTCGCCTCCGGCCAGGTCGACTTTTTGGTGATGTTTGCCTTCCTGCTTATGGTGAGCCGCATCTATGCGCCCTTTGATCAGGCGCTGATGCTGATGACCGAGCTGTTTGCCGCCGAGTCGTCGGCCAAGCGCATGCGCTCCATCATGGAGGAACCCATAGCGCGGGGCAGCGAGAAGTTTGAGCCCGTGGGCCATGACGTGGTGTTCGATCACGTGGCATTTAGCTATGGTGCGGGCGAGGACGGCCGTGCCGGCGAGAAGGTCTTGACCGACGTGAGCTTTACCGCCAAGGAGGGCGAGGTCACGGCGCTGGTCGGTCCTTCGGGCTCCGGTAAGTCCACGGTGAGCCGCCTGGCCGCGCGCTTTTGGGACGCCACCGAAGGCACGGTCACCGTGGGTGGCGTGGATGTTGCGAACGTGGACCCCGAGGTGCTGCTGCGCGACTACGCCATTGTGTTCCAAGATGTGCTGCTCTTTGACGATACGGTGATGGGAAACATTCGTCTTGGCCGTCGCGATGCCACCGATGAGGAAGTGCTTGCCGCCGCGCGTGCCGCCAACTGCGACGAGTTCGTAAGCCGCATGCCGCAGGGATATGACACTATGATTGGCGAGAACGGCTCCAAGCTCTCCGGTGGTGAGCGCCAGCGTATCTCCATCGCCCGTGCGCTGCTCAAAGACGCGCCGATCGTGTTGCTGGACGAAGCGACGGCGAGCTTGGATGTGGAGAACGAGACCGTGGTGCAGCAGGCGCTCTCCCGCCTGCTTGCAGGCAAGACGGTTATCGTGATTGCCCACCGTATGCGCACGGTGGAAAATGCCGACAAGATCGTTGTGCTCAAGGATGGCGTGGTAGCCGAGCAGGGCGCTCCGGCGCAACTCAAGGCGGCAGGTGGAGAATTCGCCCGCATGGTGGCGCTGCAAAAGGAAGCAGCTACCTGGCAGTTGTAAGAAGGGGCAAAGGGACAGTCCCTTTGTCACATTGACAATCGGTTACTCCGCATCGTTAATTTTCAAAAGGTTAGCCATGGCTGACCTAGATAGTTAGATAAAATTGAGATATTTCAAAAGCGTGCTCGAGCAAACTTGTTTACTCGGGTGCTGAGGCACCATGCCGCGTCCAATGCGGCAAAAGGGAGAAGCAACATGAAGAAGTCGACGTTTAACACCCTGCTTGTCGGTGGCGGTTTTCTGCTCGGTACGGCCGGCATCAAGCTGCTCACCAGCGCTCCGGTAAAGAATGCCTGCGTGCAGGGTATCGCGTGCGGCATGCGTATCAAGAACGGCTACCAGGACATGGTCGAGCAGGCCAAGGCTAATGTCGACGACATGGTTGCCGAGGCGGCCTACATCACCCAGAGCGAGGCCACCGCGGACAACGCAGCCGAGTAGCGCTCCCAGGCACAAACTATGAGATTCTCGATTATCAGCGAGATCCCCGGCAGGACCCGCCTTCAGTTGGCGGGTCCTGTGCCAGAGAGCGATCTCGATGCGCTTCTAAAGCTCAGCGGCGAAATCGACGGTGTGCGCAAGGTGTGCGTCTACGGCCGCATCGGCCAGATGGCGCTCGAATACGACGAGCCACGTCGCGATGCCGTGCTGGCCGCCGTCGGTGCGCTCGACGCTCAGGCCATTGCCGACGCAAAGACGGGTTACGTGATGCAGCTTGAGCCGCGCAAGCACAAACTCGTTATGGACCTGGCGACACTCGTCGGTGCCCATTACGCACGTCGCTGGTTTTTGCCCACGCCACTGCGTGCGGTGTTTGTCGTGGCCGGTTACATGGCATTTTTGCGCGCCGCCCTCCGTGAGCTCGCGCAGCCGCGCCTGACCGTTCCCGTGCTCGACGCTTCGGCCATCGGTATCTCGTTTGTCAAACGTGACGTCGACACCGCGGGCCAGACGATGTTCCTGCTCAACGTGGGCGAGCTGCTCGAGGACTACACCCGCGCCATGAGCGAAAACGAGCTCATCAACTCGCTGCTCGATGTGCCCGACAAGGCGCAAAAAGTGGTTGGTGACACCGAGGTAAGCGTTGCCGCCACCGAGCTTGAGCCCGGCGATCTGGTCGCCGTGCGCACTGGCATGTCCATCTGCATCGACGGTGTTGTCGAGCAGGGGAGCGCTATGGTCAACCAGGCGACCCTGACCGGCGAGCCGCTGGCCGTCGAGCGCAGCGTGGGCGACGACGTGTTCGCCGGTACCGTCGTGGAAGACGGCAGCATCTTGGTGCGCGTGCGCGCCAACACGGCGCAGACCAAGCTGCGCTCGATCGTCTCGCTCGTGCAGACGGCCGACTCGCTCAAGTCCGAGGGCCAGTCGCACATGGAAGACCTCGCCAACAAGATCGTTCCGTGGAACTTCCTGCTTGCGGGTCTGGTCGCGCTTACCACGCGCAGCCTTATCAAGACCTCGGCGGCACTGATGGTCGACTACTCGTGCGCACTCAAACTCACGGGTTCCGTTGCCGTCATGACTGCCATGAGCGATGCTGCCAAGATGGGCGTCATGGTCAAGGGCGCCAAGTACTTTGAGTCGTTTGCCAAGGCCGACACCATTGTGTTTGATAAGACCGGCACGCTCACCGAGGCACAGCCGCGTCTTGCCTGCGTGCTCACCACCGATGGCTGGAGTGAGGACGAGGTCCTGCGCCTTTCTGCCTGCCTGGAGGAGCATTTCCCGCATCCGGTGGCGCGCGCCGTGGTTAACGCTGCCCGTGAGCGCGGGCTCGAGCACCGCGAGCGCCATGCCGCCGTCGAGTACATCGTGGCGCACGGCATCGCTTCGTCCATCGAGGGGCGTCGCGCCATCATCGGTTCCGCGCACTTTGTATTTGAGGACGAGAGCGCGCAGCTCGATTCCGACATTAAGGAGCGCATAGGGTCCCAGATGCAGGGCCTGTCGCCGCTGTATCTGGCGGTCGATGGCAAGGTCGTCGGCGTGCTCGGCATCGAGGATCCGCTCAAGGCCGGGGTCCGTGAGGCCATCGCCGACCTGCATGCGCTGGGCGTCAAGCATGTCGTTATGCTCACGGGCGACTCCGAGCGCACGGCCGAGCGCATTGCGCGAGAGGCGGGCGTCGACGAGTTTAAGGCCGAGCTGCTGCCCGAGGACAAGTACGCGTATGTGGAGCGGATTAAGCGCGAGGGGCACCACGTTGCCATGGTGGGCGACGGCGTCAACGATTCGCCGGCGCTGGGCCTGGCCGATGTGGGTCTGGCCATGGGCGGCGGAAGCGACATCGCCAAGGAGGTCGCCGATATCATCCTGACCGATACGGATCTTGCCGCGATCGTGCGCCTGCGCCGCATGAGTCAGGGGCTTATCGACCGTCTGACGAGTTCGTATTCCAAGGTGATGCTCACCAACTCGGCGCTGTTGGCGCTGGGCATTACCGGCATGATCACTCCGCAGACGTCGTCACTGCTGCACAACGGCTCGACAATCGCCTATAGCTTGGGCAACTCAAAAGCGTACCTGCGTTAGCAGACGTGTTTGCCCACGTTATCTGGCCTGCGCCCAGACGGCATCGGTGTCGTCCGGGCGCAGGCCTTTTGCGTTTGAACATTTGCTAGCTTCTCTATATAGTGTTGCTAGCAAGGCTAGCAATTGAAGGGAGCGAGATCGACATGGGTGCTGTTAGCGGCATGGCGCAGGTGAACGTTCGCGTGGATCGCCAGGTCAAGGACCATGCGGAGGAAGCGTTGCGGCTTTCGGGCGGGTCACTGCCCGAGCTCATCAAAAAGGTGGTGGCCAAGGTCGCGCAGGGTGGCGGGCAGTGCGAGGAAGTGCTTGCGGCCGTCGACGACCGGCGGCAGACCGTCGCGCACGATACTCCGTTCGCCGCATCATGGGCGGCGGCGGATCAGCTTTACGCGGACCTGGGCATCGCTACGTCGCCCGTATCCGACAATCGCGATTGGGACACAATCTATTCCGAAGCCATGGACGAGCGCTATCGCCAAAAGGGGATGATCCTGTGAGCGGGGCTCCCCTCAAAATAATGGTGGATGCCAACGTATGGGTTGATTCGTTTTGCGTCGACCATGCCGAGTCGCTTGCCGCGCGTGCGTTTATTGGGCAGGCGACGGAGGCGGGGGCATTGCTGTTCTTTCCGGTGCATATCGCCAAGGACGTACTGTATGTTGTACAGCACGAACTGAAGCGCAGCGTTCTTGCCAGCGGGGGAGCGCTCGGCGAGGCTTCTGCCCGCGCGATTGGCGATGCGGCGCTGGCGTTTGTTCGGAACATGACCGAAAACGCCACGGCCGTGGGTGCAGATGCGTCGGACCTTTGGCTGGCCGACAAATACTTAGCGCTCCATCGCGATTACGAGGACAACTTGGTACTCGCCGCATGCAAACGCGCCCAGGTCGATTACTTGGTGACCAACGATCGAAAACTGCTCGAACATGCCGATCTTGCAGCAAAGACACCTCGTCAAATGATGCCGATTCTTGCCTTGGCCGAATGCGGCGGCGCGGCAATCGGTTGACGCGAACTGTTTGCGGGCCTCTTGGACGACGATGCGCCAAGGGGCCCGCGTCTGCTATTTACAAAAGCTCGGCCTTGATGGCGGGACTTTCTGCGAGCTGCTCGGCTGCCTTTTCGTCGGAGCTGTCGAGTGCTGCCAGACTGCGGTAGACCCACTCGTTGACCTGGGTGTTCTTGACGCCTGCGGTCTGCATAAGGGCGCCTACCTCGCGGATTGCTGCGAACAGATCGGCCTTGGGACCCGCGAGCTCGACCTCGATACCGTGGTAGGCGGCCACGCCGCGGTTCTCACTCACGTGGTCGATAAAGCCCTCGACGGTCTCAAGCTGCTGGGCGAGAGCTGCATCATCGTCAACGTCCAGCGCGACGAGTGCGTTCGATACCGTGAGGGCGGGATGTCCGCAGGGGACAAAACCCTCGATGACATCCATAGCTTCGGTAATGGTTGAGCCCAGGCCTGCGAGGGCATCGACGAGTTGCTGCTTGGTATCCATAACGGTCCTTTCGACGGGTCAATTTTGCTTGGCGAAAATATACGTGACGCGATCGGTAACAAAAGTGCGAAGTGCGGCGCACATTGGGGTCTTCACAGCTCGTGCATAGAACAGCTGTCCGCTTTCAGAACGTGGTAAGATAACACTCCACAAGCGGGGCTCGCCCCGCATGTTCCTTGAAAAGTCGACGGGCGTTGGGTGCTCGTACCCAATGCCATCCAGACTTTCCCGACATTCGGGGGCGACTGGTTTCGACACGATAGCTCTGAGAGAGGAAGCAAGCCGAGGTCTCCTCGCCTCGTTAAACAGGGGTACCGTCAAATTGAATTGACAACAACTCTTCTTTTGAGCCTATGGCTCTCGCTGCTTAGTTTATAGCGGCGCGTCAACCCGGTGATTTCCCCGACACCGGCGCGACGTCATCTTAGGGGAATGCTCCTGCGCACGTAATCGGTATGGCGTGGGCTAAGACCGAACCGGTTAGGACGTCACGAGCGTGTCGCTGCGCGCAAAGCGTCCGAGACTAAACCAGCGACTGAGCTTGGAGATGCCAATCAGGGGGCTTTCGTGGACCGGAGTTCGATTCTCCGCGCCTCCACCAATAGTTACAGGCAGGTAGATATTCGTATCTACCTGCCTTTTCATTTCTAGCCCGTACCGCGGAGAATCGAACTCTGTGCAGGGCGCGAGCGTAAAGAAAACGCGTAAGCGTTTTTGGCCCGCGGGCGAGGACGCCGGCAGGCGGCCGAAGCCGGTGCGTGTTCGCGAAGCAAACACGCGGATTCTCCGCGCAAAGCCCCAACCCAAAACAGATGTGCTGCCGATGGTATTTCAGCTAGCCATGCCCAGCACCAACGGATTCCCCCACCCGCGGAGAATCGAACTCTATGCAGGGCGCGGGCGTAAAGAAAACGCCTCAGTGACGCAGAGTGGGACGCGCTTTCCCAATGGCAGCCCAGGCGGAAAGCCCATCCCGGAATCCGCGCTCAGAACGGGTCGCGCTTTCCCAACGGCGGTCCAAGCGGAAAGCGCATCCCGTAATCCCGCCTCAAACTGGGACGCACTTTCCGCTGCACCTGCCGCCTCGAAAAACCTGCGCGCCCTCCATTCCAAAACTGGGTAGAAGAAAGCCAAAACGCAATCGCAGGAGGTCAATATGACTGCAGAAGATAAGGCAAAGAACGCCGGCAAGGTCGCGCTCGTCTTGGAGGGTGGCAGTTTTCGTGGGCAGTTTACCGCCGGCGTGCTCGACGTTCTCATGGAGGCCGGCGTCGAGATTCCGGCGGTATATGGCGTATCGGCCGGCGCCCTCAACGGCGTGAACTACAAGTCGCACCAGATCGGCCGTGCCAACCGCATCAACCTGGCTTTCTGCAACGACAACCGCTTCATGGGCGCCGCATCGTTTGCGTCCACGGGCTCCATTGTGGGTTACGACTTTATCTTCAACGATGTCCAGGACCGCCTGGATCCCTTTGACAACGAGACCTTCGACGCGAGCCCCATTGAGATGTACGCCGTCGCGACGGACATGCTCTTTGGAACCGCCACGTACCTCCCGGTCAAAAGCGCCGTGCTCGATCTCGACGCCGTGCGCGCCTCGACCTCGCTGCCGCTGGTGACGCCGCCGGTCGAGATTGACGGGCACAAATACGTCGACGGCGGCGTGGCCGATTCGGTTCCTATCGAGCATGTGCTCGAGGAGGCCGGCTTCGAGCGCGCGGTTGTTATTGTCACGCAGGACCGCTCGTACGAGAAAAAGCCCTACGAGTTTATGCCTGCCGCGCGCGCCCGCTATGCCGACTACCCCTACCTGCTCGAGGCTATCGAGACGCGCCACGACCGTTACAACATACAGCGCATGCACCTGTGGAAGTATGAGCGCGAGGGCCGTGCGTTGGTCGTCGCTCCGCAAAAGCCGGTCGAGGTCGGCCATGTCGAGCACGATCCGGCAAAGCTTTTGGACCTGTATATCCAGGGCCGTCAGGAGGCAAAGCGCCTGCTCGCGGAAATCCAAGAGTTCGTTGAGCGCTAGCGACGGCGAACCCTCAAAAAATGACAACAGCTAAAGAGTTGGAAAAATCACGGCTCGTGGATGACATGTGCAGAAACTCTGGTCGGAGCCAAAATACCTGTTGACTCGTACGGCGAGCGGGGTAATATGGACGGGTTACTTGCAGAGCCCCGTGAATCTCTGTAACAACACGTACTGTACATGGAGGAGTCTAAGTGATTTCGAAATCGACTCACTACGCCAAGCAGGGCGAGGTCCAGCGCAACTGGGTTCTCGTCGACGCCGATGGTGCTGTCCTGGGCCGTCTTGCCACCCAGATCGCAATGATCCTGCGCGGTAAGAACAAGCCCCAGTTCACGCCCAACAGCGACTGCGGCGACTTCGTTGTCGTCATCAACGCCGATAAGGTCCAGCTTACCGGTAACAAGGCCGACACGAAGACCTATTATCGCCACAGCGGCTACAACGGCGGCCTCAAGGCTGAGAGCTTCCGCCAGGCTATGGAGAAGCACCCGGAGAAGGTCATCGAGCGCGCCGTTCGCGGTATGCTGCCCAAGACCACCCTCGGCCGTGCCCAGATGACCAAGCTTAAGGTCTACGCTGGTGCCGAGCATCCGCATGCTGCCCAGAACCCCACGAAGATTGAGCTGGAGGCTTAAAGATGGCTGAGAACACCGTTGTCTACCAGGGTACCGGCCGTCGTAAGAACGCCGTCGCCCGCGTCCGTCTCGTCCCCGGCACCGGCAAGGTGACCATCAACAAGCGTGACGCCGAGCAGTATTTCGGCCGTCATCAGCTCGTTGAGAACGCCCTTGCTCCCTTCAAGGTGACCGACACCGCCGGTCAGTTCGACGTTATCGCTCTGTGCGATGGCGGCGGCATCTCCGGTCAGTCCGGCGCTCTGCGTCTGGGCATCGCTCGCGCTCTTCTGAACGCTGGCGACTACCGTGCTGACCTCAAGAAGGCCGGTTTCCTTACGCGCGATGCTCGCGTGGTCGAGCGCAAGAAGTACGGCCTCAAGAAGGCCCGCCGCGCTCCCCAGTTCTCCAAGCGCTAAGGTTTTATCTCCTTTCGAGATACAATGTACAAGCGGGGCCTGCCGATTCCTCGGCGGGTCCCGCTTTTCTTTTTCGACTAGGGTGGGCGGTTGTATATCGCCTGCTAGGGAAGGAGCGATCCTATGCCCCAGAACATCTTCGGTACCGACGGCGTCCGTGGCGTCGCCAATGCCGACCTCTCGTGCGACCTCGCGTTTCGCCTGGGCCGCGCGGCGACCAAGTTCCTTGGCCCGGACATCTGCATCGGCCGCGACACGCGTCTTTCGGGTACCATGCTCGAGAGTGCTCTGACCGCTGGCATTATGGCAGAGGGCGGCCGTCCGCATTGCTGCGGCGTTATCCCTACGCCGGCCGTGGCGCTGCTCACCGTCCAAAACGAGCTCGACGGCGGCATCGTCATCTCCGCTTCGCATAATCCGCCGGAGTTCAACGGCATCAAGTTCTTTAGCCGCAAGGGCATGAAGCTTCCCGATGCTGTCGAGGAAGAGATCAGCGCCTGGGTCATGTCCGAGGAGGCCATGGCTGCCGACACGCTGCCGACCGGCGCCGGTGTGGGTCACATCATCAAGATGAAAGACGCCCGCAAGGCCTATGTCGATCATGCCATCAGCACGCTCGACGGCCTTAAGCTCGATGGCCTGGTTGTTGCCGTCGACTGCGGTCACGGTGCTTCCTGCCAGACTACGCCCGCCGCGCTGCAGCGCCTGGGTGCCACGGTCCATGCCATCAACACCGATTACTGCGGCACCGACATCAATGTCGAGTGCGGCTCTACGCACCTCGAGCCTCTGCGCGAGCTCGTGCTGCGCACCCATGCTGACATCGGTCTGGCCCACGACGGCGACGCCGACCGCGTACTGTTCGTGGACAGTGAGGGCAACGAGATCGACGGCGACTACATCCTGGCTATCTGCGGCTCCGATCTGGCCGCTCGCGGCAAGCTCGCCAACTCCGAGATCGTCTCGACCGTCATGTGCAACCTGGGCTTCTCCATCGCTATGAAGGAGCAGGGCTTCGAGATGGTTCAGACCGCCGTGGGCGACCGCTACGTTCTGGAGCGTATGCTCGCGGATGGCGCCGTCATCGGCGGCGAGCAGTCCGGCCACATCATCTTCCTGGAGCACAACACCACCGGCGACGGTCTGGTGACGGCACTGCAGCTATTGGCCGTGCTCAAGCGCACCGGTCGTACCCTCACCGATCTTGCCGGCATCATGAAGAAGTACCCGCAGGTACTCGTCAACGTGCATTCCGACAACAAGGCTGGTCTGGACGATTGCCAGCCTATCTGGGATGCCGTCGCTGCCGCCGAGAAGGAGCTCAATGGTCGCGGCCGCATTCTGGTGCGTCCGAGCGGTACCGAGCCGCTGGTCCGCGTTATGGCCGAGGCCGAGACGCACGAGCTGACCCAGCGCGTTGTCGACGACATCGTCGAGGTTGTCAAGCGCGAACTTCCCTAATGGTCAAAAACGAGTGCCAAGTGGTAAACTGTTAAGGCTATTTTGGTCGATTGGTATGTCCGAGGGGGAGCATGTTCACTAAAGTCCTAAGGTCTTTTGGTATGCGTGGTCGAGTCCTTACGCTGGATGCTCCCATCTCGGGCGACGTCATTTCGTTGTCCGAGGTCAATGACCAGACATTTGCCACCGGCCTGTTGGGCCAGGGCGTGGCGATTCAGCCTACGGGTACGCGCGTGATTGCGCCAGCAGACGCCAAGGTCGAGGCTATTTTTCCCACGGGACACGCCGTTGCGCTTAACACGGTCGATGGCTTGGACGTGCTCATCCACGTTGGCTTGGACACTGTTCAGCTCGAGGGCAAGCACTTTACCGTACATGCGCAAGTGGGTGACATCGTCCACAAGGGCGATGTACTCATTGAGTTCGATCGTGAGGCAATTGCTGCCGAGGGCTATGATGTGACGGTTCCCATCTTGGTGTGCAACTCCGTTGAGTTCTCGAGTATCAAGGGCTCCGTTGGTGCGCATGTCGAAGAGATGGACCAGCTCATCGTTGCTCGCGAGCGCTAGCAAGTGCACGTGGCCATTAGCCTACAATTCAAACACGTTTACGGAGGGCGCCCTTGAAAGAGGACGCCCTCCGTGGCAAGATGGGATTTGTCCGAAGCTAAAAGGCTTCGGGTCACCGTGGACGGGCAGGGGCCTCGACGCGGCTAGACACGAGACACATACATTACGCGACCTCGCCCTGGTGGCCGCACACGTTGGTTGCGGCCGACGCGGGCCGCGGGCAAGTGCTTGTAAGGGGAGCCTTGCCTCTCTTGTACGAGAAAGGACGCGTAATGAAGATCATTAAAGCTAAAGACTACGAGGATATGAGCCGCAAGGCCGCCAATATCATCTCGGCGCAGGTTATCCTCAAGCCCGATTGCGTGCTGGGTCTTGCCACCGGCTCCACCCCGATCGGTGCCTACAAGCAGCTCGCTGCTTGGTACGAGAAGGGCGACGTCGACTTTGCCGAGGTCAGCACCTACAACCTGGACGAGTATCGCGGCCTTTCGCACGACGATCCCCAGAGCTATCACTACTTCATGCGTGAGAACTTCTTCGATCACATCAACATCGACCTGAACAACACGCATGTGCCCGACGGTTCCAACCCCGACGCCGCCGCTGCCTGCTCTGAGTACGACAAGATCGTCGCCGCCGCCGGTTACCCGGATCTGCAGCTGCTCGGCATTGGCAACAACGGCCACATCGGTTTCAACGAGCCCGATGACCACTTTTCCAAGGGCACGCACTGCGTCGACCTCACCGAGAGCACCATTCAGGCCAACAGCCGCCTGTTCGACAGCATCGACGATGTTCCCCGTCAGGCCTACACCATGGGTACCCAGACCATCATGTATGCCCGCATGATCCTAGTCGTCGCCAACGGCGAGGCCAAGGCTCAGGCCGTGCATGACATGTGCTATGGTCCGGTTACGCCCGCGTGCCCGGCTTCGATCCTGCAGCTGCACACCAACTGCGTTGTCGTTGCCGACGAGGCCGCCCTTTCGCTCTGCGAGTAGCGCGAATCCTGCATCTCGACATAGCCTTGCCTAAGGCCTCCGCTTTGCGGGGGCCTTTTTGTTATCCCTCTCCGCCCGCTTGACCAAAATCTTGCCGCAAGCTTGACGAATGCCGGATGCCCAACAGTTTGATTCATTCCATACCAGATTCTATGCAAAAATGCCACCAAAAGGTCGTAGACGGTAGCGGGTGCTAGGCGAGTTGAATGACATAGCTGAACCTTGTTCATTTGCGTTACACTGCCGCTTAGATGGGACAAGCTGACAAGCTCATTTACCTGCTTAAAGACCGATTAGTCGGGGGATTAATAACAATCGGCCCTCGCTGTACAAAAACTTGCCGCTTGCGTACCAAAAGACAACCTAAAACGCAAGGTCGCTCTATTCATAGCGCGGCTTGTATGGTCTTGCGGTTACAGTGTCCATACGGTCGAGTTGAGGAGCGGGCATGGTAAACGATTTGAGCGGTATAGACGACCTCGAGCTGATGCCGCTGGGCGGAGGCTATATGGTGCGACGCGAACGCTTGATGAATGAGCTTATCGCCAAGGGCCGAAAAGCCGGCATCGTGGTTCTTTATGCGCCCGACGGGTTTGGGAAGACCTCGGTGCTGCTGCAGTACACCCATGAGGTTAAATGCGACCCGACGCGAGGCCCCGTGCGGATTATCGAGGCCGATCGCGCCATTGGGCGCGAGGTGTTTATGCAGCTCGAGGTGGTTACCGAAGAACTCAAAGACAAACCGCACTCCCTTATCGCGATTGATAATGTGCCAAACCTCGATCAGCACGATACCGAAGACCTCATCGACAGGATTCGCGGCCTGCGCGCTATGGGGATAGGGGTCTTTATCTCCTGCCGTCCTTCAAATCGTCAGCTGATTCATGGGCTGGGCGATTCGGTTAAGATCAATGCGCAGATGCTCAAGGTGCATGCCTATGAGTATTCGGCGTGGGCATCGGCGTTTTCGATCAGCACATCGCTCGACTTTTATCAGCTTACGCAGGGCGTGCCCGAGCTCGTCTCGGCATTGCAGACGGGTCTGTATGGCCAAGGCGACGTAGCCGGTCTGCTCGAAAACGAGATTGTCAACGTATATGGCGCGGCACTTGTCGATCTGGCTTCGCTCGACAATAATGCGCTGTTTTGCGTGGCATGTCTCATGGTTTTGATGGGCGAGGGCAATATCGCAGAACTCGAGGCTTGTGGGGTGAGGTTGTCGATGGTCGACCAGTCCTACTTTGTACGCGACTACCCGATCTTTGGCTTGGATCCCGCCGAGCGGAGTTTTACGTGTCTGGGCACGGAGGATAACGGACGCTTGCGCTTGCGCAAGTTGGTGGCCGAGGTTCGCCCCGAGCTTGTTCCGAGGGCGGCCCGGATTTTGCTTAAGGCGGGTAGATGCGATGCGGCGATGGGCCTGGCGGACGCCTTTTTGGACCGTGAAGCGGTCCTTGAACTTGCTGGGCAGTATGGGGTCGATCTGGCTCTGACGGGGCACGGGGCCGATATCTGCCGGGCAGCGCTGGGCACGATCGATGCCGACGATCCGGCTCCAGAGCCAACGCCTGCTGAGGCGCTCGGCGTATATCTGGCGGCGGTCAGCGTGTCCAATACAAAGCTCGCTCGCTATATGGCATCGGTCATCGAGCGCGGGGGCGAACGGGCGGCCTGCGAAATAGACCCTGTTTCATGGAGGGTGGCCCAGACACTGACGGCTGTTTGCTATGGGGACAACGGGCTTGGGCTTCCTACGAACCTGGCCGTGCCAGAAATAGAGACGTCCCACACCGCACTCGACATGCTGTCCGCGCATATCGAGGTCAAGCGATGCCTGACCGAACGGGGAGATGACGGCGGCGTTCTACAGCAGCTCAAAACGAGCAAGGCCTACGACTGTGAGCTCGACATCGCGGGGATTGTTATACGGGCCGATAGCATGCTGGTGGAGCTCTTTGACGGGTCGTTTACGGGAACCGACGAGCGCGACGACGAGATGACGGTGGTGCGGGAGGCGCTCGACGTGCGTGGGCTTAAGGCGATGGCTATCTGGGTGCGCATGGTGTTGGCGGCACGGCGGCTCCTTTCCGGCCTGCCGGTAACCGACGACGCGGCGTTCAACGAGCTCGATCGTTTTGCCGTGCGCATGCGCGACAACCAGATTCAGCTGTTTGGCCTGTTGCTAGAAGGCTGGCAGTCGCTGGCAGAGGGACGGCCGGTTAATGCAAAGTTCCGTGCGGTCCAAGTGCTCAAACTTGCCGAGGAGTCGATTGCGTACATGCGCGATAACGCATTGCTGCTGGAGCGCGCGGCGTATCTGCGTAACACCTCGATGGTTTCGGTACGCGAGGAAGCGGAGTTGCTCGATATAAGCCAGACGCAGGTTGGTGGTGCAGAAGCCTGGATGGTGGCGCTGCATTTGGCTTGCGCGGGGCGAGATAGCGATCTTGCGGCCTGGATGTCCATGAATCGCGCGGGGATTCTGGAACCATCGTATCGGCTCTTTGCGCGCCTTGCCATGCATTGTCTGGGCGAGCCGGCGACCAGGATTCGCAAGAAGCTTCCCGTGCGCGAGCTGTCGCGGTACTCGCTGCGCGACGATTTGGAAGGGGAGGGCGAGCGCCTGTTCCAGGCTGGCGAGGTTGAAGCCGTTGATACCATCGACCATATCGAGATTCGCATGTTTGGTGCGTTCCGCGCCGAGCGCGACGGGTTTCCCATCACGGACAAAATGTGGCGCCGCAAGAAGGCGGCGACGCTTGCCGAGCGGCTTGCACTGGGCATGGATGCGCTCGTCGACCGCGAGACGCTGGCAATGGAGTTGTGGCCCCATGCCGAGTTCAATAGCGCCCGCAACAACCTGTACTCGACGATATCGCGCTTGCGGTCGGCTTTGGGACCGACGCCGGATGGCAAGTCGTGTGTGCTCATCCAAAATGAATGCATCGGACTCAACGGCGACTACGTCAAGACCGATGTACGGCTGTTTGACCAGATAAGCCGCGAGGTTTTGGGAAATCGCACGGGTGCGCGCGGGCCCCATTTAGTTGAGCTGTGCCTTAAGATTGAGCAGCTTTATGCCGGACCGCTGTATGTTCCCAATGGCTGTAATCCAACCTACTTTTTGCGCATGCGGCGCATTATGCAGTCAAAGTACATCGATTGCATGATTAAGGGGGCAAATGCCGCTCTAGAAGAAAACGACCTGCAGTCGGCGATTTGGCTGGCGGAGTCGGGGCTTCGGCAGGAAACGGCGCGTGAGGATATGGTGCGCTGCGCCATGCGCGTCTACAGTGCGGCGGGGCGGCGGCGCGATATCGTCGAGCTGTACAGCGGGCATATGCACCATCTGAGGGAGCAGGTCAATGGCGTGCCCGAGCCCGAGACGCGGCGTCTATACGAGCGCTTGGTGGAGGGACGGCTCAATCGCGTGCTGGTCGAGCGATAAAAAACGGGCGCCCGAAGTACTTGGGCACCCGTAAGCTTGCTATGTGTTGGCTCGCCGGATCATTGGCTCTTAGACGAGCTTGATCTTCTCGATGTCCTTGCGCGAGGACTCGCGATACAGCGAGAACTTGCGGCCGATGACCTGGACGACCTCGGCGTGGCAGCGCTCAGCGAGCTCTTCGGCGGCCTCGCGGGCGGAAAGACTGGAGCCATCGAGCACGGAGCACTTAACGAGCTCGTGCTTCTCCAGGTAGGCGACCGTCTGCTCGACGGTGCCCTCGTTGACATCGGACTTACCGATGATGATGGCGGGGTTGAGGTGATGGGCCATGCTGCGAAGCTGCTTGACCTGGGCTCCTGTCAGTGCCATGGGTTCTCGCTTTCTATGTATGGGGCGCCCCGCGACGGGGCCTTAATCTACGTGAGCTGTCCCACGATAGCGCAGGAACGGCGCGGTGTGGGGCGCGTTTGCCCAGTTCGCAAAGAATGCGGATGCCGAGGTGATGGGCAGCTCGGGCTGTGAACGGGCTACGAGCGGGATTCAGAGACCGGTTCCCATGCAATAAACGCCCAGCGAACCTTACGGATATGGTCGAGCATATAGCACCCCTGCGGCACGCCCTTGGAGCCCGGCTCACCGGCGTGGGGATTCTCGATCATGTGTTGGGCGATGTAGTCGCGCAGACGGTCGACCTTATCCTCGTTGCCATGCTCAAGCATGCGGGAAAAGTCCGCCACGCCTGCCTCAAGGCTATCGAAGGTATCGCGACGAGGCGATTCAAAGTACGTGACCTGCGGCAGGGCACCCATCTGAATGAGAATGTTAAAGGCGTACACAAAGCCATTGCTGCAGGTAACCGAGGCGCCGATGGCGTTCATCAAGTGCAGATCATAGCGCGGGCTGGAGTTGGCGACCATCGTGACAGCACAACGCCGACGAGCCGTTCGATTAAGCTTGGCAAGCGCATCTTTTAGATTGGTCGTCGTAACCGACCGACTGGCAAAGGCAACATCCACCGCTTTCGCGACCGGTCCAACCAAATCCCAATCATCATCCCAAGCAAGCTCAAGCGGCGTTATGCGCCCCTCGAGCCCGTAATACTCAATGCCGGCATCAAGGGTGCCCAACATAGCGGGGGAGAAGTCGGCTGCAATCACAGGATGCCCAGCCTGAGCAAGCGGAATAGCAATCGACCCAGCCCCACACCCCATATCAAGCACCGATTCACCAGGCTTTAACGCCAACAGCTTCATAAAGTCCCGGGCATACGGGGCAGTCTCCAACGGCCGAAAATGCCGAGCCCGCTTATCCCATTCAAAAGAATCATCAGCCCGCCGCCGATCAGCTTGCAGACGCATCCATTCGCCATTCCAATCCGCAGAAAGCAGATCAGAACGAATCTCCCCATCAACCACGGGCCAACCTCCTAGCAACAAAAAAGCGACTCCTCCCAAAAGAAGAGCCGCAACCAGCATATATCAGAAAGAACCGATCCAACGCCAAACCGCCATACCAGCAAAGTAGGGCAGAAGCGAAGCGACTGCCAAAGGGATAGAACCCAACCGAGGGCCCGTTGTGCGGGAGCCCCGGGGAGGGCAAATATATAAGGTCGATCGCGAGTTCCGCACGAGCCGGAGAGCACTTAATGTGCTCTCCGTGCGAGCCAGGACTGTCCGAGCAGGCGACCTTATATATTTGCCCTCCCCGGGGCTCCTCGCCCGAACCCCTCAGCTAGTTCTTCAGCGAGTTCAGTGGTGCCGGGAAGCGTCCACCGCGGTGGGCAAGCACAGTGCCGGCGTTGGGGTTCACCGGCATGATGGGTGCACGGCCAAACAGGCCGCCGTACTCGACGCAGTCGCCCACGCCCTTGCCGATGGCAGGAATCACGCGGACGGCCGTGGTCTTGTTGTTGATGACGCCGATGGCCATCTCGTCGGCGATGATGCCGGCGATGGTCTCGACCGGGGTGTCGCCGGGGATGGCGATCATGTCCAGGCCAACGGAGCACACGCAGGTCATGGCCTCGAGCTTCTCGAGCGAAAGCGCACCGGCTTCGACGGCGGCGATCATGCCGGCGTCCTCGGACACGGGGATAAAGGCGCCGGAAAGACCGCCCACGCTGGAGCTGGCCATGACGCCGCCCTTCTTGACGGCATCGTTGAGCATGGCGAGCGCGCAGGTCGTGCCCGGGCCACCGCAGGTGCCCACGCCGATGATCTCGAGGATGCGCGCGACGGAGTCGCCGATGGCAGGCGTGGGAGCCAGCGACAGGTCGACAATGCCCTTCTCGACACCCAGACGATGGGCGGCCTCGCGGCTCATGAGCTCGCCGGCACGGGTGATCTTAAAGGCGGTCTGCTTAATCTTTTCGGCGACTTCCATCATCGAGGCGGAATCGGGCAGCGTCTCCAGGGCTGCGGCCATAACGCCGGGACCCGAGACGCCTACGTTGATGACGGCGTCGGCCTCGCCACCGCCGTGGACGGCGCCCGCCATAAACGGGGAGTCCTCGACCATGTTGGCAAAGCAGACAAACTTGGAAGCGCCGACGGAATCCTGGTCGGCCGTGAGTTTAGCGGCATCGATGATGGTCTGGGCGGCCATGAGCACGGCATCCATGTTGATACCGGCGCGCAGGCTGGCGACGTTGACGCTGGAGCAGACGCGGCTCGTGGTGGCGAGTGCCTGGGGGATGGACTGGATAACGCGGCGATCGGCGTCGCCGATGCCCTTCTGGACGAGTGCGGAGAAGCCGCCCAGGTAATCGATGCCGAGTGTCTCGGCCGCGCGGTCGAGGGCGTGCGCGATGGGGGTGAGGTCCTCATCCTTGCAGCACGCGGCGATCTGCGCCACCGGGGTGACGGAAACGCGCTTGTTGACGATGGGGATACCGTACTCGCGCTCGAGGTTCTCGGCGGTCTCGACCAGATGCTCAGCCGTGTGCGTCACGTGGTCGTAGATCTTCGTGCACATGCGGTCGAGGTTCTCGTCGCCGCAACCCATGAGCGAAACACCCATGGTGATGGTCCTGATGTCGAGGTTCTGCTCCTCAACCATGCCGCGGGTTTCCGCGATTTCTGCGGGCGTGATCGCCATCCTTGCGCTCCTATCTGCCAAAACGAGCATAATCTTATCTATTCTAACGTGCCGCACGTGCCAAGTGGCGCATGCGGCACGTTTTGGTGCTCGGTTGTTTCCGTTGTGTTACTGCCCAAAGACCTCTTCGGCGATGCGCGCGCTTTCGGCGGCATCCTTGGCGTAGTAGTCCGCGCCGATCTGCTTGGCGTATTCGGGGGTGAGCACGGCGCCGCCCACGATGATCTTGACGCCCGGCACCTCGGCATGAAGCAGCTTGATGGTCTCTTCCATGGCGACGACCGTGGTAGTCATAAGCGCCGAGAGGCCGACGAGCTTAATGTCACGCTCCTTGACGGTCTTGAGCACCTCCTGCGGATCGACGTCGCGACCCAGATCAAAGACGGTGTAGCCGTAGTTGTCGAGCAGCATCTTGACGATGTTCTTACCGATGTCGTGGATATCGCCCTTAACGGTGGCCACGCAGATCTTGCCCTTGTCGGCAATCTCGCCGGCGGGCATCAGGCGCTTGATGGTGTCGAAGCCCACACGCGCGGCTTCGGCCGAGGCCATAAGCTGCGGCAAGAAGAACTTGCCCTGGTCAAAGAGGACGCCAACTTCGTCGAGGGCGGGGATAAAGTGATTGTTGATGAGGTCCATGGCGTCGTGGTCTGCCAGCAGACGCTCGGTCTCGGCAGCGATCTCGCCTTTGCGGCCCGAGACGACCATGCGACGAATCGGGTCGTCGTTGCCGTCGGTGCCGGCGGTGCCAGCAGCGGGCGCGGCATCACTCGATGCGGCCTGAGCTGCTGCCGGGTTGGCGGCGATCTTATACGGATCGGTCCAACCGGCATAGCGCTCGATGTATCCGGTCGAGCCCTCGTCCTCAACGCTCAGGACGCGATAGCTGTAGACGGTATCCATAAAGCGCTTGGAGCCCGGGTTCATGATGGGGGCGTCCAGGCCCGCGCCAAAAGCGGCGGCCAAAAAGACCGAGCCCAGCAGCGGGCGGGCAGGCAGGCCAAAGCTGATGTTCGACACGCCGAGCGCGCATTTGACGCCCAGACGCTCCTTGCACAGGGACATGGCGCGTAGGATCTGCTCGGCCTGGCGTTGATTGGTCGAGGCGGTCATGACCAGGCAGTCGATGAGGATATGGTCCGGGCCGATGCCGTAGCGGGCGGCCTCGGCCACGATGCGTTCGGCGATGGCAAAGCGGGCCTCGGCGGTATCGGGGATGCCGCCTTCGTCGAGCGTAAGGCCGACGACGTTGGTTCCATAGTGGGCGACCAGCGGAAAGATCTCATCCATGATCTGCTGCTTGCCATTGACCGAGTTGATGATGGGCTTGCCGGCGTAGCGGCGTACGGCGGCCTCGACGGCGGCGGGGTCGGTGGAGTCGATCTGCAGCGGCAGCAGCGTGGAGCCTTGGAGCTGCTCGGTCGCTTGCTGGATGACCTTGACCTCGTCGATCTCGGGCAGGCCCACGTTGACGTCCAGGATGTCGGCGCCCTGTTCTTGCTGGCTGATGCCCTGGCTCACGACGTAGTCCAGGTCGCCGTCGCGCAGGGCCTGCTGCAGGCGCTTTTTGCCGGTGGGATTGATGCGCTCGCCGATGACGGCAATCTTGTGGCCGTCGCAGGGAAGGTCCACCACAGTCTGGGCACTTGTGACCGACATGCTGGGCTTGCGGTGGCGCGGACTGGGCGTGTGGTTATCGATAAGCGTGCGCAAGGCGGCCATGTGCGCCGGCGTGGTGCCGCAGCAGCCGCCCACGACGCTCACGCCGTCCTCAATCATGCCGGCGACGGCTTTGGCGTATTCGGGGGCCTGGATGTCAAAGACGGTATTACCGTCGTCGTCCACGTGGGGCAGTCCCGCATTGGCCTGCACCATAACGGGTTTGTCCGTAACGGTGAGCATACGTGCGGCGAGCCCTCGGAGCTCGGCCGGTCCCTGGCTGCAGTTGATGCCCAAAACGTCGGCGCCGATGGCGTCGAGCGTGATGGCGGCCACCTCGGGACTCGTGCCCAGGAACGTGCGACCGTCTTCCTCAAAGGTCATGGTGGCAAAGACGGACAGGTCGGAGTTCTCGCGGCAGGCGAGGACGGCCGCCTTGATCTCGGCAAGGTCGGTCATGGTCTCGATAATAAAGAGGTCCACACCCGCGGCGACGCCGGCGCGCACTTCCTCGGCAAAGAGGTCGTAGGCCTCGTCGAAGCTCAGGGTACCCAGGGGGCGCAGCAGCGCGCCGATGGGGCCGATATCGCCGGCGACGTAGTGGGCACCGGCTGCGCGGGCGCAGGCGACAGCGGCGGCAAAGACATCTGCCACGGTGGCGGTACCGTCGAGCTTGTGGGCGTTGGCACCAAAGGTGTTGGCGGTGATCACGTCGCAGCCGGCCTCGACGTACTGTCGCTGAATGTCGGTAATGACCTGGGGCTCCTCAAAGTTGAGCAGCTCGGGCAGGGCGCCCGCCTTCATGCCAGCGGCCTGCAACATGGTGCCCATGCCGCCGTCAAACAGCAGGTGCCCGGTGCCCTTGATGGCGGCGCGCAGACGATCGTCCTTAATGCGAAGGTCGTCGATCGTGCGCGTCTTGTATGCAGCCCCGTTGCGGCGCGCAGCATCAACAGGCGCCGCCAGCGCGGCACCGTCCAGATCATGAGTGATAAGCGGAGTAAACATCGATGGCTCCTAATGGCTGGAATAGCAGGTGGTGTGGGCGGCGCGGAAGCGGCAGTGCTCACGCATGCGGCAGATATTGCAGGTGGGGCGGCTCTGGGCGTCGTGGACTTCGCCGTCAAACAGACCAATCACCGCGGTCACGCTCTTGGTGGGCATGAGCAGGCTGGTCGGCGTGACGGTAAGCCCGATGAGCCGCGTGGCGTTGAGCGCATTCACGATTGAGCGCTGGGCCGTAAGCGGGCAGTCGCCATAGCCGGGACTGAAGCGCCAGTTACCGGCGAGTCCGTGTGCGGCGGCCGCAGCCTTGACCTGCTGGTCCATCTGCTCGACGGCGGCTTCTACATAGGCAGAGCATGCGGCGTCGAGCACGGCTCCCTCCAGGGGCTGCTGGGCTCCCGTGGTGCGCAGACGACGCTCGGCGTCCATGCCGAGTGTGCATGCCATGAGCGCGGCAAAGCGGGCGTCTTTGAGATGTCGATAGATGTCGCGACCGCGCAGCTCAACGTTGGTGCCGACCAAGCGAATGCAAGGCTCTCCCTGCTCGTCCACGCCCATGGCATCGATGGCAAATGCGCGGCGCACGCCACGGGGCTCAATGTCCAGTTCCAGACGCTCAACGACAAGCTCAATACGCTGCGACAGCTCGGGCTCAATCTGCTGACCGCCGTAGCCCAGATAGCGCAGCATCTCGGCACGATCGACGCGGGGATGGTGGGCATCATCGATACGATAAAGCGCCGGCGACGCAAGGTCGGCCGGCACTTCGACAGCGGTTGTATCGATGTGCGGTTTTTCCATTACCCCAAGCGCTCCATAATGGTCGCGGCGATTGCAGGACGGTTCATAGTGTACAGGTGCAGACCGGCGGCACCGTGCTCCTTAAGGTCGCAAAGCTGACGGGCGGCATAATCTACACCGGCTGCCTGCAGGCTCTCGGGGTCGTTCTCGTACTTGGCGAGAATCTTGATGACGGGGGAGGGCAGTGACGCGCCGCACATAAAGACCATGCGGCTGATCTGCGACTTGCCCATAAACGGCATGATACCTGCGGTAATGGGCACGGTGATGCCGGCCTTGTCGGCAAGCTCGCGAAAACGATAGAAGCACTCGTTATCAAAGAAGAGCTGCGTCACAAAGAAGCTCGCGCCGGCGTCCTGTTTTTGCTTGAGGTGTTCGACCGAGAGGTTGAGATCCTCGCAGGCAATGTGGCCCTCGGGGTAGGCTGCGGCACCCACGCAAAAGCCGGCGTCGACGAGCTCGGGGATGAGGTCGCGGGCGTAGGCGTAGTCGGAGGCGGGCTTGTCGTCCTCGGTCGCGCCGGCAGGGAGATCGCCACGCAGGGCCAGGATGTTTTCCACGCCGGCGGTGCGGTACTCATCGATCTTGGCGGCGATATCGGCGTGGGTACGGCCCACACAGGTGAGGTGCGCCACCGAGGGCGTATCGAATTCGCTCGTAATCATATGCGCGATGGGGGCGGTGGTGGCGCCGTTGCCCGAGCCGCCAGCCGAGCAGGTGACCGAGACAAAGCTCGGCGAAAGCTTGCACAGATTGCCTGCCACTTCGCGAGCCGTGTCGAGGGTAAGCTCGCCCTTGGGCGGGAACATCTCAAACGAAACGGGTGCAGTGCCCTGGGATGCTGCCTGCTTAAAAACCTCGTCGACGCGCATATCGTGCTCCTTTAGATATTTAGTGCGATGTATTGTAAGGATTCTACAGCACCACTGTGTCACGGTGGAGTTTTACTCGCTATTTAGGGATACCAATCAAAGATGCCTTGCTATCGGCATTCCCTATAACAACGCAGCTCATTGGGTGCGGGGTTATAAAGACTGGTATCTGATGCGAAATACCAGTCAATTTAGCCCCGTCCTAAATTGACTACCCTTAAACCATGCGGGGAGGTCTGCAATTTATACAGTTCATTGGCTGTTAAGGGTGGCAATACTGCCGCGATGCGGTAACCTCATTGATTGGTTTCGCGACAGCAACACAACGGTAATGTCGCGGAAACACGGCGAGCCTAAGCTATGACTCGTTCGTTAGTAATCAACACCGCTTCTCACGCGGTGCCGATACGAAGGGAGTTCCGTATGGCCGATCTTACTGACCGCTTCGGGACCATGGTGTTCTCTGAGGAAGTCATGAAGGACTACCTCCCCAAGGACATTTGGAAGCGCCTTGCCGCAACCCTCGAGGAGGGTGAGCCGCTCGACCTGGATGTGGCCAACGCCGTCGCTCACGCCATGAAGGTTTGGGCCATCTCCAAGGGTGCTACGCACTACGCGCACTGGTTCCAGCCGCTTTCGGGCATTACTTCCGAGAAGCACGATAGCTTCCTCGAGCCCAACCACGACGGCACCGCCATTACCAAGTTTACGGGCAAGAACCTCATCCAGGGCGAGCCGGACGCCTCCAGCTTCCCCAACGGCGGCCTGCGTGCCACCTTCGAGGCCCGTGGCTACACCGCTTGGGATCCCACCAGCCCCGCCTTTATCAAGGACGATGTCCTGTGCATCCCCACAGCTTTCTGCTCCTACACGGGCGAGGCCCTGGACAAGAAGACCCCGCTGCTGCGTTCCATGACCGCGCTCTCGCGTGAGTCCAAGCGCGTTTTGGCGCTGTTTGGTAAGACCCCCAAGAAGGTCGTTCCTTCCGTGGGCGATGAGCAGGAGTACTTCCTGATCAAGAAGGACGCTTACCGCAAGCGCAGGGACCTGGTCATCACCGGTCGCACCCTCTTTGGCGCTGCTCCCTGCAAGGGCCAGGAGCTCGAGGAGCACTACTTTGGCGCTATCCGCCCCACCGTCTCGTCCTATATGAAGGACCTGGACGATGAACTGTGGGCGCTTGGCATTCCTGCCAAGACCAAGCACAACGAGGTCGCTCCCTGCCAGCATGAGCTCGCCCCTGTCTACGGCGAGGTCAACGAGGCCATCGACCAGAATCTGGTCATGATGGAGAAGATGAAGCTCATCGCCTCCCGCCACGACTTGGTCTGCCTGCTGCACGAGAAGCCCTTCGAGGGCATCAACGGTTCGGGCAAGCACAATAACTGGTCGCTTGGCACCGAGTCCGAGAACCTGCTCGACCCGGGCGACACCCCGCTCGACAACCTGCAGTTCATCGTCTTCCTCACCGCGGTGATCGAGGCCGTCGATAACTACCAGGAGCTCCTGCGTGCCTCCGTTGCCTCGGCGGGCAACGATCATCGTCTGGGCGCCAACGAGGCTCCTCCGGCGATTATGTCCATCTTCCTGGGCGACCAGCTCACTGAGGTTGTCGAGAAGATCATCGATGGCAAGGCTTCCGTCCATGCCACGCGCGGCGTGCTCGACTTGGGCGCCGATACCCTGCCCAAACTGATGCAGGACAACACCGACCGCAACCGCACCTCCCCGTTCGCCTTCACCGGCAACAAGTTCGAGTTCCGTGCCTGCGGCTCCGAGCAGAACGTCTCCGACTCCAACCTGGTGCTCGATGCCGCCGTGGCCAAGTCGCTCAAGTCCTTCGCCGACGCACTCGAGGGTACGCCCGAGGATAAGTTCCAGGACGCCGCGCTCGAGTACTGCAAGAAGGTGCTGACCGATCACCAGCGCATCCTGTTCTCCGGCGACGGTTACTCCGACGAGTGGCCCATCGAGGCCGAGAAGCGCGGCCTTGCCAACAACAAGACCACGGCCGACGCTCTTCCCGCCTTTGTTTCCGATAAGGCCATTGCGCTCTTTGAGGAGACGGGCGTCCTGACCAAGGCCGAGGCCCAGTGCCGCTATGACTGCAAGCTCGAGAAGTACAACAAGCTCATGAACATCGAGGCCACCACGATGGTTCGCGAGGCGCGTCGTACCTATCGCCCGGTCATTACCGCCTATGCCACCAAGGTCGCTAAGGGCCTTGAGACTATTCGTGCCGCCGGTGCTGAGGCTGCCATGCAGTGCGAGCAGAACACGCTCAACAAGCTCTGCAACGGTATCACCGCCATCAACGACTCCATCAAGGCGCTCGACGCCGTGCATCAGAAGGCCGAGGCTCTCGATGGCCAGGAGCAGGCCAACGTGTACGCGCACGAGGTCGTTCCCGCTATGGATACGCTGCGTGCTGCCGTGGACGCCATGGAGGAGATCGTGGCCGCCGACTACTGGCCGGTCCCGACCTACGACGACATTCTGTTCTACGTGTAGAACGTAACCGACATATCGTCACGGTATTGAGCCGGGGTCCGCATCGCGTGGGCCCCGGCTTTTTGTTTGCGAAGGACGCTTTGGATCCCGCTTTGCAACTGATTCGCCCACGCAATAAGGGGCCGTGGGCAAAAAACGTCAAATATGAGTACTGTCACAAGCCCTGTAGCATTATCTTTTTGCAAAATATGCAGTGTTACGCAACATATGTCCAAGTACTTAGCTGATAAACGCCTGCAATTCCTCCGCCGTAGGACGCCTTGTGTCCAAATCGCCTTCTGATGGCATGAAATCGCTGTTACTAAATTGGTAACAGTACTCATATTTGCTATTTTTTGTCCACGGGCCCTTGGATGACAGTGTGATTTTATGCCTTCGGGGTTCGAATCCCGGCGCATGGGTAGCAAAAAGCCCGCCGCCGCGAGGGCAACGGGCTTCTCAGATTCAGTGGTGCCCCCAGCGGGATTCGAACCCGCGATATCCACCTTGAAAGGGTGGCGTCCTTGGCCGCTAGACGATGGGGACAGCGGGAAAGAGTATAGCAGACTTTTTTAGCCGTTCACATATCGTTGGCAAACTGAAAAACCACCACAAAGGTGCCTGTCCCCTTTTTGGTGGTTGGGGCGTTAGGGGAGGAGCTTCATGGCGGCGTCGTGGGCGGCGTACTCGTAGGTGTCGTCGAGGGGTTTGAGCGGCAGCAGGGCTGTGGCCTGCGCATCGCCGCGGCGCTCGAGGGCGTGCGCGATCAGCCAGTCGGCGAGTTCGGGGTTCTTGGGCAGTGCCGGCCCGTGTAAGTACGTGCCGATGACTCCCTTGTAGATGAGGCCCTCAAAGCCATCGTCGCCGTTGTTGCCGGTGCCCGTGACGACGGATGTTCCGAGCGGCGTGGCCGCTGTATCGAGCAGGGTGCGGCCGCCGTGGTTCTCGAATCCCACAAAGGGCTCGGGTGCCAGATTGGTTTCGACGGCTACGTTGCCGATCAGGCGGTCGGAGCCGCGTACGGTTTCGGCGGCAATGACCCCCAGACCCTCGATGCGATCCTCGCCCATATAGTACGAACGGCCGAGCAGCTGATAGCTGCCACAGATGGCAAGCAGCGAGCCGCCATCCTCAACATAGGCCGCGACCTTGTCTTTTTGGGCGAGCAGTTCGTGTGCCACGGCTAGCTGGTCGCGGTCGGAGCCGCCGCCCATCATGACGATGTCGGCGTCCGTCAGGTCGAGCACCTCGCCCATACGGACCTCGTCTACACGCGCGGGAATGCCACGCCAGGCGCAACGGCGCTCGAGCGCGATAACATTGCCGCCGTCGCCGTAGAGGTTAAGGGCATCGGGATACAGGTAGACGATGCGCAGCGGGCGCGAAAGCTCGACTGGTGCGATGCCGACAGGAAGAGCGCTGCCGTCGGCACGGGCTACGGCGCGCCCGGCAACAGCGTCGGAAGTGGCGCCCTTCAGTCCGTCGAGCTCCTTGACCAGCGGCGGGAAGGCCGTGTAGTTGGCGACGGCGTAGAAGGTGTCATTGGCGGCCTCGTCTGCCACGGCGCCGATCGCCTGCTCGATATCCGAGATGATGGCGGCGTCGATGCCGGCGTACTTCAGGCGTACCTGCATATCGTGCGCGCGCGTACCTCCGACAAAGGCGACAAGCCCTGGGGTATCGGCGATGCGCTCGAAGTCGACGTCGTAGATCCATGAGACATCGTGGCCGTCGGCGTCGTTGTCATTGAGGAAGAAAGCGCAGAGTCTGCCGCCTGCCGTCTTGATGGACTGGATTTGTCGATCGAAGCCTACGGGATTCTTGGCCAGGTTGGCCTTGACGGTGCGGCCGGCGATATCCCAGCGCCCCATACGACCGCCGGCAGGCACATAGGCATCGAGCGTAGGCTGTAGAAGCGCCGTGTTCACGCCCAACTCGTGTGTGGCAAAGAAGGCGGCGGCAACGTTATAGACCATGTACAGACCGTTGTAGCGCGTGGCGATGTGCGTTGCGGGTGCGTCGGTATCGGGTCCAAAGACAAGGTCAAAGCCGTAGCCGTCGCAGCCGAGTTCCACGCCCGTCACGCGACGGACAAGCGCAGGGCGGGCCCAGCCGCACGAGGGGCAATGGTAGGCGCCGAGTTGACCATACTGTACGTAGTCGTACTCCAACGGGGCGTTGCACTGCGAGCAAAAGCGCGAGTCGCTAATGCGGTCGGACTCGGTGCCCGTGGCGCCATCGATGCCAAAGGCAATACTCGCGTTGGGAACGCGCGCGGCAATCGAGGCGCACAGCGGGTCGTCGGCGTTGTAGATGAGCGTCGTTGCCGGCGAAAGCTCCAACGCGTGGGCGATGACCTCCTGGGTGTGATCGATCTCGCCATAGCGATCTAGCTGGTCACGGAACAGGTTGAGCAGCACGAAGTACGTCGGCTTGAGCTTGGGCAGGACGCGCACGGTGTAGAGCTCATCGCATTCAAAAACACCCACGCGCTTGCCGCTGTCAGTGTGCTTAAGGCCGCCGCGGGCCTCGAGCAGGGCACCCACCACACCAGGCTCCATATTGTTGCCGGCACGGTTGCACACCACGGTAGCACCGCTGGCAGCAACGGCGTCGGCGATGAGGTTGGAGGTGGTGGTCTTACCGTTGGTGCCGGTGATCACCACGCTGCGATCGACCAGGCTCGCGAGGTCGCTTAGCAGCTCGGGGTCGATCTTCATGGCGATGCGGCCGGGGAGTACGCCACCCTGGCGCTTGAGGACGGAGCGCAGTCCCCAGCGAGCGATATCGCTCGAGGTGCAGGCAAGAGATGAGCGGAGGTTCATGAAACCGTTCCTAACGTAAACGACATGGTCGGGTCGAGTGCGTCACTAAAATCCATAGCGGCGCGCAAATTCCTGGGCAAGCTGCGACACGTCTTCGCAGGCATTGGCCCAGGGGGCAAAGTCGGGAGTGTCCGAGATAATGCCGTCCGCTTCCCAAACGGCCTGGTGCGAAAGATCCCAGGGATCGCGTGGCTCGGGCCGGCAGGGAAGGTACGGTGTCTGGTACATGGGATTCAGCAAGAAGAACGCGCCGCCCTCGCAGCGGTTGGCGAACTCACGTAGTGCACGCACCGCTGGACGCATCTTGTTTGTTTTGAACAGCAGAATCGTGCGGGCGAGCAGGTACCAAGGAGAGTTTTCGAGTGCGTCTGCCCCCATCTGTTCCTCGAGCTGGTGGGCTAGGGCAAAAAAGCCGTCCTGATCTTCCAAGCGAGCGAGGGCGAGCAGCACGGTGCCTGCGGCTCGGGTGGGATAGCCTTCTGCCTTAAGGACGCGGCGGGCGTAGTCGGCGGCAGCACGGTAGCGAGCGCTCGCCATGCACAGCTGCGAGATAGCCTCGAGCGTGTGGAGCCACCCGATAAGAGCCGGCTCGTTCACGGTGAGATCTGCCGCTGTCACGCCGTCCGTCAAAACCTTGTTGGCCCAGTAGTGTGGGGCCTCCATATCGAACCCGGGCACGCTTTGCCGCAGGTAATCGGCCGTGGTCACCTCGAGCTTCATCAGGTCGCCCAGGCAGGCGTCAACGGGCGTGTCGGCCAGGATGATGGCGAGCAGCTGCGCGTCGACGGCCAGTGCATCGACGCGGACAATCTTGAGCAGCTCATCGCGCATGTCGTCGAACAGGCGATTGCGCGTCTGCTCGAACTCCTCGTCGCTGCCCATGTCCTCGATGCGATGGAGCTCGTCGAGCAGGTGGCGATGAACACCGGCATAGGACAGCAGCGCCTGGGCATGCTCGGACTGCGCATACTTTTGGGGATTCGCGCTCATGTCGTTATGGACAAGCTCGCGTGCTGCATCGGTGAGCTCGGGGTGCGACGCCAGATAGGTGCGCTCCAGGTAGGCGGGGATGTAGACGCTCGGATCCATTAGAGGTCTCCTCCCTTAAATGGAAGCCCCTGCTCGGCTGCGCGCAGGATGCGCTCGTCGATCTGGGAACGCACGATGTCGTTGGTGGCGACCCAGGCGGCAAAGCTGGCGTTGTCGGGAGCGCCCAGGCCCTCCTGCAGTACCGGCGTCGCCTCGGACAGTGCAAGGACGAGCTCGTCGGTGGAGCCTGCACCCACGTTGACGCGGGCATAGACGCCATCGGGAAACTCGGTTTGGAAGTAGAGCGCCTCGGCCGCGTGCGGACACGAGCGCGCAAGGATACGCAGGTAGTGCTCGGCGCCCTCGTAGTCCAGCTCGCGCCAGGCTGCGCTCATCAGTGCGATGAGCGTCCACGGGTCCAAGTCGCGCTCCGCATCTTTGGGGCGGCGGCGCAGCGGGGTATTCGCGAGATAGGGTACGGAGTGGGCGGAGCGAAATCTTTTGAGCTCCTCGGCGGGGTATTCGAGCTTTGCCATGGCGAGCATCGCGGTGTGGCGGACGCCGGCCGGATCGTTGGGGGCAAAGTCGAGGCTGCGGTTTGCGGCTTCGAGCGACATGCGATAGCGGCCGCTAATGAGGGCGCGCGATGCCAAGGCGGCAAGCCAGCGCAGATAGGGGCGGCACGTAAGGTCGCCTGCGGCCTCGCGCTCGTAGGGGTCCTGCGCCGAGGCGATCTTGAGCGCCAGATCGTGCTCCACCTCGTCGCACTTGGACACCAGATACTGCACGTATTCCTCGTTGGATTCGGCGGTGAGCGCCGTCAGCATGCGCTGGGCATCCCAGTTGGCCGGATCGAGTGCGGCTGCCTCGCGGAGCATGTTCTCGGCCGCGGCTTCTTCTTGCTCTGCTTGGACGTCGTCGGGGATAAAGGGGATGCGGTAATCGACGGCCTCGACGACCTTGGCGATCAGATGCCCAGCTCGGTCGCGGTCGTGCACGATGAGCGGCGCGGGGTTACGGGTGAATTGTTCCATCAGACGCTCTACGGCGGGGCCGTCGGTGAGTGGAATATTGTCGCGGCGCAAGGCCTCAAGAACGAGGCGATGGCAATCCTCTTGTATGGGATCGAATGCCATGGGGCCTCCTTTGCTGCGGTTAGGGTTCAAATGTCTCTATATAAAGTTCTAGTTTACCCGCATGAGCCACATCGGGGGTGCCGCACTTGGACATGCACCTTTGCACCACGAAGACGGATGTCGCACAAATGTCGGCACCTTGGACGACCGAGTGGTATCACGGTGCCGCAAACGGTCGATTTTTGGCGGCGAACGGGGCACATTTTGGAGGGGCACAGTCCTGCCCGGGATATGTGGTCAACCTTGATAAAACGTTTGCCCAGCTTGGGAGTATGAATGCCCCACAGGGGTCTTCAGGGATAGAAAAAACGTTTCATCATTGTCGGCTTTAGGTGAATAACTGACCAACCAGAACGGTAAAATAGTGTTTGTCTGAGCGTTGAGACGTTTAGACATCGTGCATTGTCATCGCCGGCAACGCGCAAAATGGTCCTAACGGAGCCAATCGGGTGCTCCGTTATATACGCAAGTCTAAGAGGGGCTTGTTTAGGAGGCACAGTATGGGACGTTTTACCAATCCTCGCGATCTGTACTTTGGTGAGGGCGCTCGTCATGAGGTGAAGAACCTCAAGGGCAAGAAGGCCATCATCGTTTCTGGCGGCAGCTCTATGCGCCGCGGCGGGTTCCTGCAGGACGTCGAGGCCGACCTTAAGGAAGGCGGTTTCGAGGTCAAGCTGTTCGAGGGCGTCGAGTCCGATCCGTCCATCGAGACGGTCATGAAGGGCGCCGAGGCCATGCGCGAGTTCGAGCCCGACTGGATTATCGCCATCGGCGGCGGCTCGCCCATCGATGCCGCTAAGGCCATGTGGGTCTTCTACGAGTATCCCGAGGAGTCCTTCGACAACATCATCCAGCCGTTCAGCTTCCCCGAGCTGCGTCAGAAGGCTCATTTCTGCGCCATCTCCTCTACCTCCGGTACCGCTACCGAGGTCACCGCGTTCTCCGTCATTACCGACTACGCCAAGGGCATCAAGTACCCGCTGGCCGACTTCAACATCACCCCTGATGTCGCCATCGTCGACCCCGAGCTCACCTACACCATGCCTGCTAAGCTTTGCGCTCACACCGGCATGGATGCTCTGACCCACTGCATGGAGGCCTACGTTTCCACCTGCGCCTCTATGTTCACCGACGCCAACGCCCTGCACGGCATCCGCGAGATCGTCGAGTGGCTGCCCAAGTCCTATGCTGGCGACCATGAGGCCCGTCAGCACATGCACGAGGCCCAGTGCATCGCCGGTATCGCCTTCTCCTCGGGCCTGCTCGGCATCGTTCACTCCATGGCTCACAAGACCGGTGCTGCCTTCGAGAACGGCCACATCATCCACGGTGCCGCTAACGCCATGTACCTGGGCAAGGTTATCCAGTGGAACTCTAAGGACCCGCGTGCTGCTGAGCGTTACGCTTACGTGGCCAAGGAGATCCTGCACCTTCCCGGCGAGACCAACGAGGAGCTCATCGCTGCGCTCGTCCAGAAGATTCGCGACCTCAATGACCAGCTCAACATTCCGCAGTCCATCAAGGATTACGCGAATGGTGGCGTGAAGGTCGACGCCGAGAACCCGCAGATGGTTTCCGAGGAGGAGTTCCTCGCCAAGCTGCCCGAGATCGCTGCGAACGCCGAGACCGACGCCTGCACGCCCGAGAACCCGCGTGAGACCAAGGCTGCCGACTTCGAGAAGATCCTCAAGGCCTGCTACTACGACACCGACATCGATTTCTAATCGACTCTTGTTATCGTAACGAGGGGCTCCGCACGTATCCGTACGGAGCCCCTTTCTTTTTCTTTTAGAGAATGGGATAGTTATGGCTGCAATTTTCAATAGCCCCAGCAAGTACATCCAGGGCCCGGACGAGCTGGCCAAGCTCGGCTCCTATGTTGAGCCGCTTGGCGCTAAGGCCCTCGTCATCGTGACGCCTTCGGGCAAGAAGCGCGTCGGTGCCAAGATCGAGGGCGGCTTTGCCGAGGCTAAGGCCGAGCTGCTATTTGAGGACTTTAACGGTGAGTGCTCCAAGGGCGAGGTCGATCGCCTGGTTGCGCTCGCTCGCGACAACGGTTGCGACATCATCGTCGGCATCGGTGGCGGCAAGATCCTCGACACCGCGAAGGCCGTCGCCTATTACCTGGAGTCCCCGGTTATCATTTGCCCCACCATCGCCTCGACCGATGCCCCGTGTTCGGCGCTTTCGGTGCTCTACACCGACGATGGCCAGTTCGATAAGTACCTGTTCCTTAAGGCAAACCCCAACATTGTCCTGATGGATACGACGGTTATCGCGGCGAGCCCGGTGCGCCTGACGGTTTCCGGTATGGGCGATGCGCTCGCAACCTACTTTGAGGCCCAGGCGACGCATGATGCCGACGGTGGCACTTGCGCCGGCGGTAAGGGCGGCATGGCCGGCCTGGCGCTCGCCAAGCTCTGCTACGAGACGCTTATGGCCGATGGCGTCAAGGCCAAGGTCGCGCTGGAGAAGGGTGCGCTCACGCCTGCCGTCGAGCATATCATCGAGGCCAACACGCTGCTTTCGGGCATTGGCTTTGAGAGCTCGGGCCTTGCTGCTGCTCATGCCATCCACAATGGCCTGACGATGCTGCCCGAGTGCCACGGCATGTATCACGGCGAGAAGGTCGCCTTTGGCACCATCGTTCAGCTGGTACTCGAGGATGCTCCGACTGAGAAACTCGAGGAAGTCTTGGGCTTCTGCATTGAGCTGGGCCTGCCGGTCACGATGAAGGAACTTGGCGTTGCCGAGCTTACGCGCGAGCAGGCCATGATTGTTGCCGAGGCCGCCTGCGCGCCCGATGACACCATGTGCAATATGCCATTTGAGGTGACGCCCGAGATGGTCGCAAACGCCATCCTGGGTGCCGACGCGCTGGGACACTACTATCTCATGGATGAGTAAATCAAGCTAAGGAAGGGGCAAAGCCAGCAGACGGCTTTGCCCCTTTTTGCTATGGTGCAAACTAACCTGACCCCATCGCACCAAGTTGGTGCAAAGGGGTCAGGTTACTTTGCACCAATCGTTGTTTGATGAAGGGCGGATTCTCGTATGGCGCTTCCTATGGTTTACGGCGGTCCCGGCCGGTATGTTCAGGGGCCGGGCGAACTTTCGCGTCAGGGCAGGTATTTGTCATGGTTGGGCTGCGCTGCCTATGTCTTGTTTGACCAGGGCACCGAGGATCGGCTGTGCAGGCAAATCGTCGATGGATTTCTGGATGAAGATCTAAGCGAGCCGTTCTTTAAGATTTACAACGGTCCGTGTACGGAAGATGCCGTTGTCGAAATGGCCAAGGAAGCCCAGGCCGAGTATTGCGACATGGTGGTGGGCATTGGCGGCGGCAAGATGCTCGATATCGCAAAGGCCGTTGCGTTTTATGCTGAGCTGCCGTTGTGTGTATGCCCCACGGCGGCTTCGATGGACGGTCCGTGCAGCGCGATTTCGGTGCTGTATCACGAGGATGGGTCGTTCGATCGCTATCTGATGCTCGAGAAGAATCCGGACCTGGTCGTGGTCGATACCAACGTGGTCGCGGCGGCCCCGCTGCGCATGACGGTCGCCGGTATGGGCGACGCGCTGGCAACGTACTTTGAGGCGCGTTCGTGCGCCGCGGCGCACGGCGCGAACGAGCACGGTGGCGCGCCGGGGCACTTGGCACTGGTCGCGGCACGTGCCTGCTACGATACGCTTATGGAATGCGGCGTCGCTGCCAAGCGCGATCTCAAAAAGGGGCGTACATCGCCGGCGGTTGAGCGCCTGATCGAGTGCAACATCCTGCTTTCGGGCGTTGGCTTTGAGAGCGGTGGCTTGGCGTTGGCGCATGCCATCGCCAACGGTCTGACGATTCTGCCCGAGTGCAAGGCCATGCACGGCGAGGCCGTGGCGTTTGGTCTGGTGGTCCAGCTTCGTCTGGAGCGTGCGCCCGAGCTTGAACAGGTGCTCGAGTTTTGTCAGCGCGTCGGTCTGCCGACGACGCTCGAGGAGCTGGGCCTTGGCGAGATTTCCGATGCCGACCTGATGAGCGTTGCGGATGCGGCCTTTAGAAACGAACGCAATATGGCCAACGAGCAGGCCAAGGTGACCAAGCAAAAGCTCGTCGAGCTCATGCGCGAGGCATAGTTTGGCGCTTGATCGACCTTGTGCAATCGGGGCGGCGATAGGCCATAGGCTATTTGCCGCAAAGGTGCTCCGCGTGTAATTTGCCCGAGGCACGGGCCGATAGCGTATCATTATCTCTTGCTTGTTTGCACTGCTCAGGGAGGGGCCGCGCATGGCGCAGGAACACGATCTATTTGATGACATTATCGAGATCAGCAAGGGTTTCGACTTTCTTAAAAACCCGCTTGGCGGCGTGACCGATGCGCTCGATCCGTCGGCGCCGCAGTGGAATCCTGCCGACTACAAGGAGCGTCCGCGTGGCAACACCATTCCGTGTCTGACCTGCAAAAACGAAAAGAGCGGCTGCACCGCGTGCATGGACGTGTGCCCGGTCAACGCTATCGAGGTCGAGGAAGACGCCATCGAGATCCTCGACTCCTGTCGCAAGTGCGGCCTGTGCGCCGCTGCCTGTCCGACCGAGGCGATCATCTCGCCGCGCTTGGCGCCCAAAAACCTGTATGACGACATCGTCTCTGCTGCTACGAGCCACGAGACCGCCTACGTCACCTGCACGCGCGCCCTTAAGCGCATGCCGCGCGAAAACGAGGTCGTCGTCGCCTGCGTGGGCGATATTACGGCCGAGACCTGGTTCTCGGTACTGGCGGACTATCCCAACGTGAGCGTGTACCTGCCACTGGGCGTGTGCGATAAGTGCCGCAACACCGGTGGCGAGGATATTCTGGGCGAGGCCATCGCCACCGCCGAGGAGTGGGCCGGTACGGGCATGGGCCTGGAGGTCGACCCCAAGAGCCTCAAATGTCATAAGCGCCGCGAGTACGAGCGCAAGGAGTACATGGAAAAGATCGCCCGCACCACGGGCCTAACCGTGACTAAACTCAACCCGGCGACTGCGGCACTGGCCTCGGTGACGCAGAAGCTCAAAGCCCATCGCCATCAGATTACCCAGCTGGAGCGCACGCTCAATACCATGTGCGGCGCCACGACGGCAAAACGTCGCCGTACGCTTACGCACGGGCGCCAGCTGGTACTCTCGACGTTGCAAAACCACCCCGAGCTTGCCCAGAACATGCAGGTGAGCACGCCGGAATGCGATTTTGACAAGTGCACGTCGTGTGGCGAGTGCGTCAACGTGTGCCCCACGTTTGCCTGCGATTTGGTGGGAAGCGGCCGCTTTGCACTGGAGTCCACGTATTGCCTAGGCTGCGGTGCCTGCGTCAAGGTGTGCCCCGAGCATGCGCTCAAGTTAGTTAAGCATGACGCGTCCAATCTGGTCGTCGTCGATCCCGAAGCCGAGGAAAAGGCCGCCCAGAAGGCGAAGGCTCACGAAGAAGCCCAGAAGGTCAAGGCCGAGGCAAAGGCCAAGCTCGATAAGATGCTCGACCAGGTGGAGAAGCTCGCGGACTAGTCAGCGACCCCTATCTCTGCTTCATTCGTGCCGCCGTGGCGTCCGGGTTAGCCCAGATGCTGCGGCGGCGCTATACTTATGCAGTTTGAAATGCTTGTACCAAAAGGAGCTGTCGTGTCCCTTTCCATCGGTATCGTGGGCCTGCCCAACGTAGGCAAGTCGACGCTGTTCACCGCGCTTACCAAAAAGACCGGCCTTGCCGCCAACTACCCGTTCGCCACGATCGACCCCAACGTGGGTATCGTCGATGTGCCCGATAGCCGTCTGCAAAAGCTCGCCGACATCGTCAACCCGGGTCGCATTGTGCCGGCGACGGTCGAGTTCGTCGACATCGCAGGTCTGGTGAAGGGCGCCAACGAGGGCGAGGGCTTGGGCAACCAGTTCCTGGCCAACATTCGCGAGACCGACGCCATCTGCGAGGTCGTGCGCTACTTTAAGGACCCCAACGTCATGCGTGAGGTGGGCCGCACGGGCGAGTTCGTCGATCCCGCCGGTGACGCCGATACCATCATGACCGAGCTCATCCTGGCCGACATGGGCACGCTCGAGAAGCAGCTGCCCAAGCTCGAGAAGGAGGCCAAGCGCGACAAGGAGCTCATGCCCAAGTTCGAGGTCGCCAAGCGTCTGCTTGCCTGGCTCAACGAGGGCAAGCGCGCCGCGTCCATGGAGATGACCGACGAGGAGCGCGCCGCTGCCAAGGGCCTGTTCCTGCTCACTATGAAGCCCATCCTGTATGTGGCCAACGTGGACGAGGATATGCTCAACGACGATCTGGCGCCCATCGATGGTGTTAAGCCGCTGCCCATCTGCGCCAAGATCGAGGCCGAGCTTTCCGAGCTCGATCAAGAGGACGCCGCCGACTACCTGGAGAGCTTGGGCTTGGAGCAGCCCGGCCTGGACGTGCTCGCACAGGCGGCCTATAAGCTGCTTGGCCTGCAGTCGTTCTTTACGGCCGGCGAGATGGAGGTCAAGGCCTGGACGGTTCGTCAGGGCGCGACCGCCCCGCAGGCCGCCGGCGTCATCCACACCGACTTTGAGCGCGGCTTTATTAAGGCCGAGGTCATTGGTTACGACGACTACATCGAGCTTGGTGGCGAGCAGGGCGCCAAGGCTGCCGGCAAGCTGCGTATTGAGGGCAAGGACTATGTTATGGCCGATGGCGACGTCGTGCACTTCCGCTTTAACGTGTAAGGACGACGCATATGTTTAAATATGGCAAAAAAGCTGGCTACATGGGTATTGCGCTGCTCGTACTTGCGGTGATTCCGCTGGTGGTCGCAGCGTGTGTTATCCCCAACATTGGTCCCGAGGTGGCAACAAAGTTTAATGCTGCCGGCGAGGCGACGCGCTGGGGCAAGAGCTACGAGTTGCTGGCGTTGCCGGTGCTCAATCTGCTGCTGAGCGTGGCGACGTACTTTACGGCGGGACGCCAGGCAAAAAACAACGATGACTCCGCCGCCATGGCACGCATCGTGTGCGAGCGCTACCTGCGCAACGGTTGCATCACGGGTGTATTTCTCAACGTGATCAACGTTTACTTTATGTACTCGGCGATTACCGGAACGGGCTTTGGCTTTGGTTTCTAGCTTGTCCTTTTAGGCAACGAGCCTGCATGCATATTCAATGGCTGCTGCGAGGCCGCCGCTCGATCGTGGTTGAAAGACTACATCGGCGGCGGCCTCGTTTTCGTATCCGGCGCCGCGAAGGGTGAGTGCTATGCCGGCTTCTAAAAGGAGCGGCAGGCCGCGTTGGCTGGTTGCGATTACGGCAGCCTGATTGAGCGAGCAGCTGTGCGCTTGGCATTGGATAGCAAGTTCTCCTTTCTCCGGGCAAGGGACCAGAACGGCGACGACGCGACTTGATAGCAATGCAAATGCTGTGCGCTCATCGGGCGAAAGGCATTCTGCTTCAACGACGACGAGCTTGGGCGGTGCGCTGTTTGTGCGAAGCGTGGCTCGGTACATGCGGACCGAAGAACCCGACATAGAAAACTCCTGTGTATTCGGCAAAACGTAAACTATAGTTTACGTTTATGTTCGGCTCCATTTCAAACTCGGCTGCATGGACGAACGTGCGAAACAGATTCTTGGCAGGCGGGTCGAAGAGACACGCAGGGACCTTGGTATCTCCAAGGTTGATTTTTGTGTGGCGACAGGAATCAGCCGACCCTACCTCGACCGAATCGAAGATGGGACGGCAAATTTCACGCTCAAGGTTCTATTTAAGATCGCGCCCGCACTCGGCATGACGGTGTCAGAGCTTCTCGAGGGCATCGAATAGGGGATACCCGTCGACAACTGAATTACGCCATCGGGATGCGGTCGTGGTTGACTTGGCTGTAGAACAGGCGCTGGATTTCGGCGGCATCGCGTGACTGGCCGAGTGCCCACATGGTCTTGGCCACAAGCGTCTCGGTGGTCATGTCGTCGCCGCGCAGAATGCCCGGATGATCGGCGTAAGCACGGCCGACCTCATAAACGCCCAGATCGAGGCCCTCTTCGGGGACCTGCGTGGTCATAACGACGGTGCGGCCCGAATCGACCCAGCGGAAAATCGCCTCCTGGAATGACTCGCCGGACTCGCCAAACTCGGGAATACCGCCAATGCCAAAGGTCTCAAGAATTACAGCATCGTAGCTATCGGCTAGGGCGTCCAGGATACCCGGGTTCACGCCGGGCGTAAGCTTAAGGACAAACACGCGCGGGTCGATGCTGTTGTAGAAACGCACCGGGTTTTCGCCCTGATGAGTGCCGTGGAGCCCGTTGCGCACGATGCGGTCGTTGCGGATGTAGGCAATGGGCGGATAGTTGACGCTAATGAACGCGTTAAAGCTCATGGTGCGCTGCTTGCGGGCGCGCGTGCCGGCAATGGCGACGCCACCAAACACAATCGACACATCGTGCGAGTGCTCGTCGAGCGCATAGAGCAGGCTCTGGTACAGATTGAGCTTGGCGTCGGTAAAGGGGTTGCCCATGGGCTTTTGCGAGCCGGTGAGTACGATGGGCTTGGGGCTGTCCTGAATCAGATAGGAAAGTGCTGCCGCGGTATAGCTCATGGTGTCGGTGCCGTGCAGAATCACGAAGCCGTCGTGGTCGGCATAGCCTTCGACGATGACGTCGCGGATACGCATCCAGTCACTGGGACGCATATTGGTACTGTCGATGTTCATGGGCTGCACGACGTCGAGCTCGCAGAGGCCTGAGATCTCGGGGACGCTCTGGGCGAGCTCCTCACCGGTCAGGGCGGGGGAGAGGCCGTTGCCGTCCTCGGTCGATGCGATGGTGCCGCCCGTGGCGATGAGAAGGATGCGCTTCATGCTGGTATTCCTATCGTATTTGCCGCCGCAGAGGCGGAGTCGTTCGGCAGTATTGTGGCACAGGGCGTCCAATGTTCAAACGTATTACATCATCCGTAACGTTTGGTAACACTTCAATTGCCGTCAAATAGGGGCCCTGGTCGTGCGTTTGCCGTGCGCTGATGGCTGCGAGGGACGAGAAACCCCATATAACGTGTACACTATGGAGGTTATTTTCGTTCATTCACGCGGGTGGGCACCGGCTCCCCGCCAACAAGAGGGGATACCATGGATCAAAAGGCTTCCGCAAAGGTCCTCGTACTCGACTTTGGTGCGCAGTACGGTCAGCTCATTGCCCGTCGCGTCCGCGACCTCAACGTGTATTCCGAGATTGTTCCCTGCGACATATCGGCCGATGAGATTCGCGAGATGAACGCCTCTGCGCTCATCCTTTCCGGCGGTCCGGCCTCCGTGTACGCCGAGGACGCTCCGTCCATCGACCCCGCCATCTTTGACCTGGGCCTTCCCGTCCTGGGCTTTTGCTACGGCCATCAGATTACGGCCGTGACGCTCGGCGGCAAGGTCGGCTACTCCGAGGTGGGCGAGTACGGCCGCGCTACCATCACACGCACGGCTGGCGCCAAGCTCTTTAACTCCACGCCCATGGAGCAGACCGTGTGGATGAGCCACCGCGATGCCGTCTCCGAGGTGCCCGAGGGCTTTACCGTTACCGCCAGCACCGACGTGTGCCCGGTTGCCGCCATGGAGTGCGTCGAGCGCAAGATTTTCACCACGCAGTTCCACCCCGAGGTCAAGCACTCCGAGTACGGTCAGCAGCTGCTGAGCAACTTCCTGTTTGAGATCTGCGGCTTGGAGCCCAACTGGAGCATGGACAACCTGGTCGAGACCATGACGGCCGAGTTCCGCGAGAAGGTCGGTGACGACCGCGTGATTCTGGCCCTGTCCGGCGGCGTCGACTCCTCCGTCGTGGCTGCGCTGGGCGCCCGCGCCGTGGGCAAGCAGATGACCTGCGTGTTCATCAACCACGGTCTGCTGCGCAAGGGTGAGCCCGAGCAGGTGGAGGAGGTCTTCACCAAACAGTTCGATGTCGATTTCATTCATGTGCATGCCGAAGACCGTTATGCCGAGCTTTTGGCCGGCGTGGTTGAGCCCGAGGAGAAGCGTCGCATCATCGGTACGCAGTTCTGGAAAGAGTTCTTCGCCGTGGCGCAGCAGCTCGAGACCGATGGCAAGCCGGTCAAGTACCTGGCTCAGGGCACCATCTACCCCGACATCATCGAGTCCGGCGCTCGCAAGACGGGCGGCAAGACGGCCACCATCAAGAGCCACCACAACCTGATTCCGTTCCCCGAGGGCGTGCACTTCGACCTCATTGAGCCGCTCGATCACTTCTTTAAGGACGAGGTTCGCGCGCTTGGTCTGGCGCTCGGACTGCCGGGCCACATCGTGTTCCGTCAGCCCTTCCCGGGCCCGGGTCTGGCCATCCGCATCATCGGTGCGGTCGACAAGGAGAAGCTCGAGATCCTCAAGAATGCCGATGCCATCGTGCGCGAGGAGCTCGACGCCTACAACCAGCGCCTGTTTGAGCAGACCGGTGAGCGCAACTCCGAGCACAGCTGCTGGCAGTACTTTGCGGTCCTGCCCGACATCAAGTCCGTTGGCGTCATGGGCGACGAGCGCACCTATCAGCGCCCGATCATCCTGCGCGCCGTCGAGTCCAGCGACGCCATGACCGCTGACTGGGCCAAGCTTCCCTACGACGTCTTGGCCCGCATCTCGGGCCGCATCGTTGCCGAGGTTCCCGGTGCCAACCGCGTGTGCTACGACATCACGTCCAAGCCGCCCGCGACCATCGAGTGGGAGTAGGCTGATAGGGTTCTGACCTGCATTTTTGAGTGCCGCACTGTGCCGCTGAGTTTCGTTTCGTACGAGAGTCACGGCAAAGCCGCCAGCGATGTTGGTGAGTAAATACGATGATCTAGCCTCCGTTCCCGCGTTGGGACGGAGGCTTTTTCTTTGTCGTTTTACTCCCTTTCACCTGCTATTTCGCGATTTGCTCCCCGTATTTCAAGACGGCAAGGCACGGTGCGGCATTCGGAGGAACGGGAGTAAGGATTCATCCCAAGTGAGTAGACGCGCGATTTTTGTCTCCGAGAGCCAAACGGGGCCGTTTCGGGGCCTGTGAAACTCAAATCGAACTCAATAGGCTTTTCGGCGGTCTTCTCACAGCGTTTTCCCAGGTGGTTAATGGGGAGTAAAGAATCTCGCCGCCTCAATGAAAACGGGAGTAACCAGGGGAAATGCCGCGGCGTACTGCCGCGTGCCGCCGTGTAAGCCACCGCGTCATTTACTCCCCAGGTGCGCCGGAAATGCCTTGGCATGCAATGGGGAGTAAAAACTCAGCTTACGCAGGCCCGAGCGGCGCTCGCCGCCTGGTCCACCGTCCTGATTCGGTTGCGTTGATCGCGAAATGCGGAGAGCCGCTACAGCGAGGCTTTCCAGTCCTCGTATTCGTCGGCGTCGATCTTGCCGTTTTCGAGCTGCGCGCGCTTCTCTGCCCACAGTTCGATCGCCATCGCGGCTTTGGGCGCGTGCGGCGCCTTGGGGTTCAGGGAGAGGCCCGTGCCGTCGGCTGCGGGCACGATGCCGAAGGAGTCCTCGAGCCGCACGAGCAGCGACATGAGGTCGCCCGCAGTCTCGACGCCGTAATCCTTGAGGGCGTTGACGGACACGCCGAGCGCCGCGGAGATGGACTCGAGCAGCTCGGGCTTCACGGCGCGGATGCCGCTCTCGTAGTGGCGCACGGCCCCCTCGGTCAGGCCGACCGCCTCGGCGAGCTGCGCCTGCGTCATGCCGCGCGACTTGCGGTACCGCCTTATGTTCTCGCCTACGGACATGAGCCCTCCTCCTGGAATTACGTACCAGCACATCTTATCAGCGTACGCAAATGTACGCAATTCTATTGACAGTACAGATATGTACGTTTACTCTGAATCTGTGAACCGTACGTATCCGTACGCCATTGATTGGAGGAGCCATGGACGAGAAGGTGGCGAAGACGCCGAGGCCGCACATGCTGGACGCCGACGAGGTCGCGGAGCTGCTGAGGATCAAGAAAGGCAGCGCCTACGAGGTGATCAGGAAGATAAACGCCGAGCAGGAGGCGCGCGGGCGCGTGGTCATCCGCGGGCGCGTTCGAAGCGACGTCTTCGACGCCCTGTACTTCCCGGAGGTGGACTGACATGCCCGTGTACAAGGACGACGGCAACGGCACGTTCTACGTGCAGTGCTACTACCGCGACGCCCGCGGCTCGAAGCGCCACAAGACGAAGCGCGGCTTCTCCTCCGAGGTGGAGGCCGCAGTGTGGGAGAGCCAGTTCAAGAGCCTTAACGGCGGGGCCATGGACATGACGTTCTCCGAGTTCGTCGAGGTGTACGCCTCCGAGGTGAAGCCGCGCATACGCGAGCACACGTGGATCACCAAGGAGTACATCATCAACGACAAGCTCGTGCCGTTCTTCGGGGACATGCGCATGTGCGACGTGAGGCCGATCGACGTCATCAGGTGGCAAAACGAGCTCACCGAGCACCGGGACGCCGACGGGAAGCCCTGGGCACCGACGTACCTGCGCACAGTGAACAACCAGCTCAACGCCATCTTCAACCACGCCGAGCGCTACTACGGCCTCAGCGACAACCCGGTGCGCAGGGTCGACAAGATAGGCTCGAAGAAGGGCGGCGAGATGCAGTTCTGGACCAAGGACGAGTACCTGAGGTTCAGCGAGGCCGTCATGGACAAGCCTCTCTCATTCCACGCCTTCGAGCTGCTTTACTGGACGGGCATACGCTGCGGCGAGCTCCTGGCGCTCACGCCGTCCGACTTCATGCTGGAGAGCTCGCGGCTGCGCATCAACAAGTCGTACCAGAGCCTCAACGGCGTTGACACCGTGACCGACCCCAAGACGCCCAAGTCCGTGCGCACGATCGTCATGCCCGCCTTCCTGCGCGACGAGATGGCGGACTTCATCGAGATGCGCGACGACGTCGCCCCCGACGAGCGCCTGTTCGCCGTGACCAAGCACTTCCTGGCCCACGAGATGGAGCGCGGGTGCAAGGCGTCGGGCGTGAAGCGCATCCGCATACACGACATACGCCACAGCCATGTGAGCCTGCTGATAGAGATGGGCTTCTCCGCGCTGGCCATCGCCGAGCGCATGGGCCACGAGGCGGTGGACATCACCTACCGCTACGCGCACCTGTTCCCCACGAAGCAGGACGAGATGGCCGCCGCGCTCGACGGGGCGAGGGGGTAAGAAGGATGCCGTGCGAGAACAGCGCCCGCAAGCGCAGCAAGACGATGGCGTTCCGCTGCACGCCCGAGGAGCGCAAGCTCATATGCGAGATGGCAGCCTGGAGCGGCATGAACAGGCAGGACTACATCATCGCCAAGCTCACCGATACCCAGGTCGAGGTGAGGCCCTCCGTGAGCGTGCAGAAGGCACTGAGGGACTCGATGGCGGAATTGGCCAAGGAGGTGCGGCTGGCGGCCTCCTACGGCGAGCTGAGCGAGTCCCTGCAACAGAGAATTGAGCACGTGATGAGGTTCTTCCTAGCGCTCGGCGAGCCTCTTGACGCGCCGACGGAAGAGACATCGCCACGAACTACGTTTTTGGAAGAGCCGGTTCCATCCGTCATCGATGTGGGTTCCGACACCGCAAGCATCTTCGAGATGGGACGCAGGTAGGGCCTAGCGCCAGACCTCCAACGCCTTGTCCGCAAGCCATTCGGCGCGATCGGCGATATCGCCCTCGTTCCAAGACTCCTTCTCTAGGGCGCCGGCCATGGTCGCAAGGCCGGCGGCGCAGAGGGCAAGGCCGTCCTTGTATCCCTTTCCCTGCTTCTTGGTGGGCCAATCGGCATCGCGGATGGAGGCGTTGAGCGAATGCGTGATGATGGCGAGGTTGCCGAGCGTGAGGAGCTTCCGGTCCCTTCGCGTGGCAGCCTCATCGTCGAGGGCTCCCCATTTGTTGCGCCACTTCTTGGGCATCATGTGCTCGAGGGTGTACTGGTTGAACCCGAGCAGGGCCGTGCTGCTCATGCCCGGACGAATGGCGCTTTCCAGCAGATAGAGGACGCCCTTGGACTGGAGGTTGTACAGACACGATTCCTCGAATGCCGCTCGAACCTCGGCGTCGCCGGGCATGTACGTCGTCGCCTCGTCATTGGCTTCGAGAGCCTTCCTCAGCGCCTCCGCGTCCTTCACCTCGTTCAAGATCAGCGAGGTGAACAGCCTGTTGTAGTTCTTCGTGGTCGCCTGAACCAGCATTCGGCGGACGATGTAGCTCTCAAGCAGGGCGTAGATCTTAGATTCCTCGCTCGAAGACTCCGCGTTCTTTCGAACGTAGAGCACGTACGGGATGAGCGTCGAGTTCTTGAGGCCGAATATCAGCACGTTCAGGCGCTCGACGCCGGAAGCGGAGGGGATGTCCGCGTCGCAGTAGCCAGGGTCGAACGTGGACTCGAACGCCTCGGCATACGCCTTCATGTTGTCGAGAATCTCGACCTTGTCGCCGTTGCAGTACCTGCCGATGAAATCCTTGTAGGACTGGAAGAGGTTCGAAGTACGCGAATAGAAGAGCTTGTCCTCGGTCGTGACGCCACGCCTCTTGTCCTGGACCAGAATCTGGAGGAACGCGTCGAAGAAGAGGTCGACGAGCGTGCGCTTGATGCGCCCGGTAACGATCTCCTGCTCCCAATACTCCCTCTTCTCAGCCGTGGGCTCGAAGACGTCTTCCCAGCACTCCTTGAACGCCTGCTCGTTCTCGCGGTTGAAGAAGTAGTTCTTAAGGAGCTCCGCCGTCGTCAGGCGCACCCCGAGCGAGTTGATGGTGTCGAATATCTGCTGCTCGTCCTCGCCCTCGGTAAGATCGATGCAGACGAACTGGACGTTCGACTTGATCGTGTTCCTGTCGACCTTCTCCGGGTCGATATTCTTGAGGAAGTAGTTGTAGGCAAGGACGATGGCCGAGGAGCCCTCGAGGGGTTCGCAGCCCGTGGCGCTGACGACCTTTTCGAAATCCTGCCGGTCGTACTTGCCGTGCCGCAAGGCGACATCGCCGGTCTCCAGGACGAAATCTCGCTCAAACAAATTGTTGGTGCCGTTTTTTGCACAGAGTGCCTTGAAGAAGATGACCATGGTCGTGAGTCGCTGCTGGCCGTCGATGACGGTGCGAACCTCGGAGACCTCGGACCAGGTGTTGCCGGAGGAGGCCTGCTTCAGGATGATGGAGCCCAGGAAATAGGGCCGCTTCGAGGCCGTGACGAACTCCATGTCGCCGAGGAAACGCTCCCATTGCTCTTCTCCCCAGACGTACGCCCTTTGGTAAAAAGGTATTTCGAGCAGGCGCGATCCGTTGAACACGCCGCTTATCGTTGCTTTTCCTGCATCCATCCTTAAAGCCCTATCTATCCTTTGCGGTTATTGCTGGCGGGGTCAATTTTATCAATACGCTGCTTGACCCTTTAATGTTCCCGGTCCTTGCCGTCTTCTCCCCAGAAGGTGCTCGAAGATGATGCGCAGGTCCTCGTCATCAAGGCAGCCGCCCTCGAGGCAGCCACGGTCGATGGTATCGATCATCGTCTGCCCCTTCTTCTTCGAGCGGTCGTAGATCACTGTGTCGAGGGATAGCTCCCTGCCGTCGCGCGTGAACATCTCGTGCATGAATTCGGCACTGTTCGCTTGACTTCAATCGCGTACCGCGTGCTCGAGCGGGCCGCTTCCCCTCGATATGGCGACATCCCAATGCTCGCAGTTAAGCAGAAGAAGTCGGTTCATGAACTCGACGCCCGAAAAACCGAGTCTCGCAAACGGCGGAAATAGAGGGTCATCTGAAAAGACCGCAGCATACTCACTGCTCAACGGCATATACGCGAGATGAAAATCGTACGAGTCGTCCTCGGGCCCGATGATGAACATAGGCATCGACGTCGTAACGAACCCTGAGCCGACGGGTGCCCTAAGGATGGAGAAGCTCTTCTCAAAAAAAGCCTTTCGAATACGGTTAACTGGCACAATATCATCGTTGGAGAAGAGCATGGTTGCGGCGGCGGCAAGCTCGACCACCGCTTGGGAATCCCCGCGCCAATCCGACCAATCGAGCAAGCCGAGCTCATAGGGTGTCAGATGAACGTTTCTGAGCAGCTCTTCGGCAGTCTCGCGTGACCATTTCTTGTCGACGCGCATACTGATAGGGTGCCGGACGATGATATTTGCTGCCAGCTCGCAAACGGCGGCTTTCCCATCAGAATACCCTTCGTCTTCGCACTGGTCTTCTTTCTGGCGTTCCAAAAAGCGATCGTAAAGCGGCGCGATGCGGCTCTCGAGCTCAGATAGCTTAACCTCGATGAGGTTCTGCGCATAGAATCTGTCTGTCGCATCGCCTGTCGCATCGGCATGCTCGACCTCATAAAGATCGCGCATGCTGCAAAGGTTCTCGCAATTCGTGCGGAAGAAGGAGCCCTTCTGTCTGCTGTAGGCATGAAGCTGCCCGGAGGAATCCGCGAAATGGCGCAGGTAGAACCGCGGCACCCAGTGCTGCTTTCGCGTCATCTTTCCGGGCAGCTTCGACATCCTAAGCCTTCACCGCCTCGTATTGGTAGGTCGTGCGCACGTTGTAATGGAAGTCGTTTCCGAGGTCCAGCGCCTCGAAGTGCTTCTTGGCGCAGCCGATCTTGATCTTCTCCGCGTCGCGCAGGGCGGGCTCGCCGTTCTTGCCGCCCTTGGTCTCGGTCACGAAGTACACGCGGCGCTCGCCGTCGGCCTCCTCGACGTACGCCCAGTCGGGGTTGTAACTGCCGAGCGGCGTGTCGATCTTGAACGCCGAGGGCAATTTCGCGAACACGAGAACCTCCTCCTGCTTGTCTAGAGCCTCGGCAAAGGAGCGCTCGACCCCCGCCGAGTCGTAGACCACGTAGTTGTACAGGCTCTTGCTCGTCATGTCCGGCTTCCACGCGTTCTGCCCAAGGTAGGCCGTGTAGTCGTCAAGCTCGAGGTCGCGCATGGTGTACCACTCGTCCTCGGGAAGGCGCACGTACTTGATGCCCTGGGCGATGAGGTCGTTCTTCACGCGGTTGATCTTGTCGCCGACCTGCGCGAGGAAGGTCGCGGGGTCGATCTCGAACTCGTCGAGGCGGCTGCAGCCCTCGAGGATCGCCTTGATGGTGCCGCGGGTGAGCCCGACGGCGTCCTGCAGCTCTGCGATCGGGTCGGGAAGGTCGTATTTCACCTTTCCCGAAACGGACACCACGGAGGTGCCCGTGCCCTCGGCGCTCACGCCCGCGTCGTCGATGCCCAGCGAGGCACGCTCGCTCGTCACCTGGGGCGGGCGCACGGCGAGCATGCCGTCGACAGCTTCGATGGCATGTTCGATGAGCTTGCCGGAGTCGACCTCGACCTGGAAGCGCGTGCGCTGGCGGATGCGGTCCCACAGGGCCTGGAACGCAGGGTCGAGCGTGACGTCCTTCTGCAGCTCGACCGAGACCTCCTTGGCCTTGTCACGGATCTGGACCCTCTGGGACTTGTGGATGATGATCGCCTCGACCTGCTCCTTGGCAGGCTCGAGCTCGGCGGGGAGCTCGACCTTGCCCTCCTCGGCGGCCGCCTTCAGCTCGGGCGTCACCGCGCCCTTGTCGTCGACCATGCCGGTCGCGACGAGGTGGTCGTAGACCTGCTTGGACTTCTCGTAGCCCAGGCGCTCCTCGACGCCATCATCGCCCTTGACCGTGACCTTCGTGAAGCTCTCCGGAGTGATGACGCCGAACTTGAAGTCCTCAGCCTCAAGCTCCTTCTGCAGGCCGTTGGCGAAGTCGTCGTAGCTCTCGTTCGCGATGACGGTGAGCACGTTCGCCTCTGGGTCGTACAGGCGCTCGCCATCCTGGTTCACGCACAGGCGCAGACCGCGGCCGATCTTCTGGCGCTTGGTCAGGTTGTCCTTTGTCTCGACGAGCGTGCAGATCTGGAACACGTTGGGGTTGTCCCAGCCCTCCTTGAGCGCGGAGTGGCTGAAGACGAAAGAGACGTCCTTGTCCGCGTCCTTGCCGTCCGGGAAGGAGATGAGCGTCTCCTTCTTCTGCATGATGAGCTCGAAGGCCCCGGCGTCGTCGGCGGTGCCGGCGGCTCCCTTGGAGTCCTTGAACTTGCCCTTCTTGTCCTTGGCGAAGTATCCCTGGTGCACGGCGTGGGGGTCGCGCACCAGCGGGGCGCCGACGGCTTCGTAGCACTCGAGCCACGTGCCCTTGCCGATCCCCGCCGCCTTTGCGATGCGACGAGGCGCCTTCGAGTTCAGGGCACCTGCGTACTCCTCCTCAAACATCAGGGCGTACAGGCCGCCGTGGACTTCGGGCTCGTAGACGCGGTATCGGTCGACGCGGTCGATGAAGAAGAGCGAGAGCACCTTCACGCCGCGCGGCCACAGCTCGAACTGGCGGGCCAGGTGGTCCTCGATGGTGCGGCGGATCTGCGCGCGCTTGACGACCTCCTCGTTGACGTCGCCCAGCGCCTCGCCGAGCTCGAGCACCTCGCCGTTCTGGAACTCTATGAACTCGTCGCCCACTGCGGCGCCGATGTTGTTGACCACCCAGCCGCTCTCGTAGTCGCTGTTCTCGCCGCTCTTCTGGTAGAGGTCGTTGCCGGTCTTCACCGTGACGGCCTTGCGCTTCTGCGTGCCGTCGGCCTGGCGCACGTCGATGGACACCTTGGCGGAGAACGGGTCGGACTTGACGGACTCGAGCCTCACGTACGCGCCGTTGAGGTTCGCCTCGGCCTTGATCGAGTCCACGCAGATGCCCTTCACCAGGTGGCGCTCGAAGGCGTCGACCGGCGTGAGGCGGTAGATCATGTTGTAGGCCTGCTTGTGCGTGGCCGAGTAGCGCAGCACGAACAGCGGGTTCAGGCTCTTGATGGCGGCCTTGGCCTGCTTGGTGTTGTCGACGCTCTGGGGCTCGTCGATGATGACGACGGGCTTGCAGGCGCTCACGAGCTCGCGAGGGCTGAAGCCGCCGGTGAGCTTCTCGCTGGGACGGTGGAAGAGGTTGCCCTCCTTCGCGGTGCCATCCTTCTCGAGGCCCTTGTTGAACGCGTCGATGTTGATGACCATGACCTGGATGGAGCTCGACGTGGCGAAGTTACCCACCGGCCCCATGTCCTTCGAGTCGTACACGAAGTAGTCGAGCGGCGTGCGGTCGTAGAGCGTCTCGAAGTGCCTGCGGGTGGTCTGGAGGCTCTTGAGGACGCCCTCGCGGATGGCCACGCTCGGCACGACGATAACGAACTTGGTGATGCCGTAGCGGCGGTTTAGCTCGTAGATGGAGCGGATGTAGACGTAGGTCTTGCCGGTGCCGGTCTCCATCTCGACGGTGAAGTCTCGCAGGCGCCCATCGGTGAGGACGTCGGTTGCCGGGAGGCAGCCCTCCTCCTGCACGGCGTGCAGGTTGTCGAGGAGCTGGCCCGGCGCCACGCGAAGCTCGTTGCCGTGGCCGACCATGAGCTCGCCGATTGCCGTCTGGCCTTTGCGGCCGGAATCGGCGGAGAATACGCTGCCAATAAATTGTTGTCCGCGGAACAGGTCGCAGGTTGCTTCGATGGCCTCCAGCTGGTGCTGCTGGTCGGATGAGAACTTGAACTCGAGCGCCGCCATGCTAGACCGTCCTCAATTCGATCTCACAGCCCATGCGCTCGCCGGCGTGCTTGAAGATCTGCACGGCGTTGAGCTTGAGGGTGTCGTCGAGGACGGAATCGAGGATGAGAACGCGCCTGGGCTCCATGTCGGCGATGGCCTCGAGCGCCTCAATGGTGAGGCCTCGGGACATGCAGCAGACGAGCTCGTCGCAAGCGACGGACCAGATGGGATAGCCCGCGGCTTCAGACTTCTCGACGGGCAGCGTGAGCTCGAGGCCCCATTTGAGCATCATCTCGAAGACGATATCCATATCGGAGCGATCGGGCTTGACCACGTCGAAGAGGAGCTGACCGGGCTCGGGCTTCTCAATGCCGGACTCATCGAGCTCGAACACACGGAAGCCGATGTCGGGAAGCTGCTTGGGTCCCTCGCCAAGCTTGAGTTGACGGTTGGATTCCTCGAGCTCGGTTTTGATTTTGTCGCCTGCGCGGCGAATGCGTCCTTCGCCTATGTCGCAGAGAGTCTCATACCCGTCCTTGTAGGCGTCGCGTTTCGGGTCACAAGGCTCTGGAAGCTGGACAAGGATAAACTGATAGCGATCATCTTTTCCGAGCTCCTGCAGGAACATGGCATGGGCGGTCGATGCTGAGCCTGAGAAAAAATCAAGCACAATATCACCCGTGCTTAAATGCTCATGTACGGTAAAGAAGCAAGCAACCGAAAACAATAGATAGACCGCCAGCACTACACTATTCCGAACCAAAGACCAAAAGATAAGCATTTTGAGAAAATCTAAACTTTTGGATTTTCCTACAATGCCGACTACGGCGGAATCCCTCCCACTCCTTATATATTTCTTTCTGTATACATTGAATTTGTATTTAGTAAAATGCAGACAACACCACGGATCGGCTTTTGGCTGGACAATTCCAACCAAACACCGCAGCAGACAGTAGAAACCATTCTGAACGTTAGGAAGCCGGTATGATTGTTACATATAAGGGGAAGAAAAATTTCTTTTAGATACTTGTTTTCCTAAAACTGATGTGATATAATAATTCAAGTCCAGAAAAGGAGTAAAAAATATGCGGCAAGGTATTCTTAAATAAAACTATAATCAAATAGTGGGAACAAAGGATTATGATAGTCCCTTTTGTAGTGGCTTAGTTTTTTGTACCCAATTTAAGAATACTTTTGCCTTATCAATTTTGACATATCCCCAAAAACAGCACTCACAAACAGGTGTATGCTGCATATGTGTATGTCCGCAAATTATCATCCCCAGTGGTAAAAGTATTTTACTGCTGGGGATTTTTATGCCCTTCGGGGCAGTAAAGGGAGGACAATCACATGAAAATAAGGCTTATAGGACAAAATGTGTGTCCACTTTAGGGGCATCGGCGC
>CABJEP010000015.1 GCA_902364645.1 Coriobacteriaceae bacterium | reverse complement strand
TCGGCCTAATCCGCGGTCTTTCATGCAGCAGGGGCTCTCAATGTTTTATGTCCTGCTCATATCGTCTCTGCCGGCAGTTTGGGACACTCTTTGGCAATTGGCGCATCAGAACGTTTGGACATACAGTTTTTCGATTCCGTATGTATATATGCGCGCTAATGGGTTATAAAATCTAAGTCTGAACATAGCAGGTCTGCGATGCGGCTCGGGCAACCGGGCCGTTTTTGCGGACGGGGGTAGCGCGAAAGGACTGCACATGCGTCAATTTAAGACCGAGAGCAAAAAACTGCTCGACCTCATGATCAACTCCATCTACACCAATAAGGAAATCTTCCTGCGCGAGCTTATCTCCAACGCGAGCGATGCCGTCGACAAGCTCAACTTTAAGAGCCTGCAGGATCCGAGTGTCAAGCTCGACCAGGGCGACCTGGCCATCCGTGTTTCCTTTGATAAAGATGCCCGTACCATCACCATTTCGGATAACGGTATCGGCATGACCGCCGAGGAGCTCGAGCGCAATCTGGGCACCATCGCCCATTCCGGCTCCGAGGAGTTTAAGACTGAGAACGCCGAGCAGCAGGGTTCCGATGTCGACATCATCGGTCAGTTTGGCGTGGGCTTCTACTCTGCCTTTATGGTTGCCAGCCACGTAAAGGTTGTCAGCCGCGCCTATGGCGAGGACACCGCCCACGTTTGGGAGTCCGACGGTCTTGAGGGCTACACCATCGAGGATGGCGAGCGTGCTGAGCACGGTACCGATGTCATCCTGACGCTGCGCGAGAACGAGAAGCTCGACGCCGACGGCGAGGCCGAGACCTACGATCGCTTCCTGACCGAGTGGGGCCTCAAGAGCCTGATTCAGCAGTACAGCAACTATGTGCGCTACCCGATTCAGATGATGGTGAGCAAGAGCCGCCAGAAACCCAAGCCCGAGGACGCCGGCGACGACTACAAGCCCGAGTACGAGGACTACCAGGAGCTCGAGACCATCAACTCCATGACGCCGATTTGGAAAAAGCGCAGCTCCGACGTTGAGCAGAAGGATTACAACGAGTTCTACAAGTCCACGTTCCACGACTTTGACGATCCCGCGCGCACTATCAGCTTCCATGCCGAGGGTACGCTTGAGTACGATGCGCTGCTGTTTGTGCCGGGTCGCGCCCCGTTCGATCTGTACAGCAAGGACTACGAGAAGGGCCTGGCGCTCTACAGTTCCAACGTGCTGATTATGGAGAAGTGCGACGACTTGCTGCCCGACTACTACAACTTTGTGCGCGGTGTCGTGGACTCTGCCGACGTGACGCTCAATATTTCGCGTGAGACGCTGCAACAGAACCGTCAGCTCAAGGCCATTGCCAAGCGTGTCGAGAAGAAGATCACTGCCGATCTTGAGGACATGCGCGACAACGACCGCGAGGCCTACGAGAAGTTCTTTGAGAACTTTGGCCGCGGCCTTAAGTACGGCATCTACTCGAGCTATGGCATGAAGGCCGATGAGCTCGCCGACCTGCTACTGTTCTGGTCTGCCAAGGAGCAGAAGATGATTACCCTGGCCGAGTATGCCAAGGGCATGCCCGAGGATCAGAAGGCCATCTACTACGCCGCCGGCGACTCGCGTGAGCGCTTGGCCAAGATGCCCGTGGTAAAGGGCGTGCTCGAGCGCGGCTATGACGTGCTGTTGCTGACGCAGGATGTGGATGAGTTTACGTTCCAGGCTATGCGTGAGTACGTTGCCGCCGATATGCCTAAGATCTACGAAGACGACGCCGCCCGCGAGGCTGCCGAGAAGGCCGTTGCCGACGGTGCCGAGCCCGAGGTCGAGGATCGTCACCTGGAGCTCAAGAACGTCGCGACTGGCGATCTTGATCTGGCGACCGAGGACGAGAAGAAGGAGGCCGAGGACGCCACCAAGGAGAACGAGGACCTCTTTAGCGCTATGAAGGAGGCGCTCAGTGACAAGGTCGAGAAAGTTGCCGTCTCCGCGCGCCTGACCGATGCCCCCGCTTGCATCACCACCGAGGGTCCGCTTTCGCTCGAGATGGAGAAGGTGCTTCAGAAGGGTCCTGAGGGCGCGCCCGACGGTATGCCCAAGAGCCAGCGCGTGCTCGAGCTCAACGCCAAACACCCGGTCTTCGCCAAGCTCGTCGCTGCCCAGAAGGCCGGCGACGCCGACAAGATCAAGCAGTACTCCGGCCTGCTCTACGATCAGGCCCTGCTGGTCGAGGGCATCCTCCCTGAGGACCCCGTTGCCTTCGCAGCAGCTGTCTGCGAGCTTATGTAATTGGGTAGTTACGCGGTTCTACGAACCGCGTAACTACTCGACGCTGCAAACGCCCCTAAGCGGCAATTGGGGGGTTCCGCCGTTCTACCGAACGGCGGACCGGCCGACGCTGCGCGGGCCGCATTTGGACAATCTGACGTTCAACTTCAAGGGCGCGACCAGAAGGTCAGCGCCCTTTCGTTTCACGTCACCTTGTCTCAAATGCGACCCGCTCGCTGGCTTATGCTTAACCTGCGGCGGGGTACTCATTGGGGACAGACTTAAATGAGTAGTCATTGGGAACGTTCTTATATGGGTAGTCGTTGGGGACGTTCTTGTTTGACTGGTCGTTTAAGAACGCCCCCGATGACTATTCGGATTGCTAATTTGTGCGGGTTGTGGTTTTGTGACCTGCTGAAATTTGAGATACTGTACAACTGTACGTTAACTAATCTTCGTAGTATATTGCTACCCGCAAAACTCAATACCATTGTGCTTCGAGACGCTAAAGCGCCTACGTACAATGGTTTTTGATAGTACGATTTGATTCAACGACAGGATGGATGGTCCAAGCGTGAGTCTCGGCAGCAAACTATCCAACGCAAAGGTCTCCTTTGCGATATTTAAGCGCGACATTAAGCGACTGCTTATGAACCCCGTCGCCCTGGTGGTTACCTTGGGCGTGTGCGTCATTCCCTCGCTGTATGCCTGGTACAACATCGTTGCCAACTGGGATCCGTACGGAAATACCCAGGGCATTAAAATCGCCATCGCCAACAACGATCAGGGCACCCAGAATGACTTGGTGGGCGAGCTCAATGCAGGCGATAAGGTGGTCGACCAGCTCAAGGAAAACGATCAGCTGGGCTGGACCTTCGTCGACTCGGCTGCCGATGCCAAAGAGGGCGTCGAGAGCGGGGAATACTACGCGGCGATCGTAATCCCCAAGAACTTCTCCGACAATCTTGTCTCGATGCTCGATGGCAATTACCATCAGCCGAAGCTCACCTATTACGTCAATGAGAAGAAGAGCGCCATTGCGCCCAAGGTCACCGATACCGGTGCCAACACCATCGAGGAGCAGATCAACTCGGAGTTTGTCTCCACGGTGGGCGAGACTGTTGCCAGTATCGCCAAGGATGCCGGTGTCGATTTAAAGGACAAGGCAACCCAGACTCAGGACTCGCTGACAAGTTCGGTGTCCGAGGCATCCGACACCTTGGGTGAGGTGCGCGATTCGATTGGCGATATGAATGCCGCCATCGATAAGACGAGTGGCGCTATCGCCTCGGCTGATGCGGCGCTTGCCGGCTTGCAAGGTCAGGCACCGTCGCTGACGCAGGCAATCTCCCAGGGCAACGACCTGCTGGGCGAGGCTCGCGCCACGGCGGGCAACTCTATCACCTCGCTCTCCAAGGCACTCTCGGAAGGTAGCCTTGCACTCACCAAGACGTCAGCCTCCGCGAACGCTGCGATTGGCAAGCTAACGGGTACGGTCACATCTACGACCACCCGCATCGACAACTCGCTCGAGTCTCTCCAGGCGACGATCGATCACAATAAGGCCGTTATCGGGCACTTGGAGATTCTCGTTAATGACACGTCGACAGGTTCCGAGGAAATTGACGCGCGCATTGTATCGACCATCGATTCGCTTCGCGAGCAAAACCAGAAGCTGCAGAGCATCAAGGATGGCCTTTCTGCACAATCGAGCGCCATGGCAAACGACGCTACGGCAATCTCGAACGCGAGCAACGCACTCAACGCGGCAATTCAGACCGGTACGGCTAACCTCGGTCAGGCTCAGACCGATCTGGGTCAGAACGCACTTCCGAAGGCTTCGAGCGCGCTTGACTCCTTTGCCGCCGTTTCGGGCGATTTGACCGGCATTGTGTCGGGTATGACCCCCACGATAGCGAGCGCGCGCGGCACGCTGGCGCAGCTCGACGCCACGCTCAAGCAGGCAAAGACCACGCTGTCCCAAACCGACGCCTCCCTTGCCAAGGTTCAGGACAAGCTCGTGACCGCCGCCAATGACATTGCGGCGCTGCAGACCTCTGAGTCTATGGGCGAGTTAGCCGACCTCATGGACGTCGACGTCAATGACGTGGCAGATTTCATGGCATCTCCGGTTGAGCTGACGTCCAAGTCAATCTATCCGGTCAAGAGCTTTGGCTCGGGCATCGCGCCCTTCTACACCAATCTGGCGCTGTGGGTAGGCGGCTATGTGCTCATCGCTATCTATAAACTCGAGGTCGACCGCGAGGGCATCGGTAGCTTTACGGCGCGTCAGGGCTACTTTGGCCGCTGGCTGCTGCTGGTGATCCTGGGTGCGTTGCAGGCCATCATCGTTACGGTGGGAGATCTGGTCATTGGCGTTCAGTGCGTCAATCCGCTGCTCTTTGTACTGGGCGGCATCGCTATTTCGTTCACCTACGTCAACATCATCTATGCGCTGTCCACCACGTTTAAGCATATCGGTAAAGCCATTGGCGTCATCCTCGTCATTGTGCAGATCCCCGGCTCGTCGGGCATGTATCCCATCGAGATGATGCCCGGCTTCTTCCAATGGCTGCATCCGCTGCTGCCCTTCACCTATGGCATCAACCTGCTGCGCGAGACCGTCGGTGGCATGTATTCGTTCAACTACCTGTTCAACCTGTGCATCCTGGGCGTGTTCCTTGCCATCGCACTCTTTATTGGCTTGCAGCTGCGTCCGCTGCTGCTCAACCTCAACCTGCTCTTTGACAAGCAGCTTTCCACGACGGGCCTCATGATCTGCGAGTCCAACGACCTGCCGCGCCAGCGCTATTCGCTGCGCACGGCCATGCGCGTCATGCTCGATTCGGATTCGTACCGTCGCGAGCTGCTCGATCATGCCGTGGCGTTTGAGCATCGCTACCCGTACTACATCAAGGGCGGTTTTGCCGCCGTGGTAGGCGTGCAGGTTCTGCTCTTTGTGCTTTCGACGGTGCTCGATATCGACAATAACGGCAAGATCATCCTGCTCGTTATCTGGATCATTTCGGTTATCGCCATCTGCGGCTGGCTCATCAACATCGAATACATCCGTGCGAGCCTCAATACCCAGATGCGTATCTCGGCGCTTTCGGACGAGGACCTTCGCCGCGAGATGCGCGAGCACACGGCTGCCATCCCTGCCGCCCGTCGCATGTTTGGTCTCAACGCCAGCGAGCGTGGCGCCAAGGGAGGCGAACAGCCTACGAGCCGTCTGTCGCATATCGGTGCGCATCGTAAGGCTCAAGATGCCGACGGCGCTGACAACGTAAACGGAAACGACGGGGACACCACCTCGCTTGGCAAGCACTCTAAAGGAGGTGAGGCATAAATGAAAAACATCCTGCACCTGTTTAAGCGCGATGTCCAAAACGTGTCTCGCTCCGTGATCGGCATGGTCGTCGTGATGGGCCTGATCATCGTGCCATGTCTCTATGCATGGTTTAACATCGCCGGAAGCTGGGATCCCTACGGCAATACCGGCAACCTTAAGATCGCCGTGGTCAACACCGATGAGGGTTACGAGAGCGATCTGATTCCCGTCGAGGTCAACGTGGGCGAAAACGTAACCGCCACCCTGCGCGGCAACGAGAACTTCGACTGGGTCGTCCTCAACGACCGTGATAAGGCGATTGAGGGCGTTAAGTCGGGCGCGTACTACGCTGCCGTCGTTATCCCTAAAACGTTTAGCGCCGACATGATGACGCTTTTCTCGACCGAGGTGAAGCACGCCGATATCGAGTTCTATGAGAATCAGAAGGCCAACGCCATCGCACAGATCGTGACTGAAAAGGGTTCGAGCGCCGTCCAGAGTCAGGTCAACGAGACCTTTACCAAGACCATCACGACCATCGGCCTTAAGACCGTGTCCAGCCTGCTCGACTATATGAGTACCGACCAGGTGAGCAGCTTTATCGCCAATCTGTCCTCGACGCTGGGCGATTCGGTCGAGGACCTGCAGGACGTTCAGGCGAGTGCGACGTCGCTCGCGGGCATTTTGAGCTCCACGTCCGATTCACTGACATCGGCGGGCGGCATGCTCAAGCAGACGGGCACCGTTGATGAGTCGGCGAAGCAGCTGATGGAGCACGCCAAGAGTGGCATCAATGATTCCAAGGAAGCGCTCAAGGCCGCCAACGATGCCGTTGACGCGGCGATTGACGGAAGCGCGGGCTCGTTCGACAACGTGTCCGCCGAGCTTGCGAAGGCATTCGATGCCGCGAATCAGCATGTTTACCTTACGGTGTCTCAGCTCAACGAAGCCGCAGCGGCGCTCAATACGCGTGCTGACGATATCGATGCGATGGCCGATCAGCTCCGTAACCTTGCCGACCAGGTGAGTGATGACAAGCTCAAAGACGGTCTCGAGTCCGCTGCGACGTCGCTGGGCAGAATTGCCGTGGAGTACCGCAACAATGCGAAGGACCTGACGGCGACCGCAAAGTCCCTTTTGGACGGCATGGCGGAGGTCAACAACTCGCGTGCCGAGGTCGACCAGGCCATCGCCGATGCCAAGGCGGGTATCTCGGGAGCCAAGTCCGACTACGATTCCACGTTCTCGGTTAAGGCCAAGGAGCTCAAGAAGACCATTTCGGGCGTTCTGGATTCCCTGAACGGTATCTCGGGTGACTTGGATAGTGCCGTGAGCGGCCTCACCGATGCATCCGGCTCGCTCGCAAAGGGCCTCTCCAAGGCTGCGACGCTGGTCAACAAGGCTTCTGATCAGTTGGGCGAGGCGTCGGACAAGATTAGCGCTTTCAAGGACGAGCTCGACGGTGCCCTTATGTCGGACGATCTGGCCACGATTAAGACGATGATCGGCAACGACCCCGAGGGTTTGGCCGTGTCGCTTTCTGGTCCCGTCGCGCTCGACCGCAAACCGGTCTATCCGATCCGCAACTACGGTTCGGCCATGGCACCGTTCTACACGATTCTGTCGCTGTGGGTGGGCTCGATTGTACTGGCGGCCATGATGAAGGTCTCGGTTGACGATGAGCTCATCAACGAGCTGATCCCCGTGCGCCTGCACGAGATCTACCTGGGCCGCTACCTGTTCTTTGGAGGTCTGGCCCTGCTGCAGGCGACACTCGTGTGCGCGGGTGACATCCTGTTCTTTGGCATCCAATGCGACAACCCGCTGCAGTTTGTACTTGCCGGCTGGGTCGCGAGTCTCGTGTTCTCCAATATCGTCTACACGCTCACGGTTTCGTTTGGCGATATCGGCAAGGCGCTCGCCGTCGTGCTGTTGGTTATGCAGGTCGGCGGTTCGGGCGGTACGTTCCCCATCGAGATGACCGGCCCTGTGTTCCAGGCGATCTATCCGTTCCTGCCGTTCACCCACGGCATCAACGCCATGCACGCCGCCATGGCTGGCGCCTACCATATGGAGTACTGGATTGAGCTAGGCATTCTGGCGAGCTATCTGATTCCGTCGCTGGCACTGGGCGTCGTCTTCCGCCGCCCGGTCATCAAAGCCAACGACTGGATCATCGAAAAGCTGGAATCAACAAAGCTTATCTAGTACAGCAACGTTAACGCCGATGCAGCGCTAATGCCAGCGAGCGAGCCGCATTTGCGCCAAGGTGACGTGAAATGAAAGGGCGCTGACCTTCTGGTCGCGCCCTTGAAATTGAACGTCAGATTGGCGTGAATGCGGCTCGCGCAGCGTCGGCCGGTCCGCCGTTCGGTAGAACGGCGGAACAAAATGCTTTAGTGGGCTGGATTGCGGTGCAACGCTGGTTGTTGCTACAGTAGCGGGGCGTGCCGGGGGTCCGGCGCGTCCCGTTTTTATTTGACCATGAGGCGGCACGCAGCCATACGCGTGCGGACACCACGCCCAGATTGAGTGCGAGGATGTTCCATGGCCCAATACGCTGCCAACGAAATCGAAAACATGCCCGATAGCCCTGTAGCCCGTGAGGATTTGGGCGCGGGTGGTATTCCCCGGGGTGCCGGCGCACGCTCGCCGTTGTTCTGGAAAGTTCTACTGCTTTCGGTGGCGATTATCTGGGGCTACTCCTTTACCACTATGAAGGACGCACTCGACACCATTCCGGTGTTCGAGCTGGTCTATGTTCGCTTTCTCCCGGCATCACTGGTTATGTTTGCAATTTTCCATAAGCGCATCATCGCTCATTTCAATGCCCGCAACCTGATCGTCGGGCTTGGCATGGGCGCGCTCATGTGGGGTGCCTACGGTTTGCAGACGATCGGCCTGGCACAGACCACGGCGGGCAAGAGCGCTTTTTTGACCGGCACGTATTGCATCCTTGTGCCGTTTGCAAGCTATGTCCTGAGCGGTGAAAAGCTTACCCGGTATAACCTGGGTGCAGCGTTGTTGTGCCTGGCGGGTATTGGCCTGGTAGCGCTCGATAGCGTCGAGTTCAATGCCGGCGATGTTATTACCTTGGGCGGCGCGATCTTCTTCGCCATCCAGATGGCGGTGACTGCCAAGTACGGTCGCAAGATGGACATCAACGTCATCACGTTTTGGATGTTTGTGGGCAATGGCGTTTTGAGTTTAATCACGTCGCTGCTATTCGAGACTCAGGCGCCCCTCTCTGCATGGACGCCGGAGTTTATCGGTGTGGCTGTTTTCCTCTCGGTGGGCTGCACATGCGCGGCGCTGCTCGTCCAAAACGTCGGTTTGGCGCATGTCCCCGCCTCGACGGGCTCACTGCTTCTTTCGATGGAGTCGCCTTCGGGCGTGTTGTTTTCGGTGCTGCTGATGGGGGAGGCGCTCACCTCGCGCCTGCTCGCCGGCTTCGTACTTATCTTCCTGTCGATTATCTTGAGCGAGACTCACTTCGATTTTTTGCGCAAAAAGCCGCGCCCGCAATTGTAAACAACTTGTTGCGCCGCCCTCTCGGGGCGGCATTTTTTATGCGTCGCCCTTAAAGTTGTACCTTGCACTTTACGCTATCAAAGTGCTTGCTGCAAAAACGTTACTGGAGGGCATTTATGGCACCAGCTCTGTCCGATCTTCAACCGCAATCAGCGCCCAAGGCCACCGCAGCGGCGCAGGCCGCTATCGGTGACGGTCTCGTTGCAGAAGCTCAGGCTTTTGCAGACGAGCTCGCTGTGTGGCGACACGATTTACACCAGATGCCCGAGCTGGGTAATAGCCTCCCGCAGACCTCTGCGTATATTCAAGCGCGCCTGACCGAGATGGAAATCCCATTTGCCACGCTCGTCGATGGTTCCTGTGTTGTGGGCCTTGTCGGCGCCGGTGCCGCCGCGGCCCAGGGCAATGGCGTCTGCACGGACGAACAGGCCGGTACGGTCATCATGCTTCGCGGCGACATGGATGCCCTGCCCGTTGTCGAGGAATCGGGCGAGCCTTTCGCTTCCACCAACGGCTGCATGCACGCTTGTGGCCACGATATGCATGCGACGGCGCTGCTCGGCGCGGCCCGTTTGCTCAAGGCCCGCGAGTCCGAGCTTGTCGACGCTAACGCCACAGTTAAGTTGCTGTTCCAGCCGGGCGAGGAAACCTTTGAGGGTGCCCGCGCCGCCATCGCCGACGGTCTGCTGCAGAACCCGCGTCCCCAGGCCGCCTTTGCCATGCATGTCAATAGCCAGTCGCCGCTTGGCCTGGTGCTCTATGGGAGTCCGGCGCTCTCGGGCGTGTACGGTTTCCGCATCACGCTGCAGGGCAAGGGTGGCCATGGCTCGAGCCCCGAGATCTGCATCGACCCCATCACGGCCGGCGTGCATGTGCACCTGGCGCTTCAGGAGCTTATCTCTCGCGAGGTGCCGGCGGCCAAGGAGGTCGCGCTTACCGTGGGTAAGTTCGCTGGCGGTTTGGCGGCCAACGTCATCCCCGACACCTGCGTGCTCGAGGGAACGTTGCGCGGCTTCGATGTCGAGCTCATGGCTCACCTTAAGACCCGCATCGCGGAGGTCGTCAACGGCGTTGCCGCAACATATCGTACGCCGGCAACCATCGAGACGCTTTCGGACGTTCCGCCGCTGGTACTCGACGACGGCATGACGCAGGCGTCGCTTGGCTACGTGGGCGCGGTGCTGCCCAAGTCCGCCTTCCTGCCGCTGTTCCACGCCATGGCGAGCGAGGACTTCGCGTTGATCTCGAGCGAGATCCCGAGTGCGTACTTTACCGTGGGCGCTGCCGTGACTGATACGGACGAGCATTTTGCTCAGCATCATCCCAAGGCACGTTTTAGCGATGCCGAGCTTCCCCTTGGCGCCGCGGCTTATGCCGCCGTCGCTTTGGGCTACATCGCCGACCACCGGTAGCACCCAATCTTGCTACTCGTTTGTTTAAAAAAGGAACAGCATGTCTCAGCAACGTAAGCTCTTCCCCGGCTGGCTCGTGGTGGCCTCTGGCTTCGTGATCATGGCCACGTGCTACACGATTTTCGTCAACTGCATGAGCCTGTTCCAGCCGTTGATCGTCAGCGACCTGGGCATTTCCCTTGCGCAGTACACCATCTCCAACGCCCACGATCGCTGCGTCTAAGCAGTTTGGCATTGCCGACCTCGGTAAGGTCACGGGCACCATTACCTCGCTCGAGATGGTCGGCGGCACCGTGGGCGCCATCGTCTCGGGCGTGCTGTTCGATGCCACGGGCTCCTTTGCGAGCATCTGGATTGTGTGCCTGGCGTGCTCCGTGGTCATGCTGGCGTTCTTGCTGGCGTCTGAGCCCATCGCCGCCAAGCTGCGCGCGAGCGTGGCGGGGGAGTAGACGTCAGTCGCTCTTTTCTGTTTGCCCCGTTCTGTTCGTGGCCGCCCTGGAAGCCGAATGGATGCTCGTACCATCATTCGGTTTCCAAGGCGGCCACGGGCCTACGAAATGATCCGTTTTCCTCCGTCCCCAGCAGATCATGTGACCCAAAGGGGTCGGAGGAAAGCGGATCGGCTGCCGCGGCGGCGCATCTGGCCGAACGAGCCCCCATACCCTCGTTCGGTCAGATGCACCGCCGCGGTTTGTGTTTGTGCCGTATAATGTCCACTATCTATGACGCGATACAAAAGAAAGGTGTTTGCCCATGCAGGCACAGAAGGCGGAGGGAACCCGCGACCTTATCGGCGCCGAGATGCGCGCTTGGCAAAAGATGCAGCAGATTGCGGCCGGCGTATTCGAGCCGTTTGGCTTTAAGCCCATCGAGACGCCCGCGATCGAGCAGGTGGACGTCTTTGTCCACGGCATCGGCCAGTCGACCGACGTCGTGCGCAAGGAGATGTTCCGCGTCTTTAGCGGCGCCAACCTGGAGCGCGTCTTTGCTGAGGGCACCGATAGCAAGCTCAAGCCCAAGCAGCGCCTGGCGCTTCGTCCCGAGGGCACGGCCGGTGTGGTGCGCGCAATCGTGGAGAACAACCTGGTGCCCCAGGGCTCCACGCCGTTTAAGGCTTATTATGCCGAGGCCATGTTCCGTGGCGAGCGTCCCCAGAAGGGTCGCCTGCGCCAGTTCCACCAGGTGGGCATCGAGTGGCTCGGCGCTCCCGATCCGGCAGCAGACGCCGAGTGCATCATCATGCTCATGGAGTTCTACAAGCGCCTTGGTTTCGATCTTTCCAAGCTCCGTCTGCTCATTAACTCGATGGGCGATGCCCAATGCCGTCCGGCCTATCGCGAGCAGGTCAAGCAGTTTATCCTCGATCACGCCGACGAGATGTGCGACGAGTGCCGCGAGCGCGCCGAGCTCAATCCGCTGCGTGCCTTCGACTGCAAGAACGACCACTGCCGCGAAATCATGGCCGACGCACCGCTGATGGGCGACAACCTGTGCGATGAGTGCCGCGAGCACTACGAGCAGGTCAAGCGCTATTTGGATGCGGCGGGTATCGAGTATGTCGAGGATCCCACCTTGGTGCGTGGCTTGGACTACTACACCCGTACCGTCTTTGAGGTCGAGGCTCCCGGCGCCGGCGTCGGCTCCATCGGCGGCGGCGGCCGCTACGATGGCCTGGTCGAGCTCGAGGGTGGCAAGCCCACGGCGGGCGTCGGCTTCGCTGTCGGTTTTGAGCGCGCCCTGCTGGCCCTGCAGGCCTTTGGCAGCGATCTGGGTGCCGAGGAGGCCCCGTGCGTCTATGTCGCCAACGCCGGCAAGGAGCTGCGCCAGAACGTCTTTGCCATTACGCAGGAGCTTCGCGCCGCAGGTATCGTGACCGAGGCCGACTATCAGGGCCGTTCGCTCAAAGCTCAGTTTAAGCAGGCTGATAAGGTGGGCGCCAAGCTCATCCTGGTCCTGGGCGGCGACGAGCTTGCCGCCGGCAAGGTCAAGGTGCGCGACATGGAGAGCCACGAAGAGGTCCTTGCCGAGCTGGCCAACGTCGTCGAGGCGGTTCGTGAGCGCCTGTAGCGCATCTTTTTGAGCTGCGGACCCGCTTGAGTGTCTCGTCCATTGCGAGCGATTGTTACGGGGGTGTTTCGCATTTATGCGGAATGCCCCCGTTTGTGTATGCCGTCCACCGAGAAATACGACCATTTAGAGCAAAAACCCTTGCAATGCAGAAAATACTTTTGTGTGGTAAAGCGCAATCAGTGTCGAAAGTATTTCGCAAGCGCCTATAATGAATACCGCATGTTACGTGCATAGAAGGAGGAATGGGAGGAAACGTGGCTGAGAACCTAAGCAACCAGTCTGTACCCGAAGCCGCGGCGCGCGTCGCTGCCGTGGTCAACCGCCTCGTTAACCGAATCGGCTCGAATGCCGAGTCCAGGGAGCGTCTCGCCGAGATCGAGATCCCCGAGGAGCTGCGCGACAATCTGGCGCTGTTCCTGCGCCTGGAGCGTCGTGTGCTTAGCGAGTATGATCCTGAGATCGCGGACCTGTTCGACAAGATCCTGTCGGCCGAGATTGTGGCCAATGCCGGCAACCCCGGTACCCGCGCTGCCGACGAGGCCGTCGACGAGCAGGGCGTGCCCACCGCCGACGAGCCCACCGCCGTGGCATTCCGTGAGGTCGTCGATCTTATCGACAGTCTGCCGCTCGATAAGCAGCAGGTCATCGTTCGCGCCTTTACGAGCTTCTTCCACCTGGCAAACCTGTCGGAGGAGAACTACCGTGTGGCGCAGCTGCGCGAGCGCGAGGCCGGCGCATCGACCGATACCGAGGTCGATCCCGCCAACGAGCTCACCGTCGCCTATCACCGGTTGGTAAACGAGATGGGTGTCGAGGGCGCCAACGAGCTGCTCGGCAAGCTCGAGTTCCACCCTGTCTTTACCGCACATCCCACCGAGGCCCGTCGCAAGGCCGTCGAGGGCAAGATTCGCCGTATCTCCAATCTGCTGGAGGAGCGTCCGCGTCTGGGCGGCTCCGACCTGGTGGAGAACGAGCGCCATATGCTGCAGGAGATCGACGCCCTGGTGCGTACGAGCCCCATCGCGCTCAAGAAGCCCACGCCGGTCGAGGAAGCCGATACCATCATCGACATCTTCGATAACACGCTGTTCGACGTCATCCCCGTCATCTATCGTCGCTTTGACGACTGGGTGCTGGGCGACAAGGCCGGTACCGTGCCGCCGCTGTGCCCGGCGTTCTTCCATCCCGGCAGCTGGATCGGTTCCGACCGCGACGGTAACCCCAACGTCACCGCCAAGGTGAGCCGTGAGGTCGCCGCCAAGTACTTCACTCACATGGTGCTCAAGCTCGAGGACAAGTGCCGCCGCATCGGCCGCAACCTCACGCTCGAGGCCACCTACAGCAAGCCTTCTGCCGAGCTCATCAACCTGTGGAACCATCAGGTCGAGATGAGCACCCAGTACACGGCCCGCGCCGAGCTGATCTCCGAGCACGAGCCGCATCGCGCCGTCATGCTCGTCATGGCCGATCGTCTGAACGCCACCGTGCGTCGCATCACCGACACCATGTACCACAGCGCCGATGAGTTCCTGGATGACCTGCGCGTCGTCCAGCGCTCGCTGGCCGCTTGCGGTGCCGTCCGTGCTGCCTACGGCCCGGTCCAGACCATCATCTGGCAGGTCGAGTCCTTCGGCTTCCATATGGTCGAGATGGAGTTCCGTCAGCACTCCGTGGTGCACGCCCGCGCCCTCAAGGATATCCACGAGAACGGTATCCACGGCGATCTGCAGCCCATGACGCGCGAGGTCATCGATACCTTCCGTGCTATCGGCTCCATCCAAAAGCGCTACGGCAAGAAGATGGCGCACCGCTACATCATCTCGTTCACCAAGAGCGCCCAGCATGTGGCCGACGTCTTTGAGCTTGCCCACCTGTCCTTTGCACACGAGGAGGATGTCCCCGAGCTCGACGTGATCCCGCTGTTCGAGCAGCTCGAGGACCTCGAGGGCTGCGTCGACGTGCTCGACCAGATGCTTACGCTGCCCGTGGTGCAAAAGCGCCTTGCCCAGACCAACCGCCGCATGGAGGTCATGCTGGGCTATTCCGACTCCTCCAAGGATGCCGGTCCTACCACGGCCATGCTCGCGCTGCACTCCGCGCAGGAGCGCATTGCCAAGTGGGCCGAGAAGAACGATATCGACCTGGTGCTCATGCACGGTCGCGGCGGTGCCGTGGGCCGTGGCGGCGGTCCGGCCAACAAGGCCGTGCTGGCGCAGCCCAAGGGTTCGGTCAACTGCTTCTTTAAGCTCACCGAGCAGGGCGAGGTCATCTTTGCCCGTTACGGCAACCGCACGCTGGCTCAGCGCCATGTTGAGTCCGTTGCCGCCGCAACGCTTTTGCAGTCGGCCCCGAGCGTCGAGAAGACCAACACCGAGACCACGCAGAAGTTTTGGGATATGGCGGAGAAGCTCAACGCAGTAAGCCATGAGCGCTATCTGGACCTGCTGAATACCGAGGACTTTACACCGTGGTTCTCGACCGTGACGCCGCTGACCGAGGTCGGTCTGCTGCCGATCGGCTCGCGTCCCGCCAAGCGCGGTCTGGGTGCCAAGTCGCTCGACGACCTGCGTACCATTCCGTGGATCTTCAGCTGGAGCCAGGCGCGCATTAACCTGGCCGCTTGGTACGGCCTGGGCACCGCCTGCGAGCAGCTGGGCGATCTTGACCAGCTCAAGGCTGCCTACCAGGAGTGGCCGTTCTTCCGCACGTTCATCGACAACATCGAGATGTCGATCGCTAAGACCGATCAGCGCATCGCCAAGATGTACCTGCACCTGGGCGATCGCCAGGATCTGTCCGAGAAGGTCTTCACCGAGATGCAGCTTACCCGTAAGTGGGTCCTTGCCATCGTCGGTGACGAGTGGCCGCTGCAGCGTCGCCGCGTGCTTGGCTGCGCCGTTCGTGTGCGCAACCCCTACGTCGACGCCCTGTCCATCGCTCAGGTCCGCGCCCTTCGCGAGGTGCGTATGAACCAGGACGAGATGGCGGAGGAGAAGAAGGCCGAGTACATGAGCCTGATTCTTTCGACTGTGACCGGCGTCTCGGCAGGATTGCAGAACACGGGGTAATCGATAGCCCTGTAGTCGCTGTCCGGGGCCGCCGTATGTTTACTTTCCGGCGCGTCCTCGGACATGCAAGAAGCCCTCGCTGCGCACTTCGTGCGGCGAGGGCTTCTTGCGTCCTGTGGAGTGCGCCGGAAAGTAAACATATGGCGGCCCCTGCGATGTCCGGTCTTCGGAGGATTACTGGCTGGGGAAAAGATGGCGCGCTTCGCGCACTTTGATGGGGCTTCGTGCTGCGGAATGCATTCAGAGGGAAACCCGTCGGGTCCCTTCGTCCTCGGTCTTCTGGGATTAAAGCTGAAGGGAATAAGGCGCGCTTCGCGCCTCGCGTCTTATCGATCGGGATTGAGATGCATGTGGCGCTTCTTGACTTACGACTGTAGCGGCTGCGGTCCCGTTTGGGATCACGGCCGTTTTGTTGTGGGTCAAATATGAACGTTGTGTTAATGAGTCGGTGGACGGTGGAGTTTTTCGGTGAGCGGCGTATCCTTCCAACGGTTTATCTAGTGTGTCAGTTGAAAGGAAGAGGGCGCTCGTCATTGTTTGAATGTGAACTGCCGTTTGACCACAAGACGTTGCATCTGGAGCTCGAGGATAAGAACTTCGCGGGTGTGATGGAAGGTCATCAAAACGAGTTTAAGACTACAAAATCTCAGGAAGAGCTGGTAGAGGAGTCACTTGCCAACCCTTATGGCTCGCCTTCGCTCGAGGAGCTTTGTGCTGGCAAGAAGGATATCGTTATCATTAGCTCCGACCATACGCGTCCCGTTCCCTCGCGTGTGACGATGCCTATTCTGCTGCATCACATCCACGCTGCCGCTCCCGAGGCACGTGTGCGCATCCTGGTCGCGACCGGCATGCATCGCCCCTCGACGCACGAGGAACTCGTTAACAAGTACGGCGAGGAGATCGTCGCTAACGAGGAGATCGTCATGCATGTCGCGACCGACGACAGCATGATGAAAAAGATCGGTACCCTGCCTTCTGGTGGCGAGTGCATCATCAACAAGATTGCTGCCGATTGCGATCTGCTGCTTGCCGAGGGCTTCATTGAGCCGCATTTCTTTGCCGGTTTCTCTGGTAGCCGCAAGTCCGTCCTGCCCGGCATCGCCAGCTACAAGACCATCATGTACAACCACAACGGTCAGTTTGTGAACGATTCCCACTCGCGTGCCGGCAACCTGTGCCACAACCACGTGAGCGAGGATATGTTTGCCGCTGCCGAGATGGCTCACCTTGCCTTTGTGCTCAACGTGGTGCTCAACGGCAAGCACGAGGTCATTGGCTCCTTTGCCGGCGACATCCACAAGGCGCACGAGGCCGGCTGCGACTTCGTGAAGAGCCTTGCCGGCGTTGAGCCCGTCGAGTGCGAGATTGCCATCACTACCAACGGTGGTTACCCGCTCGACCAGAACATCTATCAGGCCGTGAAGGGCATGTGCGCTGCCGAGGCCACGCTTCCCGAGGGCGGTGTGATCATCGATGTCGCCGGTTGTGCCGACGGTCACGGTGGCGAGGGCTTCTATCACAACATCGCCGACAACGATCCGGCAGAGTTTGAGCGCGCCTGCATCGACCGTCCCAAGGACGAGACCCTGCCCGACCAGTGGACGAGCCAGATCTTTGCCCGCATCCTGGCGCATCACCCCGTGATCATGGTCACCGACCTGTGCGATCACCAGATGCTCAAGGATATGCACATGACGCCGGTCAACACTATCGAGGAGGCGCTCAAGCTCGCCTTTGAGATGAAGGGTGCCGATGCCAAGGTTGCCGTCATTCCCGATGGCCTGGGCGTTGTCGTCGCGCAGCACTAGTGCGTGGCCCAAACGAATCGTTTATAACCGACAAGAAAGATAAGGTTTTATGCTTACCAAACTCCTCTGCGAATTCGGCGCGACGGCCCTCATGATCGTCTTTGGCGTGGGCGTGCACTGCGATACCGTGCTCAAGGGCACCAAGTATCAGGGCTCTGGTCATATGTTTGCCATCACCACCTGGTCTTTTGGTATCTCGGCCTGCCTGTTTATCTTTGGCGGCGCCGTGTGCATGAACCCCGCCATGGTGCTTGCCCAGTGCATCGTCGGCCTGGTGCCGTGGGGCAACTGCATCCCCTTCATGCTTGCCGATATGCTCGGCGGCTTTGTGGGTGCCGTGATCGCTTGGTTTATGTATGCCGATGAGTTCAAGGCTTCCGAGGGCGTCGTCGACCCCATTGCCCAGCGCAACATCTTCTCGACCAACCCCACCACCGAGGGTACGAACTATGCCCGCAACTTCTTCTGCGAGGCCATCTGCACCTTCGTGTTCATTAGCGCCATCCTTGCTGCTGCTAGCCGTGCTGGCGAGAACGTTTTGATGCTCGCCATCTGCGTCGGCCTGATTGTCTGGGCCGTTGGCATGGGCATGGGCGGCATCACCGGCTTCGCCATGAACCAGGCACGCGACCTTGGTCCCCGCATGGCCTATCAGGTGCTACCGATCAAGAACAAGGCTGACAACAACTGGAAGTACGGTCTGCTTGTTCCTGGTATCGCTCCGTTTGTCGGTGCCATTGTGGCTGCGCTGTTTGTGCATGGTTTCTTGGGCATGTTTTAGTCCAAGGCTACATAGGTTGTCCGCCGTCCGCATGGGGTAACTTCCCAGCGCGTCCTCGGACATGAAAGAACCCCCGCTGCGCACTTCGTGCGGCGGGGGTTCTTTCGTCCTGCGGAATGCGCTGGGAAGTTACCCCATGCGGACAGCTGCGGGATCTTAGTCGCGTTGGAACAAGCAACCCAACATATAAATCTGAATTTGGATGGGAGGGGCTTGTTGCTGGTAGGGGCGTTGAAGCGCGAGTGACACTTTGGGATGCGTGGCGGCTTGGGTTGGGGCGATGCTTTGGGATGGGCTTCTTACTTAGCTGAAGAGAGGCTTAATGGCTGATAGGTAGTCTTTGGCTACTTCGGCTTTGTCTGCTTGGAAGTTGTGCCAGGCCCACCATTGGACCATTCCTACGAAGCTTGAGGCTATGTGGTGTAGTAGGAAGCTTCGGTCCATGGTGGCGGCGGGGCCGTTTGGGTCGGTGGGGACGGTTTCGGCTGCTCGTGACATGATGGTCTTGCGTAAGCAGTCGGCGAAGACGCGTGAGCCGGCGCCGGCTACGAGGGCTCGTACGCCCTGGCGGCGTTCCCAGAGGTTGTTGAGGATATGCTCGACTTGTACGAGCGGATCATCGAGCGGTGTGCCATCGTCGTCGAGGGCGTGGGTGCAGATGTCGCTCACGAGCTCGGACAGTAGGTCATCTTTGCTCTTGAAGAGGCCGTAGAACGTGGCCCGACCCACATGGGCGCGAGCGATGATGTCGCCGACGGTGATCTTGCCGTAGTCCTCCTCGCGAAGGAGCTCGGAGAATGCTGCAACGATGGCGGCGCGGCTTTTTTCCTTGCGGGCATCCATGGCTATGCGTCCGCGTGAACGAGCAGGCAGCGGAGCGTGCCGGAGCAGCCCTCGTAAGGGCGCTTGCCGGCGCCGTAGCCGACGGCCTCGATGTGGTAACGGACCGGCAGGTGCTCGGACGTGCGCAGTGCGGCGACGACGGCAGCGCCCGTGGGCGTCACGAGCTCACCAGCGACCGGTGCAGGCGTGAGGGCGATATTGCCCGCCTGACACAGGTTGACGACAGCGGGGACGGGAATGGGCATAAGGCCGTGGGCGCAACGGATGGTTCCGTGGCCCTCGGAGAGCGACTCGACCACGATATCCTCAATACCCAGATCGTCGAGGCAGATGGCAACGGAGCAGACGTCGACGACGGAGTCGACGGCGCCCACCTCATGAAACAGGACGGTGTCGGGCGTTTTGCCGTGAGCCTTTGCCTCGGCATCAGCGAGTACGGAAAAAATGGCGAGGGCGCGACGCTTGGCGCCATCGCTTAGCTGCGAGCCATCGATGATGGCGGTGACGTCCGCCAAAGAACGGTGGTGATGGCCGTGGGCGTGATGGTGACCCTCGTGGCCATGACCGTGGGCCTCATGGTCATGCTCGTGGCAGTGCTCGTGCTCGTGCTCGCCATGATCATGATGGTGGTGCTCATGCTCGTGTGTGTGCTCGGCAGCCGCTTTGTTGCCGTAGAGCCAGGCCATATCGTGATCGTGGTTCTCGAGTTCCTCTGCAAGCTGGACGTCAAAGTCGCAGGCGTCGATGCCATGCTTGCTTACGCGTGTGACGGCGATCGTAAAGCCGTCGACCGGCAGCGTGGCGAGCTGCTCGCGCAGGTGCTCCTCGCTGGCGCCTAGGTCGAGCAGGGCCGCGACGGTCATATCGCCGCTGATGCCCGAGGTGCCGTCGATGATAAGCGTGTGCTGATGATTGGACATGGAATGCTCCTTAACGGGCGCAGGGCGTGCCGGCGCCCAGATGATTGATAAGACTTGCCTGGTAGGCGGCACCAAAGCCGTTGTCGATGTTGACGACCGAAACGCCGCTGGCGCAGGAGTTGAGCATGGCGAGCAGCGCGGCTACGCCACCAAAGCTCGCGCCGTAACCCACGCTGGTGGGAACGGCTATGACCGGACAGCTTACCAGGCCGCCGACAACGCTCGCCAGTGCGCCCTCCATGCCGGCGATGGCGATGACCACCTGCGCCTGAGCAAGCTCCTCGGCATGCGCGAGTAGGCGGTGCAGGCCGGCGACACCTACGTCGTAGAGGCGGTCGACCTCGTTGCCATAGAACTCGGCCGTCAACGCGGCTTCTTCGGCGACGGGCAGGTCGCTCGTGCCGGCGCAGGCGACGACGATGCGTCCGTTGCCGGTGGGGGAGGGCTTGCCGCCCACGAGGGCGAGCTGGGCGTCCGGGACATATCCCAGGTCGATGCCGTTGCCGAGAAGCTCAGCGGTGCGCGCGGCTTTTTCGGCATCCAAGCGCGTGACCAGGATGCGCTCCTGGCCGGCATCGCGCAGTGCTTCGATAATGGCGGCAATCTGATCGGCGGTTTTACCGGCCCCGTAGACAACCTCGCCGGCTCCCTGGCGCACCCCGCGCGAAAGATCGAGCTGCGCAAAGCCCAAATCGGCGGTCGGAGCCGTCTGGATGCGCGTGAGGGCGTCGGCAGGGGTGACTGCTCCGCCGGCAACATCGCTCAGCAATTGCTCAAGATCTCGCTTATCCATATATGTTCCCTTCGACGGCGCAAAGTCTAGCACTCAAAGGGTATGTTTCCGAACACTAAGACAAAATTGTTCGGAAACTATAGGACAGACTGATTCACTTGTTAGATGGATTGACTAGTCGCGCAGGATGATGTCCATGGCGAGCATCAGGTTGCGTTCGTCGATGGCAAACGGGGCCGCCTCGCGCGTCTTGGGCTTGGCGCAAAACGCGATGCCCGTGCCCGCGGCCTGAATCATGGGGATGTCGTTGGCGCCGTCGCCGATCGCGACCGTGTGGGCCATATCGACGCCGCACTCAACTGCCCAATCTAGCAGCTGGATGAGCTTGGACTCCTTGGTCACGATGTCGGCCGCCAGCTTGCCGGTGAGCTTGCCGTCCACGACTTCCAGGCGGTTGGCCAGGCAAAAATCGATGCCCGCGGCGGCCACGATCTTGTCGGCGACCTCGTGAAAGCCGCCGCTTACCACGCCGACCTTCCAGCCCTTGCTGTGCGCTGAGCGCACAAGCTCCAACGCGCCGGGGGTAAATGTCACGCGCTCAAAGGTGCGCTCGAACACGCTCTCGTCCAGGCCGGCGAGCAGCCCCACGCGCTCCTCGAGCGCCTGCTTAAAGTCAAGCTCGCCGCGCATGGCGCGTTCGGTGATCTGTGCCACCTGCTCGCCCACGCCGGCCTCTTCGCCCAACAGGTCGATGACCTCCTGGTTGATGAGCGTGGAGTCGATATCCATAACGATGAGGCGTGCAGTCATGGCGGGCCTTTCCGAGTGCTGTTTTATTGGGGCATATTGTCGCACGTGACGAGTGCGGGCGGGTGCCGCGGCGTGTCAATTGTTTCGTCTCCGTCAAGTCTTTGGGCAAGAGCTACTTTTTCGCGGCACATCGACACAGGTGCGATAAGATAGAACGCCATGTCTGGCTGCGCGGTTTACGCAGGCCAGGCAAATCTGTACGACGCCGCCCGGAACGACACGGGGCGGCACAGATCCATAAAGGAGGATCACTGGTATGAGCCAGACCCGTCCCATCGACGAGCATTCCATGCACACCCGTACCTGCGGCGAGCTTCGCCGCGAGAACGTGGGCGAAGAGGTCACCCTCACCGGTTGGGTGAGCCGTCGCCGCGACCACGGCGGCCTTATCTTCTGCGACCTTCGCGACCGCGAGGGCATCACGCAGCTCACCTTCGACCCCGAGCACTCCGACGGCGACGCCTTTAAGATCGCCGAGACCATGCGTCCCGAGTGGCCCATCAAGATTCACGGCGTCGTGCGCGCCCGTGGCGAGGAGACCACCAACACCAAGCTCGCGACCGGCGAGATCGAGGTCCTGACCGACCACGCCGAGGTGCTCAACACATCCGTCACCCCGCCGTTCCAGATTGAGGACGGCATCGAGACCAGCGAGGACACCCGTCTGCGCTATCGCTATCTGGACCTCCGTCGTCCCGAGATGATGGCCAACCTCAAGCTGCGCTCCGACTTTACCTTTGCCATTCGCGAGGCGCTGCACAACCGTGAGTTCATGGAGGTCGAGACGCCCTCCCTGTTCAAGTCCACGCCCGAGGGCGCCCGCGACTTCATCGTTCCCAGCCGCATCCAGCCGGGCAACTTCTACGCCCTGCCGCAGTCCCCTCAGCTCCTGAAGCAGCTGCTTATGGTCGGTGGCGTCGAGCGCTACTACCAGGTTGCCAAGTGCTTCCGCGACGAGGACTTGCGTGCCGACCGTCAGCCCGAGTTCACCCAGGTCGATATCGAGATGTCCTTCGTGGACCAGAACGACGTTATGAGCGCGCTCGAGGAGGTCCTGGCCGACGCCTTCGGCCGCATGGGTGTCGAGATGCCCACGCCGCTGCGCCGCATGGACTATTGGGAAGCCATGGACACCTATGGCTCTGACAAGCCCGATACCCGCTATGGCATGCACCTGGTCGACCTGACCGACATCTTTGCCAACTCCAAGTTCAAGGTCTTTGCGACTGCCGCAAACGAGGAGGGCTCCGTCGTCAAGGCCATCAACGCCAAGGGCGCCGGTGCCTGGGCTCGCGCCAAGATCGATAAGCTCGCCGGTGTGGCCTCCACGTTTGGCGCCAAGGGCCTGGCCTGGATCGCATTCCGCGAGGACGGCTCCATCAACAGCCCCATCGTCAAGTTCTTCTCGGACGAGGAGATGGCGGCTCTGCGCGAGCGCATGGGCGTCGAGCCCGGCGACCTTGTGATGTTCGCCGCCGGTCCGCGCCTGCTCTCCGACGAGATCCTGGGCGGCATGCGTTCCCACATGGCCAATGCGCTCGAGATCAAGCGCGAGGGCCACGACTTCCTGTGGGTCGTCAACTTCCCGCTGTTCCACTGGGACGAGGATCGCAAGGCTTACGCTGCCGAGCACCAGCCCTTCACCCTGCCGACCGAGACCGACATCGCCAAGATCGAGGCCGACCCGCTGGCAGCCGGTTCGTGCACCTACGACTTTGTCATGGACGGCTTTGAGGCCGGCGGCGGCGGTATGCGTATCCACAACGCCGAGATGCAGATGTCCATGCTCAAGCTCCTGGGCTTTACCGAGGAGCGCGCCGAGTCGCAGTTTGGCTTCCTCATGGAGGCGCTCAAGTTTGGTGCACCCCCGATGGGCGGTTTCGCTCTGGGTCTGGATCGCGTGTGCATGCTGCTCACCGGTTCCGACTCCATCCGCGACGTCATGGCGTTCCCCAAGACGGCCAGCGGCTCCGACCTTATGTCGGGCGCTCCGAGTGCCGTTTCCGGCGCCCAGCTCAAGGATGTCAGCCTGCGCCTGATGTAAGCGAGCGGCTACATATTGCCCGCAACGAGGGAAGGACGCGTGCCTTCCCTCGTTTTTTGTGGGACGGGGGTGCGCCGGTAACGTACAATAACTACCACGTGGCTGGGTTTGCCGGCCGAATGTGCGATGCCGCGGGAGGGGACATGGTCGAGTTTACAAAGACGATTAAAGATCCGTTGGGATTGCATGCCCGCCCGGTTGCGCTGCTCTATGACATTATTGCCAAGCATCGTAGCGACGTATCGGTCAGCATCGGCGATCGCCATACCGACGGCCGCGATGTGATGGGGCTCATGGCTCTCTACGGCGAATGTGGCGAAGACATCGTGTTCCGCGTTTCGGGCGTGGATGAGGCCTCCTGCGTCACATCGATCAGAAACCTCTCGCTCTAACCTCAACAATGTGACAAGGGGACAGGCCCCTTTGTTGCATAAATTGGTATGACAAGGCACCGCAAAGAGATGGTCTTTGCGGTGCCTCTTTTGTTTCGTATAGGAAACTTTTTCGAAAACTGAATGGGGACCCTTCCAAAAAAGTTAACCACGTGCTAGTTTACTAAAGCGAACATAGACGTGGCTAACTTTTGCCATGTCGATGTTGAGGACGAACCGATGTTAGGAGCTCACTCATGTCTTGCGGACCGCAGATGCCGGCTATGCCGCTTTCGATGGTAAAGGCGGGCGAAACCGTGCGCGTGTCTCGTGTAAAGGGCAATGAGGACATGAAGCACCACCTCAAGGACCTCGGCTTTGTCGAGGGCAGCGAGATCCACGTGGTGAGCTCGAGTGGCGCCAATATCATCGTCACGGTGCTGGGTGCACGCTTTGGTATCGATTCCAAGGTTGCCATGCACATCATGACCGTCGGTTAGTTCGCAGCATTTCGCAAAAAGCTGAAAGGGGGACAAGTACATGAAGACGTTGGGTGACGTCAAGGTGGGCGAGAGCTCTACCATCGTCAAGCTTCACGGTGAGGGTGCACTGCGCCGTCACCTTATGGACCTGGGGCTCATCAAGGGCACGTCGTTTAAGGTCGTAAAGGTCGCACCGCTCGGAGATCCGGTCGAGATCAACGTGCGCGGCTACGAGCTTTCCATCCGCAAGGAGGAGGCTGCCGTCGTCGAGGTCCAGTAAGGGCCAGCGGCGAGTATTTCTGCAGATAAAGTTAGGTTTTTCTAACTTAATGCAGCAACTTTGAAGCACATTATCCAGCTCGCGCGGAGAAAGCAGCGCGGGCACACAAGGAAGAAGGATTGAATGGCGGACTCTCAGATCCATGTCGCGCTGGCGGGTAACCCCAACTGCGGCAAGACCACGCTTTTCAACCTGATCACCGGCGCCAACGGCTACGTTGGCAACTGGCCCGGCGTCACGGTTGAGAAAAAGGAAGCCAAGCTCCTGAGCGACAAGAACGTTACCATCACGGACCTCCCTGGCATCTACTCGCTTTCCCCCTACAGCCCCGAGGAGCAGTGCTCGCGCGATTACCTCATGAGCGGCGAGCCTGATGTCGTCGTCCAGGTGGTCGACGCTACCAACCTCGAGCGCAACCTGTACCTGGCGCTTCAGGTTATCGAGACCGGCCTGCCCGTGGTCGTTGCCCTCAACATGGCCGACTTGGTCGAGAAGAACGGCGACAAGATCGACACGGACAAGCTCTCCAAGAAGCTCGGCTGCCCGGTCATGATGATCTCCGCTCTTAAGAACAAGGGCATCACGGAGCTATTCGAGCAGGTCAAAAAGTCCGCTGCTTCCAAGGGCCAGGTGCCGAAGCACAAGTTCGATTCCTCCATTGAGGACGTTCTGGACCACATCGAGAACAATCTGCCGGCGAGCGTTCCCGCCAACAAGCGTCGCTACTACGCCGTCAAGCTGTTCGAGCGCGACGCGGACGCCTGCAAGCTCATCAACCTCACCAAGGAGAAGGCCGCTCGCGTCGAGCAGCTGGTCGCCCAGTGCGAGCAGGATTGCGACGACGACGCCGAGTCCATCATCACCGGCGAGCGCTACGGCGTGATTGCCCACATCATCGACGAGTGCCTCACTAAGGCTCCGGCAAAGATGAGCACCTCCGAGAAGATCGACCGCGTGGTTACCAACCGTATCCTGGGCCTGCCGATCTTTGTGGTCATCATGTTCTGTGTGTACTACATTGCCGTCTCTACCTTGGGCGGCACGGTGACTGACTTCACCAACGACCAACTCTTCGGCACCGACGGCTGGTACGTGCTCGGTCAGGGTCGCGACGCCTATGACGCAGCTGTTGAGGCTGCGGGCGACAATGCCGACTCGGTCGACCCGGCACAGTACGGCCCCTATGTCCCCGGCATCACCACCGTGGTGCACGACGCCCTTGTGGCGGGCGGTACCGAGGACGGTGGCCTGGTCGATTCGCTGGTCTGCGACGGCATCGTCGGCGGCCTGGGCGCTATCTTCGGCTTCGTCCCGCAGATGTTCCTGCTCTTTGTGATGCTGTCTTTCCTGGAGGACTGCGGCTACATGGCCCGCGTCGCCTTCATCATGGACCGCGTGTTCCGCCGGTTTGGCCTGTCCGGTAAGTCCTTCATCCCCATGCTCGTGTCCTCGGGCTGCGGTGTCCCCGGTGTCATGGCCACCAAGACCATCGAGAACGAGAAGGACCGCCGCATGACGGTCATGACCACCACGTTTATTCCCTGTGGCGCTAAGCTGCCGATCATCGCCCTGCTCATGGGTTCCATCATCGGCGATTCTTCTACCACTGCCGCATGGATCAGCCCGCTCTTCTACTTCCTGGGCGTCTTTGCCGTCATCGCCTCGGGCCTCATGCTCAAGAAGACCAAGCTCTTCGCCGGCCGTCCGACGCCGTTCGTTATGGAGCTTCCTGCCTACCACTTCCCGGCGATCCGCTCTTGGGCGCTGCATGTGTGGGAGCGCTGCTGGGCCTTTATCAAGAAGGCCGGCACGGTCATCTTTGCCTCCACTGTCGTGGTGTGGTTCCTGTCCAACTTTGGTAGCTACAACGGCACGTTTGGCTTCCTGCCTGCTATGGAGGGCATCCCCGAGGAGTTCATGGACTACTCCGTGCTTGCCATGCTGGGTAACCTGGTCGCCTGGATCTTCGCCCCGCTCGGCTTTAGCACCTGGCAGGCAACTGCGCTGACCGTCTCGGGCCTTGTCGCTAAGGAGAACGTCGTCGCCACCGCCGGTTCGCTGCTGTCCGTCGCCGACGCCGGCGAGACCGACCCGAGCCTGTGGACCGCGTTCGCCGGCATGTTCCCGACTATGGGCGCTTGCGTTGCCTTTGGTGCGTTCAACCTGCTGTGCGCTCCGTGCTTTGCCGCCATGGGCACTATCCGCAACCAGATGGATTCCGGCAAGTGGACCGCCATCGCGATCGGTTACGAGTGCGCCTTTGCTTGGGTCATTGGTCTGTTCATCAACCAGTTCTACAACCTGTTCGTTCTTGGACAGTTTGGTATCTGGACGGTTGTGGCCATCGTGCTGCTGGTTGCGATGCTCTTCCAGATCTTCCGTCCCATGCCTAAACATGCTTGGACCGACGAGGACGAGACCAACACTGCTTCCGCCGCAGTTTCCGCTTAAGTCCGAATAAGGATTAACCCCTTTCCATGAGCCCGGGTGTCCCAGCGACACTCGGGCTTTTTGGTGAGGGAGATGTGGCGTTTCCGCAGATAAAACCGACCAAAATATACCTGTCCCTTTTTGGCAGGTGGAGAATGGGGTAAAGTAAGTGGTGGTTAACTAGAGGAGGCTTGCTATGGCACCTATCGATATTGTTGTACTGGCTGTTATCGGCATTGCGTTTGTCGCCGTGTGCGTGCGCATTTATCGCAAGGGCACCTGCGCCGACTGCGCTCAAGGTGGCGTTTGCACAGGACATTGCTCCAACAAAAAGACCTGCGCCGCACTTAAGGGCGTAGACAAAATCGCCGAAGACTTGGGCCGCGGTATCAAATAAGGTGAACGGGGACGTCTCTGTTTCTCCTTTTGACGAGTGCCGTGCAATCTGCGATCTGTCGGGTGCTGCGCAGTTACTGCTACGATAGGTACGTTAGCAACTGCCGCCGAGCGGCTCAAACGAAAGGAACCCTGTATGGAGTCCTCCGCCTATCCGATGCTCTTTAGCCCGATCAAGGTCGGTACAACCGAGGTCAAGAACCGCGTCTTTATGCCGCCGGTATCTACCAACCTGGCCGATCATGGCTATGTGACCGACGACTTGGTCGATCATTACCGTGCCCGCGCCAAGGGCGGCGTGGGCCTCATCATCACCGAGGTCGTGACGGTCGAGCCCACCTATACCTATCTGCCGGGTGACATGTGCTGCTACGACGACACGTTTATCCCCGGCTGGGAAAAGCTCGCCGCGGCCGTCCACGAGTACGGCTGCAAGATCATGCCGCAGCTCTTCCACCCCGCCTACATGGCCTTTAACATTCCGGGCACGCCTCGCCTGATCGCTCCGTCCTTTGTGGGCCCGTCTTACGCCCGCGAGGCACCGCGCCCCATCACGGTCGACGAGATCCACGAGCTCACGCACCAGTTTGGCGACGCCGCCGTGCGTATGCAAAAGGCTGGCGTCGATGGCGTCGAGGTCCACGCGGCGCACGCCCACGGCATGCTCGGCGGCTTTTTGACCCCGCTCTACAACAAGCGCACCGACGAGTACGGCGGCTCGCTCGACGCCCGCATGCGCTTTTTGCTCGAGGTCATCGCCGAGATTCGCGAGCGCTGCGGCAAGGACTTTATCATCGACGTCCGCATCTCGGGTGACGAGTACACCGATGGTGGCCTGACCCTCAACGACATGATCTACGTCTCGCGTCGCCTGGAGAAGGCCGGCGTCGACATGATTCACGTGTCGGGCGGCACCACCATCAAGCGCGGCTCTGCGATTCCCGCCGCCGGCACGCAGCAGGCCTCGCACGCCGCCTGCTCGCGCGAGATCAAAAAGCACGTCAACATTCCCGTCGCCACCGTCGGACGTATCAACGAGGCTTGGATCGCCGAGGAGCTGATCGAGGACGGTGCTGCCGATATCTGCATGATGGGTCGCGCCAATCTGTGTGATGCCGAGTTCTGCAACAAAGCCGCTGCCGGCAACGCCGACGACATCCGCCCCTGCATTGGCTGTCTGCGCTGCCTGAACGGCATTATGTTTGGCAAGCGCATCTCCTGCACCGTCAACCCGGACGTGGAGCGCGATGAGGCCGGCTACGAGCCTGCCGCCGAGGCCAAGAACGTACTGGTTGTGGGCGCTGGTCCTGCGGGCATGGAGGCAGCCTACATTGCCGCCAAGCGCGGTCACAATGTGGTGCTCGTGGATAAACAGGACGAACCGGGCGGCGAGATGCGCATCGCGGCCGTTCCGCCGGCAAAGCAGGAACTCACCCGCGTGATCAAGTACCAGTATCGCCGTCTTGCTAAGGCGGGCGTGAAGTGCGTCTTTGGTACCGAGCTTTCGGCCGAGGACATTCAGCGTGACTACGCGGGCTACGAGGTTGTCCTGGCTTATGGCGCCGAGCCCATCGCCCCGGCCTTCATGCAGGGATTTAAGCAGGTCATGACGGCCGACGACCTGCTGGGTGGCAAGGCTTTCCCGGGCAAGAAGATTGTCATCGTGGGCGGCGGCACCGTCGGTTGCGAGACGGCCGACTACCTGGCCCCACTGGTCAACGATCTGTCGCCGGCCAATCGCGACGTCACCGTTATCGAGATGACCAAGACGCTCGCCGCCAACGAGGGTGGTGCCGGTCGCGCGGTGCTCATCACGCGCATGCTCTCCAAGGGCGTCCACGTGCTGACCGAGGCCAAGGTGACCGAGATCACCGAGGATGCCATCAGCTACGAGAAGGATGGCGAGGCCCATACCATCGCCGATGCCGATACGCTGGTGCTCGCCATGGGCTATCGTCCCAATACCAAGTTGGCCGACGACCTTGCCGCTGCCGGTGTTGCCACCCACGTGCTGGGCGATGCCAACAAGTGCGGCAACATCCGCGATGCCATCGGCGATGGCTACAAGGTTGCCTGCGAGCTCTAGTCAACCCCTTGTTGCGTGGGGGCAGGTTACTTTGCACCAACTTGGTGCATGTAAATCTGGCCCCATTGCACCATTGCGGCTTCATGGAGTAGCGCCCGTACGCATCGAATTTCTCCTCTCATAGATGTGCGGCACAAAGAGCCCCGAGTTCATACGAGCTCGGGGCTCTTTTCGTTTGGATTGCAGGCGTATTGACAGACGAAAACAGTCTGTGTCCGGTATTGAGCCATACGAAAGCGAAATTATGCGTCTTAATTCCGTACGCAAATAAAGACGAAAACCGTTTGCGTCTTTGATAAATCAGTACGCAAACGGTTTTCGTCTTATAATACGGTTATGAATGGTACGAAACGAGAGGGTTGTGCATATGGTTGTTAGAGAGAACCCTACAGTCGAATACAAGGAAAGCGTTACGCCGACGTTTCTTAAAACGGTGAGCGCCTATGCAAACTACGGGACGGGCAAGATTGAGTTTGGCGTTGATGACGAGGGCGTGGCTGTCGGCCTTGCAGATCCGGTCGCAGAGTGTCTCCGCATCGAGAACATGATTAATGACAGCTTGGATCCCGCTCCCCGTTACACGCTCGAGCGCGATGAGAAACACGGGACCGTAATCCTTACGGTTTATGAGGGCCAGGACAAACCCTATCGAAGCAAGGGAAAGGCCTACAGGCGAAACGATTCGGCAACGGTGGAGGTCGACCGGTTTGAGTATGGCAGGCTGACGCTCGAAGGCAGCAACGTAACGTTCGACGCGCTCACGTCGGCTCGCCAGGACTTGAGTTTTCACACGCTCGAGCATAAGTGTGTTGAACATCTCGGCATTTCCGAGCTAACGCCGGATATTATGCGCACGCTTCGCTTGCTCGGCAAAGATGGCTATACCAACGCTGCGGCGATTTTGGCGGATAAGAATGATTTTCCGGGCATCGACTGCGTCCGTTTTGGCGATACCGAGGATGTGATCTTGGACCGTGAGACGGCGACAAATGTATCCGCAATTGAGCAGGTGGACAGGGCGGTGGCTATGTTTGCACGCTACTACCGTTTTGAGCGTATCGAAGGGATGGAGCGCGTCCAAACCGATCGAATTTCTCTTGAGGCATTCCGCGAAGCTGTTGCAAACGCTTTGGTGCATCGGACGTGGGACGTTCGAGCGAATGTTCAAATTGCCTTGTACGACGATCGTGTTGTTGTGACTTCGCCCGGATCACTGCCCGCCGGTTTGACGACGGAACAATACCTGTATGGGCAGATATCCGTGCTCAGAAACCCAATTGTCGCCGAGGTCTTTTTAAAGCTGGATTACATCGAGAAATTTGGCACGGGAATCGCGCGCATTAGACGTGCCTATCGCGATTCGATCAATCAACCAATTTTTGATGTTCGCGGCGGCATGGTGGCCGTCACATTGCCCGCTACCGATGCCTTTGAAGGGTCCGAGGAAGAGATCCAGGTTCTCAATGCCTTGTCGGGCGGGCGAATTATGTCGCGAAGCGAGATTGAAAAACAGACGGGGCTGAGCCGCATGCGGACGTTGGCGGCACTCGAATCTCTGCTTGAACGGAATGCAATCGTAAGGCAGGGAACCGGGCGGGCCACGAAATACGAGCGCTCATAGTCCAAAAGAGCCATGGTACAAGACGGACCCCAAGCCAGCGTTGGCTTGGGGTCCGTTATATCCCGGATGGTAACGGGCCGATTATTGTCAAGTTATAGCAAAGTATAGCGACGTACAGCAAAGTATAGTGAAATATGGCAAGCCATATAGCGCGCCTTGATTATCAACCCTTGATTATCAACCCTTGATTATCAACCGTCCGTATTTCACAGCAACTTATAACAGGCTCGGGGTGCCAATTTGGGGTGCGGTAGTGCTGCGTCACGAAAAGGGCCTATCTACTACGTTTAAGCCGCAGGGGTCAACCATAGTCGGCTTTTTCGATAATTGACAAGCTGTCTACCTGCGGTTTTGTTTTCACGGTTTTCGGTATGGTCGAGGCTATCCGTGTTAACGTAGTAGATGGGCCACTTTTGTGGCAAGGGGCCGATCTGCGAGCCAGGGTAGCTAAAAGAGCCCCGTCCCAAAAAGACTGATTGGGAGCCGGGGCGTGTCGATGCGATAGTATTACGTGGTGGAATTCGACAAACCGTGGGCTTCATCCGAGGGCTTTATGGAACAACACCAGCATTATCAGAGCCTGCAAGATCAGGCATACAACGCACTGCGCTCCAAGATTATCTATGCCGAGCTCAAGCCCGGCACGCGCCTTTCGGCGATTGGTCTGGAAAAGGAGACGGGGATCGGGCGCACGCCAATTCGCGAGTCCTTTGTGCGCCTGCGCGAGCAAGAGCTGGTGGAAACGCGTCCCAAGAGCGGCACCTACGTCTCTAAGATCAGCATGGAACACGCCGAGAATGCCTGTTTCTTGCGCGAGAAACTCGAAAGAAGCGTACTCATTAAATGTTGTCCGGCTGCCACGTCCGAGCAAAAGCATCGGCTCGAGCAGATTCTTGCCGAGTCCGAGTCGCTCGACCATAGCGAGACGCGTCGCTTTTTCGACTTGGATAACCTGTTTCATGAGACGTGTTTTGAGATTGCCGGTCGTCACATGCTGTGGGATTGGATGAAGAGCGTCAACACGCATTTTGAGCGATACAACTGGTTGCGTATGGTGTCGCAGGATCTGGATTGGGAGCCGATTCGTCGACAACATCGTCGGATTCTCGAGGCCATTAAGAGGGGCGATACCGACACGGCGAGCTACCTGGCAGAGACGCACTTGCACCTGATGCCCGAGGAGCAGGGCCCGGTTATCGCCTTGCATCCCGACTATTTCGAGCTGTCCAAAGACTCGTATATCTAGCCCATCACCGCATCTGCTCGAGACGCAAAAACGATGCTGCTCACCTACAGCGTTTTGCAAGCGAGATTTTTAAAAAAATGCCTAACATGGCCCAGACTGCCGACAATTAGGAAACGGGGTGCGCTATGGCGCAGATGAGAATCAAGGACATTGCCGCCGAGGCGGGCGTGAGCCCGGCCACGGTTTCGCGCTATCTCAACAACCGCCCCGGGCAGATGACCGAGGAAACTCGTGCGCGCATCGCTGAAGTCATCGAGCGCACCGGCTATCGCCCGCGTGCCGCCGCGCGCAATCTGCGCAGCTCGCGCACCAACCTCATCGGCGTGATCCTGGCCGACATCGCCAACCCGTTCTCCAGCGCCATGCTCGAAGGGCTTTCCGCCAGTGCCGCCGCGCGCGGCTGCTCGCTTATGACTGCCATTAGCGGCAATGATTCCGCCAAGGAAGCAGAGTCGCTCACCAGACTTATCGATGCCGGCGTGGACGGCCTGGTCGTCAACACCTGTGGCGGCAATGACGAGGCAATCGCCGCGGCCGTGGGGCGCCTGCCCGTCGTGCTGCTCGACCGCGATGTCGCCGCCGGCGGTGTCGATCTGGTGACCTCCAACAACCGTGAGCTGGTCGCCGGCCTGGTAGACGCCTTGGCTGTCGCGGGCAGCGAGCGCCTGTGCCTGCTCACCGAGGCAAGCGATGACAGCCCTGTGCGTCGCGAGCGTGCCGAGGCCTTTGCCGACGAGCTTTCGCGACGCGGCCTTGCGGGTGAGGTCGTCACCCTGGCCGATGGTGGCGTCGAGGGTGTCAGTCGCCTGGACGAGACCATCCGCGGCTATGCGGGTAAAAAGCTCGGCCTCATTGCCGTCAACGGCTTGGTTTTCCTGCGTCTGACCGAGGCGCTGGCCCAGCTGGGGCCCTCGTTGCCGGCGGGTCTCAAGATTGCAACGTTTGACGACTATCCCTGGAACCACGTCCTCTTTGGCGGTGTGACCACGGCCGCGCAAGACACCCTTACCATTGCCGAGCGCGTAGTCGAGCGCCTGTCCGAGCGTATCGACATCGTTACCACTACGGTGGGCGATGCCGCAAAGCTCGCCCCCAAGCGCATCGAGATCCCCGGCCACATCGAACACCGCGCCTCGACCTCGCGCTAACTACTCGTTCGCAACTGCCTGTTCGCACACGTTTTTTGAGCGCTTGATACGCTTTAACCCTGCGGAAACATTTTTCTGCGATAGTATCTGCGATATAGACCAGTCGAAACCCGCCCGAAAGAAAGGGGAGCGACATGAACCAGCAGAACATCGATTACGTACTCCGCTCCGTAGAGCAGCGTGACATCCGCTTTGTGCGTCTGTGGTTTGTCGACATTCTCGGCCGCCTCAAGAACTTTGCCATTAGCCCCGAGGACCTCGAGGTCGCTTTTGAGGAGGGTATTGGCTTTGACGGCTCCGCTATCGAGGGCTTTGCCACGCCCGAGGAAGCCGACATGCTCGCATTCCCCGATGCTTCGACCTTCCAAATCCTGCCGTGGCGCCCGAGCCACAACGGCGTCGCCCGCGTGTTCTGCGACGTGTGCACTCCCGATCGCAAGCCGTTTGCCGGCGACCCACGCGATGCCCTGCGCCGCATGTTCCGCAAGGCCGAGAAGGCTGGCTATCTGCTCAACGTGGGTGCCGAGCTGGAGTATTACTACTTCCCCGACGAGCACACCCCCGAGCCGCTCGACAACGTGGGCTACTTCGATCTTTCGGTGAGCGATGCCGCCCGCGACCTGCGCCGCAACACGGTCCTCACGCTCGAGAAGATGTCCGTGCCCGTGGAGTACACCTTCCACGCCGCCGGTCGCTCGCAGCACGGCATGAGCCTGCGCCACGCCGAGGCCCTGAGCATGTCCGACGCCATCACCACGGCCAAGCTCATCATTAAGCAGCAGGCCTACGAGAGCGGTTGCCACGCTTCCTTTATGCCCAAGCCGTTGGCGGGCGAGGACGGCAGCGCCATGTTTTTGCATCAGTCGCTGTTCGACCACGACGGCAACAACGTCTTTTGGGGCGAGGACGACGAGAAGTACCACCTCTCCGAAATCGCCAAGCACTACATGGCCGGCATCTTGGCGCACGCGCGCGAGATCAGCGCCATCACCAACCCCACGGTCAACTCGTACAAGCGCATCACCACGGGTGGCGACTCCGTGCCGCAGTACGCCACGTGGGGCCTGCGCAACCGCGCGAGTATGGTCCGCATCCCGGTCTACAAGCCCGGCAAGCCGCTGTCCACGCGCATCGAGCTGCGCAGTCCCGACCCCATGGCCAACCCGTACCTGGTCAACGCCGTCACGCTGGCGGCTGGTCTGGACGGCATCGAGCGCAAGCTGGAGCTCCCGCCCGAGGCCACGGCCGAGACGCTCAAGCTTACCGACCGTCAGATGGTCGAGGCCGGCTACACGCCGCTGCCGCGCTCGCTCAAAGAGGCGCTCGACGTCTTTGAGGACTCGCAGTTTATGAAGGATGCCCTCGGCGAGCACATCCACAGCTTCTTCCTCAAAAAGAAGCGCGACGAGTGGCATAAGTTTGAGTCTACGATCACCGAGTGGGAGATCAAGCACTACCTGGCGAACTCCTAATCGCGCTGGCTTGTTCCAGTACGATTGAGCTCATTTCTTTGGAGGCCGATATGTCCGAAAAGAGTGCCCTGTTCATGGCGCGCACGACGCGCTTCCACGAGTTTGCCCGCAGCTTGACGACCACCCTGGGTGTCGAGGTGAGCCTTGCCACACCCGATTCGCCGACTGCGGCGCACGACTTCGACCTGCTGATCCTCGATTCCGATGGCATCCGCAGCGACCGCATCGATCAGATTGCCAAGTGGCTTGACGATCGCGGCGGTGTCCCCATGCTGGTGATCGTTGACGACGAGGCACTCGGTACCCTGCGCCTGCCCAATCACGCGCATGCCGACTTTGTGTGCCCCACGGCGACGCCCAACGAGCTCAAGGCTCGCGCGCAGCGCCTGATGGGCGAGGAGGAGACCGTCACCGCCGACGATGTGCTCAACATCGATAACCTCGAGATCAACCTGGCTACCTACCAGGTGACGCTCGATAACGAGCCCATCGACCTGACGCTGATGGAGTACTCGCTGCTGAGCTTTTTGGCGACGCACCCCAACCGCGCCTACAGCCGCGAGGTGCTGCTGCACCGCGTGTGGGGCTTTGAGTACTGCGGCGGCACGCGCACCGTCGACGTGCACATTCGACGCATCCGCTCCAAGGTGGGCCCGCAGATCGCGGCACACATCACCACCGTCCGCGGCGTGGGCTATCTGTTTAAGGACTAGCAAGTAAATAGAGGGCAATGTGAGGGTACCGGAGATTTCACCAGTACCCTTTTCTCGTTTAGGGCGAAAAGAAGACCTTTCACCGATTAAAAGTGTGTCAGTAAAAACAATATCAAACGTATAACACTATCTAGCAAATATCATCTAGTTACCGTATCTCCCTACTACACGGATGGAGGAAGAAATGCGTTATTCGAGAAAGGTGATTGTCGGATTCATAGTGTTGCTTGCCGCCCTGATGTCTCCAAGGTTGGTTTTTGGAGACGACGACTTGGTCCGTGTCACACCGCAAATAGCTGTGGAGCAAGCGCAGGCTTTCTTTGATGATGTATCGGATGAGCCGGTGACCGCTTGTGACCCAGTAAAAATGGTGAATTCCGATGGGGAATCAATCGGGTATATCGTTCGTGCGAAGCGGGATGACGTTAACTATGGCTACGTCGTATTTGATTCAGAGCGATCTTGGTGGATCAGCGAATACTGCTTGGCTCCGAACGCTCTTTTACCTATCGAGAGTGCAAGCGAAGAAATTGCACTCCTCGCATCCTCGGATAACGTCGTTGCGTTAAAGATTGACGAGCTAACTGTTGGCGTTGCCGACTTAGATAAAAACATTGTTTTAGACGCAAGTGGAAAAAAAGTACCAAATAAATTGTCCTCGGGAGGCAATCGCAGCGGATCGCCGGAACATTTCGATGACGTTTTTGTATCTGCCAAGGATTTGTATAAACAGGGATATGTTGTTGATGCGAGCAAAACGGTTTCGGGAATAATAACGCCAACGCAAACAGAAGTTATCAAAGAAACGGGGACTTATGCTTGCGCTGTTTCGGCAATGTTTGCAGTTAGCAGTCACTATGTGACTTTGAACCGCCTTAAATTGTCCGATTTATACTCGGAGCTTTGGAGGCTGTCGGGGACATGGGAAGAAGAAGAAAAGAAATATGATCAAGCGACTGGTCTGTACTTTACTCAAGGCAAGACTTCTCCTGACAAACCCGCTCCGGCCTTAAAGGAGTTTTGTGCAAGACGAGGCAAGGAGCTTGAGACGTCATTCGTTTGGTATCCGTCATGGGATTCCTTTAGGGTGAATACCGACTCGGGGAATCTGAGTATTTTCTCTGGAAGGCTCCGGTCAAATGGCAGCGGGCACGCAATGGCAGTTGTGGGCTACGTGGCAATGCATAACACATACTCGAATGCCAAGAAGTACCTGCTTGTTGTTTGGAATGGATGGACAAACCAGCTACAGTTTCTTCCATATGACGTATCAATTTACACGTCTCACGATGGCACATATTGCAAGGGTTGATTGTACTCGTGAACGGCGACAAGTTCATTCGAAGGGCAATGCTCCTATTGGTGCTTTCCTTTGCTTTGCTCACCGCAGCGAGCTTCTTTCTGTTAAGGGCGACTAATGGGGGAGAAAACGACACGGTTGTTGCAGTCGAGGTGCGCGCTCTATCGGATGTTCATAACGGGCAATTTGAGGCGCTTATGCCAAGTGGTTGCCGTAAGAGAATCGATATGCGCCGTAAGTCAAGTTCCGGATATGTCTCAGGGTTGAAAGCAGGTGATAAATGGATTCTAGTTTTTGTGGAAGATAAGGAACTTGACGGGACTGTTCTGTATCCCCATTCAGCTGAGAAAGTCAAATCAAGTAGACAAGGGGAATGAAGAATGATTGATAGAAAGCAGTTCTTAGGTCTGATGGCGGGGGCTCCTATTTTGATGCGAGCCGGGATGGCAGAAGCCGTGGAGTTGCCGGACGCTCAGAAGCGATTGACGCTCGTGGTCGACACGGTGGTCAGAGATGAAAATGGCAATGAAAAAACGCGAACAAGAAGCAGAGAGACTATTTTCACGCCAGAGAGCAAAACTGTGTCTGCCGACGCTATGGCCGGTGATGTCATAACAATCCAGAGGGAATCAGATGAAACGTTGCCGCTGCTTGCCAAGATTGAGCTCACAGTCGCTTATTATAACGATAAAACAGAAATTGAGATTCGTTCCGGAAAGTACTCGATAGTCCAAATCGATCCGCTTGTGATGTATGCAAACGCTTGGTATGCGCTCATGCAGAAAGATAAATATGTGATGAACTACTTCGCAGAAGGCGAAGCATCATATGAAACGGGGTGGGGGCCAACGCCATACGACGCGGAGAAGGATAAGTGGACGTGCGGATCAGGCATGGGCGCGACGATTACGGACTTCATTAACGATTCAACATATAGCTTTGCTATCGACTGTTATATCGAATAGACATGACGGCATAAAACGAATTGGCCTATAAGCATGTCATTACTTAAGCAAAGCTGAAATCTTGGCATCTAGTGCTCGGGACTGCCCAGCTTGGGGTACAACTCAACGTGAACAATGATGGCCCGCCACATGTTTGGCGGGCCTTTGGTTATTTGACGAAAGGATCGCAGCTATGAGCGAGTACGATTCCCAGCGTCCCCAGGATGCGGGCAACGCCGGCGAGACCCAACAGCAGCCGCGTGTGCAGGTAGAGTCGACGCCTGCCGATGGCAGCAACATTCCTTACGTGCAGGCCTACGACACGCAGACCGGAAAGCCGCTGGGCAGCCAGCAGGTTGTAAACAAGCACACAGTGGTCAAGACTAAGACCAAAAAGCTGCCGATCTTTATTACGGCGCTTGCCGGCTGTGCCTGCGGCGCCCTGCTGGTCATTGCGCTCATTATGAGCGGCACGCTCAACATTGGCGGCGGAAAGAATGCCGTGACGGCGGGTGCTTCGGGTTCATCGACGCAAAAGATCACGATCGACTCCGAGGACACCACGCTGCCCGAGGCCGTTTCTGCCAAGGCGTTGCCCTCCGTCGTTTCCATCACCGCCACTTCGAGCGGCGGCCAGAATGGCTCGCTTTCGCAGTCTGCCGACGAGTCGGACAGCTCGGGCAGCGTCGGCTCGGGCGTGGTGCTCGATACCGAGGGTCACATCCTCACCAACAACCACGTGGTCGATGGCTATGACCAGTACGTGGTGACCATGGACGACGGCACCACCTACGAGGCCGAGTTCGTGGGCAACGATGCTTCGAGCGACCTGGCCGTCATCAAGCTCAAGGACGCCGACGCCTCTAAGCTCACGCCGATCGAGATCGGCGACTCCTCCAAGCTCAACGTGGGCGAGTGGGTCATGGCGATTGGCTCGCCGTTCGGCAACGAGCAATCTGTCTCCACGGGTATCGTGTCGGCGCTGTATCGCTCAACAGCCATGAGCTCTACCAACGGTAACACCATCTATGCCAACATGATTCAGACCGATGCCGCCATCAACCCGGGCAACTCCGGTGGCGCGCTCGTTAACGACAACGGCGAGCTCGTGGGTATCAACTCGCTCATCGAGAGCTACTCGGGCTCCAGCTCGGGCGTGGGCTTTGCCATTCCCGTTAACTACGCCAAGAACATTGCCGACCAGATTATTGACGGCAAGACGCCGGTTCATCCGTACCTGGGCGCCACGCTTTCGAGCGTCAACGCGCTCAATGCCCGCACCAACAAGCTGAGCACCGATAGCGGTGCCTATGTGGCAAGCGTTGTCGAGGACGGCCCCGCCGCTAAGGCCGGTATCCAGGAGGGCGATGTCATTACCAAGCTGGGCGACGACGAGATCACGAGCGCCGACGGCCTGATCATCGCGCTGCGCAGCCACGAGGTGGGCGAGAAGGTCGAGATTACGCTCATGCGCGGCAAGGAAGAGAAGAAGGTCACCGTCGAGCTGGGCTCCGATGAGAAGCTGCAGAACCAGCAGCAGGACGACAGCGCGACTGACACCGGCAACGGTGGCATTACTGACGAGCAGCTGCGCCAGTATCTGGAGGAGCTGCTTGGACAGCAGGGCCAGGGCCAGGGTCAAGGCTACGGTCAGGGTTTCTAACGAGCTGTATCGCACATATCGAAGCTAGAGGGGCTGTTCCGCCAGCGCGGGACGGCCCCTCTTTTCTTATTGATCCGTTGGGGACGTGGAAACGGATCATTTAGAAATGGCACGGATATGAGTTGATCGCGCGATCCACTCCGGTCTGGCGGCTGCCGATTCGATGCGGTTCGAAAGGGTTATTCGGCGCCATGGTGACCGGTGGTACTCTTGTATCCGTTTGAAATCGAGCGAAGGAGTGCCGCTATGGAGCAATCGAGCCTGTTTGGTGACGGTGTGGACATCGATACCGAAACGCCCGCGAGCGTGGATGCCGCCGCACCGGCCGATGCCCGTGCCCAGGCGGCGGCGCGTGCGGCCGAGCTGCGCCACGAGCTCGATTACCACGCCTATCGCTACTACATGCTCGATGCGCCCGAGATCACGGACGCCGCCTTTGACAAAATGCTCGTTGAGCTGCAGGAAATCGAGGCGGCCTACCCCGATCTGGTGACGCCCGACAGCTATACCCAGCGCGTGGGCGGCTACGTGAGCGAGCAGTTTACGCCGGTCACGCATATGGCACGCATGTATTCCATGGACGATGCCATGGATCTGGACGAACTCGACGCGTGGCTCCAGCGTACCGAGGATGCGCTCGGTGCCGGTAGCGTCACCTATACCTGCGAGCTTAAGATCGACGGCCTGGGCGTGGCGCTTACCTACCAAAACGGAACCTTCGTGCGCGCCGCCACACGTGGCGATGGCACAACGGGCGAGGACGTGTCGCTCAACGTGCGTACCATCAAGGATGTGCCCATGCACCTGTCCGAGCCGGCGCTCGCCCACATGGGCGCCGACCGCGAGCGTACCATCGAAGTACGTGGCGAGGTCTATATGCCCAAGGGCAGCTTTGTTCGTCTGAACGATGAGGCCGATGCCGAGGGCCGCGACCCTTTTGCCAACCCGCGCAACGCTGCTGCAGGATCCCTGCGCCAAAAGGACCCCAAGGTCACGGCGCGTCGCGACTTGGCCACCTTTATCTATGCCATTGCCGATACCGACCCACTGCACGTCCACAGCCAGCGCGAGTTTCTGGACTGGCTGCGTAGCGCCGGCTTTAGCGTCAACCCCAACGTGGCCCGCTGCGCCACGCCGGCCGAGGTCCACGAGTTCTGTGCCCAGGCCCTCGAGCATCGCGGTGACCTGGACTACGACATCGACGGCGTGGTCGTAAAGGTCGACAGCTTCCAGCAGCAGCTCGACATGGGCTTTACCGCTCGCGCACCGCGCTGGGCCATTGCCTTTAAGTTCCCGCCCGAGGAAAAGCAGACCGTACTGCGCGAGATTCGCATCCAGGTAGGCCGCACCGGTGTGCTCACGCCGGTCGCCGAGTTCGACCCGGTGACGGTTGCCGGCTCCACTATCGCGCGCGCCACGCTGCACAACATCGACGAGATCCGTCGCAAAAACGTGCGCGAGGGCGACACTATCATCGTGCACAAGGCGGGCGACGTGATCCCCGAGGTCGTGGGCCCGGTGCTCGACAAGCGTCCGGCCGATTCGGTCGACTGGCACATGCCCGAGGTCTGCCCCGTGTGCGGTAGCCCCGTGGTCCACGAGGATGGCGAGGTTGCCTACCGCTGCGTGTCCATCGACTGCCCCGCACAGCTCAAGGAGCGTTTGCTCCACTGGGTGAGCCGCGGCTGCATGGACGTCGATGGCCTGGGCGACGAGATCGTCGACAAGATGATCGCCGCCGGCCTGATCCACGATGTCGCGGACTTCTACCAGCTCACGGTCGACGACATCGCCGGTCTGGACACGGGGCGCACCTATGCCAGCTCCAACAGCAAAAAGGGCGTCAAGAAGGGCGATCCCATTCCGGTGGGCCTCAAGACGGCCGAGAAAATCATCGCCGAGCTCAACAAGTCCAAGAGCCAGCCGCTCGGTCGCGTGCTGTTTGCCCTGGGCATCCGCCACGTGGGCAAGAGCGTGGGCGAGGTCATCGCCGAGCGATTCCTGTCGATTGACAAGCTCATCTTGGCGAGCGAAGAGGACATCGCCGAGTGCGAGGGTATCGGTCCCAAGATTGCGGCGAGCGTCAAGCAGTTCCTGGCCGTGCCCGAAAACCTTGCCGTGCTGGAGCGCCTGCGCCAGGCGGGCCTGTCGCTCGAGGTCGACTTGGGCGCCGCGCATGCACAAGCCGCAGCCGACGCTGGCGTGGCAGGCGATCTCGCTGACGCACAGCCGCTCGCGGGTCTGACCTTCGTGCTGACGGGCACGCTCGTCAACCGCACACGCGACGAGGCGGGTGCGGCGCTCAAGGTGCTCGGCGCCAAGGTTTCGGGCAGTGTTTCAAAGAAGACGAGCTATCTGGTCGCCGGCCCCAAAGCGGGCTCCAAGCTCACCAAGGCCGAGCAGTTGGGCGTGCCTGTATTGGATGAGGACGCACTCGAGCAGATCTTGGCTACTGGTCAGGTGCCAGAGGTGTAAGGCATCGATAGCCAAATTGAAGAACCGCCCGGAAGCACGATGCCTTCGGGGCGGTTCTTACTTTGCTGGGGAAACGGGCACCGTGATCTGCGTCACGTAGGTCTCTGGATCGTCGCTGATGATGTCATCGATAAGGGCGATCTCGCGTGAGGGACCGGCGGGGGTCAGGCCGTGCTCGCACATATAGCCGAGCAGCTGCTCGTAGCGTGGGGCTGCTTGCCCATGTGTACCGCGGAAGCTTATGGTCAGACAGCGCGCGGCGGGCCGCACCTCGACGTCGCCCACGTAATCATCGGTGTCATCGAGCAGCAGGAAGACCTCGTCGTAGCCATCAAAGTCGCCGGCGGCGAGGCGCTCGGCGCCAATCCCGACGCCCAAGTTGCCCAGAAAGACAAAGGTCTCGTGCTGGCCCTTCTGCAGTTGACGAATCTGCCACTCCAGCGCATAGGCGTCGGTAGGGTTGACGCGTTCGCGCAACACGGCGCAGCGAAGCTCGGGCGCATCGATTTCGCGGATGGTATCGAGCTCGGTGCTCAAGGCATCGTGTAGCAGAGCAAGCCGGTTGTCGATCTTGCGCGATACGCGCTCCAGCTCGCGGTGCTTGCGCTCGATGAGTTCCTGCTGCTGAGCCAGCTGCCGCTGCATGAGGTCCACATCGCGCGTGGTCACAAACTCGCGGATCTGTGCCAGCGGCAGGTCCAGAACACGCAGGTGGCTGATGGTGTTGAGGGTGGAGAGCTGCCGCGATCCGTAGTAGCGGTACCCACTCGCCGGATCGATGTGCGCCGGGTCCAGTAGGCCCATCTGCTCGTAATGGCGCAACGTGCCCACGCTCAGGTTAAACAGGCGCGCCACCTCGCCAATGCGGAGCAGGCCCTCGGTATGTTCAGTTGGCGAGTCGGCCATAGGAACGCTCCTTTCAATAGAGCCGGGGAGGGGCGCCGGGCTCGCGTTGCCCCGCTACGCCATCAGCTTGTCAAAAGCCCCGCGCCGGTTGAGCACGGTAAATGCAATCACACAGATGACCGCCGACAGAATGGACCCGCACGGCGAGGCAATGCCCATGGGAAACAACGTATCGGAATAGGCGTTCGACAGCAGCCATGCACCGGGCACGCGAATGAGCGCCACGGCCAGCACGTTGTGCGCAAAGCCGATGTAGCTCTTGCCGTATGCAGCGAAAAAGCCGCTAAAGCAAATGTGGATGCCGGCAAAAATCGCGTCGAAAATATAACTGTGCATATAGCCAGTACCGGCGGCGACCACCGCGGGGTCCTTGGCAAAAAAGCCGATAAACGCCGGCGCCACCAGCCACATCAGCACCGTGATCAGGCAGCCGTACACCACCGAGATGGTCATGGCGTCCTTGAGTACCTGACGCGCGCGATCGCCCTTGCCCGCGCCGGCATTTTGCGCCGTGAGCGCGCTGACGGTAGCGCCCATGGAACTCGGCACAATGAACAAAAAGCTGATCATCTTTTCGACCAGGCCCACGGCGGCGGCGTCGACCAGACCGCGGTGGTTGGCGATGACGGTGATGAACATAAACGCCACCTGGATGCAGCCGTCCTGCACGGCCACGGGCACGCCGATCTTAAGAATGCTACCGAGCACCTCGGGCTGGGGGCGCAGGTCGCTGCGCTTAACGTGGATGTTCGTGCGGCGGCTCTTGAGCCACACGAGCGCGAGGGCAACGCTGGCCGTCTGCGCGGTCACCGTGCCGAGCGCCGCGCCCACGGGGCCGAGCCCCATGTGGCCGATAAACAGAAAATCGAGCGCGATGTTGATGATGCATGCCACGCCAATCACGTACATGGGCGAGCGCGAATCGCCCAGGCCGCGAAAGATGGCCGAAAGAATGTTGTACGCGGCGATAAAGGGAATGCCGATAAAGCAGATACGCAGGTAGGCGGCAGTGCCTTCGACGGCTTCGGCGGGAGTGCCAATGAGCGCCACGATCTGCGGGCAAAGCGCGAGCAGGACAGCGGCCAGTACCACCGAGACACCCATAAAGAGCGTGATGGTGTTGCCGATGGCAGTCTCGGCGCGATCGAAGCGGCGCGAGCCCACGGCGTGGCCGACGATGACCGTCGTTCCCATGGCCAGACCCACGAGCGTCACGGTTATGATATAGAGCGTCTGCGCGCCATTGCCCACGGCGGTGATGCCGGCGGCGCCGCTAAACTGCCCCATCATGTACAGGTCGGCCATGCCGTAGAGCATCTGCAAAAAGTACGAGAGCATATAGGGCAGGGCAAAGACCGCGATGGTCTTGAGGACATTGCCGCGTGTGAGGTCGTGTTCCATGGGCGGGGCTTTCTGGCTTGGTCTGTTTACGTACCAGTGTAGTGAAAACCCTACAACGATTGTAGAGTCAAGGTTTGTGTTGGCGGCGGGGCGAAAAAGTCACGCTCCAAGCACGATGCTTTGACCCCTCCGTGCCTCTCACCTCGCCTCAAACCATCACAACATTCGACGTTTTTTGCCAAAAACGGGAAAAGCATCGAATGTTGTGATGGTTTTTCTGCCACTCGATCGGGTGGAATCGCTTTCTTGTGCACGAAGGTGTGCGGACCCGTGGGCAGGGGAATAAGGTTGGTTATCCGACTCCATTGGAGGGCTCATGGACCTGCCGATCGTCCTGTCCCATAAGACTGCCTGGCTGTACCACAACGTGGCGCGCCCGTTCGAGCCGCTCTCGCGAGCAAGCAGCCTATACGATGAGGACTCGCTTGCTGGCGAGGCGGAGCCGACTGCGAGCCTGCCCAAATTGGGGCTCGATGCCAAGGGGCTGAGGGCTTCAACGGCAGTTGGGATCGTTACCGACTATCTGGTTTCGCTTGGTATTCCACGAGAAGAGCTCGATCATATCGACACGCTCGTCAACTTCGATTTTGAGCGCTCGACGCCGGCTGGATTTAGGTGCCATGTGTTTGGAGCACCGGTACCTCCAGGCCATCTTATCGAGGTGGCAGAGGGCCTTCTGGTGGTTGATGAGGCCATGTGCTTTGTCCAGGCGGGTTCGTGGATGAGTGAGCCCGAGCAGTTGGAATATGGCTACGAAATCTGCGCCCGATACCATTTGAATCATCTGTCGACAGGCGATTATATCGAGATGGGGCAGAGGTATACCGTTGCCGACTTGATTGCCTATTGCAATGAGAACCGATCTCGTCAGGGGGCCATACGCGCGGCCGCCGTGCTCAAGCGCGTGCACGATGGCGCGCGGTCGCCCATGGAGACGGCCACCGCAATCATGGTCGTAGCAAAACGTTCCCAGGGAGGGCTGGGATACGCCAAGGTTGAGCTCAACCATCGGGTCGATGTTCCCAGCGAGTTAAAGTATCTCGCAAAGGCCGGGTATTTCGAGATCGACGTATATGCGCCTGCGAGCGGTACGGGGATTGAATACAACGGTTCGGGCCATCTTGATAAACAGCGCAGCGCGTCGGATGCGGAGCGTATGACCGTACTGAGCGCGCTGGGCTTTAGGATGATCGTCCTCACCGGGACTCAGTTTGCCCATCAGCTGCAATTGCACCGGGCGATGAACGCCATTGCGCTCGCTATGGGCCTCAAGTGCGACCGAAGCGAAGCGTTCCAAAAGCGGCAGAACGACCTGCGAGAATTCGTGATTCGACACTGGGACGGCGGCCTCTAGGGGCGTTTTGGTCCTTCTACGGGGTGCCGTGGGCAGGCAGACCATCACAACATTCGACGTTTTTCGCCAAAATCGGGAAAAGCATCGAATGTTGTGATGGTCTGTGCTGAGGATGGGCTTGGAAAGTCCGTTTTGCTTGAAGTGACCTGTCCTGTCGTACGGGTGTCGGCATGATTCTCCCGTGGGGTATTATGTTTTCCGAAGAATAAAACGCCGCGTGAGGGGAGGGCTGCGTGGACGGGCACGTGCAACATGACGGCTTTGGTCGCGATATCAATTACCTGCGCATTGCCGTTACCGACAAGTGCAATTTCCGCTGCATTTACTGCATGCCGGCCGATGGCGTGGCACCCCGCGCGCACGACGAGCTGCTCAGTGCCGAGGAAATCGCCCGCTTTGTGCGCTTGGTGGCGGGGGAGGGCATTCGCCGCGTACGCCTGACGGGCGGCGAGCCGCTGGTCAGCCGCCGTATCATTCCGCTCATTCGCGACATCCGCGCGATCCCGCAGATCGAGGACATCTCGCTTACCACCAACGGCGCCTTGCTGCCCAAGCTGGCGCCGCAGCTCAAAGACGCGGGGCTTAACCGCGTCAACATCTCGCTCGACACGCTCGACCCCTCGCTGTTTGGAAAGATCACGCGCCTGGGTCGGCTCGAGCAGACCATGGCTGGCATCGACGCGGCACTGGCTTGGGGCTTTGAGCCCGTTAAGGTCAACTGCGTTGTTGTGCGCCGGCTCAACCAAGATGTGGCGGCCCTCGCGCGGCTCACGCTCGACCGTCCCATCCACCTGCGCTTTATCGAATACATGCCCATCGGCGACGAGCGCACGAGTTCGCATTGTGCCGTGGATCCGCATGCACCCGCGCTCAATCCCGAGTTGTGGGACGCGAGCGATACCGTGCCGAGCGACGAGCTACGGGCGCGCATCAATGCCGGGGCCGCCGCGGCGGGACTGGGTGAGCTCGAGCCGCTCAACATCAACGACGCTCCTGCCGGCGCGGGCCCTGCGCGCTATTGGCACTTTCCGGGCGCGGCGGGAACGGTTGGTTTCATTAGCGCCATGTCCAACCATTTTTGCGCGAACTGCAACCGTCTGCGCCTGACGGCCGATGGCAACGTGCGCCCGTGCCTGTTCAGCGATGCCGAGTATTCGGTGCGCGACGCCCTGCGCCGTGGTGATGATATGCAGGTACTTTCGATTTGGCGCGATGCCGTCGCCCACAAACCGCAGGAACACGCGATAATTGAGGGCACGCAACGATTTATGTCCCAAATCGGAGGATGATCATATGGCCAAGAGCAGGTACGCCGATGCCACCAAGGCCGCTCGCAGGGCCGCGATGTCTGCCCACAAAGCCACGGCTGCGGCGAATGCTGGCAGCGCCGACGCGTCCGTGCAGCCGTCCGCCAGCACTGTCGCCGAGTCCGCCCGTGACGCCCGTCGCGACGAGCTGACGCACGTGGACGCCAAGGGCGAGGTGCGCATGGTCGACGTGTCCGACAAGGCCGAGACCCATCGCATCGCCATCGCCGAGGGCACCATCCTCATGCACCCCGAGACGCAGGCCATGGTGCTGCAGGACCGCGCCAAAAAGGGCGACGTGCTTGCCTGCGCACGTGTGGCGGGCATTATGGCCATCAAACGCACGAGCGACATCATCCCCATGTGCCATCCGTTGCTCATTACCAAGAGCAAGTGCGACATTGCGCCCATCGCTCCGGCGGGGACGCCGGCCGAGGACGTGCCCGAGGGCTGGGCGCCGGCGCGCGCAGACGGGCAAGTTGGCTTTCACGTGCTGGTCACGGCAGGCGTGACGGGCAAGACGGGTATCGAGATGGAGGCCCTGACCGGCGCGAGTGCCGCGTGTCTGACCATCTACGACATGTGCAAGGCCGTCGATCGCGGCATGGAGATCGTCGACGTGCGCCTGTTGCACAAGGAAGGCGGCCGCTCAGGCGTGTGGGATCGCGCCGAGCGTCAGGCCGCTGCTGTTGAGGCCGTGGCCGCTGACGGTGCCACACCCGCGAGCGCACCCGTCACCGTCGCGCCCGCAGCTCCGGCCTCGGCCGTCCCCGCGATCGCGTTTATCGGCTACCAGAACTCGGGCAAGACCACGCTCGTCGAGAAGGTTATCGCCGAGCTCACCCGCCGCGGCCTGCGCGTGGGTTCGCTCAAGCATCATGGGCATCATGGCTTTGATATCGACGTGCCCGCTAAGGATACGTGGCGCCATCACCAGGCCGGATCCAAGCACGTGGGCCTCATCTGCGCCACGCGCTGGGCGGAGTACGCCGACACGCGCGAGGAGGACGAGATGCCCGCGCGCGAGCTGCTGTCGCGCTACAACGATGTCGATGTGGTGATCATCGAGGGCTACAAGACCGAGGGCTTCGACAACATCGTGGTCGCGCGCTCCGGTGTCGACCGTCTGCGCGGCAAGAGCTCACTCGACCTGGTCGACGGCCACACGCTGGCCCTTGCCTGCAACGAGGCCCTGGCACGTCAGGCCTTCGACGCCGGCTTTGCGACCCGAGCCATCAACATCAACGACGCCCGAGCCATCTGCGACCTCATCCAAGACCACCTTTAAGGCTTGACGCTGCGCCGGCCCCAAGCACCCCATCTCGCCCCTCAAGCCGTCGCTCGCGTACCAAAGTACGCGTCGCTCCTCTTTCGGGGCGACCTGGGGCACTTGGAACCGGCTCGCTGCGCTGCCATAACATGCCAAAAAGGGACAGGCATCTTTGTGGTGGTTTTTGCAAAAAAGCTTTGACTTAAAGTTAGCTCAAGGTGTCATAATCGCTGACAAACGATTGCGATCACGGAGGCCTCATGTCAAAACTGTACTTTATGCGTCACGGTCAAACGCTCTTTAACTTGCTTCGTCGCAAGCAGGGCTGGTGTGACTCGCCGCTCACCGAGCTGGGAATCGAGCAGGCTAAAACTGTCGGTGCGACCCTGCGAGGGCGTGGCCTTACGTTTGACCATGCGTACAGTTCGACGTCCGAGCGTGCGTGCGACACGCTTGAGCTTGCGTTCCCCGGTCAGCCTTACGAGCGCGTCAAGGGCCTTAAGGAGTGGAACTTTGGCAAATTTGAGGGCGCGAGCGAGGATTTGAATCCGCGCCTGCCGTACGGCGATTTTTACAAGCAGTATGACGGCGAGGGCGAAGTCGAGTTTCGCGAGCGTATGATGGCGACCATCACCGAGTTCATGCAGCGCCCTGGACATGAGAGAGTGTTGTGCGTGAGCCATGGCGCCGCAGCGGCTCAGGTCATGCGCGGCGTGGGCGTGGAGCCGCTCAAGATGAAGCACCGCATTGGCAACTGCTGTGTGCTCGAACTCGACTTTGATGCTACTACCGGCACATTTGCTCTTGCAGATTTGTACAACCCCTACGGCACCCCGCGCGAGTAACATCGGGGCATCAGCCAAAACCACCACAAAGGGGCCAGGCACCTTTGTGGTGGTTTTGCCGTTTACAGGCGATTTCCTACCGTTCAGCGGACTTTCGCACCAATGGGGCTTACGCTGCATGCAAGTTTCATCCTACAATCGCCCACGTGCTCACAAGTTTGTTACTCCTCGGGAGGCATCACTTGCGCATAATAGAAGACGAGGAATATCGCCCCGTCGTCTAGCGCCGATGTCCGAGGAGTTTTTTCATGCTCATTTTAAAGAAGATCAACAATAACGTTGCTCTCGCCGCCAGCGATGACGGCCGAGAGGTTGTTGTCTTTGGCAAGGGCATCGGTTTTCACGAGATGCCCTACGAGCTTGTCGATGAGTCGCTCATCCAGCGCAAATTCTATAACGTTCCCGAGAGCCTGCAGGATATGGTCGGCACACTTCCCGACGACGTTCTGCTCGCGGCAAGCGACATTGCCTGCTTCGCATCCCAGCAGCTTGGTTGCAAGCTGTCCGGTGGCCTGCCCTTTATCCTGGCAGATCACCTGCAGTTTGCCGTTCAGCGCGACGACGACCAGATCAGCGCTCCCAACCCGCTCGAGCATGAGGTGGCTTTCATCTACCCGCGTGAGCTCGAAATCGGTCAGGCCGCGCTCGCCATCGTGCAAAAGCACACCGGCGCCAAGCTGGGTCAGAACGAGGCCACGAGCATCGCGCTCCACATCGTTAACGCCGAGGTCGACGGCATGGGCCGCGCCAAGGACATGGACTTCATCATGAAGAGCACCCGCGTGCTTGACGAGGTAACCCATTCCGTGGAAAAGCAGCTCGGCTGCTCGCTCGACACGGCTTCGTACTGCTACATTCGCTTTCTTGCGCACCTGCGCTTTTTGGTTCGCCGCCTTGTTAAGGGCAGCTGCACGCAGACCGAGAACTCCTCACTGTTTATGCAGGCCGCCCGCGATTTTCCCGAGGCCTACCAGTGTGCGTACGCCATCAACCGCGTGTTCGAGAAAGAGTTCAAGCAGAGCTGCTCGGACGAGGAGCTCTTGTATCTGATGATGCATATCAACCGTCTGCGATCGGCTTCGCAGACCGAGTGAGTAAAGCCGCCAGCCCGGCGGCAATCGCAACAATTCTTTTTGGTTTCTAACTGCGGGCAAGGTACCGGCTCGCGGTAGGGGATATTTTTGTCGAAATTTGGAAAAGAGAGGACAGATCATGGCAGGTAAATACGACGATCTTGCTGCCCAGATCGTAGAGCTGGTTGGCGGCAAGTCCAACGTCAAATGCGTCGCACACTGCATTACCCGTGTTCGTTTTAAGCTCAAGGACGAGTCGAAGGCCAATGACGAGGCAATCTCCGAGCTGCCCAACGTCATCAAGGTCATGCACGCCAACGGCCAGTACCAGGTTGTTGTGGGCAACATCGTCGAGGACGTCTACGACGCCGTTCTCAAGGCCGGCGGTTTTAGCGACGGCGGCGCCGTCGACGCCGATGACGACGATGCCGCTCCCAAGGGCGTTACCGATGTGATCATCGACCTCATCTCGGGCATCTTCGCCCCCATGCTCGGCACCTTCGCCGCTGCCGGTATCATGAAGGGCCTGCTGGCGCTCGCTACCTTCCTGGTCCCGAGCTTTGCCAACGACGGCGCCTACACGCTGCTCTACACCGTCGCTGACGGCATGTTCTACTTCCTGCCCGTGGTGCTTGGCTTTACCGCGGCCAAGAAGTTCAAGATGAGCGAGTTCAACGGCATGGCCATCGCCTTTGCCCTGGTGTATCCCACCATGGTTGCCCTGACCTCGGGCGAGGTTGTCGGCTCCGTCGAGCTCGGCTTTGCTGGCACCTTCTCTTGGTACACCACGTTCCTGGGCCTGCCGCTCATCATGCCTGCCTCGGGTTACACCAGCTCCGTTATCCCCATCCTGCTCATGGTCTGGTTTGGCTCCACCCTCGAGCACTGGGTTAAGAAGTGGATGCCCGCTTCTATGAAGATGTTCTTCACCCCGCTGATCGTCGTCACCGTTACCGTCGCCCTTGGCTATCTGGTCATTGGCCCCATCGCCACGCTCATCACCAACCTGCTTGGTGAGTTCTTCGCGCTGCTGTTTGGCCTGCCCATGATCGGCTCCCTCCTGGGCTGCACCCTCGTCGGTGCCTTCTGGATGTGCCTGGTCATCTTTGGCTTCCACTGGTCGCTCGTGCCCATCGCGCTGGTCAACCTGTCCACTCTGGGCCACGACTACATCCTGGGCTCCGTTATCGCCCACTCCTTCTCGCTGGGCGCCGTGCTCTTCGCCATGTATCTCAAGAACAAGGACGAGAAGTTCCGCGGTATCGCGCTGCCGGCCATGATCTCCGCCTTCTTCTTTGGTGTCACCGAGCCCGCTATCTACGGTGTCGCCCTGCCCGATAAGAAGGCCTTCATCAACGCCAGCATCGGTTCTGCTGTGGGCGGCCTCATCATTGGTCTCTCCGGCGCCGTGGTGTACATGTCCGGTGGTCTGGGCGTCTTCAACTGGCTGTCCTTCATCGACCCCTCCGGTGTTAACGGCATCAACCACATGATCTGGGCTATCGTTGCCTCTTTCGTGGGTGCCGCCGTGGGCTTTGCGATCGAGTTTGCCACCTACAAGCCCGAGGCTGCCAAGTAGCCCAAACGACAAAGACTCGGTACCAAGCCGGCGGGGGGGGAGCGCCCCGCCGGTTTTTTTTCAAAGGGGCTAGATGCCATGCGCTCGTCCGAGCGACTGCCCAAAATCAAAACCATGCCGGATTACGGGGCTGAAACGGTGAGTGCTGACCATACCCCGTTTTTCCGTAAACTGACAAGCCTCCTACCTGCGGTTTTGTCCTTGCCGTTTCTGGCATGCTCAAGGGGCACTGGTTCTGCCCCGTAAACCGGCATGGTTTTGAACCTGCCAATAAGGGACAGGTTTATTTTGGTCGGTTTTATCTGGGCAAACGTCGTCTCCGTCAGCTCCGTCCGCATATCTTAAGCCGGCATAGTTTCGATGGGTCGGTCCGTGCGCGTCCCGCAACATGCCTCGCCACGAAACCGGCCTATCTACTACGTTTAAGTGGTAGGGGCCAACCACACGGTGGTTTTTCGAAAACCGCCAAGCCGTCTACCTGCGGTTTTATTTTTGACAATTGCGGCGTGGTCGGGGGTTCACGACTAAACGTAGTAGATGGGCCGGTTTCGTGGCGGCCGACTCAACGCGAACTCCGATCGGGACGCAAATTACCTCGTGGACGCCGCTTCGGCGCCCACGCAACATCCCAACACGTACGAAAGGAGCCAACATGGCTTTTCCCGATGGATTTCTGTGGGGCGGTGCCACTGCCGCCAATCAGTGCGAAGGCGGATACAACGAGGACGGCAAGGGCCTCGGCGTTCCCGACATCATGACCGGCGGCACGGTCTCCGAGCCGCGCCACATTACCGACGGCATTCTGCCCCAGTACCACTATCCCAGCCACGAGGCCGTGGACATGTACCATCACTATCTCGACGACATCAAGCTTTTTGGCGAGATGGGCTTTAAGTGCTACCGCATGTCCATCAACTGGAGCCGTATCTTCCCCAACGGCGACGAGGCCGAGCCCAACCAGGCCGGCATCGAGTTCTACCGCCGTGTGTTCCAGGCCTGTCAGGAGCAGGGCATCGAGCCCATGGTCACCCTTAGCCACTATGAGCTGCCTTATGGTCTGTCCAAAAACTACGGAGGCTGGAAGAACCCCAAGCTCATCGATTTCTACCTCAACTACGCCCGCACCGTCATGACCGAGTACAAGGGCCTGGTGCGCTACTGGCTCACCTTTAACGAAATCAATTGCCTGCTCATGGGCGGCTTTGGCGGCGTGATGGGCGGCGGCATGGTGCCCGAGGCAACCGACACGCCTATGGCCTTTGGCGACTGCGACTGGGACGACCCGCAGGCGCGCTTCGATGCCCTGCACCATCAGTTCCTGGCGAGCGCCAAGTGCGTCACCATGGGCCATCAGATCGATCCCCAGAACAAGATCGGCTGCATGATCGCCGGCAACGCCTGCTACCCGCACACGTGCAATCCGGCAGACGTTCTGGCCGCACAAAAGCAGCAGCGCGAGATGAACTTCTACTGCGGCGACGTGCAGGTGCGCGGTGCGTATCCCTCGTGGGCGCCCAGCGTGTGGCGCCGCGAAGGCGTGCACGTGGAGGTTTCGCCCGAGGACGCCGCCACGCTGGCCGCCGGCAAGGTCGACTTCTACAGCTTTAGCTACTACATGAGCGCCACGGCCACGGCTGACCCGGTGCTGCTGGAGCAGGGCAACATCTTTGGTGGCGCCGGCAACGAGTACCTCAAGAAGAGCGATTGGGGTTGGGCGATCGACCCCGAGGGCCTGCGTTACTACCTGGAGGAGGTCTACGACCGCTACCAGGTGCCGCTGATGATCGTCGAGAACGGCCTGGGCGCGGTGGACGAGGTCGAGGCGGACGGTGCGATTCACGACGGCTACCGCATCGATTACCTGCGCGAGCATATCAAGCAGATGGAGATTGCCATCGAGGACGGCGTGGACCTGATGGGCTACACCATGTGGGGCTGCATCGATTTGGTGAGCGCCTCGACCGGCGAGATGAAGAAGCGCTACGGCTTCATCTACGTCGACAAGGACAACGACGGCAACGGCACGCTCGCCCGCAGCCGCAAGGACAGCTTCTTCTGGTACAAGAAGGTCATCGCCACCAACGGCGCCGACCTGGCCTAGCCAAGTCTCAACCAGCGTAAACGTCGCAACCACCACAAAGGGGCCAGGCACCTTTGTGGTGGTTTTTGCTTTGGTAGATGTGTGGGACATGCCTTACAATCTACCAAGTAGTTCATGACGGGCGAAAAACGGAGAGAAGGGTCCTGATGTGTCCTTAATGTTTCATGCGGATAGATTGATTTGACAGACGGTGGCGAATGCCCACCGCCCGTATTCGTATGAAACAAGGAGTCTCCATGCTCGCATCTCTTTTCTCAAAGCCTCAATCATCGCTGTCCGTGCAGGCTAAACGCCTGGTGGCAATGCGCTTCCTCATCTACACCGGGTTTCAGACCAGTTATTTTATCGGCATCATCGGAACGCTTACCTATGCGGACGATGCCTCGGTCGTCGCGACGTCGCTGGCCGTCCTGTTCATGAACGTTTTCGTGATCCTGGGTTCCTTTGCGGGTGGCGCTGCGCTCGACGCATGGGGTCCGCGCCGCCATTTCTTGCTGAGCATCGTCGGCGCTCTCGCAACTGGCACGGCAATCATCGCCTTTGGTAGCGCGACCGGCGTCGTCCTACTCGGCGCGGTGTTCCTGGGCTTTGTGATGGGATTTGCCCAGCCCATCGCCACGTCCTATCCGGCCTACCTCACCGACGATCCTGTCGAGCTCAAAGACATCAACTCCGCCATCGCCATGTTTTCAAACGTGAGTATCATCGTTGGCCCCACGCTGGGCGGCTTTGTCGCGGCGGCTGCATCGTCGCGCGCGGTGTTCGTGCTCATGATGCTCTTTACCGTGCTGGCGTTCGTTGTCGGTTGGGGCTTTAGGCCGCAGACCAGCCATGTCGCCGGGCATGCGGATGCCGATTCGGCAGAGGAAGGGGAGCGTGCGGGACAAAGCTCCAACCCCAGCACGTCCGCCCGCGCCACCTTCGCAGCCAGCATCAAGACAGTCTTCACCAACAGCGTCCTCGCCCTGCTGTTCTGCATCATTTTTCTTTCGAACTTTGGCTACGGAGCCTTCGATCCGCTGGAGTCGTTCTTCTACCGCGATGTCCTGCACGTCGGCGTTGAGTGGATGGGCTGGCTCTCGTCTGCCTGCGGTGTCGGCGCGGTGCTGGGTGCCGTGCTCGCGCTCCGCTTGCCGCCGCACCTGGTCAACCTTAAAACGCTGCTCGTGGCACTTATGTCCGTGGGCCTGGGAAGCCTGCTCTATGTGGGGACGCCGTACGTGGGTGTGGCCCTCGTCGGTCAGGTCGCCCTGGGCATAGCTTGGGGCATCGTCAACCCGCTCCACAACACCATTGTGCAGACGACGGCACCGCTCGAGCAGCTTGGCCGTGTGAACTCGGTCATGGGCTTTGGCAATATGTTCGCCGGCGTGGCCCCTCTGGCGATTGCCCCGTGGCTGGCGGCAACATTTGGCGTACAACGGACACTCGTGGGAGCGGGCATGGTCGTGACGGCGGTTCCCGCGGCGCTGCTGCTGTTTGGACGTCGGCATCTGGATCGTGCCGCAAAGCAGTAAAAACCATCACAACATTCGATGAAAATCGCAATTTTGCCGAATAACGTCGAATGTTGTGATGGTTTGCGCCCCGGGCCAGGCCACCCTGCGGGTCCGGCCACCACAAAGGAGCCAGGCACCTTTGTGGTGGTTTTTGCTTTAACGGGCCGCGCCTGCGCCTTGGTATAGCATGTACGCCGTTCACGACCACACCCCACACCGCCGCGCAACCCAGAAAGGCCCCCATGGACACCACCTTCAGCCACATCAAAGCCGTGTTCTGCGATATCGACGGTACGCTGCTCACGAGCCAGCATACGGTGTCCCCGCGCACCGTGGCGGCGATCCGCGCCCTGCGCGACCGCGGCGTGCTTTTTGGCCTGTGCACCGGGCGCGACGCCCACGCGACCGAGGCCATGTACGAGTTCTGGGGCATCGAAGGCCTGGTGGACGTGCTCGTGGGCTGCGGTGGCGCCGAGGTCATCGATCGCGCGCACGCCATCAACGAGCTGAGCTTTCCGCTGCCGGGCGAGACCATCGCGCGCATCTGCAAGCACATGGCGGACCTTCCGGCAACACCCGTCTGCCCCCGAGACGGCGTGTTCTACGTGCCCGAGAGCAACGCGTGCGTCGAGCACCTGTCGCGCGTCGACGGCGTGCCCTACCAGGTGGTCGATTTTGCCGAGTTTTTGCGCGAGCCGCAGCCCAAGGTGATGTTTACCATGGCGCCCGAGGTAATGCCGCGGGTGATTGAGCGGGCGTCGACGTTTGCCGATGACACTGTTAAGGCGGCGGCCCTGCAGACCACGCAGCGGCTCTACGAGTTCATGGATCCGCGCGTGTCCAAGACGCGCGGCCTTGTGCGCGTGGCGGAGCTCAACGGCATGGAGCTTCAGAACATCTGCGTGTTTGGCGATGCCGATAACGATACCTGCATGGTGGCCGACGCCGGCGTGGGTGTGGCCATGGCAAATGGCAGCGACGCCACCCGTGCCGCCGCGGACTTTGTAACCGCGAGCAACGACGAGGACGGCATCGCGGTCTTTATCCAGGAGCATCTGCTGTAGCGCCTGGGGGCAGCCACAAAGAGGGCAGAGCGCCTTTGTGGTGGTTTTCCAAGCGTCCCAACAGTCGATTGTTGGGACGCTTTTTTGTAGCGAGGAGATTTGCAGCCGGTAACATGCGATGTCATTCAAGTGTCGATGTATGAACATGTCGGCACACGCTGGTTGTGCAGTAATTGACCAATTAGCTCATAACTAATATTTGCAGGTAGATATACTGCCATTCACGGCGCAATTTTGACCGTTCACAGATTGAGCGGGTTAAAACAAAGTGTTGTACAAACAATGATAAAGTGTCATTTATCTAGATTTGCTAACGAGTTTACCAGCGTCTTTCCGAAATTTAACCCTCGAAAAACAATGCATAGTTTGAATAATTGTCAAGAAGTTAAGGCAACGTAAAGCAAAACTGACATTGTTAGGCTTGCGTTGTTTAAACAAAGAGTAATAATATGCATATCGAGCGCGAGCAATTATAGGTTGCGCGCCCAAGTTTGATGGTGAAAGAGCAAGATCGCGGTCTCTTGGGGAGGAGACATCGATGAAAGCGAATTCAGACAAATCTAAGCAGAGTAAAAAAGCGATGCGCCGTGTACTGGCAGGCGTTTTGTGCGGAGCCTCCGTTTTGAGCCTGGTACTGTCGCTCGTCATGCCCCCGATCTCGCAGGCCATTGCCAACGACGCCCAGACGGTTTCTGCCGAGAAAACTGTGATGGGGGGGGGTTCCTCAAGTGAGTCTACTGATGTAGACAACACTACTAACGAGGATACCGAGAACCAGGATAATGACGATGCTGCGGGCGACGACGAAATTCAGCAGGAGGAGCAGCCCAAGGACGAGTCGCAGGCAGAAGAAAATGAAGCGATCGACGATGGCGCTGGTACGTCAGCCGAGGAGGCTGTGGCGAGCGAAGAGACGGCCGCGGACATCAAGAATGCCGGTGACTTGCAGGGAAAGCTTCTAGGCGTTGAGGAAAATCAAACCGCCAGCTTTACGCTTGCGGCTGATATTGACTTTCCTGGTGAAATCACACTTAACAAAGGCGGCAGCAATATCACCCTTGACCTAAGTGGTCATAAGATTAAGCACTCGAGCGCCGACAAGCCGTTATTCAATGTTGCCGGTGGTGCGTCACTTACAATTAGGGATTCTGCACAGGTGGGTGAGACGGTCAGCGAGGGCCAGCAGCTAGCTGATCAGGGGCAGAGCCTGAATGCCGATAATTATGACAAGAATGCCGCCAATTATGGCAAGAATGCCGAACTGACTTACGATAACGATAACATTCCATCTAATCTTACCTACTACGTGACCGAATCGTCCCCGAGCGGAACAGGCACAACCGAGACACTTGTCAAACATGACGTTGAGATTAAAGGCGCCATCGTGGCGTGCGGCGGCAACGCAAATCTAAAGCTCATCAATCTATATAACAACAACGGCAAGGGCGGCACGTTTAACCTTGTGAGCGGCGTGATCACGCAAAAACAAGGCGGCAGCGTTAGCAGCTTGGTCTATGCCGAGAACGGCTCTACCGTCAACATGCGCGGCGGCTATGTGTGTGGAGCTTCTGGCTCGGGTGCGGGCGGTGGAATTGAAATACACGGTAATTCGACCCTCGAGGTTTCCGGTGGCGTAATTGCCGGCAACAGTGCTCCTAGTGGCGGTGGTGTGTATGCTAAAGACTCCACGGTCAACATAACTAATGGCGTAATCTCCGGCAACAGCACGCTTGCTACTGGTGTTGGTTTCGGCGGCGGCATCATGGCCGAAGGCGGCAGCGTTACTGTTTCTGGTGGCTACATTACTAACAATAAATATGCCAATTACTGTGGTAACGATGGTAATGGCGATCATGGCGGTGCTGGACTTGCCGCTAAAAACGGTACTCATGTCACCATTTCGGGCGGCCAGATCACGGGCAACTATTCTGAGGAAGCCGGCGGCGGCGTCTATGTGACCGACATCGAACACCAAGGGGCGAGCTCGCGCAAGACAATGGCATGGCTCAACATTACGGGGGGAACTATTGCCTCTAACGTGAGTTTTCGCTCTGAGGGTGCCGGCATTCGCGTGGGCCAGATGGTTGACGCGATGATAAAAGGAACGTCAAATTCAAATCCAGTCTATATCACTAATAACCACTGCATGTCTCGCTTTGACTGGGGTGGAGGCGGCATCTTCGTCCAGGGCGATTCTAAGGTCGCGTCTAATGCTGGTAGGCTATTTGTCTATAACTCCTATATAAGCAGCAATGAGGCCGGTGGCTACGGTGGCGGCGTTGCGGTTTGCCCGACGGGTAAGACTTTGGTGACAGGCACCGACGGCACGGCGATTTTCGGTAATACTTCTGCCGGAAATGAGCAAAACGCGAACGATTACGAATCCGTGAGTAATACAGGCAATAACGGCACCCCCCATCTTTCCGGCGGTGGTCACGGTAAGGACCAGGACTCCGACGCCTACAATGCCGAAGTGTTTCGCAAAAACGGCCACGCGGACTTCTTCCTTGCGGCGGAGGGTCATACGACTCCGATCGCGGCGGTGATTGGCAAAATGCTTGGCGGCGGCGATGCTAAGTATCGGGGAAGCTTAGAGCTTCAGAAAGCCATTACTATCCCCGCTAACGGTGGCGTGCAGGTATATAACAGCATCGGCCTGAGTTCGGATGTTAAGGCTCAAGACCCCGAGGCGATCAATGCGCGAAAGGCTGCGCTAGAGGCGGGCGCGACGTTTATCACGGGCAATTATTCCTGGAACCATGGCGGCGGCATCATGTCGAACGGCGACCTGTACATGGGCGCGCCTGAGGACACGTATGTCTATCCGAGCCTCAAGCTCAAGGCGACCAAGAAGCTGGAAGGCCGCAAGCTCAATGATGGGGAGTTCTCCTTTACGGTGTATCGCAAGGATTCAGACGACCCTTTGGCTGGCACGACAGCTGGCACGACATTCAATCGCGACGTTTGCACCGAGGTTGGAACAGCAGCAAATGATGCAGAAGGCAGCATTACGTTTGACCTTGGTGAACAATTCGCATCGAGTGGCGCGGGTAACGAAATCACATACTACTTGGTCGAAGATCCCGGTGGTGATTCTGGCATCACGTACGACTCCAGCGTGTATAAGATTGTGGTGACGGCCGAAGATACCAAGACCTTGCTCATGTCTGTTCCGAGTAAAGAAAACTCAAGCCAACTGAAGGATCTTTACATCCATAACTACACGATTAAAAACGTCGGTGTAACCAAGTACGAATTCCGCGAGTCGTCTGGGAAGTGGGAGAACGTAAAAGCGAGGAGCAAGGTGCAGAAGAGTGGAGACTATTATCCAATTATCTGTGAGGGTGACTCCACGACTTTCACTAACAAGTTCACCCCGTACGACTCGACTGGCTCTTGGACCCCTAAGGCGACCAAGGTCGTTGAGGGTGGCGAGATGAAGGAGTTTACGCTCGAGTTTGCGGATAACGACAAGTTCGATAAGGCCGAGGCGGTTAAGACCAAAGCCAACGACAAAAACTCTCAGCTCCTGAGCTTCAAACCGATTGAGTACAAGCTCGATCAACTTAACAAACTCGAGACTGACCCCACTGGTCGCGGTGCAAGCAATACCTTTACTTATTACGTGCGCGAGCAGCAGCCAACCACACCGTTTACGAACTATAAGTACGACCGGTCGATCTATCAGATTACGGTCAACGCGGTTGACGACACTGAGGGCAAGATCAACATCTCTGCGACCTACAAGCAGATTCAGGATCGTGATGGCAAGCCAGTGACCAACGACACGGGCCGCGAACTCACTGAAAGTTCCACTCCCACCTTCACCAACACCTACTCAACCTCTTTGCCCCTTTCTGGTATGTCGGGCGTCACTCTGACGTACCTTGCCGGCGCGGCGGTGCTTTGCGCTGCTGCGGCCTGGATGCACATTCGTCGCAAGGCGAATGCGAAGGGAGGTAAGCGTCGTGAATAAGAAAGTTTGCTCCTTCCCGATCTTGTTTGCGCTGCTTGCCCTCCTGATCGGCACCTGCGCGGTTGTGTTCCCCGCATCCGCGCAGGCCGCGCCGACCTCGACCGGTTCCATCACGGTGAGCGGCACCGTGGCGAGTAGCTACGACGCCTACCAGATCTTTAGCGCCAACGTCGTCGACGGCGACAGCGACGCCAAGACCTTCACCGACCTTGCCTGGGCAAGCGACGCCGTGCGCGACGCCGCGCTGCCTGTGCTGCACAGCGCCGGCATGCCAAATTCCCAGATCACCGCGCAGGAAGCTGCCGAGTGGCTCAACACCGATTCCCACCTTACGAGCGCGCTGAGCGTACAGTTCGCTCGTTCCCTTCAGAGCTCTGGTGCCGTGTCTGTGACCCTTAACGCGGGCACGACGGCCGACCTGTCCTGTGGCTACTGGCTCATCGTCGCCGACGACGACGCCATCGCTCAGGGCGAGGTCGGCACCGCGCCGATTATGACCCTGGTGGGCGGCAGCGCCGTCACCGTCAAGCCCAAGGCGGCGACTCCCAAGGTCGCCAAGCATGTGCTGGAGGACAGCGCCGCCGCCTGGCAGAAGGCCGCCGACGCCACGGCCGCCGACGACCTGTACTGGCGCCTCTCGGCCACGGTCCCGGCGGGTCTTACCGCCTACGACACCTATGCGGTGCGGTTCGTCGACACCATGAGCGCAGGGCTCGACCCCTCCAAGGTGGCCGCGAGCATGCATGTATACGTGGCGACGGGCGCGGACGGCGGCTTTGACGCCGTCGCCACCGGCAAGGACGGACACGCCGGCACCAAGGCCGCGAAGGGCTGGACCGACATCACGGCCCAGTGCGCCACCAAGGTGGCCGCGGACGGGACCTTCACCGTGCGCACCGGCGACCTGGTCGCCGCGCTCGGCGGGGCCGACGCCTTCGCCGCGGGCGCCCGCGTGGTCGCCGTGTACAACGCACCGCTCAACAGCGCGTGCAACCACGGCATCGCGAAGGGCAACCCCAACGAGGTCTACCTGCGCTACCCGCGCTCTCCCTTTGCCGACCAGTCCGGCGACGCCGGCTTCACCCGCACGCCGAGCGACGACGCGTGCGCCTACACCTGGGACCTCGCGCTCACCAAGCGCGGCAGCGACGGCGACAAGCCGCTGCCCGGGGCGGTTCTGAGCATCGCCGACGACCGCGGTCGTACGCTAGCGGCCGACGGTACGTGGGATGCGGAGGGCAAGGCCACCGTCACCACGGGCGAGGACGGCCGTGTGACCGTCTCGGGCGTGGACTCGGGCAAGCTGGAGATTCGCGAGCTCAAGGCACCCAAGGGCTACACCGCCTTTAAGGGCACGCGCTCCGTGACGGTCAAGGCCGAGGGCCTGGACGTCGACCAGGTGGCCGCCGCCAAGCCCAAACTCACCATCACGGCCGAGTCGCCCCTGCGTGCCGACAGCGCGGACGGGTCGACGGGCAGCCTAGAGGCGTCGCTCATCAACACGCCCACCGGCACACCCCCTAGCATTACCACCGGAGGCTTTATGCCCTCGACTGGCGATATGGCAATGTACGCCGCGGCCGCCGCAGCGGTCGCCGGAGCCGCGCTCATCGTGGTCGCGCTCCTGGTCAAGCGGGGAGGTGGCAGCCATAAAGAGTAGCTGGCAGCCCCACAGAGAGCGGGGCGAGACGTAGCGAAGTAGATGCTAAGACACAGACATACAGATTTAGATCGAATAGAATTCAAGCAGAAAGCAGAGGAAAAGAAGATGAGCATGAACAAGAACATCGCACGCCTGGCAGTAACCGCCGGCCTCACCGCAGCCCTGAGCTTCGGCGGCGTCATGGCCCCGGTGACCATGGCGTTTGCTGGGGGCGTGCCGACGGTGGCCCAGAGCGGCGACGTGACGATTAAGGATTCGACCTATACGGATACGACTTTTAAGGGCATCCAGATTTTCAAGGCGAAGGTTACGCAGGATCAGAAGGATAGCGCCTGGAATGGGCCTAAGACGGTTTCTGACATCGAGTGGGCGTCGGATTCAGTTAGGGATGCTGTGACGGGGGCGTTTACCGACGACGATTCCACAAAGCCCTCTGGCAACGATGCTCAAGAGTGGGCAGAATGGATTAAAAAGAAAACCAAAGCTGAGTACACGTCTGGTACAGACGCGAGCACTAAGCTTGACGCCGGAACGACCCTCGACAAGATTGCCAAGGCACTGGAAAAAGCCACAACCGCTGAAGGGACGAATGGCTGGAGAACAGGCACCGACGGCAAGTTCAGCAGCCTGGATGCCGGCTACTGGCTCTTTGTGACTGCGAGTGTCGGCGAAACCGCAAATGCCACCGCGGGCAACACGGATACTTTCACCTCGCCGATTTTCGCTGTTGTCGGTGGCTCCGATGAGAACTTAACTCCCAAGAAGCAGGTCCCCACTGTGACCAAGGCCGTCAAGGATGACGCTAAGGGTGGCACATTCGGTTCATTCAAGAAGCCCAACATGGCTGCCGACTCTCAGATGGACCAATATGTCGACTACCAGCTCATCGGTACCGTCGCGGGCAACATCAACAGTTACGGCACCTACAAGTACGCCTTTACGGACAAACTCCCCAATTCCATGACGCCCAAGTTCAAGGATGGCGGTACGACGCCCGATGTTAAGGTCATGATCGGCGATACCGTGGTCGCGTCCGGCTATAACGCCAAGTACGAGGATAATACGCTTACTGTCGACTTCCCCGATCTCAAGAAATGCGGGGCTGAGGGCAAGACTGCCATTGCGCTGAACGGCGACTCGAAGGTGACTGTCGAGTACAAGGCCAAGCTCGACTCTACCAAGATCTTTGAAAGCGGTACGATCAAAACTGAGTTCAATGGTTTGGTTGGTAAAGCCCAGAAAAATACCGTTAAGCTGACTTATTCCAACAACCCGCACACTACTGATGGTACTGGTACCACGGTCGAGCACCCCGCCTACGACTACACCTACGGCATCGACGTCACCAAGGTCGGTTCCGATGATGAAGGCAAGGGGCTCGAGGGCGTTGAATTCACGCTGCAGGAGCAGGATGATACGAACAACTTTATCAAGGCGGATGGTACCAAGACGAAGGATAACGAGCAGGCTAAGCTGAAGACCGACGCAAGCGGCAAGATCAACGTCGTTGGTCTTGATGAGGGTACTTACGTCCTTACGGAGGTCAAGCCGGCGCCTGGATATAACAACTCCCACAGCGCTGGCATCACGTTCACCATTACTCGCGGGACGCTTCCGGCAGACGATACGACTGTTGTTAACCCGGGCTGCACTCTTGCTACTGGTACTAATGAGAATCTCGTCAAGGTGGCTCAAACTAATACCGAGGCCGCTGACGGCAAGGTACACCTCACTGTCACCGACCAGAAGGGCACCGGCCTTCCCCTCACCGGCCTCAACGGCGTGACCTTCACTTGGATCGCTGGTGGCGCGGTGCTGTGCATCGGCGTGGCGCACCTCATCCGCAGCCGTAAGCAGGCTGAGGAGTCCGAGCAGGAGTAACGCTCGCTCACCCATCCCTTTGGCAGGTGGGATGTGATGGCCATGAGACTTGCGGACACTTTTCTCGTCCATCCACGTTCTTGCTTTGCCATTCTCTTTTCGGGGCAGACTCCGCACTGGAGTCTGCCCCGTTTTTTTGGGATAACGCAGTCAGCCTCCATCGTCCGATGCGGGCGCGCTCGTCATCGCGTTTCTTGACTCGTATGAGGTTCGGTTTAAGGTCCGTAGGCGCACGCGCGGTGCGGACGGTAGAAGGCATTTGCGCCGCGCGTGCAAATTAAAATGCCCGGGGTTAGAGGCCCGGGCATTTAACAAAACCAGAAAACTAGGCCGCCCGCGCTCTCGTATATTTACGCGGGGTGCATCGTTTTCTATTGACATAGTATCCCGAATCGCCCAGCCGATCCGGGACATTTTGAAAACGCAAACACGTCGGGCAAACCCGGACAATGCGGCCAGGCTCCGCCGGACGAGGAACCGTGTTTGTGACTATCGAACAAATGTTTGTCAAAATCGCGTTTACCAGCTGTGGGTGCATGCATTCGCAGTAAAATGGCCTTGCGACGCATCCCGTGCGCGGGCGGCCGACGACTCGATCGGAGGTCACCATATGCTGAAATTCCGGCTTATAGGACAAAATGTGTGTCCCGATAGAACATCCGTTTCCAT
>CABJEP010000014.1 GCA_902364645.1 Coriobacteriaceae bacterium | reverse complement strand
TTTTGTCCTATAAGCCGGGAATCGCGTCCGCGCGCTGCGCGGACGAACCGCTGCGGCGCTTACGCGCCTTGCGAGCTGCGCTGGCAAACGCTTACGCGTTTACTCAGCTCCGCGCCCTCACGGGGTTCGATTCCGTGCGAGGGCTACATAAAAGAAAAGGACCCCTTTGCAGAGGTCCTAGTCAATTCAAGGTGGCGGGGAAGGGAATCGAACCCCTGACACGAGGATTTTCAGTCCTCTGCTCTACCAACTGAGCTACCCAGCCATTTGAGGTGTGCCTTGTTTCAAGGCTTGATTAGTATAACCAAGGACGCGTTCCGGTCAACCGAGAATTTCAAAAAAGTTTTTGAGCACAGCCTCGGTTCTTTAAATCGGCACGTCAGAGGCATCAGCCGGCAGCAAGAAGTTTTTCGCTCAGAGCCGCACGGGCAAACTCACTTGGCGTCATCCCCTCGGCAGCCGCCCGTCGACGAATGGCCTCCTTCATTCCCAGAGGAATCTTGACCGACAGCGTTGCCGTCCCCTCACCTGAGAGTGGGGGCCGTCCATGCACGATCCCACCAACGGTGTGTTCGCCATCCGGAAACTCTCCGCGCTCGTACGACTCGCACCACGCGTCAATCATTTCATCCGTTACAACCTGACCATTAGCGGCCGTATACGTCTTGCCCATCATCGACCCCTTTGCCGAGCCTGTTCAATCTCCTGCCAAAATTTCTTCTGGACTGGAGACAAGGCATGAATGATAAGCCACCCACGGACAAGCTCGACCGCGACAAGCTCCACGCTTCGTCCGTCTGGGAGCCATCCAATCGCAAGCCATCTCGGCGGCTCGTCCTTCGACTCGCGACGAATGCACTCAGTAACCGCAAGCCAAGCGCTAAGCACCTGCTTTTCCGTCAGGTGCTTTTTAGCGTTGGGATGGATCTCAACATCCATGCATCTTCTCCTCCATCTTACCCAATTTCGTATGACGAAAGTCCGCTGTCGCCAATTCTTAAGCCGGCACGCGTTGGAGAGCAGGGATCGAAACAATGATTGAAGGACGCTCTAGTACGGCCCAGGCGCCGGGGCAGGAGCACGTGCGCCAAGGACGAACGCTTTCGTAGCGCGCGAGGATATTGCCGTCGCGATCGATGAAGGCGATGTCGATGGGATAGGCCATAAAACACGTATGGACCGAAGAGCAGCGTGGAAACGCCATGACGAGCGGCAGACCGTTGGCGGCAACCGGACACCGTCCCAGCATGCCGCGCAGGCGCACGGCAAACGACTCCGCCACCGCAAACTCGGCCGGCGTCCAACCCAGCCTGTTGAGCGCCCGCGCGTACGCGATGTAGGACGAGACCGCGGTCACATGACCACCCCCGGACGCCATGGATCGACCGTCACCGCGCGCTCGTGCGACAACGTTGTCGGCGCCCCCAGCGTAACGCCAGCGATGCTGAGAGAAGTCGGCCACGGCTCATAGTGCATGGTGCAGGTGTAGGTCCTAAACGTACCGGATAGGGAGAGCAGGCCACCATCCGATGCCTCCGCGCCTTGCTCGCTCGACACTTCGATCTGCAAGCCATAGCCTTCCATGGCATTCAGAATTTGAGTCTGAACCGTCGCCGAGGCATCGGCAGAGCTTTCGTCGCCCTCCCCCTCCGACGCCACGGCGTGCGCCAACACGATGTCGGGCACCACGCGGTCGAAGCGCGCGACAGCGCTGGCAAAGATCATGACGTTGTACACGATGAGTGCCAGCACCAGCAAAACGGGCGTAACCACTGCCATCTCCACCGTCGCTTGGGCGCGCTCCTCGCGCAGACGCATGCGGATACTCATTACGACCCACCGCCCAGAGCGCCAACCAGCGTGGCGACATCGACGGTGAGCGGGATGGAGCCGCCGCCGGGCAGAGGAATCTCCGCAAGCGTGAACACCGTGCCGCTAATGGTGCGTTCGACTTGATATTCCAACGCCTCGCAAAGCGCCTTGGGATCGGTCACGCCCAACGGAATACTTCGCAGCTTGTCTTGCGCTTGAGAGAAACCAGCAATGTCAGACCCCGGACTCTTAATGACGTTGGCGGAATCGGTCAGCACCGGCTTTCGCAGGCGCAAGTCGCACGGCTCCAGACCCAACGCCGCCACGGACGCCGAAACGGTATCGCCGAGCCACGATGCGATGGAGCCCAACGCGCCGCTGCCCCCTCCTAGGCCTTTAATCATCTCGTCCATAAGTTCGTCGGCCGAACCTTGGATGTCTCCGTATCCCACAAGCAGCCGTCCCCAGACATCCATGACGCCATCGAGTACGCCGGCAACGCCACCCGAGCGTTCCTTCAATGTCGAGAAAAATCGCGAAAGCACGTTGTTTTGCGCCGTCGCCCCATCGGGCGCCAGCACCGCGGCAGAGATGGCACCGCGATCGCCAAGCCTGACTGCCGTGTTAAACGAAGAGTTGAGCTCATCGGGGCTCGAGATGGCACCCGAAACCGCAAAGGCAACCACGCCGTTGCGACCGGGCGGAGCGATACGCGGACGCTCACCGGAAAGTTCTTTGATGGCGGTATCGAACGCATTGCCCGCACGGTCGGCTTCGTCCTCGGTCTGACGCTCGAGCTCGAGCTCCTTGTTGCGACAGTCGACGTAGTCCTCCAGGGCGTCTTTAAACTTGTCAAAGTGATACTCGAAGCCGTTTTCGATAGAGGTTGAAGGCGCCGCAACAGCACCAAGCGACAAAACGCCAAAATGGCATTTGCTGCATTTATCCTGTCCATCGTAATCGGCAACCGAAGCAAATCCGCTCGGCGTCCCTTTCTTATAGTTGGGGCAGGTCGTCCCGTAATGCAGATACGCCTTGTCATCGTTTACGCTCGTCGGCCACACCGCATCGGTATAGAGTTCCGTCGCCCGAACCTCATCAGAGTTGCGCGGCAGCAGCGGAATATAGGAGGAAACCCTGTCTCCGTTCTCGGTTATATATGCCCGATCGACCTCCGCGTTCGCATAGGTATAAAACGCCTTACGCGCCGCAGACTCTGCCTTCATCTCGACACTCGAGCCCTGGGGCTTCTCATTTGTCAGACGCCAATGGTAGTAGTCCTTCGCGCGATCAAGGGCAACTTGAGGCTCCCACGTAACGCTCGATGAGTAATGCGGATTTTGAACACCGGAAAGATCCGTTAGGCTTTTTGCGCGCTCCCACATACAAGAACAGCTGCCGACCGAGCCCTTGTCAGACCCACCACAATCCGCCAGCCAAGCGCGCTCCTTTGCCTTCGCCGTCTCCTCCGAGGCCTTCCGCAGCTCCTCGGCCGCACGCTCTAAATCATCTGATGTGTCTTTAATGGTATCGGTCGAGATCTCTGACCCTTTGAGCGCAGCAAAGTCCGACTCGGATGTCCTGGGCACGGCAAGCGCCGTACCGGTATAGGTCACACTATCGGTATCCTGCGCCGACACCGCCTGCGTGGCACGCGCGGCGATCAGATACGGCAGAGCCGTCTCGATTTTCTGTAAGCCTTCCGATGCGCTTTTGGCAAACTTGTTGCGCGTTTTAATGATCTCGATCCCGGTGTCGACCATATTGCCGGCAACCGGCTCGGCACCCGGGATGAGGATGGCGACCAGGCCCGTCCCGATCGTGGCAAACCCCGCCAGCCCCAGACTCAAGATACTCGCATCAACCACCGTGGCAGCCGTGTGATAGGACGACACTACGTTGGCACCCGCCAGCGCGCCGCTATCGGCCGCCACCTGGGTGTCCCCGGCACGCGACATGCTCCATATCGCCGCGGTCGACGAAAACAACAATGTGAGCACCACTAGGATGACCACGGCAGAAGAAAGCGTGGTATAGGCGCCGTCTTCGATAAACAGATCGACACCGGCTCGACCCATAAAGCCGCCTCGCTTGCAATGGCAGCTCGGACGGCGCGTCAAAACGCGTCTAGACCAGAAACGCTTAATCCCATGTAGCAATCCACGAATCATAATCTCCCTCCAGCCATTCGGGACGCGATTGATACGAGACATCGACCTTGAGCTCAACGTAGCCGCCCTCGGCGGCACCACCCATAGCCTGCGCAAACGCACCGATCACGGGCAACGGCTTGACCTCGCCGGAAACGGACACGGACGAGACGCCACCCGCACCGGCCCGGCCAAGCTCGATATCCCACGACAGCGGCCCGCCGGCATGAAAGATCGAAACGTTGGGCACTGCGGCAAGCCGGCGGCGGGTGAACTCCTTAAGATCGTCGTCCTCCGCCGTCGTCGTGGTCATGAGCCGCGCGGTCTCGGCGGCGGCAGACTCCATGACCGCGCGCGTATAGAGCAGGCACACCGGCTGCAGTGCGAGAAGGATGAGCGTCAGAAACGTCGGCAGCAAAAAAGCGGCCTCGACCGTAGACTGCGCCCGGTCCTCGCACGCGATATCAATACAACGCGATGTCCTTAGCGCCCGCAGCGGCGTCGATAACCGACATCGAGGCAACGCCATGGGATGCCGCCCGCTCGACCAGCGCCGCCAAGCGCCCATCGGTGCCAGCACGCCAAAGTCCCGCAATCGCCAGCACGATCGATAACAGCGCCACCGTGACGATGGCGTATTCCACAGTCGCTTGGGCAACCTCTTCACGCAGAACGCCATGCATTTCACGATCCCTCCTTTGAGTTTATTGTTTGCGGGACCAGGCGCACGGCGCGCAGACGACACGAAGCATCGCCAGTATCCGCGGCAACCGTCACCATATCGACCCAGCCGCGTCCGTCGCGCACGATAGCGCCCCACACGTTGCCCTTGATATCGAGATAGCCGCTCAGAGCAAGTTGTGCCGTGGGTACCTCGCGATAGGCACGCAGCATATCCGCTGCCGCTTCGGTCATCGGTCGGTCCTCGGACCATGCAAGCCGGACCGCAATCGCGTTGCCCTCAGGCGAATCCGTCGCAGTGCCAGACCGCTTGTCGAGCGCCCGCAGAAAGGTTTGCGCCGTGACAGCGACATCCGAATCGTCCGCATCTCGCATCTCATCTTTTTGAGACGCCACCGCCGAATCTGAGCCCAAATCGGAGGCGGTCCCAGGACGCTGCTGCCGCGCGGCGTTAAGCCCCCAAAGCACCACCGCTATCGCCACGGTCAGGCAAGCAAACACCAGCAGCACCCCGATGGGGCGCTCGCCCTCTACAGGCTGTTGATGCCCTCGCTGATAGCGTTCCATAGATCTTGGACCTTGCCCTTAAATGCGACGATGGCGATGATCGCGATCACCACGAGCACGCCGACCAAGATGGCATACTCGGTGGTACCCTGTGCACTCTCCTCCTGCAATAGTTCCTTGGCGCGCTGACGAACATGTGCCGCCCGGCAAAACGCCCAGCCCTGGACCTTGCCAGCAGCGTCAGTCATCGTGTTCATGTATTCCTCCCTACATCATCCCGCCTGCTCCCAGCAGCGGGCCCAATATGGACAGAAGCAACGCCGGCAAGATGAGCGTGCCGGTGGGAATCAGCAGCTTGACGGGTGCACGCTCGATCTCGCGCTCGACCGCGGCGCGATGAGCCGCACGGATCTCGCGACTTTGAGCGGCCAGCGTCTCGGCAAGTGGGGCACCCAGGGCGAGCGCCTGCCCCACCGTGATGGCAAAGGTCTCGAGCGCTCGCACGTCCAGGTCGCGCGCGGCGGCCAACAACTCGTCCTCACGCGTGCCCACGCCCACCTGCCACGCCATACAGGCGCGTTCAAGGCGAAGAGCCAGCACTGACCGGCGGTTGGCGCAGAAAATCTCAAGCGCCGCATCAAACGAAAGACCGGCCGAAAGACCCAAGCGCACAACATCGATCATCTCGGACACTTCGCCGAGCGACACTCGCGCCGGGCCGCCCGCTCCAACCGCGCCCTTCACTCGCGCGGTCAGAGCATCGACCACCGAGCGACCCGCGGCAGCGACCAGCACCGCCTCGCGCATGCAGGCCCCTGCGATCTTGCGTGCATCCGCCCGATCCAAACCCGTCGCGACAAATACACTCAGGGCGCACAGGCAAGCCGCAACTGCAACCGGGGCGCTCATAGCTCCACCCGCATAATGCGCCGGATAACCACCAGGGCAACGGCGTTGAGGGCAAGACCCAGCACCACAGCGCCCGCGCCGGCAGGCGTCGCAAGACCGCGACGAAAATCTGCCGAAAGCAGCGCCAACACCGCGCACATGCCCGCCGGCATCGCCGCGACCATATGCGCAGACATGCGAGCCTGCGACGTCTTAACATCCAGGCGGCGCTTGAGCTCAATGCGCTCCCCCACCATGCTCGACGCCTCGGACAGTAAGTCGGCAAGCGGAGCGCCGGTGCGCTGAGACACCTTAAGCGCCAAGGTCACAAGCGAAAGACCGGGGGCGTCGATACGCACGAGCAAGTCATCGAGCGCGTCGGTCGCCGAGATGCCGCAATCGATCGCCGCCGCCACCCGCAAAAACTCGGTATGCACTGGCTCTTGCGCATGAGCGCCCACAAAGCGCATGCCCTGGGCCAGCGAATGTCCCGAGGCAAGCGACATGGAAAGTGCGGTAAACGCCTCGGGCATTGCCTCTTCTGCATCGTGTTGCTCGCGCCGGCTCTCAAAGCCATCCCGAGCGGCACCAACGGCAAACGGAGCAACAAGTCCCAAGGCAAATCCGAGGGGCGATAACGACACCATCGTTAGTAAAACGCAGCAGACACCGCTCGATAGCAGCAGAAACGCCAAACGTCCCGAAGCATCTTCGATCACGAGGCCAAGGCGATGCGCCGGAGCCAGCGATGCCCACGAACGGGCGATCTTTTTCAGCAGATCGTTTTCCACCAGCTCACGCGGCAGCTTCTCTGCCACCGTCTCGAGCGCCTGACGTGCCAGCTCCGCCAGCGGTACCTGCGGCACACGAGGTTCCGCCCCGCACGCCGTCGCGACAGAAAGCCCTGCCAAGCCCCCTACGACGAGGGGCACAGTGATCTCCATTCGTCCACCTCCTCTTGTGTGAGCGTCCCCGACCGCAGGCCTTCTGCGATAAACGGCGGCTCGCGGTCAAGCGTCCAGGTGCGCTCGGCGGCATCGAACGTCACATAGCGCTCGAGCTCTACGCCACCCGATGCGGCGCGTCGCACCCCCGAATACGAGGAGACGAAACGCCTGCCATCGGCGTGGCGCTCGGACATCACGATGCCGTCGAGCGCCATGGCAATCTGCTCCTCGATGAGCTCGCTCGGCAGATCGATGCCATAACGTGCAAGCAACGTCAGACGCACCACGGTCTCCTGTTCTGAACCCGCATGAAGTGTGGTGAGCGACCCGTCGTGGCCCGTGTTCATGGCCTGCAACATGTCGCAGCACTCGGCACCGCGCACCTCGCCCACCACGATGCGGTCGGGGCGCATGCGCAGGGCATTAGTTACCAGGTCGCGGATCGTCACCGCGCCTTCACCCTCAATTGAAGCCTCGCGCGCCTCTAGGCGCACCACGTGCGGATGATGCGCAAACTTGAGCTCGGCAGAGTCCTCGATCGTCACGATGCGCTCGCCGGTGGAAATCTCACATGACAACGCGTTGAGCAGGGTGGTCTTACCAGATCCCGTGCCTCCCGCAACCGCCAGGTCCTGTCGCAGCGACACCGCGCACGACAGCAGCTGCGCATACCAAAGCGGCAGCGACCCCAGCCCCACAAGCTCGTCCAGCGAGCAGATACGGTCCGAGAACTTTCGGATGGTGAGAATCGGTCCGTCAATCGCCACAGGCGGAATCACCGCGTTGACGCGATAGCCCGTTTTGAGGCGGGCGTTGACGATGGGGCTGCGCTCGTCGATACGGCGGCCAAGTGGCGAGATGATGCGGTCGATAAGCACACGGATCTGTTCATCATCCTCAAACGCATGCTCGATGGGGTACAAGACGCCGCCGCGTTCAAAGAAAGCCGAGCGGCAGCCGTTGATCATGATCTCGGTAACGGTGTCGTCCTCGATGAGCGGCTGCAACGGCCCCAAGCCCACCACGTCATCCAAAATCTCGTCGATGATGGTTTCGCGCTCGGGCGTCGCGAGATCGGTCGGCTCCTCAACATTGAGCGCCGCCTCCACCGCAGGACGCAATTCCGAGCGGGCAAGTGCCGGGTCGATATAGGCGCTGATACGCGCCACTTCGTCGTAACCCATGCGGTCCATCACGGCGCGCTTGGTGCGTCGTTTCACCGCGCGGCGACGCCCCGCATCTACAGGCGCTGCCGCCGCTGCAGCGCCGGCAGCCTTAATCCTCGTTTGCAGGCTCATCGCTGATCACCCTCGCGCAACCAGGGAAGGCGGATACGCGGGCGTTCGGTACGCGTTGCACGGTCGGCGACCATATCGCCCCAAGGGCCGACGGCGCACCCCAGTTCCACGAGCATCTCGCGCGTGGCCTCGCGCATGCTAGTCGCAAAAGCACTGGTCTGCCCCACCGCCTCGTCAGCGCGCCCAAACGCCATGAGCGCGGCGAGATCCTGCCCGCCATCGGCGATACGAATCTTGGAGCTCAACGCACAGGCAATCTCAAAGCGCATGGCGACGTCCTCGTCTGCCCCGCGCGCACCGAACCGGTTGAACACGGCGCTCATGCGCGTGCGCGGCACACCTACTCGACTTGCCAGTTCGATGACGCGCGACGCCGATGTCGCGGACGACACCGCCGCATCGCCAACGACCAGGCAACGGTCGCTCGCCGCCACCGCAGCCGCCACGGCGTCGCCCCAAAAGACCGAGGTATCGATAAATACCACGTCGGATTCGCGACGCAGGACATCAAGCAGTAGCTCCACCGGACGCGCCATGAGCTCAGCTTGCTCGGGCGCCGCGACGGGACCCCAGAGCGTAACGCCCGGCGCCACGCGCATCGATGTGGCTACGATATCCGGCTCGGTGAGCGTGCCCGCCGCCGACGGCTCGATAAGTGCCGCCATATCGCGCGGAGCATCGACGCCTAACAAGTCGTAAAGGTTTCCAAACATCAGGTCCAGGTCGAGCACGGCGGCACGCAAGCCCAACAGCGACGATGTGTGTGCCATGGTGGCAACGATCGTCGACTTGCCGCAACCGCCCGAACCCGAAATGGCGCAGATGACCGGAGCTCGATGCGGCGAAGCGGCAGCGTCTGCCGGCGGCATCGGAGGCGGCGGGGCGGGCGTCGGTGACAGCGTCCCCGTCTCCCCCGCCGCAACCACGTGCTGCGTCCAAGCCGGCATGGCTGCTTGTTCGGTCTGCGAGGCAGGCTCGTTCTGCGCAATCTGCTCATGCTGCATCAGCGACAACTCGCCGCACCCGGCAAGGCCCTCAACTTCGTCGAGTTCATCCGCCAGATTCACGCCGTGCACGTATCCCATATCTACTGCCGGGGAGTCGCCAGCATGCTGCGCCGGCCCTCCAGCGTCATCGTATACAAGGGGGTTCCGAGGGCGCCGACCATGCTCGGCTTCCGCTTTTCCATAATCATCAACACGCGGGCCTCTTGTAGCGCGAGGCGCCCCGGGTTCCCTATCAACAAAAGCATCGGGCTCAATCGTCATGCGCTGATCGGAATCAACCGCTCCCTCGCCCGCGCGCCCGTTGCCGCATATACTGTGTGCAGCGATGACCTCGGTCGCCCCCGCGCGAAACAGCCCCTCGATATCCGACGGATCGAGCGCTTCTATCAACACGACCACGCGACTCACGCGGCCTTCGGCCGTCAGGCGCGCAACAGTCTTGCGCACATCTTCGGTATCAAACAGAGACGCCGCGATGATGGCAGCCCCGCGGCGTGACGGAAACGCCCGCGCCATGGAAACCAGCCCGTCCAGGTCACCCACGCGAAGCACCTGTGCACCCACATCACGGCCCTCGACTTCCCGCTGCAACAGTCCGTAATCGCCGCACGCGCAGCACGCAAGCCAGATCGCCTTCATCACTCGTCGCCTCCGCTCTTTTTGCCGCGCGCCGTGGCGGGAATCGTCAAGCTGACCGTTCCCTTGCCCGAGGCTCCCAGCAGTTCCTTGACGTCTTCGGGGTCAGCCGCCAGCGTCACCCATTCGATCTTGCCCTCGCGCGTGGCACCGGAATCCTCACTGGTATCGATCACGTGCGCGCCGCACAGCCGATCGGTTACGCCGTCTTTTTGCACATACACATCCACGTAGCTGCCCACGCCCGTAGCACCGCCGACCGAGTGCTCGGCATCGACCGCCACCGAAACGGCGACCTTGCCCTTAGGCACCTCGAGCTTGCGGCTCTCGGCCTTGGTGTAGACATTGCAGATCACGGCGTTTTTGGGAATACGCGAAGTCGTCACGTCGCCGCGCACCTGGCGCAGCTCGGTCGCCGCGTCACGCGGCAGCAGGCTCGTCAGCCATTCCTGGGTTATGACATTGGTCTCATCGAGGGTCTCGCCCACATCGATATCGCGCGCCGCGACGCATACCTCGACGCGATCGCCACCGTACTTGGCCAAGGTCTCAGCCTGGACCTGTTCGGCTTGCGAGCGGATCGACGAGCCGTAAACCATGCAAAGCAGAGCAGCGAGCACGCCCGTGACCAGACTGATGGCGATGCGCTTGCTCTTGTTCACGGCCGCTCCTCTCATGGCAGTGCCGGGCGAATGCCTGTACCACCATTGTCTGAGCGGTCAGAGTGCAAAGCGGCGCAATCGCAATCTTGGTTTTCGATGTCAAAACCAATCGCTGACCAAAAGCTGACCAGCCCGTCAAGCTCGTGGCAAGGTTTTGGTCAGCACGTCAGCAAACTGCATGTTTCGAGGCTTTTCCGCAGCAAAAAAGCCGTCTCCCGAACAGTTGGGAGACGGCTGTCATAGGAAAAATCAATTACAGATGGACATCGGGATCGAGCATTTGAGCGCTCACGCGCATGGATGACGCCAGGTTTTGGAACGTTTCCAGACGCAGGCTGTCAATCTGCCCGGCGTCCTCGGCCTCGCGAACGGCGCAACCCGGCTCATGGGTATGCGTGCAATCGCCAAACCGGCACGCGCGCGATGCCTCGACAATCTCGGGGAAGGCGCGCGCCAGACCCCGCTCGTGACCCACGAGCGGTAAGCTGCGCAGGCCCGGGGCATCGGCGATCACGCCGGCGTCGCCCGGCAGCGCCACCATCACGCGCGCGACGGTAGTGTGACGGCCCTGGTCGTCGCGTTCGCGCACACCGCCGGTCGCCAACGTATCGTGGCCCAGCAGTGCATTGAGCAGCGTCGACTTGCCGGCACCCGACTCGCCCAGAATCATGGCGCAGCTCCCGGCGGGCACGCAGGCACGGACCTCGTCCAGACCGCGGCCCTCGGCAGAAGACGTCACGATCACGCGCACGTCCGGACCCACCAGACGACGCACGCGGTCCAGATCGCGCTCGAGCTCATCGGCCTCGCAGCGGTCGGCCTTGGTGAGCACCACCACCGGCTCGGCATCGCAATCGAGCGCCAATACCAGTGAGCGCGCCACGCGATCGAGCAGCACCTCGCCGGCGCCGAGCGCCTGCACGATCAGCACGCTGTCAACGTTGGAGCAGAGCACCTGGCGCTCACCGCGGGCACGGCCACGCCAACGCTCAAAGCTCGTACGGCGCGGCAGCACGCACTCAATCACGCCCATATCGTGCCCGGGAGCGCGGCGCACCGCCACACGGTCGCCCACGGCAGGCAGCAGGACCTCGTCCTCGCCGCGCGACTTGGCAAACCCCACGGCATGCTCGGCACGAAACGTGTCATCGGCAGTCGCCACCAGCGGAAACCCGCGGTCCAGGCGCACCACGGCGCCCAACTGCATCTGCTCGGGTTCCTCGGCTTGCGCGCAAAAATCATCGAAGGCTGCCCGTTGGGCGGCATCAACCGGCAGATCGTCAAACGCCGGAACATCCTGCAACGCATCGAGCCCCGGTACGCTCGTCAACAACTCCTCGGCAGACGCGGGGGCTTCGGTCGCAAGCTTCCGACGACGGTCACGCTTAGCCCGCGCCCCCGTCGTCTTTTTCTTCGCTTTAGCCTTAGCCTTGCCCACAAGCGCCTCCCAGCACCATAAATCACAACTGAGCAGGTATTTTCCCACAAAAAAGAGTCGGTCGAGCAAATGCTCGACCGACTCACACACTTTCCCTCAGCCTTTATCATCCACACGGGAGAAAAGTCAGCAACGTCACCGCAGGGCCCGCCCCCCGAGAGGGGTTTCCAAAGGGCACATCCTTTATTCAAAACGAGCGGCCGAGCAATTGCTCGGCCGCTCACCTTCTTTCCCTCAGCCCTTTTTCATCCGCGCGGGAGAAAAGCCAGTAAGGATACCGTAGGGCCCACCCCGGGAGTGTTTTCTTCTGAGCGATCCCGCAGCGCGAAGCGCGAGGACCAGCGAAGAAGAAAACACGCAGGGGCGGGCCCGGACAGGTTAACTTACTCCTTCTCGACCGCGCGCATGATCGCCTTGTAGATCTCCATCAGCGGGATGATCAGGAAGGCCAGGCCCAGGGCAGCAACAACGCCCTTGAGCTCAAGCGTCACGGGGCCAAAGAACATCTCGGCAAGCGTCGGCTGCACGGTTACGATCACCGTCAGCACCAGCGCCAGCGCGGCGGAAGCCCACAGCCACTTGTTCTGCTTCTTCATGGTGAACAGCGACGCACGACGGCTGCGCATATTGAAGCAGTGGAAAATCTCGACCATGTTGAGCGTGATGAAGGCCATCATCACGCCTTCCTCGTCGGCATTGCCGGCGATCATATCGGCGATGTGGATGTAGCCCATGTCAAAGTACACGCCCACAAAGAAGCTCGCCAGCACCAGCACGGTGATGATTAGGCCCTGGACCACGCAGTCCAGACCCATATGTCCGGCAAAGACACCATCCTTGGCGTTGCGCGGCTTGCGCTTCATGATGTCGCCCTCGGCGTCCTCCATGCCCAGCGCGAGCGCAGGGAAGCAGTCGGTGACCAGGTTCACCCACAGCAGCTGCACCGGCTGGAAGATGGTAAAGCCGATGAGCGTGGCGATAAACACCGAGAAGACCTCGGCAAGGTTGGCCGAAAGCAGGAACTGGATGACCTTGCGGATGTTGTCGTAGATGCGACGGCCCTCTTCGCAGGCACCGATGATGGTGGCGAAATTGTCGTCGGCAAGCACCATGTCGGCGACGTTCTTGGTGACATCGGTACCGGTGATGCCCATGCCCACGCCGATGTCGGCGCGCTTGATGGACGGGGCGTCGTTGACGCCATCGCCCGTCATGGCCACGATCTGGTCACGCGACTTCCAGGCCTCGACGATGCGGGTCTTGTGCTCGGGCTGGACGCGGGCGTACACGCCGTAGTCCTCGATGTGCGCGTCGAGCTCCTCGTCGCTCATGCGATCGAGGTCGGCACCGGTGATGGCATGGCTGCGATCGGTGACGATGCCCAGCTGCTTGGCGATGGCCACGGCGGTGTCGATGTGGTCGCCCGTGATCATGACGGTGCGAATGCCAGCGTCGTGGGCCTCGCGGATGGCTTCGGCGACCTCGGGGCGGACCGGGTCGATCATGCCGGACAGGCCGCAGAAGACCAAGTCGTGCTCGAGCGCAGCGGGGCTGCAGTCGCTCGGGACCTCGGTGTAGGTGCGGCTTGCCAGCGCCAGCACGCGCAGAGCCTCGTCGGCCATGGCCTTGTTGGCGGCCACGAGCTCGGCGCGACGCTCCTCGGTCAGCGGGACGACCTTTTCGCCCTCGTAGATATGGGTGCACAGGCCGATCACCACGTCGGGCGCGCCCTTGGTGTACTGCTCGTACTCGCCATCCAAGGTCTCGACGATCACGGACATCATCTTGCGGCCCGAGTCGAACGGGGCCTCGCCCACGCGCGGATGCTCGGCAGTCAGGCCGGTGAGGCCAGCCTTGCCGGCGTCGTTGACGAGCGCGCACTCGGTCGGCTCGCCCACGGCCTCGCCCAGCTCCTCGTCCCACTGAGCATCGGAGCACAGCGCCATGCCGGCCAGGAACTTCTCCTTGGGCGCAGCGAGCTCGTGCTTGACGACGGTCATCTTGTTCTGGGTAAGGGTACCGGTCTTGTCGGAGCAGATGGTCTGTGTGCAGCCAAGGGTCTCGACAGCAGAGAGCTTGCGGATAATCGCCTGGCGCTTGGCCATCTTGGTCACGCCAAGCGAAAGGACGATGGTCACGACGGCAACAAGGCCCTCGGGGATGGCGGCGACGGCGAGCGAGACGGCGACCATAAAGGTGTCGAGCAGGGCAGTCGGATCGGTAAGGACGTTGCCCACGCCGTGGCGGAGGATGTCAACGCCAAAGATGACGACGCAGATGACGATCACCATGATGGTGAGGATGCGGCTGAGCTCGGCGAGCTTCACCTGCAGCGGCGTGAGCTCTTCCTTGGCCTCGGCCAGGGCGCCGGCGATCTTGCCCATCTCGGTGTTCATGCCGGTGCCGACCACGACGGCGCGACCACGGCCGTACACGACGGTGGAGCCCATATAGCACATGTTCTTACGGTCGCCGAGCGGCACGTCGTCGGTGCCGGCGGCGAGCTCGATCACGTTGGCATGCTTCTCGACGGGCACGGACTCGCCGGTGAGCGCGGCCTCTTCGATCTTCATCGTGGCGCTCTCGAGCACGCGGCAGTCGGCCGGGACGGAGTCGCCCGCCTCGAGCATGATCACGTCGCCGGGCACGAGCTCGGCGCTCGGCAGGTGCACGAGCTTGCCGTCGCGTAGCACCTTGGACTGCGCCGCACTCATCTCCTGCAGGGCCTCGAGGGCCTCCTCGCTCTTGGCTTCCTGGACCACGCCCAGCACCGAGTTGACGATAACGACGAACATGATGATGGCAACATCGGCAAAGTCGGGCTCGCCCTTGACCATGCCCGTGAGCGCACTGATGACGGCGGCAACGATCAGCATGATGACCATGGGGTCGGCCATCTGCTCAAAGAAACGCTTCCACAGCGGCGTCTTCTCGGCTTCCTCGAGCTTGTTAGGGCCTGTCTTGGCGAGGCGCGAAGACGCCTCGTCGTTGCTCAGGCCGAGGTTCTCATCGACACCTTGGTCGCTGAGCACCTCCGCCGCGGCGGACAGGTATTCCTTTTGCATATAGAGTCCCCTCCTGGGATTCGGGCCACTCAGCAGATTGATGCCCGATCATAATTCCCAGGAGAAGGGCAAGGGCTCATCAAGGCTGCCGTGCTGAGCGGCAGTTGATAGTGGAGCTATGGTACCCCAAAGAGACGCGTCTAGCCAAAACAATCGGTTTGGAAATATGGTCCGCACGCAACGGTGCAGACCGTGTGATGCTCAACATTGGTAAAACGTTTTTTCTTCGGCACATCGCCAAACTGACATATCGCCCAGATAGCAGCGGTTGGAGTGGTTGGTAAAGATTTTTCATATACCGTTTTTCCCGCAAAAAATGAACTTCCATTTCGGCATACGGTCGATTTTTTGGGGTATTCGGTCGGCATTTCGTTATAATCATCTCGGTTTTATTTCTTATGGTTTATCTATCAGCGCAAGACGATGTCAGATGGAGGTCTGAATGTACAAGCGCACTAAGATTGTATGCACCATGGGTCCCGCCTGCGATAGCGACGAGACCATCCGCGAGATGATCAAGGCGGGCATGAACGTCGCCCGTTTTAACTTCTCGCACGGCTCCTACGACGAGCACCACGGTCGCATCGAGCGCGTCCGCCGTATTTCCAAGGAGCTCGGTCTGCCTGTCGGCATCCTGCTCGACACCAAGGGCCCCGAGGTCCGCACCGGCCTCCTGGTCGACGGCAAGAAGGTTGCCGTCAAGACCGGCGATAAGATCGTCGTCACCGCTCAGCCCACGTCCGAGGATTTCCACGGCACCGCTGAGCACATCTCCCTCGACTACCTGGCTCTGCCTTCCGAGGTCGAGAAGGGCTCCCTCATCCTGATCGATGACGGCCTGGTTGCCCTCGAGGTCGAGTCCGTCAGTGGCCAGGACATGACCTGCGTCGTTAAGAACGACGGCCTGATCGGCGAGCGCAAGGGCGTCAACATGCCCAACGTCAACATCTCGCTGCCCGCCATCACCGAGCGCGATCGTCAGGACATCCTCTTTGGCCTGACCGAGAACATCGACTACATCGCCGCTTCCTTCATCCGTGACGGCGAGTCCGTCCGCGGCATCCGCGAGCTTTGCCGCGAGAACGGCGGCGAGCACGTGACGATCTTCCCGAAGATCGAGTGCGCCTTGGGCGTCGAGAACTTCGACGAGATTCTCGAGGCTTCCGACGGCATCATGGTCGCCCGTGGCGACCTGGGCATCGAGATCAAGCCCGAGCTCGTTCCGCACATCCAGAAGGAGATCATCGCCAAGTGCAACGCGGCCTACAAGCCCGTTATCACCGCTACGCAGATGCTCGACTCCATGCAGCAGAACCCGCGCCCGACGCGCGCCGAGGTTGCCGACGTTGCTAACGCCATCTACGACGGCACCGACGCCGTTATGCTCTCTGGCGAGTCCGCTGCCGGTAAGTACCCGGTCGAGGCCGTTAAGATGCAGGCCAGCATTGCTCTCGAGACCGAGAAGTACCTCCCGGCTCACGCTCCGCTCGAGGTTCCGGCCGATGCTCACGGCACCCGCGTCGTCAACAACGTTGTGGGTATGTCCGCTGTGAACATGGCCACCACCGTTGGCGCCAAGTGCATCACCGTGCCGACGACCACCGGTCGTACCGCTCGCTTGATCTCGCACTTCCGTCCCAACATGCCGATCTGCGCGTTCTCCCGCCACGAGTGGGCCGTCCAGCAGATGATCATGTACTGGGGCGTTATCCCGCATCAGGCCGAGATTACCCAGGGCACCGTCAACGGCACGATCGTCAAGGCGATCGAGACCGCTAAGGAGCTCGGCTACGTCGAGGCCGGCGATCTGACCGTCGCCACCGCCGGCGATCCCCGCATGAGCGTCCAGCTCGAGGACAAGGTCTCCTCGACCAACGTCGCTTACGTCGCTCAGGTCCGCTAAATCGTACTTGCAAGCATGTTTGCATTGCAAAGGGCCTGGAAGGCTTCGCCTTCCGGGCCCTTTTTCTGTGTCAATGCCGGCACACGGCAAAACACGCACCCATTTCTTTACCAAAAGCGCGAAATCCACCTTTCGAGGCCCAAAAATAAAGTCCCAAGTGCTAAAAGTGTTCGCCCGATGGCGAAACCACACCTTACCTGACGCTGCTAAATCGTTTTAGCAAGAGCCAGATCGACCGCGTTTTCGGAAGTATGCGGCAAATTCTGAGACCTCCGAGCACACCCCGTTTTTTCGCAACAAAATGCCTGATAAACTGGCATCAAAAGCCAGGTCTGCTCACAGGGTTCAGATTTTGCCGCATACTTCCGAATTGACGCTGGCATCGCACGGTCCAAAAGCACATTTCGACCAGGAGGATATCATGGACCTGACGCTATGCGGTCAATCCGCTTTTTACTATCACCGTATCCCGCCGCAGGTATTAGGGCTTTACCCCGCCATTAGCCTTGGCAATATGGATCGCAGATGTTGCGGCCTCGGAAGTCATGCAGTTGTAAAAGACCTGCTTCATGCACCGCTTCACAGGCTTGTATTCACTCGAGCACAATCCGGGTCGCGAAGCCTGTTTAAATCGCACCTCCTGACCCAAGAGCCGCCTCCCGGGTCGTTTAGGCAAACTGAACATGGATTTGATGTCACGTCGCCCGAGTTTACGCTGCTCAGCCTTGCTACGCAGGTCTCACGCAACCAGTTACTCATGGCTTGCCACGAGATGTGCGGCTCCTTTGCAGTGTTTAAGCCCTGCGAGCGAACGCAACAACAACTCGATGAAGCCATTTCGCTTAAGCTCATTCCACCCAACTGCGGTTGGGAGCGTGTTGTCGACACCAAGGGCAATGACACCAATTTGTGGAAGCGCCCGCCGCTCCTCAGCGCGGCGGATATCGCCGCGTTCGCCAAGCAGGCTGCAGGCCTGCGCGGCGTTAAACAACTGCGCTGGGCGGCCGAGCACATGACGGGGCAGACCGCCTCGCCCTTCGAAGTACAGACCTCCATACTTGTCTCGCTCCCCCGCAACGAGGGCGGCATGGGTATCAACATCGCAAACAACGTGCGCATCCCACTCAGCGACGCCGCGCGCTCACTGTATGACAAAACCTGCTGCTACGCCGATATCCTCATCGAGAGCAACACCGACAGCATGGGCGTCATCCTGGAATGCCAAGGCCGCTCCGCCCACGATGGCGAAGCCGCAAGTCTCTCCGATGCCGAGCGCACCACCGCCCTCACAAGCATGGGCTATGACGTTATCCAGATAACCTATGAGCAAATCAAAGACACGAAGAGCTTTAACAACATCGCCGAACTCATCCATAAAAAGGCAGGGCTCCCCTACATCCCAAAGACCGATCAGGAACGCACCACCGAAGATGCCCTGCGGCGGGAGCTATTGGTCGATTGGGATGAGCTGTTCGCCGTCAAGCCGGCCGGCTAGCAGCTAGCGATCAGGGGGACTGCGGGAACGTCAGAAGAGGCAACGCGAGTCGCAAAGCCCACCTCGGTCAGCTCGATGACCTCGGTAAACGTTGCATCGAAAAACTCCTCAGTTAGCAGGCGATACGGCGGATGATCGGGCTCGCCGGGGTTTTCGCGTACAATCTCGTGCATGACGCCGATGGTCTTGAGCACATACTCCTTATGGATGGGATACTGCCCAAAACGCGTCGCAGCGGTATACAGGCGATCGGTCGCACGCGGGATGGAAACAATGCCCAGCGTCTTGCCAAACCAGTCAAAGTCGCCTTGCTTTTTAATGCGGAACTCCTCGCACGGCTTGCCGCCGTGTGCTTCCAGATACTGGTTCACACGCGTGTTCCATACCGTGTCGGCCACCAGATGCGACCAGACGCCCAGCGTTAAATCGAGCAGTGACTGCGCCACATCTTCGGACGCAAGCGAGAACTCACAGGCGCTGGGACCGGCAACCGGCTCGGCATCCTTGTAGCGCTGGGGATAATGCACCCGATTGAGTCGCTCGCGCTCCTCGGCGATCGAGGTCGCGGCAGCCGGCGTACCAACAGGCGCCCCTTTGAGCAGCGGCGCCACATAGGTATCCCAGAACTCGTGCTCGCGCGGCTTAGGGATAGGCTCGGGCTTTGCAAAGTGCGTAATGCGGTACGGGATGGGATCGGCGATGCCAGGGACCATATAGCCCACGAAGATATCCGGAACCACGCAGCCAAACAAAAAGGCATTGCGGTCGCGCACGCTATTGGCAAGCGCACCGGTGCGCTCCAGCAAACGCTCCGTCTGAGCGATATGAATGTTCCAGCTTGGCATAGCCACCCCCATAAAAACCTGGATAACTATACCATCACGGCAAAGCCGCGCGGGCGGCTACGCACGCTCTACGCAGCAACTAGTCCGTAGCACCGCTTTCGGTCCCATACGACGGCGAAGGCGCCTCGACCACATGGTGATATCGATCGATATAGATTGCACGGGCACCCAGGCGTCGCACCAAATCCTGGTGATGTGTGCTCATCAAGACCGTCTTGCCCGCCGCGACGTAAGCCAGCAAGAAGTTAACCACGATGTCGCATGAATCCTCGTCGAGCCCATTGGTAGGCTCATCGAGCACTAGGATATCGGGGTTCATCGATACGACCGCCGCCAGCGCAACGCGTTTCTTTTGCCCGCCCGAAAGCTGATAGGGCGAGGCATCGACCAGATCGGCAACCTGGAACAGCTCCATGGCATCGCGGACGCAGCGCTCGAGCTCGTCTGTCGGCAGCCCCATCTGCGCGGGACCAAAAGCAACTTCCTCGCCCACCGTGGCACAGAACAGCTGGGCGTCGGCATTCTGGAACACAAAGCCCACGCGCTGATGAAAACGCTGAGCGGCTGCGGAATCCTTGAGATATGCCGCATCGACCACGCGCCCATCGAACAGGTACGCACCCGCGTCCGTAAGCTCAAGGCCGTTAATAAGGCGCATGATCGTCGTCTTGCCACAACCGTTAGGACCAAGCAGGGCAACGAGTTCACCACGATCGACCTGCAGCGAAACGCCGTCGACCACCGTATGCCCCGTATATGAGAACACCACGTTGCGCAGCTCGATGAGCGGCGCGGCCTCGCCGCCCGCACCGTTCGTGCCCGCCGCACTATTCATATCGATCGTCAAAACGTCGCCCTTCCCTATTTGCATCCCCAGCAAGAACCAGCAGCGCCTACAGCACGGCGCACAACACTGCCAGCAGTGCCACGCCGGCCGCATAGACCGCATCGCGCCAGCCAAACCCGGCGCGCGCGGGCGCCGGATACGCACCGGCAAAGCCACGGCAAAGCATAGCCTCGTCCATCGCGTGGCTACATTCCATCGCCTTGATGAACGTCATGCCCATGATACCCGCCAGCGAGTCGGTGCGCGAAAAACCCGCAGGCGCACGACCCACACTGCGCAGCATGACCGATTCGCACAGATCGTGCGCCGTGCGTCCCAGCACTTCGATATGCTTGAGCGTCATATCAAACGTAAAGATGACCTCGTCGGGCAGATGCAACGTCTTGAGCGCCGCCGACATGCGGCTCCAGGTAAGCGTCCATGAAACGCCCAGCACAAGCGACACATTAATGAACGTCTTGAGCGCGATCTTGAGCATGGCGCCCGCGGCAGAAGCGCCCAGCAGCAGGGCAGGCAGCGCCAAAACCACCGCGAGCCCCGCAGCGCCAAGTGCCGGCACAAAGGTTGCCCGCAGCCCGCGTACGGGGCGCACGGCAACGAGCACCAGCGCGATAGCCGCCATCAACATCAGATACAGCGGGCTTTGCGTCAGGCACACGCACAGAACGCAGACGAACATCCCCACCAGGCGCACCGGAGCCGAAACGCAAGAAAGGGCGCGGTCGACCATCGACCCGCCCTCGTGCGCGCCTCCACCCAGGCGAACCCGCTCAAGCAGGCTCGTCAGGTGCAGGACGTTCTTTTGCATCCCGCGATGCCGAGCCCCCGTGGGCTCGTAACGCTGCTCGACCGCAAGCCAACTAGGCAGCTCGGCTATTGCCATGAGCACCGCTTTCCTTGACCGTAAGCGAGACCAGACGGAATGCGATGGTGAGCACCGCCACGCCAATCACGCCGGAAAGGATATACATCGCGGCCTGGCCGGCAAAGCCAAGGCCCTGCTCCTCGGAATAGGCCTGCAGATAATCGCCCGTGGGCAGGGCATCGGCAAAGGTCGGGGTATCGAGGCCGACCGAAGCCTGCAGGCTGTCATCGCCAGCCTCCTGAACGGCGGTCGCGGCGCCCTCGGCGTCCCACTCACCCCAGGCGTCACCCGTGGCCAGCAGGCCCAGCGGCGTAGCTACGACAAGCACGGCGATCAGGATGAGCGTGGGGACCAGCGAGGTCTTCTTGGCAGCAGCGCCCTCGGCAGCAAGCTGGCCATCGGCGGCCTCGGGCCCGACGATAATGCTCGGCGCCGTCTTCTTAATGAAACCGTAGATGGCGGCCGTCGCCACGCCCTCGATCACGCCGGCAACCAGCATATGCGGGATCAACATGGCCGGAATAGCCACGGACAGCGGGAAGGGGCAGTACAGCGGCGCGCCCGAAGCGTTGGTGAAGAGCATCGGCTGAATACCAAACTCGATTGCCGCGCACAGGGCCGCCAGGCACAGGCCGACCCAGCCGCTCACGATGGCAGAAACCGAGGTGCCCCAGCTCTTGTCGTGCAGACGGCTGTTGAGCGCACGGAACACGATAGCAGCGACAAACGGCAGCACAAAGGCCATGTTAAAGCAGTTGGCGCCAAACGACAGAACGCCGCCGTCGCCAAACAGCAGCGCCTGCAGCGCCAGCGCGACCGAGACAGCGATAGCCGCGGCCTCGGGGCCCAGCAGCAGCGCGATGAGTGCGCCGCCGACAGCGTGGCCTGTGGTGCCGCCGGGCAGCGGAACGTTAAACATCATGAGCAAAAAGGAGAACGCAGCGCAAATACCCAGAAAGGCCATATGCTCGCGATCGAGCGTGGCGCGCACTTTCTTGATGCAGTGAACCCATACGGGCACCGTCGCCACCGCCATAACGGCATCGGTCTGCGGGGACAGATAATTATCGGGAATATGCATGAGCCCTCTCAATCAGAACGTTGCGTATTACGTTTCTAACAATCCGTAACACCGACTCTGCATACTAACAAAAAGGCGCCCCGCCCACAACGCAGCACGCCCTTGCAATACGTACGTTATTAACCCAGGCCCACGCACCGCCCAATAAAGGGCCCTTGCACTCCCAACTATCCGGTCACCCGGAAGAAGGTGCGGTCCGCTCGCAACAAGGTTAGCGCAGGAACCCGCCCCCGAGAGGGGTTTTCTAAGGCAACATCCCGCAGCCGCGAAGCGGCGAGGACGTTGCCGTGAAAACCCCGCAGGGGGCGGGTTCCGAACAGCAAAGATTACGAGCGGACCTCGCCGTTTACGCCCTTGCACACCTTGGTGACAATCTTCTGGTGCGCTTTCTCGACCTCTTCGCTGGTAAGCGTGTGGTCGTCGGAGCGATACGTAAGCGCAAAGGCCATGGACTTTTTGCCCGCTCCGATGCGGATGGGATCGCGGTAGACGTCGAACAGGCGCACGCCCTCGAGCAACTTACCGCCGGCGCTCGTAATGCGGCGCTCAAGATCCTCACAGGTCACGGAGTTGTCAACCACAATGGCAAGGTCGTGCTCAACGGCCGGGTACTGCGAGAACTCGCGATAGTTCTCCTGGTTGCGGGCGCCCTTGATCAGCTTGTCCAAGTCGAGCTCAAAGGCAACGACGACCTCATCGATGCCCATCGCCTCGCGCGCCTCGGGGTGAATCTCGCCGACCCAGCCCAGCACGGTTCCGCCGGACAGAACCTCGGCCGCACGACCCGGCTGCAAGAAAGCGTAGCCCTCGCCCTCGACGGGACGGAAGCGAACCTTCTCGATGCGCAGCTGGGCGAGCAGCTCCTCGACAATGCCCTTGCCAAAGAAGAAGCGCAGCTTACGGTACTTCATGTTCCAGGACTGCTCGCTCCACTGGCCCGAGAGCACACCCGCCACGGACTTGGTCTCCTTGGGCAGGCTGGCGTTCTCGCGACCGTGGAACAGGCTGCCGACCTCGTACAGGTGCACGTTGGGCGTACCGTGCGCCTCGTTGTAGGCCACGGACTGCAGCAGGCCCGGCAGCAGCGAACGACGCATCTCGGTCTGCTCGGCCACCAGCGGGTTCATGAGCACCACGGGGCAGCCGCGGCCTTCGGTGGACATGCCAATCTTCTCCAGGTCGCCCGGGGCGGCAAAGCCAAAGGTCGTGGTCTCGTTGAGGCCGCAGGCGCGCAGGATCTCGCCGACCTTGCGGGTGAGCTTCTGCTCGCGGGTCAGGCCGCCGATGTGGTTCTTGGCAGCCGGGATGGTCGCCGTCACACGGCCCATGCCCCATAGGCGCAGGATCTCCTCGATCAGGTCAATCTCGCGCGGCAGGTCGGGACGGAAGCTCGGCGGGGTAACCATAAAGTCCTCGCCGTCGCGCTCGACGGTGCAGCCCAGACGGGTAAGCGAACGCTCGATAAAGTCGGGCTCGATGTCGGCACCGCAGATGGCATGCACGCGGGCCAGGCGCAGCTTGATGCTGTCGATGGTCTTGGGCGCGGGGAAAACATCGACATAGCCGGGAGCAACCTCGCCGCCGGCGATCTCCTCGATGAGCGCGCAGGTAACGTTGGCGACATCCACGCAGCCAGTCTCGTCAACCTGGCGCTCAAAGCGAATGGAGGCGTCGGAGATCAGCGACAGATCGCGGCTGGTGTGCGAGGTGCGACCGGCGTTGAAGCAAGCGCTCTCGACCATCACGTCGACGGTGTCGTCCTCGATCTCGGAATCCATGCCGCCCATAACGCCGGCCAACGCCACGGGGCGCTCGCCGTCGGTGATAAGGCCCATGCCGGCGTCGAGCACGCGCTCTTCGCCATCGAGCGTCGTGAATTTCTCATCCTGCTGGGCGGCGCGAACCACCACGCGACGGTGGCCATCGCGCTCGGCAAAGGTGTCCAGGTCAAAGGCGTGCAGCGGCTGACCGGTGAGCATCATCACGTAGTTGGTGATGTCGACGATGTTGTTGTGCGGACGCACGCCCAGGGCGTTAAGGCGCTTGACCATCCAGTCGGGCGACGGGCCGACCTTCACGTTGCGCACGATGCGGGCGACATAGCGGTCGCACAGGCCCTCGTCGGCAATCTCGACGGAAAGCTCGTCGTCGGTCGCGCGGCCAGTCTCCGCCTTGATGACGGGCAACTCAACGTGGAAATCGCGATCGAAAATGGCGCCGGTCTCGCGGGCCATGCCGATCATGGACAGGCAGTCGGGGCGGTTGGGCGTGATCTCGCAGTCGAGCACAGTATCACTCGAGCCCACATACTCGGCAAACGGCATGCCGCAGGGCGTGTCCTCGGGCAGGATCATGATGCCGGAGTGGTCGCCGCCCAGGCCGAGTTCGCGCGCAGAGCAGTTCATGCCCATGGACACGACGCCGCGAAGCTTGCTCTTCTTGATCTTGACGTCGCCGGGCAGGACAGCGCCAATCATGGCCGTGACGATGTGGTTGCCGGCCTCGAAGTTCTGCGCGCCGCAGACGATCTGCAGCGGAGCGGGGTTACCGTCGGCGTCGAGATTCTTGTCGCCCACATCGACCGAGCACACATACATGTGGTCGCTATCGGGGTGAGGGGTCTTGGTGAGCACCTTGGCGGTCACCACGTGGTCGAAGGATTCTCCCACGGTGTCAATCGCCTCGACCTCGGTGCCGGTACGGATATATTCGTCCGAAAGGGTCTTGGGATCCTCCGGAATATCGATCATGGTCTTGAGCCAGTCGTAAGAAACACGCATTTAGCTCTCCTTTCATACTGAAAGCCTGCGAAGAGATGCAGGTGGAAACTTCAACTTTGTGAACATTCCTTACAAAGCGAGGGTTGTCCAAGTGCGGCAGATCGGCCCGAAAGAGGAGCGCCGCGTACTTTGGTACGCAAGCGACGAATGAGCGCCGAGGTGCCGTGCTTGGGCAAGCCGCAGCCTAGAACTGATTCAAGAAGCGCATATCGCCTGTCATGAGAGTTCTGAGGTCGGGCAGGTCGTAGCGCAGGGCCGCGACGCGCTCGGCGCCAATGCCAAAGGCGAAGCCGGTGTACTTCTCGGGGTCGATGCCGCAGTTGATCAGGACGTTGGGGTCGACCATGCCGCAGCCCAGGATCTCGATCCAACCGCTGTGCTTGCAGAAGTTGCAGCCCTTGCCGCCGCAGACGTGGCAGCTCACGTCCACCTCACAGCTGGGCTCGGTGAAGGGGAAGAAGTGCGGGCGGTAACGCGTCTTGCGATCCTCGCCAAACATGCACTTAACAAAGTAGTCGAGCGTGCCCTTAAGGTCGCCAAAGGTGATGCCCTCGTCAACGACCAGGCCCTCGATCTGGTTGAACTGCGGCAGGTGGCAGGCGTCGGCCGTGTCGGGACGATAGACGGTGCCCGGGCAGATCATGTAGATGGGCGGCTTCTGCGACTCCATAGTGTGGATCTGCACGCCCGAAGTCTGGGTGCGCAGCAGCACGTCGGACTCGCCGTGGGCGTGAGCCTCGGGGTGCGCGACGCTGCCGGGGTTGTTGTCGACCACGTAGAAGGTATCGCGGGCCGAGCGGCTCGGGTGATCCATGGGGGCGTTGAGCGCGGTGAAGTTGTAGTAGGAGGTGTCGACCATGGGGCCGGACTCGACGGTGTAGCCGATGCCGCAGAAGATGTCCTCGGCCTCCTCGATAATCTGCTTGATCAGGTGCTGATGGCCGATCTGCGGACGGATGCCCGGCAGCGTGATGTCGACGGCGTCGTGCTCCAGTGCGCGCTTGAGGGCGGCGGCCTTCATCTCGGTGTTGCGCTCGTCGAGCATGCCCTCAATCAGCTGGCGCATCTCGTTGGCGCGCTTGCCCATCACGGGACGATCCTCGGGGGCGAGCTTGCCCATCATGCGCATCAGGCCGGTGATGCGGCCCTTGCGGCCGAGCAGCTCAACGCGCGCAGCCTCGAGCTTGGCTGCGTCGTCGGCGCCTGCGACGAGCTCCTTGGCCTCTTCCTCGAGTTTGACCAGATCATCAATCAGACTCATGTCTTCCCTTTCGTCTCTCGCGCTCCCCGCTCGCCGGGACGACTGCCGCCGCCTGGCGTTGTGAAAACGCGGCCCGGTTCGGTAACAAAAAACCGCCCTCGGGCATGTACATTGCCCAAGGACGGTTGAATTCCGCGGTACCACCTTGTTTGACGCGGCGGATGTCTAGCCCGCCGTGCCCACTCTGCGCCCCTTATCGCGAGGCTCACGGCTTCCCTACTGGGGACATCGCCGCCGCTGGCCGCGTGCCCGTTGAGGTCGCTGCTCGGGAGTGAACGCTTGGCCCTTGTCACCGCAGGAAGGCTTGCAGCCCATGACCTTCCCTCTCTTGCCGGCGACGCGGCGGGCAAAACCCTCTCCGTCAACGCATTGGGCTACAGGATACCACATTGTGTGGGCGTATCGCCGCGTTCCGTTTTGTTCGTGCTGGGTACAAGGCAGGTAGCTGTGCAAACTGGCCGCGCGCCCACCCGAAGCGCTCGGCTCACGAGATCAAGGATATGGTATGGGAAAGAAACTCGATAAGAAGGCCAAGCCCGCAGCGGGCAAGATGCCCAAAGGCATGAAGGTCGATAAGGCCGTCAAAAAATTCCGTAAGCTCGAGGGCAAGCTGTGGACTCGCGAGTACCTGCTCAAGATTGCCGAGTTTGACGGCGCGACCATTGCCCCCGCCAACGGCGCCGCAGCGCGCGCCGATGCCATGGGCACCCTTGCCGGCGAGCACCATAAGCTCCTGACCAGTGAGAAGTCCGTTGAACTCGTGCGCTCGCTGGCACGCGAGACCGTCGCCGGCGGCAAGATCGACGACCCGCAGCTGCTCGACGAGATCCGCGTGCTCGGCCGCGACCAGCGCGAGGCAAGCGCCATCCCCACCGAGGAGGCCGCGGCCTGGACCAGGCTCACCTGCGAGGCCGACGCCGTGTGGCACAAGGCCAAGACGGCCAATGACTGGGCGAGTTTTGAGCCCTATGTGGATAGAATCGTCGCCCAACTTAAGCATCAGGCCGAGCTCATGGACCCCAAGCGCGACCCATACGACGTTTGGCTCGACCAGTACGAGCGCGGCCTTTCCACCAAGAGCTTCGACGCGTTTTGCGATGAGGTCAAGGCGACGGTCGTGCCGCTCGTGCACGCCATCGGCGAGCGCGGCCAGCAGCCCGCTGCCGACTTTTTGCACGCCCGCGTGCCCGAGGCCGCCCAGCGCGCCATGAGCTTCGACCTTATGAAGCTCGTCGGCCTGGACCTGAACGACACCACGCTTGCCTTTACCGAGCACCCGTTTAGCGAGGGCTTTGCCGTGGGCGACGCGCGCATCGCGACGCACATCTACGAGGACGACTGCATCTCCAACGTCTACAGCATCATCCACGAGGCGGGCCACGCCATGTACGAGCTGGGCGTCAATCCTGCCTATGCGCGCACCTGTCTTGAAGGTGGCACCTCCATGGGCATCCACGAGAGCCAGAGCCGCTTTTTCGAGAACACCGTGGGCCGCAGCCGCGCCTTTATGGGCCCGCTGCTTGAGGTACTGCGCCGCCACGCGCCCGAGGTCTACGGCGACGTTGACGAGGACACGCTCTACCGCGCCGTGAACATCGCGCAGCCATCGTTGATCCGCACCGAGGCCGACGAGCTCACCTACCCGCTGCATATTATGGTGCGCTACCAGATCGAGCGTATGCTGTTTGCCGGCGAGGCCACGGCCAAGGATATCCCCGCGCTTTGGAACCGCTTTATGGACGAATACCTGGGCATTCCCGTTCCTGACGACACGCGCGGCTGTCTGCAGGATACGCACTGGAGCGGCGGCTCGTTTGGCTACTTCCCCACGTATGCGCTGGGTAGCGCCTACGACGCCATGTTTGTGCCGGCCATGTGCCGCGACGGCGTCGACCTTACCGGTGCCTGCGCGAGCGGCGACTTGGCACCCGTCCGTGCCTGGCTGGGCGAGCACATTTGGCAGTGGGGCCGCGCCAAGGACGCGCCGGAACTCATCAAGGGCGCCTGCGGCATGGACTTTGACGCCCGCTACTACTGCAGCTACCTGCAGGACAAGTTCACCACGCTGTACGAGCTGTAAGGATTGACCAGCACGCCATCGCCAACGCCAACCATGTTGACGCCGATGTCTTGGCAACGTCAGCGAAAACGGCCCCAAGCGAGCAAGGTGACGTGAAATGAAAGGGCGCTGACCTTCTGGTCGCGCCCTTGAAATTGAGCGTCAGATTGCCGCTTGGGGCCGTTTGCAGCGTCGAGCAGCTACGCGGTTTGGTAAAACCGCGTAGCTATAAAGCCTCGAGCGCGTTGGCAATGCGCTTCATGGCGGCATCGGCGGATGCTTGGTCGGGCGCCTCGGCCAGCACGCGGATAACCGACTCGGTTCCACTCTTGCGTACGAGCACGCGGCCCTCGCCTGCCAGCGCAGCCTCGGCCTCGGCGATGGCGTTCTGCACGCCCATGTTCTCGAGCGCGGCGTCCTTGTCCGCCACGCGCACGGCCACCTGCGCCTGCGGCAGCAGCTTGCACGGAGCCGTGAGCTGCGAGAGCGTCTCGCGCTCGGCACGAATCACTTCCATCACGCGCAGCGAGGTCATAATGCCGTCGCCCGTGCGCTCGATATCGCCAAAGATCGTATGGCCCGTCTGCTCGCCGCCTAGGCTGTAACCGCCCTCGCGCATCTTGGCATACACGTGACGGTCGCCCACACCGCTGGTCACGGCACTTAGGCCGGCAAGCTCCAACGACTTGATCAGGCCAAAGTTGCTGGCAATCGTCGGAACCACGGTACCGCCCGAAAGGCGACCGTGCTTGTTCAGGTACACGCCGCACACGTACAGGATCTGGTCGCCATCGACCACGCGCCCGCGCTCGTCCACGGCCAGGCAGCGGTCGGCATCGCCGTCATAGGCAAAGCCCACGTCCAGGCCCTGCTCCACCACGTGGCGCTGCAGACGCTCCATATGCGTGGAGCCGCAGTCGACGTTGATGTTAAAACCATCGGGCGCGGCATTGATCACGCGCACGTCGGCGCCCAGCGCGTCGAACACCGGCTTGGCCACCGAGGACGCCGAGCCGTTGGCGCAGTCGATGCCGATCTTGACGCCCTGCAGCGAAAAGTTCGCGCTGGCGATGAGCGAGGCAATGTAGCGGTTGCGGCCCTGCATGTAGTCCACCGTGGCGCCGATGTGGTTGCCCGTGGCCAGCGGCACCTCGCTCTTGCCATCGACGTAGTCCTCGATGAGCTCCAGTACGTCCTCGTCCATCTTAAAACCGTCGCTATTGACGAGCTTAATGCCGTTATCGCAAAACGGGTTGTGGCTCGCGCTGATCATGATGCCGCAATCGAAGCAGCCTTCCACGGTCTGATGCGCTACGCCCGGCGTGGGGATCACGTGCAGCATATAGGCGTCCGCACCGCTCGCGACCAGGCCACTCACCAGCGCCGCCTCGAACATATAGCTCGAGCGACGCGTGTCCTTACCCACGATGACGCGCGCCTTGCGCTCGCGGTTGGCGCCGTAATACCAGCCCACAAAACGGCCAATCCTATAAGCGTGCTCTACCGTCAGCCCAACGTTAGCCTCACCGCGAAAGCCGTCGGTGCCAAAGTACTTCATGCGCTCTCCTTACAAAATAGGGGCGAACAGATTGCCTGTCCGCCCCAAAATGTTACTCGATTATCTGCGCTACCAGAAAAACCCTACGCCGACGCGCTGTCGCGAGCCGCCTGGCATGTAGGAGTCTGACGCAGCGTAAGCGGCTTGTCCCCCGCCTCGGCTGACGTGGTCAGCGTATATGTGATCGTCGTCGTCTCGCCAGCATGCAGGTCAACGGTGCCCGAATAGAAGGGGATTCCATGCCATGTAGCGGCGCCAAGACCAAACTGGGTGCCCTCGACGGTCAGGTCAGTAATGTTGCCGCCCGTCGGGGCAAACAACGAGACATTCAGACGCTCGTCGTCGCGCGCGGCATCAGGCGCGCTCGCCGCGACGTAGTCGGGCAGCTTGCCGGCCTCCTCCTGCGTCATGATGTTCGTCAGGGTAACGGTGATGCGATACGAGCATGTGCCGTCACCGTTCTTGATGCCCTGGCCAATCTGCGTATCGGCATTCAGGTACCAGTCGAGCTTGGAGAAGCTCAGGTTGTTAAAGTAGACACCAGCAACGGGATCTTCACTCGGGTCATCCGGATCGGGCAGCGAGGCGTCGATGTTCATCTCCTTGATAGCGTTCTGCTCGTCATCGTTTTTCATCCACGCGATCAGGCGGCCCTCTTCGGCACCGCGCTCAACGGCGCTGACAAGCTTCGTAACATCGACATCGCCGATACCGCCAAGGATCTTGTCGAAGGCAGCGCTGGCGACGGATGCAAAGATGCCGTCCGACTCCTCGACCGGATAGTTCCAGTACACATCGTGCATGAGGACCTTTGCGGCGTTGGTGCCGTCGACAACCGTTCCGTCGGGCAGCGACACGTTACCGACCAGGCCCAGTAGATACTGCAGGAACACCGGGTCGATACCCACGACGCCGTCAACGTCCTGGCCATATTGAGATTTCCACAGGGCTGCGACACGCTGCGAGTTGCGGGGCCAATCAGGCGAATAGGTATTGCCCGAGTTGTACAGGTTACTGTGGTTGCCGAACAGCGCCTCATCCTCTTCGTCGACGCTCTCGACTGCCTCATCCTCGCTGAGTCCAATGCGGGGGACAAACTCGCCAATCGACATCTGGCCGTCGGTGACCGAAATCAGGCCCTGCGAACCGCCAAAGCCGCCGCAGGCACGAATCTCGACGTTGTTCATGGCGTACACAAGATAGTTGCGCGTCTGGCCGTTGGCGCCGAGCATCTGGGGAAGGACGGGGGCGACCTTCTCCGCCGCGTCAACCGCGCCGTTGAGGGTGGCAAAGCCGTCCTTGGCCTTATCGACCAGCTCGGTCACCTGGGAAATATGAGTATCGCCAATGCCCTGGATCTTCTCGTTGGCGCTCTTGAACACCTTCGAGCTATCGGAGAGCGAATCGGCGACCGCCTGCAGCGCGGACACGTTGATAGTCCCATCCTGGAACAGCTTGCCGGGCGTGGCCTGCGAAAGGTTATCGGCCATGGGAACCAGCGCATTGCTCGAGACATCGGACAGGGCGTCGATCATGGTGCGGGCAGCATTGATGTCGCCGCCATACACCGGGATAAACGAAGCCGCCGTCCACAGCGGGCTCGAAGTCTCCGCCTTCATGCTGTCGCAGAGCTCGTCAATCTTCTTCGCGTCGTCAGGCAGCGTCGAAAAATCGCCCGACGTGACCTTGTCCTTAAGGCCACCGACGATCTCGACAGCCTCCTTCGCTTCGCTCTTTACGGTCTTTGCCGAGTTAAGCAGCATAAAGCCGCTTGCGCCAAGCGCAACGAGAAGCACCGCGACTACAGCGGCAATAATGGCGCCAGTGTGACGCTTTTTGCGCTCGCCCTTGCGATGGCGATGACGGACCAGACCGTCAGAGGTCGAACTCGACGAAGCGTCGCTACCGTAGTTCAAGCCAAAATCGTAATAATCTTCCTTGGAACCCGAGCCCGCAAACTGGGCACCGCCATCATCCAGGCGGGCGAACGTGCCAGTCTCGGAGGCGCCGGTGTAAATCGTGCCAAGGTTACCCGTAAGCCCCGCGCCACCGGCAGAGGGAGTATTGTTGGCGGCCTTGCTGGCATTAACGTCGCCGGCGGTATTCGCGGCGTTGGCAGCGCCTGCGTTGTTCGCAGGTGCCGAAGGAGCCCCGCTCGGCTGCGACGTAGAGGTTGCACCGCCCGCAAAGACATTCCCTCTTGCACGGCCGGTCTTTTTTGCCTTTTGAGACTGCTCGTACAGAGCGGTAAACATCGCCGTCTCGCCCGGGGACACGCGCTTACCGGAACCGCCCTGTCCAGCGCCGCCCGGCGTGCCGGCCTTACCAGCCCCGTTCGGGCGCGGCGGAACTGCAGGACGGCCGCTATCGCTGTCCTTAAAGTGATTACCAGCCATAAAGAAATCCTCGCAATTGAGTCGCAATGAAAAAGTCCATAACGTTACTAGTTTATGGCATTTTGGGCATCGACAGCTAAACTCCAGACACGGACATCAATTGGCGAAAATGTGGCACAACACCTTTTCCGTCTTGGCGCCAGCTACACCGTCAAAAACACCATCGCGATAATCATGGCAAAACCTGCCAGGTCGGTGGGCAAAAACACCGTTCCCAGCATAAGGGCGCTGGTGATGGTGGCCGAAACCGGCTCCATGGTTCCAAGAAGGCTCGCGCGCACCGAGCCAATCTCCTTAACGCCCTGCATGTAGAACATATAGGCGAAGAACGACCCCACCACAATAAATATCGCGAGCGCGCCGACACCCGAGGGGCCGAGCGCCGGCATGTGCGCCCACGGCTGGGTAAAGATACTCATCACGATTCCCGCCGAAAGCATGGCCGAGCCCGTGACGACCGAGCTGCCGTATTTGTTGAGGATTCCGGCAGGGATGATTGCTATGCAGGCACCGCCCACTGCGCACAAAAGGCCCGCGAGCAGGCCCATTGGCGAGATACTGAGCGTACTAGGGTCGCCGCCCGTGGCAATTAAAAACGTTCCGCCCAAGGCGAGCAAAATGCCAAGCGCCTCGCGCGTGCGCGGCAGTCGATGCGCGGTGACGCAGGCATACCCCATGACTACCACCAGCTGCAGACACTGAAAGACGGTCGCGGTGCCCGCGTTGGTCAGACGCACGGCTGACAGATAGCAAAGCTGGTTGAACAGCAGGCCAAAGATCGTAAATAGGATGAGCTGCTTGCGATCGGCAGGGGTGGTCCACAGCCTGACCAGGCGGTCGCGATCTTTTCTGAGCACGACGAACATAAAGAGCAGGCCAGCGATAACTTGGCGCACGCTCATCAGCCAAAATGTCTCGATATGGCACACGTCAAAGAGGTAGCTGGCACTGGTGCCAGAAAAACCCCAAAACGTACCGCCGGCAAACGCGGCGAGCGTGCCCAGGGCCATCTTGCGCGCCTGGGCGTCGTTGAGGCGGTCGCGCCATGCGCGGCGGGTGCTGCGGCTCAGCTCGTCAGTCCCCTCGGGCACGATAAAATCAGACGCCGCCGTCATCGGTACCGAAGCCCTTTCACGTGCACACTGCGCCGAGCGCTTCTGTTCCATCCCACTCCCCCGAAATCAATTGGCAATAAAGCGTCCAAACTGTAGCACGAATATTGGTATGAAATAGCAGATGATGCGGAGCATCTGCGAGCGTCCAAATTGCAGGGACGAAAGGCACCGATGAGCTATGCCGAGCGGTTGGAATCGCCTGGGGCGCCGGGATCGGCTTCCGCACTTTCATCGGTATGGCCACCGTCGGCATCGCCCTCGTCACCGGCGTCGCCCTGCTCCTCCTGCTCGCGGCGGCGCTTTTCGCGAATCTGCTCCACAGCCGCGCGCAGGGCAGCCTCGTCTTCAGCGCGCGCCACCTCTTGCGTGGTCTTGACCATATGGCGAATTTCGAGCACCAGCAGCACGATCAGCGGCACCACGATGAGCGGAAAGAACAGCAGCGGATTGGTGAGCAGCGACACCACAACGCCCAGGCCTGCCGAGACAAAGACCACGCGGCCCACCACGTCGGCGGCGGGCACGGGCGCGGCATCCTCGACCGGATTGGCATCGCCCTTGGTGCGGTAGATCGGGGCGCCGTCGGCGGCGGCCTCCACGGCAACGATGCGGTGCGTGTTGAGCGAACCCTCCAGCGCGTCATCGGACGAATGGAAGGTGATGATGTCGCCCACCTGATAGGCCTGGCCGTCGCCGGTATCAACGACGATAAACGAGTGCACGGGAATCGCCGGCTCCATCGAACCGGTCAGCGTGCGCATAAAGCCATAGCCCATGATGGTGGGGATCTCGCCGGCGGGCGTGAACACCGTGCGCAGCAACACCACAAAGGCGACCAGGATCACCACGGTCGCCAGCACGTTGATCACGCGGAGCACGTGCTTCATCACTTGTCGTCGTCCTTTGCGGAAGTCTCGGGGTCGGCAGCGACCTCGCCCTCGGTGGCATCCGCCGCAGAAGCGCCATCCTCGTCAGGCGCGGCGACCACGCCCTCGCCAGCCTCGCCGCGCAAGCGGGCCAGCAGATAGCGCGACAGGCTGTTGCCCTCGGCACGGCGCTCGGCACGCTCACGGTTGCGCTCGGCCCGCTCCAGCTCTTGCGCCAGCGCGTCCAGGCGCTGCTGCATCTCCGCGCGAGCAGCTTCGACCTCGCGCTCGCAAGCGGCACGGACGGCGGCGACTTCCTGCTCGATGCGCTCCCCTGCCGCAAGCTCGGCTGCGGCGGCACGCGCGTCGGCGTCGGCACGAGCCTCCTCGGCGGCACGCACGGCGGCATCGCGCTCGGCAGCGGCTGCGGCGACCTTCTCGCTGGCGTCCACCGTAGCCTGCTCGACGGCAGAATCGGCGGCCGCACGCGCGGCGTCGATCGCGGCATCGGCTGCCTGCTGAGCAGCGGAAACCTTCTCCTCGGCCGCGGCAACGGTGTCGGCGAGCTTCTGCTCCGCCTCGGCCGCGGCGACGTCGGCAGTCTCCTGCGCGGCACGGGCATCGCGCTCGGCCGCCAGCCGCACTTCCTCGATCTGCAGCTTGGCGGCGTCCAGCTTGGCATGCACCTCGGCGAGCTCCTTGGCAGACGCCTCGCGCACACCGGCAAGCTCGGCTGCGGCGGCGTCCTTGGCGGCCTGCAGCTCGGCGGCCTCGGCGGCCGTCTTGGCGGCCAGGGCTGCGGCGGACTCGCTCTTGACCCGCGCGACTTGCTCGGCAGCAGCCTGCTCGGCAGCCGCGACCCTAGCATCTGCGTCGGCGCGGGCGACTGAGACCTCGGCATCGGCCTCGGCGCGCATCCGCTCAAGCTGCGCCGCCGCGGTCGAGCGTGCCTCAACGGCAGCATCCTCGGCAGCCTTCTTGCCGGCCTCGACATCCTCCAGCGAGCCACGCAGCTCCTCGGCATCGGCCTCGGCAATCTGTGCGCGCTGCGTCAACGCCAGCTCACGCGTCTTTGCCTCGTCCAGCTCGTCGGCCAGGTCGTCGCGCTCGTCGGTCAGCGCGTGTGTCTGCACCTTCCAGGACTTCAGCTGCCCCTGCAGCTCCTCAATCTGCTCGCGAGCCTCGGCCAGCGCCTGCTCGGCGTCGAGCTGGGCCTGCGTGACCTCCTCCACAAACACGCGCCGGACCTCAACATCGGGCAGATCAGGACTATCGACCTGCTCTTCCTTAATCTCCTTAATAAACTTGGGCGCCACCGGCGCGTGTTGCACGCTCTCAAGCTCCTGCAGGTTGCGCTCGTCATCGGTCAGGCTCTTAAAGACGGTGTAGTTGTTGATGAGGTTGGTGTACATCTGCACCATGTACTCGTCATCGAACGCCAGCGCCTGCTGCTGCACGTCGATGTTGTATCCCACCTTGTCGTAGCGCTCCATAAACTGCCACAGCTGGTAGCACTTGCGGTAGTTGGGGTCCTTCATGATGAGGTTGGTGCGCTGAATGGGGCTGCGGACCGCGCTGCAGCCGTTCATGATCTGGCAGAACGACGCACCGCGCAGCGCCATGACCAGGCGGCGCACGCGGTCGATGCGCATAAAGACGTCCATGTTGTCGGCATCGTTCTCGGCAAAGCTCTGGTGGTTCTTGACCGTCATCTCGACGTTGTACTCGATCTCTTCGTACGCATCGTCGATCTTGCTGTGCATCTTAAAGCGGTTGCGGATCTCGTTGCCCGTCGACCAAAAGATCACGTCGGTGCGCTTGTCCACAAACGTCAGCAGGCGCTGAATCAGGTGGTAGATAAAGCGGTTCTCGTACAGGTCGTACGTCTCAACGGTATTGACGTTGAGGATGCGCGTTGGATGGACGCCGCCGTCCTCGCTCGGCGCCAGGAACTGCGTGTTCTGGCTCAGATGACGGACGCTGTCGGCGCTGATCTTTTTAGCGCGCGAGACCGGCACCACCTCTTCCTCGGTGGTGATAAAGCGGCGCGGCTTTTCAATGATGGTGTTGATGGCGTCGAGCGAGTCCTCGATCATGCTGATCCACTCCTCGTCCACCACCTTGACGAGCTCCTCGCGCTGCTGCTCGATCGTGGTGCCCGAGGCCTGCGCCATCTCAAACAGATAGCGGAAGTAGCGGCTGTCCTCCTGGATAGGCTCCATCTGCTCGGAGAAGCTGGTATAGAGGTCCTGAATGGTCTCGGACATGGGTTACTCCATAGGTTGGATCGATCGGAAAGGGGCGGGGCGACATCACGCCGCCCCGCACTTACGCCATTAGTAGAAGTTCTGGATCCGCTGCAGGTACATGACGGAATCGGGCAGGCCGCCCTCGCCAAAGGTCTTCTCGATATACTCGATCAGGCCCTTCATCTCGTCGCGCACAAAGCTCACGTTCATGGACTCAAACTTCTTAAGCACCTTGCGGGCGATGATGTAGTCCATGCCGCCCAGCTCGGTGCCGCCGCACGCCACGTACACGGGGATAAAGTCGTACATCTGCTTGATGATACGGTTGCCAAAGGCCAGCTTAAAGCGGGTCTGCAGGTACTGGTCCAGCTTGTGCATCTTCTGGAGCAGCTCGTTGTCGATCACGTACTCGACCTTGGCCTTTTGGAACAGATACTGCAGGTGGTCGGCCGTCACGTGCACGCGCTCGTGCGGCTCGCACTCAAACGCGTCGGCACGCTCGTTGAGCTCGATGGGGATCGCGCGGTCGTACACCTTGTCCGTGATGGTAAAGGTGGAGTCGTCGTTGTTGGCGGTGCCGATAAACCATAGGCTATCGGGGATGGTGAGCTTGCCGTCGTGCAGGCCCTTGGGGTCGGCGGCCCACTGGGTGGGCACCAGATCGAGCACCCACTCGTCGTGGCTGGGCATCTCGAGCACCGACAGGATCTCGGCAAAGTAGTACTCCACGCGGGCGAGGTTCATCTCGTCGAGCACGATCATGGACGGGTCCTGGCGAAGGCCCGCCTCGTACACGGCGCGGAGGAACTCGGTCTCGTTAAAGCGCTTGGAGAACTCGTTAAAGTAGCCGAGCACCTCGGTGCGGTCGCGGAAGCTCGGCTGCACCGACACGATGGTCGCGGGGTTGTCCAGGTAGCGGCTAAAGCTGTAGGGCAGCGAGGTCTTACCGGTACCCGAGATGCCTTCCAGGATCAGCAGTTTGGAGGCGGCCATGCCGGCCACAAAGCGGCGGATGATCTCGGGCGTGTAGTAGAGCTTCATCTGGCTGCAGGCGAACGCGCGGAAGCTGTCGACAAAGTCCTCCAGCGAGATGGCATCGTCGTAAACCGGCGATTCCCAGTCGCGGTACTTAAGGTCCACAAGGGACAGCTTGGGGAAGCGGTTGGCCTGGGCGATCTCTTTTTCCTCGGCAAGGGTCTTGGCCTCGACGGTGGCCTTGGCCATGGCGGCCGCGGCGTCCTTGACGCCCTCGCCATCGAGCGCGAGCGACGCGTTGCCCGACATGACGGCCGTCACCGCAGCGCCCTCGCCAGCAGCCGCACCGGCGCCCGCAGCGGCGCCCACCACGTTGCCCACCGTGGGCAGGTGGTCGTCGGCCAGGGCCGAGGCACCCACGTACGGAATCTGCTTGGTGCCGCCCATGGCGTTGACCTTGAGCGCCAGCAGCTTGTTCTTCTCGTCCATCAGGTCGAGCACCTGCTTGTTCAGGCGACCGATCTCGCGATAGAGCGCCTTGTTGGACGTGTCGTCGCGATGCAGGCGGCGGTTGATACGGTAACGGTGAACCAGGATGGCCACGATCAGCACGGGGACCGCAATGAGCATGGCAAACAGAATGACCGCACCGATCTTGCCCACCAGGTCAAACGTGGTGAAGTAGGTCATAAAGATGTTGAAGTACTCAACCCAGCCAAACACCAGCAGGTTAAGGATAGAGCTCACGACGGCAACGACGTTGTAGACGACCTTTGCCAGCAGCTCCCAGGCAAATCCCAGAAACTCACTCACCGTCGGTACCCTCCTGCTTGGTCGCGTTCATCGCCGCCTCGGCCTCGGCCTTCAGACGACGGGCTTCCTCGAGCTTGGCCTCGGCCTGGGCAAGCTGCTCGGCGGCGTTATCGGCGGTGACGGTGGCAGTGTCACCCTTGCCCTCGGCGTCCACGATGGCAGCCGCGGCGGCCAGGCGGTCCTCCTCGGCCATGGCGCGCTTAAGGTTCATGCCCACCACGATGAGGTGATACACCTGGTAGATAAAGAACAGCAGCATGGGCAGGACAATCACGATGAGGAAGCCCATGGAGCTGGACAGGAAGTCCATGACCTTGCCCATCTGCGGCAACGCGAACAGGTACTTACCAACGATGTCTCCGTCGCTGATGATGTGCGTATCGGCCACGTCGTTGTTATCGCCCTTGGTGGTAAAGCTGCGCATGCCGTTGACCTCGTCGATGGCGGCGATGCGGTGCGTGTTGAGCGCGTACTCGTTGTCGATGATGGTGTGGAACGTCACGATGTCGCCCACCTCGAGCTTGGAGGTGTCGCACTTTTGGATGATGATGAGGTCGCCCTTGTTAAACGTGGGCGCCATGGAGTCGGACTGCACGGCGAGCGGGGTAAAGCCGGCGATGTCGGAGACGCTGCCGTCCTCGCGCGTGGCGAGCGTGGTAAACGCATACAGGGCCGCCACCAGGATGATGATCCACATGACGACGCTCAGTGCGATGGATGCGACTTTTTTAACAGATTGCATGATGTCCCTTACTACCGTGTCTGACTAGGTCGTGCGCGGCCCGGTGGCCGCCGTGCGTATCTACTGTTCCTCGATGCCCTCAAAGCGCATCGAAACCGAATAGTTAGCTCCCTTTAGCATATTAGTGCAATTTGGGTCCGTTCCCTCGAGCCATATGCGAACGGTTACCGGCTTATCCGTATCTTTTATCAGGTCGAACATATCGCTGGCCGCGGTGGCCGTGCCCGAGTCGAGCCCAAAGACGGTGGCCGCGCCGGATGAGCCCCCGCCCCCGTTGGGGTTGTAGACCCAGGTGTGGCCGTCGGCAGTAAAGCTCATGCGCATGGCGCTGGCCATGCCCTGCGTATCGGAGCTAAACCGCGTGCCGGACACGCCGCCGTCGCCATCCTGCCCGGTCAGGCGCACACGCAGGTCCGTGCTACTCATAAAGTGCAGCGTAAACTCCAGGTAGGCGCCGGTGGCAGGGTCGGCGGTGGAGCCGTCTTCGAAGGTGAAGGTCTGGTAGTCGCTCGTAGTGACGGGTTTGAGCTTGGATGCGTCGATGTCCACGCCCTTTTCGCTGGCGATGCGTGCCGAGATCTGGTCGAAGCCCAGGCTGTGGACGTACTCTTCGAAGGTGGCGTGCTCGTCCAGGTCAAAGCGCAGCGAACCGTCGGCGTTGGCGTCGATCATGAGCATGCGGGTCTTGGCGCTATCGGCGATGGAAAACCAGGCAAACGTTGCCATGGCTATTGCCACCAGGGCAAACAGCACCAGCACCACGGTGGTGGTGAGCTTGCGGCGCAGGTCGGTGTCGGCGGGGGCGTTGGGCTTACCGGTGGCGGACGCACAGTTGGCGGCGGGTTGCTTACGCGTCATGGCTACTCACCGTCCAAGGTCGCAAAGAGGGCCAGGTGCAGGGTGCCCGGGTCTTGATGCAGGTAGTCAGCGCTATCGGGGTCGGTGCCCTCGATGTAGTAATAGATATCCAGACGATAGGTCTGGCCAAGCCCCAGCGTGGCAAGCGTGTTTTGCGGACGCGTGGCCGTCTCGCTCGTGTCCAGCGTAAAGGCGGCAGGGTCCTGCGTCACGTTGGTGCCGCAAGCGAGCTGGCCGTTTTGCCAGCCCAGGAGCATGCCCTCGGTGTAGCCCGCCAGGCCTGCAGGGGCAGTCGCCGGGTGCTCGGCGCGGTGACCACTATCGGAGCCGTCGAGTTCAAAGATGTTGGTGGCAAGCACCTGGTTGCCGCTCGAGATCTTTATGCCCACGCGGGCCGCGCGCAGCAGCTCGGCATCGGCACCCTGGGGAACCAACGACTCGGCCAGATACAAGCTGACCTTACCCTTTACTTTGCTGGCGCCCGTTCCGGTAATGGTGGGGCGCAGATTGATCCAGCCGTGGTAGAACGCGGAGCCGTTGTCTTTTCCTGCTCAAACACCGTGGCATCGCCGGCGGAGTTGTTTTGCGCGCAGGCAGCAAAGCCGTTGAGATCGAAGGTCGAGACCGGGTAGAGCGTCACGGCGCCAGCCGCATTGGAAGTCAGGGAAACATCGCCCTGCTGCGACCAGCTGCCGCGATCGGCGTCGCCCAGCTCCAGCACCAGCTTGGACGTGTCGCTGTGCACGCTCACCGAGTTGGTATTGACCTTCATGTTGCTCGTGAACCACGCGTAGGTGGCGGCGCCCAAAGTGGCAGCGAGAGCCACCATAACGAGTGCAATGTAAGCACACGCGCGGCGGGTGTGGCGGCGGGTGGTGGTTGCGGGCTCGGTGGGCTCGAAGGCGGCGGTTGCCGCCGTGTTGACGCGCGCCGTCTCTGCCTCGCTGCCGTCTAGCTGCACCTGCTTCTTATCTTGCATGCCACTCGCCCCCTTATGCCTTGGCCGCGGCAAAGGCAAGCTGCAGCACCACATCGCGGGCCTGGGCCTCGTCGATGCAATTGGCGTCGCAGCCTTCCATGTACACAACGTAGCGAACGCTTGCCACCTCGTTGGCGGCCAGCGTGCAGATGGGCGTGGCGGCTGCGCGCGCCGTGGGCGTGTCGCCGGTGCCGTCCATGCTGTAGGCGCTTATGGCGCGTGCGGGATCGGCGGTGTAGGTCCAGCCCGAGGCGCCAGCTGCCACGACCACGCCGTCTTGCGCGGTGGTGCGCCTACTGGTGGCGCCCGCGGTATTGCCCAGATCGTCGCAGGTAAAGATATGCGTTTGCGTGCCCGACTGGGTTGTAATTACCAGACCCAGGCGCAGCGCGGCCAGCAGCTGCGGGTCGCTCGTCACGCTCATCTGGCCCTGATACAGGTACACGTTGAGCGCGCTATCGCTGCCCTTAAGGTACAGCGTGCCCGAAAGGGCGTAGTCGTCCAGCTGCGCGGTGCAGTCGGCGTAGTCGGTCGTAACGCCGGCGGCGTTTTGGAACGTGCCGCGCCAAAAGCGGGAAAGGTCTGCCGTCGAGATGGGATAGAGTGTCTTGTCGGCGGCGGCAAGCGTTGCCGTCGTGTCCCAGGGCCCGTTGGCCGAAAGGCCAATCTGCAGGTCGGAGCCCTCGTCGCTTACCGTGTGCGCCACGGGCGTCACGTTGGTATAGCGCGAGTTGCTAAACCAAGCGTAAGTGGCCGCGCTCAGGGCTGCCACCAGCACCAACATCCATGCGGCCGCGGCAACCATGCGACGGCGCGAACCCAGGATGTCTTTGATGTTCGATGCACTCATGTCCAGCCCCCTTACGAACGCTTGCCGGCAAAGCGCAGCGCCAGAGATTGCAGGCTGGTGGCGGCCAGGTTGTTGGTGCAGTCGGGGTCGCAGCCTTCCAGCCACACGTACACATCCACGCGCACGGGCGTGCTGCGGTTGGCGCCCTCGGCAGCGGCGGGCAGGCTGCAGATCTTGGTCGTGGCCTCCTTGAGGCTCACGATGCCGGTGTCTTCGTTATAGTCGCAAAAGTTTGCGCTAGTCAGCTGGTCAAAATGAACCGTTGTTCCATCGGAGCGGGTGCTGTCGAGCACCAGGTGATTCTGCTCGTTCTCGCCGGCATCCTTGCCGTCGAGTGTGTTGTAGCGCGCCTGGGGATTGCGCTCGCTCGAGACCTCAAAGATGTACTGGCCAGTTACGGTGTCACTCTTGCCTGGGGCATAGGCTACCAGCCCCACGCGCAGCGCGGTGGAGATGGGGTTTGCCGGGTCCTGTTCGGTAAAGTCGATACCCGACAGGTACACGTCGGTCGCGGCCGAGTTGGTGGCCAGGTACAGGGAAGTCTTGTAGTAGTCGGAATGCTCGGCCGCGCCAAACATGCTGGCAAAGAGCGAGTCCTGGGTGGTTCCGCCGGTAAAGCCCGTAACCTTTTGGAAGCCGTTGAGCACGTTGTCGGTCGAGACGGGATCGAGCAGGCCCGCAAAGCTCAAACCGGCGTTGGTCTTGTACTCGCCATCGTATTCGTTGGAGATGAGGAAGGTCACGCCCGTGCCCGCGGCCATCTTGACGTCGGTGATATGGCGGTTGGCGTTGTAGATGTACCAGGCATACGTTACGGCTCCGGCAGCAGCAAGGGCCACCAGCAACGTGGCGAGCATGCGATTGAACTGTTTTCGCAGCGAGCGCGCGTCTGACATGCCCCTCCCCCAGATGCCGTGTTGTAAACTACCTGGACACCATTTGCCCATAATGGAATTATTTTACGCGAACATGCAGTTCATCGGGGGTACAAACGTGACTTTCCGCGTGCTGTTCGCGCTGCATCGGGGCGGACAGGGTCGCAAATCGCCGCTTTTTAAAAAATAGTTCTTGCCACTGGGCGGGAGCTCCGTTATATTATTCCCTGCGCACCCGCGCACCCTTGATCGGGCGTTTAGCTCAGGGGGAGAGCGCTTCCCTGACACGGAAGAGGTCAGAAGTTCAAATCTTCTAACGCCCACCAAATGTTCGCAGCTCAGAGGCTTCGCCTCTGAGCTGTTTTGTTTTACGCCGCCAAGCCAAAAGGGCGCCGCGGCACCCAAAGTCGCCTCAACAACGCCAGCAACCACCCCAACCAAGCCTAAAGTCGCCCAAACAACCCTCAACGAGCGCCCCGATCGGGCCCGAATGGGCCTCGATGCACATCCGGACAACCTTCCTATAGTCAGGTCTAATACTTTTCCGCGAAGTGAACGAGCTTATTTGGATCCCCGAAGCATGCACACTTTTCGAAGCCAAAACCGCAGGATCCCAATGGCAAAACTGCAGGAAACGAGTCGCCAAAAGTGTCGCTGCTTCGGGGCCCCGTTTTGACTCGTTCACTTCGCGGAAAAGTATTAGACCTGGAAATAAGGCCGTTAGCCCCCACGACCAACAACCGCCTCTACCAATGCCGATGCGCGTCGATGACGGTTTGCCAAAGCTTAAACCGCTTCGTTTCGACGCGCGCAAGGGCAAGATATCGCTGCTCCTCCGTCATGGGCCTGTTAAAGATAGGTCGCTTATTCCGATGCAGCTTGCGCCGGATGCGTTCGCACAGGCGAACGAGCTTTTCGTAGTCGCTCGCCTGGTCAGTCGTCACCGTAAAGTACGCGACCCCATTGAGCATCTGCAGCTCGTTGCGGCGCTCGGCATCCTTGTGGATTTTCTCGCTTCCATCATGGATAGTGTCGCTGTCGTAATCGACCAGCGCGGTAAGCACCTCGGGCAGCAAGCCAGCCCTTACTTTATCCAGGCCCACCTCCGCTTTCACCGTAAGCGTGATGTCGGGCGTGCGCTCCAACACGCGCAGTTTGCGGTTGCGCCCATCGTTGTAACCGTCACGAATATAGTATTTCTTGTTCAGCTCGGCCTTGCCCAGCGCAAGCCCGCCGTAATGCGCGGGCACCGACATAAACATGCAAAGCCCCGACTCCCTTGGAGACCGCGAGCCCTCTTCCACGTACGGAAGCAACGCCTTCGCCTTGGCGACACCTCTCACCTTTGACGCCCGGTCAAGGTACGCCGCAATGAGCTCCTTGGTCGTGAGCCTGCTATCGCGCATTCCCCCATCCCTGCTTGTCACCCCACCGGGAGCAAGGTTGTCCAGCCGGTAGTCCGATGTCATGGCATAGCCAGCATAGATGGCCGCCGCATCGCCATCGTTCGCGGCCTGCAAATACGCTAGCTCGGGAGAGCACACGTACGCATCCAGGCCGCCCATCCAGTGGCCCAGCGAGATAAACGAGCCCGCCGGGAGCTCGTTGGTGCACAGGTGCGTCTTAACATGCTTGGTCCGCCGGCGGTCGGCGCGCGTCGGCACCAGCAAATCCAGCGTTTGGATCCCCAGATCATAGCGATCGATAAACTCCTGCGCCTCCTGGTCACAGAGCGCGCAGGCGCCCGCGATCGACACGACCTCTGGTTCCGAATCCCCAAAGCGCGGGTTCGGAATGTGCGCCAAAAGCGCCAACGCAGCGTTATGTGAAACGATAAAGTACCCCATGGCGCGAAGATAGCACGCGCGTCGGCGGCGGCCCGCGACCCTGGCGAGTTTTCGGCAAACGACCAGCAGTTTTTTGCTGTGGCGCAACCAAAGTGTTCATTCGTCGACGTCTAAATGCAAATCCGTCAAGCTTTTGGCAAGGTTGCCGCTCAACTGACCAAAAGCTGACCATTTGCTTGCCCATTTGCTTGACGGCACGCCCTCGCCAAAATGCTCCCCGACTTCTCGGACGGTCGAAGTGCTCGTTTAGCGCCCACGCACCTGCCGCTGGGGTATCCTTGGAGCACATGCACCGCAAGCCGCACAAAGGAGCCGCCATGCGCACCGAGCTCGATGTTCCCTTTTCGCACAAAGACGAGGCCAAGGCCCTGGGCGCCAAGTGGGACCGGGTCAAGAAGATCTGGTACGTGCCCGATGGCGTCAACCCCGAGCCCTTTGCCGCGTGGCTGCCCGGCGTGGATCGCTCCGACCCCAGCGCGCCCTACATCTACCTGGTGCTGGGCAAGCGCGAATGCTGGAAGTGCCACGAGCAGACGACGGTCGCGGCCTTTGGCATTCCGTATCGGGTGGTCGAGAACTCGGGCAGCAAGACTGCGCCCAGTGCCGCGCCCGCCATGGATGACGCGGGCCACATCGCGATCGACACCGCCCGCGCCAACGCCATAGCCATCGTCCCCGCACTGGGCTGCGTGCCGTCCGAGATCCGCGACTACCTGCGCGAGCGCTGCGGCTACAAGCCCGTAACGTCGCGCACCACCAAGACCGTATCGCTCGCCAGCACCTGCACCGCCTGCGGCGCGCTGCAAGGCAGCCATTACCTGTTCGAGGAGCCCACGTCGCCGTTTGCGCTCACGGCCATCAACAAACTGCCCGCGCTGGAGTTCGTGCGCGTGGAAGTCGCCGGCGTCTATGGCATCCCCGCCAGTCAGGACAACTTTGACCAGGCGCTCTTCACCTGGGCACGCGACCACCACACCCAGTTCCACAAAACCCTGTGCGAGGGGATTTACCTGTAGGGCAAAACTCGAAAATCGAGTCCAGATTTCCTCGAAAATCGAGTGTGGAAATCCTCGAAAATCGAGTATGATTATCCTCGAAAATCGAGTATGCCCAGGTAGTGAGGTTTATCTAATCATGATTTCCTATGGTTCGGAGCAGCCCAAATCCTACCGTCCTCGCCTTTTGGACGAACGGTTGCAAACTCTGCTCCAGATATTTGGGGCTGTCGAGATTCGGGGCACCAAATGGTGTGGCAAATCATGGACAGCGCTTGCATTCGGCGAGAGTGTCATCCATCTTGACGACCCAAACGTAAAGTCGCTGGTCGAAGCCGATCCTTCGCTCGCCCTTCAGGGCAATAAGCCGCATGTCATCGACGAATGGCAGGAGACCCCCGCAACATGGGACGCCACACGCCGCGCCGTAGATGCATCCGGCGGCGAAAAGGGCCTCTATATCCTCACTGGATCATCAACGCCAGCAAAAAACTCTGTTACCCACAGCGGTGCCGGTCGCATAGCGCGTCTCGACATGAGCACCATGACGCTTTGGGAACGCGGACTTTCAACGGGGTCCGTTTCGCTGAAAAACCTATTCGAAGGATCATTCGAACCTTCCGCCTATACAGGATCGCTCCCGATGTTGGCCGACGCAATTTGTTGCGGGGGATGGCCGGCGCTTGTCGGAGCGAGCCCCCAGATGGCCGCAGAGGTCGTTAACCAGTATCTCGATGCCATGTACGAAGTCAGCGTTCCGCAAAAAGGAGGCGTGGGGTCTACGGCGCGACACATCGTGTCCTCGCTCGCGCGCAACGTTGCGACATCTGCCACGCTCAACACCATTGCGGCAGACGCCTCGTTGGGCGACAGCGATGCCCAGCCGGCAACTTCAACCGTGGCGTTTTACCTCGACATGTTGGAGAGCATGTATGCGATCGTAAATCTGCCCGGTTGGGATGCGCCCGTCCGCGCCAAGTCTCGCCTGCGTACCAAGCCAAAACGTTATTTCGTCGACCCCTCCATTCCCGCAGCCGCACTCGGAATGAACCCCGAGAGGCTCCTTGCAGACGGCCAAACATTTGGCCTGCTCTTTGAGTCTCTGTGCATTCACGATCTGAGCGTCTACACCTCGTGCCTGCCCGGCTCGTATCCGGGCTCACTCCACTACTATGGCGACTCCGACGGGCTTGAAGTCGATGCCATCATCGAGCTGAACGATGGCCGCTGGGCGGCGATAGAAATCAAGCTCGGCGAATCCAAGGTAAGCGACGGAATCCGCAACATCGAACGCCTGCGCCGCAAGGTCGCTCTGAACCCTGCCGCACGCAACCCTCAGCCAGAGTTCTGCGCCGTCGTTACCGCGACCTCGCCCTTCTGCCGCTACGATGCCGAACACGATGTCTACGTGTTCCCCATTGGGGCGCTGCGGGCATAGCGCACTGCATGTCGAACCACTTGATTTTGTTGACTGGCAATTGGGCCATCGAAGCTACGGTTCCACCTCGTCATAGGTGATGGCGCATCCGCAGGTTGGGCATTGCTGAGGATAGACCGGGAGACGCAGACCCGTTCGAGCCCGCGGGTCAGTAGACTGCTTGTCGCGAATGTCGATGAAGTTGATGTCTAGGCATGGAAGGTCTGCGCCGCAGCTTGGGCAGGGCAGACAGATTTGGCTGCAGGTGGCCTCGACGAGCGGGAACAGGCTCCGGTCCATTAACGCTCGCGGTAGGTTTCCGTACACGCCTCGCGCGATATCGCTTCGCCATCCCATGGTCTCCCCTTTCCTGTTTTAACCGTTGAGGAGAGGATGGCAGGATCGAATGGCTTCGAATGGTGGCCTGTTGCGATCCGATCAATCGACATGATCGGGTTACAGCGGACCGCACCCGACTAATACGGAGCAACAGCCTCTGCCCGGCGGCGCGATTCCGAGAAATCGAACTCGGCGCGATGGGCTTCGAGGAATCGAGCGTTGGGGCGCAAGCGATGTTCGTCTGGCTCGCGCAACACCGAACCTGCAAACGCCGCATAATCCGTATGCTGCAGAAGATACGACCCGCAAAGTTGATAGTCGCCGCGTACCAGCTCAAACGAAATCAGATGGGCGTCGAACAGCGAGTGCAGGTCGCGGCGCAGCAGAATACCGTTGCTGACAATCTGCGACTTGGGACCCGAATAGTTCTCGATATGCGCGGCTTCGAGCGCCTCGTCGACATTGCAGCCCGAGACGGCGCATCGACCGGTATAGGCCTCAAAGAGCTGATTGCGGAAACGCTGCTGGCCGATTCGTTCGCGACGCAACGCGTAGCGGACCTTATCATCGTCGCTCACGGGAGCGCCAGAAAACTCCGCCGCGACCGGAGCCTCCTTCATGTAGCTCATATCGGGGAAGAAACGCGCGTCGGGTCCGCCCTTATGGACGGGGCCGTGCAGTACAAACCAGCTGTTCTCCGGCTCGTAACGCTCAACAAACGCTAGGCCCAGAACCTTGTAGCCAGCGCTCGTTGCAAAGAAAACGCCAACGGGAACGCCGCACTCCATGCAGTTGATCATCTTTTGGTTGTAGTCCTGGTCGCGCCAGTTTTCGACCGAAGCACTTTGCGACGAGTACTTGAGCACCCACGTGCCGTCCTCAAGATAGAGCGGCGGAACATCAGGGTAGGCGCCGCGCTTGGAATTGTGCACCGAAAGGGCAAAGGTCTTCTTGCGCGGATGCTTAACGCGCCCGCGACCAGGCCAAAAGATGCCCGAATCGCGCGGCACCGGAAAGAGCTCGGAATCAATCGTCAGACGGAAGGGATATTGAGGGCTATCGGCATTGGTGCGATGCGGAAGCTTGTCCCACAGGCCGCCACGCTGCTCCTCGCGCAAGAACCGCTCCCAGGCCTGGACATATTCGGACGGCACAAAGCTGCAAGCGCGGTCGAAACTCGGCCGAGCAATCAGCGGAACACTAGAAGCGATACCGTCCATAAGGAACCTCCAGGAAGAACAGTTCTTCACATTATCGCCGATCCACGCGGGCTCATATGCAGCTGTTTTGCGCAAAGTCGCCACAAAAGAAAGGGACTGCTTCGATTGAAGCGGCCCCTATCAATTTCGAGTAGATCAGGATAATGGATGCTATTCAGCAGAAACGCCGGCAAGACGGACGGTTACGTTGTATGTAGCCGTATCTTCTGCAGCTTCGTTATTAACGCAATCCGCGTCCGTACCTTCCATCCAAATATACACTCGAAGAATCACTCCGTTGTAACCAACCCGTTTGGCTATCGCTTTAGAGCCCGCGACGTAATCTTCTCCGACTTTCGAGGCACACCAACCGTCATAGTTGTCTGCCTCGATATGCTGGTAGGAAGGAGTAACAGGCGCAGCAGAACCGTTGATGCACGCCCAGCCGTCAATTGCCGAAGCATCATTTCCCTTGCCTTCAACTGCATAGGGGGCATAGACGCATTTCAGAGTCTCTGCTCCAGTACCGTTACCATCCGCATCGGCATTCTGAATCGTCAATCCAACGCGCAAGGATTTGGGGATGGTGTCAGTCGTAGCATCACCGTTGACCGTTACTTCGACGGGATTTTCAGAAGGATCCGCAAGATATACGTCTGCAAATCCGGTATCCGAAATCGTATAGAGGATGTACTCACCTTTTAGAAACGCATAGTGCGTCTCTCCGCCAGCTTCGTACTCTCCAGCCTTGCCACCTGCGGTGAAATTGAGCTTGGTATAAGTGGTGACCTTTCCATCTTCACCCCAACCCTGGCAGGCATACCAATCCGCCATATTGTCAGTCGAGGAAGGAGTGATTTTGCCTCCAAGCTCGGTCGCCGCGAGAGAATCCTGAGCGCCACCATGCTGGGCGCCTTTCGACTTCTGAGCGATCTGAAGAATAAACCCGTTCGTGGTGGCACCGATCGTAGACGTTTTTGCGCTGACCGTATTGTTGGCAACATACCAAGCATACGTGGCGGCGGATAGTGCGAAACCAGACAGCACAACCGCGGCAGCCGCGGCAACGAGCTGAACCTTTAATTGTTGAGATCGTTTTGCCATCCGATTAACCTATTCTAAAAAACCAGGGGCCGACGGTTCGGCCCCCGGCGAAAGTCGAGCTTTATGTATAAATGGATTGATTACTTAAACTCGGTCGGCGTCGCCTCGAAAGTAACCGTCACGCCGCAATCCTTTGCGATGTTCTCCAGGTTGGTGGTATAAACCTCGGAGTCAGCGCCATCGTAGTAGACATAGACCTTTACGGTAGCATCCTTGTTCTTTGCAATACCGTCGGCCTTGATGATTCCATTAGTGTTCGAGCTGCTCTCTTTGCCTGCTTTTGACCAAACGGCCCATTCATTATCGCACATTACAAGCACGCGCATAGCAGAGTCGAGTTTGGAATTAGACGTATTGTTAATCTCAACGCCAGTTACCTTCAAGTTGGTAAAGGTACCATCATAAGTACCGGTACCGATATAAAAAGTATTTGCAAGGGTGTAATCCTTGGTCGCAGCCGTTTCAGGATTACCAACGGCGAAACGCGTGTCATCCTTCTCATCGGGCTTGGCCTTATCCTTTGCATAGGCACTTTCGAATTGCCAGACGCCATCCGCCTCACTGGCAGCTTTATTACCAGTGTTATCGAAATTCCTCTTCCACTGAGCGGGATAAAGCTTGGTATCAGCATCAAACGTCTCAGAAGCGGTAGCCGAACCCGTGGACGTTGTCTTCGTAGAACCGGCATCCGCATTATCAATCACCAGATATGCAGAATTCGACTGCGCGCTAATGTTGGTAGTCGTCGCCTTAACCGTGTTGTTGCTGACAAACCATGCGAAGGTGGCGGAGCCGAGGGCTACGGCTGCCACGAGGACCATGGCGATGGCGGCGCCCATCTGCTTCTTTAATGCCTTGGTATCCATACGGACCCCTTTCTTTCCCCATTCATCCCAGATGACCCTCGAGAAGCCCGGAAGGGGAGCCCGCGCTTTCGTGTTGGATGTTGCTTGCCCATCCTTTTGATATAGAGTTGAGAATACCATAATTCTTACGATTTCCTTATGAGTTTTCGGCAGCCTACATTCCGGCAGATTCATAGGTCTACCTCGGGTTATATGTGGTGCTATGTGAACATCGTTACCTTATTTGATCTCTCTCCTGCAAAGCCGTAAGTCCCTCTTAAGCCTTGCGACCGCAGTTCCACACCATCGCACACATTCACCCTCCGCCGAGCTTCGCCCTAGTCCTTCCCCACCCGCTATACTGATGTAGCACGTGTAATTTCTGCCTGCTTGTGCGGGCTATTTGCCGGGAGGGCTCTATGGCTGCCGCCAATCAACCCAAGGGAAGCGTTTCTGCCGGATCGATCAAGCCGGTGACGCGCAAAGCCGTTCGCTGCCAGCGCGAGGTCGCCTGGCTGGTCACGCAGGCGGCCGGCAAGCTCGTCGCCACCACCGACGACGTCAACGCGCCCACGCCCAGCTTTGTGCTGGCGGCCGCGTTGTCATACACCCGCGAGCAGGAGCAGGCCGCCCGGGACGGTGAGCACGCGATTGACTACGAGGCCGTCATGGGCCCCGACCTTGCGAGCTTTTGCCTGGCTGCGGGGCTGCCCGCAGCACCCAACGCGCTTTCGGACGCGGGCTACATGTTCACCCTCTCGGGCGCGGATCTGATCCGCGACCTTTATGCCTACTGCGGCGACCTGGGCGAACGCATGGGAGACGCGGCGCAGGTCAAACCGGGCTACGCGATCAAACTCGTGCTGCGGTTGTTCTTGCTGGACGGCGCCGCTGGCGACGTCGCCTCCTCCAAAGACAACGCCTCCGCATAACAAAAGCGCCGGGCCGGAAAATCGATTCCGGCCCGGCGCCTGTTCGTTCTACTTGTCCCCGTCCCCTGCGGGCGAGTTCTTTTGGTTGCGACGGTTACTCCAAGTCACGTTGTGTTCCTTGTAGTAATCAGGCGCCTCGTTGCCGCTCGCGCTAATGGGATCGCTGCCGGTCAGGGTATCGGCAATATCCTGCACGAACTTAACGAACAGGCTCGAGTCGTCGGTCTCGGACGAATCAAAATCAAAACCGAACTCCACAGCGCCGCCGATGATCTTGTCCACGCACTCCGGGTCGTCGCCGTCCAGCCAAATGACCACGGTGTACTTGTCCACATCGCCCACGCGGAAGTTCGCGTGGCTAATGGTCGTCACCACGTCTTTGGACGCAAACGGCTCGGTGTTGGGCTCGGGGTTACCGTCGGCCGCGGCGGCCGCGTAGGTGGTGGGCTCGCCGTTACGATACACCCTCACGCGCGCCGCCTTCTCCACGCCCTTGCTGGCGCTGACCACCTTGAGCTTGGCGCTGTAGCCCAGATCGGTCTTGCCGGCGTTGCGGATATAGAAGGTGTACGCCACGTAGTTCTTGCCGTTGTGGCTGCCGTCGATATCGTCCAGGTTGTCGGGCAGGTCCTCGGCAGCGATATTGGTGCCGTTGTCCAAGGCGTCGGCGGCCAGGCGCGCGGTGGCGTTGTTAAAGTCGCCGTTGTCGGCAATGGCCACGCCGCGGCGGAACAGCTCCAGGCGGTTGAGGTTGATAGTGAAGTTACCCATGTTTTCCTGCATAAACGACAGGGCGAACAGCACGCCAAAGGCAAGCGCCAGCACCACGAGGGCCTTTTGCAGTTTGTCCATGCGCAGCAGCGCCGCGCCGATGCGCTCCATGCGGCGCTTGGGCATGTACATGGAGACGACCGCGTCGGGGTCGATGTCCTCGAGGTCCTGGTCGGCCAGTGCCTGCTCCAGCTCCTCGATGCGCACCACGCCGCGAAGGTCGCGCTTGGGTTTGCGTTTGGGTTTGCCGAGGCGCTTGCGCGGGGCGGGATCGGTGCTGGGGGCGTCCTCGGGCTGACCCTCGGCCAAATCCTCAGCCGCGCCCTCGGCCTGGCTCTCGGCCAAATCCTCGGCAGCTTGATCTTTGTTGTCGTTACGCTTGAGCAGAGCCATGGCGATCAGAGCTTATATTTGGCGCGGATGTAGCCGACGTATTCTTTGACGAGCTCGCGCTCCATGTCGTCGGCGTAGCGGAACTGCAGGCCGCAGACGTTGCGGTACAGGCTGCCCTTGGGCGCGCGGCGTACCCAGCACACGATGCCCAGCTGCTCGGGCAGCTCGTGGCGCTCGCCCTGCAGGCGGATCGTGGGCATTTGCACGGCCAGGGCCTCGCCCACATCGGGATAATCGTTGAGGTAGACGGCCAGGCCGCCGGCCGAGACGTCGATGGTCATGGCGTCCTCGGGCTCGGGGGTCGGCGCGTTGTCGCGCTGGTAGGTCAGGCGCATGGCGACCTTAAAACGCTCGTCGCGGCGCTTGACAAAGGTGCGCTGCTCGGCGACTTTGCGCATTTTCCAGTAGGTGCGGATGCCCTTTTTCTCGACCGACTCGGGGTAGCCGGCGAGCACGAACGTCTCCTCGCCCACTTTGTATTGCAGCAGCAGCTTTTGGTTTTCGTCCATGATGAGCGGCTTGCCGGCGAGCATGGGCGCGCTCATAAGAAAGTACGCGTCGTCCAGGTTCTCTTTGTACGTGGCGAGCATGTTGAAGTCGGTTTTTTGGCCCATGGGCACGTCGAATGCCACCTGAAGCTTGGTCCCCGGCGTTATCTGTTGCTCTGCCATGTTGTCTCCCCCAGTCGCGGGCGCCGATATCATCGTCGTGCGCGATGCACATTGGGCTATTGTACCTGCTTTGCCGCAGGTTTCGGTGGGCAGTACGCGAAATGGCGGGATGCAGGGCGCGGGTGAACGTGCAGCTGCTCCGCGCGCGGCATCAATCTAACAGCGATGCATGTCCCCGACAGGCCGTCTGTCTATCTCTCAGCCATCTCTCATTTATCTCTCAGCTTAGAGATGAGTGAGAGATGAGAGACAAAAATGCCGTTATCGGTTCAAGCAAATCACGTTCGCGCAGGTAAACTCATGTATACCGGAACTTTGACTCGATCCCCTAGCCACCTTGCAGCATTGTTATCTCTCATATTTATCTCTCGTCTTTCTGTTATCTCTCGTATTAGTGACGAATGAGAGATGAGAGATGCGTGAGTGATGGACGAGTGTGATTTTTTGGACGGTCGGAAAATCCCTCAAATAAAAAACGGGGCCGGCCTTACGCCGAGCCCCGTTTTCAAACGGTCAGTTAGTTATCCAACGCGCGAGCATAGCAGTCAACATTACGCCGCCGCGAACACTCCCAAGCCCGTTCCGATGATGCAGATTGCGAAGATGCCCAAGATGATCCAAATGGTCTTGACGCCCTTTTTATAGAGGGCAACGCAAGCGAACGTTGCCAGCAAGGGCAGCAGACCGGGGAAGATCGAATCGAACAGATCCTGCAGGACAATCTCCGAACCACCCACGTCAAAGGTCAAAGCCGTGGACAGCGAGACCTGTGCCGCAATCATGGCGCCGATAACGGTCATTCCGAGAACACCGGCAGCATGCGTCATGCGAGACATAAGGTTGCTCTCTTCGGACTGCTGCAAAAACTTGGTTCCCAAGTCGTAACCCAGATGGGCGGCGACGATACGCGTTGCAAAGTTAATCACGGAGTAGATGAGCGCGTACACGATGGGGCCGAGCGGGTTGCCCGTCGAAGCGATGCCAATACCAATGCCGGCGGCAACCACGCGGAACGTACCCCAGTAGAACGAATCGCCGATGCCGGAAAGCGGTCCCATAAGGCCGACCTTCATGGCGTTAATCGAGGACGTGTCGAAGTTCTTATCGGCAGCCGCCTGCTCTTCCATCGAAACCGTTAGGCCGGCTACAAACGGAAGCACATGAGGCGTGATGTTAAAGAACTCGGTATGGCGATCGAGCGCCGCATAGTAATCGTCGTCGTTGGGATAGATCTTTCGCAGGGGCTTCTGAATGGTGTACATGAAGCCCATTGCCATCATCTTGTCGTACGACTGCGAGCACTGGCTCGTAAACTGGCGAAGGAACATGCTCCGATACATATCGGGAGTCATAATCGCGTCCTTCTTGGCCTCTTTGAGGTCGGTGTTCTGGATAGCCATTAGAAGTCCTCCTCTTCATCTGCAGCAACCGTCTGCGGACCGGACGAGCCCTCGCGGAAGGCCAGGAGCAGCGCGACGCAAATGGCAGCTGCGGCGACGCCGACCACGTCCATCTTGAGGTAGATGACCATAATGAAGCCCAGGAACAGCCAGGGAAGGAGCTTGTTATCGCCCATGGTCCTGATAAGAAGAGCGAAGCCGATGCAGACCATGACGCCGGACGCAACGTTGAGGCCGTCCATCACAAACTGCGGAATCGCGTTGAGCGCATTGTTGATAAGGTCGGCACCAAAGAACAGCGAGCCAAACACCAGCAGTGCAGACGGAATGCCAATCGACAGCGGCACGATGGTCAGATGGTACAGATTCGCCTTGGCAAGATCGCGATTTGCCAGAGCGGTCTCAATCTTCTTGCAGGCAAAGGCACCCGGAACGGCGTAGCAGAAGTTGCGCCACACCTGAAGGAAGACGGAGACGGGAAGGGCGAGCGCGACGGCAGTTGCCGTGCCCGTACCCGTAATGACGGCAAACGCGCAGCCAAGCACGCCGGAGGCATAGACCTCGGGAGGAACCGCCGCGCCGACCATGATGGCGCCCATGAACATGGACTCCAAAGCAGCGCCGACGATAACGCCCTGCTGGACATCGCCAAGGATCAAGCCGACAAACAGGCTCGTAAACAGCGGACGACCAAGCATCGTAATGCCAAATAATTGCTCGTCCATGGACGCAATAAATGCGACCAGTGCAACTAGAAGATACTGGACAACCATTTCGATCAACCCCAGAAACAGGTCTGCAGGCGAGGCATTCTGCGCAGCTCGCCTGCAGACAACCGCAGCAATTTGAGAGGATTAGTAGTTCATCTGGTGATAGTAACGACGCGTGGTGAGCGGGTGGTTACGGACGTGCTCGAGATGGCAGCTCAGACGCTCGGTGATGGTGTAGGTGACCATCGGGGAGACGATCTTGCGGAACTCGGGGTCGCTGAACGGCAGCTCGACCTCGGCGGTGTCAAACTTGTTCACGCGGACGTTGACGCCCTTCTCGTCGGCGAGCATGTGAGTGAAGTTGTCCACGCGGTCCATGAGCTTACGGGTGTCGTCCTCGCCGTAGAGCATGATGAGGCTCGTGCCTTCCTCGCACAGCTCGATGGTGCCGTGGAAGAACTCGGCGGCGTGGATGGACTTGGTCTTGATCCACTGCATCTCCTCGAGGATGCACATGGCGTAGTCGTAGGCCTCACCCCAGAGCATGCCGGAGCCAATCACCATGTGGTAATCGGTGTCCTTGAAGTCCTCGGCCATGGCGGCGCAGCGCTCGTCCTGAGCGTCCTTGGCCTTGATGAGGTACGGAGCGATGTTGCCGAACTCTTCCATGAAGGTGTCGTACTTGGGGAAGGCGCCGGCGTTCTTGAGGAAGCGGGCGACCAGCGTGATCTGGTAGGTGTAGATGGCCTCGCACAGAACGTCGTCCTCGGCGAAGCTGAAGAACTTGTAATCGGCGTACTCGGTGGCCGGGGTGTTGTCGTTGGAGACATACATCAGCGTGCGGGCGCCCTGCTCCTGGCAGAACTTGGCAGCCTCAATGATCTCGGGGGTGGTGCCGGTACGGGTGGAGAAGACGCAGACAGAATCCTTGTTGAAGGTCTTGGGCGGGCAGGCGAGGAACTCTGCGGCGATCTCGCAGTGGACATCGACGTCGGCCGTGGTGGTCTCGACCCAATACTTCATCGGGAGCGTGTGGGCCCAGGTGCCGCCGCAGCCGATGAAGAAGATGTTGGAATAACCCTGCTCGCAGACCTCGTCCACGGCAGCCTCAATCTGAGGACGGAGAGCGAGGGCATCGCTCACAACCTTCTCGTAACGAGGCTCATCGAAATTGAACATCCCTTACTCCTAACTCACTTGGATGAACCCTTCATTCATCCCATGACGTTATAATACTTTATATAACTAACTATGCAAGAACTATTTCAGATTTTTTTGATTTTTCTTTAATAAAAAGCCCGCCGATCAAATGATCGACGGGCATAGGCATAGAGCATTGGTTCAATAAATGCCGAGCATCAACGTGTTTCCGGCTAGAAAACGTCCTTGGCAAACACCTTAGCGTCATTGGGGACCTGACGGATTTCGATGGCCACGCCATCGCCCAGGAGCTCTTGGATATGCTCGGCATCTTTCTCGGTCGCAAAGATCGCAGGGGTCGGATGAAGCGTGGTCTCAGGGGTCTTTCGGGTTCCGCCCAGATTGATCTCTTTGATGTCTTTGCAACCCTTAGCGAGACGATAGACATCTTCAATCGTCTCAGTGATGATAAACAGCGAATACTTGTCGGTAACGCCGCTGTTGAGCGCCTCGATAGCAGCGTCAACATCCTTGATGACGAGTTTAACGCCGTTGGGGCGGGCGAGCCTCAAGGCCGCCTTCCTCATGTCGTCTTTTGCCACAGCATCGCTGGCAAGCAAGATGCAATCTACATCCAAAGCGTGAGTCCAGGACATGGCAACTTGGCCGTGAATCAGTCGGTAATCAACTCTCGTAAGCTTAATCATCGTTATCATCTCCGCACGTGATAAAGGGAATGACAGGTGTGGCCCCTAGCTAGGGCTCGAACCAGAACTAACTAGAACTCTTCTTCCTCGGCGCCGGCAAGCATGTCCGCCGCCTCGCAAAGCTGAATAAACGAACGCGATCCCTCGACCGCGGCTTTGGCCTTGTCCGCATCCAGGGAGTCCAGCTGTGTAACCATTTCCACCAGCAGCGGCAAGTTCATTCCAGCGATTAACGTAAACGATCCGTCGGTCTGCCTCTGAATGAATTCGTTGTTTACAGAGCCGCCAAAGATGTCAGTCACGACAAACCAAGAGTCGGCAGGGTCCCTCGTCTCCATCCATGCATCAATCAACGCCGCGACGTCCCTTGAATCGTCATCGACATAGGCGCACAGGCACTCGATTCGGTCGTTGGTGCCCATCAGAATCTCCAGAGAGCTTTTCATGCCTTGGGCGAGATAACCATGACTCGCTAGCAATATCTTATTCATAGTTCTCCAATACCAATAGGACGTACTATATTGTCATAACAAAGTATATTAGCAATCTACCCTACGTGGTGTGTCTATTTTCCAAATCCGCGAACGGTAACAATTGGTCGGTAAATCGACCAATCTATCGCTAATTTACAAATAGAACTTCAGTCGCTCGGTGCAGTACACCTGACGGGAGATAAAAAGCGGCTCGCCACTTGGGGCATAACGTCTATCGACAAACAGAAGCAGCGAAGAGTCCAGCTCCACGTTAAGGTATGCCGCCTCGAGCTCGCTCGCATAGCAGACCTCGAGCGTACGCGTGTTGGGACCCATCTTGATTCCCTGGCGATCGAGTACCGCCATCAGCGAATCGTCGAGGGACTCATGCTCCAAAAAAGAAAGCGCAGCGGAATAGCTATTGGTTTCCAGCATCGTGGGCTTGCCATCCACAAGGCGCAGACGACGGCTACGCAATACCTTTTGGGTATCGTCTACGCCCAGGAACTTCGCGTCTCGCAGACTTGGGAAGTCCCAGCCCATTTCGAGAACCCTGGTAGACGCCTGTTTGCCCGCAAGCTGGCACGAATGGGTAAAGCTCTCACGGTCGTCCGCGGCATACATCTGCGTGTCCGACGAAACGAACGTGCCCTTACCGCGGGCCCTCTCAACAAGCCCAGCATCTTCCATTTCTTTAATTGCGGAGCGAACCGTTATTCGGCTCACGCCAAATTGCTCGATAAGCTCCGCCTCGGTCGGAAGCTTATCTCCCGGGCGGTACGTGCCGTTGGCGATTGAATCAGAAAGCGCACGAACAATCTGTTTGTACAGGGGGATAACGCTATTTGCCTCAACCATATCAACCATACCTTTACAAGGAATCAGCAGCCTATAGATAAATGACTTATATTGTATTAGAACTTTTTAGCACTCCACGCCATTTCTTATAATGTTTTAGCAAACGAGGGGTTATTTTGCGTAAACGGTGTAGAGTCCATCCATTTCCGCATACAGCTTCAATCTGATGGCGGTATATGCATCCGATAAGCCGATTGATTTTTATCTTCTACCTGTCTCACATTCATCCCTCGTCGTAGAGATGAATGTGAGGTGAGAGATACGTACTTGACACGCGAGCGTGGATATTTGGACGGTTTTTGGGCTTTTGGCGGCCGATTTCGTCCGAAAATCCACGCTCATGCGGCAGACGTCCGAATTTCCACGCTCGTGTGCCAGAAAATCCACGCTCATCCCGCAGATTGGTCGAAGGCCCCATATGGGTATACTCTCGAGGATTCGACTCGATTCGCCCCCGTTGGGGCGTCAAAGGAGACTGCATATGTCCACTACCTCAACCGACCCGCGCGCCGCTGCTGCCGCGCTGCTGGTGCCCGGCACTACCTGCCACGGCTTTACCGTCGAGCGCTGCGAGACCGTGCCCGAGCTCGACTCGGACGCTTACGTACTGCGCCATACCACCTCGGGCGCGCGCCTGCTGTACCTAGCGTGCGACGACGAAAACAAGGCCTTTGCCATTGGCTTTAAGACGCCGCCGGCCGATTCCACCGGCGTGTTCCATATTCTTGAGCACTCGGTGCTGTGCGGATCGGCCAAGTTCCCCGTCAAGGAGCCGTTTGTCGACCTGATCAAGAGCTCCATGCAGACGTTCCTCAACGCCATGACCTACCCAGACAAAACCATCTACCCCGTCGCCACCACCAACGAGCAGGACCTGTACAACCTGATGGACGTGTACCTGGACGCGGTGTTCAACCCGGCCATCTATACCAAGCCCACCATTTTTGAGCAGGAGGGCTGGCACTACGAGCTGGACCTGCCGGAGGGCGCCGAGGGCGAGGGCGACGACAGCTCCGCGAGCCTGCGCGAGGGTACGCTGCGCTATAACGGCGTGGTGTTCAACGAGATGAAGGGCGCGCTGTCCGACCCCATGAGCGTGCTGGACGACGCCGTCAACGCCGCGCTCTATCCCGACACCGCCTATGCGCACGAGAGCGGCGGCGACCCGCGCGCGATTCCCGCGCTCACCTACGAGCAGTTCCTGGACACGCACGCGCGCCACTACAATCCTTCCAACTCTTATATAACGCTCTATGGCGACCTGGATGTGGACCGCGCACTGGCGTTTTTGGACGAGCGCTATCTGTCGCAGCCGAGTGCCGCGAGCCGCCGCATGGACTCGGCCGTTGCCGCCGGCGAGGACCCGTCCGCGCTGGCGCCCAATCCGCTGGACGTGCAGGCGCCTGTGACCTGCGAGTATAAGCGCGTCGAGATGGCCACCACGCCCGAGAACGCCCTGGTGGGCCTGGGCCTAGTACTGGGCAGCGCACTCGACCGCAAGCGCACGATCGCGGCGGATATCCTGTTCGAGGCGCTGCTGGGCTCCAACGAAGCGCCGGTTAAGAAGGCCATTCTGGCCGCCGGCCTGGGCGGCAACGTGGTGAGCTACACCGCGGCCGAGAGCCTGCAGCCCTACGAGCTCATCATGCTGCAAAACGCGCAGCCCGGCGTGGCGCGCGAGCTGCGCCGCGTGTTCCAGGACGCCTGCCGCGACCTGTGTGAGCGCGGCGTTCCGCGCGAGCGCCTGGAGGCCATCATCAGCAGCAACGAATACGACCTGCGCCAGCGCGACTACGGTATCGCCGACGGCGTGGCCATTGCGTGCGACGCGCTGAGCACCTGGCTCTACGATGACGACGCCGCGACGCTGGCGCTCAAGTATGGCCCGGTGTACGAGGAGCTGCGCGGCGAGCTGGAAGGCAGCTACTTTGAGGACCTGCTGCGCGAGCTGGTGCTGCAGAACGATCACATGGCACTGGTCGAGCTGGTGCCGGTGGACGCCGCCGAGGGCGCAGAGGGAGCCGAGGCCGCCGAGCTGGCAGCCAAGCGCGATGCCATGACCGATGCCGAGCTGGCCGACGTGGTCGAGCGCACGGCCGCGCTGCGTGCCGCGCAGGAGGCAGAAGACACGCCCGAGGCCAAGGCCACGCTGCCGCGCCTGCGCGTGTCCGACATTGGCGAGGCGCGCCCCGAGCCGCCGCTGGTCGTGGACACGACCGCGCCCATCGTCTGTCTGCGCCACGACATCCCTACCAACCGCCTGGCCTACGCCATGCAGTATTTCGACCTGAGCTGCGTCGCGTTTGAGGACCTGCCCTACGTGACGCTGCTCTGCCGCCTGCTTAAGCAGCTGCCCACGCGCGAGCACTCGGCCGAGGAACTCGACAACTTGCTCGCTGGCAAGCTGGGCTTTTTGAGCTTTACGACCGAAGTCATGACGCAGCCCGAAGTGGACGGCGTGCGCCCCTACCTGCTGGTGAGCGCCGGCGCCCTGTCCGAGAAGATCGATGCGCTGGCGAGTCTGCCGCGCGAGGTGTGGTCGAGCACGCTTTTGCTCGATGCCGACGCCGACCGCGTGCGCGACGTGCTCACGCAGATTCGCATTGGGCTTGAGCAGGGCTTTATCAACAACGGCCACTCGGCGGCGCTCGGTCGCGCGATGAGCTACAGCTCGCCTTCTGCCGTGGTGCGTGAACAGCTCTCGGGCGTAGACTTCTACCTGTTCCTGCGCGATCTGCTCGAACACTTTGACGAGCGTCTGGACGACCTGCGCGCCAAGCTTGCCGAGCTGGCAGGCCGCATCTTTGTGGCCGATGGCTGCATGGCGAGCTTTACCGGCAGCGATGAGGACTTTGACGCGTACTGGGATGCCGCGGGCAACCTGGGGCTTGGCGCGGGCGATGGTGCCGGCCGCGACGCGCTCGTGGTGCCGGCGCCGTGCGACCGCCACGAGGCTTTCGTGATCCCCAGCGACATCTGCTTTGCCGCGTGTGCGTGCGATCCGCGTCGCTTGGGGCTCGACGTGACAGGCGCTTGGGCCGTGGCTGCCAACGCGCTCTCCTACGACTACCTGTGGAACGAGATCCGCGTGAAGGGCGGTGCGTACGGCTGCGGATTCCGCGCAGCCGGCGAGCGCCAGACGGCGTTCTACACCTACCGCGACCCGGCGATCGATCCTTCGATTGAGCGCGTGGAGCGCGCGGGTGCATGGCTTGGCAGCTTTGAGCCCGACGAGGCCGCCTTTGAGGGCTTTATCGTGAGCTGCGTGAGCGGCATGGACGCGCCGGTGAAGCCGTACGCGCTCACCAAGCGCCGCAACACGACCTACCTGGCCGGGCTCGATCCGCACGCACGCGAGGAGCGCCGCGCCCAGATGCTCGCTGCCACGCCCGGTGAGCTTCGCTCGCTCGGCGCCGACGTGACGCGCATCGCAGCCGAGTCGCCCACCTGCGTCTTTGGCGGCCGCGACGTCATCGCCAAGAGCAACGCCGGCTTTAACGTCGTCGACCTGTTCGCTTAACGCACAAAGGTAGATTTTTAGGACATGCCTAAAAATCTACCTTTTTCTTTAACGGGCGGGGTGGAGCGAGCCGGCTTTGGCACGGGATGCACCGCACCGCCCGCCGATTTGTCTAAATCTGTAACAGTTGGGCAGGAATATGGGCTCAAAACGTTACAGATCGAGACAGTTCTGGATGACACCAGCCCTTTGTCTCGATCTGTAACATCTGAGCCCATTTTTGCCGAGTAACTGTTACAGATTTAGACAAACCACTACGGACGCTAGCCTCAGCCCAAACCACCACAAAGGTGCCTGTCCCCTTTGGGTGGTTTGCGAGTGGGCTGTTACTTGATGAACGGGTTCAGCCTTGCCGCCAGCGGATCGAGCTTGTACATGGTTGCAAAGCACTCACGACCATAATCGGAGTCATTGTTCCAGCTACCCTGGTCGACGTCGTACTCTGCATCCAGACGAATCCACTCCTCCGGCTTGTTCTTCTCGTGCTTGCTGCAGAAGTAGCGCTGGTACTCGACCTCGTGCTCAAACTCAAACTCGGCATCCGAACCGCGGCCGGCATACTCGTCGACCGACGTCAGGTTGCCGTGGTCGTCGTAGTAAAACTCCGCATAGCCGCCGCGCTCGGAATCGATCCTGTCGAGCTTTCCGTCGCTGTACGAATAATCCACCGCGGCATACGAGTTCAGCGAGCCGTAATCGTTGCCGTGCGAGTCATATGCCACAGGCGAGATACGCGAAATGTTGCCATCCTTGTCATACTCGTAGCCAGCGGTGATCGTCCACCTGGTGCCCACGGTGTCGCCCTGACAGTCCAGCGTAAAGGACGTCACGCGATCCTTGTCGTATCCGTACGAATACACGACCGTCCGAGGATTGCCCGGGCTGGTATCGGTGTCGGTCACCATGTTGCCGTCCTGGTAGACATACGTGCTCGCACTCTCGCCGTAACCCGCATGGGTCGTCTTGTTGATCAGGTTTCCGTCCGCGTCGTAGGTAAACGTCGTGGTGCTCGACGAATCGCTAATGTCGGCATCGCAGTCGATGCGCGTGACGTTACCGTCAGCGTCGTACGTAAACGTGTTGACGTTCTCGTAACCGCCCGCCAGATCTTCCTCAATCTCAGAGATACGATGCGACTCATCGTGCTCGACGCTGTAGCTTACGCCGCCACCTTGCTTGACGGCAGACGTGAAGCCCGTGACGTAACCGTTCTCGTCACGCTCGATCTCGTAGATATCGCCGTACGCATCGCTCTTATCGGTGCCTTCATAGGACATCGGCAGCCACAGCTCGTCAAGCTGTGTGTCCTTAATGCCGGTAATCTTCGTATCCTGCGGCAGCGCCAACGTGGCGAGCTTCTTTTTGCCCGAAAAATCGATGCTTTTAAGGTTTTCGGCATTTTTGAGGTCGAGCTTCTCGATGTCGTCGCAACCGTCCAGATTAACGACGGTGACATTACTCGCCGAGTTAAGCTCGACGGTCTTAAGGTCGCCGCAGCCCGAAAGATCCAGGTTGACGAGTTTGTCCCCGCCATTTTCCACACTGGTAACGTTGGGGAACACCTTGCCCAGGCCCTGCGTCGACGTGATGTCGTCCAGCTCGACCGACGTCACCGCCTTGGCCTCGTCGCGTGAGATGCGGCCGTCACCGTTAGTGTCGTACTTGGTCGAGACAAGCGCACGCATGCCGCTGTCCGGGAAGGTTTTCTCGTCAATTGGGGTGGTCGCGATCTGGGTGAAGTAGAACAGCGCGCCACCGCCGACACCCGCCGCCACGGCAAGCACCGCGGCAAGGGCGATGAGGGGCTTCTTGGAACGCTTGCGCCGCGCGGGCTGCTGCACGGGCACGTATTGCTGGGGAGCGGGCGCGGCAGGCTGGGGTTGCTGCGTGGCCGCGACCTGGTCGGGTGCTACGGGCGCGCCGCAGACGGGGCAAAAGAGGGCGTCGTCGACAAGCGGCGTGCCACACGAGCGACAAAACATGGCGGGTTCCTTTCGGTTCATTCCTTCCACCCTGAAGGTAAACCCAAAAATGCAGCCCTTGTTGCGCAACAAAGCCAAGCGGGAGCCAAACCGCCACAAAGGGGACAGGCACCTTTGTGGCGGTTTGGGGTGAATCCGTCGCGTTTGCCCAGATAAAACCTGCCAAAATAAACCTGTCCCTTTTTGGAAGGTTTGGGAGATGAGACTGGGATGGATAAGGCTGAGTTGCGGCGGGCGGTGATTGCCCGGCGCAACGCTATTGATTTGGATGTTCGGGCGGCGAAGTCTGCTGTTGTATGCGCGCGGCTTGTTGAGCTGCTGGATCGCTTGGGTGCCGCGGCACCGCACACCGTTGCCGTCTATGCCGCGATGGGTTCCGAGGTCGACCCAGCCGCGTTTGCCGCTGCGGCCGCCAAACGCGACTGGCGCGTGGCCTATCCGTGCATGTTCTCGGCAAGCGACCCCGCCGCACGCGGCCAGCGCATGTGCATGCGGGCAGTCTCTGCCGGCGATGTATCCACGGCTCCGTTTATCGCTCATCCCACGCGGGCCTTCGCAGCCACGGACGTCGACAGCGACCGCTTCCCCATTGTGCCTGCCGCCGAGCTCGACATGGCTGTCGTGCCGCTCGTGGCCTTCGACCGCACTGGCGCGCGCCTGGGCTACGGCGGAGGCTGCTACGACCGCTACATACCCATGCTCTCGCCCGCATGCCAAATCGTCGGCATCGCCTTTGACGAACAGCGCGTCGACCACGTTCCCACCGACGCCCCCGACCTGCCGCTGCCCAACATCGTCAGCGCCTAAATGCCGTTGTATCGCACCCGCAAGATGAGCGTGGAAAATTTCCCGTTTTGGGTCTGTTCGGGGGCAAAAAACGGGAGATTATCCACGCTCATTATTCAAACGTCCGATAATCCACGCTCGTGTGTCCGAAAATCCACGCTCGTCACGCCGCGAGCACAGCCACGGCCGTAGCCTAGTGCTCCTCGCCGGCGCGGGCTAGGTCGTAGGGCGTGGTCTGGTAGACATAGTAGTTGAGCCAGTTGGTGTAGAACAGCTGAGCCTGGCTGCGCCAGACGTTGCGCGGCTCGGCAGCGGGATCGTCGCCCGGGAAGTAATGCGCCGGCACCTGAGGGTTGAGCCCGCGCTTCACGTCGCGCTCGTACTCCAGGCGCAGCGTGTCGGTATCGTACTCGGGATGGCCAAAGACAAAGAAGCGACGACTGTCCGTCGACTTGACAATGTACAGCCCCACCTCGTCAGACACGGCCACGACCTCAAGCTGCGGCTCGGCCTCCACGTCCTCGCGGCGCACATCGGTGTTGCGCGAATGCACGGCATAGAAGCGGTCGTCGAAGCCGCGGACCAGCGGGCTTTGCGGCTTCACCAAATAATGCTCGAAAACGCCACTTGCCTTGGCCGGTAGATCGTACTTCTGAATGCCGTAATGATGGTAGAGCCCCGCCTGCGCGCCCCAGCAAATGTGCAGCGTAGAGTGTACGTGCGTGGTGGACCAATCCATGATCTGGCAGAGCTCGGGCCAGTAGTCGACTTCCTCGAACGGCATCTGCTCCACGGGCGCGCCCGTGATGATCAGGCCGTCGTAGTGGATGTCGCGGATATCGTCGAACGTGCGGTAGAACGTCTCCAGATGACCGGCGCTTACGTGCGTGGCCTCATGCGTCTTGGTGCGCAGCAGATCTACCTCCACCTGCAGCGGTGTGTTGGAGAGCTTGCGCATGATCTGCGTCTCGGTGGCGATCTTGGTGGGCATGAGGTTGAGGATGAGCACGCGCAGCGGACGGATGTCCTGGTGCAGCGCGCGGTACTCGGTCATGACAAAGATGTTCTCGCTCTCGAGCTGCGCGGCAGCAGGGAGGGCGTCGGGGATGCGAATGGGCATGGATGCTCCTTACGAGTCAGTTGCAGTTATGGTACAACGAGCGGCCCCATCCGCGCGAGTACATCGCTCCGAGACACCGCCAGCGGCCCAAATCACTCCAAAAGTAGAGATTAAGGCATGTCCCAAAAATCTGCGGCGCTTTAGCCTAGCAAAGTGACAGCAGGACGCTACAATGGTTCGACGCGAAAAACTCGGCCGAAAGGATGCATATATGTACCAGACGCGTAAGATCGGTGTGGTCGGCCAGGGCCACGTAGGAGCACATGTTGCCAACAGTCTGCTCATGCAGGGCATTGCCGATGAGCTGTACCTGTGCGATATCAACGAGGCCAAGGTGACGTCCGAGGTCCAGGACCTGCGCGACTCCCTTTCGTTTGTCCCGTACAACACCAAGATCGTCAACTGCTACGACCACTACGAGGAGCTTGCCTGCTGCGACGTCATCGTCAACGCCGCCGGCAAGGTCGCGCTGGCCGCCGGCAACCGCGACGGCGAGCTGTTCTTTACCACCGACGCCGCCCGCACCTTTGCCAAGCGCATCGTCGACGCCGGCTTTGACGGCATCTTCGTGAGCATCTCCAACCCCTGCGACGTCGTGTGCACCGAGCTGTGGCACCTGACCGGCTACGATCCCAAGAAGATCATCGGCTCGGGCTGCGGCCTGGACTCCGCCCGCCTGCGCACCGAGATCTCCAAGAAGGTCGGCGTGAGCCCCAAGTCCATCGACGCCTACATGATCGGCGAGCACGGCTTTAGCCAGCTGGCCGCCTTTAAGGCCGCAACCATCGCCGGCAAGAGACTCAACGAGCTTCAGGCCGAGAACCCCGACAAGTATGCCTTCGACCACATGGAGATCGAGGAGCTCGCACGCAAGGGCGGCTATGTAACCTACCAGGGCAAGCAGTGCACCGAGTACGCCGTTGCCAACTCCGCCGCGCGCGTCTGCGCCGCCGTGCTGCACAACGAGCACGCCGTGCTTTCGGCATCCACGCTCATGACCGGCCAGTATGGCGAGGAGGGTATCTTTACCTCCCTGCCGTGCGTGATCGGTGCCGAGGGCGTCGAGGAGGTCTACACGCTCGACCTGTCCGAGCACGAGCTCGAGGGCTTCCACAAGAGCTGCCAGCACATCCGCGACAACATCGCCCAGCTCGACTGGTGGGACGCCGAGGCCTACGACGCGAAGTAGTCCGCCGCTTGACGCGACACCTCGCTCATACGGACGCCATGCAAAGCGGGCCGCGCCGGAAATCCCCGGCGCGGCCCGCTTTTTACGCACGCTATTCGCTTGCGAATCGAAGGTGGATACTTTTTTCCCGGTACCTAGTACTGCTCGATGCCCATGTAGCGACGAACCTCGGGGCTGTGGTCGAACACCTTGCCGCGTGCGGCGCGCAGCTCGCAGCTCATGTTGTAGAAGAAGATTGGCTCCAGGAACGAACGCACGCTGGCAGGCACTTCGCCCACGCCGTACTCAAGCGCGTCGAGCACCATAATCGTATCGGTGTGCGTGTTGAGGAACGCGAGCGCACGCTCCTCCATGGGGCGGCACTCGCCCGCGCCAAGCTGCACAAAGTAGAACACGCCGGGCTCGGTGGCTTCGAACGGGCCGTGGAAATACTCGCCAGAGTGGATGTAGCAGCAGTGCTGCCACTGCATCTCCATGAGCGAGCAGATGGCCATGGCGTAGGTCTGGCTAAAGTTAGGGCCGGATCCCAGGATATAGAAGAACTTGTGCTGCTGGCAGAGTTCAGCAAAGCGATCGCCCAGCTCGGCGTTGACCTTCTCGCGGGCAGCGGGCAGTAGGGCATCCATCTGCTTAAGGCCGGCGTACATGTCGGCAAGCGCCTCGTAACCTTCCTGCTGGTCGAGCAGCTCGGCAGCAATCAGGGCGCCGATGCCCTGCGGGACCTCGGCCTGCGGCACGCCTTCGCCCCACGGATAGACCCAGGTGGTCCACTTGCCGTTATCGATCTTTGAGCCCTCGCAGTCGGTCATGGCAACAACCTCGGCACCGGCAGCCAGCGCCATCTCGCAGCCGTCAACGACCTCTTGCGTGTTGCCGCTGTGGCTGCAGGCAATAACGAGCGACTTCTCGCCAAGGCTCTTAGGAGCCATCAGGCAAAACTCGCGTGCCGTGTAGACCGTCGAGGTAAACGTGGTGGCCTCGCGCTTGAGCAGCTCGTTGGCCGGCATCAGGTCGATCATCGAACCGCCACAAGCGATCCAAAAGACATTCTCGATCTTACCCTTGCGCTCGATGATTTCCTGAACCAGATCATGTGCGTTCATGCTGATGCTCCTTCTTGTGTGGCGGTTTTGAACGACTACAGCTCGTACCTGCGGTCGTTCTATATTGTCCTATTTATAGCACGCACGACGACGCCCGTGAAGTCATTTCACCAAACTTGTTCTATATTGTTCTATCTGTGGACGTTAGATGTCGAACACGTAGCGCGAGCCCACGATCTTTTGGCGGCCGAGCAGTAGAGGGCGCCCGCCGGCGTCGGTAAAGTAGGCCTCCATATAGAAGAGCGGCTCGCCGACCGGCACCTCCAGCAGCGGGGCCGTCTGAGCATCGGCAAGCGCAATCTCCACGGTGCAGGGGTCGGACTTGAGCGGCGCGCGACCCGAATGCTCGGCAACGAGCGCAAAGATGGAATTGTCCGTGAGGTCCTTATCGGCAAGTGTCTGCAGATAGGGATGGTCAGCCAGCACAAAGGCGTTGTTCTCGAGCATGACGGGGATGCCGTCGGCCGTGCGCACGCGCTCGACAACGATGAGCTCGCAGCCGGGTTCCACACCAAAAAACGCCGCGTCCTCACGCGTCGCCGCAACCACCGTGCGCGACACCAGGCGTGCTCCGGCCACCATGTCGTTGGCGGCGCAACCCTCGGAAAAGCTCTGAACGTCACCCTTCTGGACAATCTTGCGCTTGAGCTTGGGCGCGCACACAAACGTGCCCCTCCCCTGCTGGCGGTTGAGATACCCCGCGCGCGACAGCTCCTCGATGGCGCGGCGCACGGTGATGCGTCCCACGCCGTAGGACTTCGCGAGCTCCATCTCGGAAGGAATGCGCGAGCCGGATGCGTACACGCCGCGCGCGATCTCGCCCTTTAGGTCGTCCATAACCTGCTGGTACAGCGGCACGGCGGGCACCTCGGCGCGCTCGGAACGTTCGGTCTTGCTATCGGCTGCCATCATTACGCTCCCTCCCGCGCATGCTCGGACTCAAATTCTTCAATCGCCGCCATAAACTGCTCGCCAAAGGCGTCGGCTTTTTTCTCGCCAATGCCGTTGACCTGGATCAGCTCCTCGCGCGTCTGTGGACGCAGGCGGCACAGGCCGCGCAGGGCCTTGTCGGAAAAGACCATATACGGTGCCATCTCCAGCTCCGTCGAGATCTCCTTGCGGAGGGCACGCAGGCACTCGAACAGCTCGGCATCGTCGCCCACGCGCGGGCGCTGATCCAGCTCGGCCTCCTCGCGCAGCAGATCCACCGCACGGCGGGCGCGGGTCGAGGCCTTGCGCTTGGACGCGCGGCGCTTAACGGTAAAGGCAAACGTCTCGTCCTCGACCTCGCCAGCGCGCGGGCCAAGCCCCACGACCGGGTACTGCCCCTGCGAGGTGGCCAAATAACCGCGGCCGCACAGCTGGCCGATGATGTCCTTGATACGCCCGACCGATTCGCTCGACAGCTCACCGTAGCCGCGGTCCTCGTCCAGATGCATCTGGCGAATGCGCTCGGTGTTGCCGCCGTGGAGCACGTCGGCAATGAGCGACTTGCCAAAGCGCATGGGACGCGTGGCCACATAGCGCACGGTGGCGCGGGCCATATCGGTGACGTCCTCGACCTCGAACTGCGTGAGGCAATTGCTGCAGTTGCCGCAGCCCTCGGCGTCGTCTGCGGTGCCGCCCGCAGCAGCCGCAACCGCATGCTCGGCCGCGGCTTCGTCGCCAAAGTAGCGCAGCATGTATTCGCGCAGGCAGCCGGTGGTATTGCAGTAGCCCTCCATCTGGCTGAGCAGGCGATAACGGTTCTGGAGCGCCCACGCGCGCTGCTCGTCGTCAAGCGCCTCGTCGGCCGCATCGCCGCGGTCGATCAAAAAGCGACGCATGCGAAAATCGTTACCGTTCCACAGCAAGTGACAGCTGGCCGGATCGCCATCGCGGCCAGCGCGGCCCGCCTCTTGGTAGTACGCTTCAATGCTCTCGGGCACGTTGTTGTGAATCACATGGCGCACGTTGGGCTTGTCGATGCCCATGCCAAAGGCGTTGGTGGCAACCATCACCTGAATGTCGTCGTCGATAAAGGCACGCTGGCTCTGGCGGCGGGCGTCGTTGCCCATGCCGGCATGGTAGCGGCCAACGCGAATGCCGCTGGGGCCCAGTGCCTCGGCAAGCTCCGCGACCAGCGCGTCGACCGTCTTGCGGGTCGAGCAATACACGATGCCGCTCTCGCTCGAATGCGCGATCACATAGTCGCGCACCCACGCGGTCTTGGCCTTGTCGCCCATCTCTTCGCAACCAAAGTAGAGGTTCTTGCGATCGAAGCCCGTCACCACGGTCGCCGGGTTTTGCAGGCCGAGCATTTGCTGGATATCGGCGCGTACACGCTCGGTCGCCGTGGCGGTAAAGGCCGCCACGATGGGGCGCCGCGGCAGCGAATCGATAAACTCACGAATCTGCAGGTAGGCGGGACGAAAATCCTGGCCCCACTGGCTCACGCAGTGGGCCTCGTCAATGGCCACGAGCGGCACGCCAATGCCACCGTCCGCCGCGGCTTCCTGCGCAAAGGCTAAAAAGCGCGGCTCGAGCAGACGCTCGGGTGCCACGTACATAAGCTGATAGCGGCCCTCGCGCGCCCGCTTGAGCACGGTATTTTGCTGAGCCGGCGTAAGGCTGGAGTTGAGATAGCTGGGTCGCGCACCCGCCGCGAGCAGCGCGCGGGTCTGGTCCTCCATAAGCGACAGCAACGGGCTCACCACAAAGGTGATACCAGGCAGCATGAGCGCAGGCACCTGGTAGCAAATGGACTTGCCGGCGCCCGTGGGCATAACACCCAGCGCATCGCGACCGGCAAGAATCGCATCGACCATGCGGTCCTGTCCCGGGCGAAACGAGGTGTAGCCAAAATAGGCGCCGAGCGTGTCGAGCGCCATCTGCTGCATGCTATCGGTCATGATTTCCTAACGTCCAAGTCATCTGCCGCCGATTATACGCCGCCACGCGGACCGGTGCCGCACGGCTATCAGCCACGCTCATTCTGCGGGTAGTCATTGGGTGTTCCTATAGTTTTGTCAACCGTCGGGGCTACTCCCGGTAAGGCACCCGGTCGCGCATCACGGCGTATATCGCCCTGAGCCGCTTCCT
>CABJEP010000013.1:26961-71957 GCA_902364645.1 Coriobacteriaceae bacterium | reverse complement strand
AACATCATTGTCGCAGCCCCGACCCGCGGTCACGAGCGGGGGCTCCTGTCTATTTAGTGCCCTCGGATTGGGTCATAGTGTCTGTCGGTACCAAGACATCGGCGTTGCCTTAATCCAGGTCTGTCAAAAAGTAGTCATTGGGGACGTTCTTAAACGACTACATAGCATGAGAGTGGACAATCTCCCGGTTTGAGCCTGCACTCAAGCTCAAAGTGGGAGATTATCCACTCTCATTTGTTCTGTGTCCGAAAATTCACGCTCGTTTCTACTCTGCCTACATTTGGAGGAAGAGCTCGTGGAGGCAGGCGTCGTCGTCGAGCTCGGGGTGGAAGGTTACGCCGAGCTGGTTGCCCTGGCGGGCGGCGACGATGCGGCCATCGACCTCTGCCAGGGCCTTGGCGTCGCCGTGGACCTCGACGATGCGGGGCGCACGGATAAACGTCAGCGGCACCTCACCGTCGATGCCGGCTACCTGTCCCTTGGTTCGAAAGCTGCCGAGCTGCCTGCCGTAGGCATTGCGCTCGACAAGTACATCCATGGTTGCCAAACGCGGCGTGCCCTTATCGTCATGGGCGGCAAGATCGCGCGCCAACAGAATCAGACCGGCACAGGTGCCCAGGACGGGCATGCCTTCAGCGATGCGGGCACGAAGCTCCTCGAGCATGCCCAACTCATCAAGCAGCTTGCCCTGAACGGTGGATTCGCCGCCAGGGAGGACCAGGCGATCAAAGTTCTGCCGCAAATCGGCCGCCTGCCTCAGCTCAATACAGCGTGCGCCAAGCTCGGATAGTCTTGCCTCGTGCTCGGCAAAAGCACCTTGGACCGCCAGCACGGCGACCGTTTGGTCCGCATAATCGCTCATGTGCGATCCTTTCTGCCGGACTAGCACCCGCGCTCCTCCATGATAATCTCGATCTCGTCGGCGTTGATGTCCACCATAGCCTCGCCCAGGTCCTCCGAAAGCTCGGCGATGAGCTTGGCGTCGGTGAAGTTGGCCACGGCCTTAACGATGGCGGCAGCGCGCTTGGCGGGGTCGCCGCTCTTAAAGATGCCCGAGCCCACAAAGACGCCCTCGGCGCCCAGCTGCATCATCAGCGCGGCATCGGCGGGGGTCGCTACGCCGCCAGCAGCAAAGTTCACGACGGGAAGCTTGCCTGTGGCATGGACCTCGCGGACCAGCTCGACCGGAACCTGCAGTTGCTTGGCTGCCTCAAAGAGCTCATCATCGCGTAATGCAACAATGTCGCGGATCTGCTTTTGGATTTTGCGCATGTGACGCACAGCCTGGACGACGTCGCCCGTGCCCGGCTCGCCCTTGGTGCGAATCATCGTGGCGCCCTCGGCAACACGGCGTAACGCCTCGCCCAGGTCGCGGGCGCCGCAGACAAACGGCACGTCAAACTGGGTCTTGTCGATATGGTAGACATCGTCGGCAGGGGAGAGGACCTCGGACTCATCGATGTAATCGATCTCGATGGCCTGCAGGACCTGCGCCTCGACAATGTGACCGATGCGGCACTTGGCCATGACGGGGATGGAGACGGCCTCTTGAATGCCCTTGATCATCTTGGGGTCACTCATGCGCGAGACGCCGCCTGCGGCACGGATGTCGGCCGGGATGCGCTCGAGTGCCATGACGGCGCAGGCGCCCGCCTCTTCGGCGATGCGTGCCTGCTCGGGCGTGGTGACGTCCATGATGACGCCGCCCTTGAGCATCTGCGCGAGCTCGCGGTTGAGTTTAACGCGATCGGCCTTGCTGGTCTGTTCTGCCATGGTTGCTCCCTTGGTTGGCATGTGTATTGCTTGACGGAACATCCTATCGGGGAGCTGGGTATGGCGAAATACTCAGTTTTCGAGATAATAGCAAGGTCAGACTAATGCCAGATTGAATGACTCGATAAGGTCAGGTGACAAACTCATGCTTGACTATAATTTGGAAAACCGCGGCGAAGCATCGCTCTATGAGTATGTTTACCAGCAAATTCGAGATGATATTGTAGCTGGACGTATTGCGGCGGGGGAGCATCTTCCGTCTAAGCGCGCCTTTGCCAGTCATCTGGGAATTAGTGTCATTACAATCGAAAATGCATATAGCCAGTTGCTTGCCGAGGGTTATATTTGCTCAAAGCCGCGCCGTGGTTACTACGCGTGCGAGCTTCCCGATGCACCGGTTTTGGCTTCGGCTGCGGAGGGCATCGACCGAGATGACGCCTCCGTGGGCCCCAGCGCGCATGATGTCAACGGACAGGTCGAGCGATTCGATGCGCTTTCTCCTTCCGCCTTGGAGGCGGCGCGGCTTTGGCAAAGCGCGCTACGGGCGACACTGACGTCCGAAGACGAACGTGAAATCTTTTCGACCGCGCCGGCACAGGGCACCGCTCGGCTACGACGCGCTATCGCTCACCATTTGCGTGGGACAAGGGGCATGAATGTCGACCCCGACAACATCGTTATCGGTGCGGGCGCCCAGTTGCTCGATACCATGTTGGTTCAGTTGCTTGGAGCCGACAAGGTGTATGCCGTTGAGGATCCGGGCTATCTGCTCCTGACGCGCATCTATCAGGCTATGGGTTGCGAAGTGCGTCATATCCCGTTGGACGGTGAAGGCGTGGACTTGAGTGCTCTGCAGAAAACCGGGGCGGATGTCCTTCACCTGATGCCGTCTCACCAATATCCGACCGGCCTTGTGACGAGCATTGCGCATCGCTATGCCCTGCTGAGCTGGGCCGCCGAGCAGCCGGACCGGTATCTCATCGAAGATGACTTTGATTGTGAGTTTCGCCTTGCCGGCAAGCCGATTCCCGCGCTCGCGTCGATCGATGCCGCCCAATCGGTCATCTACACCAACACCTTTTCAAAAAGTCTGTCGTCGGCCCTGCGTTTGGCGTATATGGTCCTGCCTGATGAGCTGATGGAACGGTTTAGGCGCAACCTTGGTTTTTACGCATCGTCGGTGAGTTCTGTTGACCAGGTCGCTTTGGCTCGCTTGCTGGAATCGGGTGATTACGAGCGACATGTGAATCGCGTGCGCGTGCGCGCTCGCGAGGCGCGCGATGGCCTGGCGGCGCTTGTACGGAAGGCATTTCCGGCGGGGGAGGTCTCGATCGAGTACGCAGACGCGGGTCTTTACTGCACCGTCGTCCTGACCAAGGATAATGCGGGGGAGAGCTTTGCGAAGGCTCTCGCTGACTCCCGTATTTCCTATATCGATATCGACGATTGCCTATGGGCGTCCGATCGGGCGTTGACTAAGAATGCGCCGTCTCGCGTTCTCATTCAATACGACGACCTGAGCCCTCATTCGCTCATCGTTCTTCAAGAACAGCTGCAATAAGCCCACGAAAAAGGCCCGAACCATGCGGTTCGGGCCTTATGAAGCTAGAGGTTATGTCTCAGGCGGTTGGCTTAGCCAAAGTAGCGCTTGAGCAGACCGGCGAAAGCCTTGCCGTGGCGAGCCTCGTCGCGAGCCATCTCGTGCACGGTGTCGTGGATGGCATCGAGGCCAGCGGCCTTGGCGCGCTTGGCAAGATCGGTCTTGCCGGCGGTGGCGCCGTTCTCGGCCTCAACGCGCATCTCGAGGTTCTTCTTGGTGGAGTCGGTCACGACCTCGCCCAGGAGCTCGGCGAACTTGGCGGCGTGCTCGGCCTCCTCGTGGGCGGCCTTCTCCCAGTACAGGCCGATCTCGGGATAACCCTCGCGATGAGCAACGCGAGCCATGGCCAGGTACATACCGACCTCGGAGCACTCGCCCTCAAAGTTGGCGCGCAGGTCGGCAACGATGTCCTCGGAGACGCCCTCCATCTTGGCGACGCCCACGACGTGCTCGGCAGCCCACTCGAGCTGGCCCTCCTCCTGCTTCAGGAAGCGAGAGCCGGGAACGCCGCACTGGGGGCACTTGAAATCCTCGGGCAGCTGGTCGCCGTCGAACTCTTCCACATAACCGCAAACGGGGCAAACAAACTTCATGATTCGATCCTTTCGATCGATGGCGATGGTGCGCTCGTCCGGTCCCGTAAGGGCCCTCTCCGGACGTGCGTCTTGACGAGTTCTATTATCCATAAATGAGACCGAATGTGAAGCCTATTAGGAATGATTTTTAATAAAACAATTTTCGGCATGTGAAGATGTTGATTGATTAACGATTTGCAAGCCATATGCGGACGCCGATGAGTACAATCGGTCGAGCAAATGTTGACCTATCAACAAATAAAGGAGTCTCCTTTATGCATCTAGCCCGTCGTGCCTGGTGCCGAACATATCAGACGGTTTTTCGCATCGCATTGCCGATCCTGCCCTATACCGAGCCGCGCATTTTGGAGCATGCCGAGGATGTGCCCGCGGTGCTTCAAAAGCGCTCGATCCAGAAGGTCCTTATCGTGACAGACCCTGGTATTGCTCGTTTGGGACTCACGGCATCACTCGAGCGTGCGCTTACGGCTCAGGGGATTGGCGTTACGGTCTATGCCGAAACGCGTGCGAACCCCACGGTCTCAAACGTGGAGGAAGCGGCATCCCTGTATCGCGAGAGCGCCTGCCAGGCCATTATCGGCTTTGGCGGCGGTTCGGCCATGGACTGCGCCAAGGGCGTAGGCGCACGCATCGCACAGCCAAATAAGCCCATCAACAAGATGCGCGGGCTGCTGCGGATTCATCGTCGCCTGCCGCTGCTCATCGCCGTTCCCACCACGGCAGGTACGGGAAGCGAGGTCACGCTTGCGGCAGTAATTACCGATGACGAGACGCACTACAAGTACCCCATTAACGACTTTGTGCTTATCCCGCGCTTTGCGGTGCACGACCCCGAGTTTACGCGCGGCCTGCCCGCCTCCATTACGGGGCAGACGGGCATGGATGCCCTGACGCATGCCGTCGAGGCCTTTATCGGCCGCAGCACCACGCCCTATACGCGCAAGATGGCGCGTCAGGCGGTGCAGCTTATCCACGACAATTTGCTCGAGGTCTATGAGCATGGCGACGACATGCGTGCGCGTCGCAATATGCTTTCGGCGGCGTATAAGGCGGGTATTGCATTTACCCGCTCCTATGTCGGATATGTGCATGCCATCGCGCACAGTCTGGGCGGCCGATACGGAATTCCGCACGGTTTGGCCAACGCGATCATCCTGCCGCACATGCTTCGCGCTTATGGTGACGCCGCCGCCCCCAAGCTTGCCGATCTTGCTCGCATGGCCGGTATCGCGCCGGCTAACGCGCAGGACGGTCTTGCGGCCGAGGCCTTTATCGATTGGGTCGACCGCATGAATGCCGCCTTGGGCATTCCCAAATATGTGACGGGTATTCGCCGCTCCGATATTCCGCAAATGGCGGCCCATGCCGATGCCGAGGCCAATCCGCTATACCCCGTTCCGCTTCTAATGGACCGTTTGGAGCTCGAGCGTATGTACGAGGTCGTCGCGGGTGGTATGTTTGAGGGCGAGAATTAGGAGGGCCCATGAACACCGAGGAAATTGCGTGCATCGTCGGCGATCAGCGCGCCTACTTTAAGACGCACGCCACGTTTGATGTCGATGCTCGACGTCGCACCCTCGTGCGCCTGCGCGAGGCGGTGCGGGCACACGAGACCGATATCGCCCATGCGCTCAAGACCGATTTGGGAAAGTCGCATGACGAGGCCTATATGTGTGAGATCGGCACATCGCTTTCCGAGATTCGTCATCAGATTGCGCATGTGGCTCGATGGAGTCGTCCGCGCCTGCGTCCGTGTGACCTCGCCAACGCCGTGAGTGTGTGCAAAACGCAAGCCGTGCCCTATGGCGTCACGCTCATTATGGCGCCCTGGAACTACCCGTTTTTGCTAACGCTCGAACCGCTTGCCGGCGCCCTTGCCGCGGGCAATACCGTGGTCATCAAGCCGAGCGCATATGCTCCGGCATCGAGCGCGGTGCTCAGGCAAATCTGTGAAGAGGCATTTGATCCGCGTCTGGTGACGGTTGTCGAGGGCGGCCGCGCCGAAAACGAAGCGCTGCTCGATGAGTGCTGGGACAAGATCTTCTTTACCGGTAGCGTTCCGGTCGGCAAGCTCGTCATGGAGCGCGCGAGCAAAAACCTCACGCCCGTGACGCTTGAGCTGGGCGGCAAGAGTCCCTGCATCGTGGATGCGACGGCAAACTTGAAGGTCGCGGCACGGCGTATCGCCTTTGGTAAATGGCTCAACGTAGGGCAGACCTGCGTGGCGCCCGACTACCTGCTGGTCGATACGCGCGTGCACGACGAGCTGCTGGGACTCATCAAGGAGGAAGCCCGTCGTATGTTTGGCGAGCACCCGCTCGACAACGAGGATTACGGTCACATCGTCAACGCCAAGCATTTTGCGCGTGCGCGCGGGCTGATCGATCCCGATAAGGTTGTGCTGGGAGGTACCGCGCGCGAGTCGTCGCTCAAAATTGAGCCGACGATCCTAGACGGCGTGGCCCCCGATGACGCCGTGATGCAGGAGGAGATTTTCGGCCCCATCTTGCCGGTGCTGACGTTTGAGAGCCTAGACGAGGCAGAGACGTTTATTGCGGATCGTCCGACGCCGCTAGCTCTGTATATCTTTAGCCAGGACCGTGCGGCTCAGCAACGCTTTGTGCGTTACGTGCCCTTTGGCGGCGGCTGCGTCAACGACACGATCATGCATCTGGCTACGAGCCATATGGGCTTTGGCGGCATGGGTGCGAGCGGTATGGGCCAGTACCATGGCCGCGAGAGCTTCGATACGTTTAGCCACAAGAAGAGCATCGTGAACAAGGTAACCTGGCTGGACGTGCCGTTTCGGTATGCGCCCTACGCAAGCTGGAAGCACAAGTTCGTGCGTATGTTTGTGCATTAGAAAAGATCGCGGGTAATACGAACAAGTGTTCCTATTACCCACATTTTGCGTTAGACTACTGCTATGGAGCACGGATGGGCCAACTCCCTTTAGAAGGGATTTGGTATGAACGTAAGCGATGTTATTTCGTTATTGGCGTTGTTGATCGCGGCTATCGAACTCGGCCTGTTTATCGGCCGAATGAAATAGCCGCCCCCGCGTAAGCGAAGACGGCCACTTCTCACGATGAAAACGTGTATCGGAGTTGGCAAGACCCGCTGCCACGGGTGCCATCCGTGTTCCTATCTTATCTGCAAGCGTCCCGTCGCGCAAGCGTTGCGGCAAGCGATTGAAAGACGCAGACAGGATGAATTTGTGTCCGCACGGGCCCGTAGACTTCTCAATAAGGTTAAACGCCGGGTATTCCGGCCGGTAGAGGAGCTGCCATGTACGAGCCTTCACGTGTTCTTTTGTCGTTTCATATTGCAGGATTTCAGTATGCCGATGGCGCCTTGGTCTTGGGCGATCTTAAAGCGGGCGATAAGCTGACGCTGTGTGCCGAGCGCGATAATCCCCATGATCCCGAGGCGGTTGCGATCTACTACGGCAACACCAAGCTCGGCTATGTTCCGGGAAACGAGGCCGGCCCGCTGTCCTTGATGATGTATTACGGCCATGGGTACGTATTTGAGGCCCGTGTGCAACAGGTTGCCCCCGAGCGCAGCCCGTGGCATCAGGTGCGCGTTGGACTCTATGTGGTGGATGCTCGCTAATCGGCAATGGAGGCGGTCATGTTTGATGGCGATGACCTGTTCGATCTGACGGACGACCCGTTTGAGTGGGATATGCTGCTCGACGATGATGAGCTAGAGCAGGACCGGAAGAAGCGGCAGGACAAGAACGCCCAGGGTGACGCGTCGAAAAAGAAAGACAAACACCGCCGAGGTCTGTTCGGCGGGCTCTTTGGCTAACCGACGCATCGCTGTGTCTGTATACTTAGCACGAGTTTGACGCGTTGCGAAATGAGGACATAGACGATGATGTGGTTTACCGCCGACCTGCACCTGGGCGATACGAATATCTTGCACGACATGGACCGGCCGTTTGGCTCGGTCGAGGAGATGAATCGCAAGGTCATCGATGCCATCAATGAGTGCGTGGCTGCGGATGACCGTCTCTACATCCTGGGAGACTTTACCTATCGTTTGCCCCTAGCGGATGCCGTGCACCTGCGCGAGCGTATCGAATGCAAGAACGTGACGCTCATCCGCGGTAACCATGACGGCGATTGGGAAGATCCGAACGCACCGCAGATTTGGGATGAGGTGCGCGATTATCTGGAGGTCGCTCCCGGTTACGCTAAGGGTCATCGCCTGGTGATGAGCCATTACCCCATGCTCAGCTGGAATGGCAAGGCGCGCGGCGCCATCATGCTGCACGGACATATCCATAGCAGGGGTGACCGCACCAACGCACGCAACCGCGATCGCGAGCGCCCCATTTTTCGCTACGATGTCGGCCTCGATGCCAACGACTACAAGCCCGTAAGCCGTGATCAGATCCTCGGCTTTTTTGGACTGTAATTCTCGAACCACGACACGAGCTACCGCAAAGGGGGCAGCCACCTTCGTGGTGGTTCTGGCGCCGTTGCCATTATGGCAGCGGCGCCTTTTTTGTCCGTGCGGCGCGGTAGAGTGTAGGCGGTTGAAATTTGCGTCCATCGAGGAGCTGCCATGAACGAGATCAAGTGCCCGCATTGCGGCGAAGTTTTTAAGGTCGATGCGTCCGGTTATGCGGATATCGTCAAGCAGGTGCGCAATGCCGAGTTTTCGCGCGACCTGGATGAGCGCGTGAAGGCGGTCCAGCGCGAGGGCGAGCAGGCACTGGAGCTTGAGCGCTCGCGCTCGACGGCTGCTTTGCAAAAGGCAGAGTCTCAGCGCGACGCTCAGCTTGTCGAGCAGAAGAACGCTGCAGCTCAGCAGCTGGCACAAGAGGTTGCCAAGCGCGACGCTGAGCTTGCCGAGCTGCGCGCCAAGCTCGAAAGCGCTGCCGCAGAGCGCGAGAGTGCAAGTCAGCGCGCGGCGGTTGAGGCCCGTTCCGATGCTCAAAAGGAGAATGCCGAGCTTCAGCGCGAGATCGACAATTTACGTGCGCAGTTGGAGCGCAAAGATGATGAAGCCAGGCTTGCCGAAGCGGCGGCACGCAATGCTGCTCAAAACGACCTGTCCGCGCGCGACGCTCAGATTGCCGAGCTGCAGGCCAGGATCGCCGCGGCGGACAAGGCCCAGGAGATGGCGCTTGCCGCCGCCGCGGCAGAGTCGCAGCGTGAGCTCGATGCCGCTCGCAGCGAGGCCGAGCGCGCGCTTACTGACTATCGCGCGAAGGTGCAAGAGAAGTTTTCCGCCGCAAAGGCTCAGTCCGAGCAAGAGGCCGAGGGCCTGCGTGCCCAGCTGCGCGAGCAGGAACTGATGGCAAAAATGAACCTGTCAGAGGCGGTCGCCGCGGCGGAGCGAGAGCGCGATGAGGCACGTGCCAAACTGACGAGCGAGCTGGCGGTGCGCGATTCTCGCGAGGAACAGGCCAAGGCAGCCCACGAGCTTGAGCTTGCGCAGGCCAAGCGCGTGAGCGACGAGTTGATCCGCTACAAGGATGAAGAGATTGAGCGCCTTAAGGACATGAAGGTTCGCCTGTCCACCAAGATGGTGGGCGAGTCGCTCGAGCAGCACTGCGAGACCGAGTTTAACCGTCTGCGCATGACGGCGTTTCCCAATGCGTACTTCGAGAAAGATAACGATGCATCCGAGGGCACCAAGGGAGACTTCATTTTCCGTGAGTGCGACGCGAGCGGCAACGAGGTCATTTCGATTATGTTCGAGATGAAAAACGAGAACGACGAGACCGCGACCAAGCATAAAAACGAGGACTTCTTTAAGAAACTCGATCACGATCGTCGCCAGAAAGGCTGTGAGTACGCGGTGCTCTGCACGCTGCTCGAGCCCGAGAGCGAGCTTTACAACGCGGGAATCGTGGACGTGAGCTATCGCTACGAGAAGATGTATGTGATCCGCCCGCAGTTCTTCATTCCCATCATTACGCTGCTGCGCAATGCCGCCATGGGTTCGCTTCGCTATAAGCAGGAGCTGGCGGAGTACAAGCAGCAGAATATCGATGTCACGAACTTCGAAGCCAAGATGGAGAAGTTCAAGAACGATTTCGGCCGCAACTACGAGATCGCGAGCCGCAAGTTCCAAACGGCAATCGATGAGATCGACAAGACGATTAGCCATCTGCAGAAAACCAAGGAGGCGTTGCTGTCCTCCGAGAACAATCTGCGCCTTGCCAACAAGAAAGCCGACGATCTTACCATTCGCAAGCTCACGTGGGGCAACAAGACCATGAAGGCGGCGTTTGACGAGGCACGCGGGGCTGCGGCAGAGACAAACGATGAGCCAGCCGAGGCGGATTCGTATGAGGTCGAGAATGCCGAGTAAGGCATAGCGGATAGTGCAAAAACGGGGCCGCTGGCGATAGTGCCAACGGCCCCGTTTTATTCCGTTCCAGTATGTTTGGCTAGTTCTCGAGCAGGTCCTCGATAAAGCCGACGCGGTAGTTTTTGAAGATTACCTCGCCGCCGTCTTGCGTGGCGTCCAGATCGACATCGCCCATGATGCCAAAATCGTGGTCGCCATCCTCGTCGGCAAAGATCTGGTGCACGTGCCATACGTGCGCGGTCTTCTCGTCGGACTCATCGATGGAAAACATCGCGGCACTGCGGGCGTCTCCGTCGGTGAGAATTTCCTCATGCTGCTCATGGTAGGCATCGAGGGCCTTTTGCCAGCGGATCTCGCTCATGCCCCAGTCGTCGTCGAGTTCGCCCAGGTCGCGAATGCGCTCGCGGGCGGCAAGGGTCACGCGGCGGAAGAGTGCGTTGCGCACCAGCAGGGTGCAGCCACGGCGGTCTGCCACGACTTCATCGATGCCCTGCGGCGGTGCGGCGTCGAGTGCAGCGGGGTTGCCGGCGTTCTCCCACTCGTCCACCAGGCTCGAGTCCACCGAGCGCACCACAAAGCCCAGCCACGAGATAATGTCGCGCAGGCGTTCGTCGCGCTTCTCGATGGGCACGGTGCGGTCGAGCGAACGATAGGCCTCTGCCAGGTAGCGCAGCAAAATGCCCTCGGAGCGGGCGATGCCGAGCTTTTGAATGTAGCCCTTAAAATCGCTCGCGCTCTCCAGCATATCGCGCAGGACGCTCTTGGGAGAGAGCTGATAGTCGTTGGCCCAGGGCACTTCCTGGCAGTACTTGTCAAAGGCGGCGTCGAGCAAATCCTCGAGCGGCTTTTCATACGTGACGTCTTGAATGCGCTCCAGACGCTCCTCATATTCAATGCCGTCGGCTTTCATCTCGGCCATAGCGCGATCGCGTGCTGCGCGCTCCTGTGCGCGCAGCACCTGCTTGGGATCCTCGAGCGTTGCCTCGACCATTGAGATCAGATCCATGGTATAGGTCTCGCTCTCGGGATCGAGCAGCTCCAATGCGGCAAGTAAGAACGGCGAGAGCGGCTGATCGAGCGCGAAGTCCTCGGGCAGATCGACCGTCAGTGCGTAGTCGATGTCCGGCGCGGCGTCAGCCGGAGCGTCGGGTGCGGGCGGCACTTCGGTGCGTACGACGACGCCGGAGTCGATGAGCGTGGCGAAGATCTCGTCGGCACGAACCTCGAGCTTTGCCTTTTCCTCAGGGGTCTGCAGACTCGTCTCGATGAGGTCGTGTACGCGGGCTCGGGCATCGCCGCCCTGCTCGACCACGCTGATCACCATGGAGTGCGTGATGCGCAGGCGCGGCTTGAGTGTCTCGGGCTGCGTCTCGATCAGGCGCTCAAAGGTTTGCTTGTTCCAGGTGACAAAGCCCTCGGGGGCCTTCTTCTTTTTAATCTTGCGGAGTTTTTTGGGGTTGTCGCCCGCCTTGGCCATGAGCTTGGCGTTCTCGATCTCGTGCTCGGGTGCCTCGGCAATCACCATGCCCTCGGTATCGAAGCCCGAGCGGCCGGCGCGACCGGCAATCTGATGGAACTCGCGGGCGCGCAGACGACGCATCTTGTAGCCGTCGAACTTGGTAAGCGCGGTGAGCACCACGGTGTGGATTGGTACGTTGATGCCGACGCCGAGCGTATCGGTGCCGCAGATGACGGGCAGCAGGCCCTGCTGCGCCAGGCGCTCGACCAGTAGACGATAGCGCGGCAGCATGCCGGCATGGTGCACGCCGACGCCGCATCCGAGCAGGCGCTTGAGAATCTTGCCAAAGGCCGTGGAGAAGCTCGTGCCCTTGGCGGCTTCCTTAATGGCCTCGCGCTGCTCCTTGCTGGCGATGCCAAAATTGGCGAGGGATTGCGCCGTTGCAAGGGCGGCATCCTGGCTAAAGTGCACGATATAGAGCGGGGCCTCGCCGCGGCGCATGGCGAGCTCGACCGTGCCCTCGAGGGAGGTCGTCACATAGTCGTAGCTCAACGGAACAGGACGCGGGGCGTCGACAACCAAGTCGCAGGTAGCGCCGGTGTGTTCCTCGAGCGAGGCGGCAATCGCGGTGACATCGCCGAGCGTGGCGCTCATGAGCATGAATTGCGTGTGGGGCAGGGTGAGCAGCGGCACCTGCCAGGCCCAACCACGATCGGGGTCGGCAAAGTAGTGGAACTCGTCCATGGCGACGCAGCCCACGTCGGCATCTTCGCCCTCGCGCAGTGCGTCGTTAGCAAGGATCTCTGCCGTGCAGCAGATGACGGGCGCCTTGGTGTTGATATGCGTGTCGCCGGTAATCATACCGACGTTATCGCGGCCGAGCACCTGCACAAGGTCGAAAAACTTCTCGCTGACCAGAGCCTTGATAGGAGCCGTGTAATAGCAGCGTTTGCCCTGTGCCATGCCCATAAAGAGCATGCCCAGCGCGACAAGCGACTTGCCCGATCCGGTCGGCGTGCCCAGAATGACGTGATCGCCGGCGGCTAGATCCATGAGGGCCTCTTCCTGGTGGTCCCACAGCTCAATACCGCGATTGCTCGTCCATTCAAAGAAGCGCTCGAAGGCCTGGTCGGGCGTGAGCCACGGTTCGGGCTCGCTGCCGTCCTCGGGCTCCCACCAGATGGGGGAGAGCGCACCGAGTGAGCCGAATTCGGCTTCGGTTCCCGTGCCGCCCGAGAATGAGCTGGCGGCGCCGGCGCCAGAGACGGTGCTGGCGGCGGTATCTATCGTGGTCTGTGCCATGTGTTTGCTTTCTCTCGCGATTGTCCGCCAACTATTATGGCGTAGCGTCGCATCGATGCGTTCGCAGGCAAGAAAATGCAGGAAATGGGCGTTCTGCCCAGCCGTTTAGTGTAGTCGCTAGCCAAGTGAGTAGACTTTTTGCGATATTGCGAGCACATGACTTTTGCGCTAGGGTTCTACCTGCGGTTTTATGTTTCGCTATGCGGGCTGTGCCTGGCTATTGCAAAAAAGTCTACTCACTTAGGTTTGAGGGCCGTTCGCTGGCGCCAATTTGCGCTTGTTTGCCGACGCCGCGACCATCAGAAGCCCCTAGGACTCCTGCGGTAAGCGCTTCTTGCCCTTGCGGGCGCGGTTTTTAAAGTTCTCGACGGCCTCTTCCATGCCGAGGGGCACGTAGGTGAGCTCATCGAGGTTATCGGGCAGGTAGCAAGCAAGACTTTGCTCCTGCATGCGACCCGCTGTGAGCTGTTCGTCGGTGGGCTGCGCGCCGGGTGTGGCACAAATGCCATAGACGACGGCACCCATCTCGCGCGTGCGGCATTCGTATTCGGTCTCGGGATGCTCGGGATGGTCGCGGCGGACGTCGTCGCTTACCCAAAGCGTGTCGTAGCCGGCCGCGGCAATCTGCCCCAGGGCGTAGTCGCGCAGCGGTTTGCTGTCGGTGCGCAGCGTGACGGTGGCGCCGGCTGCAAAGAGCGGGCGGTAGAGCATCAGATGGTCGACATGGACGAGCCGTTTTTTGGCGTACTTGGCCTTGGGCTGCGGCGTGGGAAAGTTGATGGTGATGGCATCGAGCTCGCCTGCGGCAAACAGCTGCGGCAGCGATGCGGCGCCTCGGGGCAGGACAAGTGCGTTGGACAGCTCCTGCTCGCAGATTTTCTGTGCGGCATAGGCGATGCAGATGGGCTCCTGGTCCATGCCGATAAAGAACGTGTTTGGCTCGCGGGCCGCGCGCTCTACAAGGTACGTTCCCTTGCCACAACCAAGATCCAGATGAAGGTGTTCGAAAGGCTTGCTGCCTGCGGGCGCACAGGCCTCGCGCCAATCTCCGGCATAGGCCTCGGGGTTCGTCTCAATCGCATCGGCGTAGCGCTCCAGGCGCTCCTCGAGTACAAAGTTCTTAGGCGTGCGAACGTGGACGGCTCCCATGAGGCTCCTTGGTCATAAGTATGGAACGCATGGCTGCACGTTCCGGTGATGGGTTAGAAGGGGGCGATTTGCCCAAAAGATGCGGTGCGGCTCAGCGACGAGTCGCTGACGCCTACAGACGCTTGAGAATCACATAGCGGTTGAGCTCGCCGCTGCGACCGTCGGCATGGAAGCGCTCAAGCTCGCGCACGGGGACCTCGCCGCTCTTGTAGAACGTACGGACGCCGCGCACCAGGTCGGTGATCTGCTGATCGTCAAAGTGATGGCAATAGCGGTAGGCGTGGCGGTCGTTTTGCCAGCCAATGAGATGGTCGCCGGCTTCAAACTGCGCGGAATCGTAACCCTCAAACGGCGGGGTGAGCTCGGCGCGGGCCTCGGCACGAACGGCCTTGCGCGCCATGCGCTCGTCGTTCATAAACTCCCAAAAGCTGATGGCGATGATGCCGCCTGGGCGCGTCTGGCGCACCAGGGCGTCGAGCACGCGTACGCGGTACTCGCACGACGGCACGTGGTGCATAAATCCAAAGCAGACCGAGATGTCGGCGAGCGGGGCGTCGAAAAGCACGTCGGGTGTCTTGGCGGGGTTGAGCTTCATGAGGGCGTCGAGCACATCGAGTTCCTGGAAGTGCAGGTTGGGAATGCGCAGGGCGTGGCCACGTGCATCGATGGCCAGGTCCTGACACGAGTCGACACCATAGAACTCAAACGGGCAGCTGACATCTGCCGAGGGGTTTGTGCCGTCGACGCCCTTGGCGGCAAGTGCGCCGCCGGCGGCAAAGTTCTCAAAGCGCATATTTCCGCAGGCAAGATCAAAGACACGGACGGGATGCTCGATCGTGGCGACGTCGAGCTGCCCGAGCGCGATATCCATGGTACGCACCCAGCCGGGCCACGGGGCCTGGCGCGTATCGGAGAAGGAGGCGGAGTGCTCGCGATAGAACGTGTTGTTGAGCTGGATGAGCGATGAGGCGAAATCGCGGTTCACGGCGCGGAACTCCCTCCGTTGGCGGTGCGGAATAAACAGTACGACCATACTACCGTTTACGCCGCAACGGGGACAACCGAGCTGTGGGTCATTGCTTTGTTTGGACACATTTCCGCAGCTCATATGTGCCCGCAACCGCCGGTTGTCAAAAATCTCACTAGAATAGGTGGCATGCTTTTGGCGGTGGCGGATAGATTTTTAACTGTGCAAGGCGCCTTAAAAACAAAAACGGTCCGGCGGCACGGCTGGCATCGCATAGGAGGAACCATGAATGTAGAAACTGCTCAGCGGCTCGCCGACCTTCGCCGCAGCAAGGGCTTTAGCCAAGAAGGATTGGCGCGAAAGCTGGGACTGTCACGCCAAGCGGTCAGTAAATGGGAGCGCGCGGAGAGCTCGCCCGATACCGAGAACCTGATTTCGCTCGCCAAGCTCTATGGTGTGAGTCTGGATGAGCTGCTCAATCCGAGCGATGAGATCGAGGACGATATCGAGTTTGAGAACGAGGACCGCGCCCGTCAGCGCGAGGCCGAGGCGGCGGAGCGTGCCCGTACCCACGAGGCGGCGGCACGCGCTACCGAGGCGGCAACGCAGGCGAGTGATGCTGCGGCCAAGGCGGCGCAAGCGGCAAGCTGGAGTGCACAGGCCGCCAATGCCGCTACGGCGCAGGCGACGAGTGGCGGTGCGGTTGGCTCGACTCCGGTGAAGGGTCCGTTCCAGTCGTTCCCGTATTGGGCTGTGTGTTGGCTGCTGTTCTTTTTGCTGATGTTCCCGTTTGGTGCCGGCCCCTTTGCCGCGCTGATCTTCTTTACGATTCCCATCTATCACTGGGTGGCGCGTGCACTCGATGGTGATTGGGCACGCGGGGATATTCAGGTTGGTTCGGCACCGGTGACGGCTAGGACTCAGGTGCAGGATGCTTCCGCTGCGGTTGATGCTGGCGTGGCTACCGCGACTACCGCTGACCCGATCGCCAAAGAGGGTGATGAATGATGAAGCTTTCGCATGAATCCAAGGTACGCTTGGGCGTTGGCATCGGAGCGTTCGTGCTCATCATCGGACTTGTCTTTGGTATTTCGCGGACTTTGATTCATTTTGATGGCCCGTGGGATCTCGACGATGTTGTACCCGGCTTGTCTGGTATGGACGATATGTTTGACGACGATGATCTCTTGGATAGTGGCAACTATTCCGCTCGGCCTCAGCAGCTTTCGAGCACGACTTTTGATGCCGATGAGTTCCGCTACCTCGATTTCGATATCAATGCGGCTTCGGTGGACGTCAAGGTTGTTGATGGCAACAAGGTTCGCGTTATCGAGCGGGGGCGCGTTGCCGAGGGTATGGATGCCTCCAAGGCCGCGACGCAAAACATCGCATCCGTCGAGGACTCGACGCTCAAGGTTTCCCAGTTTGGAAGTGACGACGGTAAGGCAATCGATCGCTCAGTTACGGTCGAGCTGCCGCGCCGTGTTGCCGAACATCTGAAGGGGGTCAACGCGCACGTGGGCTCGGGCGATCTGCAGATTGCCGGTGTCATCTGTGATGGTTTCGACCTTTTCCTGGGTGCGGGAGATGTAGAGTTTACGGGCAGCGTGACTGATGCGCTCAGCGCTGAGGTCGGTTCGGGCGATGTGACGTTCGAGCTTTACCAGGCCCCCGCGAAGTCGATGGACGTGAGTGTGGGCTCGGGCGATGTGGAGATGACGGTTCCGAACTCGACGGGCTTTAAGGCGAGCCTCACCTTGGGCAGCGGCGACTTCGAGAGCGATTTCCTTCCGCTTGGCTACGACGGCGAGACCATTTTGAATCTTGAATTCGATAACGGCGATAAGTCTGCCACGTATCGTTTTGAGGTCGGTTCGGGCGACATGTCGTTTGATCCGGAGTGATGGCTGCGGGCTGGTCCGCAAGCATAGATGCTTAGACGCGCTGTTTGATGGAGGCGCCGGAGCCGTGACGGGCTCCGGCGCCTTTGCCTTTACAATGGGGGCATGGAACAGATTATCTTGAACATACTTAAAGCCCTGCGTCGCGGCGAGACCGTAGACGACAAGGCACTCGTCAAACTGATACATGCCGAGGCGCGCCGTGAGGGTGCCGACAAGCGCGATCTGGCCAAGCGCCGCCTGCTGCCGTTCTACCAGCGGGTGAAGCGCGAGGAGCCGGCTCGTTGGGCTGGGTGGAATGTCGATGCCGAGCTGGAACGTCGACTGCTGCAGGCGCTGCGCATGAAGCCGCGCCGAACGGCCTCAGGCGTGGCGACCATTACCGTCATCACCAAGCCGTGGCCGTGCTCAGGCGATTGCCTGTTTTGTCCCAATGATCTGCGCATGCCCAAGAGCTATCTGCACGCCGAGCCGGCATGCGCCCGTGCGGAGCAAAATTGCTTCGATCCGTATCTGCAGGTGAGCGCTCGTCTGACCGCGCTTTCGCAGATGGGGCATGCGACCGACAAGATAGAGCTCATCGTGCTCGGTGGTACCTGGAGCGACTATCCGCAAGGGTATCAGACGTGGTTTATGTCGGAACTTTTCCGTGCGCTCAATGACGATGCCGTCGCCGGCGTGGCGGCTAATCCCATGTTGGCGCGCCCGGGTATCAGCCGTGCCGAGGCGGGGCGCTTGCTCGATGACGCTCCCGCCGATGCCCTGCCGCCGGTGGTGGCGGAGCGTCGCGAGCGCTACCGGGCTGCCGGCATTGCGACAGACGAGGCCGAGCTCGCGAGCGGTGTTGCAGGAGAGCAGGAGCGCGTGGATGTTGCTGTGGGCGGCTACAACCGCGCGGTGCGTTGTCTGTACGGCCCCGGTACGCCGTGGGGCGAGGTCGCCGAGTGGCAGACGGCCACGATGGAGGAGCTTGAGCGCCAGCAGCGCATCAACGAGACGGCGAAGCATCGCGTGGTGGGGCTCGTTATCGAGACCCGGCCCGATGCCGTGACGCCACAGGCCCTCACGCTCATTCGTCGCCTGGGCTGTACTAAGATCCAGATGGGCATCCAGAGTCTCGACCAGCATCTGCTCGATATCAACGAGCGTCGCATTTCGGTGGCTCAGATTGAGCGAGCGTTTTCGCTTGCGCGCCTGTTTGGCTTTAAGATCCACGCGCACTTTATGCTCAATTTGCTGGGTGCCACGCCCGAGGGGGATAAGCGCGACTACGAGCGCTTTATGACCGAAGGGGCCTTTATGCCCGACGAGGTCAAGGTTTACCCGTGCGCGCTCATCGAGGGTTCGCGCCTGGTGGGCTGTTATGAGCGTGGCGAGTGGCGCCCCTATACCGAGGACGAGTTGCTCGATGTGCTTGCCGACGACATCGTGGTGACGCCGGCGTTCTGCCGCATCAGCCGCATGATTCGCGACTTTAGCTCTGACGACATCATGGTGGGCAACAAGAAGCCCAACCTGCGTCAACTCGTCGAAAACCGTTTGGCGGCTCGTGGGGAAGGCGCGACGGTGCGCGAGATCCGCTATCGCGAGATCAGCACGGCGGGTGCCGACCTGGATGAACTGTCTCTTGATGAGGTCGCTTACGAGACGCCGGTGACGCACGAGCGCTTTTTGCAGTGGGTGACGCCGCAGGGCAAGATCGCGGGCTTTTTGCGGCTGTCGCTGCCCGACCATTCGTTTGTTGCCGTGCATGCGGACGAGTTGCCGACGACGCCGGACGAGGCGATGATTCGCGAGGTACACGTGTATGGCATGGCGGCACGCGTGGGGGATCAAGGCCAGGCGGCGCAGCATCACGGGTTGGGGCGTCTGCTCGTAGAGCGTGCGTGCGAGATTGCCCGGGACGCGGGTTATGCACGTATCAACGTGATTAGCGCGATTGGCACGCGTGAGTACTATCGCCATTTGGGTTTTTACGACCACGGACTCTATCTGCAAAAGGAGCTCTAGATGAACAAACCGAGTGTTTCTGCTGGCGTCGTTGCCGGCGTTGCCCTGGGAGCTGCGGCGCTTGGCGCGGCCGCCGTCGCTGTTCGCGCTGCCTGTCTGCAGGTCGCGAGGACTCGCAATGGGTTGGCGCGTGTGAAGCGCGTGCACGATGAGAGTGGCGACGAAGTCCGCGTGTTGGTGCAAGGCGGCGTCTACCAGAGCGCGACCTACGTTGGCGAGCGTTGGGCAGAGCCCGTCTTTACGTACTATCGTGCGTTTGACGACGTGTTTGAGGCCGAGGATGCGATGCGCGACGCTTATGGTCACGGTATCAACCGTATGCTTATGCTAGGTGGGGGCGGGTTTGCCTATCCCAAATATGCGCTGGTGTCGCACGAGGGCTTGCGCATGGACGTCATTGAGTACGATGCCGAGATTACGCGTCTGGCGCGTCGTTGGTTCTATCTGGACGAGCTGGAGCGCACGGTGGGTGACCGCTTGCGGGTGATTACCGCTGAGGCTCGCTCGTATCTGGGCGTGACGAGCGTTGGGCATCGTCGCTACGATGTCGTCGTGAGCGATTGCTTTGGCGGTGCCGAGCCCGTGCGCGAGCTGGCGACGATTGAGGCGCTGCGCTTGGTGCGGGGCAGCCTGAACCCCGGCGGTATCTATGCCGCCAATATCGTGAGTGCAAACGAGGGGAGCGATGTGACGTTCCTGCGCGATTGCGTTAGCACGGCGCTCGAGGTGTTTGCGCATGCCTGGGTGGTTCCCTGCGGCGACGCGGAATTTGGCGGCGAAGAGAACTACCTGCTCATCGCCAGCGACGGTGACTACACCTTTGCCGACGCCGTGCCCTTCGACGCTGACTTCCTCGGCACCGTCCTTCACGACAAGTAAGTCTCCCCGTCCCAAAAAAGACTGGTCTTAGGCGTGGTCGCGCCAGCTGAGGACGCGCTGCTTCATACCCTCGATGTCGAGCACGCCTTCGGCGAAGCCTTTGCGCACGAGCTCCTCGGGAACGTACTCGTCGTAGCGATCAAAATAAGGCACCTCGCCGGGATAGACGAGCTCGATGGGGTCGAAGTCCTTCTCGGCCTCGGCGGCGAGCACCTCAAAGAATGTCTCCTCGTCGGCCTTCATCTTGAACTGCATAAAGTATGGACGCGACGGATCGAGCCCGCGAAGGCCAAGTTCCGCGGCGCATTTAATCTTGAGCATACGTTCGAGTGCCAGAAAGGCGTAGCTGCCCAACCAGGGGAAGAGCACCCAGGTGTCGCCACCCAGGTTGATGAGCGGCTTAGTTCCCGCGCCCGAAATCTCGGCGGTATGACGAGCCTGCGCCAAGCGAGCCCGTGCGTTACCCATAAGGTACGGATATGCTGCGTGCTCAGTGAGCGCTTGGCGCATGCGCTCGAGCACATGCGTGTTAATGTCGCCGGGGCAGTCGCCAAAGTAGGCCGGCACCCGGCCTTTGACCTGCGTGGCAAAGACGGTATGGCGCTTCCAGTCCACTTCTTCGACAATCCAGCAATGGCCGGCGATGGCAATGCGCTCACCGGGCGGGGGCGGATTGACGATCGTGCCCAGCTCGGCCGATTCGTTCCGGACGGTAAACTCCTCGTTTTCCTGGAACACGGCGTAGAACTTAAAGTTGTTGATGATGCGCTCGCCCGCGAGACCCACGATGAGCCCGCCGCCTTCGGTGACCTGGATATGGTCGATCTTAATGAGGTGACGCAGCAGCACGCGATAGTCATCGGCCGAGATGCGATGGAAATAGCTCAGTGTGAGCACGCGCTGGGCAAGTTCGGCCGGCGTGAGTTCGCCGGTGCTGGCGAGGGTCGACATGGTCTGGTGATAGAGCAGACTGTAGGGGAGTCGATCGAGTTCAGGCGGCTCGACCCATTTTTCCTCGCGATAGAGTTGTACGAGCGCGATGCCCTGCAGGAGCTTCCAAGGAATGGTCTCGGGCATCATCGTGCGCGGCTCGGGTTCTTCCTCGCGCATGACAAACCACATCTCGGGCGGAAGGTCGCGACGGCCTGTGCGCCCCATGCGCTGCAAAAAGGAGCTGACGGTAAACGGCGCGTCAATCTGGAAGGCGCGCTCCAGGCGGCCGATATCGATACCGAGCTCCAGCGTAGAGGTGGTGACGGTTGTCTGCGCCTGCTCCTCGTCGCGCATGAGCTCCTCGGCCGTCTCGCGCAGCGATGCCGAAAGGTTGCCGTGGTGGATGAGAAAGCGGTCGGGCTCGTGTCGACTTTCGCAGTAGCTGCGCAGCATGGAGCACACGGCCTCTGCCTCCTCGCGCGAGTTGGCAAAGACCAGGCACTTGCGGCCGCGCGTATGTTCAAAGATATAGCCCATACCGGGGTCGGCGTTGTCGGGTGCCGTGTCGGTGGGGTTGAGAAGCGCCTGCTCGGCCGCTCGTGGGATGTCGACTTCGCCCTCGGGGGCCGAGGAAGTGCGACGGTCTTTGGGAGCGGCCTTGCCCCGCGCCTGCTCGCGACGTTGACGGCGTTCTTCCTGTGCAAGCTGTCCGCTGTGGCACATGTCTTGTCCGGATGCGGGCAGCGCCGCGGGCGCCGCCGTCTCAATACGCTCGCAAGTAAGCACCTCGGCTTCTTGTGGACCCGTGCCTACGAATTCTCGTTGCTGAGCCTGGGGGCCAGAGTTGTAGAAGTGCTCCATGGAGATGCGCCACATGCGGCGCGGTTCCTCAAAGCGGGGGATAACGCAGTCGCGCCCCGTTCCCTGTGAGAGAAAAGCGCCCGTGCGCTCGGGGTCGCCGATGGTGGCCGAAAGGCCAATGCGGCGAGGCTGCACGCCGGCCATGCGCGAGAGTCGCTCGATAAGGCAGAGCGTTTGCCCGCCACGGTCGCCGCGCATGAGCGAATGGACCTCGTCGATAACCACGTAGCGCAGGTCGCAGAACATGCGCGGGATCGCCATGTGCTTGTGGATCAGGAGTGCCTCGAGTGATTCGGGCGTAATCTGTAGGATACCGCTCGGCTTTTTGATGAGCCTAGCCTTGTGCGATTGCGAGACGTCGCCGTGCCAATGCCAGACGGGGATGTCGGCTTCTTCGCACAGGTCATTGAGACGGACGAACTGATCATTGATGAGCGCTTTGAGGGGGCCAATGTAGAGGGCGCCTACGCTCGCGGGTTGGTTCTCCCAAAACTCGGTCAGGATGGGAAAGAAGGCCGCCTCAGTCTTGCCAGATGCCGTAGATGCCGTCAGGAGCACATTATCTTGCGTGTTGAAGATGGCATCTGCCGCCGCAACTTGGATGGAGCGCAGGCTCTCCCAATCGTGGGAGTAAATGAAATCCTGGATAAACGGGGCATATCGGTCAAAAGCGTTCATGGGACCTCCTCTCATCAACGGGCCGATCAACACAACGGGCAGCGGCTCGATATCTTGCAACATCGGCGTTTGCCCAGATAAAACCTACCAAAATAAACTTGTCCCTTTTTGGCAGGTTAGATGGTAAATTCGGCGAAGTTGCGGTCGCCGCCTGCGGTGCCGGTGTCGCCTGTTGCGGCTGCCGGCGCCAGCGCGTCGCCACCGACGCTTTGCAGCAACTCGGCCACGTTGGCATCGGGGTTCTGACACAGGATATCGAGCAGCTCGATAAAGTCACGGATGACCTCACGCGGCGTCAAATGCGTATCGGCTCCCACGCGGCCGAACTCAATCTTGAGGAAGTCCACCAAGTCGTTCTCGGTAAGCGTGGGCGTCCAGCCAAAGTAGCCGGCATGGATCTGCATGAGCTTTTCGATGAGCACCAGCAGCTCCTCGTAGGTGAGCGGCTGCAGGCGGATGATGGGCGCGAGCATGTCTTTGAGATCATCTCGCGCAAAACGGCCCTGAGCGAGACGGCTCCGAAGGGCCTCGTAGGAAAAGACGCCGCGGCGGCGGTCCTCGATAGAGGTCGGCGTGCCACCCATGATCACGCCCAGGTACTGCGCTTTGCCCTGGAGCGTGTCGTTGTACATGGTCAGGATCTTCTCGTAGTTATATTGGCGCGTGATCGCGTTGGGAATCTTGTACAGATTCACGAGCTCGTCGATGAGCACCAGCATGCCCTTGTAGCCGCTGCAGACCAAAAAACGTGCGATGAGCTTGACGTAGTCGTACCAGTCGTCATCGCTGATGATGGTCGAGGAGCCCAACTCGGCGCGTGCCTCACTCTTGGTGCGGTATTCGCCGCGAATCCATTTGGTCACGCGACTCATAGCTTCTTCGTCACCCTCCGAGACGGCCGTGCGATAACGGCGGAGCATGCGGGCAAAGTCAAAGCCGTGGACCATCTCCTCGAGCGGGGCCAGTTGGGCATTGACGGCAGACTCGTCGGCCTCGGCACACGAGGCGACCCAGCGGTCCAGGATAAGGTTGAGCGCGCCGCCCTCGGGGCGCGTCTTGGTCGAAATATTGCGGATGAGCTCGCGGTAGGTGGCAAGGCCCTGGCCCTGGCCGCCCTGTAGGCGGCGCTCAGGGGAAAGGTCGGCATCGGCGACCACGAAGCCCTCGCCCATGGCATGCGTTCGGATGGTCTGGAGCAAAAAGCTCTTGCCGGCGCCATAGCGACCGACCAGGAAACGGAAGCTTGCGCCGCCGTCGGCGATGAGACTTAGGTCGGTGAGCAGGGCGCGGATCTCGACCTCGCGTCCTACGGTGATGTAGGGAAGGCCAATGCGCGGGACAACGCCGCCCTTGAGCGAGTTGAGAATGACGGCGGCGACGCGCTTGGGCACACGGGGTGCTGCGGATGCGGTATCACTCATGGTCTAAGTATCCTCTCACGTCTGCTTCGTAGTCCTCGATAATTTGCGGTCCTGCTGAGCCAAATTCAATAACGGTGTCGCCCACCAGGTCAAAGAGCGCTTCGTTGATGCTATCGACGAGCATGTCCTCACTCTTGCCCGACTGTTCCACCGCCGATGCCGTCTGTGCTGCGTTTTGCTCGAGTAGTGCTCGAAGATAGGCGTCTGCGGCGGGGTCGAGTACGGACGCGGTGTCGGCGGGCGCGGGCGTTGGCGCGAGGAGCGGGGCTACGACGCCAAACTGTTCGGTGGAAATGGTTGGCTCGTCGGCTTCGTTGCGCTCCGTGGGCACCGTGACCGCCTCGGCAATCACGTCGGACGCGGGCTTGGCTTCCAGCTGCTCGGAGCCCGCCACGTCAACCTGTGCGGGCGCATCGTCCTCGCGCTCCTCGTCGATCAAAAGCGCCTCGCGCGTTTGCGCGGCGGCGCTCCGAATGTGCCCCAGCTGACTCAGATCGATATCGATCTTGACGGGCTGATGTGCGGCATCCCATGAAAGCCATGCCGTGATCTCGTCATCGATAATCTTGGCCAGATATTTGGGGACCTTTTCTTCCTTCAGGGGATGGGCGGGGTCCAGGGCCAGGCGCAGGCGTTGGTCGCAGGCGCGCATCATCTCGCCAAGTTTGCTGCTCTTTTGTCTGCTGCCGTGAATCCGCATGCATTCCCAAAAACCGTTTTGGCAACGGTAGATATGGATGGGGTCCAGACGGTATTCGCAGTCCTCGTGGCGCTCGGGCGCAAAGAATACGGCCGAGGCAAACATGGTGTAGGGCATTGCCGTCTCCTCCCCAAATAAACTTGCCACGATGCCGGTCTTTCGGTGCGTGTCATAGTAGCGCGCCATGCGGACATACACGGCGCACGCCACGTGGCGCAGATCGCGGTGGTGGCTGCGGTCGAGCCGCGAGCTACTTAGGTTGTACGTGGAGAGGGCGTTGATGGCGGCCATGAGTCGCTCCTCGCGCACCTCATCGGGCGGAAGGGGGAGCGCGGGCTCGGAGGTTTTGCGACGCTTAGGGGTCTGGCCGGACGGTGCCGGTACAAGGTCTCGTGCCGCGCGCCGCAGTTCGATAAGGGCGTTATCGAACATGACGGTTTTAGAGTCGCGAAGCAGCTTGGGGTCGAGCCCGTGGAACACGGCGTAATCTTGCAGCCACACGCGCGCAAACCGGTCGATGCCGGGCTCGAAGGCGCGATAGACATCCCAAAAAGCCTTGATCTTGTTAAAACCATCGAGTGGATTATCTACGCCAATGCCGCAGATCAGCTCATAGAGATACAGAAAGGCAAAGGACGTAGACGTTTCCTCGACGGTTCCGCGGCGCACTTGGGCACGCCAGGTAAAGTAGCCGCGCAGTTGCCGGTCGCTCATGGCGTTGTAGGTGGGAAAGTACGACTTAAAGGTGCCGTTGTAGGGACAGTCGTCCTCAAAGCCGGCCATCAGCAGGCCCTGGCGGTAAAAAAGCTCGGCTTCCGAAAGCCAGCGGCCCGCACCGCCCTTGGGGTCATCCTGCCAGCGCGATATCTCGCGCATTTTACGGTACTGGTCGGGGAGGAAATTCTGCATCTGTCGCCCGGTTTTGAGAATCGGCTCGTCTGCGTAGGTTTCGTTTGAGAAGCGGGCGGACTGATGGGTCCGGGCCTCGGCCATAATGCGCTCGATGAGCATCTTGATGTCCTGGTCGGCCACCGCTCCTCCTCTCGAACGCAGCTACGGTGACCTCATATCATAGCACAGCATCAAACAGATGTTCGAGATACCGCTACGTAGATAGATTTAGAACAGGAGGGCGTAGATGACGGCGATGATGACGGAGGGAAGCATATTGGCAGTGCGGAAGGTCTGAGGACGGATAAGGTTGACGCCGACGCAGAAGATGAGCATGGAGCCTACGAGCGAAAGGCTGTCGAGGGCTGCCGTGGTCATGATGGGGGAGAGTGCACCGGCAAACAGCGTGATCGTCCCCTGGAACACGGCGACGGGCAGGGCGGAAAAGATGCAGCCGCGGCCAAGTGAGGCCGTCATGGTGCAGACGATGATGCAGTCCAGTGCGCCCTTGAGGGCAAGCGTTGACCAGTCGCCGAGCAGGCCGTCCTGAATCGATCCCACAATGGCCATGGCGCCGATACACACGGTGAGCGAAGTCGAGACAAAAGCGTTGGTGAACTCGTTATCGCCCTCGCTGCCGGTTTTGCGCTTGAGCCATTCGCCAAGGTTCTCAATGGCGGCTTCCAAGTCGACGGCCTCGCCGATGAGCGAACCGAGCGCAAATGAGACGATGAGCATGGTGGTACCGGTGGTCGACAGCGCCTTTCCATCGATAAGGAGCATCTTTTGCATGGTGCCGCCAAGGCCGATAAACAGGACGCACAGCCCCGACGCTTTCATGAGCGTGTCTTGGATACGCGGTGTGATAAAGCGACCGCCCGCTAATCCCAAAAGACCGCCCGCAACTAAAAGGACAACGTTGATGATTGTTCCCAAGCCCGGCATGAGCCCTCCTGTATTGATGCCAACGTGGCAATCGTAGCAGAATGGAATGCGAGACACATCGCGACTCATCTAATACGTTATATAAGTGGTATTAGCAACGACGCGCAGTATTTAAGCCTCAGGTGGTTGTCGGGACATAGGGATAGTGGTCAAAGCGCAGTGTCATAAGCCGCTGTGGGGATTCAATAGCCGCGGCGATGATATTGGCATCGCGGGTACGATCAAACCCTTCGAGTTCGATCTGATACGAGATGTCTTGCATAATGTCCAGACGTCGCCAGGCTAGGAGTGTGTCGCCATCGAATTCCAAGGTCTTGCCTCCGTCTGGGGCAACGGCGTATAGGCGCAATTTAGCGGTGGTTGCAGGGTCGACAACCGTGACCTTTTTAATTTCGTTTCGAGTATTCTTGGCGCCCAACAAGGTGAGCAGTGTTGGGGCCACGACCTCGCCCGATGGCAAAAAGACGACTTCGATGGATTCAGGAAATGCGATGATGGCCGACTTGCGGACGGGCTGATTGGCGGCGGCAACTTCGATGCTTGCAGCGTCGATGACCTCCGTGTGGTCGAGCGCGGCAAACACGCAGCAGTTACCTTCATCGATTTCTTGAGGATCAGCAAGCCCCAGACTGTCCGCGAGCTCGGGATCGTTTTGATCGGTAGCGGGCTCATTCGGTGCTTCGAAAGAAGCTGGGACGCTGTTTGTCGGCGATGACGTGTCGCCCGCACCCGCTTCCTTGTCCGCACTCTCTTCTTGTATGGTTGCGTTGATGGGTTCGTCGTTTGAGGGGAGCGTCTTGGCGTCAAGCGCGGAGGGGAGAATTCCGATGGCTCCGGATCCGTTCCACTCCATTTCGAGAAGCGCCGGGTCGGCAAGAATGCGTTGCCTGCTTTGCGCGTGGGCATCGATTTCAATAGGGCCTGCCTCTATCCCTCGTGTAAGGCTGAGTGATCCGGCTGGCTTCTCGAAATGAGCGTCTGTATCTTTGGTGCTGGCGGCGTAGAACAGCAGGGACGTTTCTCCCGCCGCGATGGCATCGGTGCCGGCTTTGGCCAGCCGCAACGATGCCGTGAATGAGAGGGTGGGCTGCGTGTCGTCTGCATTCGCGGCGGCGCAGCCCAGACATATACCGCCTCCTTTCTCGAAAAACGCACCGTCAAAGGCGACCTTCGCTCCGTTCGCCGAGTCATCGACCGAAGCGATGTCGATGCGCAGCTCTAAATTGCATGGATCGCCATCTGCATCGAGCACAACCGAGCGCCACGTGCAGACGGCGCACCCCGCCTGGGAGCCGTTTACCTTGTTCGAACGATTGATATCCACGACTATCGAGCCGTCCGTATTACGACGAAGGCATCCCGAGGTTGAGATTGCGGCCTGTGCAATCGAAAAACGCTTACACGCAATGGCGCTCGACGGATTTGGTGCGGAGCTTAGGGCTGCTGGTAAGGAGTCTGCCATGACGGGAGTCGCCCAAGCGGCGACAGGCGTTCCGGTTGCGAGCGCGCCGCAGAGTGCGACGACGGGCAAAAGGTTCTTCGATGCCATGGGGTCTCCTTAGCTAATTTAGTGCGGCCTATCCGTGTTTTGTTTCTGGCTGTGTTTGATGTGCAGACCGAGGCCGGCGGTCCCCGCGCCTGCTGCTGTGGCACCTACTGCCAAGAGCCATCGTCTGTCGCCTGTCTGCGCCAACGGTTCCTCGCGGTCGCCGCGGTCGAGTTCCGAGAGATCGACCGTCACTTGCGTGGCGGCCTGTGCCTGTTCTTGCTGGGCAAAGGCCATGGCTGGCCCAAACGCTAGGATGCTGACGGTGGCGGCCAGGGCGATAGCCTTATGCCGTGTGCGCACCGGGCTCGACCGTCCAGGTGATCGTTGCAACCTGATCGCCTTCGCCGGTTACGCGGAAGATGTCGCGCGTGACGCGGGCGACGTTTCCGCTTGTCTTGAGCTTAATTTTGTCCGTGCCGCCGGCAATGCCCTGGTAGCCCATGTCGAAGGCTGCATTCTTGGAAAGATCGAGGCCCGTCTCCTGCATTGCGGCGCTGGCGTTCTGGAGTGCGCCGTCGGGGCCGACCTTAAAGTCGATGGAATTCTGCGCGGTTCCGGCCTTGGCGTCGGCGGCAATGGTCCAGGTGTTCATGGCGTCGATCTTCATGTTGGTGACATGGATGCCGTAGGCCGAATGATTGTCGATGGTGGTCGCGTCTTCTGAGGGGCCCTGAAGCGTGCCGTCGGCCTTGGCGACGAAGGGAATAACCGTCGGAACTTTGAACTCTACGTTGTCGATCTCGGTCCTGACCATTACTTTCGTGGTTCCAACGCGCCCGGCTGCCAGAGCTGGCGTCGGGGCGGCGCCCATTGCGAGCGCGAGCGCGAGCCCTGCGCCCACGACGAGCGCTCTGGCTCCGTTCATGTTCCTGGTGATGTCCATGGTCGTTCCTTTCTATTCGCCGCGGGCCGTCCCCGCGATGATTGGACGAATGCTGGTGAATTGCGTGCGGTGCCGCGTCGGCCGAAAAAGCTAGTTCTCGGCTTGCTCAACCCGTACCCTGACACGTGTCGGATTGCCGTGGCTGTCGAGGGTCTTGGCATCGAGTGCCTGGATCTCGATGTATGCCTCGCCTTCTTTGATGTCGCCGGCGGGGCACGTCTCGATTGTCTTGCCGGTCTCGACCACACCGGATTCGTACATGGTCTCGTCGTTTTGGATGACGCGGAATCGCTGGGGAAATATATTGTCTTGGACGTTTTGCACGTTGACGCGCAGCTTGCCGTCCTCCTGTAGCTGAGCGACCGGCGCGACCGAAATCGTCATCATGTTGTCGCGGACGATGGCATCGAGCTCATCTTGGATTTCTTGGCGCGATTTACCCTCTGCCGTCGTGACTGAGGCGCCCGCTTCGGGCACGGGCTGCGACTGCCAGGCGTATAGCCCTACGGCGATGAGGGCGCAGACGATAGCCAGGCAGACAACGACGAGTTTCTTGCGACGCCCCAGTCCTGCAAGGCGGGGCGGCTTCTTCGCACTCATGCGGCGTCCTTGGTGGTGTAGACACGTGCGAACGTGGACGGGTCCGCTCCAAAGAGCATGTGAAGCATCAGGCGGCGCGAGTAGATGAGCTCGTCAAAGTCGTGAGGGAGCTCGATGTCGTGGATACGTGCGATGTGGTGGGCGAGCGCCGAGAACGACTCGGGGTCGCAGATAACATCGGTGGTGACGTGGTAGACCGCCGTATCGGGGAACGCCTCTTCGTCGAAAGGCAGGAGATAGGGATCGTCGTCGACCTCGATGGCGACGCCGTACTGGGGCCAGTAATATGCCATGGGAACCTCCCTGCTTCTGGGGCCAAAACTTCTATCGGTTTTGGCTGTCGACGCCGACCGTATCAGCCGCTACTTGACCAATTTCTGACCAAATGCTTGACGGATTGACATCTCCGCAGGTAAAAGGTGGAAAAAATTACTTCAACTTTTTTCGAGCGACAATCGAGCGGTCGGCGACGGCGGGGCGATATGTGTCAAAAGCATCGTCTGCCGAGGAAGCCTTGCCGTTCGCCGAATTGCGCAAACGTAAAAATCGCCAATTATGGAGACGGTTTCGAACACGTCGACGAAACGATGCGGTAACATCTACCTGCAAACACTGTAGTTAGATAAAGGGGGAGTTCGCGTGTCTGCAACCATCAAACCCTTCACCGACGAGTTCGAAGAGTATGGCCGCGACGAATCTCGCGCATCGGGCGAAGCATCGAGCATCTCGTTTCCGACAACGGAAGACGAGGTCCGTGCCATTTTGGAAACGCTCCATGCCGAGCGTGTCCCGGTAACGGTTCAGGGCGCCCGAACCGGCCTTGCCGCCGGTGCCGTGCCCCACGGTGGGCATATCCTCAATACTTCCCGTATGAATCGCTACTTGGGCCTTCGCCGCGATGAACAAGGCCAATTTCTGCTGCGCGTGGAACCGGGCGTTGTGCTCTCGGAGCTGCGTAAGCAGCTGAGCAAGAAGGTACTGCCGACCGCTGGTTGGGACCAGGCATCGCTTGAGGCCTACGAGGAGTTCCAAGAGTCCCCCGAGCAGTTCTTTCCCACCGATCCCACCGAGGCATCTGCCTGTCTGGGCGGCATGGCGGCATGCAACGCCTCCGGTGCCCGCAGCTACGCTTACGGTCCCATGCGCCCGCATGTCACGGGACTCCACGTCGCGCTGGCTGATGGCGATTTGCTTGAGCTTCAGCGCGGCGAGGCTTTTGCCCAGGGCCGCCACCTGTCGCTCGTGACGGCAGAGGGTCATACATTCGAGCTTGATCTTCCTGACTACACCATGCCCAAGACCAAAAATGCCTCGGGGTATTTTGTTGCGGACGATATGGACGCCATCGATCTTTTTATCGGTGCGTGCGGCACGCTCGGCGTCATTACCGAGCTCGAGATCGCCCTGCAGGCGGCACCTTCGGTCGTATGGGGTGTGAGTTGCTTTTTCGATGGCGAAGACAAGGCCGTGTCCTTTACCGATTCCGTGCGTCCCGTGCTGTCCCATGCCGCCGCTATTGAGTATTTCGATGCTGGCGCCCTGGATATCCTGCGTCGCCAGCGCGAGCAGTCGACAGCGTTTGCCTCGCTGCCGGCGCTCGACGACGAGGCAAAGGTCTGTGTCTACGTGGAGCTCGACTGCGATGACGAGGCGCAGGCGACCGAGGAGCTGTACCACTTGGGATGGGTGCTGGAGCTTGCGGGTGGCCGCGACGATGCGACATGGGTCGCCCGCACCGAAGTCGATCGCGAGTGCCAGCGGTTCTTCCGCCACGCGGTCCCCGAGAGTGTCAATATGCTCATTGACGAGCGTCGCCGCATCGACCCCACCATTACCAAGCTGGGATCGGATATGTCGGTGCCCAATGCACGCCTTGCCGATGTCGTGGCCCTCTATCGCCGCACGCTGGCCGAAAGCGGGCTTGAGTCTGCTGCCTGGGGACACATCGGGAACAACCATCTGCATGTGAACATCCTGCCGCGCGACGCGCAAGACTACCGTCGTGGTGGAGAACTCTTTGCCCAGTGGGCTTCCGAGGTCACGGCCATGGGCGGTGCCGTTTCTGCCGAGCACGGCGTCGGCAAGATCAAGGCGGGCTTCTTGGAGACGATGTACGGCCACGAGGCCATGGTCGAGTCGGCGCGTCTCAAACTCCAGCTCGACCCTGCCGGCCAGCTGGGTCGCGGCAACCTGTTTTCGGAGAAGCTCTTGGATGAACTCGTCCAGAAAGGGGGCGCGTGAAGATGAGTGATTTCCATATGGTGGTGTGCGTCAAGGCGGTGCCCGGAAGCACCGAGGTCAAGATGGACCCCAAGACCAATACTATCGTGCGTGATGGCAAGCAGGCGGTCATTAATCCCTTCGATGCAAGTGCCCTCGAATGTGCGCTAGCGCTGAAGGACGACTTTATCGGCTTTGGCATGGACGTGCGTGTGACGGTGGTGTCGATGGGCATCCCCGCGACCGAATCGCTGCTGCGCGACTGCATCGCCCGCGGTGCCGACGACGCGCTGCTGCTGACCGACCGAGCCTTTGCGGGTGCCGATACCCTAGCCACCACCTATGCCCTCAAATGCGGCATCGAGGCACTCGATGAGGACTTTGACCTGCTCATCTGCGGCAAGATGGCAGTGGACGGCGATACGGCCCAGATCGGCCCCGAGCTGGCCGGCGCCTTTGAGATCCCCTGCGTGACCGACGTGAGCTGTGTGCAGAGCGCGGGATTTACGACGTGTGGCTCGCTGGCGCTCGTCCATGGCTGCGATGCCGGCGAGGAGACGGTGTACCTGGAGATGCCGTGTGCGATGACGACCGCCAAGGAGATTGGCCAGCTGCGCATGCCGAGTATTGCCGGTATTCGCGCGGCCGAGGATGCAGACGTGCGCGTGGCCAGCGCTGCCGACGTAAACGCCGATCCCTCGCGTTGCGGCCTTGCCGGATCACCGACGCAGGTCGTGCGCTCGTTTGTGCCCGACCGTGACCAAACGTGCGAGGCCGTTGAGGGAACGGCGTCCGAGCAGGCGGTAAAACTTGCCAAGATTATCGAGGGGATGGCATAGATGAGCGGGCTGATTATCGATAGCGAAGCCTGTATCGGCTGCGGTCGCTGCGTTCGCGCCTGCGCCTCGGGCGGCATTGTGGTGGAGGGCGAGCGCCCCAATCGCTGTGCCCGCGTAACCGACGGCTGTATCCTGTGCGGCGGGTGCGTCGACGCCTGCCCCGTCAACGCCATCTCGATTGAGCGCGACGAGGCCGCCGGCGCGGCAGACCTTGACGCATATCGAGACATTTGGGTCTTCGTGCAGACTGACGAGCGCGATGCCATGGCTCCCGTGGCCTACGAGCTTATGGGCAAGGGGCGCGAGCTTGCCGATGCCCGCGGCTGCCGTCTGGTGGCACTGGTCGGCATGAGCCCCGAGGGCTCGCTCGGGGACCTGGAGCATCTGATTTGCGCCGGTGCGGACGAAGTTCTGGTCTGTCGTGACGAGCGCCTGCGTCAGAACGACGCGGAGGTCTACGCCCGCTTGATCTGCGATTTGGTGGCCGAGCGCAAGCCCGAGGCCATTCTGTACGGTGCGACCGCCTTTGGCCGCGAGCTGGCGCCTGGCGTTGCCGTGCGCCTGCAGACGGGCCTTACGGCCGACTGCACCGTGCTTTCGATGGATACGGAAACGGGCCTGCTGCAGCAGACGCGCCCGGCGTTTGGCGGCAACCTGATGGCCACCATCATTTGCCCCAACCACCGTCCGCAGATGGCAACGGTGCGCCCCGGCATCTTTAAGGCGCCCGAGTTTGACTATGGCCGCTCCGGCACGATCACCCAGGTGATGCTTGCGGAAGACGTTAAGGCCCGTGTCGAGATCTCGATTCCCGCCGAGGAGTGGGGGCAGCAGGCATCGATTGCCGACGCCGAGCGTCTGGTCGTGGTGGGCCGCGGCATCGGCTCCAAGAAGAATCTGCCCCTGATGCGAAAACTCGCCGATGCCCTGGGTGCCGAGCTTGGTTGCACGCGCCCCGTGGTGGAGGCCGGCTGGCTGGAGTATCGCCACCAAATTGGCCAGACGGGTGTATCGGTCTCGCCCAAGCTCCTCGTGAGCATCGGTGTCTCGGGTGCTATCCAGCATCTCGCCGGCATCGGTGGGGCGGAGTGCATTGTCGCCATCAATGAGGACCCGGATGCCCCCATCTTTGGTGCCGCCCAGTACAAGGTCGTCGGCGATGCCGTTGAGATCGTTGAGGAGCTGCTGGCTCAGCTCGAGTGCTAAGCGCTTGCCAGCCAGCGGCGCAGCTCGTCCTTAAGGCGGCTCCAGGTTGCCTGCGCGGCGGGGTCGGTAAAGGGCCGCGTAATGCCAAAGGGCGCGTCGAGCAGGCGGTAGATATCGCCCTGCTCGCGCGCCAGCGCGCGGCTTGCCGGATAGACGAGCTCAAACATAAAGCAGATAAGCCCCACCAAGAAGTCGGCGGGCTCATCGCGCTCATCGCGCGTGACGCAGCGGTGCTCGTTAAAGGCGGTAAGCGCCGGTGTCGAGAAGTGGCTGGCAAGAAACGTGTCCTCATCCACTTTGAGGATGGTGTCGACGGTGCTGTCGGCGATGGTGCGCATAATGTCGATCTTGTCGCCATCGCGCACGATATCGCAGAAGCTCCGTGTGCGCTCGTCGAGCTGTGCGGGTAGACGGAAATCGCTGTGATAGGCAATGCTCGCTCGGATGAGCTCATCTTCTGCCGGGTCATCGATAAAGTCGCGGATGCTCGTTACGGCGGGTGCATCGGCGGGATTCTCGCCAAAGAGGACCTCGACGCCCAGTGTTGCATGGCTCATGCTCTCGGCGTCCTTAAAGGTGTCCCAACGCCGCAGCTGCTCAAAGCGGCCCATATCGTGTAGCAGGCCGCAAAGCCGCGCCAAGTCAATATCTTCTGACGACCAGCCCTGCTCGCGCGCTACGGCATCGCATGCCTCGGCCACGTGGTGCGTATGCTCGATTTTGAGCGCGATGCGTGGGTTGGTGGCGTCGTAGGCATCGGTGTAGCTTTTGAAGGCCGCGCGCGCCCGGTCTCGATCGATAGCTGTCATAATGACTTCCTAAAAAGTTGTGTCTTTCGATCCGGTGGCAATTGTAGGCGAACTTTATTGCCACCGGTTGATATTTCTGCTGCGTTGCGAGGCGCGCTGCAGACGACTTACCAGAATGGGAGTGGCATGGTCCTTAGGATCTTTAAAATCGTCTGGCCAGTGATGCTTACCTATGTTGCAATAGGCGCGCCGTGCGGAATGATCATGGGGCAGACGGGAATGGAGCCCTGGATGGTCTTTGCTCTGAGCGGCACGTTTGTGACGGGCAGCGGCCAGTTTATGATCTGCAACCTGTGGCTGGCGGGCGTGCCTGCAGCATCGATCGTCGCGAGCGTTGCTGCCATCTCCTCGCGCTTTGCGCTTTACTCGGCATCGATCGCGCCGCATCTGACGGGCGCCTCGAAGCGTCAGACGCTGGCTGTTGCCGCGACACTTACCGAGGAGGCATATGGCATCTCGCTTGCCAAGTTGGTTGAAGGGGAGGATTGGGGTCCGCGCGATTCCTTTGTGCTCAATGTGATCCTTATCGCAACATGGGGCGTATCGTGTACGATGGGCGCCATCGTCGGCGCCGTTGTCGATGTTCCCACCGCCATTGCAGCCTTTGTCTGCACCTCGCTCTTTATCTGCCTGCTCTTTTCGCAGCGGCTGTCGCGCGGCAACGTTGTCGCGGCGGTTTCGGGCGCGGTGTCCGTCGCCGTATGCAAGTTCTTGGGCCTCGTGAATATTGCCGTGCCGGCAAGCGTCGTGGTCGGCATTGCCATTGCGCTGGCGTGCGATGCTGTATTTGACGGAAGAGGTGCCCGCGATGCCCGTTAACGAGTTCTTGGTTCTGTGGCTGTCGTCGTGGGCTGCTATCGCGTTCTTTCGCATCGCGCCGGCGTTCGCCTTGCGCGGGCGGACCCTGTCGCCCCGCATTACCGAGGCCCTAGGCTATATCCCGCCCGCTGCCTTTGCCGCGCTGGTCGCCAACGACTTGGTGAGCCCCGGCGCGTTCGACGCGGGACTCTGGCCTGCCTTGGTTCCCTGGATTGCGGCCGCCGGCGTCGTGGCGGTGGCAATCAAGACAAAATCGATGTTGTGGTGCTGCGTCTCGGGCATCGTGTTCTATATCGTCTTGAGTCTTATATAGGGGTGGCGTCGCGGGCGCCGAATCTCGTTCCATCCCAACTTGTCGGATTTTTCACCGAGCTGGTCTATTTCTTCTGGTACCATGGTCAAACTTTACTGTAGCAAAGCGTGACGTGGGCTTTTGTATCCCGTCAGCGAAAATGGGGGTTTCATGGCACAGGAAGCAACCGCCAACGAGCAAAAGAAATTCAAGGTCCCGCGCATCCCGGGCGACATCATGATCTATCCCATGATCGTCGGTCTTTTGCTCAACACCTTCTGCCCGCAGGTTTTTGAGATCGGCGGCTTCTTTACGGCTGCCTGCCGCGGTGGGTCCAATACCATCGTCGCCGCGATCCTGCTGTTTGTGGGCGCCGGCATCAGCTTTAAGTCCACGCCGGGCGCCATCAAGACCGGCATCGTCGTGCTGATCCCCAAGCTGGTCGTCGCAGCGGCTCTCGGCCTGGGCGTGGCATATTTCTTTAACGACAACTTCCTGGGTCTGAGCTCCGTGTCTATCATCGGCGGCATCACGTTTTGCAACATGGCGCTCTATACGGGCATCATGGGCGAGTTCGGCGATGAGTCCGAGCAGGGCGCCGTCGGTATCCTGTTCTTTACGGCCGGCCCCGCCGTCACGATGATCATCCTCGGTGTTTCCGGCCTCGCCAACATTCCCATTGGCACCATTATCGGCTCCATCTTGCCACTCGTTATTGGCATGGTTTTGGGCAACCTGTTCCCGTTTATCAAGAACCTGCTGGTTCCCGGTGCCAATCCCGCGATTGCCGTCATCGGATTTCAGCTCGGTGCGTCCATGAGCCTTTCGAGCTTCATCGCCGGTGGCATTTCGGGCATCCTGCTGGGCCTCATCACGCTCTTTATCGTCGGTCCCATTACCTTTGCCTTCGAGCGCCTGTGTGGCGGCAACGGTAAGGCGGCTGTGGCATGCTCCACCATTGCCGGCACGGCCATGACCACGCCGGTCGCCCTCGCCGAGGTCGCGCCGCGCTACGCCGAGCTTGCACCCACCGCGTACGCCCAGATCGCCACTGCCGTTATCATCACGGCAATCATGGCTCCGATTCTGACCGGCTGGGTCGATAAGAAGTTCTGCCACGGCAAAGAGGATCTGTCGGCCGAAGGCGTCGAGGCTATTGAGGAGGCCGTCGCGACCGACATCGACGGCGAGTAATCGTCGACGCGAGTCAATCAAGCCGGCGTGTGCAATTCGCGCCGTTCGAGTGCCCGAACAAAAGCTGTCTTGCAGTGACGTTCGGGCGCTCTGCTATTATCCCCATTGCCCCTGCGGAATAGGGGTGTTTATTGCCCAGACACGAATCGGGCGATTCTGGCCACTTGGATATTGAAGGGATGGCGTCTAGTGGTTAAGGCACTCAAGATTGAGATATTCCTGCTATGCATGATTGTTCTTATCGGGCTTGCCGCGCGAAGTCATCGCTCCTTGTTCTCGAGTACCCAGCAGCTCTTGTTTAGCATGCTCGGCTATACCTCTGCTGCCTACATTTTCTTCGATATGATCTGGACGCTCTCGGACGGCGTGAGCACTCCTGTAGGCATCACGGCCAACTGGATTTCCAACGCGGTCTCGTTTTCGCTGTTCGCCATCGCGTGCCTCATTTGGTTTTTCTATTCCGAGACAGTGCAGGGCTCTCGCCTTTTGACCGCGCGCTATAGGGTTGCGATCGTGACGTTGCCAACCGTATTGGTGGTCGTGCTGGCATTTACCAGCTACTGGACGCACACTATGTTCTATATCGATGCGCAGGGCGTATATCGTCGCGGAGCGCTTTATATGATTCAGCCTATCGTGAGCTACTGCTACATCATATATACGTCCTTGCATGCCTTTATTCAGGCTCGAAAAGTCGAAAGCCTGCAAACGAAGGCCATTTATCGCACCCTCGCCTTTTTTGTGGTTCCCGCTCTGGTGGGCGGTACCTTCCAGGTTTTGTTTTCGGTACCGGGCCTTTGTGTCGGTATAACGCTGAGCATCCTGCTGCTCTACATCATCTATCAGGAGCAGCTGATCTCGACCGACCCGTTGACTGGCCTCAACAATCGCAACCGTTTTGAGACCTATATGCTGTCGCTCTTTTCAAATGTGGATCAGGCCGAAGATGTATATCTGCTTATGATGGACGCTGACGGCTTTAAGCAGATTAACGACCGGTATGGACATGTTGAGGGCGATCATGCCCTCCAGGTCATATCTGCTACGCTCAAAGAGGTCTGCTCGGCGTCTGGTGGCTTTATCGCACGTTATGGCGGCGATGAGTTCGTGGTGCTTCAAAAGGCGGCGGCGGAGCAGGACATCGTGCGTCTGTGTGCGGCAATCAGCGACGAGCTCGCACGTGCCGAGGTTCCGTATCTGTTGCGGATGTCCATCGGCTACGCACGGGTCGGTGATGGTGTCGATACCTGGCAAGACTTGCTTCGCGCTGCCGACGCGGAGCTCTACCGCGTCAAGGCCGAGAAAAAGAAGTCCGGCGTCCAGATACGCTAGAAAAAGGGGCACACGCTTGCGTGCATGGCGGCCCTCGGCTCTCCGATGTACTCCATTAAACTAAAGTATATGAATCCCCTCTGCTAATAAGGGCAGTTCGTTAGACCTTTTTGGGTTTGTTGACGATGATGATGCCGCCGCAGACCAACAGTAGGGCAACGATGACGGTAACGGGGCTCGTGCCAGCGCCCTCGTCGAGCAGCAGTGCGCTCAACAGCACGCCAAAGACCGGGTTCATAAAGCCAAAGACCGAAACGCGGCTGACGGGGTTGACGGCGAGCAGGCGGGACCACAGCGAGTACGCGACGGCGGAAATGAGTGCCATATAAATGATGAGCGCGATGGCGGGGGCGATTTCGGTGGGGGACAACGTGCCGCCCATCAAAAACCCGATGGCGGTAAGGACCACGCCACCGACTAAAAACTGCCACCCGGCAAGCAAGACGCCGTCGTGCTCGCGCGAGAAGATGCCAATCAGGCAGGTCGAAAGGGCACCCGCGACGGTGGAGGCTAGGATAAAGCCCTCTCCGTCGAGCGTAAAGCCAAAGGTGCCGTCCGCGCCCGAAAGGTTGACGAGCGCGACGCCGGCAAAGCCCAGCATACAGCCAAGCACCTTGGCCGTATCGAGCTTCTCGGTGCGAAACGCCAGGGCGGCAAAGAGGATTGCGAGGAAGTTGGCGCTGGCTTCAATGATGGAACTCGACATAGCGCTTGCATGGGAGAGACCAAGGTAGAAAAAGAAGTACTGGCCGATGGTCTGGAAGAGCGACAAGATGCAGATGGGCTTGATATCGCGGGCTTGCGGAACGAGTGGACGGCGCTGAGCCGTGCTCATCCCAACGATAACCAGGGCGCCGGCAAGCGTAAAGCGCAAACCTGCGAAGAGCAGCTGCGAGGCGCTATCATGCGCGGGGATGCCAAACAGCTCGTAGCCGATCTTGATGCAGGGGAAAGCCGACCCCCAGAGTGCGCAGCAGACGAGGCAGCCCAGGATGAGTCCGGGCAGGGTGGCGAGATACGGCTTGCGGCTTTCCATGATGTCCTTTCTGTATGCGCGAAGCAAAAAAGAACCCGCCACCGGGCGTGCCGGTGGCGGGTGTTGTTACCCGAAGGGATTGTACCCGATGGGAAAGGTTTAGGCGAAGTAGGCCACGCCGCTCTCAAAGATCGGCATGAACTTATCGCCAGGGACATGCTCGGGCACGTTGCGGTACAGGTTGTCGCCGCGACGCTCGGCATGGCCCATCTTGCCCAGAACGCGGCCGTCGGGGCTCGTGATGCCCTCGATGGCGAGTGCGGAGCCGTTGGGGTTGACGGAAAGGTCCATGCTCGGCTTGCCGTCCTCGCCCACGTACTGCGTGGCGACCTGGCCGTTTGCGATCAGCTGGGCGAGCACTTCGTCATTGGCGACAAAGCGGCCCTCGCCGTGGCTGATGGCGACGGTGTAGGGGTCGTCCAGGCTGCACTGCGACAGCCACGGGGACAGGTTGGACGAGATACGGGTGCGCACCAGACGGCTCTGATGGCGACCGATGGTGTTGAACGTCAGCGTGGGCGCATCGGGCGTGGCGTCGACGATGTCGCCGTAGGGCACCAGACCGAGCTTGATCAGGGCCTGGAAGCCGTTGCAGATACCCAGCATCAGGCCGTCGCGGGCCTTGAGCAGGTCGCGGACTGCCTCGGTGACCTCGGGAGCGCGGAAGAACGCCGTGATGAACTTGGCGGAGCCATCGGGCTCGTCGCCGCCCGAGAAGCCGCCGGGGATCATGACGATCTGGCTTGCACGGATGCGGCGGGCAAGCTCGTGGGTGCTCTCGGCGACGGCCTCGGGCGTGAGGTTGTTGATCACGAAGGTGTCGGCCTCGGCGCCGGCGGCACGGAAGGCGCGGGCGCTGTCGTACTCGCAGTTGTTGCCGGGGAACACGGGGATTACCACGCGCGGGCGGGCGATCTTGGCGCCGCCGTACACGTGGATATCCTTGGCACGGAAGTCGATGGTCTCGACCTCGGCGGTCTCGCCGGCGCTGCGGTAGGCAAAGACGCCCTCGATGCCGCTCTCCCAGGCCTCCTGGAGCTCGGAGAGCTCGATGACCTCGGAGCCGGTATCGATGACATAACCCTCGACGGTGGTGCCCAGGGGCTCGACGACAACGCCGTCGGCGACCTCGGGCAGCTCGGCATCCTCGGCGAGCTCGACGATAAAGCTGCCATAGAGCGGGGTGAAGAGGCTCTCCACGTCCACATCCTCGGCAAGCTCGATACCGATCTGGTTGCCGACGCACATCTTAAAGAGGCTCTCGGCGCCGCAGCCATAGCCGGGCGTGGAGACGGCCAGGGCGTCGCCAGTGGCGGTGAGCGCCTCGACGGCGTCAAATGCGGCGAGAAGCTGCTGAGCATCGGGACGGTAGTCCTGGCCATAGGTGGCGGGGGCGATGCGGACGACGCGGTGCGTGAGGCCCTTGAACTCGGGGGAGACGGCGCGGGCTGCCTTGCCCACGGCGACAGCGAAGCTGATCAGGGTCGGCGGAACGTTGAGCTCGCCGGCCTCGTCCTCAAACGAACCGCTCATGGAGTCCTTGCCGCCGATGGCACCGGCACCCAGGTCGACCTGGGCCATAAGGGCACCCAGGACGGCTGCCATGGGCTTGCCCCAACGCTCGGCTTCGGTGCGCAGACGCTCAAAGTACTCTTGGAAGGAGAGGTAAGCGCGCTTGTGCTCAAAGCCGGCGGCAACGAGCTTGGCGATGGACTCGACCACGGACAGGTAGGCGCCTGCAAACTGGTCGGCCTCCATCAGGTAGGGGTTGAAACCCCATGCCATAGCGCTCGCCGTGGTGGTCTCGCCGTCCACGGGGAACTTGGCGACCATGGCAGAGCTCGGAGTGAGCTGCGTTTTGCCACCAAAGGGCATGAGCACGGTCGCGGCGCCGATGGTGGAGTCGAAGCGCTCGGAAAGGCCCTTGTTGGAGGCGACGTTAAGATCGGTGACGAGCGAGGTCATGCGTTCGGCAAGCGTGGTGCCGGCCCAGCTGGGCTGCCACACGCTGCGGGCGCAGACGTGGGCGACCTGGTGCTTGGGCGCACCGTTGGAGTTGAGGAACTCGCGGGACAGATCGACGATGGCAACGCCGTTCCAGGCCATGCGCATGCGCGGCTCGGCGGTAACCTCGGCGATGACGGTTGCCTCCAGGTTCTCCTCGGCGGCGTAACCCATGAACTCCTCGACGTCATCGTCGGCGACGGCGCAGGCCATGCGCTCCTGGGACTCGGAGATAGCGAGCTCGGTGCCGTCAAGGCCGTCGTACTTCTTGGTCACGGTGTCAAGGTCGACATACAGGCCGTCGGCAAGCTCGCCCACGGCGACCGAGACGCCGCCGGCGCCAAAGTCGTTGCAGCGCTTGATCAGACGGCAGGCGTCGCCGCGGCGGAACAGACGCTGCAGCTTGCGCTCGACTGGGGCGTTGCCCTTCTGGACCTCGGCACCCGAGGTCTCGATGGACTCGGTGTTCTGGGTCTTGGAGGAGCCGGTGGCGCCACCGATGCCGTCACGGCCGGTGCGGCCGCCCAGCAGGATGATCTTGTCGGTGGGGGCGGGGCATTCGCGGCGCACGTGGTTTGCCGGGGTAGCGCCCACGACGGCGCCAACCTCCATGCGCTTGGCCACGTAGCCAGGGTGATAGAGCTCGTTGACCTGACCGGTGGCAAGGCCGATCTGGTTGCCGTAGCTGGAGTAGCCGGCGGCAGCAGTGGTCACGAGCTTGCGCTGTGGCAGCTTGCCCTCGAGCGTCTCGGAAACTGGGACGGTGGGGTCGCCGGCGCCGGTGACGCGCATGGCCTGGTACACATAGCTGCGGCCCGAGAGCGGGTCACGGATGGCACCGCCCACGCAGGTGGCGGCACCGCCGAAGGGCTCGATCTCGGTCGGGTGGTTATGGGTCTCGTTCTTAAAGAGGAACAGCCAGTCCTGGTCCTCGCCGTCGACATCGACCTTCACCTTGACGGTGCAGGCGTTGATCTCCTCGGATTCGTCGACATCGGTCATGACGCCGGTCTTCTTAAGGTACTTGGCGCCGATGGTACCCATGTCCATGAGACAGACGGGCTTAGCGTCGCGACCGAGCTCGTGGCGCATCTCCATGTAGCGGTCGAAGGCCTGCTGTACCACGGCGTCGTCGATCGTCACGTCGTCCAAGACGGTGCCGAAGGTGGTGTGGCGGCAGTGGTCGGACCAATAGGTGTCGATCACGCGGATTTCGGTGATGGTGGGGTCGCGGTCCTCATCGCGGAAGTACTGCTGGCAGAAGGCGATGTCCGCCTCGTCCATGGCAAGGCCGCGCTCGGAGATAAAGGCGGCAAGGCCGGCCTCGTCGAGTTCGCGGAAACCGTCGAGCACTTCGACGGGCTGGGGCTCGGGGGTCTCCATGTACAGCGTCTCGGGCAGGTCGAGTGAGGCGATGCGGGCCTCGACGGGGTTCACCACGTAGTGCTTGATGGACTCGAGGGCGGCTTCGTCCAGAGTGCCCGAGATCATATAGACCTTGGCGGAGCGCACGGCGGGGCGCTCGCCCTGGCTGATGAGCTGCACGCACTCGCTGGCGGAGTCGGCGCGCTGGTCAAACTGGCCAGGCAGGAATTCGACGGCAAAGACGGCACCATCGCTTGCGGGGAGCTCGTCGTAGGTCACATCGACCTGGGGCTCGCTAAAGACGGTCGGCACGCAGGAGCGGAAAAGCTCCTCGTCGATGCCCTCGACGTCGTAGCGGTTGATGATCCTCAGGGCCTCGATGCCCTTGATGCCGAGAATCTCGGTCAGCTCGCCCTTGAGCTGCTGAGCCTCGACGTCGAACCCGGGTTTCTTCTCCACGTAGATACGAGAGACCATTGGTTCCTGCCTTCCTGATCGGTTGGGCGTACGGTACGGTATGCGGCAGCGGTCGGTTTGCGGGGCGGGCCTCGCAGTCGCCTTGAGCCACATGTTTGTAAACCTCACTATGATACGACAGCTCGCGGCGCGTTGAGGACGGCGAGGGTGCTACAGTGAAGCGCAAACAAGAGAAAGGCATCACATGGCATTCGTTTCGCTCGCCATCATCGCGCTCGTGGCCTTTGCAAGCCCCTTCATCGCCTCGGCGATTCCTGGAAAACCCGTTCCCGAGACGGTCTTTTTGCTCGTGCTCGGCGCAGTGCTGGGACCTCATATGCTCGGCGTCATCCATGTAGATACCGAGGTCTCGCTTGTGTCCGAGCTCGGTCTGGCCTTTTTGTTCTTGCTTGCCGGCTTTGAGATCGATCCCAAGAGCATCACGGGCGTCGAGGGGCGCTACGGCTTGGCGACGTGGGTCGTCACGTTTGGTATCGCCTGGCTTGCCGTGCGCTTTACCCCGTGGTTCTCGGTCAGTCATTTCGACGGTATCGCCGTGACGCTTGCCCTTACTTCGACGGCGCTCGGCACACTCGTGCCCATCATGCGTGAGCGCTCGCTCACTGGCACGCGTGTGGGCGACTCGATTCTCGCGTATGGCACCTGGGGCGAACTTGGACCCGTGCTTGCTATGTCGGTGTTGCTGTCTGCCCGCACTGGCATCCAAACGCTCGTAATCCTTGGCTTGTTTGCGGTGGTTTGCGTGTTGCTGGCCGTGGTTCCAAGCCGCTCCAAGCGCGTCGGCAGCCGCTTCTTTGCGTTTGTCGAGGAACGTGCCGATACCACGTCGCAGACCTTCGTGCGCCTGACGGTGCTCATCCTGGTCACGCTCGCGGCGTTCTCGGCCGTCTTTGATCTCGACATCGTGTTGGGTTCTTTTGCCGCCGGCTTTGTCCTGCGCTATATCATCCCCGAGGGCAACCATACGCTCGAGACCAAGCTCGACGGCCTGGCCTACGGCTTTTTGATTCCGGTGTTCTTTACCGTATCGGGCGCAAAGATCGACCTGACGGCCGTGGCGTCGCGTCCCGGGCTGCTCGCGGGCTTTATCGTGGCGTTGTTGATTATTCGTGCCGTGCCCATTCTTATCTCTATGAGCATTTGTCCTGCGACGCGCGATGTCTCGGCGTATGGCCGCATCACCGTGGCGCTCTACTGCACCACGGCGCTGCCGATCATCGTTGCCGTGACGAGCGTTGCCGTCAACGCGGGTGCGCTGTCGCAAGACATCGCGTCGGTTATGGTTGCCGCCGGCGCCATCACGGTGTTCTTGATGCCATTGCTCGCGCAGCTCTTCTACCGCGTGGTCGACGCCGCACCGGTCGCCGCCGTGGCAGAGGTTGCCGAGCATCCATCCGATGCGCTCGATATCCTGCGCGCTCACCACGATTTGGCGAGCCTGCTCGCACGCGAGCACGAGCTGCTGACTTCGCATGGCCATGGTCGCGTATTCGAGGGCCTGCCTACGCTCGATACGATTGCCGAGCGTCTTTCTGCCGAGGCGGCGAGCGGCCACATCGATGCCCGCATCGTGGACGCGGCGCACCTGCTTGCCGATAAGACCTATGGAGACGAGGTCGACCCGTCCGAGCTGACCCAGCGCGAGCGTCGCCGCTTGGAGCGCGCCAAGCTCGCCGTGCGCGAATACCGCCGCCGCATGCTGGAGCTCTATGCAAGAGAAGAAGCCGAGGACGACGACGGTAAGTAGTCGATACTCTCTCGGGGAAGCCGCGTCCCGCTTTGAAGGCTCGGAACGGGATGTGGTTTCCGCGGGCGACCTGTTGCGGAAACTGCATCCCGGAATGGGCGCCCAGAGTGGGATGCAGTTTCCGCGAGAGGCCCGTTGCGGAAAGTGCATCCCATTCTGAGCCGGAATTATGGGATGCAGTTTCCCTTACAAACAGAACAAGGCGCGCTGCCTGCGGTTGATGCAG
>CABJEP010000013.1:0-26951 GCA_902364645.1 Coriobacteriaceae bacterium | reverse complement strand
CGCTGCCTGCGGTTGATGCAGGCAGCGCGCCTTTTGCGTTGAGCTCCGTTGAGGTTCGAAGTAGTGGACTAGTTGGCCATGACGCCTTCGGTCCATGCCTCGACGTCCTCGATGCGCAGGACGTTGGCGACCTCGGCCACGCAATCGACGCTGGCAAGCTCGGCGGCGGCAGCCTGGACGTCCTTCTCGAGCGCGCGGTGCGTCAGGAAGATGATCGAGCAGGCATCGCTGACGCCCGACTTGCCGTCCTCGACCTGGTTGATGAGCGAGATCGAGATGTTGTGCTTGGCAAAGATGTCGACCGTCTCGGACAGGGCGCCCACGCGGTCGGCGACCTTCAGGCGCACATAGTACTTGGTCTGGAGCTCGTCCATGGGCTTAAAGGCGAGGTTGTGGCCATAGGGCTCAATCTCGGGCAGCGGAGCCACGCCGCGGCTGATCTGCTCGGAGAGCGACAGGATGTCGCCCACGACGGCGCTCGCGGTGGGGAAGGAGCCTGCGCCGGCACCGTAGAACATGGTCTCGCCCACGGCGTCACCCACCACGTAGACAGCGTTCATGGCGCCGTTGACCTTGGCGAGCATGTGGTCGGCGGGGATCAGCGTGGGATGCACGCGGACGTCGACGCCGGCGTCGGTGTTGCGGGCGATGCCGAGCAGCTTAATGGTGTAGCCGAGCTCGCGGGCCTGGGCGATGTCCTCGGCGCCGATGGTGCGGATACCCTGCTGGTACACATCGTCGGTGGTAACGCGGGTGCCAAAGCCGATGGAGGCGAGGATGGCCGTCTTGCTGGCGGCGTCGAAGCCGTCGACGTCGGCGGACGGGTCGGCCTCGGCATAGCCCTTGGCCTGCGCGTCGGCAAGCACGTCGGCGTAATCGGCGCCCTCGGCGTCCATGCGCGACAGGATATAGTTGGTGGTGCCGTTGAGGATGCCGGCGATGGTCAGGATCTTGTTGCCCACCAGGTCGTGCTCGAGTGTGCTCACGATGGGGATGCCACCGCCGCAGCTGGCCTCGCACTTAATCTGCACGCCGCACGCGCGCGCCTTCTCGGCGAGCGTCTCGACATGACGGCCCAGCAGGGCCTTGTTGGCAGAGACGACGTGCTTGCCGTTCTCGAAGGCGGTGGTGAAGATCTCGGTTGCGGGATGCTCGCCGCCGATCAGCTCGACGACGATGTCGACGGCGGGGTCGGTGACGACATCGTGCCAGTCGCTCGTAAAGGCCTCGCGCTCAATGCCTGCCGCCTCGGCCTGCTCCCAGGCAAGCGCGCAGGCGCGGGTCAGCTTAAGGTCGATGCCGTAGGCTGCCAGGTACTCATCGTGGTGGCTCTTGATCAGACGGGCCACGCCGCCGCCGACGGTTCCCAGGCCGATCAGACCGACGTTCACGGTGCGCAGGGGTTCGCTCATAGATAGCTCCTTCGTGCATCTTATGGATGGATTAACCGCTTAAAGGTTGAGTGCATTCTAGCGTGAACCGAGGGCGCGTGCTCGCCAGGCAACAGGAGTCGCACAAAACGGCACCCCCGAAACGCTGCGGAAACATCGGAAACATGCTCGCTACAAACGAACTTACGTAACAAACTGTCAACGTTTGCGCCATAAGGTTTGCCCTGTACCGCAAGACGGCCGCGCCGCGGCCAGCGAAAAGGGGGACACCATGTTCAACATCAACAGCACGCTCAGCCGTAGGAGCTTTCTCGCCGGTGCCGCGGCGCTCGGCAGCACCGCCGCGCTTGCCGGTTGCTCGTCGGGTGGCTCGGACGGCGGCTCCGCCGATGACGGCAAGACCTTCAAGATCGGTGTCATCGGCCCTCTGACCGGCGCCGCGGCAACCTATGGCGTCTCGGCCGAGAAGGGCGCCAAGCTTGCCGCCAAGGATTTCTCGACCAAGGACCTCAAGCTTTCGCTTAAGTCCGAGGACGATGTCGCCGACGGAGAGAAGGCCATCAACGCTTTCAATACCCTGTGCGACTGGGGCATGCAGGCGCTCGTCGGTCCCGTCACGACTGGTGCCGCCGTCGCCGTCTCGGGCGAGATTGCCGACGATATGCTCATGGTCACGCCTTCGGCCTCGTCGCTTGACGTTACCAAGGATAAGACCACGGTCTTTCAGGTTTGCTTCACCGATCCCACCATGGGCGCCAGTGCCGCGAAGTTCTTGGCCGAGAAGTACGCAGACGCCAAGATTGCCCTGTTCTACAACTCCGGCGATACGTACAGCTCGGGCGTTGCCGACGCTTTTGCCGAGCAGGCCAAGGCATCCAAGCTCGACATCGTCGATACCGAGACCTTTAAGGACGACTCTTCCACGAGCTTTACCAACCAGCTCACCAAGGCCAAGGAGGCTGGCGCCACGCTTATCTTTGCCCCGATCTATTACACGCCGGCGTCCGTCCTGCTCAAGAACGCCGAGGACATGGGCTACGACATGACCCTCATGGGCACCGACGGCATGGACGGTCTGCTCTCCGTTGAGGGCTTCGATACCTCTCTTGCCGAGGGCGTGCTGCTCATGACCCCGTTCTCTGCCGACGATGAGAAGAACGCCGACTTCGTCAAGGCCTATAAGGACGCCTACGACGAGACGCCCAACCAGTTTGCCGCCGATGCCTATGACTGCGTCCACGCGATTGCCGAGGCAATCGATAAAGCGGGCATCGACATTACGGCTGACGGTGCCGACATTGCCGACGACCTTGCCCGTGCCATGCGCAAGATCAAGATCGAGGGCCTGACGGGTGAGCTCACGTGGAACGACGAGGGCCAGGTCGAAAAGCCCGCTACGGCCTATGTGATTCAGGACGGCAAGTACATCGCCGCCTAGCTGTGCACAAAACGCGACTGGTGAGGCTGTTTTAATCAGGGCAGGGACGCTTGTAACAGAACGGAAACAATACTTTCACACAATAAAGTGGCTAAACTGCATAAACCGAGAGGAATACGCAGATTTATGGATAAATGGGCAAAACAAAAGAAAAGTTGAAATAATCGTCACTTTTCTCAACTAAAGCGTCTACTATTTTGCGAACGCCGAACACGGCGAAGGATGGCCTGTCGGGTAACCGAAACCCGACGAGATTTGAGAGGAGAGCCGCATGTCGAGCCTCACCGGTAAGTCATTGAACCCTGTTATGAATCGCAGGAGCGTTATCGCGAGCGCAGCAGGTCTGGGGGCGATGTCCATTCTGGCTGGCTGCTCCTCCAACGGCGGCGACAGCGGTTCCGCTTCGGGCGACGACTCGTTTAAGATCGGCACCATCGGCCCGCTGACCGGCGCCAACGCGTCCTACGGCAAGTCCGTTACCCAGGGTGTCGAGCTTGGCTGCAAGGATTTCTCGACCAAGGAGCTGCCGCTTGCCAGCAAGGCCGAGGATGACCAGGCCGATGGCGAGAAGGCCGTCAACGCCTTCAACACCCTGCTCGACTGGGGCATGCAGGCCCTCGTCGGCCCGACCACCACGGGCGCGTCGGTTGCCGTTGCCGCAGAGTGCGGTAACGACCCCAAGACGTTCATGATCACCCCGTCCGCGTCCTCCGAGGACGTCACCGACGGCAAGGATTGCGTCTTCCAGGTTTGCTTCACCGACCCCAACCAGGGTGTCAACGCTGCCAAGTTCCTGGCGCAGAAGTATGCGGACGAGAAGTTCGTGCTGTTCTATAACTCCGGCGACGCCTATTCTTCGGGCATCGCAGATTCCTTTAAGGCCCAGGCCGCTGAGTCCAAGCTCGAGGTTGTCGACGAGGAGACCTTTAAGGACGACTCCGCCACGAGCTTTACCAACCAGCTGACCAAGGCCAAGCAGGCCGGCGCCACCATGATCTTTGCGCCGATCTACTACACCCCGGCGTCCGTCCTGCTCAAGAACGCCAAGGACATGGGCTACGACGTCAAGATGATGGGCTGCGACGGCATGGACGGCATCCTGGGCGTTGAGGGCTTCGACACCTCTCTTGCCGAGGGTCTGCTGCTCATGACCCCGTTCTCTGCCGACGACGAGAAGAACGCCGACTTCGTCAACGCCTACAAGGATAAGTACGGCGATACCCCCGACCAGTTTGCCGCTGACGCCTACGACGGTGTGCACGCGGTGGCCGAGGCCCTCAAGGAGGCCGGTCTTGGTGTCGACGCCGACCCGACCGAGGTCGCCGAGAAGCTGTCCAAGGCTATGCTCAAGATTACCGTTGACGGTCTGACCGGCAAGCTCACCTGGAACGATAAGGGTCAGGTCCAGAAGGAGCCCACGGCGTACGTCATCACCGACGGCAAGTACGTACAGGCCTAATAGGCCGCCTTACATAGAGCGGTTTTGATCCCAAGCAGGGGAGGTTTTGGCCTTCCCTGCTTGCTTGGTATCTAGGGACGATGTAACGTCCCTGTTTCATACATCAACTGGAAACCTATTCGAAAGGGGGATGTGGAACATGACAGTCTTTATCCAATACCTGGTCAACGGCCTGTCCATGGGCAGCGTCTACGCCATCATCGCGTTGGGCTACACCATGGTCTACGGTATCGCCAAGATGCTGAACTTCGCTCACGGCGACGTCATCATGGTCGGTGCCTATGTCTCGTTCTGCGCCACGTCGTATCTCGGCCTCCCGGGCTGGGCATCTGTAATTCTCTCTTGTGTGGTCTGCACGGTTCTCGGTGTTCTCATCGAGGGTCTGGCATACAAGCCGCTGCGCCAAGCAGGCCCTCTGGCCGTTCTGATCACGGCCATCGGCGTGTCTTACTTCCTGCAGAACGCCGCGCAGCTTCTGTGGGGCGCCACACCCAAGAACTTCACTTCGCTCGTCACCTTCCAGGTGCCGGAGTTCTTGGCCAAGTTCAACGTAAGCGCCGTCTCGCTCGTCACCATCGTAGCCTGCCTGGTTATCATGGCCGGCCTGATGTTCTTTACAGGCAAGACCAAGATGGGCAAAGCCATGCGCGCCGTGTCCGAGGACAAGGCCGCCGCTCAGCTCATGGGCATCAACGTCAACCGCACCATCTCGATGACGTTCGCCATCGGCTCCGCCCTTGCCGCCATCGCCGGCGTGCTGCTGTGCTCCTACTCGCCGGTGCTGCAGCCCACGACGGGTGCCATGCCTGGCATCAAGGCCTTCGATGCCGCTGTCTTCGGTGGCATCGGCTCCATCCCCGGTGCCTTTGTCGGCGGCATTCTCATCGGCATCATCGAGGCGATGGCGCAGGCTTACATTTCCACGAGCCTTGCCAACTCCATCGTCTTTGGTGTTTTGATCATCGTCCTGCTCGTCAAGCCTGCCGGCCTCTTGGGCAAGTACGTCCCCGAGAAGGTGTAGGTGAGCGTTATGAAGTTCCTTAAAGACAAGCAGACGCGTCACGACTTTGTCACGTACGCCATGTGCATCGTGGCATTTGCCATCGTGTTCTTTATGCAGTCCAACCACATGATCCCGCGCATGATCGCCGGTCAGCTGGTTCCCATTACGGCCTACATCGTCATGGCCATCTCGCTCAACCTCGTCGTCGGTATCGCGGGCGACCTGTCGCTGGGCCATGCGGGCTTTATGAGTGTCGGTGCCTATACGGGCATCGTTACCGCGGTTGCCCTCGAGAGCGCCGTCCCCTCCGACCCGATGCGTCTTGTCATCAGCATCGTGGTCGGCGCCATCGCCGCTGCCATCCTGGGCTTTTTGATCGGTATCCCGGTTCTTCGCCTGAGCGGTGACTACCTGGCCATCGTGACCTTGGCCTTTGGCGAGATCATCAAAGAGATTGTCACCTGCCTTATCGTGGGCGTCGATTCTCGCGGCTTGCACGTGATCTTTAACATCACGGGTAACTCCACGATCGACGATCTGCACCTGCTCGAGGACGGTACCGCCATCATCAAGGGCGCCCAGGGCGCCTCGGGCGTGTCGACGTACTCGACCTTCCTTGCCGGTGCCATCCTGGTTATGGTTGCACTCGTGATCGTGCTCAACCTGGTTCGCAGCCGTACCGGCCGTGCCATTATGGCCGTGCGCGATAACAAGATTGCAGCCGAGTCCGTAGGCATCTCCGTCACTGAGTACCGCATGATCGCCTTCGTGGTTTCCGCTGCCCTCGCCGGTGCTGCCGGAGCTCTCTTCGGCGGTAACTTCTCGCAGCTCTCCGCCACCAAGTTCGACTTCAACACGTCGATCCTCATCCTGGTGTTCGTGGTCCTGGGTGGTCTGGGCAATATGCGCGGCTCCGTCATCGCGGCGGCGTTGCTCACGGTGCTTCCCGAACTGCTCCGTCAGTTCTCGGACTACCGCATGCTCATCTACGCCATCGTGCTGATCCTGGTCATGATCTTTACCAACAACCCGCAGCTCAAGGCGTTCTTCGGTCGCGTCAAGGACCGCTTTGCTCCTAAGAAGGAGGTGGCAGCCGATGCCCAGTAAGTTTGAGTTCAACAAGGGCAAGATGGTCCCGTATCCTTCTGGCGCCATCGTTCCCGATCGCGACCTGGGCGAGCGCCCGGCACTCGAGTGCATTCACCTGGGCATCGAGTTTGGCGGCCTTAAGGCGGTCGACGACTTTAGCCTGACTATCGGCAAGACCGAAATCGCCGGTCTGATCGGCCCCAACGGTGCCGGTAAGACCACGGTCTTCAACCTGCTCACCAAGGTGTATCAGCCCACGCACGGCACCATCCTGCTCGACGGCGAGGACACCTCGGGCAAGTCGGTCTATCAGGTCAACCGCATGGGTATCGCCCGTACCTTCCAAAACATCCGCCTGTTCAACTCCATGACGGTGGAGGACAACGTCAAGGTTGGTCTGCACAATCAGGAGCGCTACTCCGGTTTTGAGGGCGTGCTGCGCCTGCCGACGTACTGGAAGCACGAGAAAGCTGCTCACGAGCGCGCCATGGAGCTGCTGTCCATCTTTGATATGGAGCACCTGGCAAACGAGCAGGCCGGCTCGCTACCTTATGGCGCCCAGCGTCGTCTGGAGATCGTCCGTGCGCTTGCCACCAACCCCAAGCTGTTGCTGCTCGACGAGCCTGCCGCCGGTATGAATCCGTCCGAGACCGCGGAGCTTATGGAGAACATTGTCAAGATCCGCGACACCTTCGGCATCGCCATCATGCTCATCGAGCACGACATGTCGCTCGTCATGAATATCTGCGAGGGCATCTGCGTGCTTAACTTTGGCAAGGTCATCGCCAAGGGCACGGCCGAGGAGATCCAGAACAACGATGCCGTTATCGAGGCGTATCTGGGCAAGCAGGATAAGGGGGAGAACTAAATGGCAGAGCCGATGCTTTCCGTCTACAACATCAACGTCTGGTACGGCGCCATCCACGCCATCAAGGACATCTCCTTTAACGTCAACGAGGGCGAGATCGTCGCCCTGATCGGCGCGAACGGCGCCGGCAAGTCCACGACGCTTAAGACCGTCTCGGGCCTGCTGCGCTCCAAGACCGGCTCCATCAAGTTTATGGGCGAGGACATTACCCATACGCCGGCCGACAAGTTGGTGGGCAAGGGCCTGGCTCAGGTCCCCGAGGGCCGTCGCGCCTTTTTGCAGATGACGGTCGAGGAGAACCTGGAGATGGGCGCCTATACACAGCCCAAGTCCACGGTGGCTCCGGGCCTTGAGCGCGTCTACGAGCAGTTCCCGCGCCTGAAGGAGCGCCGTCGCCAGGTCGCCGGCACCCTTTCGGGCGGCGAGCAGCAGATGCTCGTTATGGGGCGCGCCCTTATGAGCAACCCCAAGCTGCTCATGCTCGACGAGCCTTCCATGGGCCTGGCGCCGATTCTGATCGAGCAGATCTTCCAGATTGTCGAGGACCTGCACAAGGCCGGCACTACGGTGCTTCTGGTCGAGCAGAACGCGCAGATGGCGCTCTCGATCGCCACGCGCGGCTACGTGCTCGAGACCGGCAAGATCACCATGACCGGCACGGGCCAAGAGCTCCTGCACGACGACAACGTCCGTAAGGCATACCTGGGCGGCTAGGGAGTTGCGCGGTTCTACCGAATGGTGGACCGGCCGGCGCTGCGCGGGCGCCAGGGCGACAACTTGTCATTCAAAGAGGGCGGCATTGACCAGAAGGTCAATGCCGCCCTCTTTTCATGCCAATTTGTTCGCCCTGGCGCCCGCCCGCTGTCCGTCCTCTTACTGTGACGGCACCATGGTCCAAGGTGGTCGTTGGGCGGGCCGCTGTTCCTGGCGCTGTGCGCACGGAATGGGCTACTCGCTAACCCAGTGGCTAACGTCCCTCCTTAGCTTTCGATCGCGGCTGTCGCATCGTGGGTGTGCCGCGCGCATCATGGCGCGGCGGGCGTCCTCCTTCATGGTGTGCTCCTGAGCGAGGTTCCTGACATTGCAAAACGGGCATTCGCGGGTCGGATTCGCGTGCCGACGGTCTATCATCGAGACGGATCGCTGGCGACGAGCCAGTCATCGAAAACTCTCATTATTCGCCCCTTGGACGCGAGGACTGCGCTGCCTTGTTGCCCCATGCTCTCTTCTCGGAAGGATGGTGACCCGATGGGCTGGATAGAGGGCCTCAACGACGCGATGGACTACATAGAGGCGAACCTCGAAGGCGACCTCGACCTCGCCCACGCGGCGCGGCTCGCCGCTTGCACCGAGGGACAGTTCCGGAGGATGTTCTCCTATATCGCCGGCATCGGCCTCATGGAGTACGTGCGCCGGCGGCGCATCTCCCGCGCCGCGCTCGACCTGTCCCGCGGCGAGCGGGTCGTCGATGTCGCGGTCCGGTACGGCTATGGCTCCCCGACCGCGTTCAACCGAGCGTTCAGGGACGCCCTCGGGATTTCGCCCAGCGAGGCGAAGCGCCCGGGCGCCCCGCTCTCGGTCTTCCCGAGGCTCTCGTTCTCCCTCACCGTCACGGGCGCCGAGCCCCTGCCGTGGAGGATCGTCCCATGGGGCGGCATGCGCCTCGTCGGGGTGTCGCTTCCGTGCGGGCCGTCCGAGGCGGGCCTCCTCGCCCAGATGGGGGAGGAGGGGAGGGAGGAGCTCGGGAGGTTCTGGGGAGGCGCCTCGCGCTCCGGGAGCATCGATGCCCTGCTCGCCCTCGCCGACGGCTCGGGACCCGCAGGGGTTCTCGGGGTCAACGTGTCCGAGGGCGGGGAGTTGAGCTATCGGATAGCGGTGGCGTCCTCGGGGGAGGCCCCCGGCTGGGCGGACGAGATTCACGTCCCCGCCGGCACGTGGGCCGTGTTCGACTGTACCGGGCCGTGCGACGTCGCGACCGCCGAGCACTACCGCAGAATCTTCTCCGAGTGGCTCCCGTCCTCGGGCTACGAGCTCGCCGGGGACGTCAGCCTCGAGGTGTACCCGCGCGGCGACTTCTCGTCGAGAGGGTATCGCAGCGAGATCTGGATGCCCGTGGCGAGGAGGCCCAGGGGGTGACCCGTCCTTCCTTTTGTTCGACGCGGGGGATGCCCCGCGGTGCCCGCGCGGGCGGGCGCTGAGTAGAGAGGAAGAAATATGCAGGAAAAACCGATGGCCGCCCCCGTGCTGGGGGCGGTCGGTAAGTCGACCGTGGCGGGCCTCATGCTCGCCTTGTTCGTCGCGGCGCTCGACTCGACCGTGGTGGCCACTGCCATGCCGACGGTCGCCGCGGCGCTCGGAGGGGAGGCCCACTATGCCTGGCCTATGACCGCCTACCTCGTGGCGAGCACCGTGTCCACCCTCCTGTGCGGAGGGCTGGCGTTCTCGTTCGGTCTCAGGAGGGTGTACGTGGCGGGGCTCGCGCTCTTCGCCGCATCGTCCGTCCTGTGCGCCCTCGCGCCGACGATAGAGGCGCTGGCGGCGTTTCGCCTGCTCCAGGGCGTCGGCGGCGGCGTCCTGGAGGCGGGTGTGTTCATCGCCGCGGCGATGATGCTCGAGCCGAGGGACAGGGGGCCGTACCTCGGGGCGGCTTCGGCCATGTACGGGATCGCGAGCGTCGTGGGGCCCGTCATCGGCGGGGCCGTCGCCCAGGGGCTATCCTGGCACGTCATCTTCGTCGTCAACCTCCCCATCTCGATCGTCGCCCTGTTCCTGTCGGGGCGCTGCCTGCCCGGCAGGGCTCCTGGGGCCCCTGCGACTGGCTTCGACATTTCGGGGAGCGTCGTCGCCTCGCTTTGCGTCCTGAGCCTCGTCCTCGCCTTCAGCCTGGCGGGCAGCGTCTTCCCCATGGCCTCGCCGCAGTTCGCGGCTCTCGTCGTGCTGTTCCTCGTCTTCGCGGTCGCGCTCGCCCGCGTGGAGAGGGGCAAGGCCGCCCCGACCGTCCCCATGGGGCTGTTCCGACGCGGGCAGGTCGTGGCGGGGTTCGCCTCCGGCTTCTGCGTCCAGTTCGCCCTCATAGCGGGCGTCTCCTATCTGCCTAGGCTCCTCCAGGAGGGGCTGGGTATGGCCGCTGCCTCGTCTGGCGCGGTGCTCATTCCCATGACGCTTGCCCTCATGGCCGGCAGCAATGCATCCGGCGCGGCGTTCCGCGCGACTGGGCGGCTCCGCGCCATCGCGACGGCGTCATCCGCCATCGTGCTTGCGGCGTCGGCGGCGTTCTCTGCGATGTCCCCGATGCTAGCGGTCGCCTCCTGCGCCACCGTCGCGGCGGCGCTGGGTCTCGGCGTCGGCATCGGCATGCCCGTGTCCAACCTTGCCGCCCAGACGGGCGCCGATCCGGCGGACGCCGGGCGCGCCACCTCCATGGCCATGTTCTTCAGGGGCTTCGGCGGCACCGTCTCGGTTGCGGCGTGCGGCATGCTTGCCCCCGCCGCGACCGCCGCGGGCACGGCGGCGGTGTTCGGCGCGGTGTGCGTGGCGGCCGTCGCCGGCCTGGCCGTGTCGCGGTTCATCCCGAGGGAGATTCCCTCGTAGGCGCGGCCACTTATCGGCCCTTTCGCAACCGGGATGGGGATGCAAGGGACGGCCCCTTGCCCGGGGCCGGGGTGGGGAGCCTCGGCTGCCAAGGGCGGCCCGGCATTGCCGCCGGGCCCATCCCCGTCATGAGGTCATGCTCGACATCTCCTCGGCCTTTCGGGATTGGCCCGAAGTCGAGGGATTCCCATCAGCCTCCCGTCGGTCGATGACCGGTTCACCACGCAGGAAGAGCGTGACGGAAGGTCTCGCAAAAAGGCTCCGAGCGCGGCGTGCTCACGCCCGTCGTGGTGCGCCCGAAGGGGGGACGGCTGCTACGGGCTCGATCATTTGTGAGGAGAAGACGAAACAGCCGTTGCAGAGCCAATATGGACCTCGCCGACCTCGGCAAGCTGCTCGATGAGTGGAAGCCCTGTCGGGTCGTCTATTTCAACACCACCCAGAATGATGGTGTCATCGCGCATGTCGATCTGTGTGTTGAACACAGCGAGGTTAAAGCCGGAGGCTACAAATCCGATAGCAGCCAGGACGAGCCCCGTGGCAACAAGCCCACCCGCTACGGCAAGGTAAATCTTTTTTACGCTGGACATGTTTGAACTCCTTCCTATGCCGTGAGCGGCGCCGCTTCAGCGCCCCTGCGGCTCTTATTGCCTCGATCTTTCCAGAAGGGCGAAACGGCTTTCTTCGCCCAAAGGGCAGAGAGGCGCGCGATCTGCTTGGACGCCGTCCAGGCGCCGGCTCCCACGAGGAGCGCCACGCCGATGGAAGCGAATCCCATTCCCATCGAGGTTAAAACGTACGGAACATGCCCGATAATGATGCCGTCCACGGCGAACAGGAGCACCAACACCACGCCCGCGCCCCCGAATGCCGCGGCCACGATCCACACGCAGAGCGCAAGAACCCAAATGCAGATGTAGACTGCAGCGGCAACGGCGACGAACGCGAGCAGCAGCGGAATCCATACCGGAGAGCCCACGATGGCGAGCGCCCATAGAAGCGCCGTGCTCTTGCGCTTGGTCCTCGCAATTGCGCGCGGCACGGCGGGCAGGTCGTCGAGCGTTGCCTCGGCGACCTCACCGGGCGTGCCCATGGCGGCCACGGCCTCGGCCTCCGTCATGCCGTCCTCCATACGGTCGGCGATGGCCTCCGCGTAGAACTCCTGCGTTTCCTTTACCTGATCTGCCGGCAGGCAGGCCAGAAGCTCGCCCAGCCGGTTCAAGAACTCATCGCGCGTCATGGTGCGCTCCCTTCACGTAACGGTAGATCTCCTGCACGGATGGCCATTCGGCGAGGAACTCGGCGATACGCTCATGCCCGGCGTCCGTGATGCGGTAGTACTTTCGCAGCCGCCCGTTGTGCTCGGCGGAGCGCGCCGTGATACACCCCGCCTTCTCCAGGCGCTTGAGCAACGGATAGAGCGTGGACTCCGTGAGCCCCATGCTCACGGGCACGTCCTTCACGATCTGATAGCCGTAGGATTCCTTGCCGGAGACGGCCGCGAGCACGCAGGCCTCTAGGAAGCCGCGCTTCATCTGTGCCTCCATCCGCACACCTCCTTTCGTAGTATACTGTGTTACACCTACTATATGACACATAGTATATGATGTCAACAGTTGTCGTATAGGGAGTCCGGTCTGTCTGGTCGCGCGGTACTCAGCCCTTCCATCGCCTAGGGAGTAGAGCTTCACATATATGCATCGAGTATTTCTAATATCAATATGATTGAGAACGGGTACATAGACTTCGAGTGGGATGAGTGCAAGGCTGCCATCAACGCCGAGAAGCACGGTGTGAGCTTCGAGGCGGCAGCCGACGCGTTCTCCGACCCATATGCCCGCGTCGTGCCGGACGGCAAGCACTCGGACTACGAGGAGAGGTTCTTCCCGATAGGGATGGACTTGGAATCGCGGGTGCTGACGGTCTGCCACTGCGAGAGGCGTGGCGGCTCGACCATCAGGATAATCTCGGCGAGAAAATCGACGAGGACAGAGGAACGGGAGTATTGGAGGTATCGAAATGAATAGCAAGGACGAGATTGTGGAGATGCCCGCCGAGGTCGACTTCTCCGATAGTATCCCGAACCCCTACATCGGGAAGGTGCGCCGCCGCGTCACCATGAACATCGACGGCGAGAACATCGACTATTTCAAGGCGGAGGCTGCCCGCACGGGCGTCCCCTATCAGGTCATCATCAACATGTACCTGACGGAGTGCCGCGTGCAGAAGAAGCACCTTGCGTTTGTGACAAAGGGACAGCCCCTTTGGGACGTGCCCGTTCCGGGCGCGTCCCAATCGTAGCTCGAGACGGGTCCGGGCTGACAATTTCGACTGCGATGGACGTATGTAAACGACCATCCCAAAGCGAGAGTGGATAATCTGCCGTTTTTGGCCTGTTTGCGGGCTCAAAGTGGGAGATTATCCACTCTCGTCTTTTGTCGGTACTTGGGGCGTTCCTTATGTGCCGACACTTGGGGAGACTCCTTGTCAAGGTTTTGCTCCATCGTGCGGGTTGCTATGTAACGTGCGACAATGCCGTGTGGAAATGGAAGTGCTTTCCGGGAGGCTAAATATGCTGTATGAGTTTTGTGCCGAGAACTTTGAGCGGGTGCCGGCGGCCATCAAGGCCGGGGCGGGTCGCATTGAGCTGTGCGACAACCTTGCCGTTGGCGGTACCACGCCTTCCGCCGGCGTTATCAGCGCTACGGTCAATTACGCTCACGAGCGCGATGCGCGCGTGATGTGCATGATTCGTCCGCGCGGCGGCGACTTTTGCTACAACCAAGACGAGCTGCGCATGATGGAGATGGACCTGGGACTTGCGGTGAGTGCCGGCGTCGATGGTCTGGTCTTTGGCTGCTGCAAGCCTTGTGCTGGCGGATGGGCACTCGACGAGCTCACACTCGGCGCTCTTGTAATGGCTGCGGGATGTGCAGTCGAGGAGTGCAAGCGCGAGCCTGTCGACATTACCTTCCATATGGCATTTGACCAGCTTGCGCCCGAGGCTCAGCTCGATGCCATCGACACGCTTGTCGAGTGCGGCGTTGCGCGCATCCTGACGCACGGTGGTGCGGCCGGCACGCCGATTGAGGACAACCTGGAGCACCTGTCGCGTCTTGTCGAGTATGCGGCCGGCCGTGTGACCATCCTTCCCGGCGGCGGCATTACCACGGCCAACCGAGACGCCGTAGCGGCAGCGCTTGGCGTCTCCGAGCTGCATGGCACCAAGATCGTGCCGTTAGAGGCGTAGTCCACATAGCTCGCGCGTTTATCCTAAGATGCTGGGGTGACAAGGCGGTGCGCGAACAACGCGGTCAAGCTAGCGTGTCATGGCGTCGCGACCGGCCTCGACCCGCTTGCGCTGGGCGGCGCGCTCCTCGCCGGTCAGACGCTCAAAAAGATGCCCGATAAGCGAGGCCAGCACCTGCTGAAACAATGTTCCGCACATGACGGGGAACACGACTTCGCCCGGAAAGTACTGCGTGGCGATGACGGCGCCCGAAGAGATATTGCGCATGCCGCAGGTAAAGCACATGGTGGTCGTCTCGCTATACGGCAGATGCAGGGCCCGGGCGATCAAGACGCCGACGATAAAGCCGCTGATGGCGAACACCAGGATAAAGAGAGCGACTTCCAAGCGCTCAACATTCATGTGCAGCACGTACTCGCTCATGGCGGTGGAGTTGGAGGCGATAACGCCCATCATCATGAACTTGCAGGCGGGCGAGAGCGCGGGGGAGAGTTTCTCGTGGCCCCAGCCGCGCGTGAGTTCGTTCATGACGATACCGAGCACGGCGGGTATGGCGATCATAAAGGCCATATTCTGCATCATGCTCGGCACGTCGATCGAGACGGTGGCGCCCAGCAGGAGCTTGAGCGTGAGAGGAATCGTCACAGGTGAGATGACCGAGGACGTCAGGATGATGGTGAGCGCGAGCGGGCCGTTGCCGCCGAACATGCTGATCCACATAAAGGCAGTGACTGCCACGGGTACGCTGTACTCGAGCACGATGCCGCAGACCAGGTTGGGATTGGAGCCAAAGAATAACGACCCCATGGCATAGGCTGCGATAGGGATAAGCACCGCCGAGACGAGCAACGCCAAGACCAGGTGCAGCGGACGATGGAACACCTCAGCCACCTGGTGAAAGGTGTTGCTCAGCGCGCCTTGAAATGTCATAAAGGCAAACAAGGCGGGAACGATGGGCTTGAGAACGCCGATCTGCTGGGGAAAGAGCACGCCGAGCGCCACGCAGATTGGGACGATGATCTGCATGTGCCCCGCGAGAAACTTGCCCAGTCCAATCCATTGCTTCATATGCGCTTGCGACTCCCTTTGCTCGTGAATCCGTTTTGAATGGATATGCTAGACGCTCGCATGCGTCCGTGCGTCAGAAACGCTCGAATATTTCGAGGCTATTACCGGCATCGTTTACCGAAACCGCGGCGTGCTGCGGCGATTTGCGTCCGCGCCGCACGGTATAATAAATTCGTTCAACAGATCTGCCTGCCGAAGCGGGCATACACAGAGGACTCATCGCTATGAACCGTGAGAGGTATCGCGGCGACCTGCCCCTATCGGGGGTGGGCGCCTATGTCATCGCTTAAGACGACGCATCGCTGGGCGGTTGCTCAGCAAAACCCCGAGCTCGAAAAGGAGCTTTCGACTGGCTTGGGCATACCCGGGCTGGTGGCGCGCATTATGGTTGCGCACGGCATTACATCCATCGAGGAAGGCCAGCTGTTTTTGACGCCTTCGCTCGATCGCGACTGGGCCGACCCACTCATTATCCCGGGCATGTCGGTCGTTGCCGACCGCGTCGAGCGTGCTATTCGCAACCACGAGCACATCGCGGTCTTTGGTGATTTTGACGTTGACGGTATTACGTCGACCTGCCTGTTGACCGAGGCACTGCGCACGTTTGGCGCCGATGTCACGCCGTTTATTCCGCATCGCTTTGACGAGGGCTACGGTCTTTCGCGCGCGGCGCTCGACCGCGTTAACGAGCTCGCTCGCCCCCAGCTGATCGTGACCGTCGATAACGGCATTGCCGCCAAGGAAGAGGTCTCCTATCTGGAGAGCCTGGGGATCGATTTGGTGGTCACGGACCATCACGAGCCCTCCGATCAGGTGCCGCAGGGCGTGCCCCTGACCGACCCTAAGCTCGAGGACGAGGGGCCTTCGCGTGAGCTTGCCGGTGCCGGCGTGGCGCTCAAGCTGGTGCAAGTCCTGGGTGAGCGCTTGGGCAAGCCGTCGTATTGGCGTTCGCTAATCGAGGTCGCGGCGCTGGGCACCGTGTCCGACATGATGCCGCTCACGCCCGAGAACCGCGCGCTGGTTGCCGAGGGCATCCAGCAGATGCGCGTAACCGCTCGTCCCGGCTATATCGCGCTTGCCGCGCTCGCCAAGGCGGACCTTTCGAGCATTACGGCGGATGGCCTATCGTTCTCGCTCATTCCCCGCTTAAACGCTGCCGGTCGCATGGCCGATCCCAAGCTGGCGCTCGACCTGCTGCTTGCCCGCGATCCCATCGAAGCAAGCGCACTGGCGGCTGAGCTCGAGGAAATCAACCGCCAGCGCCGTGAGATCGAGGCGGAGCTCACGCGCGATGCCATGGCAAAGGTTGAGAAGACCTATGACGGCGGACGCGCAATCGTCGTGGGTGGCGAGGGCTGGCACGAGGGCGTCAAGGGCATCGTGGCAAGCCGTCTGACCAACCGCTATCACGTGCCGGCGCTGCTGTTCTCGATCGAGGACGGTATCGCGCGCGGCTCTGGTCGCTCGGTGGGCAAAGTTAACCTGTTTGACGCCGTCGAGCGCTGTTCCGACCTGCTGATTCGTCGCGGCGGACATGCCGGTGCGGTGGGTGTGACCATCGAGGCATCCAAGCTCGATGAGTTCCGCCGCCGCCTTTCCGCCGTGCTGTCCGAGCTTCCCTCCGAGGACTTTGAAGACACCGACGAGGTCGCCGCCACCGTCGACCTTTCCGAGCTGAATATCGAGACCATCGAGCAGATCTCCCGCCTTGAGCCGTTTGGCCAGGGCAACAAGGTGCCGCTGCTGGCTGCCGAGGGCGTGACGATGTGCGACCGCGCCGTGGTGGGCAAAACCGGCGAGCACATGCGCTTTGTGGCGACCGATGGCGCCGCGAGTGTGCCGGCCATTATGTTCCGCGTGCCGCAAATCGATAAGCTCATCAACTGCGATAGCGCTGTCGACTTGGTGTTCGAGGCCGTTGCCGAGCATTGGCAGGGGCGTGTGAAGCCCAAGCTCATGATCAAGGATGTCTTGGTCCGCGATACCACGCTGCCCAGCGTCGACGATCCGGCATGCGAGCTTCGTCGTGGAGTGCAGCCGGCGGATTCCGGCCTGCGCCTGGAGTCGCGTAAGCGCGAGACGCTCGCCCAGCTTTCCTATACCGAGCTCACGCGCTCGCTTATCCATAGCTTTATCGGATCGAACCAGCCGCACCGCGCGCAGGCTGAGGCGCTCGATGCCTTGGCCGACCACCAAAGTGTTCTGGCCGTTATGGGAACGGGGCGCGGCAAGTCGCTCATCTTCCATGTGCATGCCGCGCGCGAGGCGGTCCTTCGCGGGCGTGCGAGCATCTTTGTCTATCCGCTGCGCGCGCTTGTTGCCGACCAGGCCTATCACCTCTCGTCGACGATGGCAGCGCTTGGCATTGGCGTTGGCGTGCTGACCGGCGAGACCGTGGAGGCCGCACGCGATGACGTGTTCGCCGGCCTAGCTTCGGGCCGCACCGGTATCGTGCTCACGACGCCCGAGTTCCTATCTATCCACCGTGACCGCTTCGCGCGTTCGGGCCGCATCGGCTTTGTCGTTATCGATGAGGCGCACCACGCCGGCCTTGCCAAGGGCGGCGACCGCAGCGCCTATCTCGACATGCCCGATATCCTCAAAGCCCTGGGCGACCCGGTTGTTATGGCTGCGACGGCCACCGCGACGGCTCCGGTCGTGGCCGAGCTTGCCCGCATGCTGCCGATTACTCGCACGGTGGTCGACGAGACGGTGCGCGAGAACCTGCATCTCGAGGACGACCGCGACCTTGCGAGCCGCGAGAACCGTTTGGTGTCGATCGTGGCGACGGGGGAGAAGACCGTCATTTACGTCAATTCGCGCGACCAGTCCGTGGCGCTCGCCAAGACGTTGCGCAAGCGTGTGCCCGATTACGCAACCCATATCGCGTTCTATAACGCGGGGCTTGCGCGCTCCGATCGCCGCCGCGTGGAGGAAGCATTCCGAGACGGAAGCCTCAGCTGCATCGTTTCAACTTCGGCTTTCGGTGAGGGCGTCAACCTGCCCGATATCCGCCATGTCGTGCTCTACCACATGCCGTTTGGCGCCATTGAGTTCAACCAGATGAGCGGGCGTGCCGGTCGTGACGGACAGCCCGCCGTGATCCACCTGCTCTATTCGTCGCGTGACGCCCGCATCAACGAGCGCCTGCTCGACTGCTACGCACCCGAGCGCGACGAACTCGTCACACTCTATCGCGCGCTGCAGACCATGTGGCGCTCCAACCGCGGTAAGACCGGGGATGATTCATTCTGCGCAAGCGATATCGACATCGCGCAGATGTGCCTTGCCATCGATGCCCGCACCCCGGTCGACGAACGTTCGGTGGCAAGCGGCCTGGGAATCTTCGAAGAGCTTGGTTTCTGCCGCGTTTCGGGGCTTGGCGACACGCGCCGCATCGTGATGGCCGAAAACCCCGGCCGCGTGCAATTGAGCAGGTCAATTCGCTATTTGGAGGGCTTGCGCTCGCGCATGGAGTTCTCGGCTTTCCGGAGTTGGGCGCTCGATTCGTGCGCTTCTGATATGCTAGCCAAAGTTAACCGCCCGATCGTACCGCGGGCCTAGGGGAAGGGAACCTCGATGGATGCCGCAGCCCGTACCGCCCATGATTCCACCCTCCAGCCGTTCTCGGAGATGGAGCACTATAAGCATGCCGATGAGCTGCCGCCCGAGATTATGGCGGACAGCTACGACAAGCTGGAGCGCCTGTGCCTCAAATATATGAATGAGGACGACTTCTCCAAGGTTGAACAGGCCTACTGCTTTGCTGCCGAGAAGCACTGCAACCAAAAGCGCCGCTCGGGCGAGATGTACATTAACCATCCCGTTGAGGTGGCCATCATTTTGGCCGACCTCAAGATGGACTGTGACGTGGTGTGCGCCGCGCTGCTGCACGATACCGTCGAGGATACCGAGACCTCGCTTGCCGATGTTTCCGGCCTGTTTGGCGATACGGTGGCCGAGCTCGTCGATGGCGTGACCAAGCTCACCAACATCGAAGTCGACAGCATGGACGAGAAGCAGGCCCTCACGCTGCGCAAGATGTTCCTCGCCATGTCCAAGGACATCCGCGTCATTATCGTTAAGCTTGCCGATCGTCTGCACAACATGCGCACCCTTGCCGCCCTGCGTGAGGACCGTCGCCTGTTTAAGGCTCGCGAGACTATGGACGTGTACGCGCCCCTGGCCGACCGCCTGGGCATGAGCTCCATTAAATGGGAGCTCGAGGACCTGTCCTTCTTCTACCTGGAACCCGATGCCTACCAGCGCATCGCACGCATGGTGGCGGAGTCGCGCGAGGTCCGTGAGCGCTATCTGGCCGAGACCATCAAGACGCTCACCGACGAGCTCAACCGCATTGGCCTGGAAGACTTCCAGATCAACGGCCGTTCCAAGCACTATTGGTCCATCTATCAAAAGATGAAGCGCAAGGGCAAGGAATTCTCCGAGATCTACGACCTGGTGGCACTGCGCGTCATCACGCATTCGGTGCGCGATTGCTACTCCACGCTCGGCGCGGTGCACACGCTGTGGCACCCCATGCCCGGTCGCTTTAAAGACTATATCGCCATGCCCAAGGTCAATAACTACCAGTCGCTCCACACGACGGTCATCGGCCCCACGGCTCGCCCGCTCGAGATTCAGATTCGAACCTACGAGATGCATGAGCAGGCCGAGTACGGCATTGCCGCCCACTGGCTATATAAGAAGTCGGGCGGATCGTCTGCGTCTAAGACCAATGATGCCCAGCGTCTGGACGACCAGATTAACTGGCTCAAACATTCGCTCGATTGGGCTGCGTCTGATGAGATTACCGACGCCAAGGAATACCTGCATTCGCTGAAGGTCGACCTGTTTGACCAGGAGATTTTTGTCTTTACGCCCAAGGGCGAGGTCATGGCGCTTCGTGCCGGCTCCACGCCGCTCGACTTTGCCTACGCCGTTCACACCGAGGTGGGAAACCATTGCGTCGGTGCCAAAATCAACGGTGCGGTGGCTCCGCTCACGCACGAGATTAAGACGGGTGACCGTGTCGAGATTCTGACTAACAAGAGTTCCAAGCCGTCGCGTGATTGGCTCAAGATCGTTAAGACACCTTCCGCCAAGTCAAAGATCCGCCGCTATTTTGCCGCCGCGACCAAAGACGATGACGCTGCTGCTGGTCGCGATATGCTGGCCAAGGACCTGCGTAAGCGTGGCTATGGCATTTCTACGCCGCGTTCGACGCGTGCGCTCAACGCCGTGGCGGAGCAGTTTAACTTCAAGCAGCTCGAGGACCTGTTTGCCGCCGTCGGCGCCGGCAAGGTTGCCCCGCGCGCTGTGGGCAATAAGGTCGAGCAAATCTTGGACCCCAAGCCCGAGGAACAGCTCACCAAGGCCGAGGCTATCGCCGAGGTCGTGAAACAGCCTGCTCGCGGCTCCAACCGCAAGCCGCAAAAGCGCGGCAAGAGCGCCAGTAACGGCATTATCGTCAAGGGCGAGAGTAACAGCGGCCTGCTAGTCCGTCTGGCTCATTGCTGCAACCCCGTGACGGGCGACGACATCGTCGGCTTCATCACGCGCGGTCGTGGCGTTTCGGTGCATCGCGCCAACTGCCCCAACGTCAAGGGTCTTATGGAGCATCCCGAGCGCATGATCGAAGTGGAGTGGGACGGCGCTGCCGACACCCTCTTCCAGGTCGAGATCGTGGTCGAGTGCCTGGACCGCATGGGCCTTCTCAAGGATGTCACCATTGCCATTGGCGATGCGGGCGGCAATATCCTTTCTGCCGCCACGTCGACCAACCGCGAGGGTATTGCAACCCTGCGCTTTATGGTCGAGATCTCGGACGCGAGTGGTCTGGATCCGCTGCTGGCCTCCATCAGCAGCGTTGACTCGGTCTACGACGCGCGCCGCCTGATGCCCGGTGAGGGTGGAGCCCAGCTTAAGCGCCGCGTTTAGTCGCGACGAACGTGTCACATTATCGATATTCGCTACACTCGAGGCATCGTTTGATGCCTCGAGTTCTATAGAGAGGAGAGGGACATGAGTGCTGTGTCCTTGGATTTAACTCCCAAGGGATCGGTCGAGATCGAGACGCTCGTAAACGGTCCCATTCAGACCAATAGCTATGCTGTTATTTCGGACAAAGAGTGCGTGATTATCGATCCCGCATGGGAAGGCGAACGCCTGGTGGAGCATATTCGAGCCGAGCATCCCGGCGTACGCGTGTTTGGCGCCGTATGCACTCATGGCCATGCCGATCATGTTGGTGGTGTTGCAGGCGTGCGAACCACCGTTGGCGAGGGCTGCCAGTATGAGCTGTGTGCTAAGGATGTGGCGGTGCCGCATGCGAACATCGAGGAACAGCGAGCTATGTGGGGCATTGAGACGCCTGACCCCGGGGAGCCGACGCGCCTGCTCGCCGAGGGAGATGCTATCGAGGTGGGCGATATCTACCTGCAGGTGATCGAGACGCCAGGGCATACGCCGGGCGGGATCGTCTTGTTTGCTGCCACCGAGCAGGGGAACATTGCCTTTGTGGGCGACACCCTGTTTCCGGGTGGGCACGGCCGCACCGATCTTTCTGGAGGAGACGAGGCGGCAATTCTGCGCTCGCTCTCCAAGCTCGCCCGGCTTCTCCCGCCCGATACCGTTTGCCTAACCGGTCATGGCGATTCGACCACCATGGCACGCGAGCTCATGCAGAACCCTTTCATGCAGATTTAGCTTAATAGTCGGCTTTTGAAGCACGAGAAGCGTCCAAACGTCAAGCTATTTTTCCCCAACGGGTCGATTTCGTAGGGCAAACGGTCAAAAAAGTCTGTTTGGACGATATTCGTGAACAAACGAACGTTTATGCTCGGGTGCGCCGTGGTAAAATCTCAGGCGTTATCGGAGCAACCTTACAGGAGGTTTCTTTTATGCTCGTCAACGCAGCAGACATGCTCAAGAAGGCCGAGGCCGGCAAGTACGGTCTTGGTGCCTTCAACACCAACAACCTCGAGTGGACCCTGGCTATTCTCCAGGCCGCCGAGGAGGCCAAGTCTCCGCTGATCCTTCAGTGCACCGCTGGTGCCGCTAAGTGGATGGGCGGTTTCAAGGTCTGCGCCGACATGGTCAAGGCTGCCGTCGAGGCCACGGGCGTTACCGTTCCCGTCGCCCTTCACCTCGATCACGGTTCTTACGAGGACTGCTTCAAGTGCATCGAGGCCGGCTTCACGTCCATCATGTATGACGGCTCTCACGAGGAGACCTTCCAGCTTAACCTCGACCGCACCAAGGAGCTCGTTGAGTTTGCCCACTCCAAGGGCATGTCCATCGAGGCCGAGGTCGGCGGCATCGGCGGCACCGAGGACGGCGTGACCTCCAGCGGCGAGCTCGCTGATCCTGCTGAGTGCAAGCAGATCGCTGACCTGGGTGTCGACTTCCTCGCCTGCGGCATCGGCAACATCCACGGCGTGTACCCCGCCGACTGGGCTGGTCTTTCCTTCGAGCGTCTGGGCGAGATTAAGGCCCAGACCGGTGACCTGCCCCTCGTTCTGCACGGTGGCACCGGCATCCCCGAGGATCAGATCAAGAAGGCCATCTCCCTGGGCATCTCCAAGATCAACGTCAACACCGACCTGCAGCTCGTCTTCGCCAAGGGCGTCCGCGAGTACATCGAGGCTGGCAAGGATCAGCAGGGCAAGGGCTTTGACCCCCGCAAGCTCCTCAAGCCTGGTCGCGACAACATCGTTGCCCGCACCAAGGAGCTCATGGAGGAGTTTGGCTCCGTCAACAAGGCGTAAGCGTCGCTAAACTTCCCGCCGGAAGCCCCGTCCCCCTACACTGTTTCCTTTGCGCTCACCTGGCTTTGCCAGAAGTCGCGCCAAGAAAACAGCTCCGGGGGACGGGGCTTCCTTCGTTTAACGCCGCAGGGTTACGAGGCTGAGTTATTTATTTGACTACCGTTCAGCGGTGTTGATGGCTCCCTTGTTGGGGCTTTCTTTTTATCTCGCTACAATGGGCTTCAAGCGTTCTAGTGACTTGGAGTTTTGGTATGGCTGTTATTAATGTGCTGCCTTCGGATGGGAAGGTTATTGACGAGGGTCCAGTTGGTTGCTCTGCTGATGTTTGCTGTGATGACTTTCGTCATCTCGATGTTGGACTGCCGCCCGAGATTCTTCGTCTTAAGGATGCCGGGTATTTGACGCAGGCTGTTGCTGCCTGCGATCGCCTTTTGGAGCAGAACCCCGAGCCTTCGCTGGCTGCTTGTGTTCGTGCCGAGCGGTATCGCATGCTCGAGACGCCGCTTCATTTTTCGGTGTCGCGCGACCAGGCTATTGCGATGATTCGCGAGGAGTGGCCAGAGTTTACCGAAGAGCAGTTTGATGACCTGATTAATCGTAAGCGTATTGACTGGCGCTTTATCGATGGCGAACTGTTCGTTCTCGACAACTTCCTCGATTCGCTTCGCGTATATCCCAAAGAGGTTCCCGGCATGCGGCCCGATTCTACGGACGGAATAGCACTGCGCAACGAGATGCTCAAGGAGATGGAGTCACAAAACGGATTGGCTCGCGTCATTACGCTTAAAGCGTCCGTGTCTGTCCCCGGCGCTCTGGAAGGGGAGACCGTTCGCGCGTGGCTACCCGTTGCCGCCGCCTGTCGTCAACAGTCTCATATCGAGGTTCTCGATATGACGCCGGAGGGTGCTGTTGCCCCCGCGAATGCTTCGGCGCGTACCTCCTCGTGGTCTTCTTCGAGTGAGCGCTCATTCTCGGTGACCTATCGCTATCAAATTGATGCCGCTTATCGTGATGTCTATGGGGGTGCGCTTCCGGTGCATCCTTGCATGGACGCGCCACTGCCCGTGGACACCTCCGAGGACCGTCCGCGCATTGCATTCACGCCGTATCTACAGCAGCTGACAGCCCGTGTCATTGACGGGCTCGAGGATCCGCTCGATCGCGCCCGTGCTATCTATGATTACCTGACGCAGTACATCGACTATCGCTATCAGCCGCCGTACTTGCTTTTGGGACCTATTGCCGATGACTGCGCGCATTCGCTCCGCGGCGATTGCGGCGTTATGGCGCTCACGTTTATCACCATGTGCCGTATCGCGGGCGTGCCTGCCCGTTGGCAGAGCGGCCTGTATGTTGCGCCCGATTCGGTGGGGTCGCACGACTGGGCAGAGTTCTATACGCCGCAGACCGGATGGCTCAACGCCGACGTGTCATTTGGATCTTCTGCTCGCAGGATGGGGGAGGAGTGGCGCCGCCGTCACTACTTTGGCAATCTCGACCCGTGGCGTATGGTGGCCAACAATCGATTCCAGGCAGAGTTTGAGCCCTCTTTCGACGGCATGCGCGAGGACCCTTACGACAACCAGATGGGTGAGGCTTCGGTCGACGGTCGCGGATGCCGTCGGCGCGAGATGCTCCGCACGGTCGAACTCATCGAAATGCTCGAAGTTCCATTTTCGGACTAATCGGTAGAAAGCTGTGATAAACTAACTCACGCATTGCGTGCCCGAGTGGCGGAATTGGCAGACGCAGTGGACTCAAAATCCACCGTTGGCAACAACGTGCGAGTTCGAGTCTCGCCTCGGGCACCATACATGCAAGTGAGCGTTCAAGGGGGTTGCGGCCCCCTTTTTCGTGCCGAACTCGCGTGAGCGCGCGAAGCGTTAAGCAAACAGGCCTGTGGCCTGTTTGTAGCGGAGCGTGGCGAGGGCGCCACGCGCCCGAAGCCCGGGGCTTCGCGAAGCGAAGGCCCTTCGAGTCTCGCCTCGAGCACCATACATGCAAGCGAGCGTTCAAGGGGGTCAAGGTCCCTTTTTCGTGTACGTAATGTGATAACGCGCTGTACGTGTTATTATTCGCAAGGCGTTGTTCCCGCAATGCCCTAAAGAGGAACCCGAGGGTTCCCACCTTTTGGCGCCAATGAGCAGCTGACTGGTCATACAACTTAGATTCCCTTCCTCATATTGAGGATGTCTATGTGTACGACCTGGTTGCAAAGAAGCGCCGGGTTATTTTTTTATGAATGGAGGTAGGGAAAATAGCTAAGTCTGATGACACCCGCATCAACGACGAGATCACTGCATCTTCGTGCCGTTTGATTGGCGTCGATGGCTCTCAGCTCGGCCTGTTCGCCATCCGCGATGCCCAGCGCGTCGCTGACGATCAGGGTCTCGACCTGGTCGAGATCGCTCCCAACGCGGAGCCGCCGGTCTGCAAGGTCATGGACTACGGTAAGTTCAAGTACCAGCAGGCCATGAAGGCCAAGGCCGCTCGTAAGAACCAGTCCAAGGTCGAGGTCAAGGAAATGAAGTTCCGACCCAAGATTGACGTTGGCGATTACGAGACCAAGAAGGGCCATGTTCTGCGTTTCCTCAAGAAGGGCGCACGCGTTAAGATCACCATCATGTTCCGCGGCCGTGAGATGGCTCACCCGGAGCAGGGTCTTAACGTTCTCGAGCGTCTCGCCGAGGATCTCAAGCCTTACGCTACGGTCGAGTCCAAGCCTAAGATGGAAGGCCGTAACATGCTTATGCTGCTCGCCCCGATTAAGGGCGCCTTCGATGAGGATAAAGCGGCAAGCGATACCAAGTAACTAGTGTTCTGTAACCGATTAAGGAGTATTTCATGCCTAAGATGAAGTCCCACAGCGGCACCAAGAAGCGTTTCCGCAAGACTGGTACCGGCAAGCTTATGCGCGCCAAGGCTTTCAAGAGCCACATCCTGAGCAAGAAGTCCACCAAGCGTAAGCGTGGCTTCCGTCAGGAGACCGAGATCGCCGCTGCCGACCGCAAGGTCATCAAGTCGCGTCTCGCCTAAGTTCGCGTTCCCGTTTTTCGTTTTACCGTCTAGGAGTTGATAGAACATGGCACGTATTAAGCGCGCTGTTGCCGCCAAGAAGAAGCGCCGTACCGTTATGCACCGTGCGAAGGGTTACTACGGTGCCGCTTCGCGTACTTACAAGCATGCTAAAGAGCAGGTCCAGCACTCCCTGCAGTATCAGTATCGTGATCGCCGCAACAAGAAGCGCGAGATCCGTTCTCTCTGGATCACCCGTATCAACGCTGCTGCTCGCCTGAACGACATCTCTTACTCTCAGTTCATGCACGGCCTGAAGGTTGCCGGCATCGAGCTCGACCGTAAGGTCCTGGCTCAGATGGCTTACGAGGACATCGAGTCCTTCAACGAGCTGGCTGCCATTGCCAAGAAGGCCCTCGAGGCCTAATAGATTCTGTTGAATCGCTAGGGGAGTGTCGCACTGTGCGCGGCACTCCCTCTTTTTTTATCGAAAGCGCTGGTTTACATAGCTAAAAGCGCGGGTAGATAAGCACTTACAGGTGACCGATCTCTATATATCTCTTAACCGAAGGGTCATCATCTGATACGTGCGGTCTTGCTGCACTCGACTTTCTACTTCCTATATAGAAAGCCATAGATTGTGTAGGACTTGTGAAGAGTGGAATTGACGTCCCACACGGCTTCGCGGTCTGGCAATATATCTCCTTGCCGCGCGGCCCGGTCGGACCGGATCAGCCGCCAGGCGTGCACCTTGAGAACCGGATACTGCGAGGATGGACACACCAGATGTGTCGCATCCGGGCAGACATCGAACCATTTGAAATGGTCTAACTTGGATTTGTTTTTCGCAAGGCCGCCGAGAGGCGGCCCCGAGAAATTCCTTTTCCTATACTAAAACCATATGAATCGAACGGAACCGATCAGCTAATAGTTGTGAGGACCGGACGGGCTCGAAGCCCATACATTTTGGACGGAGAGTTCGATCCTGGCTCAGGATGAACGCTGGCGGC
>CABJEP010000012.1:23009-73515 GCA_902364645.1 Coriobacteriaceae bacterium | reverse complement strand
GAGGGGGCTGAGTTTCCCACTGAGCGACTCTGCTTGCAGCCGGAGCGAAGGGGGAAACTCAGCCCCCTCCGCCCCGGCCGGACAGCTCAATCTACACCGTGTGCTGCGGCAGGTCCTGCAGGGCGATGACGTCCATGCCCATGTCGTTGGCGCTGCCGTGACCCCGCTGGTCCTCGCGCACCGCCTCGATGGCACTCACGTACGTGTTGGCCGCAGACATCGCGGTCACGCAAGTCACGCCGCGGCGCACGGCCTCGGTACGTAGCAGGTAGCCATCACCACGCGAACCCGGACCGTACGGCGTGTTGATAATCACCGCGATCTTGCCATCGGCGATGAGGTCGCCGATGTTGGGACGCTCGCCGTCGTGCGAGCCGCTGATCTTTTCCACAACCTCGCACGTCACGTTGCCTCCACGCAGTACGCGCGCCGTACCCTCGGTGGAGCAGATGTCAAAGCCCAGGTAGCGCAAGATACGCGCGACCGAAAGGATATGACGCTTGTCGCGGTCGCACACACTGATGAACACCTTGCCACAGCTCGGGTCGGGCAGCTTGTAGTCAATCGCCAGCTGCGTCTTGGCATATGCCTCGGGATAGCTCTTGGCGATACCCATGACCTCGCCCGTCGACTTCATCTCGGGCCCCAGGATAACGTCGGCTCCCGGGAAACGACCCCAGGGCATAACGGCTTCCTTCATGCAGAACCAGTCCAACTGACGCTCGTCGCTCGGCAGGCCCAGGCTCGCGATGGAATCGCCCGCCATGATGCGCGCCGCGCACTTGGCCAGCGGCACGCCGGTAGCCTTGGAGATAAACGGCACGGTACGGCTGGCGCGCGGGTTGGCCTCGATCACGTAGACGGTCTCGCCCTTAATGGCGTACTGCACGTTGACCAGGCCGCGGACTCCCAGCGCCATCGCGATGCGGCGCGTGGTCTCGCGGAGCTTCGCCTGCAGGCTCTCGCTAAAGCTAAACGGCGGAATGCACGTCGCGGAGTCGCCGGAGTGAATACCGGCCTCCTCGATATGCTCCAAGATACCGCCGATGTAGACCTCTTCGCCATCGCACAGGGCGTCGACATCGGACTCGATCGCACCCTCCAGGAAGCGATCCAGATACACCGGGTAGTCGGGGCTAATGCGCGCAGCCTCGGCCATGTATTCGCGCAGATGCTCGGCATCGTAGGCGATCATCATGCCGCGGCCGCCCAGCACATAGCTCGGACGCACCAGCAGCGGGTAGCCAATGTGCGCGGCAACGGCCTCGGCCTCCTCAAACGAGGTGGCCTGGCCCGCCGGCGGGTACATAATGCCCAGCTTATCGAGCAAAGCGGCAAAACGCTCGCGGTCCTCGGCAAAATCGATGGCGTCGGGCTTGGTACCCATGATGTTAACGCCGCTCTCCTCGAGCATGCGCGCCAGCTTAAGCGGGGTCTGGCCGCCGAGCGTCACCACGACGCCGTCGGGGCGCTCAACATCGATAACGTCCATGACGTCCTCGTAGGTGAGCGGCTCAAAGTACAGGCGGTCGGACGTGTCATAGTCGGTCGAAACGGTCTCGGGGTTGCAGTTGACCATGATGGTCTCAAAGCCGCGGGCAGCCAACGCATAGCTCGCATGCACGCAGCAGTAGTCAAACTCGATACCTTGGCCGATACGGTTGGGGCCGGCGCCCAGAATCATCGCCTTGGGCTTGTTCGCGGGCGTGGTCTCGTCGGGGGCAACGCACTTCTTGGCGACCGGGCTCGTGCGGTAAATGTTCTCGTAGGTCTTGTAGTGGTATTCCGTGGCACTCGAGAACTCGGCGGCGCAGGTGTCGACCGTCTTCATGCTGGGGACCACGCCCAGACCCTTGCGGTAAGCGCGAACAAAGCGCTCGTCCGAGCCGGTCAGCGCGGCAATCTCGGCATCACTCGTGCCATACTGCTTGAGCAGGCGCATCGCGTCGGCGTCAATGTCCTCCACGCGCAGGCCGCGAATGCTCTCCTGGACCTGCACCATATCGTTGATGCGGTTGAGATACCACGGATCGATACCGCAGATGGCGTGAATGCGTGCAACATCCCAGCCACGGCGCAGGGCCTCGACCACAAAGAAGATGCGGTGCTCGGTCGGGGTGCCCACGGCCTGGGCGAGCTCATCGTCGCTCAACTTTTCGGCGCCCTCCTTGCCGCCGGCGCAAATGCCCTGGTGCCCATCCTCCAGCGAGCGCATGGCCTTGCCAAAGGCCTCCTCAAAGGTGCGGCCGATCGCCATGATCTCGCCCACGGCCTTCATGCGCGTGGTGAGCGTGGGGTCGGTGCCCTTGAACTTCTCGAAAGCAAAGCGCGGCACCTTGACCACGCAGTAGTCGATCGTGGGCTCAAAGCAGGCGGGCGTGGCCTTGGTGATGTCGTTGACGATCTCGTCGAGCGTATAACCCACGGCCAGGCGAGCGGCGGCCTTGGCGATGGGGAAACCCGTGGCCTTGGAGGCCAGCGCGGACGAACGGCTCACGCGCGGGTTCATCTCGATGACAATCAGGCGGCCGGTCTGGGGGTTCACGGCAAACTGCACGTTGGATCCGCCGGTCTCGACGCCAATCTTCTCCAGAATGGCGAGCGAGGCGACACGCATGCGCTGATACTCAAGGTCGGAGAGGGTTTGTGCCGGCGCCACGGTGATGGAGTCGCCGGTATGTACGCCCATGGGGTCGAGGTTCTCGATGGAGCACACGATGATGCCGTTGCCGGCGTGGTCACGCATGACCTCCATCTCGTATTCTTTCCAACCCTCGATGGACTCCTCGACCAGCACCTCGTGGGCGGGCGAGAGCTCCAGGCCCTGGCTCACGATGGAGACGAGTTCCTCGTGGGTATGCGCGATGCCGCCACCGGCACCGCCGAGGGTAAAGCTCGGACGCAGCACGCAGGGATATCCCACGCGCTCGGCGATGGCCTCGGCGTCAGCCACGCTGTAGGCGTAGCCCGAGCGCGCGACCTCCAGGCCAATCTCGGCCATGGCCTCGTTAAAGAGTTTGCGGTCCTCGCCGCGCTCGATAGCGGCCAGGTCGCAGCCGATCATCTCGACGCCGTACTTGTCGAGCGTGCCGTCTTTCGCCAGCTCGACGGCGGCGTTCAGACCGGTCTGGCCGCCCAGCGTGGGCAGCAGCGCGTCCGGGCGCTCTTTCTTGATCACGCGCTCGATAAACTCGGCGGTGATGGGCTCGACATAGGTGCGGTCGGCCAAGCCCGGGTCGGTCATGATGGTCGCCGGGTTGGAGTTGACCAGGATGACCTCAAAGCCATCCTCCTTGAGGACCTTGCAGGCCTGGGCGCCGGAGTAATCGAACTCGCAGGCCTGGCCAATGACGATGGGGCCCGAGCCAATGACGAGGATACGCTTGATGTCAGTACGTTTCGGCATGTTAGTTCTCCTCGGTCGCAGCGTTCTCGGACTCGGCGAAATTCCAGCCGGCGAGGCGGTCCTTCGCGGTGTCGATGTCCAGGTAGTTCTCCTCGCCGTCCATGAGTCGCGTAAAGGCGGTAAAGAGATAGTGGGCATCGGTGGGGCCAGGCGAAGCCTCGGGGTGGTACTGGACCGAGAAACACGGGGCGTCGAGCAGCTGGATGCCCTCGGCGGTGCCGTCGTTGAGGTTCACATGTGTCAGGCGAATGCGACCAAAGCGCTCGTTCATCACGACCGGCGCGATGCCGCGACGCACCCAGGCGCGCAGGTCACCGTCGGCCGCATGCTCGGTTTCGCCGCCGGAAAGCTCCGGAATCAGTTTGCCCAGACTGGGGAACAGCAGGCCAAAGCCATGGTTTTGCGCGGTGATCTCCACGCGACGGCTTACCAGGTTCATGACCGGCTGGTTGCCACCGCGGTGACCGAACTTAAGCTTTTCCATCTGGGCGCCGCAGGCCAGGCTGATCATCTGGTGACCAAGACAAATACCAAAGACCGGCACCTTGCCGATCAGCTGCTGTACCTGCTCGTAGGTCTCCACCACGGCGTCGGGGTCGCCGGGGCCGTTGGACAAAAAGACGCCATCGGGATTCATCTCGAGCACCTGCTGGGCGGGCGTATCCCACGGCACGACGGTAAGGTCGCAGCCGGCGCGGACCAGCCCCTCCAGAATGCCGCGCTTCACACCGCAGTCGTAGGCGACCACTTTGTGACGGGCAGGAGCGGCAACCGCAAGCGCAAAGTCATGCGTGGCAGGCAGGTCGGCGGCCACAAACTCGTGAGGCGCGGGGCAACTTACGGTCTTGACCAGGTTCTCGCCTACCAGCGTGGGCGCTGCGGCCAGACGCTCGGCAAGCTCGTCGACGTCGAAGATCTCGGTCGAGATAATGCCCATCTTGGAACCATTGTCGCGCAGATGGCGCACCAGAGCGCGGGTGTCGACACCCTCGATAGCGACGATGCCGTGAGCACGCAGGTACTCCGGCACGCTGACGGCCGAGCGCCAGTTAGAAGGCGTGGCGCACATGTCGCGAACAATCATGCCGCGCATAGCCGGAGCGCTCGCAGGGCGCACGGCGTCGCCGGGGAAGGCCGACTGGACATCGGTCTCGTCGATACCGTAATTGCCGATCTGCGGATAGGTCATGGTTACAATTTGGCCGGCATAACTCGGGTCGGTCATGACCTCAAAGTAGCCCTCGAGCGAGGTGTTGAAGCAGACTTCGCCGGTCGCGGTGCCCTCGGCGCCGCATGCACGTCCATAAAAAATGGTCCCATCCTCAAGATACAGGATACAGGGACCGCAGGTGCCCTTGCTGGTTTTGGCCAGCATATGCTGGCAAAGCTCGCTGGGCGCGAAGGTGCGGGCGGCAGCGCCCGCGGTATGGTTGTTCGCCATAATTCTCCTTCCCGGTCTCACAGGACCGGCTTAAAGGTGTGTAGTTAGGCCTCGCGGTATTGTAACCGCAAGCATGCCTCATGGCGTTAATTTCATCAAATTGTTTACGAAATGATAATTATGACTTTCTATGCATAATGATTTTTCTGGGACGGGGATTAAAAATCATCCCGCGGGGCTTGTGGCTCACGCGGGATGACGGCGTCTTACTTTTTCTTGTCCTGTTCCAGCAGATCGGACGGTGAGCGATCGGGCTTGCCGCCGCGGAAAATCTCGCGGCCATGCAGACGATGCTCCAGGTCACGTTCGGCCTTTTCCTCGTCAATCTTGGTCTGGCTCACCACCGGGTCCTCAATCAACGACGACACCGAGTTCACCTGCTTCTGAATGCGCTCGGCGATGGTGTCATCCATACTCACGATGCGCATCTTCCAGTCGATATTCGTGGCGTTGGATGAACTCTTGGTCCACACAAACGTCAAAATGGCGCTCTGATGACCCCGCGCGGGGAACATGCCAAAAAAGGAATCGTGCTGAATGTTGCTATCTTCGTCGATATAGGCGTGCACGTTATACACCACGCGGTCAATCTTATCGTTGAGCAGCGCGTTGGTCGCAAGCGCCGCAGCCTGAATCTGCCCGTTGGACAGCAGCTCGAGCTCGTTGGCAGACGATGTGTCCAACACCGTCACCTCGACCGTGCCCGTACGCTCATCGGCCTCATCGACGGAAAAATCGAGCGGAAACTGCGTAAAGCCGTTACCCCACTCAAGGCCGCCCTTCAGCGCCGTCGAAACAGTATCGACCGAAACGCTCTCGGACAGATTGGCGGTATTCAAACGGCGCATCACGCCGTAGCCGATCTGCATGCCCACGATCAGCACCAAAATACCGATGACCACGGCCATCGCGGTCTTCGTAATGGTATGGCTCACCTGCGAGCCCGAAGGATCGTCCTCGGACAGCGGGTCGATATGTTTTGCCTGGCTCGCTCGGTCCTCGCTGCGCAGCTGCACTAACGCCGCTTTGTCACCGCGCTTGGCCGCAGCCTCCTTCTCGCGCATGCGCTCGGTACGCTTTTTGGCAAGCGTAGGATCCAAGACGCCGGATGCATCGATTTCGGAGAATAACTCCGTCACCTCTTCCGGAGTCAAAGGGTTCTTATCAGCCATAATCTTCCTGTCATATCAATCAGTCGAGCTCGTGCGCACGCGCACCTTCGAACTGCATTCGATAGTAACGGGCATAGGTGCCGCCACGGGCGAGAAGCTCCTCGTGCGTGCCACGTTCCACAACGCGACCATGCTCAACGGTCGCAATCTCGTCAGCATGCTTAATAGTCGAGAGACGGTGGGCGATGATGATCGTGGTACGGCCGCGTGCCAGCTCTTCGAGCGACTCCTGCACCGCCTCCTCGCTCTCGTTATCCAAAGCACTCGTCGCCTCATCCAAAATAAGAATCTTGGGATTCTTGAGAAACACGCGCGCAATGGCAACGCGCTGTTTCTGTCCGCCCGAAAGACGGCTGCCGCGCTCGCCCACGACCGTGTCATAGCCCTGTGGAAGCGACTCGATAAAGGCATCGATGTTGGCGCGACGGGCGGCCTCGGCGATCTCCTCTGTCGTAGCGCCCGGCTTGCCGTAGGCGATGTTCTCGCCGATTGTTCCGTCAAACAGGTAGACATCCTGCTGCACCAGGCCGATGGCGCGGCGCAGGCTCTGCTGCGTCACATCGCGCACGTCCTGGCCGTCGATGCTAATGGATCCGGCAGCCACGTCATAAAAGCGCGGCAGCAGCGAACAGGTCGTGGACTTGCCACCGCCCGAAGGGCCAACCAAAGCGATGGTCTGCCCGGGCTTGATGGACAGGTTCATATGGTCGATAACGGGACGCTCTTCGGCATCGCCCTCGCCCAGCTCAACGTCCTCGTAGTTAAAGCACACGTCGTGATACTCCACGGCGCCGGCAGTCACCTGCAGATCCGTAGCGCCCGGCTTGTCCTGGATATCCGGCGCGGTCGAGAGCACCTCGTCCATGCGCTTAAAGCCGGCGATGGCCTTCTGATACGTTTCGGCCGAATTGACGAGTGTCTCGAGCGGCGTGCAGAACAGCGAAATATAGAGTGCAAAGGTCGCCATATCGACCGCCTGCAGCTGTCCCTGGGCGACCAGCCAGCCGCCCAGCAGCACCACGATCACATAGAGCACACCCGAGAGCAGGCCATACGTCGCGGTATAGACGCCCATGGCGTGATACATGTTCTCCTTGGACGAAAGATAGCGATTGTTGGAGGCGCGGAACTTGAAGCGCTCGGTCTCCTCATTGGCAAAGCTCTTGACCACGCGCATGCCCGCCAGCGAATCCTGCAGCTGCGCATTGATGCCGCTGATCTTTTTGCGGTTGTCGCTAAAGACCTCGCGCATGCGCATGTTCTGCCAAAACATGATGACCGAAAACGCTGCTGTCACCGCAGCCATGGCAAGCGCCAGCACCGGGGCGATGGTAAAGAGGATCACAAACGAGCCGATAATCTCGATGCCGCAGATGATGATCCACTCGGGCACGTGGTGCGCCGCCTCGCAGATATCGAACAGGTCGTTGACCACGCGGCTCATCATGTCGCCCGAGCTGTTACGGTCGAAGTACGCAAAGCTAAAGCGCTCATACTGGTCGAACAGGTCCTCGCGCATCTTGGACTCCATGCGCGCACCCATCACGTGACCCCAATAGCTCACAAAATAGCGGCAGGCGCAGCGGATGACATACATCAGCACCAAACCTACCGCGATCATACCGAGCGCCTGCATAATGGCAGCATGACCCTGGGTAAACAGCCCACCGGTCAAATTGCGCAGAATAATAGGAAACGCAAGGTCAATGGCGGCAAGCACCAGAGCACAAACAGTATCGGCAACAAAAAGCCCCATCTGGGGCTCGTAATACGAGAGAAACCTTTTCAGCATAATCACCTTACGCGGTTTTACCAAACCGCGTTTCGTCTCGACGCTGCAAGTGCTCCATTTGGACAATCTGGCCTTCAATCGTCGGTCGCGTATATCCATACGCTTCCCTCCTCTTTTAGGCCACCTTGTCTCAAATGGAGCACTTTCGCTGACTTACACAAACCTGCGGGATCATCCCCGCTCGTTAAAGCTCCGCGCCCCCAAGGCGATGCGCGATGCTATCGCAGGCCAAGGCGCCCACGACGGTCTTGGCGTCTTCGATCTTGCCGTCGAGTACGGCGTCGATCAACTCGTGCAGCGGCACCAGGTCCACGTTGACAAACTCGTCATCATCGGGGTTGGGCGCATCAAACTCGAGCTTGGTGGCCAAGTAGATGTGAATGATCTCGTCGCAAAAACCACAGGACGTGACAATCGACGTCAAAAAGCGAATGCGACCAGCCCTAAAGCCCGTCTCCTCATGCAGTTCGCGCTTGGCGCAATCGAGCGGATCCTCGCCTGGATCGAGCTTGCCGGCGGGAATCTCGACCGTCACGCGGTCGATGGCGGTGCGGTACTGACGCACCAGTACGATCTTGCCGCTCTCGGTCAGCGCCACGACGGCCGCCGCACCCGGATGGCGAACGATATCGCGGGCGCTGCGGCGACCGTTGGGCAGCTCAACCTCAAGACGGTGGACGTCGAGGATCTTGCCCTTCCAGGCGCACTCCTCCGAAAGAATCTTCTCGTGCAGCTCGGCATCGTGCGGGTCGTCGTCGCCCAGCACCAGCGCCGGCTCGTCAGCGACCTCGCCGCCAGGCTCGCCCTCGGCGTGCCCATACATGCGGCTGTCCTCTTCAACGATCTGCGCATCCACGAGCTCTTCGTTCTTCTCGTCCATCCGTCTCATTCCTCTCGGATTTTAGGCATCCCAGGCGTCGCGGCCGCGCAGTGCGCGCAGGCCGATGTCGTGGCGCAGGGTCTTGCCTTCAAAATCAATCTTCTCGCAGGCCTCGTAGGCAAGGTTGCGAGCGTTCTCGAACGTGTCACCCAGAGCGGTCACGGCAAGCACGCGGCCACCATTGGTCACGAGCTGGCCGTCCACCACGGCAGTGCCCGCGTGGTACACGGTCACGTTCTCCATGACCTCGGCATCGGCGATACCGGTGATGACCTTGCCCTTCTCGTAGCTGCCGGGATAGCCCGCGCTCGTCAGGACAACGGCCACAGCCCACTCGTCACGCCAGTCGAGCTCAATCTGATCGAGCTCGCAGTTGGCGCAGGCGAGCATGACCTCAACCAGGTCGTTCTTAAGGCGCGGCAGCACGACCTGCGTCTCGGGGTCGCCAAAGCGGGCATTGAACTCCAGCACCTTGGGGCCGGCAGGCGTGAGCATAAAGCCGCCATACAGGCAGCCGCGGTAGTCGATGCCCTCGGCGGCAAGCTCAGCCACGGCCTGCTCCATGACCGCCACCATGGTGGCGTGCTCCTCGTCGGTCACGATGGGCACCGGGCTGTAGACGCCCATGCCGCCGGTGTTGGGGCCCTTGTCGCCCTCGAGGGCGCGCTTGTGGTCCTGCGAGGTGGCCATGGGGCGCACGGTCTTGCCGTCGGTAAAGGCGAGCAGCGAGCACTCGGGACCGGTCAGCATCTCCTCGATAACCACGGTGTTGCCGGCATCGCCAAAGGTGCCGCCAAAGCACTCGCGCACGGCCTCCTCGGCCTGCTCAAGTTCGGTCGCCACGATAACGCCCTTGCCCGCGGCAAGGCCGTCGGCCTTCACGACCAGCGGAGCGCCCTGCTCGCGCACGTAGGCGAGAGCCGAAGCCTCGTCGGTAAACGAACCATAGGCTGCCGTCGGAATGCCCGCACGCCCCATGAGCTGCTTGGAGAACAGCTTGGAACCCTCCATCTGGGCACCCTCGGCACCCGGGCCAAAGCAGGGAATACCTGCCGCGCGCACGGCGTCGGCCACGCCCGCCACGAGCGGAGCCTCGGGACCAATTACCACGAGTCCGCATCCGTGGCTCTGCGCAAACGCCGCCACGGCCGCAGGATCGCAGTCGTCGAGAACAACGTTCTCGCCGCAGCTCGCGGTGCCGCCGTTACCCGGCGCGATGTAGAGCTTGCCGGCGCGCGGTGATGCTGCGAGCTTAGCTGCCAAAGCATGCTCGCGGCCGCCGCTGCCCAACAACAGGATGTCGATGGTTTGAGTGTCCGCCTTCAAGGGTGCCTCCTCTATGGATGAATGGCTCGCTCCGCGCGAGCCCTTTGCAAGCAAATATACCCCTCGGCCGCCCGCTTGGGCTGCAAAGGGGTATATCGCAATAACCAAATAGTCCCGATTACTTCCAGAATCGGTTGATGATCTGCTCGCGACCAGCGCCAACGCCAATGAACGTCACGCGGGTGTGTGCCAGATCCTCGATAAACGCCACGTAGTCCTGCGCCTCCTGCGGCAGCTCGTCAAAGCTGCGGCAGCCGGTAATGTCGCACTTCCAGCCGGGGAGCTCCTCGTAGATGGGCTTGGCGTGCTCAAAACGAACCTGATGCTCGGGCACGCTGGTGTAACGCTCGCCGTCGACGTCGTAAGCCACGCACACCTTGATGGTGTCGAAGGCCGAAAGCACGTCGAGCTTGGTCACGGCGATGTCGGTGAGGCCGTTGACGCGCGAGGCATAGTTGGCGATAGGGCCGTCAAACCAGCCGCAGCGACGACGGCGACCGGTGGTCACGCCGTACTCGTAGCCCTCCTCGGTCAGCGTGTGGCCGGCCTCGGACTCATAGGAAAGCTCGGTGGGCATGGGGCCCGAACCGACGCGGGTGATGTAGGCCTTCATGACGCCCAGCACGCGGTCGACGTTCTTCATGCCCACGCCGGAGCCGGTAATGGCGCCGCCGGCGGTGCAGTTGGAAGACGTCACGTACGGATAGGTGCCGTGGTCGATGTCGAGCAGCGTCGCCTGGGCGCCCTCAAACAGCAGGTCCTTACCCTCATCGATCATGTTGTTGAGCAGCAGGCTCGTCTCGGTGATGTAGGGACGCAGGCGCTCGGCCATCGGCAGGTACTCGTCGCAAATCTGGTCCACGGTGTAGGTGGGCAGGTTGTAGATGAGCTCGAGCTCAGGGTTCACGCGGGCGAGAGCGGTCTCCAGCTTGTCGCGGAACAGTGCCTCGTCCAGCATGTCCTGCATGCGCAGGCCAATGCGGGCCATCTTGTCCTGATAGCACGGACCGATGCCGCGCTTGGTGGTACCGATGTTCTTCTTGCCGAGCTTCTGCTCAAAGGCGCCATCCAGATCGATGTGGTACGGCATGATGACATGCGCGTTGCCGCTAATCTTGAGGTTCTTGGTGGTGATGCCGTCGGCCTCGAACATGTCGATCTCCTCAAGGACAACCTTGGGGTTGACGACGCAGCCGTTACCGATCACCGACACGTGATCGGAATACATGATGCCGGAGGGCACCTGGTGCAGGCCGTACTTCTTGCCGTTGACGACGATGGTGTGACCGGCGTTGTTGCCGCCCGAGTAGCGCACGACGGCATCGAAGTCGCCGGCGACCAGGTCGCAAATCTTACCCTTGCCCTCATCGCCCCACTGGGCACCGACCAAAACGGTTGACGGCATGTTTACTCCTTACATTCATGGACTGTCTACGCGCCACGCCGGCACGCAGAAGCACAAAACATTCCCAGTATACCCGTGCAACGGGCGCCTGTCCTACTCCTCGGCATGTGCCCCATCAAGCTCATAGAACTTGGTGGATGCCGGCAGGAACATCAGGTCGACGTCGCCGATCGGGCCCGAACGGTTCTTGGCCACGACGATACGCGTAACGCCCTCGTCGGGTCGATCGTCGCGCGAGGCCTCGGCCTCGTCGGCGGAGCGGTCCAAGAACATAACGATATCGGCGTCTTGCTCGATGGAGCCCGATTCACGAAGGTCGGAAAGCTGTGGGCGCTTGCCGGTACGGGATTCGACCTGACGCGAGAGCTGTGACAGCGCGATGAGCGGGATCTTGAGCTCCTTAGCCATGATCTTCAGACCACGCGACATCTCCGAAACCTCGACGGTGCGGCTCTCGGAGCGGCGTCCCGGCGGAGGACTCACCAGCTGCAGGTAGTCCAGGATGATGATGGCCTTCTCCTTGTTATGGAGCATGCGACGGCTCTTGGCGCGGATCTCGGTCACTGTGGTGCCGGGCGTATCGTCAATCAGAATATCGAGCTTGGACAAGGTCTGCGTGGCCTCGTTGATATTGGCCCACTGCTCGGGGCTAATGCGGCCCATGCGGAAGTCACTGATCGAGATCATGGCGTAGGCGCAAATCAGACGCTGGGCAATTTCCTTGCCCGACATCTCCAGCGAGAAGAAGCCGACGGTATAACCGGCAGCGGCAGCGTTGAGCGCCAGATTCAGGGCGAACGACGTCTTACCCACAGCAGGGCGGGCGCCGATGATGATGAGCTGGCCCTCGCGAAAACCCATGAGCATGCGGTCGAGCGACGGGAAGCCCGTGGGCACGCCCGCAGCCTGGCCGCCTGCCTGGCACACTTCCTCGGCCTCGTTATAGGCCTCGACCATAAACTCGGTCAGCGTCTTGTAGCTCGACTTGACCTCGCGCGCCGTGACCTTGAGCAACTTGCTCTCGGCCAGCTCCACGACCTCTTTGGTATCGGTGGGAGCGTTATAGGCCAGCGCGTTGATCTCGTTGGTGGCGCCGATCAGCTCACGCAGCATCGAATCGCGGCGAACGATAGCGGCATGGTGCTGCCAGTTGACGAGCGACAGGGTCTGACCCATCAACTCCAAAATGTAGGCCTCGCCGCCCACGGCATCAAGCTTGTTGATGCTTCGCAGGTAATCGATCAGCGAGATGGAGTCGATGGGAATGCGGCTGTTGTACATATCGACCATCGCGGTATAGATGGTCTTATGAATGGGCCGGTAGAAGTCATCGGGCTGCAGCTCGACCTGGGCCTCTTCGACCACCTCGGGCGATAGCAGCATAGCGGCCAGTACATTGGCCTCTGCATCTTGGTTTTGGGGAAGACCCAACTTGGAGCCGCGGTCCTCAACCGTCAGCCCGGTCTCCCTATCGTCATATGCCATGAGCATCCTCATTCATATCGCTTGCGAGCATCCATAGTATCAGCCACGGTCCCAAAACGCGCCGCGCGCCGCCAATCATCACCGAACCAAACGGATGAACGGTCCTGTATATAGGACTTCGACGCAACGTTCACCATGAAACTCACTCAGCGCAAAAAACAAAAGGGCGCCCTGGTTTCCCAGAGCGCCCTTCTTAGAACAAGATTGTTGCGTTGCAGCAAATGCTACTCGGCAGCAGCCTCAGTCTCGACCTCGGCGGTCTCGGCCTCGGCGACCTCAGCGGCCTCCTCGACCTCAGCCTCGGCAGCGAGCTCCTCGGCGGTAACGCCGACGAGAACGACAACCTCGGCCTTGATCTCGCGGTACAGCGAGATGGCAACGGTGTGGGCACCGGCAACCTTGATGGGCTTACCGAGCTCGACGCGCTTGCGGTCGATGTCCATACCGAGCTGAGCCTTGATGGCGTCAGCGATCATAGCGGCGGTAACGGAGCCAAAGAGGATGCTCTCGTCGCCGACCTTGACGTCAACGGTGACCGTCTTGCCCTCGAAGGCAGCCTTGGTCTCGTTGGCGGTAGCCAGACGGACGGCCTCGCGCTTGGCGATGTTGTTGCGACGCTCGTCAAGCTGCTTGAGGTTGCCCTTGGTGGCGGCAACAGCGAGCTTCTTGGGGAACAGGAAGTTCTCAGCGTAACCCTGAGCGACCTCTACGACGTCACCCTCGCCGCCCTTGCCCTTGATCTCATCGAGAAGAATAACCTTCATGATGCGTCTCCCTTCTTAGCCGCGGTCGCGGTTGCCACGAGAGGAAACCACGGGGACGGTGTACGGCAGGAGTGCCATCTCGCGGGCGCGCTTGATGGCATTGGCGATGTCATGCTGATGCTGCGTGCAAGCGCCAGTGACGCGACGGGGCTTGATCTTGCCACGGTCGGTCATGTACTTACGGAGAAGCTGAGTGTCCTTATAGTCGATGAACTCAGTGTTCTCCTTGCAGAACTGGCAGTACTTACGACGCGGCTGACGTGCAGAAAAATCATTAGCCATGTCAAAATACCTTTCATTTGGCAACTTCGGCGAACCGAAGCCGCCTCTCACTCAAAAATAGGTGAACAACCCTTAGAACGGGATGTCCTCATCGTAGACGTCGACCGCGGGCGGCGTAGCCACCGGTGCGGCAGGACGTGCTGCGGGCGCGGGAGCTGCGGGGGCGTAACCACCCTGATCGTAGCCACCCTGGCCACCACGGGAGCTCATAAACTCGATCTCATCGACGATGACCTCAAGCTTGCTCCGGCGCTGGCCGTCGCGCTCCCAAGAGCTGTAGCGCAGCTTGCCCTCGATCGCGACCTTGTTTCCCTTTGCCAGGAAACGGCTCACGGCCTCGGCGCGGGTGCCGAACATAGTGCAGTCGACAAAGTTGGGATAGTCCTCCCACTCGCCAGTCTGCGCGTTACGGCGACGATCGTTGACGGCGACGCCAAAGGACAGAACCTGGGTTCCGCCGGCGGTGGCGCGCAGCTCGGGATCGCGGGTGAGGTTACCGGTGATGTTCACTCGATTGATGCTCATAACTCACTACTTCCTCTTGGGGCACAAGCCCAGTCCAAAACGACAGTCTTACTCCTGGTCGTCGCGACGGACGATCATGTGGCGGACCACAGCGTCGGTGATGCGCAGGATGCGATCAAGCTCGGCGATCTGGGTAGGATCTGCGTGGAAGTTGATGAGGGTGTAGTCACCATCGGTGAGGTCGTTGATCTCGTAGGCGAGCTTGCGCTTGCCCCAGTCGTCAACGGAGTCGACCTTGCCAGCGCCCTCAGCGATCGTGGTATCGATACGCTTCATAACAGCGAGACGAGTCTCGGGGTCGAGCGACGGGTCAACAAAGAACAGCAGTTCATAAGCCTTCATATTGTCACCTCCTCTGGGCAAATGTGGCTTCAGGTCGTGAAGGTGCGCCTGAAGCAGGAAAAGACTTGGTAATAATATCTTTCAACCTCCTAGGCCGCAAGAATATGCAGCTACAACCTCATGACCTCCACATATGCCCATACTCGCACGACGTTTCATGCGTCTTCCAACCAAATGCTGACCAAGTGCTTGACGGATTTGTGGACAAGATACGACGCCGCGGGGACAAGCTGAGCCAAGCCACAGGTCAACGGGCACAAGGCTGTGGTCGCAAAATGCATACCAGTGGTCCACAGCGCCACCCAAAGATTTTTAAATTCATTGCCAAGTCGCTTATGAATACCCCTTTTGAACAATTGAGTTAATCAACCACGCTGGTCGGAAGCCGTTTTTTGGCACCTCAAACCCCACTGCAACGACAAGCGCGGCCGAGCGTTTTAAAAAATGCCAACTTTTCTGTTTGCACTTTGCGGTTCCTCGTGTATACTGACTTTCGCATTTAACGGAGAGTTGTCCGAGTGGCCGAAGGAGCACGATTGGAAATCGTGTAGGCGTCAAAAGCGTCTCCAGGGTTCAAATCCCTGACTCTCCGCCAGTTAATTCCAAAGCAGGCCTTCGAGCCTGCTTTGTTTTTACCCCACGCGGAGGGGTGGCAGAGTGGTTGAATGCGGCGGTCTCGAAAACCGTTTGGCCTGTATAAGGTCACGAGGGTTCGAATCCCTCCTCCTCCGCCATTTTGGTTGAGAAAGCTCCCAACAACGGGAGCTTTTTTGTTATCGAGATACGTCTCGATCCCACGCTTCCCCAAACGTGTACGTCAGCCTCCAAAACCGACATATTTCGACATCTTTGGAGGCTGACGTACACGTTTGGATTGAGCTCACGGGAGTGGCACTATTCGGAAGGCACCTCTTCGTCTCGCATGCTTTTCCAGTTGCGGATAAGCGCCTTGCGTAGTTCGTTTTGCTCTCGCTGGTGCCCGGTATCGGTACAGCGAGGCATGTCGAGTGCTTCGCGAATGTTGTTCATGGCGCGGTGAAAGGCGAGCTGGCTGCCGAACTGAGCCGAAGTGAGCGTAACGATTCGATATCCCATTTGGGAGAGAACGGCCTCTCGCTCCGCATCTGCTCCTTTGCGTTCGAACTCATCGTGAAAGCCGCCCTTATATTCGATACCGAGCTCCCTGCGCTTGTAGGTAACGAGCGCATCGATTTTGAGTGTTCGAGCTTTGGCGCAATGCCAGAGACGTTGAGGGATCTCGAGCGGTTTGTTGAGTTCGATACCTCGGATGCCAACGCCGCCTTCGCTTGTTGGGAGCGAGAGGGCGATTGCCGAAGCGGTCTCCATAGGCGAGGCCGAGCAATCGTAGATGTGCCTGAGCGCGAGCCGTGCACGTGTGGCACCGGGTTTGCCGGGATGCCGATCGAGCAGTTCGATTATTTCATCCTTGGAGGTGGTGGCTGGTTGCTCGGTATAAGGGTCGGCGGGATTGAGCCTCATGCGATAATCGCCGCAAACTTCATAGCCATATTCGAGATATTCGATCCTATCCATCCACTCGGCAGCGAGCACGAAGGTGAAGGCTTCGTCGGTGATGAAGATTCCGGGCGTCAACTCGTTAATATGCTCGTAGGGAAGATTTTGTCCAAGAATGTGGCAGACGACGCCTTTGGTACGAATTCGCTCAAATTCGAATACGACCGCGATATCGATAGTCTTAAGCATATCGGACGGAATGCCGCAGTCGGTAAGGGCCTGTCGTATGCGCGCAACACGTTGCTGGGTGGAGATGCCTTGTGCGCCTATCTGGTAGTCGTGCCGCGCAAGAGACTGAACCAAATTCTGGGGTGCATGATGGACAAGCCATGCGGTTTTATGCGAAATGAGAACAGGGGTATCCATTGAGGGCCTCTCGCTCTGAGCCAGTATCCAACTCTTATGTCCGTTGAAGTGGGGAAATATACCGGATGTGAGTAAATCAACTCACTCATGCTGTGAGCTCAATCCAAACATGTACGTCATCCTCCAAAGATGTCGAAAAATGTCGTTTTTGGAGGGTGACGTACATGTTTTGGATCCCTGGCATTCCAGTAACGCCACGCCCCCACCCAGTCCCGACCGTTTACCGAGCAATAGGATCACCACGCCCGCCAACCATGTACTATGTACGGGCATTGTCTAAACCCGCAACCAAAAGGACCCCATCTTGCCCGTCGTCGCCGCTATGACCGTTACCTCACACGCCACAGATGCCATGGTCGCCATCCCGTTTTGGCTCGAAATGTTCGCCGTCGTCGCGGCTTCAATCTCGGGCGTGTTGGTCGCGCGCGAGCACAAGCTCGATCTGGTGGGCGCGGTCGCGCTTGCCGTGGTCTGTGGCTTGGGCGGCGGTCTTTTACGCGACATGACGCTGCAGGTGGGCAACGTCTACATCCTCAACCAGCCAATGGCGCTGCCGCTTTCCATTGCCACGGCAGCCATCATCTATATTTTCCCGGCAATCGTCGACAAGCCCGAAAAACTCATCCCCCTGCTCGACATCATCTCGGTCGGCATCTATGCCGCCACTGGAGCAGACAAGGCGCTGGTCTACGGCTTTGCGCCGGCGGTGTGCATCATGATGGGCTTTTTCACCGCGGTGGGCGGCGGCATGCTGCGTGACAGCTTTATGGGCGTGGTGCCGGGCATTTTCCAGCGCACCAACTTCTATGCCATCGCAGCCATTGCCGGCTCTGCAAGCTATGTATGCCTTGTCATGAGCGGCGTCGTCAGCAACATCACCGCGTTAATCGTATGCGTTGCGATAACCATGGGACTGCGCTGGCTGTCGCTGCGCTTCGACATCAAAAGCCCCACCGAGGAAGACATCGCACGTTTTTTGCACCGCAAAAAGTAGATTGCGCGGCCTCATCCTTCGAAATACAACCGAGAGGTTCTTTTAGAGCGCCCACGCGTTGGGTACCCTGTTAGGTGCATGTCGAGCATCTGACGAAGGATTCACTATGCCCTGCAATCAATTCCCGTCGACCCAGCGCCATAAAGCGTGGGGCCGCATCACCATCCTATTCGCGCTCATCGTGCTGGCGCTCACCGCACTTCCCACGGCGTCGTTCGCCGGCACGGACACCGCAGGAAACATACTTGCGACCGACAATGACGCCAATCCGTCCGGCGTCGAGGGTGACCTGTACTGGGCAGGCCAGGCTCTCAACTTGGACGATGCGTCCATCGACCGCGATATCATCGCCGCGGGCGATACCCTCTCGATCCGCGACTGCACGGTGGGCGGCGCCGTCCGTCTGGCGGCACGCACTATCGATATCGCCAAAACCACGGTTAATGGCAGCGTCACGGTGGCCGGTCAGCACGTTGTGCTCAATTCCGACAGCGCCGCCAACTGTTTTTACGCGATGGGCGAGACGGTTGCCCTGCGAGGCTCCGCCAAGTCGGCAGCGCTTGCAGGCGATACGGTGACCATCGACGGCACCGTCGAGGGCGATGTCGAGGTTTGGGCCGATAAGCTCGTCTTGGGCAAGAATGCCCGTATTACCGGCACCGTGAACGCGCACGTCTCCGAGGACCCCGAGCGTGCCGCAGGAGCCGAGGTAGGCGCACTCAAGATCGACCGCACCGAGAACGAGAGCGCGGCCACGACCGCTAACAACATCATCGGCGGCATCGTCGCCGCGGCGCTCTCGACCTGCTTTGTCGCCCTGCTGCTCGAGCTCGTCTTTCCGCGTGCAACCGCCAGCGCCGCTGGCATGCTCCACCAGCGCCCCACGCCCCTGTGGGTGAGCGGTCTTCTGGGTACGATTGCTGTCGTCCCCGCCGTCCTACTGCTGATTATCTCTATCGCTGGCCTGTCGCTTGCCGGAACCCTCTTGTGCGGCGTTATCGGCATCGCATTGGTGTCGAGTGCCTTTGCGGGGTGCGCAATCGCCCGCATGGTCGGACACAGCCAGAACCGTTACGCCATGGCGGCCGTGGGCGGCATCGCCGCGGGCGCGCTTACGGCAATCCCCCTCGTAGGCGACTTCATCAGCGGCGTAGCCTTTGTCTTTATGCTCGGCTACATCATCCAAATCATCTGGCGCAACGCCCACCTCAAGCCGCAGCAGGCAGCCAACACACCGGGACTCCCCACCGCTTAGCCGCCAACCGCCACAAAGGGGCCAGGCACCCTTGTGGCGGTGCAGACCAGCTCAATCCCCTTGCACCAAAAAGGGCGCCGACCATTGCGGTCGACGCCCTTTCTTGTTAGTCGCTATAAAGCCCAGCGCTTATTTGTTGACCTGGCCGGCGCGGACGGCAGCCTTCTTGCGGTCGGTGGCGTTGAGCAGACGCTTGCGCAGGCGAATGTTCTTGGGAGTGATCTCGACCAGCTCGTCGTCGGCGATGTACTCCAGCGCTTCCTCCAGCGAGAAAGTGCGGGGCGGCACCAGCTGGACGGAGATATCGGAGGTCGAGGAACGCTGGTTGCCCAGGTTCTTGGTACGGGCGATGTTGACGACCATGTCGCCGGCCTTGCTGCGCTCGCCCACGATCATGCCCTCATAGCACTCGGTGCCCGGCTCAACAAACAGCTGGCCGCGCTCCTGCAGCGTACCCAGAGCATAGGCAACGGCCTTCTCGGTGGTCATGGAGATCATGGCGCCGTTCTGACGGTTACCGATCTCGCCGGCGTAAGGACCATACTCCAGGAAGGTGTGGTAGAACACGCCCTCGCCGTGGGTAACGTTCATAATGCGGTTCTTAAGACCCATGATGCCGCGGGTCGGGATCTTAAACTCGAGGTGCGTCACGATGCCCGAGGTATCCATGCTCGTCATGATGCCGCCGGAGGTGCCGAAGACCTCAACGACCTTGCCCGAGTACTCGTCCGGGCACTCGACGACGGCCTGCTCGACAGGCTCCATCTTGTTGCCGTTCTCGTCCTTCTTAAACAGAACGCGGGGACGGCCGACCTGGAACTCAAAGCCCTCGCGGCGCATGGACTCCATCAGAACGGATAGGTGCAGAATGCCGCGGCCCGAGACCTCGACGCCGCTCTTGTCCTCGAGCTCCTCGATCTTCATGGTCACGTTGTTCTCGGCCTCGTTGAACAGGCGCTCCTTGAGCTGACGGGCGCCCACGATGTCGCCGTCGCGACCGACGAGCGGGGAGGTCGACGCCTCAAAGACGATGGACATGGTCGGCGGGTCGATCTCGATGGGCTCGAGCTCAACGGGGTTCTCGGGATCGGTGTAGACATCGCCGATATCGGTGCGGTCGATGCCCACGACGGCAGCGATGTCGCCGGCGCCGACTTCCTGGCACTCGGTGCGGCCCAGGTAGTCGAAGGTAAAGAGCTGTTTGACGGTAGCGGTGGCGCTGGAGCCGTCGTTCTTCACAACCAAAATCTGGTCGCCCTGGTGGATGGTGCCGGAGTACACGCGACCGATGCCGATACGGCCAACGAAGTTGGAGTGGTCAATGGTCACGCACTGCATGGCCAGCGGGGCGTTCTCGTCAACCTCGGGCGCGGGCATGTCGTCGATGATCATATCGAGCAGCGGATACATGTCCATGTTGCCGTCGTTGGGGTCAAGGCGAGCAAAGCCATTCATGGCGCTGGCGTAGACCACGTGCTCCATGGCGAACTCGAGCTGGTCGTCGGTTGCGCCCAGGTCGGCCATGAGGTCCAGGCAGTCGTTGTAGGCCTTCTCGGGGTTGGCGCCCGGACGATCGATCTTGTTGATGACGATCATGATCTTAAGGCCGGTGTCGATAGCGTGACGCAGCACGAAGCGGGTCTGGGGCATGGGGCCCTCAAAAGCGTCGACCAGCAGCAGGGCGCCGTCGGCCATACGCAGCACGCGCTCGACCTCGCCGCCAAAGTCGGCGTGGCCCGGGGTATCGATGACGTTGATCTTAACGTCCTTGTACTCGATAGAGATGTTCTTGGCGAGAATCGTAATGCCGCGCTCGCGCTCCTGGTCGTTGGAATCCAGGACGCGGTCCTCGACCTGCTGGTTGGCACGGAAGGCGTCCGTGGCACGCAGGAGCTTGTCGACCATCGTCGTCTTGCCGTGGTCGACGTGAGCGATGATGGCGATGTTCCTCAGATTGTCTACGCGCATGTAGTTCCCCTATCTTCTATCCATATACAAACGGCACGCGTATGCGACCCGCCCAGCGATACAACGCTCGGCGGGAATATTGAGCCTTTTACCGAAAACTCGTTTATTTTAGCGATTTTAGATGAGAGGGGTTTCCTCACCTGCAGGTTCAGGGTCGCTCCACATAAAACCATCGCCGGCGCCCATGCCCTCATACAGTACATATGCCGAAAAACCGCTCTCGAGCGTCGTCTCAAAAAAGCTCACGAGCAGAGCGTCATGGTAGCCGCCGTCAATCTCGACGCAGCCGGTATAGCCGATGGCATAGCGGGCGATACGGCCCAGGCCCTCGTCCTTAAGACCCATCTTGTGCTCGGAGATAAAGTTGGTGGCCGCCTCGAGGCACGCCTCTTCGCCATCCTCATCGAGCGCCGCCAGATAACGGTTGGAAGCGGCGTCCTCAATTGCCACGACCACGCCGGGGTTTTCACCGGCGGCAAGGTCATCCAAGAACGCGCCGATTAGATCGCACACCATGGCGTCGAGCTCGGCGGAGACGTTACCGGCGTCCTGCATATCCTGTGCCATCTTTAGACCTTCCCATCGAGTCTGGCGTCGTTACAGTTCTTGCGCCTCGGCGGCGATCTTAGCGGCGGCATCGCGGGCGCGCGTCATGTCCGACGCGCGCTTGTCGAGCACCTTGATCTGGCTGGTCAGCATGACCGCATCGACCACGCCCCAAATCACCAGGCCCGTAGAGATCGAAAACCCAAGCGCACCAACTGTACCACGAAGGCGCGAGCAGATTGCCGCGACAAGGGCGGAGATGACAACCATCTTGATAAACGAGCTGCGGCGTTCACGAAGCGTGCGGGCCTGCGTCACATAGGCAATGCGAGCCGCCTCAGAAGCCTCCGAGCGCATCTGGGCCTCGCGGGCGATTGCAGCCGCTTCAGCCGACATCCCGCCGGCCATCAGCGAACGCTCCGCAACCTGGACGCCCCGCATTTAGAAGTCATCGGGGGAGAGCGTATGGACGAACTCGTCGAACTTCTCGAACTCCTGCTCGTCGTCGACTTCCTCGGCGTGGGTAGAAACAGTGCCCAGGCGATTCATGATGTCGTCCTCCACAAACATGGGGGCATTGCTGCGCACGGCAAGGGCAATGGCATCACTGGGGCGGGCGTCGATCTTGCGCTCGTCACCATCGGCCAGTACGACGATCGTCGCGTAGAACACCGGCGGCTCGGCGCGAACGATCTCGATGCGCTCGAGCTTGGCGCCCAGGGCGCCAACAGTATCGAGCAACAGGTCATGGGTAATCGGGCGCTCGGCGCGGCCGCTATCGATGCCGCGGCTGATGGCAGCGGCTTCAAACGAACCAGTCTGAATGGAAAGGGAACGCAGCGGCGCGGGCGAGTCCGATTTGCTGCAGCGCTCGCGAAGCACGATAAGCGATGGCACGGGACCGGCGGCCATGACGATGGTCTCTATGTCGACACGAACCATGGAACACCTCCGGTACGTAGCGGTTAACACGCGGCAGCTCCACCGCATTGAATAGCTATACTACCCAATCTTTCGCACAGCACACAAAACCAAAATGAGATTTATCGCAGACAAGAAAAAAGCCCCAAGGCAATGCCCCAGGGCTCTTCACAGTTTTGATGGTGGACCTGACAAGATTCGAACTTGTGACCTCCCGGTTATCAGCCGGACGCTCTAACCAACTGAGCTACAGGTCCATCATGGTGGAGGTTAGGGGGATCGAACCCCTGACCTCAGGCTTGCAAAGCCCGCGCTCTCCCAGCTGAGCTAAACCCCCACGGAGACAGTAATAAACACCCCAGCGGCGACTCGGCTCTCGCTGGGGTGTTTATTGCGAAAGAAAGTGGTGGACCTGACAAGATTCGAACTTGTGACCTCCCGGTTATCAGCCGGACGCTCTAACCAACTGAGCTACAGGTCCATCGCGCAAGGGATATATTAGACGAGTCGTTACGCGCGCGTCAACAACTTTTTTGAAAATCTTTGAGGGGTGTCGCCCCCGGCTGCCCGGCGGCATGCGAAGTCGCCTGCTCGGACAGTCCTGCTCGCACGGAGAGCACATTAAGTGCTCTCCTGCTCGTGCGGAACTCGCGATCGACTTCGCATGCCGCCGGGCAGCCGGGGGCGACGTGGGGTTCAAAGGTTTTCAAAAAAGCGGTCGGCGCGCAGTGCGCCGACCGCCGATATATGGGGTCTGATGATTTTTACCAGCTAGAGCCTCTTACTCGTCTAGGAGATCTTCTGGCATGTCGTTGCCATCGCCTAGATCGACTGGGGCTTCTTCGGGGGCAGAACCGTCTTCTGTTGCTTCGCCTTCGGGCTTCTCTTTGGCTGCCGTCATGCGGGCTACGGCGCATACGCGGTCGTTGTCGTCGACGGTCATCATCTTGACGCCCTGGGTGGCGCGGCCGGTCTGGCTGATCTCGTCGGTCTTGACGCGAATGACCGTCGCACCCTCCGTCACGATGAACAGCTCGTGCTGCGGGCCCACCGTCTTCATGGCCGCGAGGTTGCCCTTGCGCTCGGTCATTTGGATGGTGTAGACGCCCTGGCCGCCGCGATTCTGCTCTGGGTAGTCCGCGACCGGCGTGCGCTTGCCGTAGCCGCGCTCGGTGATGACGAACAGATCGCCGTTGCCGTTAGTGACTTCCATGCCCAGAACGCTCACGCCGTCCTTCATACCGATACCGCGAACGCCGCTGGTATCGCGGCCGGTGGCGCGCACCTGCTCCTCGGAGAACATGATCGCCTTGCCCGCGGTGGTGGCTAGGATAATCTTGTCACCCTCGCGCACGCGGCGCACGTTCAGCAGTGCGTCGTCGTCGCGCAGGTTGATAGCGATCAGGCCATCACGGCGGCTACGATCGTAAGCGCTCATCACGGTCTTCTTGACCATGCCGCTCTTGGTGGCAAACATCAGGTACTCGTCGGCCGGGAACTCGCGGCAGCTGATGACGCTCGCGATCTTCTCGCCCTCCTCGAAGGGCAGCAGGTTGACGATCGCGGTACCGCGCGCCTGGCGCGTACCCACCGGCAGCTCGTGCACCTTCAGGCGATAGACCTTGCCCTTGCTCGAGAAGAACAGCACATACTCGTGCGTGGACGCGATGAACATCTCGTCGATAACATCGTCCTCTTTGAGGTTGACGCCCGACACGCCCTTGCCACCGCGCTTCTGGGCACGGTAGGCAGCCACCGGGATACGCTTAACGTAGCCGGTGTGGGTGATGGTCACGACCATATCCTCGTCGGCAATGAGGTCCTCGACGTCCAAGTCCTTCTCAACCTGGCTGATCTCGGTGCGGCGCTTGTCGCCAAACTTCTTGGAGATCTCGCGCATCTCTTCCTTGATGACGCCCAGAATCTTCTCCTCGTGCGCCAGCAGGTCCTCGTAGTAGGCGATGGCGCGGCGCAGGCCGTCCAACTCTTCTTGGATCTTGTCGCGCTCCAGGCCGGTCAGGCGGCGCAGCTTCATCTCGAGGATGGCCGTGGTCTGCTCGGGCGTAAAGCCAAAGCGTTCGATCAGTCGGCTGCTGGCCTCGGAGTCGGTCTGCGAGGAGCGGATGATGCTGATGACCTCGTCGATATGGTCAAGGGCCATCAGGTAGCCCTCGAGGATATGCGCGCGGGCCTGGGCCTTCTTAAGGTCGAAGCGGGTGCGGCGGGTGACGACGTCGACCTGGTGGTCGATGTAGTGCTGCAGCATCTCGCGCAGGCTCAGGCATTTGGGAACGCCGTTGACGAGTGCCAGGTTGTTGGCGCCAAAGGTCGTCTGCAGCGAGGTGTACTTATACAGATTGTTGAGCACGACCTGCGGAATGACGCCCTTCTTGAGCTCGATGACCAGACGGATGCCCTTCTGGTTGGACTCATCGCGCATATCCGAGATGCCCTCGATGCGCTTGTCGTTGACGAGCTGGGCGATCTTCTCCTGCAGGGTGCCCTTGTTGACCATGTAGGGAATCTCGGTAAAGACTAGGCGGCTGCGGCCGGTCTTGGTGGACTCCACGTGTGCCTTGGCACGCACGGTAATGGAGCCGCGGCCGGTCTCGTAGCTCTGCTTAATGCCGGCGCTGCCCATGATGATGGCGCCGGTGGGGAAGTCCGGACCGGGCATGATCTGCATGAGCTCGTCGACGGTGGCGTCGGGGTTGTCGATCAGGTAGCAGGTGGCCTCGATCGCCTCGGTGAGGTTATGCGGAGCGATGTTGGTGGCCATGCCGACGGCGATGCCCTGGCTGCCGTTGACCAGCAGGTTGGGGAAGCGCGCAGGCAGCGCCACGGGCTCGGCGAGCGATTCGTCGTAGTTGGGCTGCCAGTCGACGGTATCCTTCTGCAAGTCACGCAGCAGTTCCATGGCGGGCTTTGCCAAGCGGCTCTCGGTGTAACGCATGGCCGCCGCGCCGTCGCCGTCGATGTTACCGAAGTTACCGTGACCGTCGATGAGCGGCGTGCGCATGGAGAACCACTGCGCCAGGCGGACCATGGCCTTGTAGACCGCGAAATCGCCATGCGGGTGGTACTTACCGATAACTTCGCCGACCGTCCAAGCTGACTTCTTGTGCGGGCGGTTGGGGTAGATGCCGCTCTCGTTCATCGCGTACAGGATGCGGCGGTGCACCGGCTTTAAGCCGTCGCGCACGTCCGGCAGGGCGCGCGCCGTGATGACCGACATCGAATACTCGATGAACGACTGCTTCATCTCGCGGCCAAACTCCGAAATCTGGAGCTGGCCGCCGTTGATATCCTCGCCGGCCGAGGCGCCACGGTCGACTTCGCCAAAGCTCTCCTCGAGCTCGGCGTCGTCTTCTTCCTCATCATCATCGGCATCGGGGTTATAGGCGTCCGGGTCGCCGTCCTCGCCCTGCTCAGCACGGGCAAGCAGGCGCTTCAGATCGTCGGGCATACCGGCATCGCCGGCCTCGTCCATACCCTCGTTATTGTTGATATCGTCTGCCACGTTACCTCCTCATGGTTTGCGTGGTCTAATTAGTTCCCTACCACGGAGACGGCTTTTCCAGGTGCCGCAGATTCGCCCGAAAGAGGAGGGAAACGTACTTGGGTACGCGACCGACGATTGAGGGCGAAGGTGCGGTGGCTGGGAAAGCCGAACAGGTTAGGCATCTAAGAATCGTGCATCATGTGCATGCTTCTCGATGTACTCGCGGCGATAGCCGACCTCGGAACCCATCAGCTCGCGCACGGCGCGGTCCGCCACCACGGCGTCCTCGATCGACACACGCTGCAGGATGCGGGTCTTGGGGTCCATCGTCGTCGAGGCAAGCTGCTTGGGGTCCATCTCGCCCAGGCCCTTGTAGCGCTGGACGGTATAGCCCTTGCGCTTTTTGGTGATCTTGCCGTCCTTGGCCTTGCCGTCCTCGTCGTTATCGTCGGGGTTCAGGCCCAGACTCTGGATGGTGTCGCGCAGGATCTCGTCTTCGGGCTGGCGGCCGTTGGGATACACGTAGTGGATCTTGTTGCGCACCTTAATGCCAAAGATGGGCGGGCAGGCAACATAGACGTAGCCGGCATCGATCAGCGGACGCATGTACTTGTAGAAGAACGTCAGCAGCAGGATGCGGATATGCGCACCGTCGACGTCTGCATCGGTCATGATGATGATCTTGTGGTAGCGCGCCTTGGTGATATCGAAGTCGCCGCCGTCGCCGGCACTCGTCGTGACGCCGCAGCCGATCGCGGTAATCAGCGACTGGATGGTGTCACTCGAGAACGCTCGATGGTCACCAACGCGTTCGACGTTCAAAATCTTGCCGCGCAGGGGCAGAATCGCCTGGATGTCTCGGCGACGGCCGTCCTTGGCCGAACCGCCTGCCGAGTCGCCCTCTACGATGAAGAGCTCGGTCAGCTCGGCATCGCGCACCGAGCAGTCAGCGAGCTTACCGGGCAGGGACGCCGTCTCGAGCAGGCTCTTGCGGCGGGTCGCCTCGCGCGCCTTGCGGGCGGCATTGCGCGCCTTGCAGGCCTGCTGCGCCTTCTTGACGATCTCGCGAGCGGGCTTGGGATGCTCCTCCAAGTAATCGGCGAGGCCGTCGGTCACAATCTTGAGCGTGAGCGCTCGCATATAGGAGCTGCCGAGCTTTGCCTTGGTCTGGCCCTCAAACTGCGGATCGGGCAGCTTGACCGAGATAACGGCCGAAAGGCCCTCGCGCACATCGTCGCCGGTCAGGTTGGCGTCTTTTTCCTTGAGCAGGTTCTGCTTGCGCGCGTAATCGTTGATCACGCGGGTGAGCGCGGTACGGAAGCCCTCAAGGTGCATGCCGCCTTCGGGGGTGTAGATGTCGTTGGCAAACGACATGACGTTCTCGCCGTAGCCGCTATTCCACTGCAGGGAAACCTCGACCTCGCCCATCTTGGCCACAGGCGCGTCCGGGTCCGATTTGCCCTCGATGTAGATGGGCTCCTTAAAGGCCTCGGGGACGTCCTTGCCCTCGTTGAGGAACTTGACGAAGTCGATGATGCCGCCCTCGTAGCAAAACTCCTCCACGTGGGGAGTCGCTTCGCGCTCGTCGGTCAGCACGATTTTGAGGTTCTTATTGAGGAACGCCGTCTCCTGCAGACGGTTATGCAGCGTATCGAAATCGTAGATGCAGGTCTCGAAGATCTCGTCGTCGGGCCAGAAGGTGACGGTGGTGCCCGTCGAATCCGAGGTGCCCACGACCTCCATCTTCTTGACGGTCTTGCCGCGCGAGAACTCCATCTCGTAGGTGTTGCCATCGCGACGAACCTGAACGACCACACGCTTGGACAGTGCGTTGACGACGGAGATGCCCACGCCGTGCAGGCCGCCCGAGACCTTATAGGCCGAGTTATCGAACTTACCGCCGGCGTGCAAGATCGTCATGACGACCTCGAGCGTCGGGATCTTTTTAACAGGGTGCTCGTCGACGGGGATGCCGCGCCCGTTGTCGACGACCGTGATGGAGTTGTCGGCGTGGACCGTCACCTGGATCTCGGTGCAGAAACCGGCCATGGCCTCGTCGACAGAGTTGTCAACGATCTCCCACACCAGGTGATGCAGACCGCTGGCGCTCGTCGAGCCGATATACATGCCCGGGCGCTTACGAACGGCCTCGAGACCTTCGAGAATCTTAATCTCGCCGCCATCGTAATCGTTTTCGTTTGCCACACGTCCTCCTTCAGTCAAGAAAATGTGTACAGCCTTACTAGTTTATCGTAAAATAATACCCTCGGGAACGAGGGTATTTGGCTCTACAAGGCCACCAGATGCGATTTAAGGCTCTTTTTTGCTTTGCACGCCCTTGGCCCACTCGGCACTGGCTCTCATGGCGTTCTCGAGGGCCTCGCGCAGTTTTTGGTCTTCGATGGGCGCCACTTGGCGCTCAATCTCGGTGCGCTCGGCATCGCTGAGGTCGGCGTGTGGGGCCGGCGGGCGCTCGGTCGTCGCTGGGCGAAGGCGCTCCTTGGCGGCGGGCGGCATGTGACCGGGCGCGGTGGTTTTGAACACCAGGCCGTCCACATGCGCACCGGCGCGCTCCATGCGCGCGCGGATGATCTCGCGCAACAACGTCATTTCCTGCGTCCACGAGGGCGAGTCGAGATATACCAGCAGCTCATTGGACTCGGGCAGGTAGCGCAGGCCCGTCACATGCCGCCCCTCGCGCGTGCCCGAGCACACCGCGTTCCACGCGCGATAGACCGCGCGCGACTCCTCGGCGGCCTCCATCTGCGCACGGCGCTCAGGGGTCGCAGCCGCCAGGATGCGCTGGCGCTCTGCGTTCAAAAAGCCACTGAAGGCGACCGTTTCGCTCTCGCGCTCGTAATTAGCACGTCTCACCCATGCTCACCACCTTGGCTCGATCAAGCAGGTCATCGGTAAAGTACCCCAGGTTGGTCGTGGTTATGACCGTCTGGATATCATCGCCGATCAGCCGCAGGAAAGCGCCGCGACGCTCGCCGTCGAGCTCGCTCATCACGTCGTCCAGAAGCAACAGCGGAGCAGTACCCAGAACATCGCGAGCCACGGCCACCTCGGCCACCTTCCAGGACAGTACCAACGTTCGCTGCTGTCCTTGGCTGGCAAATGAACGGGCAGAGCGACCCGCCACGGTAAATTCAATCTCGTCGCGATGCGGCCCCACCAACGTCACGCCGCGGCGAATTTCCTCGCCGGCGTGCTCATCAAGGGCGGCCAGCATGCGCTCGTACGCCCAGCCCTTCAGCTCTTCGCGATCCTCGACCTGGGGCAAATCCCCCAGCGTGGACGCATAGGACACGTTGGCGGCTTCACCGGACGCCACTTGCCCGTAGGCAGTACGCACATGGCCCGCCAGCCGGTCGAGCAGGGCCAACCGGTGCACGAGCAGAGCCGCGCCCGCGCGGGCAATCGAATCGTTCCACGCGCCGAGCATCTCACGGCAGCACCAGGTCTCCTTGAGCAAGGCGTTGCGCTGGGTCACGCAGCGCCCATAGGCGCTCGCAAGATCGGCATAGCGTGCGCTCAGTTGCATGCCAAAGTCATCGAGGGCGGCGCGGCGCACACTGGCGCCCCGCTTAACCATGTCCAGATGGTCGGGGCAAAACAGCACGCTCGGCAGAACCCCGCGCACACCGGCGGCAGAGCATCTCTTGCCGTTGCGGCTAAACGAGCGCTTACCGTCCTCCGCGCTCAATCCCATATCAAGCACGCGGCCGTCGCCCTCGAGCCTCAGCTCGACCCTGCACGAGCCCACGCCGTCATGAACGAGCTCGGCTGCGGTCGGATGCCTAAACGAGGCGCCGCTCGTCAGCAGCTGCAGCGCCTCTATGAGATTGGTCTTTCCCGCCGCGTTGGGTCCTGCAAGTATCGTCACGCCCTCGTCCAGGGCAAGGCGATAGCTATCGAAGCTGCGGTAGTGCGCGACGGAAAGATCGCGGGCGAACATGGTCATGGCGCAACGCTAGATGCGGACCGGCATGACCAGGTACAGGTAGTTGATCTTGTCGTAGGACTTGAAGATGCCCGCCTGCGAGTAGCTCTTGAGCTCCAGCGTGATCTCCTTCTCCTTGGATAGGGCATTGAGGCAGCCGAAGATGTAGTGGTAGTTGAAGGCGATGGTGCCCGACTCGCCCTCGACCTCGACATCGATCGTCTCCTGCGCAAGGTCCTGGTCATTGGAGATGGAGGACAGGCCCATCTGCCCGTTCTCGACATCGATCTCGAACTTGACGGCGGGGTTGGCGCTCGCGATAACAGCCACGCGCTTGAGGGCGGCGTTAAGGGCGGCGACGTCGATCTTGACGCTCGTCACGCACGAATCGGGGATGAGCTGCTTGTAGTTGGGGTACACGCCCTCGATACGACGCGACACGTAGGTGGTGTTGCCGGCCTCGAAGACGACTTGGGTGTCGGTAGCCCCGATCATGATGGTCGCCTGGCTGGCCATGATGTTCAGCGCGTCGTTAAAGGCGTCAGCCGGAACGTTGAGTTCAAAGGAACCCTCGAGGGTCGAGGTCTCGACCTGCGTATCGCACACGGCCAAACGGAAGGAATCGGTCGCCACCAGGCGAACGGTGTTGTTCTCGACCTTCATGTGCACGCCGCCCAGGATGGGGCGGGCCTTGTCGGTCGAGGTGACGCGCCACACGCGGCCGACCATCTCGGACAAGATATCGGTCGGCAGCTCCACGGCACTCTCGATGGCATAGGCCGGAAACTCGGGGAAGTCATTAGCATCAAGCGTGTTCAGGCGGAACGAGCTCTTCTCGCAACCAATCAGCACCTGGCGCTCGGACAGCTCAAAGGTGACCGGGGCATCGGGGAGGGTCTTGGTGATATTGGAGAGCATCTTACAGGGGATAACCATCTCGCCCTCTTCTTCGACATGCGCCGCGATGCGATGACGGATCGAGATGGTGTAGTTAGAGGTCTGGAATTCCAAGATGCCGTCTTGCGCCTTGACGAGCACGCCCGACAGGATGGGAAGGGTGGATGCCGAAGCGACACCCTTCATAACGACGCCGATGGCTTGTGTGAGCGAGCTCTGGCTGACGGTGAACTTCATCTTTTAATACCTTTCTATAGATATAAATATCTTAATAATAGTAATAGCACTGACGAAACTGTTGATTATTCCCAAAGACGCAGGTCAGACCCAGAAAGAGAATCGACAGCAACCTGTGTGCAACAGGGGTGGTTTTCCACGTTCAAAATCTGCGCAAAACTTTTCATCACCGCGGGTTGGGTTTTAGACACCTTATGCCCGTGGTTTCGACAAGTTTTCAACAGGTGTCTCTATTTCCCTACGAGCGCAGTGTAATTTTATCGCGCAGCGACTTGAGGTCTTCGGTGACGGTGCGGTCTTCCTGGATCATCTTCTGGACCTTTTTGTAGCTCGTGCTGACGGTCGAGTGGTTGCGGTTGCCAAATTCGGCGCCCACCGCCGTGGTCGTCATTTCGCACATCTCGATGGCCAGGTAGATAGCGATATGGCGTGCTTTGGCGATATTGGCGTTGCGACGCGGGCCGATGAGCTCCTCGTGTGTCACGCCGTACTGCTCTTCGATGACGGACTGAACCGTCTGGACGTTGATCTTTTTGGCCGATGTGTCGAAGTACTGGCTGGCGATGGCGTCGATATCGTCAAAGGTGAGCTCTCCGCCCTCGCGCTCGCGGTCGCCCGCCTCGCCGGCGCAGCGCTCGCAAAAGCTCTCGAGTTCGCGGATGTTGGTGCCCGAGACCTCGGCCATGTGTTTAAAGTGCTCGTCGGTCAGGTGCCCGCCGTCGCCCCCATAGGCCGCCAGCAGTGAGTCGTCGCCCGCCTCGGGAGCGGCGACGATGGTGTTCTCGTAATAGCGCTGCAAGATCTTGTATTTCATCTCGTAGCTGGGCTCTGCGACCAGGCAGAGCATTCCGGCGTTGAAGCGGCTGGTCAGACGCTCGTCCATGCTCAGGTCCTTGGGGGCGCGGTCTGCCGCGATGACGACCTTCTTGTTGTTGCGGATGAACTCGTCCATGAGCTGGAAAAAGTAGTCCACACTCGCGCGCTTGCCGATGATGTTTTGGATGTCATCGATGATGAGCACGTCCACGCCGTGGTACGCCTGCATGATGGGGGCGTTGCTCTTCTTTTGACGGTCGAACTCGGTCATCAGGTCGTCCAGATATGCCTGGGAGTTGGCATACTTGACCTTGATCTCGGGCGACTTCTCGGCGAGCTCGTTTTTGATGGCGAGCAGCAGATGGGTCTTGCCCAGCCCCGATTTGCCATAGATGAACAGGGATGTGCATGTGCCGCGCTCGTCCGCGAGGGCGGCAAACTTGAGTGCCGAGCGATAGGCATGGCTGTTCTCGGGGCCGTAGACAAAGTTCTCAAAGGTAAATTTTGAGTTCGCGGCGAGCGGGGCTCCATCCGTATTCTGCTCGGCCGGCACGGTCGGTGCTGGCATGGGTGAAGCGGGGGCCGCAGCTTGCGTGGATTTAGTCGGCGCTCCGCCCTTCATCTGGTTCATCATGCGACGAAAATCGTCGGCCGAGAGCGTGTTCTTGATTGCAATGCCCGAATCCGCGCCCGCCGCTGCGTCGTGAGCGATGGGCATGTGCGTGACGGGTGCGTTCGTTGACGTCGCCGCCGCGCTCGTCAACGGTGCCATTGTTTCACGGGAAACATCGCTGTGCTGGTGCTCGATTGTCGGCACATCGCCTGCGGAGGCCGGCACCGCCGGGGAAGCAGCGGGAGCCGTGGCGGGCGCCGTGGCGGCAGCGGATTCCGTCGCGGCGCCTTGCGGTGCCACGATGTCGAGAGCAATCGGTGCAAAGGCGATTTCTTCCAGATAGGCCTCAATAGTCGGCTGATGCTTTTTGAGCTGCGCGATGGCAAAGCGCGAGGGGGCCTCGATCGTGAGCGTATCTTCGGTCAGGCTTATGGCGCGCGATTGCCCCAGCATGTTGATGAGGCGTGCATCTTGGCCGTCGCGCTGGCAAAAGGCGATGGCATCCCCCAGGATGATGCTTGCTTCCTCGTCCACTGTCTCTCCCGTTCTTTAGCTCTGAGCTCGTACGCGAGCGGCGCCGAGTTCGGTCAGATGGTATTTCTGGCCATGCTTGATGACCAAGCCGGCCTGCGCCAAGTCATTGAGCGTGCGTGACCAAGTGGGGGCCGAGTTTCCAAACGCCCTCGCAAGATCGGTTGCGCCGCACGCTTGATTTTGCGCCAGATAGCCCAGCGCGGCGTTGCCGCGATCGCTTACGAACACGTCCGGTTGTGGCTGTGCATACTGATTTACTGCATTAGGATACATCATTTGAGCTGCTGGTTGTTGAGAACTCTGCGTCGGCGGCATTTGCTGTTGAAAACTTTGAGGCCACTGTTGGTAAGGCTGCGGAGGCGTCTGCTGGGCCCAGGGGTTGTACTGCTGCTGCGGCATCTGCTGGTACGGCTGCTGATATCCCTGCTGGTACTGCTGCGGGAACTGCTGGCCATACCCCAGTGGCGGCATCTGCTGATATGGATATCCCTGTTGGTACGGCTGATAGCCCATTTGCTGGCCACCCGGTGCCCCCGTCGCCTGCTGCATTGCTGCTGCATCCTGATCCGCCAGCGGCATGGTCTCTGGCATGTTTGGCGGCATCGACATCGATGTCGCCTGGGGCTCTTGTGTAGGAAGCATTCCGGGCTGCTGCATCTGTCCCACGGGGGGCTGCATCTGCTGCGTTGCCATGGGCTGCTGCGCAAAAGCTCCCGGCAGGGGATATGTGGGGTGCTCCGTCTCGGGCCGCACGGCAGCACCGCGTCCGCCGGCACGCTCGATTTCCTGCACGCGTTTAGGGTTCAGGCTTACCGTAACCACGGTGCCGTTACCCATGTTGTCCTCGATGGATACGGCACCGCCGGCGTTTTCCAAATACTCCTGCACCATGGGAAACCCTGCTCCGGTTCCACGGATATAGCGCTTCATCTTGCTGTTTGCACTGGTAACGCCAAAGTCGAACGCGCGCTCCTTGTCGTCGATGCCGGGTCCTTGATCGGCAAAGCGGATGGTGTCTCCGCCGTCCAGAATCGAGATGATGGGCTCGGCAAAGTGCGCGTGGATAAAGTTTTCGACAATCTCGCGGATGACCATGAGCGAGATATGGCCACCTTGTTCTTTCATGCACTGGTAGACGGTGTTGGTGGTCTCTTCCAAATACGTGCGGACATCTTGCGGATCAATGACGATCACGCGCGGTGTCGACAGCATGTCGTCATAGACGGCGATGCGTGCGGCGTACATGGCTTTTGGCGCCTGCGTGGTCGTCTGCTCGCCTTCCTCACGCTCTTCGCGCACGCCGGTGATGTGCTCGTTGTCGGGTGCCGGGTCTCCGGAATCGACCATGGTGTAAAAGTCGTCAGACATGCCGCTCGCAATCTTTCATAAGGTTTCGAACAAATAGTAGCTCACTGTGCAATGTTTCTCATCTTTCGACAACTTTTCAAAACCTGTTGAAAACTTTGGAAAACGGACGAAAAGTTCTCAACATTGCCAACATGACCTGTTGAAAACTCGATGAAATATCGTGAAAAGTTGCCATGCACCGCTAAATCGAGCTTGGCTTATGGGGGAACCGTGTGAACTGCGCAACCTTTTACCTTTGATTTCTTGACATTTGAACATTGATTTCCCTACAATCTTCAAGCTCACGTGTCTATATCTGCGTCCGCGCCCCCGCGGACACTCGAAATGCAGCAGGAGGAACTTAAGATGAAGCGTACGTATCAGCCTAATAAGCGTAAGCGTGCCAAGACCCATGGCTTCCGTGCCCGTATGGCCACTAAGGGTGGTCGTGCCGTGCTCGCCCGTCGTCGCGCCAAGGGCCGCAAGCGTCTCACTGTCTAGCAGCGATACACACATCTCGCATGAAGACTATTAAGTCTCGGCAAGATTTCGAGCATGTGTTCAGTCAGGGGCGTCGTTTCAATCACCCTCTGATTCGAATGACCATATGTGAATCGGTTGGCGAAGGCGACTCCGGAAGGGTCGCCTTCGTTGGTGCTAAACGGCTCGGTTGTGCTGTCGTGCGCAACCGTTCTAAGCGTGTGATGCGCGAGGCCGCCCGCAGCTGTGGATTTCCCGTTGCGGGTTATGACATCATCTTGTTCGCAACTCCCAAGACGAGGGTTTCCTCGCCGCAGGAGATGGACAAGGCATTGCGTTCGCTTATGAAACGTGCCGGCGTTGCCGGGGAGGAGCGATGAGCAATCACGTTTTGCGACGTGTTGCCATCGCTCCTATTCGCATATATCAACAGGTTATTTCGCCCTTATTGCCTGACGCCTGCATTTATTACCCAACGTGCTCGCAATACGCCATCCAGGCGATTGAGAAGTACGGTGTTTTGAGAGGCTGCTGGCTTGCCGTGAGGCGCATCGCTCGCTGCAATCCCCTGCACGTCGGCGGTTATGACCCTGTGCCCTAGCGGGCACTCGCTATCGGAGGAAAACTTACATGTGGGATTGGATCGTTAACATCCTTTTCGAGCTGCTCAAGCTCATCCAGACCTTTGCGGTCGACTGGGGCCTGTCCATCATCATCCTGGTGGTCATCATCCGTCTGCTGCTGACGCCGCTTATGCTCAAGTCGACCAAGTCGACGGCTCGCATGCAGGTGCTGCAGCCCAAGATGCTCGAGATCCAGGAGCGCTATGCCGACGATCCCCAGCGTCAGGCCGAGGAGATGCAGAAGTTCTACAGCGAGAACAAGTTCAACCCCATGGCTGGTTGTCTGCCGCTTCTGATTCAGATGCCTATCCTGTTTGCCCTGTTTACGCTGCTTCGTAACCTGCCGCAGTACTTTAACGAGGGCACGTTCTCGTTCTTCAATATCCTGCCCGACCTGACCACCACGCCGAGCGCTTCCTTTGCCGATGGCTTTATGGTTGCACTGCCTGCGCTGGTCTGCCTGATCCTGTTCGCCGTCCTGACCCTGATTCCGCAGCTCTATATGTCGCGCAACCAGACCGGCCAGCAGGCCCAGAGCATGCGTATGATGGCCGTTGTCATGACGGTCATGATGCTTTGGATGGGCTGGAGCCTTCCCGTTGGTGTTCTGCTGTACTACGACGTCTCGTCTGCTTGGCAGGTTATCCAGCAGATTTTTGTGACGCAGAAGGTCATCGACAAGGCGAAGGCCGATGAGGAGGAGCGTCTTAAGAACGCGCCGCTGCAGGTTGAGGTCACTCGTCGAGAGAAGAAGCCGCGCCCGCACAAGAAGAAGTAGTCGGGATATCAATCTTATTTAGGTACCTAACTTTTGGAGTACGTTATGTCTGAAGAGATCATCGAGGATATGCTTGAGGAGGTTGCCCCGCAGATTGCGGGCGATTATCCCGAGATTGCACAGCGCTACAAGGCCGGTGAAGAGCTGAGCGATGAGGAGCTCGACACCATTGCCGATGCGGCGATTTCCATTCTGCGTTCCATCCTTTCGCACTTCGATGCCGCCAACTCTCCTATTGATGAGTACGAGGGCGACGAGGGCGAGCTGATTTTGGATGTTACGGCTCCTGATCTTGCTGTTCTCATTGGCCGTCATGGTCGTACCCTTGATGCCCTTCAGGTTATGTTCTCTTTGCTGGTGAGCCGCAAGCTTGGCTTTAGGTATCCGGTTGTGGTTGATGTTGAGGGCTATAAGAGCCGTCGTCAGGACAAGGTTGCCTCTATGGCTCAGTCTGCCGCCGAGCGTGCCATCCGTACTCATAAGAGTGTTTCGCTTCCGCCCATGAATGCCTATGAGCGCCGACTGGTTCACATTGCGCTTCGTGGCAATGATGCCGTCGATACCCATTCTGAGGGTTCTGACCCTGATCGCCATGTGGTGATTGTTGCTCGATAATCTACTCGAGCTTATGCTAAGGGGGCGTGGTTTCCACGTCCCCTTTTTTTGTCAAAAGTTCTCGATACACTGTTTTTTGTCAGAAAGGAGCTTTCGTTGTTTGTACTTACAGATCTGCAGGCTGACGAGATGTTATGTCGTCTAGCCTCTTATTGCAAAGAGTATTCCTTGAATGTAGCTGATGCTGAGCTAAGGAAATGTATTCAGCATCTTGATTTGGTTCTGGAAACAAATAAGACAACCAATCTCACTCGTATTCTTAACATAGAAGACGCTGCGGTACTTCATATCCTCGACTCACTTGTTTTACTCCCTTATATCAATAAGGCTCCTGAGGGAGCTTTGCTCGATATGGGAACAGGTGCAGGCTTCCCTGGTATTCCATTAACAATAACCACGCGTCGAAAAGCTACTTATATTGACTCTGTTGGCAAGAAGGTCGATGCTGTCAATACTTTTGTTCATGCTCTTGGATTGAAGAATGGTCATGCAGTCCATGATCGCCTTGAAGAATATGCTCGAAGCCATAAGAAACAGTTCTCTGTCGTAACAGCTCGCGCACTCGCCCCACTGCCGATTCTTGTTGAGTATGCGGCTCCGTTCCTCAAGGATGGAGGGCTATTTGTTATCACGAAGGGCAATCCATCTGATGAGGAGCTTACTTCCGGCATGTCAGCAGCTAAGATCTGCGGCTTAACTTTGCTTCTGAATGACGCAATCGATTTGCCTGAGGGCTTGGGCCACAGAGAGTTCATTGTTCTTAAGAAGAGTCATCCAGCATCCGTTTCATTGCCTCGTGCAAATGGCATGGCAAAGAAGAATCCGCTTGCCTAGATGTTTCACGTGAAACATAATGGATACTAACAACTTGCAGTGTTTCACGTGAAACATGGCGGTTGATATCGAATCGGAATGTTTCACGTGAAACATCCTCCGTTTGACAGCTTTAATACACACCAGGAGGGACCGTGGGATTTCGCGACGTTAAGCGTTCGAAGAGCGCAAAAGACACGCGTATTATTGCAATTATCAATCAAAAAGGCGGCGTTGGTAAGTCAACGACGGCTGTAAACCTTGCAGCAGCACTGGGTGAACAGGGTCGTAAGACACTGATTGTCGATTTTGATCCGCAAGGAAACAGCACCAGTGGATTTGGAATTGAAAAGGAAGACCTTGATCAATGCATCTATGATGCATTGTTGAATGATGTGCCGGCAGAATCGCTTGTTCTTGATACAAACTGCAAAAAGGTATTCGTCATTCCGGCTACAATTCAGCTCGCAGGTGCCGAAATTGAGCTCGTAAGCGCAATTGCTCGTGAAACCCGCCTCAAAGATTTGCTTGAGCCCATTCAAGACGAGTTCGATTTTATTTTCATTGACTGTCCTCCTTCGCTCGGCCTGCTTACCATCAACGCTTTGACTGCAGCAGACAGCGTTTTGATTCCGATTCAGTGCGAGTATTACGCACTTGAGGGCGTTACGAAGCTACTTGAGTCAATGAAGATGGTCAAATCACGTCTGAACAAGGGATTAGACACCTATGGCGTGCTTATGACCATGTATGACTCGCGTACTTCTCTGTCGAATCAGGTTGTTGAGGAGGTTCAATCGTACTTTGGTGATAAGGCTTTTAAGACTTTAATTCCCCGTACCGTAAAAATCTCCGAAGCTCCGTCTTTTGGAGAACCGGTAATTACTTATGCGCCTCAAAATAAGGGTGCAAAAGCGTATATGAACCTTGCAAAAGAGGTGATCAAGCGTGCCTAGTGCAAAGAAACGTGGAGGATTGGGACGTGGACTCAATGCTTTGGTCTCAGAGGCCGAGTATGAGACCGGTGGTTCAGCTGCGTCGGCTTCAAATGCAGCATCTGAAACAAAACTACCTATTGAAGATATCGTTCCTAACCCTAATCAGCCGCGAATTCACTTTAACGAAACTGAACTTCGAGAGTTGAGCGAGTCGATTCAAGAACATGGCGTTTTGCAGCCGCTGTTGGTGCGCAAGCATGGAAACGGCTATGAGATCATCGCTGGTGAGCGCCGTTACCAGGCGTCAAAGCTTGCTGGTCTTGAGGAACTGCCTGTCATCATTAAGGAAGTTAATGATGAGGAGATGCTCGCTCTTGCTCTTATCGAGAATCTTCAACGTTCTGATTTGAATCCCGTCGAAGAGGCAAAGGGCTATCGTCAGCTCATTGATGCCAGCGGCATGACTCAGGAGGCGTTATCAAAGGCTGTCAGTAAGTCTCGTTCGTCAATCACTAATTCACTTCGTTTGCTAGATCTTCCAGACGTTGTACAGCAGATGATTTTCGAGGGCAAGCTTACTGCGGGCCATGCAAGAGCGATTCTTGCAGTTCCATATGAAGATGCCAGGATTCGACTTGCTGAGAAGGTTGTTGCAGAAGGTCTTTCCGTTAGAGCGACAGAAAATCTTGCTCCGTTGTTTTCTGCCGGAGAGACGCTAAGGACTCCGAGGCCAGCAACACCTCAGTCATTCAAAAAGGCCGCTCGAGTCCTTCGTCAAGTTTTCAACACGAATGTACGTGTGAAGAGCTCGCGTGGCAAGAATAAAATTGAAATCGAGTTCAAAGACGAAGAAGAGCTCTCCCGTATCCTTGGCGAAATGATTCAATTTGGGCAGGAGGATCAGGATGAAGAGTAAGGTTCTCGCAGTCATTGCATTGGCAACCACTGTCGCTGCTGGTGCTTTTGCGGGTTATAAGATTGCGACAGATGATGAACTGCGCGGTCGACTGCTGCGTGGCGCTCAGGATATCGTCGATACATCTAAGAAGAAAATGGATGTCATGACCGAAGATGTCGCTATGCGCACTGCTCAGGTGACTAAGAATCCCAAGATCAACCAAGACTGGGTTAACCATCAGTGGGAAAATGTTGGCTATTAGGTACCTAACAATTACTTACCTGTTTTGAAGGGGTCCTTGTCTGATTCATGAGACAAGGACCCCTTATTTTGGCCATATAACTAACCTTGTGTAAATCAAATCCAATAGCATGAATATAAATGAAACAGCCCTGGTTGCATTATTTGCAACCAGGGCTGTCGGATGTTTCACATGAAACGTTATGGGACGCAGACTCCCCTATGCGTTCTTCTGGACCTTGAAACGTTGCTTCAGCTGACCGCAGGCGGCATCAATATCATTGCCGCGAGAATTACGGATTGTGGTCTCGATGCCACGAGACTCAAGGCGACGCTGAAGATCCTCGACCTTATGAATCGGCGACGGCTTGAGCGGGCTGCCCTCGATGTCGTTAAGCTGAATCAGGTTAACGTGGCACAGCGTTCCTTCGCAGAAGTCGCAGAGTGCCTGCATCTCGGGATTCGTATCGTTGACGCCTTCGATCATGGCATATTCATAGGTCGGGCGGCGGCCAGTCTTCTCGGTGTAGAGCTGAAGTGCCTCGTGAAGGCGGAGCAGCGTGTACTTCTTAACACCGGGCATGAGCTTATTGCGCGTCGACTGGATGGCGGAATGCAGGGAAACGGCAAGCGTGAACTGCTCGGGGATGTCGGCAAATTTGCGAATACCGGGAATAACGCCGCTGGTAGAGACGGTGAGATGACGGGCGCCGATACCGATGCCATCGGGGTCGTTGAGGATACGCAGTGCCTTGAGAACCTCGTCGTAGTTGGCGAACGGCTCGCCCTGGCCCATGAAGACAACGCTCGTGGCACGCTCGCCAAAGTCGTTGGATACATGAAGTACCTGGTCGACGATCTCTTGAGCGGTCAGAGAGCGCTTGAGGCCGTTGAGACCGGTAGCGCAAAAGGCGCAGCCCATGCCACAGCCTGCCTGGGTGGAAACGCAGACGGAAAGCTTGTTACGACGGGGCATACCGACAGTCTCAACGGAAATGCCGTCGTGGTACTCGAGCAGATACTTGCGAGAGCCATCTTTGGAAACCTGCATGGTGAGTTCAGTCGGCGTGTCAAAGGCAAAAGCTCCTTTAAGCTGCTCGCGGAAAGCCTTGGGAAGGTTGGTCATATCGTCAAACGAACAAACGTTCTTCTCAAAGACCCATTCGATGAGCTGCTTTGCGCGGAAGGCGGGCTGGCCAAGTTCGGCCACAAGCTCGCGAATATCGTTTTGGCTCAAGTCGCGAATGTCCTGAGATTTAGTCCTGGGATTCATGGAAGCCTTTCGATTTTGGGGAAACGTAGAGGGTATCGCTACAATATGGTATCAGCTGCAGAAATTATAGAGGAGGAGTCTGCCCATGCCGGGTAAAAGCCTAGAGAACATGCACGTAGCGGTCTTGGCGGGCGGTCATTCCGCTGAGCGCGAGATCTCGCTCAATTCGGGAAAGAACGTCGTGGTGGCCCTGAAGGAGGCCGGCTACACTTCGGTGGAGCTGCTCGACACGGCTGCCGATGATTTTATGGTAACCATGGCGACCGGTGGTTTCGACGTGGCGTTTATCGCCATGCACGGCGCCGGCGGTGAGGATGGCGCCATGCAGGGTGCCATGGAGACCTTGGGTATCCCCTACACGGCCTCGGGCGTGCTTGCCAGCGCTTGCGGTGCCGACAAGGAGGTCTCTAAGCTCCTGTACGCAAAGGCGGGCATTCCCATTGCCCCCGGCCTTGCGCTCGAGGTAGGCGATGAAGTCGATATCGATCATATCGTTGAGGTTTGTGGCGAGCGCTGCTTTGTGAAGCCGGCCGTAAACGGTTCCAGCTATGGCATTTCCCTGGTCCATGAGCCCTCCGAGCTGCCCGCGGCAATCGCCAAGGCGTTTGAGTACGGCGACAAGGTGCTGGTCGAGAAGTGCATCGAGGGTACCGAGATCACCGTCGGCGTATACGGCGAGGATGACGTGCGCGCTCTGCCGATCGTTGAGATCCGCAAGCCCGAGGACTGCGAGTTCTACGATCTGGACGTGAAGTATGTCGACCCCACGGATATCCATCGCATTCCGGCACAGATTTCGCCCGAGAACTACGCTCGTGCTCAGGAGCTCGCCTGTGCTGCCCATAAGGCACTCGGCTGCCTGGGTATCTCGCGCAGCGACTTTATCGTGAGCGAGGATGGCCCCGTCATCCTCGAGACCAATACCATTCCCGGCATGACCGATACGTCGCTGTATCCGGATGAAATCCGCCACACCGACGACATGACGTTCCCGCAGGTCTGTGACAGCCTGATCCGTATGGGTCTTCGTCGAGCGGGCATTGCATGCTAATCGAGGACGCGGTTTCGTCAGGAACGCCGCAGTTTGTCATCGACTCCTATGCCACGCTTGCCGAGCGCGCCAAAACCCAATCGTTTGGCCTCATCGAGGAAGACGTTATCGTCCTCGATACCGAGACCACGGGTCTTTCGGTGCAGGACAACGAGCTTATCGAGATATCGGCGGCTCGCCTTTCGGGCCGCGAGGTTGTCGATCGCTTCGATACCTTCGTGCATCCCAAGCAGCTGATTCCCGCCGAGATTACTGAGCTCACGAGCATTACAAACGCCGATGTGGCAGATGCCCCGTCGGCCGTTGAGGCTGTCGCCGCTCTCGCCGATTTTGTCGGCGGCTGCCCGGTAATCGCACATAACGCCACCTTCGACCGTTCGTTTATCGAGTCGGTCAAGGGCGGCGTCAACGTCAGCGACATCTGGATCGATTCGCTGGCACTGTCGCGCATCGCGCTTCCGCGCCTGGCCTCGCATAAACTGTCTTTCATGGCCGACCTGTTTGGCTGCGACTCGGTGTCCCACCGCGCCAACGCCGATGTCGACGCCTTGTGTGGTGTGTGGCGCGTGTTGCTCGTGGCGCTCACCGACTTGCCTCAGGGCTTGATGGCGCGCCTGGCCGACATGCACCCCGACGTACCCTGGTCCTATCGTCCCATCTTCTCGTTCTTGGCGGGGCAGAACCCCGGTTCCATCTTCTCTCTCAGCGCCGCCCGCGCCGACGTACTCAAGGCCGATCGCGCCGATGATCGGGTGGACGCCGACGAATTGCCGGTCCTTAAGATGCCGAGCCGCGAGAAAATCGAGGCGGACTATGCCCCGGGCGGCCTGGTTAATCGCATGTATCCCACGTACGAGCCGCGCGATGAGCAGATTGCGATGGCGCTCGAGGTTCGTGACGCACTCGTTACGGGAACGCATCGCGTGATTGAGGCGGGGACGGGCGTCGGCAAATCGATGGCTTACCTGGTGCCTTTTGCCGAGGCCGCGCGCCGCAACAACATCACGGTTGGTATCGCAACTAAATCGAATAATCTTGCCGACCAGCTCATGTATCACGAGCTGCCCAAACTTGCCGAGCAGCTGGACGGAGGTCTATCGTTTTGCGCCCTCAAGGGCTATGACCACTATCCATGCTTGCGCAAGATTGAGCGCATGAGCCGCGGCCAGGTCGAGATTACCACCAAGCGCGATCCGGCGGACACGCTCACGGCGGTCGCGGTCATTATGGCGTACGTCTGCCAATCAGCCGATGGCGACCTCGACTCGCTCGGCATTCGGTGGCGCAGCGTCAACCGCCCCGACTTTACGACGGCCTCGCGCGAGTGTGCTCGTCGCCTCTGCCCGTTTTTCCCTGATAAATGTTTGGTCCACGGCGCTCGCCGTCGTGCGGCGCATGCCGATGTGGTGGTCACCAACCATTCCCTGCTGTTCCGCAACGTCGCGGCCGAGGGCAGGATTTTACCTCCGATTCGTCATTGGGTAATCGACGAGGCCCATTCCATCGAGCGCGAGGCGCGCCGCCAGTGGGCGCGCGTGGTGTCGGCGGACGAATCACGCGTTCTGTTTGAGCGCCTGGGTGGCTCGAGCACCGGCGCGCTAAGCCAGGTTTCCCGTGATTTGGCAACCTCCGAGGGCTCTACGCTCTATCTGGGCCTTACTGCCAAGGCAACGTCGACGGTTGCGCGCGCGAGCATGGCAATCGCCGACGTGTTCGATGGCGTTCGCGAGCTCGGTCGCCGTGCCCGTGGGGGTTATGACAATGCCAATCTATGGATTGGCCCCGAGCTGCGCGAATCTGACGACTGGCATGATTTCTTACAGTCGGCCTACGCTGCCATCGACGCATTGGAACAAGCTGACAAGAGCGTCGACGCGCTGGTGCAAGCCGTTGCCGCCGACAAGCCCGAGGTTGTTGTCGACCTGGGTGATATCTCGCGCCGCCTGCACGAGCTGGCCGAGAACCTCAAACTCATCATTGATGGCACCGATGAACACTATGTGTATTCGCTGCAGGTCAATCGCAGGCTGCGTGCCGGCGGAGAGTCAATGACCGCAGAGCGCATCGACATTGGCGAGGCCTTGGCAACCGAATGGCTGCCCGAGGTTCACACGGCTATCTTTGCCTCGGCGACCATGACGGTGTCCAAAAGCTTTGAACACTTTAACCACGCGGTCGGCCTCGATCGCATCGGTGCTTCAACATCCTCATCGCTGCACTTGGACTCGAGCTACGACTTCGATTCGAACATGGCTGTAGTCGTTGCGGGCGATATCCCCGATCCGCGCGATCGTGAGAGCTATCTTACGGCGCTCGAGCGCGTGCTGGTCGACGCCCATCTTGCCATGGGCGGATCGGTGCTCACGTTGTTCACCAATCGGCGCGACATGGAAGACCTGTACGCCCGCGTTGAGCCCAAGATGGCCCGTGCGGGTCTGGAGCTCAACTGCCAGCAGCGCAACTCATCTCCTCGTCGCCTGCGCGACCGGTTTATCAATGAGCCGACCTCGTCGCTTTTTGCGCTTAAGGCCTTCTGGGAGGGGTTTGACGCCAGCGGCGAGACGCTGCGTTGCGTCATCATTCCCAAGCTGCCGTTCTCGAGCCCCACGGACCCGCTCTCGTGCGAGCGCAACCTGCGCGAAGACCGCGCTTGGGCGCGCTATTCGCTGCCCGAGGCGGTGCTCGAGGTTAAGCAGGCGGCCGGCCGCCTTATCCGCTCGTCGACCGATTGCGGCGTGCTGATTCTGGCCGACCCGCGCCTGGTGACGAAGGGCTACGGGAAGAAGTTCTTAACGTCGCTGCCCACGAGCTCCTACCAGCGCATCGAATCGGCGCAGATCGGTCACTATCTGCAACTGTGGCGCGCACACCACGAGCGGCGGCGCTAAAGCGGACAGACGAGGGTTTTTGCCATATCGCACAGACGCTTTGACAGGGCGGGGTCATCCAAGATGCGGATGGCTCCGCCCGCTGCGATTATCTGGCTCAGTAGCCAACGCTCGGAGCCGTAATGCACGGTTACCGTTGCCATGTCTGCCCCGCTGCGCTCGATTAGGGTGATGCCGGCCCAGTCCAGATGCTCCGCCATATCGAATGGCATCAAGAGCTTTGCGCTACGCTGCGTCCGGGCAAGGGAATCGTGGAGGGATGCGACGCCCGGTGTGTGAGGCACGACGGAGTCTTCCGTCAAGGTGAGTCCCTCGATTTTATCCATGCGATAGGTGCGCTGCTCATCGACCGCGATGTCCCAGGCAATCAGGTATGTTTGGTCGCCGTTTACCGTAATGCGCAAGGGGTCGACCAGACGCTCGCGTGGCCGCGCATCGTCCATCGAGCGATACGAGATGCGGCAACGAACACCGTCCTGAATGGCGCAGCTCAGCTGCTGCCAGTGCGACCCGTGGTTGACGGTGTCAAAGACGCGCTGGTTATAGCCGAGCTCTTCGGGCAGAAGGGCATGTCGAATCCGAGCTGCCGTCTGCGGCTCGATCCCCAACGATTCAAGTTCATGGTTGAGCACAGCGCCTTCGGCGGCACTCAGACGCAGCGGTAGCACACGCCCGGCGTCACCGGTGAGGACCACACACTCGCCGTGGCATTCGCAGATGATGCGCGCACCCGATTCTCGGTCCGCGAGCGTCGAGACGATCTCGAGAATCTCGTCGAGCGATACTCCCGTGATGTCAAAGCGGTCGCAAATTTCGGTTCGTGTCATGCCGCTCTCGCCGGCGGCGTAGAGGGCCTCCATGATGTCGATGGCGCGCGAGAGTCTCTGCTCGCTGGTGAGTTTACGCACGGGCATGCTCGTGCACCGTCCTTTCAATGAGGTGGTTCCACGCCTGCTTGAGCGATTTGGGGGCCATGGGCCTCATGCCGTCCATGGCGTGGGCCATGCAAAATGAGGCGGCGGCTTCAAGATTGCGCACGTCAACGGTCCAAGTCCATCCCGCATCGGTATGTGCGAGCTCACCTCGCCCGCGCGTGAGACCGTTGATCATATCGATCTGCGTCTGAGGGGCGAACGAGAACGTGGCTGCAACGGGCGGTCGGTCGGCAAAATCGAATTCAAAGAACAGATAGTCGTTGAGATTGAAGTCCGCAGGGATGGCGTAGGCCTTCGAAGGACGCCAAGCGCGAACGATGCGGTCGCAGCGGAATGTCCTGATGTCGTCGGTGACATTGTCGAGGCCGCAGAAGTACGCCACGCCCTCGCGCTCGAACATGCCGTAGACGCAGACGGTACGCTCTTTCTGCTCACCGCGTCCGTTCTGATATAAAAATCGCAGCGCGCATCGCTCGGCAAAGGCGCTCCATACCGCATCGACGGTGGGAGAGCGGCGGATCGGTGCTTCGTCCGCCGTCGTCCTGCCGGTGAGGTAGGCAATCTTGGAACGAATATCGGCAAGCGGCGCGGCAAAAGTGGATGAGCCGGCCGCTATTGTCTGGTCGATAGCGTTGAGCAGGATATCGGCGTCGTCTGCGGTGATGAGGCCGCCTGCCGCAAACGTGTGCTCGCGGTCGATTGTCCATGAGCTTTCCTCGGTCTCCTGCGCGCCGGCGGGGCGAACCTCCTTGATTAAGATGCCGCGTTCGAGCAGTTTGTCACGATCGCGCCGAAACTTGCGCTTATCCGAGTCGATATTGCCCGAGCCATATCCCAGGTCAGAATCCAAGACGATCTGCTCGGTCGTCAGCGGTTCGGGGGAGCTGTTGAGCACAAAGAAAAGATTGAGGATGCGCTGAGCCGTTTTATCGAAACTGGGCTCCGAATTCCCCTTTTTTATTGTCGCGGTCGCGTCGCTTGCCGTCATAGAGTCCTCGCATGAGAAGGTGGTTTGCTGCCATGATTTTAGTCCGATATGGAGATTAGGCTATATCCTTGTCCGCTCGGGGCGTTAAGATGGCCCGAATTCGGTCGTTTGCGCTCGCTCGGGGTATACTTTCGACTATATACGGTTCTAATGTGCATGCATTGGGCCTATTTGTCGGATTATGGATGTGGAGCGCACATGGCGAACACCCAGAACTATATTAACCACCTGCTGCAGAACACCGGCATCACGCCGGCATGCAGCGAAGAAGAGCGCTTGGCTGCCGAGGATATCGCTCAGATCTTCCGCAACCACGGCTTTGATCCCGAGGTTCAGGAGTTCAATGCCCCGGCGCCCAGCAGGTTGGCATTTGCCGTTACCGGTATTCTTGCGTTTGCCGGCGCCCTGCTGATGGGCATCGGTGGCGGCATCGGCTTGGTCGGCACCTTGCTGGCCATTGTCGGCGCCGTTCTTTACGTGCTCGAGCGCACGGGCCACCCCGTGGTTTCGCGCCTGGGCAAGACGGGCGTGAGCCAAAATGTCATCGCCTACCACAAGGCCTCGGGCCCGCTCGCGTCTCCGCGCAACCGCCCGGTGGTCGTTGTCGCACACTACGACTCTCCCCGTGCTGAGCTGCTCGCCCGCGAGCCCTATGCTTCGTATCGTGCGCTCATCGCCAAGCTGTTGCCCGTTGCCACGGTTGCCCCTGCTGCCGTTGCCATCTTGCGTATCCTGCCGCTCCCCGGCGCGCTCAAGGTTCTGCTGTGGATTGTCGCGATCCTCGCTTCCCTCGTTGCGCTCGCCAACGCGGCAAACATCATTTCTAACCGTTTTGTGCTTCCCTATACGTCCGGCGCAGTGTGCAACAAGTCTTCTGTCGCCGCTATGCTCGGCGTTATGGACAACGTTGCTCCCTTCCAGGGCGAAAACGAGTTTCCCGACGATGTTCCGTTCGATACCTATTTTGGGGAGCAGAAGCGTCGTGCCGAGGAGATGGCGCGCGCAGCAGCGGAGTATGCCGCGGCCCAACAGCAAAACGACTACGGCAACACCATCGAGTATGAAGAGCCTACCTACGCCGAGGACGAGTTCGGTCAGCCGATTGCTCCCGACGCTCAGACCGAGCCCGAACAGGGCGAGGCTTTCGACGAGCAGATCGAGGGCTTTGAGGGTGCGTCTGCCGACGAGACGCTGATTGGCGCCATCGTGCCCGAGGATCAGAATCAGGCTGTCCAGGCCGAAGAGTTCAATGACGAGGTTTCCGCTGCCGAGCCGGTGGAGGAGCCTGTCGCGGCCGAGCCCGAGCCCAAGCTCTATCGCAATGCCGCCGGCAACATCCGCTTTGGTTCGGATGCCATCCGTGCGCTCGGAATGCTTCCCGAGTCCTGCACGCTCGATTACGAGGAGGGCGAGGAGCCGACGTTTGAGCCCGAGCCTGCCCCCGTCGTGACTGCACCTGCGCCCGCTGTCACCGTGGATGATGAGTCTGCCGCGGTTGCCGCTGCCGTTGCCGAGCCCGAGGCAGTGTCCGCGATCGATCCCGCGGCAGGACTGGACGTTTTGGCTCCCGCCGCGCCGGCGCAAGACGTTGCGGACGAGTCTGACGACGATTACGTTGAACAGCCGAGGCGCGTGTCTTACGAGAGCGATACTGATTTTTCGGCCGAGATTCCCGCGGCAACGCCCCATGCCGACATTGCATCCGCGTTCTCGTCGATTGGCGCCAGCGCTTCCAACTTCTTTAAGGGTGCGCTTGCAAAGGGCAAGAAATTTGTCGACGATTTCGAGGAGAAGCGCGCTGCCGCACGCGAGGCTGCCGAGCAGGAGGCTATCGCTCAGCAGCAGGCAGCCGAGGCGGCACGTGAGCACGCGGCGCAAGAGTTCGAGCAGAACGAGGCTATGCAGTCCGCGCCCGTCGACGCCGCCGAAGCTACAACGTCCTTTGAGTCCCAGCAACCGGCGTCCGCGGATGTTGTTGAGGCGACGACGTCTTTCGAGGCCCAGCAGCACGTCGATAGCACCATGTCGTTTGATGCCGCGCAGTTCGATTCCACGATAACGTTTGAAAAGCAAGGCACCGCGATTGCCGAGCCCCTTCCTGTTTCCGATGAACAGGGCGACGCGGCAGACGATGACGAGCCTATTGATGCTGCCGAAATCCAAGATGCCGCCGAGGACGAGTCCGTCGAGGCCAACTCTGACGAAGAGCAATACGCGGCAGCCGAGCAAGATGATTCGACCGAGGCCGAGCAGGAGGAAGTGTCTGTGGTTTCCGAGACTCTCGAAACGGATGAGTCGAGACCTTACTCCACGCAGATTTTCACCATGCCGACCCCGAGTGGTTCCGGTGCCACGGTTGCCAATGTCGCTCCCACCCAGGACGAAACGGTCGATTCCCTTATGGCCCAGATTTCCTCCCAAGCATCGCCGCGTCCGCAGATGAATGTTCCCGATCCGGCGTCGGCACCGTCGCCTGCACCCTCCTCGTCTCCGCTGGCTTCGGTCCCCGATCCGTCGCTGCCGTCTATGAAGCAGGCAAACGTTGCGTCTCGCACGTCGCTGTTCGACCTTCCCGATCCCTCTGCCCAGGTCAACGACCCCTTTGCTACCGCCCAAGGTCCCGAACCCACATCGGCACCCGTTGCGCCTCCCATGCCCGTTGCGTCGGGCGCGCAGCCGATCGAGACCATTTCGGCTCCCGCCCCGGCGGCACCCAAGTCTCGTAAGCGCGGCCTGGGTGGCCTGTTCGGTCGTAAAAAGAAAAACGAGCAGGACAGCATGAGTGACTGGCTGGGCGTCGAAGACGATTACGATGCCAAGAAGTCCGGTCGCGGTATCGGTTCGTGGGATAACTTCGAGGACGATAACGATGGCTGGAAGGGTGGCGCTACGTCTTCCGATGGCGCTTCTTCCGAAGATATGCTCTCGGCTGTCGCCTCTATGGGCGATGATGAGCTGCTCGGTCACGATATCTGGTTTGTGGCAACGGGCGCCTCGGATTGTGATGGCGCCGGCATGAAGGCCTTCTTGGCTTCGCATCGCGATAAGCTCCGCGGCGTATTCTTCATCAATCTTGAATCCGTCGGCGCCGGTAGGCTTTCGGTTGTGACGGTCGAGGGCGAACAACAACTGCTCAAGGGCGATCGCCGCATCATGAACCTGGTCAGCAAGGTCTGCAAGTCGTTCCATGTCGATTGTGGCGCGCTCGAGATGCCCTATGCCAAGACCGATGCCTATGCCGCGCTCGAGGCGAGCCGCCGAGCCCTCACCATCGCCGGCGTGGACGGCACGCGCCTGGCTTGCGCTCGTACCGAGGACGACCTGCCCCACAATGTCAACCCGACGAACATTGCCACGGTATCCGAGGTCGTGACCGAGGTTATCCGCCGTTCGTAGACGGAGCTCTAAGGAGTCAACGTGTTTTCGTATATTAAGCGCCATTGGCCTGTCTACGTGATTTTGACCTTGATCGCCATTGCGTTAGGATTTGGGGCTGCCTACATCGTGGGTGCGAAGGGCTCGACCCCCGCCTCCGCAATCAGCGAAGAGGTGGAGCAAGAACAGAGCACGGGTGCCGATGGGATTCCTGAGTCCGAGCAGGCAATCGTTGATGGTGGATCTTCGTCTGCAGAGTAGATACGGCGATTTACATGATTGAAAGCGGGCGAGCCGGGGGACTGGCTCGCCC
>CABJEP010000012.1:0-22999 GCA_902364645.1 Coriobacteriaceae bacterium | reverse complement strand
GGGACTGGCTCGCCCGCTTTTTTATCGCGCTAGCGCTTCTCTGGGATCGACCTAAGGCGAGTGAACCATAAGGCTGCGGCACCCGAGGTCAGAAGCGCGGTGATGCAGGCGGCGATGGGAACTGATCCTGTTGCCGGTAGGTCCTGCGGTAGGGTACAGCGTTGAATGACACGGTCCTCGTCATGTGACTCAAGTTTATCGCCGCCGCCGTTGCGGCAAAGATCGACGCGCGCGCTGTTGGTGAGTGCGGTTTGGGGCGTATAAGCCGACGTTGCCTGCATGTGCACGGCTGCGCCCCGAGCGTCTGTGCCAAGGATTGCTTTGGCATCGTCAAGGTCGTCGTGCTCATCTTTGAGATCATCACGGGTCCAAGAATCCACATCGCTTCGAGTCGTAAAGTCGGCGGCTACTGCACCGTATTCAATGCGAATGCCCGTTACGACGGTATTGGATGCAAGGTCAAGTTCTTTCGCCTCGAGTGTGGTGGATTCCGTGGTCGAGACATCCGCCTTCCAGAGGTGCCAGCCGTCGTAATCGACGAGGCGGCAATCCTCACCCAGACTCTCTTTTACTTCGTCGGACTCAAGCCAAGGATTTTCGTGCCCATCGTCAAGCGTCGCGTTTGCCGGCCCATCGACGTCTGTCGAGTCCAACGGCGTCGTGCGATACCACACGTTGCACAGACCGTTGAGGTCGCCGATGGCGACGGGGGTTTCGATTGAGACGAATCTCGCCGTGCCGTCTTTGGCACACTCAAGATCATCGGTAATTGTGAACTCATCAACCCGGGTAGCTGAATCGTTTCGAGCGTCGATGGTATAGGAGAAAAGTCCGTCCGTATTGGTTTGCGTTGCGGCGCGATTTTTACCATCGCCGTTGGCCAGCAGACCCTTCCCGATAGGTTGGACAAGCTCCTGACGCTTGTCGACCTGTCCTTTGATCTCGATGGGCGCATCCTTCATCGCGACAGATTGGACTTCTCCCGTATCCTTTATTTCAAACGTTATCTCCTCGGCAAGGTCATAGGTCCGCGGAGACATCATTTCGCGCAACGAGTAGGTGCCGGGTGCAAGATGTTCGACGCGGTGCGGCTTGTCGGATGAGGTCCAGGAGTCTATTTCGGTTTTATCGGGACCATATAAGGTGAGTTGTGCGCCTTCCACTTCCTGCTCACCGCTTGCATCGACCTTGGAGATATCAACCTTAGTGTAATCGTCGGATACGTTAAGCCGTGCTTCCACAACGGGCGTTTTCTGGTCGGCATAAGCGAGGTCTACGATATGGGGCGTTCGGTCGAGCAGGAAGCCGGCCGGCGCTTGAGTCTCGACAACCTCGTAGCGTGCGGTGCCAGATCCCAGCGGGAGGTCGTCCGCGCGTGCTTCTCCAGTTTCATCCGTTGTGACGGTAGCAACAGTCTCACCGTCGAGCGCGGCAATGCTACCGTCGGGGCGCACGATATCACCCGAGGCACGGATCTCAAAGATGGCGCCCGCTAGGCTGCTGCCGTCTACGGCATCGGTTTTAACGATCCTGATGTTTCCGGTCGCGGCGTGGTCATAATACGAGGCGATTGCAACGGGCGTTAGGTTCATGTCGGCGGGTATGTTTACCTTGATCTCTTCGCCGACAAGATAGGGCTCTTTGGCCGAGGTTTCGCGTACATAATAGGTGCCCGGCACGAGCGATTCGGGCAGTGTGACGGTCCCGGTCGCGTCAGTCGTAAAGGTGTCCATTACGTTATGTGCTGGATACCAGCAAGTTTGTGAGACAGGTTCGTGATTGCTGTCGAGGAGTTGGAAGGTGAATCCGGCTAGTGGAACAGAAGCGCCTGTTTGGGCATCGCGTTTTACAATCTGGAGATGCGTCGACAGAGCGTGGTTGTCCACGATATATTGAAGCTCGGCGCCGTCGGAAATCTGATTGGCCCCGACGGTCCATTCCCCTGCACGTTTAAAACCCTCGGGGACGGTTTCCGGAACCTCGCGAACCGTGTAGCCGGCGCGGTCGTATGGGATGGCTCCGTGGACACCGGCGGGTCGCTTGCCTGCGCCAAACCATGCTTCTGACTGATCTTTGGTGGAGGCAAAGCCATAGATGTTTGTGGTCAGTGTGCCAACAACCTGCTGAGAGCTGTTGCTGACAACCTCAAAGACAACACCTCCCGCCGGCTGCTCCAGGCCGGATTGGTCGCTATTGCCGTAGTCCTTGAATTTGGAAATCTCAAGGTCAAACGCAATGGGGATATCGGAAACGCGAGATTCGATCTCGACCACGCCTGAATCGCCGAGCTGGTCGGCTCCAACGGTATAGGTCCAGCTGTCGTTGGATGGCAGGTAGCCCTCGGGGGCTTTTGATTCGTAGATGGTAAAGGTTCCTAAGGGGACATCGGCGAGAGTGGCCCGACCGCTTTCGTCGGTCGTGAGGATTTGCGCCCATCCAGGGGTTGATTGTGATACGCACACGAATTCTGCTCCTGCGAACGAAGCTCCAACTTGGGGGCCTGCATTCGTCGCGGCATCGAGCTTTGCGATGCGCAAGGTAATGGTGCCAGGTTGTTCATCAATGGCGACCCGCCCGCCGTCATTCCCCGTGGTAAAGGCAATACGATCGTGGCGGGGGACATAGCCGGCCGGCGCCTTCGTTTCAACTAGGTAGTATGCCGTGTTGGGCAGAAGTACTGCCTGCGCTCGACCGTTGCTGTCCATCTGGACGGTGCCGACACGCGCGCCGCTGGCGCTCTCAAAAACATCGAATGTTGCCCCGTCAAACTCATAGGTATTGTTTCCGCTGGTAATGGCAGCGTTTGCAGACTGCTTTTGGAAGGAAACAGAGACCGTCGGCAGTACATAGAGCATGTCTTGACGTTTGCTGCCGCCCGATACGGTTCCTAAATAGCGCCGCGCGCGGTGCGGAGCGGCTTTGATGCTTCCTGATTTTGCGCTGTCGTGGAGCCATCGCGCAGCCGCCACGACTTCATCGTCGGCGGTAAAGTGCCCACTCTTGGTTTTGCCCTGAGCGGTCGTGTAGGAGTAGGTGCCGTCGACATGGGTAGTGCCGTTGAGCATCCATACGGCAAGCTGGGTGGCGGCGCGGGCGCGATCGGGTGAAAGATGGTAAGCGCCAAACGACGTGGCGGTAGGATATCCGTGACAAACGATTGCCGCGAACTCGTCGTCGAGCCACACCCAGCCTTGATCAAAGTTGAGCCATGGGCCGCCCGGCTTGGTGGGGCCGGGGCGCTCCTGGTTCATGCAGTAGGCAATCGAGGCGTCTTGAGCTTCATACTTGCCGATAAAGAAGGGCCCACAATCATCGCTAATAGTGCGGAAGCCGAGCTGGTCGTAGCCATCGACGGCAAATGCGGCTCCCGGTGCCAGGCAGCCGAAAAGCAGGAAGAGGAGCAGGAGCAGCGGACCTGTTGCGATTGCGCTGTGGACAGAGTGCGTGGGTGCGTTGGACATGGCTGCTCCTTATCCCTCGTGCGCCGCACGGGGAGGCCGCGGCGCTTGGGATGAGGCTACCGCCATGGTTCATGCGGGTAGGTACCAGAAGCTGACCAAAAGCTTGCCCGATTTCTGACAAATCGAGCCCAAATACAACAATCAGATAAAAGTGCAGGTAGAAGATAGGGAGAACAGGAGGTCAAAGGTCCTCGTCTCCACAATTGACATGTTTTCCAAACGAATCTCCACAGCTAAAACAAGCATCGACACCCTTGTATCGAACAAGACAACCGCGTTATACTAGCCAACACACAAGCGGGCATCGCCAAGTGGTAAGGCATCAGCTTCCCAAGCTGACACTCGCGGGTTCGAGTCCCGTTGCCCGCTCCAGTTAAGAGCACAAGCACGGCACCATCACGGTGCCGTGCTTTTTTCAATAAAGTGCTGGGATTCGAACCCGACAGGGTGCGAGCGTTAATCAAATGTCCAAGTGTGAATTCTCACACTATGCCGTTAACCAACTTACTACGATACGCGTTGCATTTTGTTTGTGTTGAGGCTATAGGCTTAACGGCGGTTAAAAGGTCGCCTCACTAGGTGTTGGAGACAACCTTCTCGATGGCGATATCGACCTGCTCCTGTGCCAGCTTGGTAGCCTCGTTCTCAAGTTGGTCAGCCTTGGCCGAGGTGCTCACGCTCCTGTCCATAAGGTCGGCGATGGCAGATTCGACGTCCGCGCCAAGACGGGGAACGCGAATTTTTTTGATATCGATAGGGCTAAGTTGAGGCACCGAGGTTCCGTATGCGCAACGAACGACCGACGGCCTGCCAACGGTGGGACTGTTCAGAAAAGCAAGCAGGTAGCCAGTTCGAATCTTTGTAACGTCGGGATAGATTCTCAGCAGATGGTTGCTGCCAAACATTCCCTCATGATTCTCCGTGAGCAAAAGAGCTCGTCCTAGGATGCCGTACTTTTGACCAGAACATGCCATGACGAGAGTTCCCGGCTTTAGGATGTAACGCTCCCAGTTTTTAATGAGCTTGGCGTAAACAAATTTTGTCGGTTGAGTGTTAACGTCAAAGACCTCGGACACACCCACAAAGGGAACGTTGGAATCGCCATAAAACCGCTTGAAGCGAGGAAGCTCTTCGACGTCCTCTACAAGTTCAGCAAGTGGCGCATACTCCATTACGTCAACCAATGAGTCTACGGCGCTTATAGAGCCGGCATAACTGTCAGCATCAAGGCGCGATCTGTTGTCAATAACTTTGGATAAACTCACCACGCATGTTCCTGCAGGACTTTCTGCCTCACAAGCAATACCGACCTCCTTCTCCAACAGCTTAAACGCCCCGTCCCGCAGCTTCCAGGCCTCGCCGCGCAGGCGCACAGCCTCGGCAGCTTTGTCGCCGATGGCTTTGCGCGTGGCCGCATCGGGCATGATGACCGGAAACTCGTTGGCGTGGGCCACCTCGATGTGCTTGATCATGTGACCGTACTGAGACGCTCGTGCGATCTGCTTGAAGAAGTCCGTCTTCATATACGCGTAGAGCCAGCCGTACTCGTCTTGGTCCTTCGGCTCGATGCGCAACAGGTCGTCCGTGATGACCTTGTTCAGGTGATGCGGGTACACGGCGGTAACGTTGCCCACCACGCCCGAGCGCGAAAGCAGCAGCCAATCCTGATTGACGAATCTAGAATCAGCCTGGGGCACGAAAGGCGCGGCGAGCCACTTCCTCACTCGGGGAAAGTCCTCGAACACCTGGCCGGCGGTAAAGAAGGGTAGCCCTTTGCCTTCCGGCACGGTATACCCCGTCAGTCTGCTCGGCTGCCAAATGTCGGTAAGGTCACCGAGCCTCTTGTGGTTGTCGCACTGGTTGGCAAGGCGTACGAAGCCGTACCCGTCGCGCAGGTAGGTTGACGCCTCGAGCCTCACGTCGCCGCCCAGCACGGTGGAAAGTCGGACGCTCTTCACCAAAGGCGCGATCGTCATTGGTCTCGCCTCCATTCAAAGAAGGCGCCGGCGATCGCCATCGTCTCGTCGTCCACCACGCGCTCCTTCGAGGTGTGGCTGCTCTCCTCTTCGGAGCCCACGTTGCCCGTCACCGCGGTGGTCTGCTCCTGCACAATGGGGTAGCCGTCATCGTCGCGTACATAGGTGGTCTGACCACGCTTGTCGTGCCCTACGTGGTCACAGATGGCCATAAATATCTTGTAATCCTGGAAGGTACCGTCCTTGCAGTATGCCTCTTCCTCACTGTCCCAGCGTCTCAGCACAAGGACGGATGTCTGCACGCCCACGTTGGGTTGGAACGCATCCGGGTGCATGTCTACCGAACCCAGGATCTGCGCATGGCGCAAAATCCACTGGCGCACGTAGCCCAGACCCGGGTTGCCCAGGATGCCGTTGGGAATGACGAGCGCCGCCACACCCACGCCGGGCTCAAGCAGGCGGATACACCGCTCGATGAAGAGGATCTCGGGCGGCTGAGATGAGAAGAGCTTGGGTTCCATGCTCCACTCGGCATCTTCCTCGGACCACGACCAGGTGTGTCCAAGGTCGAAGGATTCCAGAATCGCCGGGTCTTCGATAGGAATCTTGGAGCCAAAAGGTGGGTTGGTCATAATCGCCGTAACGCCGTGCCCCGGCTGCAGCGCCTTATTTGCCGCAATGTCGGCGGCGTCCAGGCGCAGCGCCTTTTGCAGTTTGGGTTCAAAGCCCGAGAACGGCTCGAGCGAGTTGGCGTGGAACAGCTGTCCGGTGCCGTCGTTGTTCATAACCATATTCATCTTGGAGGCACGCACTAGGATGGGATCAAAGTCGATGCCCACGATATGCTTGGACAGGAACTCGCGCTTGCGCGCGATCAGAGCCTCTTGCTTGGCTGCTTTGCTGCGCCCGCTCACCTCGACGGAGTCTCTGATCTTCTCAAGCACGTAATTCATGGCCGTGACCAAAAAGCCGCAGGTGCCCATGGCGGGGTCGAGGATGACGTCGTTTTCGGACGGGTCGACCATCCGCACCATCATGTGGCACATGTTGCGCGGCGTGAAGAACTGGCCCTTGTCACCACGCAGGTTGGAGCCCACGATTGTCTCGTACGCGTGGCCCTTAACGTCCACGTCGCTCTCGAGCAGGGAATACATTTGCAGCTGCGCCACGATGTAGGCGAGCACATCGTCGGTTAATGCGATGCGCTCGTCGGCCTTGAAGATGGTCTCGTACGACTGCTTGACGTTTCCAAAGAGTGCCTCGATGCGCTTGCGGCACTTCTTCTTACCCGCGGCGCCCTGGCGCTCGGTTGGCGTGATGTAGAACGTTGGCGTCTCGGAGTCGCGCTCATCCTGGATTTTGCAGAAGATGATCTTGAGCAGTTCAAGGAATGCCTCGGCCTTTTGGATGCCTTGGTTTCCGGCGATGTAGTTGTGACAGCGGCGGAACGAGTACAGCAGCGAGTCACTGGCGGCGGGGCGCAACTGGTCGAAGCGCGGCGCGTCGTCGGGTACCTCGCCACCAGCATGTGGCAGATCGGGCACGGCCTCGGGGCCGCGCTTGCCGGCATCGTCCACCACGTAACGGAAGGTAAGCAACTCGTCGCCGTTGGTCCACATGCCATAGGTCGAGTTCATGCAGGCAGACGCATAGGAGTGCATTTGATCTACGCCGTCTTTTTTGCCTTTGGCCTTGGTCTTGGGGTCTTTGCACTCGACGATGATGTGGATGTTTTCCTGGGTGTGCGCTTTTCCCGGCTCCCAGATGGCGACGTCGACCGCTTTTCGGTTGCTGCCGAACTTGATCGACTCCTCGACCCCGATCTGCTCCTTCTTGTAACCGTACTCACGCACGAGGGACTTTAGGATTTCCTGGCGCACTCGCTCCTCGGGGGTGTCCCTGCGCTGCGTCACGCCGTCGATGAAGTCCAGTATAGTCTCCGGCTGGATGACCGAAGTCTTGCTCACTTGCGACATTACGATTCCGTCCTTCCAACCTTGGTGTTGGTATCAACGCGTGCGGGGCCGCCCGATGCGACGCCCATCTCGCGGCTAATCAAATCTTTAAGAAATCCCTGCTTGTTTTCCTGTGCGGAGAGGAATGACCAAATCTCCTCTTCGGCGGGATAGAACCGCAGACAGAACTGCTGGGTCTTGTCGTGCTTGTACTTACGATCGGCTCGCTTCTGAGCTTCTGACGGCATGGCACCTCCCAAGGACATAGCTTAGCCATAATAGGAATTAGTATAGGTCTACACCTATATGTAGACAAGCAAAATATCACGAATCAGCAGGTAAAGGATGATTTTTAATTAAAGAAATAGAAGCCAACAAATGTAAAAACGGCCTCTAAGACATTGGACGTTTTTACGGTTGAGGAAGGTGGAGCTTGAGAAATGATCCGCCATGAGCGCTCCCTGCCGCTCGTGCATGGAGTGGCAGGGAACTATTTTTGTTGTATGAGACTGCCGTCTCGCAAGGTTGCAATGCCCGATTGGATGTCGACTTCAGTTGGATCAACCATATGCGCTGTTGCCTGACGCTGCGCGATGCCAGACGACGGAGGATGCGTCCTATCACGACTGGTAGTCAGGCACATTCTGGGCTAGTTGCGAACTTGGCTTGGAATGTGCCTGTTTGGCAGAATCGAAATCGCGAGCCATATCACTCGACTATGTGCCACTCAGCTGCCGAAGTGCTTCCAGCGTTGGTGATGCGGCCAGCTTTCCGTAGGCTTTGGAGCAGATAGCTTACATGGTCGCCTTTTTGCTTTGCCGTAAGGTCTGCCGGCAAGGCATGATCCAGCCCTGCGATAATCTCCGCTCTTGAACATGGGCGCACGCGCAGGAGCTCCAAGATCAACTCCTTGAAGACGCTATTGTCTACGCCCTTGTTTCGCACATACTCGCTGTGGGCACCGGTGGCTGCTGCCACCTCGGCTGAGACCGTCAGTTTGGGGTAACGGCCCCTAACGAGGCCTTGTTCGTGAAGCAGACGTGACTGTTCCTTTGTGACGGGTAGTCCCTTCTGAACGAGGTCCAACAGCAGTACTGTCACCAAATCAAGATTTCGATTGCTTGCGAGAAGTCGAGAATAGTCCTCGTTGAGAACCGTACCGTACAGCGTTACGGCAACGCGCCCAATCTCAGATAGATCGTAGGTGGGCATTGGTAATAGGCGGTTGCGCTGAATATCGAAGACGTTGCGAATGCCTATGGCGTTGCGGTCCATCATGCCTGTTTTGTTCATAGCGCTTGAAAGCAGGGGGTTACGGTAGTAGGGCGGCTTGTAGCCGCTCGCGAGCGCGTTCTCTATCGTCTCGGGGATAAAGGCACCCTCGTTCTTGAATATAAGCTTGTCCTCATACTCAAGGACATTGATCTTTCCTGACATCCTGAAATCTTGATGCGCAATAGCGTTGTGGAGAAGTTCTCGAATGACTTCGGGACTGTAGCGATGCGCTTCGGTGGGAAATAGCGTCTCTTCGCGGTCGAAGAAGCGATACTTTTCGTTTCTTATCTTTCCCAGGATACGATCGACCTGCAGAATGAAGGGCGGCTCAAAGTGTTCATAGGCCATAGTGGAGCCGTCGCTCGCGTAGAGCGTCCAAGTGATGCGCGGCTCAATGCCACCCAGAAAGACACTCGATTCCGGTTTGCCCAGAAGAACGAGCGCCGCATTGCTCACGTGGCCGTGGATCACAAGCGCCATCTTGCTAAGGATAGATTCTTCGTCGAGGCTACTAACGGCAGGCTGGCTTTCTCCGAACTTTTCGACGAATTTGGAGCATGCAAAGCTAACTGCATCTGGATCAAGGTCACCGAAGTTTGCCTCGTAGGCAATCTGGCGCGACCAGTCGGGCCGGCTCTGCCCGTAAATGGCGTCGAGTTTGAACTTGGGCATCTCTACGAGGGACTCATTCTCTCGTGACCAAGGGATTCCGTGCCAAGTCGTTGGCGTTGCGAAGCTGCCAGCCGGTATCTGGAAAGCAATGACTCTTTTGTCATCAACCTCAAACTCGTAAATCTCTTCGAAAGTCATGCCGTTGTTGGTGTATTGGGCGATTTCGTGCTTTAGGCGTCGCAGGCCGACACTTGGCGATTGGGGTTCTTTACGGTAGGCGGTTCCCTTTATCTTGCGGTCGTTTGAAATGCCAAAGAAAAGCCATCCGCACTCTGCCTTGCGTAAATTGGCCTCGTTGCTGAGGGCGGAGAAATACCTGCCAATGTCCTCGAAGTCATAGTTCTGCTTTGCTGCCTTGTATTCGACGACCTCGGTCTCGACGTCTGCAATGATGCGCAGAAGTAGGGAGGGCATTTCGCTCGTTTTCCGTATCATGACACTCCATATAATGTAATTTTATCCGCAACTAATGTAATTATATCTCCTGTTACATTAGCCGCCCGTGCATAAGGCTGTAGGCCGACTGTAAGGTCATATATTTCAGTGCATATAATGTCTGTACTTTTAATTTACCTCGCAGATTAGCTGCCAGGGGAAACGGAAAATAATGTGTCTTCTTCTAATGTAATTTCGCATGTAGCTTCGCGGATAACGCGTGAAATTACATTAGTACACGGAACTATTGCCGCCTGCTGCGGTGACGCTGCTGTCCATCTTCGTTGCCCGCTCCAATTCCAAAATGTTAGGTTCATGCCTGCTGCCCATACTTGCACCTGCGCACGGTACAATGGTTGGGTTACGACCAACGTGCCAATAACCAAAAAGGAGCCGCTATGATCGATCGCTATACCCGCCCGGAGATGGGACACATCTTCTCCCTCGAGAACAAGTACGCCATTTGGCAGGAGATCGAGGTTCTGGCCTGCGAGGCCCAGGCGGAGCTCGGTAAGATCGGTATTTCCAAAGACGAGGCCCAGTGGATCCGCGATCATGCCAACTTTGAGAAGGCGAAGGTCGATGAGATCGAGGAAGTCACGCGCCACGACGTCATTGCCTTCCTGACCAACATGAAGGAATACATCGATGCCGATGTTCCCGAGGGCGACCCCAAGCCCAGCCGCTGGGTTCACTATGGCATGACCAGCTCCGATCTGGGCGACACGGCTCTGTGCTACCAGCTCACCCAGGCCTGCGACTTGATCATCGAGGACGTCAAGAAGCTCGGCGAGATTTGCAAGCGTCGCGCCTTTGAGGAGCGCAATACGCTCTGTGCCGGCCGCACTCATGGTATCCACGCCGAGCCGATGACCTTCGGCATGAAGTTTGGCTCTTGGGCCTGGGAGCTCAAGCGCGATCTGGATCGTCTTGAGGACGCCCGCAAGAATGTTGCCTTCGGCGCCATCTCGGGCGCTGTCGGCACCTACAGCTCCATCGAGCCGTTTGTCGAGGAGTATGTCTGCGAGCACCTGGGCCTGGTTCACGACCCGCTGTCCACGCAGGTTATTAGCCGCGACCATCACGCCTATCTCGCCGGTGTTCTTGCCACCACGGCGGCCACCTGCGAGCGCATCGCTACCGAGGTTCGCAATCTGCAGAAGACCGATACCCTCGAGGCCGAGGAGCCGTTCCGCAAGGGTCAAAAGGGCAGCTCCGCCATGCCGCACAAGCGCAACCCCATCACCATGGAGAAGGTCTGCGGCCTGTCGCGCGTCGTGAAGGCCAACGCGCAGGTTGCCTTCGACAACGTCGCCCTGTGGCACGAGCGTGACATTTCGCACTCCTCTGCCGAGCGCGTCGCCCAGGCCGATAGTTTCATCGCGCTCGACCACATGTTCCAGTGCCTCATCCGCGTTATCGACGGCCTGCAGTTGTATCCCGCTCGCATGATGGCCAACCTCAACAAGACACGCGGCCTCATTTTTTCCTCCAAGGTCCTGCTGGCCCTCGTCGACACGGGCATCACCCGCGAGGACGCGTACGCCATTGTGCAGGAGAACGCCATGGCAACCTGGCACGAGGTACAGGATTGCGTCTCCGGCCCCACCTTTAAGGAGCGTCTCGAGGCTGATCCGCGCTGCACCGTCAGCCAGGAGAAGCTCGACGAGATCTTTGATCCGTGGGACTTCCTCACCCGCATCGACACGGTCTTCGATCGTCTGGAGCAGCTGAGCTTCGAGTAGGGTTGACCTAATTCGACCGCCTGCGGATGCATTTCAACCATTGGCGCCTTGCCCGTTTTGGGCAAGGCGCTTTTTTCACTGCCGCATTGGCTCCCGGTAATAAAATGAACTTTACTGCTGTTTCGATGAAAGGAGGAGCGTGCCCAGACGTATCAAGCGAGTCGCCATTGTCTCGTTTACGCTCATGCTCCTTGTTGCTGCCTGTGTGGTCGCCCTGACGTATACCGTTCGAAGCAGTTCTTCCTCCTCGAATGAAGCCGACAAAGATCTCCCAGTACTCAAAATCGGCGTTACGGATAACGACCCCTATGTGTATATCGATACCACGGGCGATTACGTCGGTATCGATATCGACATCGCCCGCGAGGCCTGCAAGCGTGCGGGGCTCAAGCCACAGTTTGTCGATATTGACTGGAACGATCGCGACCGGCTGCTCAAAAACGGTGATATCGATTGCCTGTGGTGTGATTATTCTCCCTGCTATCGCGAGGATAAGTATTACTGGACCGAGCCGTATTTAACCGTGCCGGTCTCGGTTGCCGCCAAGAAAACGAGCGGCATCAAGTCCTTGGCGCATCTCGATGGAAGCAAGACCATCGCGGTGATTGCGGGCTCGGTGAGCGAACGCCGATTGCTCGCAGGGGATCTGGAAATCTCGCCGGACGTGCAAATCAAATCGTACGGTTCTGCCGAGCTCTGCAAAGCCGCCCTCGCCAAAGGGTATGTCGACTGTTGGATGGCGGACGTTCAGTCGCTTGATCGACTTGTCGCCCAGTATCCCGGCCTTTACCGCGTGTTCGCTGACAACGTTATGACGGTTGACCTTGGCGTCGCGTTTAAGGACGGCTATGAGGGGGAGTACGTCAAAAACCTCAATACCGTGCTGTTCGAGATGGATCGAGATGGCACGATTGAGCGCATTGTGGGCAAGTACAAGGCAGGGGCGACGACGGACGGGCAAGGAGCGGAATCATGACAAATGATGAGCGCCGCTTGCGCCGAAAGGCATTAGTCACCGCGGCTATCTGCGTTGTGGTCAGCGCTGTCCTGTTGGGTCTGCTGTATATGGTCGGCACGCATCGCTGTCTCGATAAAACGCTTGGGTTTGGTCAGGAAACCATGGTGTTTTTAAAAAACGCCTGCGAAAAATATGACCGATATGAACAGGGAAGAAAAACCGAAGCGACGCACAATTTGGATGCCGCGCTCGAGTCGTTTTCGACGTTCTTGCCGTCTGATCACGTTGAAGTCAACGATGACCTCGTCGAGGAGTACGTCCATACCGAGCACCTTTCGGGAATGTTGGTCATGGACGCCGACGGCCATATGGCCGCTCATTACGATATTGATGGTCGCGATCCGCTGATGCTGTGGCGAGAGGAGCTGGCCTGTTCGTCGGTCGCATCGATGTATCGAGGATCCAAGGTGTCCTACTCGACGGTCGTTGAGCGTCGCGATGTCGACTTTGCCGTGAGTGTTGTTCCGTACGGTGATGGCGTAGCGCTGGGGTATCGATCGCTTGCGCCCGAGCCCGCCGATGATTATTCGTATACGATCGCCGACGTGCTCGTGAACAACACATTCCATCAGAGCCCAACGGTGCTCGTGATGCGCGATATGCAGATCGTTTCCTCAAACGATTCGAATGTCGATCTAACCCTTGCCCGGCTTCTTGCCGATAGCGGAATTGATTGGAAAGACGAAGGCTTAACACGTATCGAATATCGGGGAAGTACCTGGTATGCCGTGCGTGCGGCGTATGAGGACTATCGCCTGTTTGCGCTTTATCCCAAATCTGAGGTCATGTCGGGCAGGATTTCATTTATCGCTGCCGGCGTGCTGGTGTGCTTGGCGTTTTGGGTTGTAGTGCTGTTGGCGCGCAACATTGCCGATCGTCGCAATTTGGCCGAAAAGGACAAGCAACTCGGCATCATCAATGCTATCAGTTCCATATATGAGTCGACCTTCCTGCTGCATCTCGATACGCTCGAGATCGAGGGAATTAACATGTCGCCATCGGTGGCAAAGATATTTTCCGAGCACGCCGAGGTGTATGACTTTTTGACAACGGTTTGCCGAGACATCGTGAGTCCCGAAAGCCGCGAGGCGGTCATGGAGCTAATAGATATAAGCACGCTTCAGGACCGTATGGAGGGCATGCCGTACTTGGATGCCGAGGTACGAGATTGCCGAGGTACGTGGTATTCGCTGCAGGTTGTTCCACAGCGCCGCGATGAGCAGGGTCGACTGGAATCGGTCGTCGTGGCGACGCATAACATCTCGATGACAAAGCGCGCCGAGGAGCTTTCTTTCCAGGACAAGCTGACGGGACTTCGCAATAGAAATTACCTTGAGTCCCTTGGCGACGACCTGGTGAACGAGTCCCTGCCCGTGAGTGTGATCATGATGGACTGCAATTTCCTCAAGCGCACCAATGATCTCTACGGTCACGAAATGGGCGATGAGCTGCTACGGCGTACTGCATCTGTATTGAAGCGGACGGCAGGCGAGAAATTTGTACCCATGCGCGTTGGTGGAGACGAGTTCTTGCTGATTTGCCCTCACACCGATCGCGAATCCGCATGCAAAGTGGTGCAAGATCTTCGCCTCAGCCTTGCTGCTGCGAGCGATGAGGTGCTGACAGTCAGTGCGTCGTTTGGCGTCGCGACGGCAGAGACACCCGGATGTTCGCTGACCGAGATGTACCACATCGCTGACCACAACATGTATCAAGAGAAACGAAAAGTTCACGCTCGGGAAGCAGATTGCTAGTATTGCTACCGCCGGTTTGCGCATTGGGGAATGTTGAATCGGTGCCCGCGATACTTTATCGGTTCGGACGGGGATAATAGACGTCTGAAATTGCTTTACGAGAGGGGAACGCAATGATTAGTTTTGATTACAAGCCTCAGGGCGTATGCACTCGCAATATCCACCTTGACCTGTCCGATGACGGCAACAAGGTGGTGGGCGTCGAGTTTACCGGTGGCTGCAACGGCAATCTCAAGGCTATCTCTAAGCTGGTCGAGGGTGCTCCTGCCGATCGCGTCATCGAGGTTCTCGCTGGTAATACCTGCGGTATGAAAAAGACTTCTTGCGCCGATCAGCTCACGCGCGCTATCGAGGCCGCTCGCGCCGAGATCGCCTAATGAGTATCGCCGACCACGTCAAGAACGGAATATCGCGCCGCGGCTTTGTGCTCGGAGGGACTGCCGCGGGCGCTGCCACGGTGCTTGCCGGATGCTCAAAGAAAACGGGTGCCAGCGACGACGCCGCCGGCGAGCCGCAGGTTATCAAAGACGACTCAAAGATTGTCTCGATTACGGATGAGTATGAGGCCGTCGATATCGATCTTGAGCCCATGGCGACATGGACATTGCCCTTGGGTACGCTGCTGTACTACTGCGACGGCGATTACGCCGCGGCGATGATGGCCCCGGCGTCTGCGCTGCATGCCAACACGCTTGGCGTGCTCAACTTGGGCGACGGCTCGCTCACGACGCTCATCGAGGATCCTATCGAAGGTGCGGGGTATTCGTTTTACGATGTCCGCGCCGGCGATGGCGTGTTTGCGTGGGTTGAGATGAACTTTGCCAATTCATCGTGGAAGCTCTACGCTCAAAATCTGTCGGGCGCTTCGCTCTCTGGCGACGTGGTTGAGCTCGATCGGGGTGGCAAGGACTATGATCCGCCCCTGTTTACGGCGTTCGGGTCATCGGTCATCTGGTATAAAATGCCTTCGGCAGGCGGCAATAAAACGAGTAGTGATTCGTTTTGCTATCGTCGCTCGCTTGATGAATCCAAGGCCGAGACAATTTGGAAATCGACGGGCCGCTTTGCATCGGCCCCGCGTGCGAGCGACGGCATTTTGACCATCTCGCCGCGTGTCCGCAACGACGAGGGCGTCTACTACGGCATAACGGCAATCGATCTGACCGACGGCAACAACACCAAACGTGCCCAGCTAGTCCTTCCCTCGTCAGTCTCGCCTTTCGAGGCCGTATATATGGGCGATACCTTCGTGTTTTCTATCGAGGCGACCTATAGTGGCGTGGGCAGCTTGGGCAACATGGGCACGTATATCGGTAATGAGGGAGGGTCGTACCTCTTCCTGTCACGCGAGCCGCTCGCATGTGCGGCTGGCAAGAAGAATAAATACCTTGTTAAGGTGCAGGCATCGCATTTCCTGATCGACACCTCTGCCAAGACCTATGGCTCGCTGCTGTCGCCCGACCGCGCTTTGGAGTATGGCGATTATCCAGCTACGGCGGGAAAATCGGACTCATTCCTTACGTACGCCACGGTGCGCAACAGCCAGGGTATACCAGAGACGGTCACTGCACGCCTATTCTCTCTTTAAGCTTAGAGGGGTTAAAAAGGCGCCAACAGGGGAATAAACGCGTTGTAATTGTGAGTACCGCCCGCCGAGCTGCCGCGTCATAGCGGCATCCGGCGGGCTCAGGTGCGTTAAAATGGGCTTGTTCTTAGCTAATTGAGACAGGGGGGCCGTGTTATGGCTTCAGATGCAAAAAAGATTCTGCTGGTCGAGGATGAGAAGGCAATCCGTGACGCCGTCGCTGCCTATCTCGAGCGCGAAGGCTACTGGGTTGTGGGCGTCGGCGACGGCCAGTCCGCGATCGAAGAGTTCGAGAAGCATCAGTTTGACCTGGTCGTGCTCGATCTTATGCTCCCCAAGATCCCCGGTGAGCGCGTTTGCCGCACTATCCGCGATACCTCGGATGTGCCCATTATCATGCTTACCGCCAAGGGTGAGATCGAGGACCGTATTATCGGTCTTGAGCTCGGCGCCGACGACTATCTGATCAAGCCGTTCTCGCCGCGCGAGCTCGTCGCCCGCGTTCGCGCTCTGTTCCGCCGTGCCCATCAGGCCGACGAGCCCGCCGTCGAGGTACTCGACTTCGGCGATCTGGTCATCGATATCTCGGGCCACAAGATCTTGGTCGAGGGCAAGGAAGTGGACCTGACCGCTTCCGAGTTTAAGCTGCTCACCACGCTTGCTCGTCATCCCGGCCGTGTGTATAACCGCATGGAGCTGGTCGAGAAAGTGCTCGGGTATGACTTTGAGGGCTATGAGCGCACCATCGATAGCCACGTGAAGAACCTTCGCGCCAAGCTGGGCGATGATCCCAAGAAGCCCAAGTGGCTCTACACCGTCCACGGTGTCGGCTATCGCTTCGAGGCTCCGGCCAAGACCGATAAGTCGGACGAGAAATAGGGAAATCACATATGACACCTGCGCGCTTTGAAATCGGACAAAAGCACAAGCAGGAGAGCGAGGCGGGTTCCAAGGCTAGTTGGAACACGCCTCGTTCCGATTCACGGCCAACGATGAGCTATCCCTCGCGCATGGCACTTGCTTTTGCTCTGACATCGCTCATGACGGTATTGGTGCTGGTGGGCGTTGTCTCTGTTGTGTGGGGCACGGTCTTTTCGGATTACACGCGCTCCAATATCGTCGAAATCGCAAATTCCGCAGCCGAAAAGCTTGCGACGTCGTACGAGGAAAACGGCAATTGGACTGCGGGCGAGCTGCGCACGGTCGCGACATCGAGTTTGGTGTCCGACGATTTGGGCATGCAGGTCGTCAATAAAAAGGGCGTTGTTGTCTATGACGACTCGTGGCCTTCGGCAAGTGCGACTGCCGATGTGCGCGAGAGCGAATCGGCGTCTCGCAGCTCGAGAGGTAAAAAGGCCTCGCATAGCCCGGTTTCGTCGGCGCCCACCGACTCCGATAGCGTGGCCAACGTCGAAATCATAACGCCTTCCGGCCAGCATGTCGGACAGGTAAAGCTATGGGCCATCGGCTCCGATGCTCTGCTCACCAAGGCAGATTCTGCGTTTAGAGAGAAGACCTTTAACGCCATGGTCCTTGCCGCGGTTGTTGCAGTCTGTATCTCGGTCGTTATCGGATCGTTCATGTCGCGTATGCTCACCAAGCCGATTCATCGTATTACCAGCACGGCCAAACAAATTCGCGATGGCGATTTGTCCGCTCGCACGGGCTTGCGCGGCGATGACGAAATCGATCAGCTGGGTGAGACCTTTGACGAGATGGCCACTTCGCTCGAGAAGGATATGAAACACGAGAAACGTTTGACCTCGGACGTGGCTCACGAACTTCGTACTCCGCTTATGGCCATGCTCGCAACGGTCGAGGCCATGCAGGATGGCGTATATCCTACCGACGATGAGCACTTGGAGACTGTTGCTTCCGAGACGCGTCGCCTGGCTCGTCTGGTGCAGCAGATGCTCGACCTGTCGCGCATGGAAAACAGCACGGCTCCGCTCAACCTTGAGCCGGTGGACATGGTTCCTTTCGTGCGTTCCATCGTCAATGCCCAGGAGCGCCTGTTTGTCGACCGCGATCTGCGCTTGCGCTTTGCTGACGAGACCCAAGGTCACGACGATGTCGTCGAAGCCGATCCCGACATGATCACACAATGCGTCATCAATCTCATGAGCAACGCCATGCGCTACACCCCCGAGGGCGGTTGGGTCGTGGTGTCGGTGCTCAGTGACCGCAAACACGTCAGCATTGCCGTTTCTGATACCGGCATCGGTATTGCCAAGGATGACTTGTCGCGCATCTTCGGCCGTTTTTGGCGCGCCGATGCCAGCCGTGCCCGTGAGGCGGGCGGTCTGGGCGTGGGCCTCGCCGTGACTAAACAGATCGTCGAGCGCCATCACGGCTACATATCTGTGGAGTCGGAGCTTGGAAAGGGTACGACTTTTACGATTCATCTGCCTCGCGAGCACACGGCGGACGCGGCATCTACTACAATGGAGCACTAGCTTTTCGCTATTCGGTGAAGGAGGGGTTTCGTCCCTGCCGCTCCGAGTTTGCGAAAACGTGCGGGAAAGAACCCGCATTACTGTCGTATTTTGGTAAGGAGTGACTCACGTGACAACGATGGAGCGTCGTCCGGATTCCCGTGGCAAGGTTCGTGATATCTACGATGCCGGTGAAAACCTGCTGATGGTCGCCACCGACCGCATTTCTGCGTTCGACTTCATTCTTCCCGACGAGATTCCGTTTAAGGGAGAGGTGCTCAACCGCATCTCGGCATTCTGGTTCGATAAGTTTGCCGGCATCGTTCCCAACCACCTCGTTTCCATCGACCCGGCGGATTTCCCCGAGGAGTTTGCTGAGTATCGTGACTACCTCGCCGGCCGCGCCATGCTGGTTAAGAAGGCCCAGACGATTCCTATCGAGTGTATCGTCCGCGGCTATCTGACCGGTTCGGGCAAGAAGACCTACGACGAGAACGGCACCGTCTGCGGCATCCAGCTGCCTGAGGGCCTGACCGAGGCTTCCAAGCTTCCCGAGCCGCTGTTCACGCCGTCCACGAAGGCCGAGATCGGTGACCACGACGAGAACATCTCGTTCGAGCGTTGCTGCGAGATCGTGGGCGAGGATATCGCCACGCAGATTCGTGACCTTTCCCTCAAGATCTACAAGGCCGCTGCCGAGTACGCCGCGACCCGTGGCATCATCATTGCCGACACCAAGTTCGAGTTTGGTGTCATCGATGGCAAGGTCACGCTGATCGACGAGTGCCTCACGCCCGATTCCAGCCGTTTCTGGCCTGCTGCCAGCTACGAGGAGGGCAAGATCCAGCCCAGCTACGACAAACAATTCGTCCGCAATTGGCTCAAGGCCAACTGGGATATGACGGGGGAGACCCCGCACCTGCCCGCCGAGGTCATCGATGGCACGTCCGAGCGCTATCGCGAGGCCTTCCAGATCATCACGGGCTCCCAGTTCACAAGCATGAAGGAGAACGCATAAGTGAGTACCCGTAGCGCCACGAACAAGCGCACGCAATCCCGCGAGGTTACCGGGGTTGCGCGCAAGTCCGCCGCATCTGCTAAGCCTGCCCGTCAGGCAGCGAGCTCTGTCCGCGTCGTGCCGGCTTCGTCTAAGGCACGCCGCAAAGAGCTCGAGAAGGGCGAGAACCTCGAGGGCCTCTCTAAAGAGGAGAAGCGCGCCCGCAAGGCTAAGCAGCGCGCCAAGGAGGATCGCATCTACACGGTGTCGAATATCCTTCTCAAGCAGGATGAGGACTACACCAAGCGCCGCCGCATCTGGTGGGCCGTGCTCGCTATCGGCATGGTGCTCGTCGTGGCCATTTGGGCCTCGCTGTACTTCGCTCCCGCTGGCATGGTGTCCAGTCCCGTCCAGATGGTCGGCATCGTTTTGTCTTACGTCGTCATTCTGGGTGACTTTATCTACGACTTCGTTCGTATTCGTCCCCTGCGCAACATGTACCGCACGCAGGCTGAGGGCATGTCCGACAATAAGCTCAACGCCCTTATCGAGCGCGCGGCTGCCGAGGAGGACAAAAAGGACTCCAAGAAGAAATAGCGTTTGCATTCATACTTATCGCTAAGATATAAGGCGCGTCGTTTTTGCGGCGCGCCTTTTTACTGTTCTATAGATAGATGGAGTGGCACATGATTCGAGCTGCCCTGACGGTTGAAGAAGCTCTGGAGGGCATGAAGGCCCTGGAGCCCAAGATTAAAAACTATGCACGCCTGGTCGTCCGCAAGGGCGTAAACGTCAAGCCCGGCCAGGAAGTCGTCGTTCAGTCTCCGGTCGAGTGCGCGCCGTTTGCGCGCGTGGTGGTCGCGGAGGCCTATGACGCCGGCGCCGGCCACGTGACGGTCATTTGGGCCGATGATGCCGTGACGAGGCTCACGTACGAGCATGTCGATAAAAGCTATTTTGAGCAGACGCCCGAGTGGAAGCGCCTGCAGCTGGATTCCCTGGCCCAGGACGGTGCCTGCTTTATCTTTATCGAGGGTGCGGATCCCGCAGCCCTCAAGGGCATCGATCCAGCCAAGCCGGCCGCGGCATCCAAGGCGAGGAATACGCAGTGCAAAGTTTTCCGCCGTGGACTGGATTACAACATCAATCCGTGGTGCATCGCCGGCGCTCCGGTCGTGGCTTGGGCGCACGAGGTGTTCCCGGGAGACGCCGATGAGGTTGCAATCTATAAGCTGTGGAATGCGATTCTGCACACCGCTCGCGCCGATGGCCAGGACCCGGAGAGCGACTGGGAACTCCATGACGCCGCATTCGAAAAGAACCTGCGTTTCCTAAACGATAATCAATTTGATTGCCTGCACTACACCGCTTCGAACGGAACCGATCTGACGATTGGCATGACGAAAGGTCACGAGTGGGCCGGCGGCAAGGGCAAGACGCCCGATGGCCACCCCTTCTTCCCCAACATCCCCACCGAGGAGGTTTTTACCTCGCCTGATCGCATGCGCGCTGACGGAATCGTCTACTCGGCCATGCCGCTCATCCACCATGGCAATAAGGTCGACGATTTTTGGATTAAGTTCGAGGGCGGCCGCGTAGTGGACTACGATGCCCGTGTGGGCAAGGCAACGCTCGCAAGCATCATCGATACTGACGAGGGCGCTGCTCACCTGGGAGAGGTCGCGCTCATCTCCAAGAACACGCCGATCCGCGAAAGTGGCGTACTGTTCTACGATACGCTCTATGACGAGAACGCTAGCTGCCATCTCGCGCTAGGTGTCGGTTTCCCCGAATGCATCGAGGGTGGGTATGACATGTCCAAGGAAGAGCTCCTGGAGCATGGCGTTAACGTCTCGAGCACGCACGTCGATTTTATGATTGGCACGGACGACATCGATATTACGGGCATTACGCCTGATGGACGTGAAGTTGTGATTTTCCAGAACGGCCAATGGAGTTGGGAATAGTCCCAGACCGTGGTACAATGCCACCCGCGGGCCGTTAGCTCAGCTGGCAGAGCAGGGGACTTTTAATCCCAAGGTCCAGGGTTCGAACCCCTGACGGCCCACCATAGAATGGAAAAGCGACTGGCGGATGCCGGCCGCTTTTTTGTTGCCGCGACGCGGGTTCGAACCCGAAAGGGCGCGGAGCTGAGTAAACGCGTGAGCGTTTGCCAGCGCAGCGCGCAAGGCGCGAAGCGCCGCAGCGGCCGCCTGCGGAGCAGGCTGAACCCCTGACGGCCCACCCAAAGTAAGGAATACGAAATGAAAACAAATAGATACGGAATTAGCGGCAGCACATTAAAGATAATAGCAGCCATTTCGATGGTTCTCGATCATGTAAGCAGGATCGTCCTGACCAATGGAATCATGACTCACGCATCGTACAGTCAGATATCAGACGAACAGTGGGCGATTCTAAGCGAGGCTTCGGATATGCTTCATGTTCTTGGCAGAATTGCATTTCCCTTATTTTGCTTTTTGATAGTTGAGGGATTTTTGCATACTCATGACTTAAAGAAGTACCTGCGAAATATGCTTGTCTTCGCAATCATTGCGGAGCCCATATACGATTTCGTCCAAACCGGGCAACTATTTGACCTTCGGCAACAAAATGTTATGTGTGAGCTCCTGCTTTCCTTGGTCTTTTTGATTGTTCTGGAAAAGATACAAAGTCTTTCAAAACGGAAAAGATACATCGCAGAAACTGCTCTGATTGTTTTGACAGCACTGGCAGCTGAATACACTAAACTAGATGGCGGTGTGTATGGCATTATGCTTGTGGCTGCATTCTATTTATTCCACGACAGCAAGGCCAAGATGTTCTTTGCTGCAGTATGTGCAGTGCTCCTTTCGTCATGCCATATAGTTGGCGGCGGATTCGAGCTTGCTGCAGCTAATGTACTTAATCCTGATGTTGCTGCCGCGGTCGTTTCGTTGCTGCTTATCAATCTTTATAATGGTAAGCGAGGGCTGAAGCTCAAATATTTCTTCTACATTTTCTATCCGGCACATCTTGCTCTGCTTTATGGTGTCTCACTTATTGTTTTGAACTGTCTTTAAAAACTCTCAAACAAGTCTCTGAAAACGGAAACAAATTGACCCTAAGACTGCTTGTGAATTTCCGGAAGACCTGAGAGATGCGAGGATAGGCAACGAGGGCTGCAGAGAGATGCTTCTCAGTTCTCTGGCGGATCGCACGTATCTGTATGAGGATCACTTCCACACACTCATTAATAACAGCGATAAACACGGCAGATCCTCAAAACATGAGGCTGTGGAGGTCGAACGATGCTTCGAAAGCATGAATGGCAGCGAGAAAATGAGTTCGGAAGCGCCCTCTGGATGATCCAGCATAGAATAGAAAGCGATCGGCTCCGGCTGGTCGCTTTTTTGTTGCCGCGCCACGGGTTCGAACCCGAACTTCTCTATATATAAGAACGCTTGGCGAACAAAACCTGCCTTTTACCGACGGGAAACAAATAGCTGATGCTTTTGGAGTAAAGTGGCGCTCCAGAGATGACCGATGCCTTAACACCTATAAACCAGCTGGTCATCGCCAATATCAGAAGCCAATGCTTCAGTTTTAACCTCAGTGATGCGACTGAGGGACCTATTCATTTGTGAACAAAATATGGAGTGCGCGATTCCCGCCCCCGGCGCCCCTCCGGTCTGGCAATATATCTCCTTGC
>CABJEP010000011.1 GCA_902364645.1 Coriobacteriaceae bacterium | reverse complement strand
GCGTCGCGCTCGTCGGTCTTGGCCTCGCCGGCGAACAGGCCCGCGGCGCGGCTGGCGGCGAGCCCGGGCAGGTGGGCGACCCCGAGCCCCGCGGCGCGGGCCCGCCTCACGGCGAGGGACCCTATGTTGCGGAACTGGTCGACGACGACGAGCGTGCCGGCGGGCGCGGAGGCGAACAGCGCGTCGAGCTCGGCCTCCCTGTTGCGGACGGGGGCGCTGGCCAGCACCTCCCCGTCGCGGTCGACCAGGCAGGCCCAGTGCGATGACTTGCCGACGTCCAGGCCGAGCACGGCCGCGGGCCTGGTGGATGGCGCTTTCACGGTGGTATCCTTCCGGTAGTCGTTCGACCGGATGGCCTCCCCCTCGGCACTCACATTACCAGCCGCGGCACCTGCCCGGCACTTTCCTATCAGCCGTCGGGGGCGGCGCGTCCCGCGCCGGCAGCACCCAACGGGCCCTCTCGGGGGCAGGGATGTTCGGCCGTGCGCGGGCGCCCGGTCGGCGGCCCGTTCTGGGCGCGCCTCAATCGTAGCCCGAGACGGCCCCGGGCTGACAATTTCGACTGTAATGGACGTTCTTGAATGACTAGCCATTTAAGAACGTCCCCAATGACTAAGGAGTGTCCCCAGGTGCCGGCACAAAAGGAACGTCCCCAAGTGCCGGCCCAGCAACGCCGATGTTTTATCTCTTGACAAGCACGGAAACGTCGCTGGTTGAGCATAAGTCAGCGAAAACGCCCCTAAGCGAGCAAGGTGACGTGAAAGAGGAGGGAAGCGTACTTCGGCACGCGACCGACGATTGAACGTCAGATTGCCGCTTAGGAGCGTTTGCAGCGTCGAGCCGTTACGCGGTTTGGTAAAACCGCGTAACTTACATGACCATAACGTAGCGCGATCCCACGTAGTACTGCTTACCCATCAGGACCGGCTCGCCATTGGGGCCGATAAAGCCGGCACGCAGGTTGAGCAGTGGATCGTGCGGAGCGATGCCCAGCTCGGCCGCCTGCTCGGTATTGGCACGAACGGCCTCGACCGTGCGGTAGCCAACCGAGACAATCGGCGTTCCGCCAACGCGCTCGACCTCGGAAAAAATCGACTTGTCCTCAAGATCGGCCGTCAACAGCTCACGGTAGGCGTCAAACGGCACAAAGATGTTCTCCTCAAAAATGGGCTCGCCGTCGGCCGTACGCACGCGCTTGATGTGCAGCAGCAGCGCGTCCTTCTGCAGGCCAAAGAACTCCATCTCGTTTTGACGTGCCGGCACAATCTGGCGATCGACCACATGCGCGCCCGCCTTCATGTCATTATCGGCACACAGCGCGGTAAACGTCTGCAGCGTCGAAGCGTGGAACTGGCGGTTGATGTGCGGCGTGGAGACAAAGGTGCCACGGCCCTGCTGCTTAACCAGGTAGCCATCGGAGCACAGCTCCTCGACGGCGCGGCGCACCGTAATGCGGCTCACGTCGTACTGCTCGGCTAGCTCAAGCTCGGACGGAATACGCTCCTTGGGTGCATAAACACCTTTCTCGATCGCATCCTTGATTTCGTCGTAAATCTGCTGGTAAAGCGGTGCATTTTTGGGCGCAGGCATATCTAATCACTCTTATCGAAATATTAAAATAACTAATACGTATATAACGTCTAGTTTCATGTTACCTCATATTGATAAAACGATACACCCTCCCTACCAAAAAGCGACAGCTTCATTTTGGTAGGTTTTATCTGGGCAAACGAGAGCCTCCCGAAAGCAGCGAGGCTTTCGGGAGGCTCAAGCGGACAGGATTGCGCCAGGCCGGCAAAATGCCAAAACCCTACTTGCCGTCATCCTGCTGCAGGCTATCCTGCTCGCTGAGGCGCGCCTGCCTGCTGGCCATGCGTGCGGGCTTGTCGGGATCGGGAACGGCCGTGGGCATGGGCTCGTCGACATGCCCGCCCCACCAGCCGCCCACAAAGTTGAGCGTGTGGAACACGTTGATCACGGCGCCGGGATCAATGTCACACACCAGCTTGATAATGTCCTGACTCTCGTAGGTCGAAACAACGGCGTGCAGCAGGTACATCTTTTCGCGGCTGTATCCGCCGATGACCTCAGCGCAGCTAATGCCGTGCTGAAAATGGTCAACATAGGCGGTCATGACCTCGTCTGCCTTGCGCGTCGTGATCTGCAGCGTCACGCGGTCGTAACGACGATAGAAACTGTCGATGGTCTTGGTTGAAATAAACTGGAACACGATGGAGTACGCCGCCTTGTCCCAGCCAAACATAAAGCCAAAGATCGCCAGGATAAAGCAGTTAAAGCCAAAGATGACGCCCCAGATGGTCTTGCCCGTGTGGTTGGAAACCCACAGCGCGATAAAGTCGGTGCCGCCGGTGGATGCGCCGGATTTAAGCGCGATGGCAGCGCCCAGACCCGAGACCACGCCGCCAAAAATGATAAGCATGATCTTGTCGCCCAAAAACGGCGCAAAGTGAAAGACGTTGAGAAACAGCGATGAGAGCACGACCTGCATCATCGAGAAGATGACGAAGCGCTTGCTAATGCCGCTCCAACATAGGAGCGCCACGGGGATGTTGAGCGCGAGCATACCGAGCGAGATGTCGATGTGAACGCCGCCGAGCGAGGTAACGCGATCGAGCAGGACCGCGACGCCGGTAAGACCGCTCGGAAGCAGGTCGGCGGGCTGGATGAACGCCTGGATCAGAAATGTCTGGAGAATGGCGGAAATGGTGACCGCCACGGCGGTAATAGCGCGGCGAACGATGGTGAGACGGCCGAGCATGAGCACGCGGTCCGTGAGCTGATCGATGGCGTTCGCCACGTAGGCTCCTTTCGAAGGCAGATGTGGTTGTGGGGCATGCCCGCGATTGTAGCATGGAGCGTACGGGGGCGCTTCAGTTCACCCTTTCTCGACAGCCAAAGCGGGACCAGCAACCCCCACGACCAAAGGCCCAAATTCCAAGTGAGTAGACTTTACGCGACCTGCAGAGCACACCCAAAACCGCCGCCCCTGTGACCTGCGGTTTTACTAGAGCAGATGCACTTTGTGCTCGGCCTGCGCCAAAAAGTCTACTCACTTAGCCCGAATCGAAGCCAAACGGATCAAAATCGAAACCAAATTGAGCCAGTCCACCGCAAAAAACGTTTGAACCCGTGCTTCTCGCGGCGGATTGACACTACAAAGCGGCCAAAATGTCGGACAGGTTGTCGATGACAACGTCGGCGGCGGACTGGTCCAGGTTAACGCCCTCGTGCGGACGCAGCGCCAAGACGCGGGCGCCGGAACGTTTGCCAGCCTCGATCCCCATAGGCGAATCCTCGATAACCAGGCACTCGGCGGGCTCCACCCCCAGCGCCTCCATGGCACGCAGGTAGATCTCGGGGTCGGGCTTAAACGCACTGCACTCGTGGCCGCTGATGGTGTAATCCATCACATCGGCAATGCCAGCGATCTCCACCAGCTCGTCAATCAACTCGCGATAGGACGAGCTCGCAATGGCGCACTTCACGCCGCGCTCGTGCAGCTCGCGCATCACCGGCTCCGTCTGCTCGTTGAGCAGCTCGGCATACGGAACGGGATGGTCCGGGCTATAGACCTGCTTGTACTCAACGCGCAGGCGCTCGCGCAGCTCAACATCGTCGGGCACCAGCGCCTCCCAAATGGCAGGCTCGTTAGACCCCGAAAGATCGGGGATCTCGTCAAAGTGAAAGCCCTTCTCCTCCATAAACGCCACGCGTCGACGGTTGTAGAACCACTCGGTATCGACCAGCACGCCGTCCATGTCAAACAGCACCGCTTTGATCATACGCATCTCCTCCCACCTGCCAAAAAGGGACAGGTTTATTTTGGTAGGTTTTATCTGGGGTTTTGCGACGCGACAGCCGCACCCTCCCCAAAGCAAAAAAGGGATGGGGCGCAAACCCCATCCCCTCTTAATCAACCCGTAAGGTCTACTTACTTGTGATTAGTAGGAAAGCTTCCACATGTAGCGACGCATGGTCAGCGGGTGCTGACGAGCCTCGGCGATCTGGTTGCCGTACTCGCGCATAACGGCGAGGTGCAGCAGCGGGTTGAAGTAGGTGATAACGCTCGCGGGCACGGCGTCAGCCAGGCCGTAGTCCTTGGAGTCGATCAGAGCGACCTTGGCGCCCATGCGCTCAAGGAAGGTGAGGGCGCGGGCGTCCATCGGACGGGTAGCGCCATCGGACATGAAGAAGACGTAGGGCTTACCCTCGGTGGAAACCTCGAACGGGCCGTGGAAGTACTCGCCGGTGTTGTAGGCGGCGGCGTCGATCCACTGCATCTCGGTGAACAGGAAGGCGGCGTGAGAATAGGCCATCTTCTCGGAGGCACCGGAAGCCATGAAGTAGATCATCTTGTCGTCCTTGAAGTCCTCGGCGAACTTCTTGGCGAGCTTCTTGCAGTGCTGAGCGGCGTTCTCGCAGAGATCGAAGACGTTGGTGAGGCCAGTGATCATGTCCTCGTAGTGGTCATAACCCTCGGTCTGCTGAAGGATCTCGAGAGCAAGAGCGATGGCGTAGCCAGGCTTCTCGCACTTGGCAGCGTAGTTGGCGTGGAAGCCGTGGACGATGACGTGGTCGGCGTCGACGGTCAGAGCGGAGCCAGCCTTGTTGGTGAGGGAGACGACCGGGCAGTTGTGCTTCTTGGCGGTCTTGTTGGCCTCGACGGTCTCGGGCGTGGAGCCACCGAGGGAGCAGGTGATCACGAAGGTGTGCTCGTTGACCCAGGAAGGCGTGTCGTAGTTGAACTCGTTGGCGGTGAAGATCTGAACGTTCAGCTTGTCCGTGTTGTTGGCCAGGAAGTACTTGGCGGGGTACAGGTCGGACATGGAAGCACCGCAGCCGACGAAGGCGACGCTGTGGATCTCGTGGTTGGACAGGACGTCAGCGACGATCTGCTTAGGGAGGTTAAGGTCGATCTCGTACATCTGACACATTCCTTTCGATTTTTTGCGGCGCCACATTGCCGGGCGCTCGCAGGGTTACCGTGGTTTGGACCGAGTCGCCGGCCCGTTGAGGATGTGTCAAAGGAACTGTCCCTTTGACACATTTAGGGATGGAAGCCTGCCTGGGGTATGGGATGCCAGGCAGGCCCCCGGGGGAAAGCGGTTAGACGCTTGGTCGCGACTAGGCCAGGATGCCGGCCGCGGAGAGGGCGATGCCGCCCACGATGGCGATCACGAGAAGCCAACCGGTGTTGACGTTCTTCTTGATGAGCCAGTACATAAGGCCGGTGAGGCCAAGGGAGATCATCTGGGGCATCATGCCGTCCAGGATGTCCTGAATCACGACGGTGCCCTCAGCGAACTGCAGCGGGGTGGTGGCGCCGATCAGCGTAGCGATCATGCCACCCACGGACATAAGACCCACGATGCCGCAGACATACATGAGCTTCTCCATGAGGTCGCCGCCCTGAAGCTTGCTCAGGTACTCGTGGCCGCCCTGATAGCCCATCTTGGCTGCGAACCAAGTGATCAGCACAGAGGGGACGATGGAGATGAGCATGGCCAGGATCGGGCCCATGATGGAGCCCTGCTGAGCCAGCTGAACGCCCAGGCCAAAGGCGATGACGCGGATGGTGCCCTGGAAGAAGGAGTCACCGATGCCGGAAAGCGGACCCATGAGGGAGGTCTTGACCGCGTTGATCGAATCGGGATCGAAGTTCTCGGGATCCTTGGCGTACTCCTCCTCCATGGAGGCGGAGAGGCCCAGGATGAAAGCGCTCGTCTGCGGGGTGCAGTTGTAGAACGCCATGTGACGGTGGTAAGCCTCTTTCTTAGCAGCGAGCTGCTTGGGGTCGGACTCATCCGGATAGAGGCGATCGAGCGTGGGAACCATGCCGTAGAGGAAGCCCATGTTCATCTGACGCTCGTAGTTCCAAGAGGCCTGGATGGCCCAGGAGCGCCAGAAGAACTGGCTGACCTTCTTGTTCAGGGACACGTCCTTGGTTGCGGTTGCCATAGTGTGTTCCTCCTTAGTCTTCGTCGTCTTCGAGCGGATCGTAGTCGGAATCGACACCGGCGGCTGCATGGGAACCGTTGAACTTGAAGCCCATGAAGACGACAGCCAGGCACACACCGATCAGAGCGACCGCGATGACGGACAGGTTGAGGTAAGCGGCGAGCAGGAAACCGATGAACAGGAACGGAGTCATACCCTTCTTGATCATCATGGTGAGCAGCAGGGCCAAGCCGTAGGCGGTCATAATCTTGGTCGAAACGTTAAGACCAGTGGACAGCCACTCGGGAACCATGTTGACGATGGCCTGAACCAGGTCGGTGCCAACAAAGACGGCGAGGAAGATCGGCAGGAAGTACATGACGGCGTACAGACCGGAGCCGGCGCAGATGTGCATACGGTAGGCGGTCTTGAACTTTCCGTTATCGATCGCGCTATCTGCCACATGGGTGAGGGCGGCGATGATGGAACGGAACACGATGCCGAGGAGCTGACCCAGGACGGCGACCGGGATGGCGATCGTCATGGCGGTCTCGGCGGAAGCATCGGTCAGGCACGCAAAGGCAGCGGCCACGATGCCGCCCAGGACCATATCGGGCGGAACGGCGGCGCCGACCTGCACCAGGCCCATGGACACGAGCTCGACGGCGGCACCGACGGCAAGGCCGGTGGGCACATCGCCCAGCAGCAGACCGACGAGCGTAGCGCCAACGAGGGGCTGCTCGAAGTTAAGACGACCGAGCAGGCGGGAGTCCCACATGCAGAACACGCCGACGAGGCCGACGAGCACCGCACTGATGAACGTATTCATACCCTTCTCCTTTCAGTCAGGCAAAAGCCTGGTTGATTACAGCTTGGCGTCGATGTCGACGCTCTGATACGTAGGGGTCTGCTGGACGTAGAGCTTGATGCCCATGTCGAGCAGCTGGTTGACGTCGGCCTTCTGGGTGGCGTCGAGGAAGACGGAGCTGTCCTTGCCGCCGACCTGATCGGCACCGTCGTGGTTGGCGGTGGCGCCCAAGTTGATGGCGTCGAGCTTGTAGCCCTGGCAGAACTGCAGCATCTCGGCCGTGTTGCCAAAGACGAACATGACGCGCTCGCCGAGGGTGTTGAGCTTGTCCATCTTGGCGAGGGCACGCTCGACGGTGAAGACGTTCAGGCGCACGCCCTGGGGCTTGGCCAGCTTAAGAGCGCCCTTCTTGATGTCATCGTTGGCGGCAGCGTTGTCGACGACGATGATGCGCTCGGCCTGAACCTTGGTGGTCCAGGTAAAGACGACCTGGCCGTGCAGCAGACGGTAGTCAAGACGTGCGAGGACGATCTTGGCGGGACCGGAGCTGTGACGGGACGCCTTGGCCTTCTTGGCGGGAGCCGCGGCGGCCTCGACCGGTGCGTTGGGGTTGGTCAGACCGGTGCGGGCCTCGTTGATGAGGGCCGCGAGCTCGGCGCCCTTGACGGGGACGGGGCTCATAGCGAGCGTGAGCGCCAGCGGGATGTTGAAACCGCTGATAACCGTGAACTTCGTGCCGTTCTTGGAAAGCTCGACCATGTTGTTGTTGACCGAGCTGCCGAGCATATCGGTCAGCACATAGACGGTGTCGTCCGCGTTGAACGTGGCGATCATAGCCTCAACCTTATTGGTGATGGGCTCCTTGTCGTCACGAGCAAGCGACACGACGTGGACGTTCGACACGTCGCCGAGAACCATCTCGAGCGTGTCTTTGGCGCCTGCGGCCAGGCCGCCATGAGATGCGAGAATGATCTGATTCATCTTGCCTCCTCCTTTTCGTTATGGTCATTATAACGTCTTATACGTTGCTTATATTGCTAATTAGTATAAAGACCGTTCGCGGGTGAAAATCGACCGTTGACGGGTTTAACCTACTTGAAACGTTGGGGCCGGGTAGGCCAGCGCTGGCCTGGCGATACTCGATCAGACGCCTCGCCAATCCCCTATCGCACGAAATACCAGGGGCTTTCCTGCACGGTGGGCTCCAGCGCAATGCCGGTGCGCTCGCGGAACAGATCCATGTCCTGCGATTTCTCCGTCCACCACGCGTTGGGCTTAAAGGTCATGCTCTCAATGACATGACCGACAAACACACTGTTGCGCAGCTTGGAGAAGTCGGTGTTCATAATCAGAATGGACGCGAGCACCAGCACGATGCCCAGGACCTTGATCGCGCCGGCGGGCTCGGCGTAGATGCCAATACCGACCAGAACGGTCGCCACGGTTTCGAACGAAGCCACGACCGGCACCTTCGACGTCTCAAGATCCATCGAAAGGCCCTGCATATAGAAGATGTACGCAAGAGCCGTCGGAATAAAGCCAAAGCCTGCGAACAGCAGGATGAGCTGCGGGGACATTGCCGCGGCTACATCGGACCACGGAGCCGAAAGCACCGCCATAAAGCATCCGCCAAAGACAAAACCCCAAAACGTTACGGCCAGTGGATGGAGCGTCTTGGTAGCCATACGGCTAAACACCGCCAGCAGCGCACCGCAAAGTCCGGCGATCACACCCGACGCGACGCCCCAAGCCGAGAAATGGAAACCAGACAGGTCACCGCTCGTCACCGCGAGCACACAACCCACAATGTTAAAGACGATGGCGACGAGTTTGTTGGAGGTCACGTCCTCGCGATAAAGCACGCGGCCGAGCATGACTCCAAACACCGGCGAGGTGTAGAGCAGCACCGAGGCCGTGGACATGCCCACCTCGCCCATGCACTCGTAATAGCAGGTGTTGGCGACGGCTAAACCGACGATACCGACAAGCGCGCAGGGAACAAGCTCTTTAGGACTTGCCTTGAACAGGGCCATGGGACCCGAGGCTTTTCCCTCACGAGCGCCTCCCTGGCAACCCATAAATGCCAAGACCGGAGCCATTAAGACGGCACCCGACAACAGGCGAAAGGCCGCCATGCTCTGAGACGAAACACCCAGGGCCGATATTCCGTTAACAAAGATTCCGATGGTGCCCCACATAAGCGCGGCGATCAGCACCAGCGCATAGCCCAGATTGCTTTTCTTCAACGCAGCCTCCTCGGTGTTGTTTCCAATATGTTTCGTACTACGTTATAGTCGTTATATACATTTTTCAAGACACAAATCGCCGAACGGAAAAATCTGCTCTACCTAGTCATTGGGGACGTTCTTAAATGACTAGTCGTTGGGGACGCTCCTGAATGACTAGCCATTTAAGAACGTCCCCAACGACTAAAGCGCCGCTGGTTGAGCATAAATCAGCGAGCGGGCTGCATTTGAGGCAAGGTGGCGTGAAACGAAAGGGCGCTGACCTTCTGGTCGCGCCCTTGAAGTTGAACGCCAGATTGACCAAATGCGGCCCGCGCAGCGTCGAGCGGTTACGGCGTTTGGTAAAACGCCGTAACTAATACTCAAGCTTCCACATGTAGCGGCGCGTCATGTAGTCCTTGTGGGTGACGGCAGAGAGCGCGCGCATATACACGTTGTTGAGGATCGGGGCGAAGATCAGGTGGTTGAAGTGCTCGCTCACGCTGTCCTTGATGTCGTTGAGGCCGAGCTCCTTGGCGTCGAGCTGATAGACGCGCTCGCCACCGTACTGGTTGACGAAGCGGATGCCGCGCTCGTCGTTGCAGCGGCTGCGGCCGACGCTGATGAGCTGGAACAGCGAGGTGCGCTTGTCCAGGATCTCGAAGGGGCCGTGGAAGAAGTCACAGGTGTTGATGGTGCAAGAGTCGATCTGCAGCATCTCCTGCACGTTGCAGATGCTAAAGACGTAGGCGGCACCAAAGAGCGGACCCTGGGCCATGACGTTGATGCAGGGCTTGTCGGCGTTCTGCTCGGCCCACTTGGCAGCGAGCGGACGGGTATACTCGACGGCCTTGCGATAGATGGGGTCGACCAAGTCGAACGCGGCCATAGCGGTCTCGTACTCGGCATAGCCCTCGGTCTGCTGCGTAAGCTCCATGGCGATCATGGTCACGACGGCGGAGTTGGTGCGGCCCATGCAGGACTCGTCGACGGCCAGGCTGTCGTACTGGATCTTGTAGTCGCAGACCTCGGTAAGGCCGGACTCGTCAACATAGATGGCGATGGTGCTGGCGCCGTGGTCCTTGGCGACCTGGGCGGCGACGATGGTCTCCTTGGTGCCGCGCATGGACACGACGACGGCCAGGGTGTTCTCGTTGACGTAGGCCGGGGTGGCGTGCACGAACTCGTTGCTGGTGTAGCTGGAGCTCACGACCTGCGTGGCCTCGTGCTCCATAAAGTACTGAGCAGGATAGTTGCCACCGTTGGATCCGCCAGCGCCAATCCACACGACGCGCTTGATGCCGCCCTTGTCTGCCTTGTCAGCCAAAACCTGGGAGACGACGTCCTTAACCTGTTCCTGAGTAGTCATCGTGCATCAGCCTTTCTTCTCGTTTGATGCTCTTGATGGCATACAAGTTACATACATGTTTTGGTTATGTCGACTAGTTGTATGCTATATTTGACTTAGAAATTCTGCTGCTAAGGTTTTCGATTACTCGTTACCAGCGATTTTATTGTTGTGTTGAATACATGCTTGCTTAGTTAAGCATACAAGTTAGATATAGGTTGGCAATATGAGCGTCTCATCTAAAAAGAAACTGAGCCAATACGAACGCTTGGCGGGCACGCTTCGCGACCGCATCGCCGCCGGCATCTACGCACGCGGAGACAAGCTGCCATCCGAGATGGAACTCATGGACGAATCGGGCCTGTCGCGCAGCACCGTGCGCCACGCCCTTAAGGTGCTCGCTGATGAGGGCCTGGTGCGCACCGAGCGCGGGCGTGGCGCCTTTGTGGCCGACACGCCCGCGCTCCACGAGAACAACCTGGTGTTTTCGAGCTATACCAAGCAGGTCGAAGGCCAGGGCATGAAGCCCACCACGCGCACCGTGGACTCGGGCTTTGCCAAGGCGGCCGGCAGCATAGCCAAGTTCTTTGACGCCGCCGTGGGCAGCAAACTCGTCAAACTTGTCCGCCTGCGCTACCTGGACGACGCGCCGCTGTGCTTGGAGACCACCTACCTGCCGCCAAGCTTCGAGACGCTCATCGATCGCGATATCAACGGTTCGCTCTACGCCACGCTGCGCCAGGAATTCCATCGCGCGCCGGCACAGGGGCACAAGACCTTTGAGGTGTGCTATGCCTCGCAAAACGAGGCGTTTTTGCTCAACGTTGGGCGCGGGCAGGCGCTGATCCTAATCACCGACTACGTCTACGACACCGACGGCCGCCCGCTCCACGTCTCCAAGCGCATCCAGCGCACCGACCGCGCCAAATACACCGAGCCCATCGGCTAACCTGCCAAAATAAACCTGTCCCTAAATGGTAGGTTTGGGGAGGTCGGGGAACCAGGTTGGTTTGGGTTGGTTGGGCGTGCGCTCGGCTAGGACCAGCTCCATCCAGCACATGTCGTACCAGCGGCCGAACTTTTGGGCGCAGCGGTCGAAGGCACCCACCAGGCGATACCCCATATGGGCATGGAAGTCCTGGCTGTTGTGCGTCAGGTACTCGTCATCCTTGTCGTGCGGCACGGCGATGAGCGCGCACATGTTGGTGATGCCCATCGCGATCAGGCACTGCTTGAGCGCATCGTGCAGCTTGCGGCCCAGCCCGCCGTGGCGCACGTCGCGCGCCAGGTAGATCGACGTCTCGACCGACCAGTCATAGGCCTCGCGGCTGTTGAGCGGACTCACATAGGCATAACCTACCGGACGCCCGTCCAGCTCCATCACCAGATACGGATAGCGCTTGAGCGTGCGCTCGATGCGCCCGGCGAACTCCTCAACGCTCGGCACCTCGTATTCGCAGGTAATCGCCGTCTGGCGCACATACGGCTCATAGATGGCAAGCAATGCCGGTGCGTCATCGGGCGTCGCCAGGCGAATCGTCGGCTCGGACATCTCGGTCATACAACCCTTCCCCAAAAACAAAGGCCACCCTGCGCCAAACCCAGCGCAAGGCGGCCCCTCATCATTACATCAGGCTACAGGACAGCCGCTAACGCGTCGATGTCCTCCTGCGTCGTAGCCCAGCTGGTGCAAAAACGCACCACGGTGTGGGTCTCGTCGTACTTTTCCCAGTACTCAATCGAAGCATGCTCGCGAATGCACGCCATGTCCTCGTTGGGCAAAATCACAAACTGCTGATTGGTCGGCGTCTCCAAAAAGAACTGGTAGCCGCGCTCGTGCAGCACGCGACGAAGCGCCTGCGCGGTCTCGATCGCCTGGCGGCCAATCTCAAAATACAGGCCGTCGGTAAAGAGCGCCTCAAACTGCACACCCGTCAGGCGGCCCTTGGCCAACAGCGCGCCGTGCTGCTTAATGCGCGGAATGGGATGCGCCGGAGCGTGCATGCCGCAAAACACCACAGCCTCGCCGCAGAGCGCGCCGCACTTGGTGCCGCCGATGTAGAACACGTCGCACAGCTGCGCCAGCTCGGGCAGGGTAATGTCGCACTCATCGGCCGCCAGCGCATAGGCCAAGCGAGCACCGTCCACAAACAGCGGAATCTCGCGCTTCTGGCACACCGCGTGAATCGCCGCGAGCTCGGCCTTGGAGTACAGCGTGCCGTACTCGGTCGACAGGCTCACATACACGGCGCCCGGGAACACCGTGTGCTCGTAGCTCTCGTTTTCGTAGAACACCTGGATATAGTTCTCGAGGTCCTCGGCGTGCATCTTACCCTCGTAGCCGGGGATGGTGAGCACCTTGTGGCCGCCAAACTCGATGGCACCCGCCTCGTGGCAGGCGACGTGGCCGGTCTCAGCGGCAACGACGCCCTCGTAGGGCGCGAGCAGCATGTCGATCACCGTCGCGTTGGCCTGTGTGCCGCCTACCAGGAAAAATACGTCGGCATCGGGCGCCTGGCAGGCCTCGCGGATGAGCTGCTTGGCACGCTCGGTGTGTGCATCGGTACCGTAGCCGGGCTGCGGCTCCATATTGGTGTCGACGAGCGCCTGCAGCACTGCCGGATGTGCGCCGTGGGAATAGTCGTTGTTAAACGCGAGCATGGCAATCCTCTCTAGCCGGGCACGGGCCCGATGATTCAAACGGGGCTATTGTACGCCGTTGGGATAGGCAATGCGCGCGGCAAGGCACTCAAGCGCCAGCACCAGGGCAAAGCCGCAGCTCACGTCGCTCAAAAAATGCGCTCCGATCACGATGCGGCCAAAGGCGACGAGCGCCGCGACCACAACCGCCGCCCAAAAGACCACGCGACGGCGCGACGGTTTTTCCTTAAAGGCCGCCGCGGGAAGCCCGGCGAGCATAAGGCCGATCGCCGCATGCGCGGTGTGCCCGCTCGCGAACGACTTGAACCCGTCCTTGATCACGCCGGCGGCGATATAGGTCCACTTGTCGGGATTGCCGATTACCCACCACGGCTGAAAATTGAGCCCCGGCGTGACCTCGATCACGCGCATGCGCGGGCGCGACCATAACGGCTTAACAATGACGTTGAGGATGATGGCCTGAGCGACCCACACGGCCAGCACCATCAACGCCCAGCGCGTAAGCTCGTCGGGCTCGGTCATGCGCGTGAGGCGGTAGGCGATGAAGTTGGCTGCGATGACCAGCACAAACGTCAGTACCAGCTGAAACGCAATAAGCTTGCCGCCGACGCGCAGCGATCCGATAATCTCGTAGCCGACCAGACCCACGTTGATCAAAACGCCCAGCGCAGCGAGCCACTTGCTCGCCTTGGAATCGGGGCGTGCCGAGCGCGCGAGCATAACGCCCGCGATGCTCGCCGTCAGCTCGAACGGTAGCTCGCCGGCCGCCTCGACAAAGCGACCGTACATGCTGCCGATGTTGAACAGCGCACTCGAGATTTGATAATCGAAGAAGCTGCCCACGCCCAGACAAAGGCACAGGACAACCGCGATAATGGTGACATCTTTCTTATAGATGTATCCGAACATACTTTCCTTTCGGTCGGGCGAAGGGCAGTCAACCTGCAATGTGGGTGAGACGAAGATGGCTTTGTCCCGTAAATACCCTTACAGGTTGAGCATAAGTAAGCGAAAACGTTCCATTTGTGGCAAGGTGGCCCGAAGGAGGAGGGAAGCGTACTTGCGTACGCGACCGACGAGTGAGGGTCAGATTGCCCAAATGGGGCGTTTGCAGCGTCGACCCGTTAGTCGTCGTCGCTGGCACCCAACTGCTGCAGCAGCATGAGGGCGGCTGCCACGGGGCCGGTGCCGTCGTTGGCATCGAGACCGCGACCCAGGCCGCTGCCCGCACCGGCGCCCGCCTTGTAGGGCACCGACAGCTTGCGGCTCTTGGGGAAGTTCACCGCGCCATAGCGAGTCTTAAGCTCATAGGCCACCCTCTTGGGCACGTCAACCCCCAGGAAGGTAATGCGTCCACCGCTGAGCGTGACGCTCTCGAGCCCCAGGCGCTCGCCGCGGATACGGATGCGCGCGCGGTTGAACAGGTTGAGCCCCGCCAACGGCAGCTCGCCATGCGCAGCCTCGGTCTCCTCCTGCACCTCGTCGATACTCTCCAGGTCCTCAGCCGCCGCGAGCTTGCGGTACACGAGCACGCGCTGGTCCACCGCCGGCATGTACTCCTCGGACAAGAAGTAGTCGGCCGGCAGGTTGATGCCCACGCTCGCCGCCTCCACGCCGGCATCGTCGTCGCCGCGCGCCTCGGCCACGGCCTGTCCCAGCATCTGCGTAAACAGGTCAAAGCCCACACTCGACAGGTTGCCGTGCTGCTCGGCGCCCATGAGCGAACCGGCACCGCGGATCTCCAGGTCGCGCATGGCGATGCGCATGCCGCTGCCCAGATCCTGGAACTCTGAAAGTGCAGTCAGGCGTGCCGTGGCCTCCTCGGTGAGCGGCAGCTCGCCGGGGAACATAAAGTACGCGTATGCCTGCGTGGCCGAGCGGCCCACGCGGCCCTTGAGCTGGTAGAGCTGTGCCAGGCCCAGGCGCTGCGAGTCCTCGATGATGAGCGTGTTGGCCGTTGCGTTGTCGATGCCGCTCTCCACGATGGTCGTGGCGATGAGCACGTCGATCTTTTTGGTCGCGAACTCGATCATCACGTCCTCGACCTCGCGCGGGCTCATCTTGCCGTGTGCCACACCCACGCGCGCCTCGGGCGCGGCCTCGCGCACGCGCGCCACGGCATCGTCGATGGTCTTGACGCGGTTGGACACGTAATACACCTGACCGCCGCGGCCCACCTCCAGGCGAATCGCCGCACTCACCACATCGGGGTCGTACTCCCCCACGTGCACGATCACGGGACGGCGCCCGGTCGGCGGCGTGGTGATCAGGCTCATGTCGCGCACGCCGCTCGTGGCCATCTGCATGGTTCGCGGAATAGGGGTTGCCGAGAGCGTGAGCACGTCGATTTGCTCGCGCAGGTTTTTGAGCTGCTCCTTGTGCTGCACGCCAAAGCGCTGCTCCTCGTCGATGATCACCAGGCCCAGGTTCTTGGGGTTCACATCGGCCGAAAGCAGGCGGTGCGTGCCGATGAGCACATCGATCGTGCCCTCGGCAAACGCCTTGAGTGCGCGCTTTTGCTGCGCCGGGGTGCGAAAGCGGCTGAGCACCTCGACCTCAAGGCCAAACGGGGCAAAGCGTTCAAAGAACGTCTCGTAGTGCTGCTGGGCTAGAATGGTCGTGGGGCAGAGCACCATGACCTGGCGACCGGAGTCCACGCACTTAAACGCCGCGCGCAGGGCGACCTCGGTCTTGCCAAAGCCCACGTCTCCGCACAGCAGGCGGTCCATGGGCTTGGGTGCCTCCATGTCCGCCTTAATGTCGGCAATAGCCTCCAGCTGGTCGCGCGTCTCGTCGTAGGGGAAGCTCTGCTCCATCTCGATCTGCTCGGGCGTGTCGGGCGGGCAGGCGATACCGGTAATCGAGGAGCGGCGCGTATACAGATCGACCAGGTCAAACGCCAGCTTTTTGGCGTTCTTGCGCGCCTTGTTGGTGGCACGCGTCCAGTCGGCGGTGTTGAGCCTGGTCAGGCGCGGCTTGTCACCGTCGGGACCAACGTAGCGCGTAATGCGGTCAACCTGCTCCAGCGGCACGTAGAGCTTGTCGCCGTCGGCATATTCCAGCAAAAAGTAGTCGCGCTCCTTGCCGCCCACTTCCTGGCGCGCGATCTCGCTAAAGAGCGCGATGCCGTGAGTGGCGTGCACCACGTAGTCGCCCGGCTTAAACGGGAACGTGATCTGCGTAATGTCCACCTTGCGGCGGCTGCGCGCGCGGTTGGCGTCCATGCGGGCGTTGAGGTCGGCGATCGAGAACACGGCCAGGTTGGCATCGGGCACCACCACGCCCTGCGGCAAGGCGGCATCGACAAAGGTCACGCGTCCGCGCGAGATGGTGGGCACGGCGGCGCCGGCGGCAGCCTGGGCGGCACCTGCCTCGAGCGAGCGGGCGTTGAGCGCGTCGGCCTTGCGTTCGCGAATTGCAGCATGAGCATCCTGGCGGACAGCACGATCGGCAGAATCCGCCGCCGCCACGCGCACACGGTCGCCAATAGCGCCCGCGTTTTCGGGCGCGGCCGTCAGCGACTCCTCAAAGGTAATACCCTCATCGCCAAAGGTGAGCTCCATCGACTCGCGCGCACCGCGGTCGGGGATGGCAAACACGCAGGCATAGCGCTTGCCCACGACCTCCTGGATGCGCTTCATAAAGCGATTGTCCGAGCCCGCGATGGCCGGCTGCTCAATCTTGAGCTCTGCCGTCACCGCACCGCCGGCACGAATCAAGCTCACGTAGTTAAGGCGCTGCTGGGCACCAAAGTCGAGTTGCTGGGCACGCACGTACAGGCCGTCCAGACGGTCGACCCCCGCCTCGCCGGCACGTGCCTCGATATCCTCGTAGGCGCGCAGGCAATCGTCGAACAGCGAGCGCGGCTCGGACAGCACCACGAGCGCCTTGCCGCTCACGTGCGACAACGGGCTCACGGTCTGGCCGTACATCACCGGCAAAAAGCGGTCGAGCTCAGGCGTAACGATGCGCGCGTCTACCATCTCGAGCAGCGCCGCCAACTTGCTGTCGTCCTGGCTGGCGCGGTAGAGCGCCACATGCATGTTGTGGACGGCGTCGTCGGTGAGTGCAAGCTCGCGACAGGGGAAGATCTCGATGCTGTCCTCGTTGCCGATGGTCTGCCCCGTGGAACTCACCATGCGGCGGATGCGATCAATCTCGTCGCCAAAGAACTCAATGCGCACGGGTGCCTTCTCCTGCGCGGGGAACACCTCGACGGTATCACCGTGCACGCGGAACAGGCCGGGCGCGTCGGCGGCACCGGCATTGGTATAGCCCATGCCCACCAGGCGCTGCGGCACCTCGTCAAAAGGGATCTCCTCGCCCACCGCAAAGGTCGTGGACTCCCAGTAGCGGCTCTCGACTGGCGGCACGCAACGCAGCAACGCGCGGGCCGAGGCAACCATAATGCAGTTGTCACCGCGCACGATGCGTCCCAGGGCCTCGCAGCGCTGCGCCACCACGGCATCGTCGGGCGCCTGCTCGCGCCACGGGTAGTCCTTGCGCTCGGGAAAGCGGCACACGTGCGCCAGGCCCACATAGGCGGCCAGGCTGCGCGCGGCGCGATCGGCAGCGTCCTCGCCGCTCACGATATAGACCGTGGGACGCGGACGGCGCGCAAACTGGGCGGCCGCCATAAGCGTGCGACCCGACTGCGACACGGCCAACGTCACGTCCTCGCCGGCATCGAGTCCGGCCTCGACGGTCTGCAGTGCCTCGGCAGTGTAGAGCTGCGCGGCTATACGGTGAATGAGCATGCTGTTCCTCCGGCATCGCAACGCCAAAAGCCCGCCGGGGCAAGCTCGGCGGGTCGTACGTCAAAGATCATTGTTTGTCATGGTAGCGCATGGAGAGGACTCCTGCTCAAGGGCAAACCCGGCCCTGCAAAAAACGCCAGACGAAGATGCATTCCGCCCTACCCCGCTACGCGCACGCTGGGGCACAAATCTGCCAGCGGACACTCGTCGCACTTGGGTTTGCGGGCATCGCAGATTTCGCGACCGAAGGTGATCCACTGATGGTTGACCGACTCCCAATACTCGTGCGGCAAAATCTTGAGCAGATCCTGCTCGGTCTTGAGCGGCTCCTTGGCATGCGTCTTGGGACTCAGCATCAGGCGGTGCGCAATGCGGTTGACGTGCGTATCCACTGCGATGCCTTCCACGATGCCGTACCCCACGTTGAGTACGATGTTCGCCGTCTTGCGCCCCACGCCCGGCAGCTTTACAAGCTCCTTCATGTCGGCCGGTACCTTGCCGCCGTAGTCAGCAACGATCATCTGGGCGGCCTCCACGGCATGCTTGGCCTTACTCTTATAAAAGCCGAGTGACTTAATGGTGTCCGCCACGTCAGCCACGCTCGCCCCGGCCATGGCCTCGGGCGTGGGCCACTGGGCAAACAGCCGCGGCGTCACCTTGTTGACCTGCGCGTCGGTCGTTTGCGCCGAGAGTAGCACCGCGATCAGCAGGCGGAAGGGATTCTCGTGGTCCAAAAAGCACTCGACCGGGCCATAGCGACGGTTGAGGCGCTCGCACACCTCGATGGCGCGCTCGCGCTTGGCGGCATTGGTCTCGCGTGGCATAACGACTCCTCAGCTCAACGGCACAATAAACTTATGGGCACAATTGTCCCACGTCCGAGACGCTTACGCCTCCAAGAATGCGCCGGTCTGACGGCTCCACAGGCTCGCGTACTCGCCACCCGCCTCGACGAGCTGCGCATGCGTGCCGTCCTCGACAATCTCACCATCGGCCAGCACCACAATGCGGTCGAGCGCCGCCACGGTGGACAGGCGGTGCGCCACCACAATGGAGGTGCGCCCGCGCATCAGGTTTTCGAGCGCCTCCTGCACCAGCGCCTCGGACTCGCTGTCCAGGGCAGAGGTCGCCTCGTCGAGCACTAGAATCGGCGCGTCGGTGAGGATGGCGCGGGCGATAGCCACGCGCTGACGCTGGCCGCCCGAGAGCTTGACGCCGCGCTCACCCACCATGGTGTCAAAGCCACGGGGCAATCGGTCGATAAACTCCAGGGCATTGGCCAGGCGCGCGGCCTCGCGAATCTGCTCATCAGTGGCGTTGGGACGACCGTAGGCAATGTTTTCGCGAATGGAGCGGTGGAACAGCAGCGCCTCCTGCGGCACGTAGGCAACCTGGCGGCGCAGGCTTTGCTGCGTGCAGCGCGAGACATCCTGACCGTCCACGAGCACGCGGCCGCCCTGGACATCGTCCAGGCGCAGCAGCAGCTTGGTGAGCGTCGTCTTACCCGAGCCCGATTTGCCCACCAGGCCCACGCGCTGGCCCGCCGCCACATGAAGTGTCAGGTCATCGAACACGTTCTCGCCCGCCGCAGCGTCACGGTACGCAAAGCTCAGGTGCTCAAAATCAATCGCGCCCTCGGTTACTTTGAGCTCAGGGGCGTCCGGGTCGTCTGCCACCAAACGTGGCTCGTCCAGCACGCGCGTCATCTCGGCCGCATCGCCCAGCGCGCGGTTGATGCGCTGCATCATGGAACTCACGTAGTTCAGGCGCATGGTGAGGTTATAGGTGTAGGTAAAAATCATGACGAGCGAGCCGGCCGAGATGCCAAACCACGCGTTGCCGCCCGCCACGAACGCACTCACCACGGCCATGGTGATGACGATAAGGCCCGAGGTCGTAAAGTTGCGCTGCATCATGGCGTGCATCGAGACCGTCTCGGCGTCGCGCGCGGCACGATCGGCGGCGTCGAACAGATCGCGTTCGAAGTCCTCGCGTCCGCAGGTCTTGACGGCCAAGATGTTCGTGACCGCGTCGGAGAGCACGCCCGAGAGCTTGTTCTGTGCGGCGGACGTCGCGGCCGAAAGCGGCATGATGCGCTTGTACATAAGCCAGACAAACGCAATGTAGACGACCATGATGCCCACCAGGATCACGGTAAACGTCGGTACCACCGGGGCGAGTGCGGCCACGGTGCAGATGACCGAGGTGATGGTGGGGATGAGCGAATACACCGTCACGTCGACCAGACCCGTGTAGCCGCTCATAAAACGGCTTGTCTGGCTCACAAGCGATCCGCCAAAGCGGCTGGTATGGAATGTCATGGATTGGTTGGAGAGCGTGTCGAAGCACAGGCGCGCCAGGTGGTAGTTGCCTGCGATCTCGAGCTTGTAGACGGTGTAGTCCTGCAGCTTGGAGAGGATCTGACCCACCAGGTTAACGAGTACGAGCGCCAGGATATAGGGGCCGAAGACCTCGAATACTTGATCGCCCGCCACGGGGCCGGCCTGGACGCGGTCGACGATGAGGGCCATCACGTAGGTGTTGGCAAACGTGAGCAAAAAGATGTAGCCCGCCGACGAGAGCACCGAGAGAAAGACAATCAGCGGCTGCGTGCGCGTGACACCCCAAAACCGCTGCAGCGTGCGGCGCACGGTGGAGCGGCTGAGCGGACTGGTGCTTCTCTGAGACATGGGCTTCCTTTCGCATCTGATAGGGCGAAACGCCATTGTTGCACATTGAAGCGCACTTCAGGCAAGCACGATGCGAAAAGCGATGGGGCACCCGCGTTTACGCCGGCGACCCACCGTCCGTTGCGACTAGTCCTCGTCTTTTTGGTCTGCGAGCAGGCCTGCGGACTCCAAGCCCAAAATCGCGTCGGCTTCCTCAGCATCCTCCAGCGCGTCGATGTCCTTGAGCTTGCGCTCCATGACGTTGGTGCGCGTGGTAATGATGCCCTCGACCGTTTTGCCCGCGGTCTCGATCTGCTGCTGGGCGCGGCGCAGCGCCGCCTGATAGCGCGGCAGCTCGGCCTTGACGGCGGAGAGCACGCGCAGCACGTCGTCGGTACGTTTTTGCAGCCTAAACGTCTGGTAGCTCATCTGCAGGCTGTTGAGAATGGCGGCCATGGTGCTGGGACCGGCTACGTTGACGTGATAGTCGCGGCCCAGGATCTCGATAAGCCCGGGGCGGCTGACGATCTCGGCGTACAGCCCCTCAAACGGCACGAACATGATGCCAAAGTTGGTCGTTGCCGGCACACTCAGGTACTTTTCGCAGATGTCCTTGGCCTCGCGCTTGACCATGGTGTCGAGCGTCTTGCGCGCAGCCGCCACGGTCTCCGCATCGCCCGACTCCTGCGCGTCGAGCAGATGCTCGTACGCATCACCCGGGAATTTGGAGTCAATCGGCAGCAGCACGGGGTCGCCCTCGTCTACCGGCAGCTTGACGGCAAACTCAACACGCTCCGAGGCGCCGGGCTTGGTGGCAACGTTTTCCAGATACTGGTCGGGCGTAAGGATGTCCGCCAGGATCGCGCCCAGCTGCACCTCGCCCAAAATGCCACGCGCCTTCACATTGCCCAGCACGCGTTTAAGGTCGCCCACGCCGGTGGCGATAGACTGCATGTCGCCCAGGCCCTTGTACACGGCCTCGAGCTGGTCGCTCACCTGCTTAAACGATGCCGACAGTCGGTCGTTGAGCGTGCGAGAGAGCTTCTCGTCCACCGTCGCACGCATTTGGTCGAGCTGCACGTTGTTGTCTTTGCGGATGGCGCCCAGCTGAGCATCGACCGTCTCGCGCACCTTGTCCAGGCGATGCTCGATGCCTTCGCGGTTGGCGCCAAGCTGTTGGGCCGTCTCGCGGCGCAGGTCATCCATACGGTCGCCGGCCTGCGAGAACTCGCGCGCAATGGTCAGGTAGCGCTGCTGCTCTACGGCGGCATCGGTCGTCTGCTGCTGCGCGATGGCATTTGCCGTGCGGCGGGTTTCGGCCAACGCGACGTTCAGGGTGTCGAGCGTGCTGTTGGCCTGCTCGAGCGCTGCCAGCGTTTCCGCGCTACTGTCGCCACGCTCCCGCAGCTCGGCACGCAGGCTCTTGAGCTGGAGGGCGCAAGCCACAGCAACCCCCACCGCCACCAAGGCGATCACAACAAGCACAATATCAATAGCAGACATAAACTCCGCCCAACAAACCCAATCGAGCACCAATCAAAGCCGCGATCAATCTTACCCTGTCAAACGCAGTTCATGTCCAATCGAGCGCAGACAAGTTACCTTTGCGCTATGGGTGCTGGTCCGCTAGCTCTCCCAGCTGGCGCGGATGGTTGCTGCGACATCCCCCAAGCGCTGACCAAGAGCTGCCAAGTGCTGAAGTACCTCATTGGGCGAGGCGCCGTTGAGGATGCACGTGAGGGCATATGAGGCCAAGAAGATTGTCGCGAGCCCCATCGGGATCAGCACGATCATCGCCAGCGTACGCAGGCGCTGGGCCCAGAGACGGTGACGCGCACGACGTTTATCGAACGCGAGCTCCTGCGCATATGAATCCTGCTGTACGGAATAGGCCTCTGGCGCCGAGTCACACCCGGGCACAGCTGCAGGTACAGCAGCGGGCACGACATTTTGCGCAAAGGGCTGGGCTGCCGCCCCTTGCATTTGCATCTCCATGAGTCGTTGCTGCTGACGCGGCATGCGCTCAGCTTGTTGCTGCGGAGTCTCAAGAAACAGATCCATGCTGGCCTCCAAAATCGGAGCATTCGATGCTTACGACCAGCATCCCGCACCGCCATGACCGCGACAACGCAATCGCCGGCAATAGCCACAAAGTTTCTTTTGCTCAAAAGCCGTCGAAAAGCCCAACAACTCCCCTACCAGCACTTTCTCTGAGCTTTTTTCGCCAGCAATCTTTTGGCCTTCCACTCTTACGCCAACTGACCAAAATCTAACCAAAAACTTGACGAAAATTGTGAAGACAGGGACCCCACACAAAAACGTGCCGCCCCAAAAAGGGCGGCACGCAAACCAATCTATTAGCCAAAACTCGCTGGCAAGCTCGCGCCGTCAGACCCGCGGCGTATGCCTTTGCCTCGCGCGACCCTGCGAAGCCGTGAGCGAGAGGGAAAGGGATGCGCCGCGGGTCTGACGCCCGGAGCGGTAAAGCCAGCAGTTGCCCCGCGCTCCGCAGCTGGTGAAAGCAGATTACATGCCCGCGAGACCTCGAGCTGCGGTGGCACACATAAACGCCAGGACTAGGATCACGAGTGAGCCCGCGATGTCGACTAGCACGCCCATTGCGCGACGCTCAAACAGCCAGCTCTCAAAGTGCGGAGCGACGTTACGCCAGACACGCCACAACAAGATGCCCATGCCGATGACGCCAGGAATATTGAGCAGCAAAATCTCGGAGCACAAGAGGCCAATCAGGTTGCCGGCGGCAAAGCCCGCATCGCCCTCGCAGTATTTGCGATAAATCATGTACAACATGTATGCCACAAACGGCTGCAGGCACGCAGAGATAAACGTAACCACCATCGAGGGGTCCTGAGAAAAGACATCGGTGAGCTTATCGACACTCGTGGCATCTTTCGAAGCCAAGAACAAGCCAATGACCACCACGGGCACCACGCCCAAGATAACCTCGACCAGAGTAAACAACTTAGCAGTCAGATCCTCGCTAGCCGTATTGAGGTGAGGCGCCCACTCAGGATGAGCATGTGCACCGACCTTCTTGTCCTTCTCGGCACGATCGGCCTTTTTGCCCTCGGCAACCCGACGACCAGGATCCTTGCGAGTCCCCGCCGCAGCAACCCGAGCCCGAGACTTCTTACCCATACAAAAACACCCCACAACAGGAAATAAACCAAAACGCCACTACCCAGTGTACCCCTCAAACAAAGGCGCCGCCCCAACCCAGAGCAAACCCCGCCAACCAAGTAACCGAGCCATCAACCAAACGGCCGCAACCCAATCCCTATACAAAACGTGCCGCCCCTAAAGGGGCGGCACACAAACTTAATTATCAGCTTTTTTGTAGCGAGCACGCGACGACCCGAAGCCGGAGCGCAGGGCGGGGAATACCTTTGCCTCGCGCGACCCTGCGGAGCCGTGAGCGAGAGGGAAAGGTATTTCCCGCCCTGCGCTCCGCGGCAGCCAGCGCCAAGCGCTAGTAGTTCACCACCTGTTCCTCAAAGTACGCCTTCGGGTGGTTACAAACCGGGCACACCTCGGGTGCCTCGGCGCCAACATGCAGGTGCCCGCAGTTCAGGCACTTCCACACCTTTACGCCCTCGCGCTCAAACACCTCGCCCGACTCGATGCGCTCGACAAGTTTGTTGTAGCGCTCCTCGTGAGCCTTCTCGACGGCACCGACGCCACGGAACTTTGCAGCAATCTCGGCAAAGCCCTCTTCCTCGGCGGTCTTGGCAAACTCGTCGTACATCGTGGTCCACTCGTAGTTCTCGCCCGCAGCGGCATCACGCAAGTTGTCCAGGGTGTCGGGAACGGCGCCGTCGTGCAGATACTTAAACCACAGCTTGGCGTGCTCGGACTCGTTGCCCGCGGTCTCGGCAAAGATATTCGAGATCTGCACGTAGCCATCCTTCTTGGCCTTAGATGCGTAGTAGCGATACTTGGTGTGCGCCTGGGACTCACCGGCAAAAGCGGTCTCGAGGTTCTTCTTGGTCTGAGAGTTCTCAAAATCCATAGGTGTACTTCCCTTCAACACATGCCGCCCGTAGGCTTCGAGCGGCCTTGTCTTTAGGATGCCCTCAAGCCGAGAATTTAAACCTTACAATCCTGTTCTTCAGATTCGGGTTGGCTACACGCTTAGCCAGCGGTCACTCTCCACGCGGCAAAAGCCCTCACGCTCCAAGTCGGCCAAAATGCTTGCGACCAGCTCGCGCTCGACCGGCTCTCGGCCAGCTGCCGCCTCCATCTCGTTAACGCCTGCAACGGCCTCATCGAGCGTAATACCCGCCGGCTGCCCATCGCGCGCTGCCAGCAGCATGCGCACGATGTGGGCACGCTTTTGACGACGCGAACCCTCAAACTTGGACTGGCGACTATAGCCCGCCGATCGCCTAGACGGATTGGGCAACGTCTTCTTAAGATACGCACCATAATCCAGCAGCGCGTAATACCACGCGCGCGGCGTGTCGGCATCATCGAGCGGCACGGCAAAGGGAGCAATCTCATCCGCCGTCGCGCCGGGAGCCGCCGGACAGGCGGCCTGAATCAGCGGCACCAGCTCGCGATCAGGAACGGCCGGCACATCGGGAAAGAAATGATGCAGAAAGACCGTGCGCACGTTGGTCTCCAGATACACACCCGGTAGATCGAACGCGAACGACCGGATGCCCTGCGCCGTCGCCGGGCCAATACCGGGCAGGGCGACCAGGTCGCGCGTCTCACGTGGAAACTTCCCGTCCCAGTCCTCTACAACGCGCTGAGCGGCCTTGTGGAGCGCCAGGGCGCGTCGGTTGTAGCCCATCCCCTGCCAAGCGTCCAAAACATCGGAAGGCGCGGCCTGGGCAAGCGCCTGCACGGTTGGAAAGCGATCGAGCCACGCGGGCATACGCGTCTCCACACGCGGCACCTGCGTTTGCTGCAGCATAACCTCGGAAAGCCAAATAATGTACGGGTCGCGCGTACGGCGCCACGGAAGGTCGCGATAACGCAGGACCCCTTCCGAACGAATCATCGAACGAAAGGGGTCCTGAATCATGGCTATGCTCCTTATGCGGCGCTATTCCTCCCGGCAAGCATACGCGCAGGCGGCGTACTCGGGAAACGCATCGCGATCGGCGAACTTGGGATCGACGGCCGGGAACTGGCGATGGGCGACGATATCGCCGAGCGAAACGGAATCGAGGTAGTCGCGCATCAGCGCTTGAGCTCCGGCCCACAGGGAATGATAGCAGCACGTACCCATGCGCGCACAGTCGCCATCGGGCGCGGTGCAATCGTTCATGACGATGGGACCCTGAACGGCCTCAACGACCTGGCGGATGGTGACATCGTCGGGGCTGACCTTAAGACGCATGCCGCCATGGACGCCACGCAGGCTCTCCACAATACCGGCCTGAACCAAACCATGCTGGATCGAACGGGCAAACGAATACGGAACATTGACCTCTTCGGCGGCGGTTCGAACAGAAAGCAGACGCTCCGGGTCCTCGGCAAGCATCGCGAGCATGCGAAGGGCGTAATCAGTCTTCCTCGATATGTCCATTTTTCCCCTTTCAAAGAATAGGAACAGCTCGAACGAGCTCCGGGGCCGAGCTTACGTCGAGACACCAATGACCGTATGGACGCCCAAATTGCAAAATGGGTGCCCACTGAATGCCGTGTTTGAAGCCTCTTGCATCAAAAACGGCCCACAGTGCAATTCAGTATAACCTGCCCCTACTTCATTGAGCAGGCGTTGCGCAACAAATTCCTTGTTTGAACCATGTCTCAAGCGGAGCTTGTCCGAGAATTGGAAGGCTTTGGTTTTGGGCGAAAGGAGCCGATGGGATCAAGGTCCTATCAAACGCAAAAAACCACGTCCGGAGACGTGGTTTTAATTGCGTTGGCGGGAAGTACGGGGCTCGAACCCGCGACCTCCGACGTGACAGGCCGGCGCTCTAACCAAACTGAGCTAACTCCCCAGGCAGTCGTTCGCGTTTGTTTCCGCTCGCGTGCGCTGCGGGGATTAGTATACACAGAAGCCTGTCCGGTGCGCAACAACTTTTTTGAAAATATTTTTTGGGCCCTCCGGGAGGGTCTCCGGGGCCGGCTGGCGCGGGTTAAGTTTGCTGCTCTACAGTCCTGCGCAAGACGGAAAGCACATTAAGTGCTTTCCTTTGCGTGCGGAACTCGCGACAAACTTAATCCGCGCCAGCCGGCCCTGGAGACCCTCCCTACCGTCACTATGTTCAACCAGTTTTGCGGGCGTGCGCCGCTGCGCGGCTAGCCCGCGTGCTCCTCGGCGGGATTGGTCTGATGGATCTTGTTGAGACTCTGCCTTTTGCTGAAAGAAAAACGGGAGATGCGATCTGCATCCCCCGTTTTTGTTGCGGTTACTCCAGGTCAATAAATTTGGTGCTCAGGATCTTGCCGTCTTTGACAAGCATTCTGGCCATGGTGGGGCCTCTGGTGCCTCTGGGGTAGCTGGCGCTGCCGGGGTTGAGGACTAGGCAGCGGCCTACTTGGGCTTCTTTGGTTACGTGGGTGTGACCGTTAATGGCTACGTCTACGGATCCCACGGGCAGGTCTTCACGGTAGTGGGCTACGGCGAATTTGAGTCCTTCGTAGGTGAAGATGGCCAGACGGTCCACATCCGGACCGTAGTCGCGGTAGTAGTCGTTGTTTCCTAGGACCGCTCGCACGGGGGCGATGGTGCATAGATGCTCGTAATCCATCTCTGAGGTGAGGTCTCCGGCGTGGATGATCAGATCTGCGCCCTTGAGCTCGTCCAGAAGCGCGGGCGAAAGATAGCCGTGGGTGTCCGAGATGATGTCGATGCGCTTGGCGCTTGCACTGTTCATGGGATCCCTTCTTCAAAACCGATTCGACGTATATACAAAAAGCCCCACGGCTCCGCAGACAATTGGTCTACAGGGCTGCGGGGCCAGCGTGCTAGAGGCTCAGGGCCTTCTTGAGCGGCACAACGCGGCGGCGCGAGACCGGCACGCGTTCGTCGACGCCCGTAATGCCCAGTTGGATAGCGCCCGAGGGCACCGTCTCGACATCCGTGACGCACGCCAAGTTGACGATATAGCGGCGATGAACGCGAAAGAAGCCAAAGTCGCAAAGCTTGGCCTCGAACTGCGCCAGCGAAGTCGTCGATAGAAAACGGTCATCGACGGTATAGATACAGGAGTAATCGTCCTTGGCCATGATGAAGCGAATGTCATCCACGGGGATGAGGACCTTACGGCCGCCCTTTTCCACCGGAATGCGCTCGATGGTGGCTTTGCTGTCCGTGACGGGCTTGGCGTGCTGCATGACCTTCTCGATCGCGCGATCCAGGCGTGCCTCCTCAACCGGTTTCATTAGGTAATCGACAGCATCAACGTCGAACGCCTCGACGGCATGATCGCTATACGCGGTCACAAACACAATCGCCGGCGGATTCTTAAGCTTATGCAGTGCCTCGGCAAGCTGCAGGCCAGAAGCGCCGGGCATCGAGATATCGAGAAATACGACATCGACGCGGCTTTCCATCAACATCTCAATGGCGGAGCGGACGCTCGACGCCTCAGTGATCGTGCCGATCTTGCCCGTCTGCTCGAGCAAGAAGCGAAGTTCCGAACGGGCCGGGGCCTCATCATCCACAATCATCGCACGCAGCATAGGGATTAAACCTTTCGTCAACAAACTAGGCTGGGCATCCGCCGCTTGGCGTTGAGCCCATAGCCTTTTATTTTACTCTTGAATGTCAAAGATGCTCTCTGACAAATCAAGATGCAGGAGCACTTTGGTGCCCTTGCCCGGCGCCGATTCGACGCGCGTATAAGAGTGCGGTCCATAAAAGCGATGGATGCGCTCAGAAATATTGTGCATGGCCACGCCGGCGCCGCCGCCTTGCGGGGAACTGGCATCGGGGCGGGCGGAGCGCTCATCAAACAGCCTGGCGGCGGTGCCCTCGTCCATGCCCACGCCGTTGTCGGCCACGGCAATCAGGATTGCGTCGTCGCCGTCTTGATGGACGGTCACATCGATCTGCAGGGCATCGCCATCGCCCATGCCATGCCGCACGGCGTTCTCGACAATGGGCTGGATTACAAAGGCCGGGACCAACGTGTCCTCGACATCCTCGGAGACATCGAAGGTCGCCAGCACGCGGTCCTCGCCAAAGCGCGCCTTCTCAAACGTCAGGTAGCGCTTGGTCTGGGCAACCTCGCGCGAGACCGGGATAAGCGACCCCGAGTTGTCGAGCGTGGCGCGATAGAACGAGGAAAACTCGCGCAGCAGCTCGCGGGCACGCAGCGGGTCGGTACGCGTAAACGACGCGATGGTGTTGAGCGTGTTGAACAGAAAGTGCGGATTGATCTGCGCCTGCAGGGCACGCACCTCGGCACGGGCCGTGAGCTCCTTTTGCACCTCGAGCTCGTGGATGGCGAGCTGCGTGGACAGGATCTCGGCAAAACCCGAGGCGAGCGCATACTGGGTACGGTCGACGGCACGCGGGGTCTTGTAGTAGAACTTGAGCGTGCCGACGGTGCGGTCGCCCACCTTGATGGGCGCGATGATACCGGCGGGAACATGGTTGTGCGAGCCATCCGAACCCACCACGTCCACCACGCGGTTGAACGACTGCACGATGCCGTGCTCAATGACGTAGCGCGTGGCGAGCGTGTGGATGGGCGAATCGGGCAGCAGCTTTTCCTCGAACTCGCCCGCGCAGGCCAGCACGTTGCTCTCATCGGTGATGGCAACGGTCATGGCACGTGTCTCGGGCAGGATACGCCGGCACACCAAAAGCGCCGATTCCTGCGTCAGACCGCCCTTAATGTCCTCGAGCATGGCCGAGGCAACCGAGAGTGTCTCCTCGGTGTACTGGGAGCGTACCGAATCGGGATTGAGCGTCAAATAGATAAAGATGCACAGGAAGATGCACAGCAACGCACAGGCGATCACCGTGGCAATCGGCTCAATGCCAGTCGCCAGGGCAAAGATAAAGTACACCAACACGCAAACGGCGCAGACAACGGCGATGATGCGAAAGATTGAAATTGAATTATCGCGCTGGGCGCGGCGGTCGATCATTCAGCCCCCTCCAGGATGCTAATCAGTTGCGTGTCGCGCCAAAGTTCGTCCATGATCTTGGGCCAGAAACTCTGAAAACGCAGGTAGCTTGCGGCGTTTTGGCGGGCATATGTCTTGGCCTCGTCAATACCATGACGCCAGATACGCAGATACCCCTCGTGCTCGCGGGTAAACATGCTGCGAACCATGGCGGTCTTGCGCACGCGGTCGTCGAGCTCGCGCGAGATCCACGGACCCGGATAGGGCATGAGTGATGCGGCGGTAACCGGAATGAGCTCCTTTTGGTGCGCAGCGAACGTCAGCTTGGCCCGCTCGTAGTACCAACGGTACACGTCCTGCATAAAGCGCGGCGAGCGCTTCTCGGACTCGGGCGGCAGGTGGCGCACGGTCCACTCGTTATCGAACCACACGTCATAGCCGAACATGCGCATGTTAAACAGGTAGTCCAGATCCTCGCCGCGGGTGATAAACGGGTCGAAGGCCACGCGCGTAAAGGCGCGGGCGTGCAGGGCCATCAGGCCGCCGCACACGTAATTGGAACGCGAGATGCGGGTGCCCGAGAGCGCCTTTTTCATCCAGCGATTGAACTCGATACGCTTGGTCCACCAGCGATGGCAAATGCCCACTTTGTCCGTGGGAGCCAGCGGCGACCCGTCGCGATCGTAAAAGTATCCGCTCTTGACTAAAATCGGCAGGCCCTGACGCGTCTGTTGGCCCAGTGCATAGGTCGCACGCTTCATAAAGTCGGCATCGATGACGGTCTCGTCGTCATCCAAAAACACAACCGCGTCGTGCCCCAGCACCGCCGCACAGGCAAGACCCATGTTGCGGATGGCGCCGTAGCCGCGCAGGCTCACGCACTCGCCCGAGCCTTTGGGCGCGATCTGCGCCACGCGGTCGGCAACACGCGAAGCCTGAGTATTGGTAACGATGGTGACCTTAAGCGTGGGATGCGCATTAACGATTTCGTGCACGCGATGGGATACGTCGGCCGTGGCAGAAACCGGACAGACCACCAAGAGAATGATGCGCGGAATGTCGCGCACCTGTTCGAGCGAAGTCAGGCAGCGATCGAGTTCCGGGTTGGCGGCATTGAGCGACGTCGAGTGATCGTAGGTGCCGGGAGCGTTTGCTTGGGTATCATCGCCCGCCCAATATGTTGGGATCACAACCGTGGCGTTCATACCTTTACCCTCCTTGCAACACAAAAACGGGGCGCCGCCAAACACAGGCGACGCCCCGCGACCTAGCTGATTCCATCATACCCACTTGGGCTAAACATTGCTCGGAAGTCAGAATGATTTATGCGGCTACTTCCAAAAGAGTACTGCAGATAGGCACAATTGCTGCACTGAGCCCGATTGCCTTACGCCGCCGCCTGAGCCATGCGGGACAGACGGACCAGCAGCACAAAGCCAACAACCAGCAGAACGCCAATAGAAAGGACGCCCAGCGACGGGTTGCCGGTCAGCGAGGTGACAACCGACACCAGGAAGGTGCCCATAACGCTTGCGTAACGGCCAAAGATATCGAAGAAGCCGTAGTACTCGTTGGACTTTTCCTTGGGGATGATGCGGCCAAAATAGCTGCGGCTGAGCGCCTGCACGCCACCCTGGAACAAGCCGACCAAAATAGCGAGCACCCAAAACTCAAAGGCGGTCTTTAAGAAAAACGCGGCAAAGAGCACGATGCCCATGTAGGCGGCGACGGCCACCAAGATCATGTTGAGTGTGCCCACGCGACCGGCGAGCTTGCCGTAGATGATGGCGGATGGGAAGGCCACAAACTGCGTAACGAGCAGAGCCAGCACCAGTTGGGTCGAGTCGATGCCCAGAGCCGATCCGTAGCTGGTTGCCATGGAAATGACCGTGTGCACACCGTCGATGTAGAAGAAGAACGCGATCATGTAGACCAGCACGGTCTTGTTGTGGGCGATCTCGCGCATGGTGTGTCCGACCTCGGAGAACACGCCGCCCACGATGTGGCCGATGGTGTCCTCGGGACCGCGCTCGCGACCGTACTTTTGCTTATAGGTACGAATGAGCGGCAGGGTAAAGATGAGCCACCAGGCACCGGTGATGACAAACGACAGACGCGTTGCCAGCATGGTGGGGACGCCAAGAGCGGGGCCACCCATGATAAGCGCCAGGCAGATGATGAACGGCACGGTGGAACCGATGTAGCCCCAGGCATAACCCGAGCTGGACACGGCATCCATGCGCTCGTCGGTGGTAATGTCGGGCAGCATGGCGTCGTAGAACGTCATAGAAGAGTTAAGGCCGATGGTGCACAGCACGTACACGGTCAAAAATGCCATGGCGGACATGGGGATAGCCTGCGCCAGGCAAAGAACCAGGCCCGTGAGGAAGAAGCCCAAGAAGAACTTGATCTTGTTGCCGGCGTAATCGGCAAGCGCGCCCAGAATGGGCATGAGCATGGCAATGACCAGCGAGGCAATCGTCTGCGCGTTGCCCCAGGCGACCACCAGGTCTGCCGAGGAAGCACCGGTATTGATGGCGTTAAAGTAGATGGGCACCACCGAGGTATTGAGCAGCACGAGGGCCGAGTTGCCCACATCGTACATAACCCAGTTACGCTCGAGCTTGGTGTATTTCATTGACAGGGCCCCTTCGTATTCGCCCGATATGCAGTTAGTTCATCGTACCCCAATTGTCCAGAGGCACCGGTAAGGAATCGGCAAAGGGGCACGCACGAGCCCTACTCCTCGCGGTCGAACTCTTCGTCGGCGCCGAGCACGCGACCGCTGTAATTGACGTGGTTGGTCACGGCTTCCATATCGCCGGTCTCGATAAAGCGGGCGACGGTGAGCTCGTAATCGACCAGCGCGCGGTCAAAGACCTCGGGGAAGCTCTCGTTCGAGACCTCGTCGGTAAAGGGGTTCTTCCATGCCAAGTGGCCCAGATTGCCGGTACGCTCGGGCAGCTCGGTCGTCACGCGGTGCGCAAGGCCGTCGAGCAGCGAATAATCGTGCACCAAGCCCTCGAGCAGGGCAATCGCGCGCGTCTTGGCCGAACCGGCGGGCTCGATAGTGCGGTAGAGCAGCTGCATGTCGGCTACGGCGCCGCCGTACTCCCCCGCCGGGATGTCGATACCGTACACGCGCCCGGCGACGTAGCTCATCAGCACGCCGGCAACGCGATTGATGCGGTCGGTGGTAACGATCTCGCCCGCCGGCGGATAATCCTCGACCGTTGCCCCATCGCGCTTGAGCTGCAGCATCAGCACGTCCAAGTCGCTTTCGAGCACGGCATGAACTTGACTGCCCGAAGCCTCGAGCTCGGGATCGGACTCGACAATGCCAAACTGCTGCTCGTAGACAAAGGGATGGGCATTGCGATCGAGCACATAGTGCGACAGCAGGCCCAGCGCAAAGGCGCGACCCAGATTGGCATCGCGCGGCTGCAGGTGCGACACGCCGTCGCGCAGGCACGAGAACTGGCGCGACATGCGCGAGCGGTGCATGACCTGAGCAAGCGACATGCAGTCGGAAATGCGCGGAGTGAGCATGTGAAAGAAGAACGGGTCGGGACCTTGGTTTCCCAGGATAAAGGCGATGCGCTCCTCATCGGACGTGATAACGCCCTGCGGAAGACGGTCGATGCTTTCCTCGCCAAACAGATGATGCGTAATGAGCGCGGGCATAATAATCCTTTCGATTTCATTCGATGCAATCCATTATGCCCACCGCACAGTCATACCAAACCTGCAACGGCAAACGATGGCGCACCGACCCTTATGCAAGCCCCAAGTGCGATTTGACCTCGGCAGCGCGACGGCGTGAAACGGGCACCGTCGAGCTCACACGGTCGAGCCTGAGCTCCATCAGGCCCGTGGAACCGATCTCGACATTATGCACGTCTTCCAAATTAACCAGATAGCTGCGGTGGACGCGGATAAAGCCCTCGGAGGCCAGGCGACGCTCGAGCGAGGAAATCGACTCATTGATCAGGTACGCCCCCTCGGCGCAGACGGCGTTGCAAAAATCGGCGCGCGCCTCAAAGTAGCAGACATCCGCCACGGGAATGAACACCTTTTTGCCCCCGCGATCCACCGTCAGGCGCAAAGGCTGGCGCGGAGCATGGACGACACGGCGAGCGCCCAGGGCAGTCTCGATCTTGTCGAGCGCCTTTGACAAGCGGGCATCCTCGACCGGCTTGACGATGTAATCGACAGCATCGAGGTTATAGGCATCGGCCGCATACTCGGCAAATGCCGTCACAAACACCACGACCGGCGGCGTCTTTAGGTTCTGCAGCGTCTCGGCAAGCTCAATTCCCGAGCGGCCGGGCATGGTAATGTCTAAAAACAGCACGTCGGGCTTGTTCGACAGAATCGACTCCACGGCTTCGGTGACATTGCCCGCCTCGGCAATCTGACCCACACGCGCATCCTTTTCCAACAGATAGCGTAGCTCAGCCCTAATTGGAGGCTCGTCATCAACCACCAAGATGTTCCAGCCTTCGAACATATGCGCTTCCCCTCTTTTTCTCTCAATCCAACTGCGTACTACACCGTTAGCGGCGCCGGCTCATGCGGCTCGCCGTTCAACTCAACGATGACCTGCGTTCCCACGCCCTCCTGGGACTTCACGCGCATGCCAGAATCTTCTCCGTAAAAGAAATGGATACGCTGAAGCACGTTGAAGAGCGCCAGGCCGCAACCTCGCTTGACGGAGCCGTCGGCGGTAATGCTCTCGGGCTCCTCTCGGCGATGCTGCTCAAACAGATGCGCGCAGACTTCTTCGCTCATTCCGATGCCGTCGTCTTCGACGATGATCTCCAAGCCGTCATCGGTCTCGAAAGCCCTAACACGAATAGAAAGCGGCTCGATCTCGCGCTGCGCATGCTTGATGCAGTTTTCGAGCAGCGGCTGCAAGATAAACGGCGGTACCAGGCTGTCGCGCACCTCGAAGTCGATGTCGACCGAAACGCGCAAACGGCCGTCGCCATACCGGGCCTGCATAAGATTGATATAACGAGTGCCCTGTTCCACCTCGTGCTCGAGCGTGGTGAGCGTATCGGAGTCAGAAAGCGTCTGACGGTAGTAATTGGAAAAGTCGATCAGCAGCGATCGTGCCTTGTCGGGCTCGGTTCGAACGAGCGACACGATCGTGCTGATGGTATTGAAGAGAAAATGCGGGTCGACCTGCGACTGCAGGGCGCGAAGCTCAACGCGGGCCGTGAGCTCGTCCTGACGCTCGAGCTCAAAGCTGGCGAGCTGCGTGGAAATGAGATCGGCAAAGCCCGAGGCAAGGGCCGTCTGGCGCATATCAATGCTGCTCAGGCGGGGGTAATACAGCTCGAGCGTGCCCACGCAATGCCCGCGCACGGTAAGCGGCGCGACAATGCCGGCGCGCAGACGGGGAAAATAACCGCCCGTCTCATTGGATGTGTCACGCGAAAACACGCTCTGCTCGCCCGTCTCAATCACACTGAGCGTGGTCTTGAGCACGACCGGGGTGCCGGCAGGGCACTTTGCCGAGTCCTCGCCCCAGCTTGCCAACACCTGTTTGCCATCGGTAAAGCAGATGGCAGAGGCGATGGTCTCGGACAGGATAATTTTAGAGGCGCCCAGGGCCGCTTCGGGCGTAAGGCCGCGCGACGTGTACGCGAATATTTTTGATGCGATGGCGAGCGTACGGTCGGTTGCGCTCGATGTGAGGTCGTCGGGGACCACAAAGACATACGAGAAGAAGAAGCACAGCATGACCAAGCCGGCAATAACGACAACGCCCGGAACGGGATTGGGATTATCGGTTAAATCCCAGATAAGCAGCAGGATAAGCGCCGGAACGACAACACCGAGCAGGATGGCCTGGACCACATGCTGGGCCGTACGAAAGACCTTGGTAGAGTTGTAGCTCTTGCCCAGAATCAGCCTGTTTAAATCCATCGTCATCCCCTTTTATCTACCGCACCCATAGCAATAAAGAGGGCCGCAAGCGACCCTCTCCATTGCATTATGCAATCAAATACTGTGTTTTACATCCAGTCGTCGATGAACGGTAGCTTAGGCGCTGTATTTGTTACCCTCGCCAAAGGTGCCAGCCTCGACAATCCAGCCGTCCTTCATGATGACGTCCATGTTGTCGGTGTTGAGCACGTGGATGTCGGCGGCGACGTCACCGTTGACGACCAGCAGGTCGGCGCACTTGCCGGCCTCGATGGAACCGGTCTCGTCCTCGATGTGGCACATCTTGGCACCGTTGAGGGTGGCGCAGGTGATGGTCTCGACCGGGGTGAAGCCGATCTTGTCGACGAACTCGTACATCTCCTCGATGGAGCAGTTGCCGTACGGGGTGACGAAGGAGAAGGAGTCGGAGCCGATCGTCATGACGACGCCGCGCTTCTTGGCCTCGCGCAGGCAGTCGTAGTTGCGCTGCAGCTCCTTCTCGACCAGGGTGCCCTCGTACTTGTCGTGCAGCTCGGGGACGTAGACGGGCGGATAGGTGGCGTACCAGGTGGGCAGGAAGGCGATCGTCGGGGTGAAGAAGGTGCCCTGCTCGGCCATGAGGTCCATGGTGCGCTCATCGATATCGAAGCCGTGGATCAGCTGCTCGCAGCCAAAGCGGACGGAATCGTAGGCAGCGGCGTGGTTGTTGTAGCAGTGGCTCCACACGGGGATGCCGACCAACTTGGCCTCTTCGATCACGGCCTGGATCTCCTCGGAGCAGTAGTGCTGGTCGCGACCGGAGTCCCAGCGCCAGATGCCGCCACCGGTAGCCCAGATCTTGATGGCATCGGGGTTCTCGCGCAGGCGACGACGGACGGCCTTACGCAGATCCCAAGGACCGTCAACCTGGTCGCCCCAGGGGTGGGATTCCTTGTTGAGCTGCTGAGTGCAGTGGTGGGAGTCACCGTGGCCGGCAACGCGGCAGAAGCCGAGGCCAGTGGCCAGAACGCGCGGGCCCTTGAAGACGCCCTTGTCGATGCAGTCGCGGATCTGGATACCAAAGCGGCCGATCTCGCAGACGGTGGTGAGACCGTGGGTGAGGCAGTCGTAGGCCTGCTTGACGGCGACGGCCTGCTTCTCGAGGAGCGGCTGCATGACCCAGTCGGTGTCATCGTCGGTCAGGTTGCCCGAGAAGTGCAGGTGGGTGTCGATCAGGCCGGGAAGGACGGTCTTGCCGGCGGCGTCGATAACCTCAACGCCCTCGGGAAGGTCCTGCATAGCACCGGCATACTCGATCTTGCCGTTGTCGTCGACGAGAACGAGGGAGTTCTCGACCGGCTCGGCACCGGTACCGTCGATGAGCTTGCCGCCAACGATTGCATACTTAGTGGACATGGTTCCTCCTTATGGATCCATATAGTGGGCGAGGCCGCGTTGGGTTAAGGCCTCACAAAACTACCCAAGTGGTGCCGGGTTCAGTGCGCGGGAGAGAGGGTTCCGCGCACCCGATCCGCCCCGGCTAGGCGTTATTTTTTGCGGGAATTGGTGAAGGCCATGAGGGCCAGGCCAACAGCCAGCCAGCCGATCACGATGCTCCACTCCACCATGTTGAGGGAGGCGGGAGAGAACGGGATCACGAGCAGGCCAATGATGGTGCCGCAGGCAACGATAGCGAGGCTGATGCCAAACTTGCCGCCGGGCACCTCGTAGGGACGAGGCAGGTCGGGCTCGGTGAAGCGCATGCGCAGGCAAGCGAGGGCGACCATGCCGCAGGAGAAGATGAAGGCGAGGGCCGACACGTTGGTCAGAGGGATGAGCATGTTCTTGCCCAGGAACGGACCGACGACGGTGATGACGCCCAGAACGACGCAGGCGAGCTTTGGAGCGCCGGACTTGGGATCGACCTCGGCGAACTTCTCGGGCAGCTGGCCCTTGCGGCCCATGGCGAGCATGATGCGGCTCGTGGCGCCGTAGAAGGAGTTCATCGGGCCCATGGGTCCAAGCGTGGCGATGACGAGCATGGCCAGGTACAGGAGCATGTTGATGCCCTTGAGGCAGGCAAGCGCGGGAACCGGGCTCTTAACAAACTCATGCCAGTCGAGGATGGTGCCGAACGAGTAGATGCAGACCATGTAGAAGCCGCCGGCGGCCAGCAGGGCCAAGGAGATGATCTTGCCGAACTTGTTCCAGTTGAGGCCCTCGGCTGCTTCCTCAGCCTGCTGAGGAATGGTGTCGAAGCCGGCGTAGAAGAACGGGGTCAGAACCAGGACCGAAACGATGCCTGCGAACAGACTGGTGCCCTCGGTAGCGGGCTTGCCGCCGCCAGCACCGGTGACCTGGGAGAACACGGGCATGGCGTTGTCCGGCGAGCCGGTGAACAGCGAGACGCCCATGGCGAGCAGCATGCCGCAGAGCAGGGCCTTGGTCAGGAAGGCCTGCAGCTTGGCGGCCGAGCTGGCACCGCGGAAGTTGAGGAAGATGACGTAGGTTGCAAAGCCGAGCGCGATTAGCGTCGGGAACAGGTAAACGTCGGCGCCCAGGATGGTGTAGAGCTTGACGGCGCGCAGCCACTCAAGGCCGGGCAGGCTGCCGAACATCTCGGACACGAGGGTCGAGATGGCGATGGCCTCCCACGGGCACAGGATGCCGTTGCCCAGGGCCAAAAGCCATCCGGTGATGTAGCTCATCGTACGGCCAAAGCTACGATCGACATACTCGACGATGCCGCCCGAAATGGGGATAGCAGCCGTGAGCTCACCGAAAACAGCTCCGACGGGCACGAGGAAGATTGCACCCAAGAGGAATGCGATCATAGCGGGAACGGGACCGCCGCCCACGACCATCCAGTCGCCGACCTGCAGAACCCAACCGGTACCGATGATGGCACCGAAACCGATGGTGAAGAAGTTCCAGAGCGAAAGCGTTTTCTTCATGCCGCCGTTATCCTCGACTGCAACTTCTGCATTCTTGTCCGCCATTGTTCCCCTCCTTTCCTTTTTGACGCCCCTTGGCGTCACCCCTTGCGCGGTCCGTTTTGCCGCGCGCTTTTATTCCATGGCTTTAAGATACGGCCTTGGCGCAGCAGCGCCGCTCGCAGCTCGACCGAAGGCAGAACTGCAAAACGAGCGGCACCGTTTTTGGGACGAACGGCACGGTTTGCCGCTCATTGTTGTCGCCCGTCCGACGGGCGTACGCTCATCGGACACATAGAGAGATGTTTTTGAGGCCGTGTGTTTTGCGCCTTTCGTACCGTTTACCGAGCTTTTGACGCGCGGACCCATTTGTTGCACATCTTTTTTGTAGGATAGACAGGTTATACATGAGACAAGGCGGTACGAATGGCATACGGATACAACGACGGTGATCAACGGCGACAAAGCGTTCGCCTTGCTGGCCGCACCACGCCGACGCCCAGAAGTGCCACGAGCAGCAATCCGCAACGCCCTCAAGAGCAACCCAGGCCTTCGTCTCGGCAGCAGACAAGCAGAACACGGCAGAGTGGCCGTCCGAGCACGGGCACAAGCGCGCAGCAAGATAGCCGCTTGGGCGCGCGCACTCGACAGCGCCAAGCCGAGGTTCCGCAACTGCGCCGCAACGGCGCACGTCAGCCCGGCATCCATATCAACCGCTTCTTTTCGCATCCCCAAGGCGGACGCGACGGCAAGCCCTACCGCTCGACATCGTACGTGAATGCCCCCGCCCTGCCGGCTCGTCGGCTTTGCCTCGCACTGTGCTCTATCCTCATCTGTCTGGTCTTTGTGCTTATGAGCTCCTGTATGTCCCACGGCTCGGCCGGTCTCGAGCCCACCGCCGAGGACAAGCTGCTCAAGGCCCCCGTCGCGCCCGGTTGTTCTTTCGCCTTTTCGACCCCGCGCTCGCAATGGCAAGCCGGCACGATGCCCCATATCTATCAGATCGACCCTGCATGGTCGGAGCTGCCTTACGCCGGCGGTACCATCCGCCAAAATGCTTGCGGGCCTACGTGCCTCACCATGGTCTATATCTTTAAGACGGGACGCACCGATATGACTCCCGTCGATATGTGCGCGCTTTCCGAGGCAGGCAATTACGCCCCCACCGGTGCAACCGAATGGTCGTTTATGACGAGCGGTGCGTGGCAGTTGGGACTTAACGGAACGGAGCTTCATAACGATCGCGACTCGATGACTCAGGCGCTGCGTTCGGGAGCGCCCGTCATCGCCGCCGTTCGGCCGGGCACCTTTACCAACGTGGGCCACTACATTGTGCTTTACGGTATTGACGACGCCGACCAGATTGAAGTCTTCGATCCCAACTCGGCCAGCCGCAGCGCCCGCCGCTGGGGCGTCGTAGAGGTCCTTAACGAAGTCGAAGCCATGTGGGCCTACTACTAGTCATTGGGCACTCATTGGGGACAGACTTAAATGAGTGGTCCCAGGCTGCCCGGAACTGCCGGCTCGGAAAGCGCATCCCGCTTTGAAGTTCGATAGCGGGATGCGCTTTCCTCTAGCGGCATGCTTGGGAAACTGTGCCCCACTTTTCGGCCAAATTCAGGGATGTATTTTCCGGTTGAGGGCCCCGGGGAAACTGCGCCCCATTTTGGACGCTCATTCTGGGATGTGCTTTCCGCAGTTGATTGGTGCTACTCATTTAAGTCTGTCCCCAATGACCACCGATAGCAAAAGCCCCGCAGTAGGAGCGGACTGCGGGGCTCGTGAAGAGAGGCTAGTTTGTGGGCGTCTTGCCTGGCGCCCACGAGAGAGGCAATGGAGTAGAGACTACTCGTGGATGCGGGTACCGGAGAGGCCGGCCATGGTCTCGGCGGCCTTGTCCAGGGCGCCGATGATGCAGGTGCGGCCCTTGCGGGAACGGGCAAACTTGATGGCAGCGCGGACCTTGGGCTCCATGGAACCCTTGCCGAACTGGCCCTCGTCGGCCAGGCGCTCGGCCTCGTCGGCGGTGAGGTCCTCGAGCTCCTCCTGGTTGGGCTTGCCAAAGTTGATGGCGACATGCTCAACGGCAGTCAGCAGGAACAGAACGTCGGCGTCGCAGTCCTCGGCCAGCAGCTCGCCGCCCAGGTCCTTGTCGATGACGGCGGGAACGCCCTTGTAGCAGCCCTTGTTCTCGTAGTCGCGGACGACGGGGATGCCGCCGCCACCGCAGGCGATGACGATGAACTCGTTGTCGAGCAGGTTGAGGATGGAGTCAGCCTCGACGATCTTCTTGGGATCGGGGGAAGCGACGACGCGACGCCAGCCGCGGCCGGAATCCTCGACGAAGACCTTGGAGGGATCCTCGGCCATGAACTCCTTGGCCTGCTCCTCGGTGTAGAAGGGGCCGATCGGCTTAGTCGGGTTCTTGAACGCGGGATCGTCGGGATCGCACTCGATCTGGGTGACGACGGTGGCGGCGTGCCAACGCTTATAGCGCTTGTGCATCTCGCGGCCAATGCCCTGCTGCAGGTGATAACCAATGTAGCCCTGGGACATGGCGCCGCACTCGGGCAGCGGCATCTCGGGGGTACCGATGGCATCGTGGGCAGCGGCGAAGGCGTTCTGGATCATGCCGACCTGCGGGCCGTTGCCGTGGGTGATGATAATCTCGTTGCCCTGCTCGATAAGACCAAGGAGAGCGTGGGCGGTGTTGCTCACGGCCTCGATCTGCTCGACGGGGTTGTTGCCGAGGGCGTTGCCGCCGAGGGCGACGACAATACGATCGGGCTTGCCAAGAGGCTTAGACATTGCTGGAATCCTTTCTGTAAAAGGCCTACAACCCATTAATAACCCGCGTCCGTGCGATACGCGAGTTTATTAAGGTTTATATTCTCTTTATCGCTCATTTTATTCATTTTGAAAATACCTAAGCGGCGAACGGTCGATTTTACCCGCTCAGCGTAAAGAAGCCCAGTTCAGGCATATCTACGCCATTTACGTGCAACTTTATTTAAATAGAGCAGGGATTAGACCAGATTATGCAAACTATATCTTTGCTAAACACAAAACGGACAGCGCAATATCTTACTCGCACTATACGAGATTCTATACATTTATTAGACGAGTATGCACCCCTGCAAAAACACGGGGCTTTTCATCCAACAAAAGGGATAGCCAATCGCGCTTCACCCCGCGGCAAGCGGCTGTGAGTTCGTAGTATGGAACTTTACCGTCGGCTTCTGCATGAACGCTGCCGACGCCCTTTCGCTCCTGCGCGCCCAAGCAGCCGAGAACGCTAACGGCGCCACTGCCAACCTGGCCACCCTCAACAACGGCGCCGCCAGCCTTTTCGCAAAGTACCGTGCTGGCTCGCTGGCTTTGAGGCCTAAGTGAGCTTTGCTATTTGCCAATTTTTGTATGATTTGGGTCAAATCTATTTGTCAATTTTTGTATGATTAGGGGCAAATCTATTTGCCAATTTTTGTCAATGAGGTGTTTTAATGCTACGCCGCAAGGTCACTGATAGGCTTTTGAGCTGGAAGAATAACTCCCATAAGGCCCTGCTTGTTACCGGTGCGCGTCAGATTGGCAAGAGCTATGCGATTCGCGCGTTTGGAAAGAGCAACTACGCTTCGTATTATGAGGTCAATCTGCTACTTGATGCCGAGGCAAGAGACGTACTTGTTGGCGCTAAGAACTCCATTGACTTCATCAACCGTGTGGCCCTTCTTGCGGATGCACCGCTTGTTGAAGGAGACACGCTTATCTTCGTCGATGAGATTCAGGAGTATCCGCAGATCGTTACACTTATGAAGGCGCTGGTCGAGGACGGACGCTTTAGCTATGTCTTCTCGGGGTCTATGCTTGGGACTGAGTTTAAGGGGATCTCTTCTTTTCCGGTAGGGTATGTCGAGCACATTGTTATGCGGCCGATGGATTTTGAAGAGTTTTGTTGGGCAAACAGCGTCAGCGAAAATGTGCTTGCAGATATTCGCAGCCGCCTTGTCGAGAGACGTCCCGTCGAAAACTATATTCATGAGGCGATGCTCAAAAACTTTAGAGCCTATATCGTTTGCGGCGGCATGCCAGAGGTCGTTCAGAACTATATCGATTCGGGCTATTCGCTCGTGAGAACGCGTGAGCTTCAAATTCAGCTAGTCGATCAGTACAAAAGCGATATCTCTAAATATGCATCGACTCGAGCGTTTAACGTTCGCTCCATTTTCGAGCAAATTCCCGTTCAGCTTGAGGCGGAGTCCCATCGCTTTATCGTCTCGTCTCTAGGCGAGGGAGCTCGTCTTCAAAAATACGAGCAGGATTTCCTATGGCTGGTGAACGCAGGCGTTGGATTGATGGTCCCCCAGGTGACGGAGGCACGAAGTCCTCTCAAGAGGACGGAGAAAACGACGGCCTTTAAACTATACGAGTCCGATACAGGTATGCTCGCATCGCGGTATCCCGGCAGCACGGCACGCGCCGTCTACCTTGACATGAAAACCCCCAACCTCGGCGGCCTCTATGAGAACGTGGTCGCACAGGAACTCGTTGCCCTCGGAGCAGATACGTGGTACTACCAAACGCGTGAGGTCGGTGAAGTCGACTTTGTAATCGAAGGTGCCCGCGGGCATGTTGTCCCAATCGAAGTCAAATCGGGCAAGAAAGTTCGAGCACATGCAGCCCTCGACCGTCTGATGAGTGTGAGCGAGTACAAAATTCCCGAGGCCATTGTGTTAAGCCGCGAGAACCTCAGCAAAGAGGGCAAGGTCCTGTACGCTCCAATCTATATGACATTCTGCCTCGATGAGTTTATGGAAAACGACGACCCCGACAACGATTTCTCGTTTGCACCCATATCCCTCTAGGCCATCTGGGTCCGCAACCAAATCCCCCTCTATGCCCAAAGCCGCGAAACAGCGACCGGGACAAGGCGCCCCACCAACCACGTCCTTCATCAGCCCACACAATCCGAGGACGTAGTCGTAGCAGGATCTGAGGGCTGACCTTCGCGGACACTCCGCAGGACGAAAGAACCCCCGCCGCACGTAGTGCGCAGCGGGGGTTCTTTCATGTCCGAGGACGTCCGCGAAGGTCAGCCCTCAGATCCTGCGGTGGGAGACCTAGGCCTCGTTGTACACCGTCTTGAGCTTCAGCAGGTGAGCGTAGCGGTCCATAGCGGCCTGCTCGTTCTCCTTGAAGAGCTCCTCGGCGCGCTCGGGGAAGGAACGCGTCAGCGAAGCGTAACGGGCCTCGTTCATCAGGAACTCCTGATAACCGCCCGCGGGCTCCTTGGAATCGAGCGAGAACTTCTTGCCGGCAGCAGCCTCGGGGTTGAAGCGGAAGAGGTTCCAGTAACCGCACTCGACAGCCTTCTTCATCTCGGCCTGGCAGTTCTGCATGCCACCCTTCTTGATGGAGTGCATCTCGCAGGGGCTGTAGCCGATGATGAGGGACGGGCCGTCGTAGGCCTCGGCCTCGTGAATGGCCTTGAGGGTCTGAGCCGGGTTGGCGCCCATGGCGACCTGCGCCACGTAGACGTAGCCGTAGCTCATGGCGATCTCGGCCAGGGACTTCTTCTTGGTCACCTTACCGGCAGCGGCGAACTGAGCGACCTGGCCCAGGTTCGAGGCCTTGGAGGCCTGACCACCGGTGTTGGAGTAGACCTCGGTGTCGAAGACGAAGACGTTGACGTTGTGGCCGGAAGCCAGGACGTGGTCCAGGCCACCGAAGCCGATGTCGTAGGCCCAGCCGTCGCCGCCGAAGATCCAGAAGGACTTCTTGGTGAGGTAAGCCTTGTCGGCGAGGATTGCCTTGGAAGCCTCACAGCCGCACTTCTCGAGCTCGGCAACGTAGGCGGCGGCAGCGGCCTTGGAGGCCTCGACATCGTTGATGGAGTCGAGCCAAGCCTGGCCGGCAGCCTTGATCTCATCAGACGGACCATCGGCAGCGATGATGTCCTGGGTAGCGGCAATCAGCTTGTGCTGAACGGCCTCATAGCCGACGGCCATGCCCAGACCGTGCTCGGCATTGTCCTCGAACAGGGAGTTGTTCCAGGCCGGACCGTGACCGTCCTTGTCCTTGCAGTAAGGAGCGGTGGCAGCGGGGTTGCCCCAAATGGAGGAGCAGCCGGTGGCGTTGGAAATGAACATGCGGTCGCCGGCGACCTGGGTCACCAGACGTGCATAGGCGGTCTCGGCGCAGCCGGCGCAGGAGCCGGAGAACTCCAGGTAGGGCTGCTTAAACTGGCTGCCCTTGACGTTGGCCGCGATGAGCTCCTTCTTCTCGGAGACGTTCTCGACCATGTAGTCCCAAACGGGCTGCTGGTCCATCTCCTGCTCGGTGGGAACCATCTCGAGGGCGCCCTTGGGGCAAACCTTGACGCAGTTGGTGCAACCCATGCAGTCGAGCGGGGACACAGCCATGGTGAACTTCATGCCCTTGGCCTTGGGGCCCATGGCGTCGAGCGTGCGGGTAGCCTCGGGCGCGGCGGCAGCCTCGTCCTCGGTCATCGCAAACGGACGGATGGTGGCATGCGGGCACACGTAGGCGCACTGGTTGCACTGGATGCACTTGGTCTCGTCCCAGTGGGGAACGACCACGGCGACGCCGCGCTTCTCGTATGCGGAGGCGCCCAGCTCAAACTGGCCGTCGGCGCAATCGACGAAGGCGGAAACAGGCAGGCTGTCGCCGTCCATGCGATCGATGGGCTCGAGCAGGTTCTTGACCTGCTGGGCGATAGCGGACTTGGTCTCCTCGGAGAGCTCGACGGGAGCGGCATCCTCGGCGGTAGCCCAGTCGGCCGGAACCTCGAACTTACGGAAGGCGGTAGCGCCGGCATCGATGGCCTTGTGGTTGGCGTCGACGATAGCCTGGCCCTTCTTCATGTAGGACTTGGTAGCCGCGTCCTTCATGTACTGCAGGGCGTCCTCGGCGGGCAGGACCTTGGCCAGCGCGAAGAAGGCGGACTGGAGCACCGTGTTGGTGCGCTTGCCCATGCCGACCTTGGCGGCCAGGTCGATAGCGTCGATCAGGTAGACGTTGACGTTGTTGTTCGCGATGTAGCGCTTGGCCACGGCGGGCATGTGCTCGGCGAACTCCTCGTCGCTCCACTGGCAGTTGACCAGGAAGGTGCCGCCCGGCTTGACGTCGCGGACCATCTTGAAGCCCTTAACGATGTAGCTGGGGTTGTGGCAAGCGACAAAGTCGGCCTTGGTCACGTAGTACGGCGAACGGATCGGGGAATCGCCAAAACGCAGGTGCGAGACGGTGACGCCGCCGGTCTTCTTGGAGTCGTACTGGAAGTAGGCCTGGACGTACTTGTCGGTGTGGTCGCCGATGATCTTGATCGAGTTCTTGTTGGCGCCGACGGTACCGTCGCCACCCAGACCCCAGAACTTGCACTCGATGGTGCCGGGGGCTGCGGTGTTGGGCGCATCCTCGGCCTCGGGCAGGCTCAGGTTGGTCACGTCATCGACAATGCCGATGGTGAACTCGCGCTTGGGCTCGTCCTTCTTGAGCTCCTCGAAGACAGCGAAAGCGGACGCGGGAGGCGTGTCCTTGCTGCCCAGGCCATAACGACCGCCGACGACCTTGATGCCCGTCTTGCCAGCCTCGTAGAGAGCGGAGACGACGTCCTGGTAGAGCGGCTCGCCGATGGAACCCGGCTCCTTGGTACGGTCCATGACGGCAATCTTCTGGACGGTCTCGGGGAGAACGTCGACGAAGTGCTTGATGGAGAACGGACGGAACAGACGAACCTTGACCAGGCCGACCTTCTCGCCGTGAGCGTTGAGGTAGTCGATGACTTCCTCGAGCACGTCGCAGAAGGAGCCCATGCACACGACGACGCGGTCGGCATCGGGAGCGCCGTAGTAGTTGAACAGGCCGTAATCGGTGCCGAGCTTCTCGTTGATCTTCTTCATGTAGCCCTCGACGACGGCGGGAAGCTCGTCGTAGACCTTGTTGCAGGCCTCACGGTTCTGGAAGAAGATATCGCCGTTCTCGTGGCTGCCGCGGGTGTGCGGGTGCTCAGGGTTGAGCGCGTGATCGCGGAAAGCCTGGACGGCGTCCATGTCGCACATCTCGGCCAGATCCTTGTAGTCCCACATGGCGACCTTCTGGATCTCGTGGCTGGTGCGGAAGCCGTCGAAGAAGTTAAGGAACGGGGTCTTGCCCTCGATGGCGGCAAGGTGAGCCACCGGCGAGAGGTCCATGACCTCCTGGACGTTGCCCTCGGCGAGCATGGCGAAGCCGGTCTGACGACAGGCCATGACGTCGGAGTGATCGCCAAAGATGTTCAGGGCGTGGGAAGCGACGCAACGCGCGGAGACGTGGAAGACGCCCGGGAGCTGCTCGCCCGCGATCTTGTACATGTTCGGGATCATCAGGAGCAGACCCTGAGAAGCCGTGTAGGTGGTGGTCAGAGCACCGGCGCCCAGCGAACCGTGAACGGTACCGGCTGCACCTGCCTCGGACTCCATCTCGACGACCTTGACCGGGGTGCCGAAGATATTCTTGCGACCCTGGGCCGCCCACTGGTCGACATGGTCGGCCATCGGGCTGGACGGCGTAATGGGATAGATTCCCGCTACCTCGGTGTACGCATACGAAACATATGCGGCCGCCTCGTTGCCGTCCATAGACTTAAACTTACGCGCCATATACCCCTCTCCTCTCATATAGGTATACAGGCCCCGGCGATCGCCGGGATGTTGGCGTGATGGGATTTTCGCTGTTGCTTCCAATCATCTGGCAGGCAGGCTCAGCAGCAGGTACATGGCGTGGAGAGAAGGCATGCCGAGGCGAGGAGGGCTGCACGCGCTCCACAAGCCCAGCTACCCGTCTTGCACATGACCGAGCGCCGCAAAGGCCGCATGCCGGATGCTCCCGGGCACGCCCCGGCGATGGGAAGCGCCCGCAACGGAAATCCGCATGCGGGTTTATTGTACCCCGCCGTCAAGTGTAATTTCGGCAAATATAGGCGGGCGGTAAAGGTTTACCTTGGGTGACCATCAAGGGCAAAATTGATCCTTCCGTCACCGAGGGACCAAATGGCAGCCGCGGTGAAATAGGAACTGTTTTTGCCGGCCGTAGCCTTAAACAGCCCCTATTTCACCGCAACTTATTTAGGAGATGAGTCAGAGGGCGCCGAGGAGGATGGCGTAGGTTGTGGATTCTCCGAGCTTGAGCTCGTCACCGGGGTTGAGCTGGGCGGAGCGGCCGGGCTCGACCTGGGTGCAGACGTTCGTCGCGTCGTTTACCACCACGGTTCCGTTGGTGGACGACAGGTCCTCAACGTACCAGACATTTTGGTCATCGCACCACACGTGGGCATGGCGAGCCGAAACGTCATCGCCCACATCGGTGATGCCGCCCTCCCCCGTTGCCAGCGCGCCGATCTCGACGCCTTCCTCACTCGGCTGAATCCAGCGCGGGACGCTCACCGCGTAGCCGTTTTGCACGCGCAGCAGTCCCAGCGGATGCGCCGGCGCGACCTCGTGCTCGCCCGACTTGGAACCAAGGCGGGCGTGAGAGCAAACGGCATAGGGAACGAATCTTGCGGATGTACTCCTCGACGTCAGGCAGGTAAGCCCCACGAAGTCACCGGGGAGGCCCAAGCGGCCCGGCACCACTTCCAGATTCTGACCAGGGCGAGTCGTTCGCCGGTGGCTGAAGGCTCGCTCCCACCCAAAAGGGGAGATTCGCGTTGTTCCCCAATCGCTCTCGCATCTTTCATTTTGCTCGAGGTGGGCTATAAAAACTTTCCTGGTGAAAGGCGGCGATTGGTTTCCTTTCTTTCTAGAGGAGCGCGCCTGTAATCTGTTTTCATCCTAAATCAAGTTGAGATCGGACCTTCCAGAGGCAAGTCGACTCAAACTGCGAGGCTCCATGTTGGAATAAAGAGCGCTGTCGAAGTGCCAACAACACAAAGCTTGCCAGTCTCAAATAGAACCTTTTGGGAGTCCGATTGGGCCGCACACCGAATCCCCGCTGGTGGTTTTTTATAGCTGCGTAACAATAAACAAGGTTAGTGCCAGTCCAGCATGAAATTGAGGAACGTATGCATTTTTTCTCAGTAAGTGATCGTCGTTACTGCTTCGATGAGGTCACTCGCAATTGCTTTCAGGTTGACCAAGCATCAGAAGATGCGCTTCGCATATTTGAAGCATCGGGAAGAACGGTCAACTCGAAGTTGCTAACAAAGTCACTTGCTGCGAAAGGCTACGACCAAACGACCATAGCAGAACTTGAAGACGACATTGATGAGTATCAACGATTGTCTGAGCGGACTTTCTTAACAAAAGACACGCCTCGAAAACTTAGATCCATCGAACTCCACGTTTCACATGCATGCAACCTTGGTTGTAGTTACTGTTTTGCCGGTAAAGGAGATTATGGAACGTCTCCTCTGCTGATGACAGACGAGATAGCCTTCAAGGCGGTCGACTACCTCGTCGCAAGTTCATCGGAAAACGAAACGCTTGCAATCGTCTTTTTTGGTGGGGAACCCATGATTAACGAGCCGCTGATATGGAAAACGGTCGACTATTCAAAAAGAATATACCCCAATAGAAACTTTACCTATTCTATTACGACCAACGGAACGCTTTTGAATGACACTGCTGTGAATTCTTTCAAGGAGCACGGGTTTTCTGTTCTGATTAGTCTCGATGGTACAGGATGCAAGCACGATGCATCGCGCCCGTACAAGACGGGAGGCGGCTCTTTCTCCGATATCGACAAAAACGTTCGTCGTTTTTCCGAGTCGTTCCCCTTCGGCGCAAGAGCGACCTTAACAAATAATAACTGTAACCTTGTTGAAGACTATCTTCAGTTTAAAGAGATGGGCTTCAGAAGGATTTACTTCTCGCCCGTGAGCTCATTCGATGAGAATATCAAACTCGACGAACACTCATTAAACAAAATCAGGGCGGGCCTAATAGATTTGGCGGATCAATATCTCAAACAGATTGATCAAGGGGAAAAGCCCTTGTTTAGAACATTGAAAACTGCAGTTGATTTGATTATGAGCAACAGGATCGCCTTTGTCGGATGCGGGGCTGGCAGGCGTTTTATTTCCGTGACTCCCGAAGGGGACGTATACCCCTGTCACAGGTTTGTCGGGATGATGCGATTCAAAATGGGCAACATCGTCACCGGAATTGACGAAACTAGGTATATTGAAAACTGGAGTCAGGGTGTCGAAAAAAGAATTGACTGTACGGACTGTTGGGCTCGGTCTTTCTGTGGTGGGGGCTGTAGCTGGGAGGCTGCAGACGAGCACGGCTACTTGCCCAAGAGTCTACACCCTGCATCATGTGAATATAGAAAAATGTGCTACGAGATGGCTTTTGACCTTATTTCCCGCCACTCATCTTCGCAGGAGAAAAATCAACGAGAAGCTACTGTATCGGAATAAGCGGTTCAGCGCATTGCTGTCACCATTGTGGAGGTGTTCGTTCTTCTGATTACCGTCTGCGAAGCTTATTGCTACGTTCGCCGAAACCATTCTAGAAATATGGTGAACTAGACATCTTGGTTTGTTATACACAATATTGAGGTTTTTCTGCACTCAAAGGGAGGTAGTCGTGAAGCATATTCATCCGATTAATCCAGGAAGTGGCGACGAGGCAGGCGTGAAGCCGATGTCTTTTGACTGCCTCTTGGGCATTACTGACATCTGTACTGTTTATGATAAAGCAGATGGCTGTGGTGCATACGATTACTGCGACTATGACATGGATGGCGGCAGCATCTGCGTTGTAGATCACTGTGGCATTGATCAAACGTAGTCTCTAATTGGATTAAGGTGAGGAGCTGTTATGAAGCATATCCATCCTGTTGGTTCAAATGAACATACTCCCGTTGAGCCTTGTTGTCTTGGAGTTGATATATGCAATTTTTACGACATCGCCGAGTGCCCTGTTGCGGATTGGTGCTATGTCGATAAAGAATCAAGCTGTGTTTTGCCAGCAGATTGGTGCGATCCAGTTGACGAGTAGTTTTTGTGTCTAGGAACTATTTGGTCCAATTCAAAATAAGATGGGGACAAATACCAAAATCTCGTGTCTGGGAGGAGTTATGCCATTATTGCAAGGTCTCGTTGGATTAACCTTTGTACTTGCTTTATATCTGGCACCTTTTTTATTGTTATTCTTCATTATCCGATTCTTTCTTCGGAAAAAATAGGAGTATCACGCAAACATTAGCGTAGCTTTCTTCCAATATGAGCCGAGCATTGGCAAGTGGAATAAGAAGCCCGACCGTTCGTCACATGAAAGTGATCGGACGGGCCTCTCAATTTAACCCGGGCCGCCACCCATAGCGGCTTTCCGGGCGTATTTTCGGTGCAAAGCAATCGTCAGTTTAATCCTATGCGTCGATACCGCATTTCATTTGTTCGGCTCGTATTCTACGGCCTTGTAACCCTCGCACTCTCCGGCAAACGGATTGAACACGAAGGCAGAGATGATGTGTGCGTGGACATCGAGGCTGCTGTAGGCAACATACTGGGGCATGGACCCCCGCTGCGCGTGGCATGCGGCCCGGCATATTCATTGCCGTCCAACCCCGTGTAGTTGCAGCAAAGGGTGGAACCTCAATGCTCAGCTCATGTTGTCCGTGGGACACGAGAATTGTAAGTACACTTTGGTGTGATTCTCACGATGATACTGAGCCACCTGGAATAAGATACGTCGCGACAACACTTCGCTTCACCTCTGTCTCGACAAGACAACGTAGACTAAAGTTTCCTTTAGTAAGAGAATGAGAACTATATCTGAAAGCGTTGCGATGGCGTGAAGGCACCGAGTCCGAACCGACTGAATGCTACGTGCATCTGCATCGCTTTTTTGTTATCTCTGTCAGTTGGGTAGCACTACACTTGTCAGCATTTACCCCGGTACATGCTGCCTAAATCCACTACCCCTTCTACCGCGCCGACCATCTCGTCATCGTGAGAGACAATGATGATCAGCTGGCTTTGCTTGTTGCGCTTAACATAGGCCGCAAGCTCGGCGCGGCTTACAGCGTCTAACCCAGTCGTGGGCTCGTCGAGTACCAAAACTGACGACTTGCGTGAAATCGCCGACCATAAGTACACTCGGCGCAGCTCACCGCCCGAAAGCGCGGAGCAACGTTTCCCGAGCAACTCCTTCACGCTGTTTTCCAGCGAAAGTAGGCCATCTACACCCCGGTGATAGGAAGAAAAGGGCGTGTCGAAATACTCTAACAGCTCTTTCACCGTTTCGTCCGGCGCGAAGCACGACTGTGGGCAGCACGATATCTCTCTCGCACGTATGTAATCCAAGTCGCATTCTTCGATTGGCACGCCGTTGTATTTTACTTTGCCTTTCGATGAGTATAGCCCGAGCATCAAGTAAAGAAGTGACGTCTTGCCTCTTCCGTTTTCCCCAACTATGCAATATGTACCAGGACCGGAAAACTTGAAAGAAAACCCGCCGAGGACCTCTCGGACAGATCCGTCTGGAAGGGCAACCGAGAATTCCAAATCAGATACCGAAATGTCATTTATTTCATCGAGTTTAGCTAAATCGGTCCGATTCCACCCCGATCTCTCCTTTTCTCTCGTCGCGATAGCCGTCCTATCCCATGATGCTTTGGCATCTTGATAGGATTTGAACAATGACATCATACTTTTCAAAGTCTTAAAGAGAACCGCGAAGTATGTACCGATGATAGTGTACTCGCCTATTGACATAGTTCCGTTAATGATTCGTACTCCGGAAACAACAAGTATCACCGCTTGAAACAACGCTGCGAAAAGACCATCGAGCGATGTCAGAGAATATGATAGCTTTCCGGAGCGCAAAACTTTGGGAAAATAGCTCTTAAACCCAGCGTCGAGCGCTTGTTCGCTCTTGCCGTACGAAGATGTCAGTTGAATGTTGAGAATCTGATTAAGCTGCGATGCAATTGCGGCGTAAAAGGCGCTGTCCGCCTCTTTCTTCTCATACGTGACCCTATACAAAAGTTTCCTCAACCCAGTAATTACACAGAAATACACGATGAGGAGAATGATGGAAAACACCGCGAGAGTTGAATCAATTGACCATATGATAAGCAATACGATGGGAATGGCTACAATGGACAGCGGCGCACTGATAAAATTCGCCAAAACGAAGGATGAGACCACGCTAGAGTCGGAAATAATCCGTTGCGTTGTATAGGCTGGATCGATGGTCCGACTCACCAAGTAATCGTCTCTTTCAAAACGCAAGACGGCCTCCCTGAGAAGATCAAAGGAAAGTCTCGTGGTTATGCGAATGGAAAGTGTTCCTGCAAAATAAGTAAAGAGGGTGGAGAAAACTCCTATTGACGCAACCAGGAGCGCGAAGAGTACGGCGTCTCTTTCGCTGCGGTTACCGAGAAGAAAATCTAAGAATTTCCCGTTCACGTATGGCATGGCATAGGAGAGAGCGGTTCCAATCACCGTGATAGCAATGAAGACGAAAGCCCCTTTTGCTCTGATGAACCTCGAGAGAACGCATCGAATCAAGGAAGGCCCCAATCTACCCGCCACAAAACATCAATCACTGATACCTTACACCTCAACACAACAGGAGCGAAGATTTGCCAATGAGACTGCTTTAAGATTGCCTTGGGCCAATACGATCTCAAGCTCTTCCTACAAGAGAGTCGGAATCGGACATCTCCTCCGACGAACCTGGCAATCGGGCGGTTGAAATATCTTTTTCAACCGCCCGATTGCCACAATAGATTTGAGCATCCGCCCACAAACGTCCGCGTTTTATACCCATCAAATCCTTTGCCTTTTGTCGTCTAGACTAGAAAAATCGCTCGAAATAACGCAACCGGCCTGCTCGCTTGAAGAAACCTAAGCCCGTAACGTAGATGTGCAAACTTCCGAAACGCCTTGCGCGGCATAGTGCGTATAAACTTCGTCAACCGCCTCAGAAATATCTGAGTATCGCGCCGGGTCAAAAGCATACGATGTCGCAGCTATACCCTGCACCCATTCGGAACGCGGATTAATTGAATAGCCACACAGCATCATCATACATGCATCTAGACCTGATTTCCCAAGTATCCGACGTATTGATGAGAGCATCGCGGGTCGCCCCCGCACCATCGTCGTCACCCCTATTAGCAGTATTTACCGTTTTTCTCTAAATGCGTATCGCCACCCTTAAGAATACGAAGTGTTTTATCCAGACCCGATTGTCCTCCATCTCAAACGAAGGGATAAGGAATCTCATCCGGAATCGGCAGTAACGGAGGATTCACAACGACAAGCGAAAAACATGAGTCATCTCTCAGAGGGGAGTAAAGGCTCCCCTCAAGCACCCTAGTTTCGTCATCCAAAGAGTTGATGGCAGTGTTTTTCTTACAAAGGTCGACAACAAAAGGGTTGATTTCTACAGATGTTACATCCATGCCACAGTTGGTAAGTATCAGGCCCTGTATTCTGGGGCCAGAACACAAATCGAGAGCCTTCCGTGCGCTCTGCGGTGTAAGGCGCCAATCTCAGCAAATCTGTCCCACAATACTGCGCTGAAGAACAACACGGAACCCCTGAGCCAAACTCCCCTATACCTTATTAAGGCTAAGACAGGCAAGTTCACGCACCCGGCATATTCCAGAATAACATCCTATTGTTTTAGATGCTCTACAAGCATGAACAGCCGCGAATCGGAAAGATCTTCTAGTTTCGCCCCGACTGACCGCCAAGGGCCAAAATGGCCTCTCCATCCCCAGGCGACCGGCTCTGGCGCGCCGAGGAGTGTCCCCAAGTGCCGGCAGAAAAGGAACGTCCTTAACTGCCGGCTAGAGGGCACCGAAGAGGATGGCATAGGTAGTGGATTCGCCGAGCTTGAGCTCGTCGCCGGGATTGAGCTGGGCGGAACGGCCGGGCTCGACCTGAATGCAAACGCGCGTGGCCCCGTTTACCACCACGGTTCCGTTGGTGGACGACAAGTCCTCGACGTGCCAGATATTTTGAGCATCGCACCAGATATGGGCATGGCGGGCCGAGACATCGTCGCCGACGTCGGTAATATCGCCCTCACCAGTGGCCAGCGCGCCAATCTCAACACCCTGCTCACTCGGCTGAATCCAGCGCGGGGCGCTCACGACAAAACTGTTTTGCACGCGCAGCAAGCCCAAAGGGTGCGCCGGGGCGGGTTCGCGTTCGCCCGCAGTCAGCGACATGCCAAGCGAACGCGGCGTGGATGTGCCTCCGCCGCAGGTCGCGTTCGCGTAGTCGATGGCATAGTTCACCGAGGACCGCACATCCGCCGAACAACCGACGGCGACAAACAGCACCAGCACGACCTCGGCGCGCTCGGCGGGCATGAGTTCCGCCGCCTGGGACAGGCGATCGAGCGCGTTGCGATAGAGATTCGTGTCCTGGTGGCACTCTTCGAGCGCGCGTACCATCGGTTCACCTGCAGGACCGCACACCATATTGATTACAGCCGTGGAGTCCATGGGATTGCGCTGGCGCAGGGCCAGTTGCGACATAATACGCGCAGCCGAGGTACCGTATTCGACAAAGTAGCGCTGCTGAAGCGTGCCGACCGGCGCGCGAACGATAAAGCGGGAAACCCAAGAGCGATCGGCGGCTCGGCTCTGCGGGCTGCGGCCGTCGGCGAGCGGACGGGACGAAAGCACCAAGCCGCACAGCTCGATATGGCTCAGATGCGCTGCGCGCTTAAAGATGTCAAACATGGCCCCGCATGGGGTGAGCTCAACTTGAGATGCCATGACCTAGGCCTCCTTGGTCGTAGAAATAGAATCGGACGATACTTCGACAGGTCCGCCAAAAGTACGGACAGCTGCGGCTCCACCGGCAAGCGGAGTCGCCATCTGGGCTTTTGTGCGTCGCGGTGCCGAAACGGGAAGTTCAAAGGCAAAGCCCATCGCAAGCAAAAACCACGTAAGCGTATAGGTTGCAACCAGAGCGGCAACAAGGCCGCCCATCACGGCGCGTTGGGAAAATACGCTACATGCAGCCACAACCAGCACCGGAACCTCGCAGGCAGAAAGCGCAAGCACACCCTGCAGGAAGCCCGAGCGCCGATCGCGCGCAAGTGCCCCCGCGGCAACGCCGGCTATGCCTGGCAGCGCCAACGCCAGTGCGGCAATAATACCCGGTAGCGACCCAGACCACACGAGCGATCCCAAAGTCGCCGTCACGCGAGCGCCCGACGCCAGCAGCGCGGCCGAAACCACGACCACAGCCCAAACCACGCCACAGACGACCGTCGCGCCGACCATCAGCGCGCGACGAACCGCGCGGCCAGACGCATCCATGGGGCACGGCGTGAGCGGCTCGCCGCGGAGCGAACGACCGACATTTTGCGCATAGTGGTCACAAAACGCCGAGAGCGCCGCCTCGACCGCCGCCGGCTCGGGACGATCTTTTTGATGGCTGGACAGACAGGCCATCACCACGTCGAACAGCTGGGCATCGACAAACGCCAGCGCATCGCGTAGCTCCTCGGAATCCGGCTCAAGCCCCAGCTGCTGGGCCTGCTCGGCCGCAGCGAGCGCCACATCGGGCTCACGACGAAGCAGCTGAGTCAAATCGCAACCGGGCGCATGGGCACCAATGGGATAGTCGGGCAGCGTGTCCATCTTGAGACGGTAGGGGCTGGCGATGTCGCGCGTCTTTTTGCGCGAACCCGAGGTGCCCGAAGTGCTCGGCGCGGCTTCGTATGGCGCGGCGCCGGCAATGAGCTCGTAAACCGTGCTTGCTGCGGCATAGACGTCGATCGCCGGCGACATACGCAAAGCGCGCAGGTCGGGAATATCGTCGGTGAGCATCTCGGGCGGGGCATAGGCAACCGTCGCGCGACGCAGCGTGGCATAGCGCTCCGTAAACGACGCCTTGCCGCCGGTACCGGCCACGGCCGACGCAGGCTCAAGCGCCAGCGACGAGCCAAAGTCGATCAGGCACAGGTCAAAGGTGCCCTCGGCAAGCTGCCGGTCAAGCGGTAGACGCGCCGTACGCACCATAATATTAGCGGGCGAGATATCGCGATGGACAAAGCCCTCGCCCACCAGGCTCATACGGCAGAGCAGATCGAACAGGTCGCGACCCAGACGCGCCGCCACAAGCGGCGATAGGCGGCCGGCATCGTCCACGGCAAAGCGCGAGCGCAAGCGGGCGAGCGTCTCGCCCTCGACCCATTCCATGACAATTGCAGGCACACCGTCGACCTCGCCCCAGCCATAGAGGCGGGGAAAGCCCTTAAGGCCCGAAAGGGCGCGATGGCATTCGTATTCCTCGCGAAACGCCGCTTTGAACTTGGCGACCAGCGCCTCATGGGCGGCGGCATCGTCAAACTCATCGCACGTTGGCAAGATGAGCTGCTTGAGTGCCACGGCCTCGCCTTGGGCGTTGACGGCACGCGTCACGCGGCCGATACCGCCACGGCGCATGGTGGCATCGTCGGCAAACAGTATCGTAAAACGACGCAGATAGGCAGGCAGTTCGTCCTGACCGAGCGCAATGGCCGGCTCAAACCCGTCGACACGCGCCAGGCGCAGGCCGACCATGGGATCGCGACCGAGCGATTGTGGTGTGGTGGATGCAAGATCGGTCATCATAGGGCAAGCGCCGCCACGTTATTGTTGAAGTTACCGAGCGCGACGTCATCATCGCCGTAATGGCCGACCCATTGACATAGGTTGGTGTAACAGCCCCACAGATTGGCATACTGCTGATACCACTTTGACCGGGGCGAGAATGTCTGACGACCGAACTCGGCTCGAATGACAAACATCTCCCCGACCAGGCTGTCGCACGGCCTGGGATCTCCCGTAGAGTTATAGGTCGAGACCACGTCATTGGCACGAGAAACATAGCCGTCGAGCATGTTGTACTTGGTCACAAGCCAGCTGTGAATGCTCTCTTCCTCAGCAGCGGAAAGGCCACCGGAGTTTGCATCGTTGTCAGTGTTGCCGCCCGTCGAGCCGCCGTTTCCAGACCCTCCGGCAGAGGAACCCGACCCAGAGCCACCGCCCGAACTCGACGAATCCGAGCCGGAGCCAGAAGTATCCGAGCTACCGGGCTTTCCGGACTGCTGGGCGTCCTGCTCCTTCTGCTGCTCGACCTTATTCACCGTTGCCGCCACGCTATTGTTGGACAACCGATCGATGATCTTGGTGTTGGTGAGCACGATGGTTTTGCCATTGGCAAGCGTGACTTCGTTGTCCGGGGCCTCGGCGCCGTCCGCGTCGCCGGTGCCAAACACAATATGCGCGACCACACTTGCCCAAGCATATCCAGTCGTGGTCCCCAGGTCACTTTTGACCTCATGCCCCACGCGCGGTTCGCGTGCGGCATGTGCCTGCATCATGGACGGCACGGTCATGCCATAGGCAGAAACGCCAGCTATGACCAGCACCAGCGAGCAAGACAGCAGTGCGTACGCCCGCGGCGCCAAGCCCAGTCGGCGTCGCATGCGCACCGCGGCGCCGCGCTTTGTCTGAGTGCCACCGGGCCGCATGCGTTCTCCTCCAACAAAAACGCGCCTCTCGGGAGCGGCGCATTCATTCGAATCCATATTTGAGTGTATCAGCGAACCCAAAAGGTTGCGCAACGAATGGGCAAATTAAGGATGCGAGTGGAAGCATCCATGCGATAAGCGGATACAAAGCATCTTTGTTGCACAACAAACTTACAGTCGCACGGGGAAATTATGGCTACCCCGTGCGTCGCGATGAAGACATACGGCAGGAGCAGGCTCGCCACCTAAATCGTGCGACGGGCCTCGATGGCGCGCCCAAGCGTAAGCTCGTCGGCATACTCCAGGTCGCCGCCCACGGGAAGGCCGCTCGCCAGACGCGATACCTCAACGCCCAGCGGCTTGATAGTGCGGGCCAGGTAGCTCGCCGTGGTCTCGCCCTCGATATTGGGGTTGGTGGCGATGATGACCTCGTGGATGTCCTCGTGACCCAGACGCGCCAGCAGCTCACGAATGTGCAACTGCTCGGGACCAATCTTGTCCATGGGACTGATCACGCCGCCCAATACGTGGTAGAGACCGTGGTAGCTGCCCGTGCGCTCAATCGCCTGGACATCGCGCGGCTCGCCCACCACGCAAATGCGAGTGGTATCGCGCATCGAATCCTGGCAGATGGAGCACTCGTCGGCCGTGGCGTAGTTAAAGCAGCGGCTGCAAAAGTGAACCTCCTGCTTAACCTCCAGGATAGCCTCGGCCAGGCGGCGCGCCTCCTCGGCATCGGCCTCGAGCAGGTAATAGGCGATGCGCTGGGCCGACTTGGGACCAATGCCCGGCAGACGGCCCAGCTCATCGAGCAATTTTTGCAGACTATGGTTGGCACTCATATATATGCGTGTCTTAGAACGGCATGCCCGGGATGTTGAGGCCGCCGGTGATGGCGCCCATCTGCTTGTTGGCGAGCTCGTTGACACCGCGGACGGCCTCGTTGACGGCAGCCATGATCATGTCCTGCAGCATATCGACGTCCTCGGGATCGAGGGCATCGGGGTCGATGGTGAGGTTGACGAGCTCCATCTCGCCGTTAACGGTCACCTTGACCATGCCGCCGCCGGCAGAGGCGTCGACGGTCTGGGACTTAAGGTTTTCCTGCGCGGCGGCAAGCTGCTCCTGCATCTTGCGAGCCTGCTTCATCATTTGCTGCATGTTCATACCGGCCATGATGGCTCCTTTACGTGCGGCCGCGCGACAAGCTGCAAGGGCAGCCGGAGCGCGACGGGACTTTCAAACTCAAAAATCGTACCACGGCGCGGGGCAAGCAAGCGGGGCGGACACGCTACCTCAGTCGATATACATGTCCTTGAGCGTGACGCACGCCCAAGATTATGCAAGGTCGAATTATGCAAGGTTGCATAATTATCTCAAGCTACATCTAGCAGAGCTGGAACCAGGCAGTTTATGCGTAGGGCTACAAGGCTACATGGCAAAATGCCGAGCCGCTGCTCGAGGCGGCACGCATGGCGGCTGGGTATAATTTGATTGTCATAGATGACGATTTGGAGGTGCCCTCGTGAATGTCCCAGCCGTACTCCAAAACATCCGCTCAAAACACCCCGTTGCATATGTGGTTCTCTATCTCTTTGTCGTCTGGGTATTACTGGTTATCATCACCCATGCCATAGCTTTTGGAGCAGAACTGCTGATAGCCAGCTCGGACCAGCCCGTCGTCAAATGGGAGACGACCGATGAATGCACCGACGGAACCCGAACCATTTACTACAACAGCCCGTCCCTCTACCAAGAGTTCAAGGTCAAGATAAAGGACTCCAAGATTGTCGATGCCGAACTGGGCTCTTTATTTACAATCGGAGCAACCGTCAACGCCGAGCAAGTCGAGTACACGGACAGCCATGCGACGTATCGTATCGACCTCAGCATCCTAGGCCGACCGTCACGCGCCTGTCTGCTCGAATGCGATATACGCGGCACCACGTTGCACATGTCCGAAATACAGATGCGCCCGGGCAAGGGGTTCTCTTCTTGAGCAGTATACCCGCCTGCGCAGCTACTCCACCGGCTTGAAGATGGTGGACTGGCCGAAGACGCTGCGGATGAGGGCTTTGGCCTCGTCCTCGGTCTGCGGGATGCTCGGGGCTGCACCCTGATGGCCGAAGGGGCCGCCCGCACCGGAGTTGGACTCCCAGGGAGCTGCAGGAGCGTCCTCCTCTTTGGGGGCAGTTGCAGCGGACTTGGGCGCGGACGCCGCACCCGGCACGTCGAACGGAGGCAGATCGTCCCCACCAGCATCGGCAACAAAACCGCCAACCATGGCATCGTCGTAGGGAACCTGCTCGGATTCCCATGGCGCAGACGGCGCGGCGGGCTGAGCCTTGGGAGCGGACGCGCGCTCGGGCGCTCGGGGCGCGGGCTCGGTCGGGAGCTTGCCCGTGGCAGGAGCGCCGGCGGGGTTGTCGGAGCGCAGCCAGGGGGCTTTGCCCAGGTCAGACGACTTGGGCGCGGGCGAGGCAGGCTTGGGCGCGGGTGTCGGAGCAGCCGGTTTGGCCATGACGGGCTTAGGCGCCGACGGGGTCGGCGCCGCTATCGGTGCTGCTTTTGGCTGCGTCGCGCTGGCGCTCGAGGATGCAGGGGCCGCCGAGGACACGGGTTGCGGGTCCGCAGATACCGCAGCCCGTGCAGATGGAGAATGCTCCTCATGTTGAGGAGCCGGCGTGCCACCCCCATCCAGGACATAGTCGACGGTACGACGACCGAAGACCGCACTGACTGTCGGCAGGACCACCGACTGCGTGTCGGCGCGTCCAAGCATCTTGATGGCAAAGGTCGAGCCCGCGGGGAACGAGACCGTGAGCCTGGAGCCGTCGTCAGCCGTGGCGCGGGCATTGAGCAAAAGCCCCGCGTAGGAAGCCTGACGCGCCTTGACACGCTCGACAACCTCGGCCCATTTGCGCTGCAGCTCTCCGGCATCCTCGACCGCGGGCGTCTCGGCAGTACCGGCGGCGGCAACCTGGGCGGCATTGTTGGACTGGGGCTTAGGTGCCGGAGCGGTGGCAGGCGCGGGAGCCGCAACGGGCTGAGGCGTCGGAGTCGGCGCAGGCTGAGGTGCAGGCGCTGCAGGCTTGGAAGCTGACACGGACGCAGAACGGGACGCAGGCTGGGCAGCCGGAACAGCAGCACCACGGTCCCAAGGCATACCGCCCTGGCGCGCGGACGTAGCAGCGGGGGCAGCGGATGCCGCCGGAGCGGCAGCACGAGCGCCCGAAATTAGCGTCGGCTGTTGGGCAGCAGCGGGTACGGATGCTGCAGGCGCGGCGGCCTGAGCAGCAGCCACGCTCGCCGGCACGGCGCCGTTGGCAACCATGGCCTCCAAGCGGGCCACGCGCTCGGCCAATGCCTCAATCGTTAAATCGGCCTCGGGACGTGCCAGGCGCGTGCAGGCGATCTCGAGCACCAGGCGCACGTCGCTCGCGCCCCTCATCTCCAGTGCGGCATCGTCGAGCACCGTCAGCACACGGGCCAGGCGGTCGGCAGGATGCTCGCCAAAGGCAGCGGCCTCGGCAGCAAGCGCCTCGGCCTGCTCGGAGCCGCCCTCAAACAGCTCGGCACGGGCACCGGCAACGCAGGCAACGTACACGTCACGCACATGCGCCACCAGGTCGCGCGTCAGCTCCAGCAGGTCGTTTCCTTCCTCGACCTGCGCACGGATCAGTCCATAGAGCTCGGCAACATCGCGATCGGCAATGGCGCGGGAAAACTCGCCCAGAATCTGGTCCGAAACCTCGCCTAAAAGCGAGCGGGCGTCGTCCGCATGCACAGAACCGTTGCCAAAGACGCTCAGCTGCTCCAGCGTGGACAACGCGTCGCGCATACCGCCCTTGGCATGGCGCGCCACGATAGCCAGCGCCTCATCGTCGTAATCGAAGCCCTCCTGCTCGCACACGTATGCCAGGCGACGCTCGATATCCTCGTTGCCGATGCGATGGAAATCGAAACGCTGGCAGCGCGAGAGGATGGTCTCCAGAATCTTTTGCGGGTCGGTGGTGCACAGCACAAAGATCACGTGTGCCGGCGGCTCCTCGAGCGTCTTGAGCAGCGCGTTGAACGCCGCCGTCGTGAGCATGTGGACCTCGTCGATGATATAGATCTTGTACTTGCCGCGCACCGGGGCAAAGTTGACGGAGTTGATGATTTCCTCGCGCACATTGTCCACGCCCGTGCGGGAGGCGGCATCGAGCTCGTAGACATCGGGGTGGTTACCCTCGGCAATGAGCTCGCACTCCTCGCAAGTACCGTCGGGCATGCAGCCGCTTGCACCCTCGGCGCGCGCCGCCTCGGCATTGCGGCACAGCAGCGCCTTGGCCAGAATGCGCGCCATGGTGGTCTTGCCCGTGCCGCGCGGTCCGCAGAACAGGTAGGCGTGGGACAGGCGCCCCTCGGTGATGGCGTGCTCGAGCGTCGAGACGATATGCTGCTGGCCCACCACGGAGTCAAAGGTGAGCGGGCGATACTTTCGGTACAACGATTCCATGGGTGCTCCCCCGGGTATACTGAGTCTTGTTGCCGCGGCGGCCATGCGGTCGCACGGCATACTGCATTCCATAATAACCCGTACGGCGAGCCCGCCGCGATAGGAGTCCAAAGAGCATGGCAGACGCAGAGAGCAACCTCGTTCCCTCCGAAGCAGCCGACCAGGTCGAGGTCGCGCTCGAGGAGCAGGCCGCAGCCGACGACGGCATCCTGTACCTCAACGAGTACCAATACGAAAACGACCTCGTCACCGACTTCGCCCGCCTGGTCGCCTCGCCCAGGCGTCGCGGCTCGCTGTATGTCGCCGCGGCAATTGCCGCGCTCATCGGCATCGGCATGCTGGTGGCCGGCGGCAACTGGATCAAGTTTGGCGTCGTCTTGATCGTATTCGGCGCCTTTTTGGCCTGGTGGAGCAAAAACCTGCACCACACCCTCGCCCGCGACTTTATCGACGCCGTTGAGGCCGACGAGTCCATGGGTGGCCGCTATCGCCGCGTCGCCGCCAACGAGGACGGCCTGATGGTTTGGGGCACGAGCGGCAAGTCGCAGTTCTTCCCGTTTGAAAAGCTCGACCACGTGCTCGACGGCGAGCGCATCTTTGTGGCCATGTTCGCCGACCAGGGCGTGACGATCCCTAAGGACACCTTTGTCCGCGGCGATGCCGAGCAGTTCGGTCCCTTCCTTAAGGCGCGCATCAACAAAAAACTCCGCATCGAGACCAAACGCAAGAAGATGAAGGCAGAAAAGGCCGCTGCCGAAGCAAAACAGGGCGACAAGCCCCAGGAGACCAAGGGCAAGCAGCGCAAGCAGAAGAAGAGCAAGAAGAAGCGGTAGGCCGGCCGACACCGAAGGCGCCTCGTCCCGCGCCCGATTCCGGGCCGGGGCGCCTGGAATCGGGCGCGCGTACCGCCAATGGACCCGTTTTGCCTTGCTCTCGAGCTATTTCACTTCAAACCTTAAGAGCCTCCGCTCCGGCAGATCGGTCATCTTCATCGTGTAAGTCCCGGGAAATGCTTTCTCAAAACGGACGGTCTCGTAACCTTCGAAATAGTCGTTGGTGTTCTGCATCATAAATGGGACGAGCAACTCGTTTTCTGCCCCAACCTCCACGGCAAACGCAGCAGAGCCGCCAAGGACCGGCATGGCTTGCGTTATCAGATCGGTATTGACTACAAAATCATAGTTTGGCGCAGACTCCGGAACCAGATGCCAAACATACGCTTTGATTCCACCGTCGATATTATCCCTATTTCTGACACGCATCTTTACGGCGATAACGCACGTGATGTCGGCATCCTTCAGTCTCGTTTTCGTATCCACGGTGCCATATTTTGAATAATCGTCATGTGCTCGTTTGAGATACTCGCGCGGCGTGAGCAACTCTGCCCCGTCTATGCAAAACGAATACCCATCAGTCACCACATCCTTCGACCCCAGAAACGCTCCATCCATCGAGAGCCATTCGCCCTCCGCGTAATATTTCTCAGGAATGACCGTCCGGTTCCCGTTAACGACGCTCACCCTCATGCCCGCAAGGCCGGCAGCAGCACAGCAAAAAAGCGCGAGCGCCGATCTTCTCGTCCACAGGGTCTTCTTCATCGCGCTCACGACCTTTCCCGAACTTTCACAACGGCACCGTCGCGCATGCAGTAAACCCGATCGGCCAGTTCCTCGAGCACCTCTCCGTCATGGCTGGACAGAAGGACCTCACGACCCGTTGATGCCGCCATCGCCACAACGCGCTTGAGCATTTCAACGCCCGCTTCGTCGAGGGCATTCGTTGGCTCATCGAGAACAAGCAGCTTCGGCTTCTCCATAATTGCCGCAGCTATCCCCAGACGCTGCTTCATCCCAAGCGAGTATGCTCGGAACTTCTTTTTTTCGTCTGCATCGAGCCCCACGAGCCGCAGGGCAGAGCGAATGTCCTCGGGGGTGGCAACGCCCTTGATCTGAGCGATGAGCTTCAGATTGTCGTAGCCAGACAGATATCCCAAAAAGGAAGGCGCCTCGATCAACATCCCCAGACTCGGCGGGAACGAGATGTCCGCCCCAAGCCTTTGGCCATCGATAGAGATTTCGCCTTCGGTAGGCTTGATCAACCCGCAAACCGCTCGCATGAGCATGGTCTTACCCGAACCGTTTATCCCCTGAAGCCCGACCACAGTCCCAGGGTCAACCTCGATGGACACGTTGCGCAGGACATCGTTTTTACCCATGCGCTTCGATACGCCCCTTACGATCACACTCATATCTTGTCCCCCTTTTCTATAAGGTCGGCCCTTCGAAACCACAGTCCACCCAACGATAGGCATAACGACATAAGCCCAATTGATGACAAGACACTCGAGCCCGCCGCGATTCCCTCTTTGACAATTCCACCCCAGCGCAACAGCATCAAGGCGTTACCCAATAGCGCCCAATGTCGTGCATATGCCGAGCAGATCAGGTAGCTCATTAAAACCACAAACGAGACTGACGACCCAAGCACAAACCCAACCGCTGCCTGCGCAAACGCAAGCGCCTCAAAAGCAAATAAGAGACCTATGAAAAACGGCAGCGCATCTGCCTCGGCAGCTTTGAGAAACCACGGCGCCAAATTAGCCAGTTGAAGCGACTCACCATGAATGACCGCGCTGAACGAGGAGCTCACCACCAAGCTCCAAATCACAACAGAGCAAACCACCACGAGCAGTGAAAATGCCGTTACTGCCGCCACCAAGATAAAACGCGAGACCCACCAAAGGGTTCTTGCCCGGCATCGAACAAGCGCTTGCAAACCAAACCCGTGCAACGATTCGGTCGGATAGTCGAGTGTTGTATAGAGAATAAGCAGAATGAGAAATAGCCATCCTAGCGGAGGCACAAACATGACCCCGGGCCTAGGCTCAAACGGAGCAGATCCGGCAAACACGAGCGCAAGATTATCCGCAAACCCCAAGGTATCCGTTCTAACCCCATACACAGAAGACAATCCGTAGGCGTACACCAAGTTCGCAACGGTCACTGCCGCAATTGCAATAAAAGTGATGATGTTCTTCTTCAAAACGGTCCTCAGGTCCGCGGCGACCAGCCTAAACAGCATCAGACCACCTCGCGTCTTTTCCACGCCCCAGAAAAAGCCAACGAAGCAAGGGTCAATAATATGATTTCCGCAAAACCGGCTCGAATGTCTGGCCAGTTATTCAGCGATTCCGACCTGATGCTGTTGAGGATATTGCAGTTAAACCCCACACAAGCCATTACGCCGAAGATCCAGCCATTTGCAAAATGCCACGCAACCATTAGCAGATACGGGACAATTATCGCTTTGATTCTGCTACGAAACAAAATTGAGAAGCCAGTTACAGCCATGGATAAAGTCCCGAGCGTGACAGCATCGAACAGCGTGTATGCGAGCACATATGACAAAGGATGCGAATAAAATAGACCGGAGAAGTAGCTATGCAGGTAAAGTCCTACGTAAGTCGACTCATCGACCCGAGGAAGATACGCAGGAAAAAGCATCGAGACGATCAGGAAATTGACGAGCAGAGGAATGGCAGTCACTGTAAACGCGGAGAGGAAAGCAGACAGCATCTTTACGTTCACGTACGCCTTTCTGGAAACGCGCGTGCATATCTGCATGTCATAACCACTCAAACGCTCAAAGAGACACGACCAAGATCCAGCCAACATTGCAAGCAGGGGCAGTACATAGAAAAACACCGACGCAGACAGTGGCGCGTTCGCGCTCACAACAATCCAGTTACCGAAGCTGCTTTCACGTGTTTGACCGAGATAATTTTCGGCTTGCACGCCAACGCCGTAACCAAAAGAAAGAAGGTTGTGGCGCTCTTTTTCCAAATTTGCCCACGGCTCCAGCGCGGCAGCTATTGCAACTGCGACCGCAATCAAGAGAGCAAGGATAAAAGCTGGACGTCTAATCGTTTTCGACAGTTCGTATCTTGCGAGCTTTTGGTTCATACGCCCTCCTCCCCCTTCCGACCCAGAAAGCCGGAAGGGAGCCATTTCAAACAACTATGCGGGAAGCTTGTGGAAATGCCCGACGCAGTCGGGGCTCCATACACCAATAACAGTGCCGTAGCCAGACTCCGCCCATGCAGTCAGTCGCGCCGCAGATCGCCCGTTCTCACGGACGAGGTTATACATTTCCCACTGTCCCTTGTGATTCGAACGATACGTTCCCTGAGTACAATTCATGCTGCCGCTACCGCTTGTGTTATACGCACCGTCTGTATATAACCGAAGCGGATTTCCCGTATGGCCCTGGATATCCAGATAGAGCGATGAGGAATCATCCTTTTGACGGTAGCCAGTTGCACTCGTCCCGGCACATTGAAAACTAAATGCCTTATCGGCATTGTTCGTACAGGTCGTAATTCCCGTATCGGCGTTTTGAGTAATGCTGGAAACCTGAGAGGTGTCAAACTCCTCTTGTGCAAACGATGCAGCGGGAACCCCTAGGGACAGACCAGCTGCAATCACCAAGCCGACTCCGATTCGAGCAATAGCGCTCCTTGGCTTAATCATGGCCTTCTCCAATCAAAAGCGGTTAACAATGCGTCGACGCACGGCAACCTTCGCATGAATAGAGAAAGATGTCTGTAAACACCCGCTATTGAGTTGATTGCTCAGGCGTTTACACGTTATTTACCTGCGATAACAATAAAATTAGCTCCGCCTTATTCTTGATCTTCAACTGGCGGTAAGATGCAGACCGCAGCGCTTGCACCGTAGATGCAGCGTAACCGACATCCTCCGCAATGGCCTTTGTCGTTGCCCCCTCTGCCGTCATCAGCAAAATTTGCGACTGAACATCAGAAAGGGAGCGCGACGTAAGCAGGGCCAGCTGGCGCACGCGGGCCGTTTCGGTGGACCCGTTCGCCCGGTACTCCAAGACGGCCTTCTCGTCCTCAACCGAGCGGGCGAGCGCGATGTGCGTAACGAACATGGGCACAGACCAGCAAACAATCACCGTTGCCACGACGACATTGACAGCCGAACTTTGCCCCAACAACGACGCGAGGAACAACGGCTCGAAAACCGTCAGATCCTGCACCATATTGAGCAAGACAGCCCAAACAGGAGCCGTCGCCCCGAAGCAAAGCATCCATATCCCAAGCATTTTGCGCTGCGGACAGCTTCGCATCACTATATATGTGAGCAGCACCCCCGTCAGCACCGCAAGTCCATGGATTCGCCCCCTAGCGACCGCATAGATTAAGGCAACCATGCCCATTGACACCAACGGCACGATAGCCCGAGCATGGGCATGCACCTTAAACGGACGCAGCCCAACAGCGAGCGAAGCCGTAGACGCCACGCCGCAAAACAGGACCGGCACAGCCATCAACGGAACGCGTATGCACATCAATGCCGCGATATAGATAAAAGACCATTCCACAGCAGATAGCACCGCCCATACGTACGGGCTTCCGAGCCAAATCGCTTCACCCGCTCTATCCAGCGCAGCGCCACGATTCGCTTTTCCACCCGCGTAGCGTAGCGACAGAAGCAGTCCGAGACCCAATGCGTAGCTTAAGAGGGAAAAGGCGACAGCCCGCGAAACACCGGACCCCCAATCGCTATCCGCCATTACCAAGGGCCCCGCCGCAAGGAGGATAAAGAATAATGTGAGCAGGTATCGAAACAGCCGGCGCGTTCGAGCTGATGCCACTATATCGTCAGCATGCCGCTGCGGTAGCTCATGCCCTACAGTATCGCCCTCACCCGCAAACAGCGCCACGAGCTCGCGTGAGCCCGCAACCGACGCCTTCCCGTATGCTCGGTGAAGCGTTGTTCTCACCGTCGATGGCTTCGTATCCGTCTCCTTGGCAATTTCCGCCGGCGTTTTCCCTTTGAGCAGCAGTCGAACAAACTGCTCTTCTCTAGGCGACAGGGCAGGGGAAAACACCCCCGCATCGAATGTGTCGGACGCACAGGCGATATCCGAATTGTTGTCCCGTTTCCCCCTTAGCAACATGCATACGAAGGCAGCAGCGATAACGGACCCCATCGCCAGCAATGCAATGACCACGGCATCGCTTGCGAAGTATGCCGCCTCAACAGCCGGAATAAGACCAATAGGAACTGCTACGAGCACAGAACAGGCAAACACGTCGCGCCGCCCATGGCCAAAGGCACGAGGGCGGCAAAACGGCGGGGCCACAGTCAATGCGAGATAGACCAACGGAATTAAAAGCGCAAGGCCAATTGACGCGGCCGTTACAGGGGGCATCCCCCATGGCTCGGGAACGACTCTCCATGAAACTCGACAGCAAAACAGCAGGCAAGACATGACGGCTATTGTTTCTGTAAAAATCGCGTCCTGCGGGTGACGAGTTTCCCTTTCGTCAGTCCGTGTCGACCTCTGCGTCAAAGGAGAGTCCGCCGTGCCCCAAATAACATATGAGAGAAGCAGCGACCCAACAAAGCACGAGACACACGAAACGCCATGTAACAACCAAATCGGTGCAAACACGATTGGAATAGAGTCTCCGCGAGCATAGAAAGCCAGGTCGGCCCATTCGGGAACCGTTGCAATAACACCAAGGAAAACACCGATGGCACCGAGATGCCTCGGCCTTCTCATTCCCCCCTTGCATAGCGCAGCACCATGAACAAACGCCGCGAGGCATGCGCCCAGGATAACGAGCCAGGTCATTGCACCTGACGCTAGGCCGATTGAAGATGAAAACCGGTGATAAGGGGTGACCGCCATTACGACAAGCGCAATGGCGCAGGCAAATGTAGCAGAACGGCGGGAAAAGAGCATACGGCCTCCATAGCGTGTCATTATATCGCTCGAGCCGCTCGTTTATCTCTGTTCTCACACCAGCCAGCATCAATGATTCAGGCGAACTCCAATCCGCGCCAGATCACGGTCCGGCTTTTGTTCGCAGTCCCCACATCAAAGCGGGATGCGGTTTCCTTTTGGACGCCGGTTCGGAAAGCGCATCCCGTTCCAGGGCAATATTCTGGGATGCAGTTTCCGCAGCCCACCCCATTTGGAAAGCGCATCCCATAATTTGGCTGAAAACTGAGATGCGCTTTCCAAACGAGCCGAAACGGGCCGAATCGATCGGGCCACCTCGCATCCCGCTATCCTCGCCATCTGCCCGAGCGTGCTACACTAGCAGCATCTATGCCACCGCGAACGGCTCGGCCCCGCGCCCGCCGCTCGCAAACGAACTTTAAACGCACGAGGGTTGGCCATGCCGCTTTTCTCGCAACATACCGCCCGGTTCTCGCCGGACGTTCCTTTGGAGGGCACCAGCTCTCGCGAGCTGCTCAAGCGGTACCAGCCGCTCGAGACACTTGCGACCGGCGGTTTTGGCTCCATCGAGATCTGCCGCGACACGCACCTGCGCCGCCGCGTCGCCATTAAACGCATCCCCCTTATCAACGGTGCCGGCATGCCCGCTAGCGACATCATGGATGTCCTGCGCGAGGCGCACACTGCCGCCATGCTTCAACATCCCAACATCGTGCAGGTCATCGACTTTACGCACGACACAGCCTATGCCTACCTGGTTATGGAATATGTCGATGGCATGTCGCTGGCCGAGTTTTTGCACCGCGCGGACGGCCACTCACTTACCTTTGACGAGGCCGCGGCCATTGCCGATGCCCTGGGCCAGGCGCTCACCTTCGCCCACAGTAATGGCGTACTCCACCTGGACATTAAGCCCGCCAACGTGCTCATCGACCACTCGGGCAATGTAAAGCTCACCGACTTTGGCACGGCGCGGCTGTCGTCCGCCGGTGGCTTTGGCGGCTCACGCGGCGGCACCATCGGCTACATGCCGCCCGAGCAGCTCGATATCGAGACCGGCACGGTCGACGAGCGCGCCGATGTCTTTGCCCTCGCCTGTGTGATCTACGAGGGCCTGTGCGGCAGCGCTCCTTTTATGGCGGCCACGCCCGCCGACTCGCTCGGCCGCATCATCGGCGGCGCCACCTATCCCAGCGAGCTGATACCACACTTTCCCCCGGGAGCCGAGGCCGCGCTCATGAGCGCGCTCTCCCCCATGCCGCAGGACCGCCCCAACAGCATCGAGGCATTTTGCGACCAGCTCCTTGCCGGTCTGGGCAGCGTGCGCGAAGGCCGTCGCAGCCTGGAGCAAATGGTTGGCGAACTTTCGGATGACGAGCAGGAGCTCGACGATATCGAGCCGTCGCACTACGAGGACGACGCCATCGAGGTCGACCCCGCGCTCGGCTGGGCGGGCACGCGCTGGAGCCATGCGCGCGACTACACCATGCACGCTATCTCGGCGCTAACGTGCGGCGCCTTTAGCTTTTTGCTGATGCAAACGGCCGGGGTCGCGGCGCTTCCCGGCCTGGTCATTGCGGCTATCGCGATCGGAGCGGCGGCTGGCCTGGCCCCCCAGATCGGCTCGGCCATCTCGGCTGTGGGCTTTTTGGTGCTCATGGCCAACGCCACCATGCAGGCGCAGGGCATCCTGTCGATGTTGCCCGTCGCGGTGGTCTTTGCCGCTGCCATGTCCGGTTGGTGGATCGCCTGGGGTCGCACCGAGGCTGCCGCGAGCGCCGCGCTCACCTGTGCACTCGCGCTTGGCTGTCTGACTGGCAATACCTTCCTGGCAGCTGGGGTCGCCGCCGGCGTCGCGTCATTTTGGCTCGGCCCGGCAAGCGCCGCCGCGGCAACGGGCATGGGCGTGCTTTTTGCCCGTCTGGCGACGGTCGCGCTTTCAGCCGGAGGCGTGCTGGGGCTCGGTAACGTTGCCGCAGCGCTGGAAGACCCGCTCCTTTGGGCTGCCTTTGTGCTGGTCGCGACAACTGCCGCAGCGTCATCTGCGCTGCTCAATGCCCATGCCAAGCGTGCCGACCAGGGCTCAAACCTTGCCGCAATCGCCGCCATCGCCGTCACCGGCATCGGCTGCGCAGCGGCATCCTGTCTTGCACACCATATGGAAATTGCCAGCCTTGCAGCCGCGGTCGCCGCCAAGGCGGCAGTTGCGGGAACCCTATCCTCTATAATCGTTGGGATATGCCTATATTTGCTCGGATACCAAAGAACCTATACGGAGAGTGATCTTTCGTGAACTTCCTGAACATCTTCGAGGACCACGTGGCCGGCATCTTCGGTGCCACCCGTGCCCCGTTCTCCTTTAAGAAGCTTGCCAAGCAGGCCGCTCGCGACATGGAGGATCAGACTCTGGTGATCAATGGCGTCAACACGGCGCCGGCACTCTATACCATCCTGATCGCCGCCGACGACGATCCCATGCTCGCCCCGTTCTACCCCGAGCTTTCGCGCGAGGTCCGCGAGTTTGTGAAAGCGCAGGCCGAAAAGCGCCGCTATGTCTTTGTCGGCGAGCCCCTCGTGCGCTTTATGATCGATCCGCAGCTGCGCGCCGGCAAGTTCTCGGTCTTTGCCGAGAACGTCGATGCCCCCACGCTCGGCCGCCTGTACGAAGAAGAGCGCGCCTATCAAAACGGTCTGGGCCAAAACAACTCCGCGGCAAGCCGTGCCGCCAGCGCCCCGCGCGCCGGCCAGCAGCAGTTTGCTGCCCCGCAGCCGCAGCGCCCCGCCGCCATGCCCCAGCAGCAGCCGACGCCTCGCGCCGCCGCTCCTGACCCGCTTGCCGTAGCAGATCCCTTCGCGCCTAGCGTCCCCGACCCCGCCGCTCCTATCCCGGTGCCGCAGACCGTCTCGCGCGACGCGCTTGCCGGCATGGGCGGAGCCGCCGCGACCGGTGCCGCCGTGGGCCTAGGCGCCGCAGCCGGCATCGCCTCCAACATGGCGAGCACTCGCGCCCCACAGCGCCCGCTCGCCCAGCTCGTCGACGTCGTGAGCGGCGAGAGCCATAGCATCACCTCCGCACAGGTGACTATCGGTCGCGAGCGCTCAGTTTCCGATATTGCCCTGCGCGACCCCAACGTATCGCGCCGCCACGCCCAGCTCACCTTTACGGGCTCGGATTGGTCGATCGAGGACCTCAATTCCACCAACGGCACACTCGTCAACAACCGCCGCATTACGCGCTGCCCGCTGCGCAACGGCGATCTGCTGACGTTTGGCCTGAGCACCTTTGAATTTAGGGGATAGTCTCTTATGAACATCGATATCGTCCTTTTTGCAGGCCGCATCGTCCTGGTCGCTCTGCTCTATATCTTCCTGTTCGCCGTCATGAAGACCGGCGTGGGACTTGTGCGCGGGCAGCGTCGCGACTCGGCTATCTGGACGATCGATGTGGACAAGGGTCCGCGCGGTATCCGCGGCATCCACGTAGACATGCTCGGCCCCGTCATCGTCGGTCGCTCGCCATCTTCGGACATCTGCATCAACGAACCGTTCGTCTCGGCCTCGCATGCGCGCTTTTCGCTGCAGGGCCCGGCGCTCATCATCGAGGACCTCAACTCGCTTAACGGCACGCTCGTCAACGGCCGCCAGCTTGTGGAGCCCGCAACGCTGCGCGAGGGCGACGAAGTCCAGATTGGCGATGTGGTCATGAAGGTGAACCGTCGATGATCGACGAGGAGAACAAGTCCGCAACTATGACCGAGGCACCGGCCGCCGCCACAGCTGCGCCGGCCCACGCCGCTCCGGCGGGCTCCGCACCCGTGGAACCCGAGGACACCGTGTTCTCCCTGCCTCTTTCGCATGTCACGCATGATATTTCGGATCTCGCCGATAACGAGGACGAAGAAAATGCCGTAGCGGCGCCCATCGGCGCACATGCTGCGGATCAGCCCACAGCGCCCGAAGCAACCCCGACGCCGGCTCACTTTGCAGAGCCCGTCGCCGCGGCAATCAACGAGAGCGCTGCGGTGTTTGCGGCACCCGAGCCCGCCGCGCCGGCGTTTCCCATAGCCCCGTCATCCGAGGTTGCGCCCGCGTCTACGCCGGCGCCCGAGGCAGGGCCATCCCCCGAGGACGGCCCTGCACCCAAGGCCCCGCAGCCTGCGCCCGCAAACGAGTCCGATGCTGTGGCTGAGCCCGCCGCCCAGTCGCAAAGCACGCTCGCGCCGTCGCACTTTGCGACACCCGAGCCTATAGACGTCAGCCCGCAAGACGACGAGTCGACCGCCCGCGTGTCCGAGGAGCCCGACTCCCCGGACAACGGCAATTCCGAATCAAACGCCGAGACCGACACCGTCTCTCCCGGTGACACAGCCGAGATCGACGTTGCCGCCGTTGAGGCCAAGCTCAAAGACCCCGGCTCGACCATGAGCTTTGAGCCCCTGACCGAGGAGCGCATCGAGACCGACTCGACCTATGATGCCGGCACCACCACGCAACTCATGTGGGGCGCCCGCTCTGACGTTGGCTGTGTGCGCCCGCACAATGAGGATTCCTACCTGGTGCAGTCGCCGCTCTTTTGCGTATGCGATGGCATGGGCGGTCACGCCGCCGGCGAGGTGGCCTCTTCCATCGCCGTCGAGACTATTGCCAAGACGGCCCCACAGTCTGCCGACGCCGCGCGCCTGGCGGCAGCCGTCGAGGCCGCCAACGCCGCCGTAATCGAGGCTGCCTTGAATGGCCTGGGCAAGCCCGGCATGGGCTGCACAGCCACCTGCGCCTATATCGAAAACGACACGCTCGCCATCGCCCACGTGGGCGACTCTCGCGCCTACCTGCTCCACGAGGGCACGCTCATCCGCGTGACCCGCGATCACTCCTACGTGGAGGAGCTCGTGGACGCCGGCGAGATCACGGCAGACGAGGCTCGCGTCCACCCCAACCGTTCGGTCATCACCCGTGCGCTGGGCTCGGACCCCGCCATGTATGCCGACCACTTCACTCTGCATATCGAGGAAGGCGACCGCCTGATACTGTGCTCTGACGGCCTTTCGAGCATGATTCCCGATAGCGATATCGAGAACATCGCCACGCAGTCCTCAACCGCGCAAATCTGCGTCGACAACCTAGTGGACGCGGCGCTTGCCGCCGGCGGCCACGACAACGTGACCGTAGTAGTCGTTGACCTGGTTGACGATGGCGTTATGCGCGAGGCGCAACGCGTGCGTCGCCGCAACGTCACCATCGGCGTCGTCTTAGGTCTCGTCTTGGTGCTGGCGGCTGCCATCTGGGCCTACACGGGTGTCACCGGCTCGTACTACCTGGGTACCTACCAGGGCAATGTCGCCGTCTGGCGCGGCCTTCCCGGCAAGCCGCTCGGACTCAAGCTTCACTGGCTCGAAAGCGAAACCAGTATCAAGCTGTCCGACCTGCCCGAAGACACGCAAAACCGCCTCAAGGCGGGCATTCCGCAAACAAGTGTCGACGATGCGCAGGACACGATATCCAAGTACCGCCACCAGATCGACGAGGAGCAGACCCGCCAGGTGATCGACGCGCAAACGATTCGCGACAACACCGATCAGGGATCGACCTCCGAATCAGATTCCGAGAAAACCGCCGAACAGTCCGCCGAGGCCGAAGCCTCCGAAAAGAACTAGAAAGGGAGTGCCGCTTATGAGTCGCCGCAACACCGAGCTGCTCTTGCTCATCGCCTCGGCGTTCCCCGTCATCCTACTGTATGCGATGTACGTCCTCACCGCGGGCGCTGCCATCTCCTTTGAGACGCTCGCCGTACCGATCGGCCTCTTTGCCGCCTTTGCCGCGGCCCACATTGCCGTGCGCATCTTGGCGCCCGGTGCCGACCCCGCTATCCTGCCCATTGTCTTTGTGCTTTCGGGCATCGGCATCACGTTCGTGACGCGTCTCGCCCCCGCTCTCGCCATCTCACAGCTCATCATCCTGTTTGTCTCGGTGGCGCTCATGGTGGGAACGCTCGCGTTGGTTAAGAACCTCGACGTAGTCATGCGCTACAAGTACACCTTTGGCATTATCGGCATCATTCTGCTGATGCTGCCTATCTTTATCGGCACCACGATCTCGGGCTCCAAGCTGTGGATTCGCATCGCGGGCTTTACCATCCAGCCCGGCGAGTTCGCCAAAGTCTTTATCGTGCTGTTCCTGGCAGGGTACCTGGCCGAGAACCGCGAGCTGCTCTCCATCTCCAACCGCAAGATCTTGGGCTTTAAGATCCCTCGCCTGCGACTGCTGCTGCCGCTGTTTGCCGTGTGGGGTGTGTGCCTGCTCGTCGTCGTCTTCGAACGCGACCTGGGTTCTGCCGTGCTGTTCTACACCATCTTCTTGCTGATGCTCTACGTTGCCACGGGGCGCTTTTCGTATGTCGTTATCGGCCTTGCGCTCTTAGCCGTCGGAGCCGTGGGCGCCTACAAGTTCCTGTCTCACGTTCAGGTGCGTTTCCAGGTTTGGGTCGATCCGTTTAAGGACGCCCAGGGCCAGGGCTACCAGATCGTCCAGTCGCTCTTCTCGCTTGCCGATGGCGGTCTGGTCGGTGTTGGCATCGGCAACGGCATGGCCAACAACATCCCTGTCGTCGAGTCCGACTTTATCTTCTCTGCCATCGGCGAGGAGATGGGCCTTTTGGGCGGCGGCGCCGTGCTCATCCTGTTTATGCTCTTTGCCGTGCGTGGCCTCACCACGGCTGCCCGCGCTAAATCCGACCTCGCCGCCTTTAGCGCCACGGGCCTTACGGCCGCCATCAGCTTCCAGGCCTTCTTGATCGTGGGTGGCGTTACCCGCCTGATCCCGCTGACCGGCGTCACCCTGCCCTTTATGAGCCAGGGCGGTTCCTCGCTGCTGGCAAGCTTTATCATCGTCGCGCTCCTGCTGCGCGCCGGTGACGAGGCGACCGGACGCGAGGCAGAGCTTACCGGCACCGGCACTATGGCCGCCATCACCGATGATCAGGTCGCATCTGCCGCCGCCCCGACGGGCACGCGCTTTGCCACCTCGTCTTCCTACGGCAGCGGCAGCCATTCCGTCGGCTCGCGCATGCGCCGTCGCCTGCTCGACACGCCTGAATCCGGTGTGCTCGGCCGCGTTGCGCTCGCCAACCGTCTAACCCGTGCGGTGCTCGCCTTTACGGCGCTGTTCGCCATCCTTATCGGCAACCTCACCTATGTCCAGGTCATCAAGGCCAAGGACTATCAGGACATGCCGACCAACAACCACACCATCGCCCGCTCCAAGTACATCCAGCGCGGCTCCATCATCACGTCCGATGGCGTGACGCTGGCCGAGTCGCTGCAGCAGGAGGACGGCACCTACGTACGCTCCTACCCCAACGGCAACCTGGCAGCGCACGTGGTTGGCTACGTGAGCCAGCAGTATGGCACCACCGCCATCGAGAGCGTCATGAACGACACGCTCACCGGCTCTAAGGATTACTCCAGCTGGAACAACGCCATCGCGTCGCTCGCGGGCCAGACCCAGCCGGGCAACACCGCCAAGCTCACCATCGACTCGCGTATCCAGACGGCGGCCGAGCAGGCGCTCAAGGGCTTTAAGGGCGCTGTAGTGGTCATCGACCCGCGTACCGGCGCGGTGCTCGCATGTGCCAGCTCGCCCACCTACGACAACACCAACATCGACGCCCTGCTGCAGGCTGGCGGCGGCGAGGACGGCTCTATGTACAATCGCGCCATGGACGCGCTGTACACGCCGGGCTCCACGTTTAAGGTCGTTACGCTTTCCGCGGCACTCGAGACCGGCACCGCCAGCCTTACCAGCACCTACCAGGCGCCCGGCTCCATGGACATCGGCAACGCACCGGTCACCAACTATGCCAACGAGAACTACGGCACCATCAGCCTGCAGCAGGCCTTTGCCGTGTCCTCCAACGTCGTCTTTGGCCAAGTGGCAAACGAAGTTGGCGCAAACACGCTCGTGCAGTTTGCCAACGCCTTTGGCTACGGCCAAAAGCTCGGCCAGGACCTGACCTCCGCGGCCTCCATCATGGCCGACCCGTCGCTCATGACCGAGTGGGAGACCGCCTGGGCCGGCGCCGGCCAGCCTGTCGGCATGGACCACACGCCCGGGCCGCAGACCACCGTCATGCAAAACGCCGTGATTGCCGCCGCCATCGCTAACAGCGGCGTAGTCATGGACCCGTACTTTGTAGCCCAGGTACTCGCCCCGGACGGAACCGTGGTCAAGACCACGCAGTCCCGCTCGCTGGGTCAGGCCGTCAGCTCCGCCACGGCCGACCAGGTCAAGCAGGCCATGCTTGCCGTCGTCCAGTCCGGCACCGGCACCGATGCCCAAATCCCCGGCGTCAAGGTCGCCGGCAAGACCGGCTCGGCCGAAACCGGCGGCACCAACGTCAACTCGATGTTCGTTGGCTTTGCACCTTACGATTCACCCACGGTCGCTATCTCGGTGGCCCTAGAGGATTACGACAAGCATGACGTCAAGGCCGCCAAGATCGCCGGCATCGTCCTGACCGCGGCGCTTGCCGCACAGGGAGCGTGATGCCCATGATCGAATCGGACACCCGAGGCGCGCCGCGGCCGAAGAGTTAGCGGCAACGCGCCACACGGCCCCAGCGGCCACATCGTAGGTACTACACACATCGTTGAGCGAATAGTTATGTTAGGAGCAGGAATGGAACAGAGGGTCCTCGGGGGAAGATACCTCCTCAAGGATAAGGTGGGAACAGGCGGCATGGCGACCGTCTACCGTGCACAGGACCAGGTCCTCGACCGCACGGTAGCCGTCAAGATCATGCTGCCGCAGTATGCCGGTGACGCAACCTTCGCCGCGCGCTTTAAGCAGGAGGCCCAGGCAGCAGCCGGTCTCTCCTCCCCCTATATCGTGGGCGTCTACGATTGGGGCAAGGACGGCGACACCTATTACATCGTCATGGAGTACCTGCGCGGTACCGACCTTAAGAGCGGCATCAAGAGCCACGGCGCCCTCGACCCCAAGAAGGTCGCCCAGATCGGCTCGCAGATCAGCTCCGCGCTTTCGGTCGCTCACAAGCACGAGATCATCCACCGCGACATTAAGCCGCAGAACATCATGGTGCTGCCCGACGGCAACATCAAGGTGATGGACTTTGGCATCGCGCGCGCCAAGAACAGCCACCTCACGCAAGACAACAACGTGCTGGGAACCGCCCACTACGTCAGCCCCGAGCAGACCCGTGGTCAGGACCTCGGCCCCACCTCGGATATCTACTCGCTGGGCGTCGTGATGTATGAGTGCGCCACCGGCCGCGTTCCCTTTGACGGTGACGACGCTATCTCGGTCGCACTCAAGCAGGTCAACGAGCTGCCTATTCCACCGAGCCAGATCAACTCCGGTGTCGACGCCGACCTTGAGCGCATCATCCTCAAGTGCATGGAGAAGGACCCGGCAAACCGCTTCCAGACCGCCGACGAGCTTCGTCAGGTGCTCAACAGCTACCTGTCGGGCCGTGCCGTCAACATCTCGGAGCCCACGCGCATCATCGGTGCCCCCGGCGAGCTGGGCGCCACCAAGACTCGCGAGCTTTCCGATCAGACGCGCGCCATGGTGCGTCCCGTCTCGGGCGTGAGCGGCCAGAATACCGCCCGTAGCTCGGTTTCGGGCTCCACCGGCTCCTACGAGGTCGAAAAGCCCAAATCCAACAAGAACAAGATCATCGCCGCCGTGGTGGCAGCCGTTGCCGTCATCGGCATCGTGGTGGCCTTTGCCACAGGACTCTTTGGCGGCGAGCAGGTCACCGTGCCCGATGTGCTGGGCAAGGACCAGCAGACTGCCGTCGAGCAGATCAAGGAAGCCGGCCTCGAGGTCGGCACCATCGACCAAAGCTACAACGACGATATCGACGAGGGCAAGGTCGCCGAGCAGACGCCCAACGGCAAAACCAAGAAGGCCAAGGGCACCAAGGTGAACCTGGTAATCTCCAAGGGCCCCAAGCCCTCCGAGAAGGTTGAGGTTCCCCGGCTTGTCGGCCTGACCAAGGACCAGGCAGAAGCCGCGCTGGCAAGCGTTGGCCTGAAGGGCAACGCCTCCGAGGAGGCCAACGAGGCCGATGAGGGCCAGGTCTTTGAGCAGGGCACCGAACCCGGTAAGGAAGTCGAGAAGGGCACGACCATCTCGTACAAGGTCTCCAGCGGTCCTGACACCACCTCCGTCCCCGATCTGACCGACATGACCGAGGCCCAGGCGCGCAACGCCCTCGATATGGCAGGCTTTGGCGTCGACGTGAGCTACCAGGAGAACGATTCGGTTACCGAGGGCACCGTGATTAGCTGGAACCCCAGCGGCAAGCAGAAGCCTGGCGCCACGATTACCGTCGTCATTGCCAAGAAGTCCGGCAAAGCCAGCGTTCCGGGCAACCTGTACGGCAAGAGCATCTCCGCCGCCGTTACCGCGCTCAACAACGCCGGGTTCTACAACATCGCATTCTGCGATCAGAACGGTAACCCCGTGAGCGGCAACGAAAACGCCACCGTTACGGGCGTCTCCCCCACCGGCAAGCAGTCTACCGACAGCACGATCACGTTGACGGTTTCGATTTCTGGCTCTGGTACTGATTCAGGCGACGATTCCGGTACGACCAACTAGTCATCAAGACGTTGCCCACAGCGGCTGCTGACGTAAATACATTCGCTCAATTGCGCCCGTTTGCTCCCCCTGCAAACGGGCGCTTTCTTCATCTGAAGTAGCGAAAACCACGGTATACCTTTAAACCAGAAGAGCCCGGCACCGTGGTGGTACCGGGCTCGGCAAATCTCTGGTGCCCCCGGGCGGATTCGAAAACTCCCCCCGCGGGGAAATGAGTGACGCGGGTGTCGACGGTCCGAATCCGGCCCTTAGACCAGAAGAGCCCGGCACCGTGGTGGTACCGGGCTCGGCAAATCTCTGGTGCCCCCGGGCGGATTCGAACCGTCGACACCCGCTTTAGGAGAGCGGTGCTCTATCCCCTGAGCTACGGAGGCATGTTGTATTAGTGTAGCAGATTTGCGCCACTACCATGCAGCGCATAACCGCTCTTCGAGATAGTCATCTGCGACGTTCTTTAATGACTAGTCGTTTAAGAACGTCCCCAATGACAACCCAACGACTACTTGCCTTTGTGGAAAAGGTTTTTGATAACGGAGGGGATGCTCTTGGCGCCCTTGGCCGTCACATCGATAAAGTCGGGCGAACGCACGAGCTTATCCTCGTCGACGTACTTACGGACCGCGCGAAGCGTCTCTTTATCGTCGCGCGTCGAAAACGTAAAGTGGCCGTTGTCCTTGGTGAAGATGGCAAAACGCGTAATCTTCTTGGTGCCGCGCAAAACCTCGGCGGCAATATAGTCGACCTCGTCCCACGGGATTTGGATATAATCCTCGGGATTACGCTCGTTATAGTACTCAAACGCCTTATTGCCCACCATCACGTTACCGTGACTGGTAAGCCCCATCAGGCAGGTTGCCGGCGTTGCCAGATCGACCGTGCTGTTCTGTGATTGCGCCATGCGCGCCTCGCCCTCCAAATAAAACAATCGGACCGCATCCAGTGTACCCACCGGGTGCGGTCCGTTTCAATGGCTCAAAAGCCCTTGCCTAGCAACTCTCGGTCTTAAGCCGAAGCGTGCTTACATGAAGCCGCAGACGCGACCGATGATGCCGACGGCGAAGAGAGCCAGGATGATGACGATCGGGCTGACCTTCTTCTTGAGGAGCTTGCAGACCAGAAGGGTCAGGCACACGGCGGCAAGGCCGGGGATGAGCTGATCGAGGTTGGCCTGAAGCGTGGTGACCTTCACCGGGTCGAGTGCGTTGGCACCGACAGAGCTGTACATCGTCAATGCCTGCTTGATGCCCTCAGAACCGGCGGGCAGGTTGGCCCAGTCGATATAGGCGCCAGCGGACTGCGTGACCTTGGAGACGACCGGAGTGAAGGAGATGGACACCCAGCGCTCGACCAGGGCGCCGATGATGAACATACCCAGGATGGAAGCACCCTCGGTGACCTTGCCCATCAGACCGCCGGAGAGGTCCTTGGCGATGGAGGAGCCGACCTTGTAGCCAAACTCCTGCGTGTACCACAGGAAGGCGTAACGGATGATGTTCCACGCGAAGAAGAACAGCAGCGGACCGGCGATGCTGCCGGACAGGGCCAGGGAAGCGCCCAGTGCGCCCAGAATCGGGCGAAGGGTGAACCAGAAGGCGGGGTCGCCGACGCCGGCGAGCGGGCCCATCATACCGACCTTGACGCCCTGAATGGCGACGTCGTCAATCGGAGCACCGTTGGCGCGCTCCTCCTCGAGGGCGAGGGTAACGCCAATGACGGGGGCGGAAACATAGGGGTGGGTGTTATAGAACTCCAGGTGGCGCTTAAGAGCGGCAATCTGGTCATCCTTGCTGGTGTAGAGCTTCTTGATCGCAGGGATCATTGCGAAGCACCAGCCGCCGTTCTGCATACGCTCGTAGTTCCACGAGCCCTGAAGGAACTGATGACGGAAGCAAACCTTCTTACGGTCAGCCTTGGTGAGCTGAATCTTGTTCTCTGCCATATGTATCACTCCCCTCCTACTCGTAATCGTTCAGAATGTCGCCGAGCGGGTCACCGGAGCCACCGCCCATGCCGCCACCCTGCTTGGCCAGATCCTTAAGGCCAAGGTAGATGAGGGCAAGGGAGATACCGATGAGGCCAAGGGCGATCAGCGTGAGCTGAGGGATGGCAGCAAGGACAAAGCCGAGGATGAAGAACGGCCAGGTCTCCTTGGTGGCCATCATGTTGATGACCATGGCGTAACCGACGGAAGCGACCATGCCGCCGCCGACAGCCATGCCGCCGGACAGCCAATCGGGCATAGCGTTAAGCGCGTTGGTAACGGCCTCGGCCGGGATGATGCACAGAAGTACTGCCGGGATGGCGATACGAACACCCTGCATGAGGATGCCGGCGTACTGCCAACGCTCGATGCCGGCGAAGTCGCCCTTCTCGGCGCAGGCGTCCATGCCGTGAACCATAGCGGTAGCCAGGGTACGGCAGATCATGGTCAGGAACAGGCCAGCGACCGACAGCGGGACGGCGACGGCGATAGCGGCGGTAACGGCCTTGGCCGAATCAGTGGCGCCACCGTTGAGGGCGAGCACCATGATGATCGAAGAAGCGACCGAGGCCAGAGCGGCGTCAGGCGCGACGGCGGCGCCGACGTTAGCCCAGCCAAGGGCCATCATCTGGAGCGAACCGCCCAGGAGGATGCCCTCCTGAAGGTGACCGGTTACGAGACCGATAAGCGTGCATGCCACGAGCGGCTGATGGAACTGGAACTCATCCAGAATGCCTTCCATACCGGCAAGCAACGCGACAATCGCAACAAGCAGAATAGTGATTGCAGACATGTATCGGACCCTCCTTTACTATGCTTGAGCGGCCAGTTCGGCCTTAGCTTTCTTCAACATGGCGTCGAGATCCTCGGAGGAATCCGAAGGAACCTTGCGGACCTCGAACTTGACGCCCTTGGCCTTGAGAGCCTCGATGGTCTTGACGTCGTCATCGCCCATGGCGACGGCGTTAGTGACGACGACCTTGCCCTTGGAGTGGGCCATGGAACCGATGTTGGCTTCCTTGATGTCGACGCCGGCCTCGATGGCCCTGAGCAGATCCTGCGGGTTCTCGAAGAGCAGCATCGCCTTGGTGTCGCCAAAGCGCGTGTCCTTGACGACCTCGGCCATCTTCTTGATGGGCACGACGTTGGCGTGGACTCCCGGAGGGGCAGCCTGCTCGATCATGGTCTTGCGGAGCTCGTCGTGAGCAACGCCGTCGGAGACCACGATGATGCGGTTGGGGTTGATCTGCTTGGTCCACGTGGTGGCCACCTGACCATGCAGCAGACGCGTGTCGATACGGACGTGGGCGATCTTGATGTGCCCGTCGCCGATCACCGTTCCCGGAGGAATGGCACCCGCAGGAGCAGCGGCGGCCGCAGCCGGCTTCTTCTCCTCGGGCTCCAGAGACTCGGGCTTGACGCGCACGCCGGCCTTAGCCTCAGTCACGAGATGTTTTGCGATCGCATGTGCAGTGTTCTTTGCGTCAAAGCGCTGCGAATATGCCTCGATGAGCATAGGCAGGTTGACACCGGTGACGATAGCCCAGGAATCATGGCCCTCGATGAGACCGCTGATCTGGTTGAAGGGCGTGCCGCCCCACAGATCAACGAGGAAGAGCACCTGCTCCTGGTCCTCGAAGGAAGCGACTGCTTCCTCGACCTTGGCTCGGAAGTCGTCGGGGCCCATGCTCGGCTCGAGCGAGACCACGGCTACAGACGGCTGATCGCCAAAGACCATCGAGCCCGTCTGCTTGATTCCAGCCGCCAAGTCACCATGGCTAGCAAGAACAATACTTACCATCACATAACCTCCTTTTTGTCTACGTAATTCCTACACGACAGTTATGGAGTATAGCTGCAAATACAGCAGAATTGTTTGAAAAACTGCAAAAGGTAGCATTATTTGTTTAAACGTCTTAATTTGTTACAAGTTGATTACATTCCGGCATCATTGGCTGATCTGCCGCTGATAACTGATACCCAACCAATACTTACACGACGGATATGCGCATGCTGTCATTATTACCGCTTTTAAACAGATGCAAACGTGCTGAGACTGAGGCTATTTCGTTTAAACAGCTATGCCTTGACTAATGGCGAGCGATATGCTCTAGCAAAGTAGTTATTGGGGACGTTCTTAAATGGCTAGTCATTGGGGACGTTCTTTTTCGACTAGTCGTTTAAGAACGTCCATTACAGTCGAAATTGTCAGCCCGGGACCGTCTCGGGCTACGATTGAGGCGCGCCCAGAACGGGCCGCCGACCG
>CABJEP010000010.1 GCA_902364645.1 Coriobacteriaceae bacterium | reverse complement strand
TGTACGGATGAATGTGGGAGGTGTTCGGATAAAGTCGATAATCAAGGCCATAAAATCAGGATGGCTATCTAGTATTCAAAACTAGATAGCCATCCAATCAATCAAAAAGATGGCTATAATTGTTGGGGAACAATTAGAAAGGACCCTCAATGAGCTGGGCACTTATCTCCGATTCGAGCTGCAATCTTCGCGATTGGCAACCAACCGCACCTCATACCACCTTTGCATTTGCACCCCTTAAGATCCGAGTGGGGGAGCGTGAATTCGTTGACGACCTCTCGCTCGATGTTCACGAGCTTAATGTTGCCATTCAATCGGAAGCCGGCGCATCATCGAGCGCCTGCCCAAGCGTAGGGGAGTGGGCTGAGCTCTTTAAGCTCGCTGACAAGACGATTTGCATGCCCATCTCCGAGGGCGTCTCGGGAAGCTACAATGCCGCGGCCACCGCGCGTGACATGGTGCTTGCCGAAGAGCCCAACCGTCAGATTCATTTGGTTAACTCGCGAGCCGCAGGTGGCAAAATGGATCTGATCTTCTTGCTGTTCGACCGCTATCTTACGAGCAACCCGGATGCCTCCTTTGAGGACGCCTGCGCTTACTTCGATAGCTTGGAGCAGAACAGCAAGATCCTCTTTAGTTTGTGCAACTACGAAAACCTTGCGAAGGCCGGACGTATCCCTAAGGCGGCCGGCGTTATTGCTAACAAGCTCAATATCCGCATTTTGGGCACGGCGAGCGAAGCGGGCAAAATTGAACTCGTTGGGCACACCCGCGGCGAAAAGAAGATGCTCACCAAGATTGTCGACACCATGGAGGCCGAAGGCTTTACCGGCGGCGAGGTCGTTATCGACCATGTCGAGAATGAGGCGGGCGCCCAAGCACTTGCCAGCCGCATTGTGGAGCATTGGCCCGGCTCCAAGACGATTATCATGCCCTGTAACGGGCTAGATTCATACTATGCCGAGATGCACGGCCTCATTATCGGCTACGGTATGGGCGTGGCGTCGGGCCGATAATATCCAACTAGACAAACGTATGGGCGGGATAAGGAGCCATTGGCTCTTTATCCCGCCCATCTTATACCTCGGTTAGCTATTAAACCCATTGAACTTGAGATAGCTCATCAGATACGCCTTCGAAACGAAGGACGATACCGCACTGCGCACGAGCAACGATTCGCGCGTAACCTGATGTGCGGTATCGGGCACGGGAGTCTGCTCAACAGAAAACGCCGCACGAATCGATGCCTCGAGCTGATCGACAACATAATCGAAAGCCGTCGGAGCGTCGTAGCTCAAGCGCTGAATATTAAAGAGCGCCTGAACCGCAGCGATGGGCAGCACCTGCTTAAAGATACAAATGGCGATGAGACGCGCAATCTGCTCACGGCCATACTGCTTTTTAACCGGAGCAGGAACGAGGCCGACCTTTACGTAGTTATTGATCATCGATGGCGTGATAACGGGTTGCTCTACGCAAATCGAAAGCGGCTCCATCCACAGCGCAACATATTCAATAACCTGATCGCGATAGAGCGTTACGTTGGGCAGCTGGTCATAGCGTGGCAGGCTCAACGCGTTGAGTTTACCCACCATATCGGACTGAATAAATGCATCCGGCAGAACCGTCGGCTGAATATCCTCAGGCTTAATGCTGACCGACGTATCGGACATCGGGATAACATGTTTAGCATGGTTCATAAGAGGCCCCCGTTCGTTTTCTATATTGTATTCTAGGTTATATAGTTTTGCATACTACATAGCCGCAAAGTAAAAGTGGTTGGACGGCACATTGATGCACTGTCCAACCACTATGTTTAAAGATAGCAACCTTACATAAGATATATTATCGTACTTATCCACGGAGAAACGCGTATGCGCTCGTTGCCGCTATGGCTCCGTCCGAAACAGCGGTCACAACCTGGCGTAAACGTTTGGAACGGATATCGCCAGCGGCAAATAGACCTGGCGTGCGGGTCGCCATGGATTCATCAGTCAGAATGCCGCCATCAGGCGCCAGATCGACTAGATGCTCAACAAGCTCGGTATGTGGCTGCGTCCCCGTAAAGACAAAGATGCCAAACGAGCCGGGCTCAAATGACTCGGCATGAGTTTCCCCAGATGCATTGTCCTTAAAGGTAATCGTCGTTGGCATGGCTTCGCCCGATAGCTCCACAATACTAGTTTGGTACCTAACTGTAATATTGTCCTTTGCGAGTACTTTCTGAACAACACCATCCGGCGCACGGAACTGGTCGCGGCGCAGCACGATGGTCACACTGCTGGCAATGTCGGACAGGAACAGCGCCTCTTCGCATGCCGAATTGCCACCACCGATTACAAAAACCTGCTTGCCGCGGAAAAACATGCCGTCACATGTTGCGCAATATGAAACGCCACGACCGCGATACGTATCCTCGCCTGCGAAACCTGCCGGACGCGGCGTGGCACCCATGCAAGCGATAACGCTCGAGGCCAGCGTATCGCCCATATCGTGATGCACCGTAAACAACGCTGCATCGGCATCGTAATCGATACCCGTAACCATGCTCCATGTAACCTGTGCTCCCAGGCCCTCTGCATGCTGCTGAAAACGCTCGCCGAGTTCGGCGCCACTCAGGAGCGGGAAACCCGGATAGTTCTCGACCTCATTGGTTGTGGCGATCTGCCCTCCCGACATGCCCTGCTCAATCACGGTCGTCGTAAGGTTGGCACGCGCAGCATAAATGGCGGCAGCATAGCCCGCGGGGCCGCCACCGATAATCGCAACATCGATCGGCTTATCGGTAGTCATGAAGCGTCCTTTCGTCGAAACGTTGTCGTTCTTTGCGCTCGTACCCAAATTTACGTGAACGTGACACTCATGCACTACAATGATAAATCCGTATTACAAAGCTGAAGGGGAGTTATCGATGGACCAGGCGCAGACGAGTGACGACGCTCCCCTGCTCACGCACAGCACTCCCCAATCGGAGCAAACCACGCTCCTGGCTCAGCAAAAACCTCTCGTGACCATCGTGCACGCCTCCGTTGGCTCGGGCCACAAGGCCGCCGCAAATGCGATAGCGCAGGCATTCGACCTCATCCGCGGCACCAATGGCATCCCCGAGGATATTGAGATTGAAGTGCTCGATATCCTTGATTTTGGACGTATTAAATTCGACGGCAATAAGACCGCGGCTTCTTTTACGGGAGCCACGCGCCCCATTTACGACCTGACCTGGCGATATACGCTTACGGGACATCTTCTCTGGGGTGGCGGAACGGCATGGTCGCGAATTATGTTCCCCGCCTTCAACGAATATATTCGTAGCCGCAGGCCCATAGCCGTGGTTGCAACGCACATCACAGCAGCCAATGTTGCCGTGGGCGCCCGCGTAATTACGGGTATCGATTATCCGGTCATCTGCGTACCGACCGACTACGAAGTCGAGGGATGGTGGCCCCACAAGGACACCGATTTATTCTGTGTTGCCAACGAATTTATGGCCGAAACGCTGCGTCCGCGCAAGGTGCTCGAGACAAAGATTCGCATTACCGGCATTCCTATTCGCACCGGATTCGACACGGATTACGATCGCGAGGAAGAGCTAGCTAAGTTCAACCTCCCCACCGACAAGACCGTCGTGCTGGTAATGGCCGGTGCCAGCTTGCCTCAACCGTACGTTCGCTTTCGCGCGGAGATGGACCGCACCCTCCCCTTCCTACGCAGCTTCGAAGACATGCACTTTGTCTTTTTGCCGGGCAAAGACACCGAATATGCCACCCGCCTCAAAACGCTCTTCGACGCCATGAAGCTCGAAAACGTCACGGTTCTGGACTATGTCGATGATATGGCAGCGCTTATGCTCGGCTGCGACCTGGCAATTCTCAAATCGGGCGGACTCACCGTCACCGAATGCCTGTGCGCACACCTGCCGATGATCCTGTTGGGCAAGTCCTATGGCCAGGAAAAGGCCAACACCACCATGCTCACCGGCATGGGCGCCAGCATGCATGTCACCACCGCACGAGAGCTCATCGTGACGTTGCGACATCTCCACGATCATCCTGAGTCGCTCAAGGCACTGCTCATCAACGGCGAAGTACTACGCCGCCCCCACGCAGCCGAAGACATAGCCATCGCAACCATGGAGCTCGTAGGCAAACCCCAAAAGCGCAAACGAGCCTTCTGCCGCTTCTACTGGGGCGGAAAACCCGCGCACATCCGCTAGCGTCTTAATTTCCGCTTGCCTGCGGGAGGCCCCTATATATCATCCCGTGCTCAAACATTCTCGCTTCGCTGCGAAACTGCGCGCGGGACGATATATAGGGGCCTCCCGCAGGTAAGCTGCGTTAACGTACCAGCGGCTATACCAGATTCCCCACCAGTAGAATCTGCAAAGGGGAACCAGAAAATATAAATACAGTAAGTCGATGCGACAAAGGAGGCGTCCCTTCATCGCATCGACTTACTAGAAAAGTAAATATTGTTTCAAGCGAGTAGCCGCCCGCCCGGGGCTTACCTATATCGTTCCACGCGCAGTTTCGCAGCGAGCGAAGCGACGCGAGAATGTTTGAGCATGGAATGATATAGGTAAGCCCCGGGCGGGAGGGATACGGGCGCCCTAGGCGATGCCGCTGGAGCCGAAGCCTCCTTTGCCTCGGTCGGTTTCGTCTAGTTCTTCTACTTCTATGAGATTGACCGTGGGGACTTCTTGGATGACGAGTTGGGCTATGCGGTCGCCTTTATTGATTTGAATGTTATTGGAGGGATCCAGGTTGATGAGGATAACCTTGAGTTCTCCTCGGTAGTGGGCGTCGATGAGGCCCGGCGTATTGACTATAGACAGGCCCTGCTTGATGGCCAAGCCGCTGCGGGGCTGGACGAAGCCGGCGTAGCCATCGGGCAGGGCGATGGCCAGCCCCGTAGAGACCAGACGGCGTTCGAAGGGCTTCAGGACGCAGTCTTCGTTGGAGCGTAGATCCAAGCCGGCATCGGTGGGATGGGCGTATTTGGGAAGCTCGAGGGTGGGGTCGAGACGCTTTATGTTGACGGTAATGTTGGACATGGAATCACCTTAGCTTGTCGAGCTCTTGCAGAAATTCATCGACGTCTTTGAAATCGCGGTAGACCGAGGCAAAACGGATGTACGCAACCTTGTCGATCTTGGCCAAGCGCTTGAGCACCATGTCACCCAACTCATGGGACGTGACGGCCGTCAGCGTGCGAGAGCGAAGCTCGACCTCGATGTCATCGATAATCTCATTGAGCTTCTTAGTGTCGATATCGCGCTTGATGGTGGCGCGCATCAAGCCGACAAGAAGCTTATTGCGATCGAACCGCTGCTTAGTTCCATCTGACTTAATGACCTCGATAGGGTCCTCGCATCGCTCAAACGTTGTAAAGCGGTAGTTACACGAGCAACATTCGCGACGGCGCTTAATGGTGTTATTTGACTCCTGCATACGGGAATCAACGACGCGGGTATGTGCCTTGCCGCATTTGGGACAGCGCATGGTACCTCCTCTTAAACGATAACAAGGGTACCATGCGCAGCGCGATAATGATTACGAACGAGCAGGAACCTTAAGATGCGCACCGGCGGCGAGCGAACCATGCTCCAGATGATTGACGCTACGGATCATGTCGGAAGTCTCTTGCGTGGAAAGGCCTTCGATTGGATATTCTTCGGCAAGCGACCAAAGAGAATCGCCAGGCTGAACGCGAATGGTCTCGTAGGTAATGTTGGAAACGGACTCGGCATACGCGGCGTGACGAGCGCTAAAGACCGACATAGCGAGGACAAAGAAGAGCGTAAGCGCAACGGCGACGGCGACAATCGTCGGAACCTTCAGGGCAACGCGGGCCGGCGCGACTACAGCCTGCTGATTGCGCGCAGGCTTTACGGTCAAAGGCTGAAAGCCGGAGCGGCCACCCTGAACAACCGTAAAAGTGGGTTCTGCAGGCGTCTCGAGCTTAAGGGCGAGGTTTCCCTGGACCATATTCGTTACGTTCATCATGTTCTCCTCTCGCGTGTTTTGCTGAGAACAGTTTTATCAAGCCGCGCGGACAAAAATGTCTAGCGCGAGAACGAATGTTCGGTTATTATTATCTTCGAACAGTTGTTCCTGTCAAGCAAAATTCGAACATTTGTTTGACATGGGTAGAGAGGATGCCCTGATGGCTCGCAAAATTACCAAGCGTCAGCAGCAAATTTACGACTTCATCAAGGAATATCAGCAGGAGAAGGGTTATCCGCCCAGCGTGCGCGAGATGGCTTCTGCCGTGGGCCTTTCCTCCCCCAGCACCGTGCACGCCCATCTCTCTGCCCTGGAGGCGCGCGGGCTACTCAAGCGCGATGCCACCAAACCGCGCGCCCTGGAACTCTTTAACGAGGATGGTTCCTCTGTCTCAATTTCCAAATCTGACGAGCCCACCGCACCTCGCGGAACGGTCTCGCTACCGCTCGTTGGTCGCGTCGCGGCTGGGATTCCCATTCTGGCAGAGCAGAATATCGAAGACACGTTTACTATCCCGACCGAAATCGCCACTGATCAGGGTTCCTTTATCCTTGAGGTGCATGGGAGCTCAATGATCAATGTCGGCATCTTCAATGGCGATTACATCATCGTCCGTGAACAAAAGAGTGCCATGAATGGCGAAATTGTCGTGGCCATGATTGATGGTTCGGCGACCGTCAAGACGTTCTACAAGGAGCAGGGGCGTGTGCGCTTGCAGCCCGAGAACGACACTATGGAACCTATCTATGCAACGAATCCCGTTATCCTGGGCAAAGTCGTCGGCTTGATGCGCCGGTTCTCGTAATGCAAAAACGCATAACCATCTTTGATACCGTCCGCGGGTTTACGATGATTTCTATGGCAGGTTTTCACGCTTGCTATGATCTCGCCTACCTGTACGGCTGGGATATGCCTTGGTTTACCCAGACTGTCTTTCAAGACGTCTGGCGAGCCAGCATCAGCTGGGTATTTTTGTTTATCGCGGGTTGGATGTGCACGCTCTCACGCAACAATGCCAAACGAGCGGCTAAGTACGCTGCCGCAGCTTTGGTCGTCTGGATCGCAACAACGCTCGTATCGGTCGACGATTCAGTGAACTTTGGCATCATTTATTGCATGGCGGTGTGCACCGCGGTGGTTGCGTTCACCCGTCCGTTACTCCAAAAATTACCGGGCTCATGGGGCATCGCAGCGTGCCTTGTTCTTTTTGCCCTAACCTGGGGCATTCCAAAGGCGGTCTACCCACTCCCCTACCTGGCATGGCTTGGATTCCCAGGCCCGGGTTTTGTTTCGGGAGATTACTATCCGCTCATACCGTTTGTCTTTATGTACCTTACCGGCTTTTTTGCTGCCCAGGCAGCACAAGCATCAAGTCTCGAAGCGCCAGCATGGGCATACGCCAATCCTATCCCGGCGCTCGCAGTCCTGGGTCGGCATGCCTTACCGTTCTACCTGCTCCATCAGCCAGTCATTCTAGGCGTGCTAGAAATCGTTTATTCCGTACGATAGCGCTCGAGCCGCGGTGCAATACGAGCCGGCAACTTCGCCACAATGCGAACGCCGTCCTCGAGATATTCCTCATGCAGAAGGGTTCCCTGCTCATGCACCAGCGTGATGAGAGCGCCCTCGCGATACGGGATATCAGCGGAGAGCAACACATCGGTGGCAGCTGCCTCGCGAGCAATCCGGTCGACGAGATCGTCGAGCCCCTCGCCCGTTTGGGCCGAGAACAGAACGGCCTCCGGATAGCGACGACGGAAACTCAATCGATCGACGCTATCGAGAAGATCGATTTTATTGAATACGGTCAGCGTTAAACGCTCTCCGGCGCCGATCTCATCAAGCACGCGGTCGACAGCCTCCAGCTGCCGCTCATAGTCCTCGTCAGACGCATCTACGACTTTGAGAATTAGATCGGCACCCAAAACCTCGGACAGCGTCGATTTAAAGGCATCGACCAGACCATGCGGCAGCTTTTGAATAAAGCCGACGGTATCGGTAATCGTCATGCCGCGACCGCCGGGCAGACGATACGAACGCGTCGTCGGGTCGAGCGTAGCAAACAGCTTGTCCTGCGAAAGTACCGTAGAGCCGGTCAGACGATTGAGCAACGTCGATTTACCGGCATTGGTATAACCGGCCAACGCGACGCGAAACGCCGGTGACTCAATGCGACTCTTGGATTGAACATCGCGACGCTGTTCAACCTGCTTGAGCTCACGACGAAGCGCAGCGATCTTATTACGAATAAGGCGACGGTCGACCTCGAGCTGACTTTCGCCCTGACCAAAACGTGAGCCGATGCCGCCGCGCGTCTGCTCCTTGGCGAGATGGCTCCACATGCCACGCAGGCGAGGCAACAAATATTGAAGCTGTGCCAGCTGTACCTGCAGGCGTCCCTCACGCGTCTGAGCATGCAGGCCAAAGATATCCAGGATCAGTGCTGTACGATCGATAATCTTTACCGGCTCGCCCACAGCTTTCTCCAAATAGGATTGCTGCGAGGGCGTCAGGTCGTCGTCAAAAATAACGACATCGGCATCCATGCGATGCACCAGGCCGCACAGCTCTTCTACCTTGCCGGAACCGATAAACGATTTAGGATACGGCTTTACCAAACGCTGCGACAAGCGTGCCACGCACTGAGCACCAGCTGTGTGGGCAAGACGCTCCAGCTCATCAAGCGAGCGATCGAGCGGCCATGCATTGTCGCGCCACTCAACACCAACTAAAATGGCACGCTCGGGCTCGGGTGCCGTGGGAACAAGGGGGAAACGGGCCATTAGGCAGCCTCAATACGATGCAGGATATCCTCAACGACCTCATCGATCGTACATTCATCCATATCAAACCACACGATACGGTCATCGCGCTTAAACCACGAAAGCTGACGCTTGGCATAACGACGCGAACGCATCTTAATGAGTTCGCGAGCCTCATCCATGCTCATCACGCCATTGAAAGCATCAATGATCTCTTTATAGCCAATTGCCTGCATCGACGTCAGGGCATCTCCCAGCCCCTGGCCCATAAGACCGCGGACCTCATCGACAAGACCCTGCTCAAACATCAGATCGACGCGCTGGTTAATGCGCTCGTAGAGCACCTCGCGATTACGCGTCAGACCAAACCATAGGGCATGATAATGCTCGTGCGGAACACTAAACTGCGACTTTTGCTGCGCATAGGAGACGCCATCATCATGCATCTCGAGCGCACGAATCACACGGCGCACGTTATGGGGATGAATAACAGCAGCCGATTCTGGATCGCGCTCGGCAAGCAAGGCATGCAGTTCTTCCTCGCCAATACGCTCGGCAAGCTCCTGATAGCCCGCACGACGATCGTCCTCAAGTTCACCCGAGGGAAAGTCCATCTCATCGAGGGCGGCCTTGAGATACAGCCCCGTACCTCCGCAAAAAACCGGCAGGCAACCCGAACCAAGGAGACGTTCAACATGCGCGCGAGCGTCGGCCTGATAAAGCGCAGCAGAATATGCCACACCCGGCTCTACAATGTCGACGAGACGCAGCGGCGCCGTGCACTCATCGGGCACCATCTTTGCGGTACCGATGTCCATGCCGCGATAGATTTGCATCGCATCGCACGACAGCACTTCGGACGAAAGACGAGCTGCCAAACGGTCGGCAACATCACTCTTACCAACCGCCGTCGGACCGACGATCGCAACGGCGGAAAGACCTGCCCCGGGAGAAACCATTAGCGCGGCTCGCCCACAACGGAGCCGGACAAATACCAGGTCTTAGCAACGTCAACGTCAACATCAACGATCTTACCAACAAGCTGATCGATGCTGTAACCCTCGGGGATAGGCGCATGCACGGTCTGATTCTTGGGACTCTTGCCCAGCAGGACCGCGTCGTTCTTTTTACTCGTTCCCTCAATGAGCGCCGGAACCACAGTATGAAGCTCACCCTGGTTATACTCGTGTGCCGTGGTCTCGATAACCTTAACCAGACGGTTGAAACGCTCGAGAATAACCTCATGCGGCGTAGGATCGTCAATCTCGGCGGCCGGGGTACCGGCGCGCTTGGAATAGATGAAGGTATAGGCCTGAGCATAGCGGACCGTCTCGGCAAGTGAGAGCGTCTGCTCAAAGTCTTCTTCAGTCTCACCCGGGAAGCCAACGATAATGTCGGTCGAGAGCGCGATATCGGGCATGCGGTTGCGAATGCGATCGACAAGGCCCAGATAGTCCTCGCGTGTATAACGGCGATTCATCTCTTTGAGGATCCGCGTCGAACCTGACTGGACGGCCAAATGCAGCTGCGGCATAACGGCAGGCGTCTCGGCCATGGCGTCGATGGTCTCGGGCAACAGGTCCTTGGGATGCGAAGACGTAAAGAAGATGCGCTCCACGCCCGTATCGCCCACGGCACGCAGCAGATCGGCAAAACGCGGCTTGCCAAACAGATCGCGACCATATGAGTTAACGTTTTGGCCCAGCAGCGTAATCTCACGCACGCCCTGGCGCACCAAACCGGTCACCTCGTCGACAATCTCCTCGAAGGGGCGGCTCTTTTCGCGACCACGCACGTACGGCACGATGCAATAGGTGCAGAAATTATTGCAGCCCGTCATGATGGGCACCCAGGCGTGATACTGAGTCTCGCGATGCCACGGCATGCTCATGGCATCCGTATCCTCATGCTCATTGGTACGGATATGACGCTTGCCATCAAGGAACGCCTCGGCAATGAGCTCGGCCACATGCGCGATGGAATGCGTGCCAAAGATGACATTGACGTTATCGACGTTGGTGAGCAGGCCCTCGCCATCGCGCTGCGCGATGCAACCGCCAACGGCAACCACGCGCTTGCCCGAAGGCGAAGGCGGCAGGCTTTTGCAGGAATTGCACTGACCGTACAGGCGAGTATCGGCGGCCTCGCGCACGCAGCACGTCATGAAGACAACGATATCGGCATGCGCGGGATCGAGCGCCATGAGGCAGCCATACGAATCAAGCAGACCGCTCACACGCTCGGAGTCGTGCTGATTCATCTGGCAGCCAAAGGTGCGGATAAAGTAGGTTTTACCGGCAAGAATATCGCGTACGGAACGCTGGTCCATGTGCATAAGTCCTAACGATGGGGAGCGAAACGAGGCAAGCAGAAGCTATGCCACAGGCTTAACATCATCCATGACGACGTTATCCATAGCAGCTCGATTGATCTGGTGAACGTAGATAGAAAGGCGGATGGCCGTGCGCGACTCCCCGTTAATGAGGATGTCGGAGAACACGGGCGCGCAGGAAATATCAAAACCGGTTGGAATCAAAAAACCGCGCGCGATAGCAACGGCCTTAATGGCCTGGTTGACGGCACCGGCGCCGACACACTGGATGTTGACGGGTACACCATCCTTGACCATGCCGGCGATGGCGCCGGCAACGGACGCGGGCGATGATTTGCTTGATACCTTCAGGCAATCCATGAAGAAACTCCTGCATTTAAAAGTACGTTTTAACTGCAATAACTGTATCGTACCGAGTGGACTCGGTAAAGGCACTATTCCTCTTTGGCAAGATCAAAGGTCACGGTGATTCGATCACGCGAAACACGGATCTTTGGGTCGCCGCAAAGGTTGAGATAGTACCGGGCGGCAAGGTCATTAAAGTCGCGTTCCACAGCGCGCGAAAACTGTGCCATGTCATCCTTGGCAATACGTAGCCCGCGACGATCCTTCGCGAGATCGACAGGAGCCGGCGCATGCGAGGACGAATCACGCTCGCGCAGCAGACGCGCGGTCACACCGCGAACGGGCTTAATCTGCCCTGCCAAAATGCGATGGGCCGTGCGCTCGGACATCTCAAGACCCAAACCCGAACAAATACGGATAAAGTCCTCGGCATCAGAAGCAAGGCCTAAACGATCGACAACCGGAAGCTCGCTCTCGTCATCAATGAACAGGAGACGAGACGTATCGAGCCGACTTGACGCCTGAGCATAAAGGGTCGCGGCAATCTCAGACGGAGAACCAAGATAGACATCGCAACCACGCAACTCCTCGAGCGCAAACTCACAAGCAGCGCGAATAATATTATGTGGACCGCGAGCGCAGACATAACGTCCGTCCTCATCCTTGACGGCCTGGGGCCAGCTGGACTGATCGGCACGCTCACTGAGGCGGTCGGCCGCAACGCTCACCTTGAAGGCTGAACCAAGATCGACGCCGGACGTGACCACACGGGCCTCGTCGGTGTTCTGCTTAATCGAAAACAATGCCATGCCACGACCGTGAACGCCCCAACGGTCCATCTTCATGCTCTCGAGCTTGGAGGTAACGCGGGCATCAAAGATTCGCTCTTGCATATCCTGCGGAACGCCCGAACCGTTATCCAGAAAGACAAGCGTGCGGACGCCATCTTCCTTGGTCGTGGCGAGATAGACCTTGTCGGCGCCGGCATCGCGAGCATTACGGAGCATTTCGATGACGATGTCCTCGACATGCTGAATGTCGTGCTTAGCCTGGCGCCGCTCGGCCTCCGAAACGCGGAGGCGGACATACCCCTCGCCAAGGTTCTCCTCGACGCGAAGGTTGCCCTCCCCCGACATCGACGCGATAAATGAGATGAGCTCGTTCGCGTCGCTCATGTTATTTAGCGATATCGACAGCGCGGCTCTCGCGAATCACGACGACGCGCACCTGACCGGGATACTCCATCTCTTCCTCGATCTGATGGGCGATATCGTGAGCCAGAACCGTGGACTGGGCATCGGAAATCTTGTCCGGCTGGACCATGACGTGGACCTCGCGACCGGCCTGCATGGCATAGGTACGTTCGACGCCGTCATGGGAGTTGGCGATCTCCTCGAGCTTCTCAAGACGCTTGATGTAGTTCTCGGCAGACTCGCGACGGGCACCGGGGCGAGAGGCAGAGACAGCATCAGCGGCCTGCACCAGGACATCGAGTACCGTGTTGGGGTCGACATCGGCATGGTGAGCCTCAATAGCGTGGACGATAACGGGCTTCTCGCCATAACGGCGGGCCAGCTCGGCGCCGATGACGGCATGCGGGCCCTCGACGTCGTGGTCGATTGCCTTGCCCAGGTCATGAAGCAGGCCGGCGCGCTTGGCGGTCACAACGTCCAGGCCAAGCTCGGAAGCCATCACGCCGCACAGATCAGAGACCTCGAGGGAATGCTGAAGCACGTTCTGACCAAACGAGGTACGGTAGCGCAGGGCACCAAGGGTCTTGACGATCTCGGGGTGCAGATCGTGGATGCCGGTATCGAAGGCAGCCTGCTCGCCAGCCTCGCGCACGCGCTGCTGAACCAGGTCGGCGGCCTTGTGATACATCTCCTCGATACGGGCAGGGTGAATGCGGCCGTCGGCGATGAGGTTCTCGAGGGCGACACGGGCGGTCTCACGACGGACCGGGTCGAAGCTCGAAAGAACGACTGTCTCGGGCGTGTCATCGATCACAAGGTTGACGCCGGAAACCTGCTCGAAGGTCCGGATGTTGCGACCCTCGCGACCGATGATACGGCCCTTGAGGTCATCAGAGGGAATGTGCACGGAGGTAACGGTGACCTCGGCAGTGTGGTCGGCAGCGCAGCGCTGAATCGCCAGAGACAGAATCTCCTGGGCGGTCTTGTGGCACTCGGCGCGAACCTGCTGCTCGGACTCGCGAATGATCGTGGCGGCCTCGTGGGTGACTTCGCCGCGAACCTTATCGAGGAGCTCCTTGTGGGCGTCCTCGCGGGTAAGGTCGGCGATACGCTCGAGCTCGGAGGTCTGCTTTGCGCAGAGCTCCTCGAGCTCACGGGAGCGCTTCTCGACCTGACCGGCCTGGCTGGACAGCTGATGCTCGCGCTTGTCGAGAGCGTCGTTGCGGCGATCGAGGGATTCCTCGCGCTGCATCACGCGGTTCTCGAGCGTACGAATCTCGTTCTTACGCTGCTTGTCCTCGGCCTCGGCGGCCTGCTTGTTCTTGATGATCTCCTCTTTAGCCTCGAGCAGAGCCTCTTTTTTGAGGGTCTCGGCCTGACGCTTAGCATCACCGATCAGGGACTCAGCCTGTGCGTGTGCCGACTGGATTTTTTCGTCGGCCTCGTGAAGACTACCCTGCTTGGCGGTGCGCATGTAGGCAATGGCGGCGATGGCACCCAAAACGATGCCAACGAGCGCTGCGATGATAGGCATGCTCACTCCTTTTTATGGATTCGTTACACAACAAAGCGAACCGTCCTTACGAACGGCTCGCGACATTTGAGTAATATGGGCGCAGCTTATGCGGGTCGGATACAGATAAACATATAAACAAACTCATCACAGATGAGCACATATCACAAAGCAAATGACGCTGTTTATCGTACGTTGAACCACAACAACTGTCAAATAAATGCCCCCAACACGGCGGCTAAAACACGGTGAGCGGCAGGGCCACAAAACGCATACGCCTAAACCGCACATTCCTCGCGTTCGGCATCGAGACGTGCCTTAACGGCATCGGCGGCGATATGATACGAGAAGCCCTTGCCCATCAAAAACCGAACCAGTTTTTCGAATCCGCGCGTCTCTGGAACACGCCGCTTGGCGAGCAGGGCTGACGCACGCGCCAAATCGTCTTCGACGGCAAAATAATCCTCGGGATAACCGGGAATGTCATCGAGCACGACATGACGGCGCTTGAGCTCGGTCTCGATTTTGCGCTGTCCCCAACCGCGCCGCTTGCGCTCCTCGATAAAGTACGAGCAAAAGCGGTTCTCGTCTAAAAAGCGATACTCGGTGGCGCGCTCGACGGCGAAATCGATCGCGGTCTGGTGAAAGCCGTAGCGAGCCAGCTTGTCACGGACCTCGCCCGTCGCATGGTCGCGGCGCGATAACATCTCGGTCACCATGGTAAGTGCACATTTACGCTCGACGAGCTGCACCGCCTCACGAAAGTTGTCCCAATCACAGGGAAGATCGGGGCGGTTTTTGACATACAGGCGCGCGACCCGCACGGGAATCCAAATGGACCGCTCAAAACCGCCCTCAAGCTCACAATCGATATGTGCGCAAGGCTTTTTGGACGCATACCCGCTCGAGAACGAGGAGGCCGCCTTCTTATCGGGAAAGACGACCGTGGCCTCGGTCACCGTATACGACATGAGCGTAACCGCTACTCGTCGTCATCATCGAGCATGGCGGAACCATCGATGGCGTAAAGCTCGTCAAACTCCTCAGGCGCAGGCTGATCGGTCAGCTCGACCTCGGATGGAGCATCGTCGTCAAACTCAAGCCCGCAGGCAAGGCGGACCTTATGCTCAATCTCGTCGGCGCAATCAGGGTGTTCGCGCAGGAACGCCTTGGCGGCCTCGCGACCGTTGCCGAGCTTGTCCTCGCCATAGGCAAACCAGGAGCCCATCTTCTTGCAAATGCCGCACTCGACAGCCATGTCCAGAATCGAGCCCTCCTTAGAGATGCCCGTACCGTACATGATGTCGAACTCAGCAGAACGGAACGGAGCTGCCACCTTGTTCTTAACGACCTTGGCGCGCACGCGGTTACCGATAACTTCATCCTTAAGCTTAATGCTGTCGATGCGGCGAATGTCGATACGCACCGAAGAGAAGAACTTAAGGGCGCGGCCGCCCGTCGTGGTCTCGGGGTTGCCGAACATGACGCCGATCTTCTCTCGCAGCTGGTTAATGAAGATGCATGTCGTGTTGGACTTGGACAGCGAGCCGGCGAGCTTGCGGAGCGCCTGACTCATCAGACGAGCTTGCAATCCGACCGTGGTATCGCCGATCTCTCCCTCGATCTCGGCACGCGGGGTCAGCGCGGCGACGGAGTCGACGACGATGGCATCGATGGCGCCGGAACGCACGAGCATGTCAACAATCTCGAGCGCCTGCTCACCCGTATCAGGCTGGGAAATCAGTACCTCGTCGATATCCACGCCAATGCGCGCGGCATACGTGGGATCGAGCGCGTGCTCGGCATCGATAAATGCCACCACGCCACCCATTGCCTGGGCTTCGGCCAGGATCTCGAGCGAAAGCGTCGTCTTACCGGAGGACTCAGGACCGTAAATCTCGACGATACGGCCGCGCGGCACACCGCCGATACCCAGAGCGGCATCGAGGGCCAGAGCGCCCGTGGGAATGGCCTCGACCTCGAGCTCGGGGCCGCCGTCACCATACCTCATGATGGAGCCTTGACCGAACTTCTTCTCGATCTCGGCCTTGGTGGTGGCGATCATCTCTTCGCGCTCTTTACCCGTCGTGGGTGCATGAACGGTACGTACGGGACCTGAATTCTTGGCCATGAATAGCCCTCCTCTTAACAACCTGCATCGATAATAAACGAACGGCTGTTCGTGGTCAACCGTTCAGGCCAATCATATGCAGGCAGTCTTTCCAAAACCCAACCAAACGCCGACCAAACACTGACCAAATGCTTGACCACAAAGGGCCGAATAAGAACAAGGAAGGCAAGAATACACCTATAACCAGCGCAAACGCTAAATTCGTCAGGGGTCCCTATCTCCACAATTAAGTGGCCCTAAGGCCCCTGAAAACACGTCTATTCCATAGAGTTGAGCACAAGGGCAATGCGTCCCAATGCCTCCGCGACCGCATGGGCACGAACACACGAACGGTCGCCCTCATAGTGGCAGCGCACAGAGTCCACGACCGGCACTTCCCAATCAGCCGCGCGATACGCCCAGCCAATATAGAAAGTGCCAGCCGGATCGTCCTCAGTGCCGCCGCCGGGGCCGGCATAACCCGTTGCGCTCACAGCAATATCGCTCTGATACAGCTCCAGCGAACGCGCCGCCATCTCGCGCGCGGTCTGATGCGACACCGCGGTATAGCGGTCGAGCGTCTCCTGCTCAACACCCAAAACGCGATGCTTTATCTCATCGCAGTAGGTCACCGCACCGCCACGCAGCACCGCCGAGGCGCCCGGGATATCGGCAATCGTCGAGGAGATCATACCTGCTGTCAGCGACTCAGCCGTCGAAACCGTCACGCCCCGAGCGCTCGCGCGCTCGACAATATCGCGCGCCAGCTCCTCGTTATGTGCGGAAATCTGTTCAAAAGAGTCCGTCATACCCACCAGGACCTAGACCGAAAAGACGATCTTGCGGCAGTTCCAGAAGTACTGGACGCCCGAGATAACGGTCAGGACAACGGCAACGGCGTACAGGAAGCGCGACACCGAGTAGATGCCGAGCGTCAGCGCCAGCGGGCCAAGGTTCAAGCCGGCCATCGCAAAGACGCACAGGTAACCGCAGATGGAGACCATCGTGGTCGCCGTCTTGTACTTGCCGAGCTTATCGGCCGCAACGACAACGCCGGCGGCACTCGCGACCATGCGCAGGGCGCTTACCAGCAGCTCGCGGAACAAGATGATGAACACGGACCAAACCGACACGGCGCCAAAGTCCAAGAACAGCAGCAAGGCCGAGAACACGAGTAGCTTGTCGGCGATGGGGTCCAAGAATTTACCGAAGTCGGTAATCTCGTTGCGCGAGCGCGCCAGGTAGCCGTCAACCTTATCGGTGCACGACAGGATGACGTACAGGATGAAGGCAGCGGCGGCGAGCGGACCGTCGAAGGTGCTCCAATCTGTACCGGCAACACTCGTGTGAGAAAGCGCCGACACGATCATGAACACCGGGATAAAGACGATGCGAACGCACGTCACGATGTTGGCGGGCGTCCAAACACTCGTCAGTTCCTTATTGCTCTCGTTTGCCACGACGCTCTCCTACTCCACAACATGGCCGATAAGCTCATAGCAGAAGCTATCGGTAAACTCGACCGTCAGAATATCGCCCACAGATGCCTCGCTGGCATCCAGATGCACCGCGCCATCGGAATCAGGCGCCTGGAACCAGGCATGTCCGATCAGCTCGGCGCCGTCCTCGGTCTCTTCGATACCGTCGACAATCACCTGGGCGCGCTCGCCCACATGTGCGGCAGTTGCAGCAAAACCGAGCGACTCGGCCAGGTCCATGGCCTCCTGGGCGCGCTCGAGCTTGACCTCTTCGTCGACCTGGCCCTCCATCTTGGCGGCCAGGCTGCCCTCCTCCTGCGAGTAGGCAAAGACGCTCGTGTAGTCAAAGCCGACGGTGTCCATAAAGTCGATAAGGTCGCGGAACTCGTCGTCGGTCTCGGTCGGGAAGCCGACCATGGCCGTGGAACGGATCACGATGCCGGGGATGCGCTCACGCAGATCGCGGAACAGGTCCTCGAGCTCCTGGCGCGAACCGGAACGGCGCATAGCCTTAAGTATGCGAGCATCGCAGTGCTGCACGGGGATATCGATATAGGGCAGCACCTCAGGCGTATCACGAATGGTCTCAATGAGCTCGTCAGTCATGCCCTCGGGCTGCAGGTAGAGCACACGGACCCAGACGTTCTGCGGACGCACGGCCTCGGCGACGGCGCGCAGCAGCTGCGCCAGATTGCGCGGCGAGCCCTCGGCGACGTCCTCTTCCGCAAAGTCGGTGCCCCAAATACCCGTGTCCTGGCCGATCAGCACGATCTCGCGCACACCGCCGGCAACCAGGTCGCGTACCTCGGAGATAATGCTCTCGGCATTGCGCGAATGATATCGACCGCGAATATAGGGGATCATGCAGAAGCTGCAGAAGCGGTTGCAGCCATCGGAGATCTTGACGTAGGCGACAGCGCCCTCGACGGTGCGCTTGACTTGCGGAATATAGGCAGCGATCTCACGCTCGACACCCAGCACGCCATCGATGACCGCCACGATGCCGTCCTCCTCGTCGGCCTTCACAAAGGCAGCGACCTCGGGCAGCTCATCGGGCAGGTCGTCGCCATAGCGCGACGGCACACAGCCGCACATGACGATGGGACAAGAACGAACGCCGTCCTGAACCTCGTTGGCGAGCTCGAGCGTGGTCTCGATGCTCTCGGACGTTGCGGAGGCGAGGAACGAGCATGTATTGACGATGGCGATATCGGCATCCTGTGGGTCGAATGCCTCCTCGTAGCCTGCGGCGGTCAAAAGAGAACGCATGCGGTCGGTGTCAACCTCGTTCTTAGCGCACCCGAGGGTGATGTAGAGCACGGAGCCCAACGGTGTATCCATGTTGGAGAGCAGTCCTTTCGAATGATATTAGCGGTAGTTGGTGAACTGCAGCGGCTGGCCGTAGTCCCGGTCGCGCAGGAACTGGATCACGGTCTGCAACGCGTCCTTCGAAGCGGAGGAAACACGCAGCTTCTCGGCCTCGATGGTCACCTTGACCTTGAGCTTTTGGTCCTTGATGTCCTTATTGATCTTCTTGGCGGTCGCCTGGTCGATACCCTCGACGATATGGCCGAGCACGCGCACGGTGCCGCCCGACGCCGCCTGCGGAGCATCCCACGAGACAGCCTTGAGGTCGATACCGCGCTTGATGAGCTTGGAGCTCAGCACGTCGATAATCTGCTTGGAGACAAAGTCAGCCGGGGCGTTGATCGTAAAGAGCTTGTCGCCCTTCGAAAGCTCGATCGTGGCGCCGGAATCCTTCAGGTCATAGCGCTGGGAAATCTCGCGCGTGGTCTGCTGAAAGGCGTTGTCGACCTCTTGCATGTTGACCTCGGACACGACGTCGAAGCTGGAATCTTTAGCCATGATATTTCCTTTCGCGTACGAGCGGCTTAGTAGCTATCGTACGAATAGTCGGTAGAATCGGTGGGCGTCTGACCGTCAGTTGCGGTATCGGTGCCATCCGTGGACTGGGCATCGGTGCCGTCGGTGGTGTCGGTACCATCGGTGGCGTCGGCACCATCAGAACTTTCACCATTCTCGGAATCAGTCGTCTCCTTCTTGGGAACGGTGATCGTCACGCGCGCCACGCCCGAGGTCTTGGTATCGTAACGGACCTTTTCGCCGTTCTTGGTAACGGTGACATCGGAAGGCTTGGACGTGGTGATCTCGATCGAGGACTCGGGCGTGTATTCCTGCTCAAAGGGGCCAGTCGCCTGGGCACCATAGACCGACTTGCCGTCGACCTTGACCTCAATCCACGCGGTCTTTCCCTTGGCAACGGAGACCTTGACCTTCGTTACCTCGTTCTCTTCCTTTTTAGCCGTCGTCTTGGTGGCGTCCGAATCGGTCGACTCATCCGTCGCCTCATCGGTGTCTTCGTCCTCGTCGACCGTTTCGGTCTTCTTAGAAGACTTCTTGGTCGTCGTCTTGGTAGCAGTAGGCGTCTCGGGCGTGGTCTCGGGCGTCGAAGATGCGCAGCCGCGCAGAAGCACCACGATGAGCACGATCAGTAGCAACGCCACGGCACCGATGCCAGCGTAGACGATACGCGGATCGAGCCCGTTGTTTTGAGGAGTACAAGATCCGCCGCGTCCACGATTGGAACTGCTGCGGCCGCCCCCCTGAGACATACGACCACGATTGCTATCGGAACGGCCGCGATAGCCACCCTGGCCCTGAAGGCCGCGCTGACCAGAGCGGGGCGAAAGTTCACCGCGGCCTTGATAGCCACGCTGGCCCGAACGCGGAGCCGAAGGGCGCTGGCCACACGGCTGAGACTGAGAGCGAAGACGCGGCGTCACCTGCGTGGTATCGGCATCCGCATAGCCACTGCGAGAACGTCCGGTGGAGATACCACGGTGACCGCGATCGGAATAGCCGCCGTCGCCGTAGCCGGCACGAGGGTCACGCGCCACGCCGCGGGCAGCGGGAAGTGCACGGTCCTCGGGCATCGGCGTACTGCGGAACCGGTCACGCTGTGAGCGAATCTCCTCGCCCGAACCCGTCTCGGTAATATAGCCAGCCTGCTGCGGACGCTGACCATAACGCGTTGAGCGACCACCCTGAACCATCAGGAAGCGCCCGTTATCGACCGAGGAACGCGAATTGACGTAGCCGGCGGCGTCCTGGAAACGACCGCCCTGCTGCGACGTCTCGCGTTCGTATGCCATCAGGTCGTCAAAGTAGGCATTGACGACCTCGCGCGGATTGAGGCCCAAAAAGCGAGCATAGCTCGAAATCATGCCCTGCGCATAGCCGCGCGGCGGCATCGAAGCAAAGTTACCGGTCTCGAAAAACTCGATGATCTGCGGCCTGATTTTGATGGTGTTGGCGACCTGCTGAATGGAAAGGCCCATTCGGCGACGCTGCTCGAGCAGCATGTCACCAAAGCGTGCAGCCATCAGAATCCTCCAAACTCACGATCTTCACGTGCCATCTCGGCATCGACAGATTCCAGCGCGGCAAGCCCCTCCTCGTCCAGCAGGACCTCGCGCGGCTTGGAACCGTCGGGCGGACCGACGACACCCTTTTCTTCCAGCATGTCCATAATACGCCCGGCACGCGCATAGCCAACCTTCAGGCGGCGTTGCAGGCCAGATGTGGAGCCAAGCTGCGAATCCACCACAATATGGGCGGCTTCCCAGATGAGTGGATCATCGTCTTGCGGCTCGGTTACTCCGGTGCGGACAATGCCTCCGCCACCCGCCATGGACATGGAAGCGGGCGCCACGGCAGACAGGATCTCCTCGTGGTAGTCTGGCTCACTCTGCGACTTGACGAACTCGACAATCTCGTTGATCTCATCATCCGAGACAAAGCAGCCCTGGATACGGCGGGGCTTGCCCCAGTCGACCTTGGAGAACAACATGTCGCCCAAACCGGTGAGCTTCTCGGCGCCCATCTGGTCGATGATGACGCGCGAGTCGATGCCCGTGGCGACGTTAAAGGCGATGCGGTTGGTGATGTTGGCCTTGATGAGGCCCGTCACCACGTTGGAGCTGGGGCGCTGCGTGGCAACGATAAGATGAATACCGGCGGCACGGCCCAGCTGTGCAATACGCACGATCGAGGCCTCGACATCCTTACCGGCGACCATCATCAGGTCAGAGAGCTCGTCAATGATAATGACAAGGTAGGGCATCTTTTGCGGCGGATTGTCGTAATGCTCAAACTCGCCAGCAGCCTGCTTTTCGTTGTAGGTCGAGATCTTACGCACGTTGAGACGCTCGAAGACCTTCAGGCGACGCTCCATCTCGGACACAGCCCATTGCAGAGCGCTCGCGGCCTGCTTGGGCTCGGTCACCACGGGCACATAGAGATGCGGCAGACCGTTATAGCCCGCAAGCTCGACACGCTTGGGGTCGACCATGATCAGGCGAACGTCCTCGGGAAGGGCGCGCATGAGCAAGGTCGTGATGATGGAATTGATCATCACCGACTTACCAGAACCGGTCGTACCGGCGATCAACAGGTGAGGCATCTTGGCGAGGTCGGCGACAACCGGCGTGCCCTCGGCGTCGCGGCCGATGGCGAGCTCGAGCGGACCGCCCTTCACATAGGGCAGCACGTCGCCCAGATTGACGTTCTGGCGCTTGCGGTTGGGAATCTCGATGCCCACGAGCGAGGTGCCGGGGATCGGGGCAAAGATACGCACCGACTGGGCAGCGAGCGAAAGCGCGATATCGTCCTCGAGGCTCGAGATTTTGCTCACACGCTCGCCCTCACCGGGCTGCAGCTTAAAGGTCGTCACCGTGGGGCCGGCGATCCAGCCGACCACGCGGGCACTACGACCAAACTCCAGCAAGGTGGACTGAAGCGACTCGGCAGTCTGTTCCAGCTCCTTGTCAGAAGACGCGGAGGAAGCCGACTGCGGATTGGCATGCAGAATCTCAAGTGGCGGAAGTTTGAGGCCGTCCTCTTCTTCGCCCTCGTTATCTGCGGGGGCATTGTCCGCTCCCCCATCGCTAGCCACAGCCGATTCGACAGCACTCAAGGCAGGCGCATCGGCAACCTTGGGATGCTTCAAGAAGTCGGGGATCTGAGGTGCTGCCGAAACAGGATTCACGGCAAACGGCGGCTCGGACTCGTCGATCTTATCGGGGTCGTCTTCCATCGAAAGCTGACCGGTTACCTGGTCGCGCTTTGCATGACGGCGCGGCAGCAAAGTTGTCTTTGCGGTCTCAATCGGAGCCTCGTCATCCTCGTCATCGCCCTCGGTGAGCTCAATCTCGCTATCGGACCAAGACGGGTCGGGCTCACTCGTATTGAGCTTAGGCGCAGCCTTGCTCTTCTTGGCATGACGGCGCGGCAGCAGCGTCGTCTTAGCGCGCTCGGCCTCCACGGCATCGGAAACGTCGACAAACGGATCTTCGTCCACGTCCTCATCGTCCAGAATCGGATCAACTTCGCTACCCATAACCGTAGTCACGGCCGCATCGGAACTCTTTTGGCGCAGAATACTCAGGTGCGGACGGGCAACACCGGGCACCGACAGGGCCTCATCGTCACCCCACGGGCTCGCGTTGACGTCGGCACGACGGCGCTCGGCAAAATCTGCCGCACGATCGCGGGCAGAGCGCAAAACGCCGCCAACCGAAAAGCCAATGATGACAAGGCCCACGACGGCAAGGCCCAGCAGGACTACCATCGCGATAGGCTTACCCAGGGCATTCTGCAGCGCACTCGCAATAAACGCACCGATGTAGCCACCCGAGGCGGACAGATTTTGCGGCGTGAACATAAGGTCGCACGAGTCGCTCGTACCTGGCACCATCAACGAAAGAATGGAGACGACGGCGATAAAGACCACGGCGCCGCCCGCAACAGAGCGCGCGTTGAGCGGCGAGTCCTCGCCTAAAAAGAGCGTGGCGGCAAACAGCAAAATGACGATCGGCAGCACGTAGGCGCCCAGACCAAAGCCCAAGTGGTAGAAACCGGCAACCGCAGCCGTAACGGGCGCAGTCGCCGGCGAAATCACGGCAATAAAGGATGCAATCGCCAAAACGGCAATGACCACGCCGGCGATATCGCGGTTGGCCGAGGGCTCGACCAAGGGCTCGAAATCATCGAACTCGGACTCGTGGCCCTTATTGGCACGCAGATGGGAACCGGCACCCTTAGCAGATGCCGGTTGGTTGTTGGCCTTATTGCCTTTGGCGTTTTGTGCAGATCCGCGCGCCAAACTAAACCTCCATGACGACCGGGATGATCATCGGACGAGTGCGCGTACGGCTCCAGATAAAGTTGGAGAGCGAGTCGCGCACGGCCTTGCGAATGGCATCGGAACCGCTGCTCGTAAAGCTGAACTTGCCCTTCTCGATCGTCTTCATGATGGACGCGGAGGCATCCTCGGAGAACTGGTCGTCGATGGCAAACGAGACGCCGCGGCCCGAGAACTCGATGGCCTCGATCTTCTTGTGCTTGAGCGAGACGATGGCAACAGCGGTAACCATACCGTCGTTGGCGAGCTTCTGACGATCACGTAAGACGATGGGGTCGGTATCGCCGATGCGCAGGCCGTCGACGTAAACGACGCCGGACTCGACGGGCGTACCGCGCTTAACGATACCGCCGCGCATCTCGAGCGTGTCGCCGTTGTCGAGGATAAAGATATGATCGTCCTTGAGACCCATCTTGCGGGCCAGCTGGGCATGGGCGCGCAGATGCACGGCTTCACCGTGAACCGGCATAAAGTACGTGGGCTTGGCCATGGCCATCAGGAGCTTGAGCTCCTCCTGGCTACCGTGACCGGAAACGTGAACGAGAGCGCGGTTCTTATCCCACACGTCGCAGCCGAGCTTGGCCAGGCTGTTGACGACCTGCTGGACGGCCTTCTCGTTGCCGGGAACGGGAGTTGCCGAGAGGATAACGGTATCGCCCTCGTGGATAGAGAGCGTCTTGTGCTCGCCGTTGGCCATGCGGGACAGGGCCGACAGCGGCTCGCCCTGCGAACCAGTGCACATGACGACGATCTTGTCGTCAGGCAAATTATCGATATCAAAGGCATCGATAATATCGGCATCGTCGATGTTGAGGTAGCCCAGCTCGCGCGCCACGCGTGTGTTCGTGAGCATGGAGCGACCGGTCACAACGACCTTACGGCCGCACTTGCGGGCAGCATCGCAGATCTGCTGCAAACGATGGATGTGGCTCGAGAACGACGCGACGAACACGCGACCCGGGGCGTTCTTGATAGCGTGTAGCAAGTTGGGACCGACCTCGGCCTCGGACTTGGTAAAGCCGGGAACCGTGGCATTGGTGGAGTCGGAAAGCAGCAGGTCGATGCCCTGCTTGGCAAAGCGGCTGATAGCGGCATAGTCGGGCGTGACACCATCGATGGGCGTCTGGTCGAGCTTAAAGTCGCCGGTGTGCATAACGGTGCCCTGGTTGGTGCGAATGAACACGCCCAGAGCGCCGGGGATGGAGTGCGTCATCGAGAAGAAGTCGAGCGAGATGCCACCGAGGTTGACATGGCTGCCGCCCTTGACCTCGCGGAACTTGGGCGCGCGGATGCGGAACTCAGAAAGCTTGCCCTCGATAAAGCCAAGCGTCAGCTTGCTCGAAAAGATGGGCACCTTGTTGTTGAGGTCCTGTAGCAGGTACGGAAGCGAACCGGTGTGGTCCTCGTGGCCGTGGGTGACGACGATACCGCGGAGCTTCTCCTCATTCTCCAAAACATAGGTGTAGTCGGGAAGCACCAGGTCGATACCGGGCTGGGAGTCATCCGGGAACATGAGACCGGCGTCGACGAGCACCATGTCGTCGCCGCACTCGAAGACCGTCATGTTCTTGCCGATGCCGTCAAGGCCGCCGAGCGGGATGATCTTCAAGGGAGATGATTTTTTAGCTGCCATAGGTTCGTGTGGTTTCCTTTCTTCGAAACGGGTCTGGAACAACCGACGGGGCGCTTCTGGCAAACCGACCGTCGGGAACGTACAAACATGCATCACAGAGTCGATGCAATAACCACAGTATGATACCCATTTGCACAACAACAGACCACCCATGCATCAAAGCCCCATCTGAACCCGTCTATCCCGCCGGTTCCCCGCGAGGGCGAGCACGGATGAAGTTTCCTGCTCTACAGTCCTGCTCACGACGGAGGCCACATTAAGTGGCCTCCTGTTCGTGCGGAACTCGCGATAAACTTCATCCGTGCTCGCCCTCGCGGGGAACCAACCAAAAAGGGACAGGTTTATTTTGGTCGGTTTTATCTGGAGATATGCTGTTGCGTCTATCTACAGATCTGAAATCTGACTACTGATAAGACTGTCTAACTAAATATCGAGCGGCACTAACAAGCCCTTTTGCTTGCGCCCGGGAGGGCCGCATATGAAGTTTATCGCGAGTTCCGCACGCAAAGGAAAGCACTTAATGTGCTTTCCGTCTTGCGCAGGACTGTAGAGCAGGAAACTTCATATGCGGCCCTCCCGGGCGCAAGCAAAAGGGCGACCCCTGTCCGGAGTCGCCCTTGTTGAGCTGCTTATGTGCGGCTGTTACTCGGCGTCGTGGTGACGACGGGGCTTGCGGCCTCCGTTGTCGCCGGGACGGCGCGGACGGTCGCTGCGCTCGGAGCGCTCGCGACGCGGACGCTCACGGCGCTGGAAGTGCTCGCCGTCGCCCTCGGAGGCACCCTCGGCGCGAGCCGGGGCCTCGGGCTTGTCGAGACGATCGAGCGAGATCTTGCCGCGATCGTCGACCTCGATGACGACGACCTTGACCTCGTCGCCCACGTTGAGGACGTCCTCGACCTTCTCCACGCGGCCCTTGGCGACGCGGGAGATATGCAGCAGGCCGTCCTTACCGGGCAGCAGGTTGACGAAGGCGCCGAAGGGCTGGATGGAGACCACGCGACCGGTGTACTCCTCGCCCGGCTCGGGAACCTTGATGATGAGCTTGATACGCTCAACGGCCTGGTCGACGGACTCGCCGGTGCCGCCGACAAAGACGGTGCCGTCCTCCTGGATGTCGACCGAGGCGCCGGTCTCGTCCTGGATACCGCGGATGACCTTACCGCCGGAACCGATGACGTCGCGGATCTTGTCGGTCGGAACCTGGATGGAAACGATGCGCGGAGCGGTGCTGCGCGTGGTGTGGCGCGGCTCGGGGATCACATCGAGCATCTTCTGCAGGATGAAGGCGCGACCCTCCTTGGCCTGCTGCAGAGCGCGGGCCAGGATGTCGAAGGTGAGGCCGGTGGCCTTGTTGTCCATCTGCAGGGCGGTGATGCCCTCGGTGGTGCCGGTGACCTTAAAGTCCATGTCGCCCAGGAAGTCCTCGAGACCCTGGATGTCGGACAGTACCACGGTCTTGCCCTCCTCCTGGATCAGGCCCATGGCGATACCGGAGACCGGGCGCTTAATGGGCACGCCGCCGTCCATAAGGGCGAGCGTGGAGCCGCAGGTCGAAGCCATCGAAGAGGAGCCGTTGGACTCCATGACCTCGGAGACGACGCGGATGGCGTAGGGGAACTCGTTCTCGTCGGGGAGCACCGGAAGCAGGGCGCGCTCGGCCAGGTTGCCGTGGCCGATCTCGCGGCGCTTGGGGCTGCCCATGCGGCCGGTCTCGCCGGTGCAGAAAGGCGGGAAGTTGTAGTGGTGCATGTAGCGCTTGCCCTCGGTGGGCTCGATGGTATCCAGACGCTGGCCCTCGTTGAGCATGCCAAGCGACAGGACGGAAAGCACCTGGGTCTGGCCACGCTGGAACAGACCGGAGCCGTGAACGAGCGGCAGGTAGTTGTCCTTCACCATGATGGGACGGATCTCGTCGGCGGCACGGCCGTCGACGCGCTCGCCGGTCTCGACGACCATGGTGCGCATGGCCTTCTTCTCGAGCTTCTTGAGCGCCACGGGGATCTCGCGCTCCCAAGCGGCCTGCTCCTCCTCGGTGAACTCGGCGCGGATGGACTCCTTCAGAGCCTCGACCTTGCCGATACGGGAGAGCTTGTCGGCATCGCGAAGGGCGGCAGCCATCTCGTCGTAGTGGGCGAAGATGCGCTCCTGGACCTCCTCGACGGGCTGGTCGAGCGGGTACTCCTTCTTGACGATGGGGCCGTTGACCTGCTCCCACTCGACGACGAACTCGTCCTGAGCCTGGCAGAAGGCAGCAAGGGCCTCCTGGCCAAACTTCATGGCGGCGAGCATGTCGTCCTCGGAGATCTCCTCGGCGCCAGCCTCGACCATCGAGATGAAGTCGGCAGAGCCGCCCAGCTCCAGGTCCAGATCGGAGTTCTCGCGCTCCTCGTAGGTGGGGTTGACGATAAACTCGCCGGTCTCCACGTTACGGCCGATGCGCACGCAGGCAAGCGGGCCCTCGAAGGGCACGCCGCCGAGCGTCATGGCAAGGGAAGCACCCATGACGTTGATGACGTCGAAGGGGTTGACCTGGTCGGCGACGAGCGAGGTGGCGACGATGTGCACCTCGTTGCGGAAGCCATCCGGGAAGCTCGGGCGAATCGGACGGTCGATCATGCGCGCGGTGAGCGTGGCCTTCTCGCTGGGACGGCCCTCACGCTTGAGGTAGCCACCCGGGATGCGGCCGGCTGCGTACATCTTCTCGTTGAAGTCAACGGTCAGCGGGAAGAAGTCGTAGTTCTTGCGCTCCTTGGAGACGACCACGGTGTCGAGCATCGTGGTGTCGCCCTGCTTGACCAGGCAGGCGCCGGTAGCCTGCTTGGCAAGCTCGCCCGACTCAAAGGTGTAGGTCTTGCCGTACAGCTCAAAGGTCTTGGATACGAGTGTCATTGTTCTCCTTTACCCCACAGGCCCCTTGCCTGCGGGCTTCTCATGTGACGCGGGCCCCCTGCCCCCGACACGCTTCAGAGCGTGATTGTTCGCGCCCTTACACAAAAAGAGCGCCCCGCTGCGCAGGACGCTCTTAGCATGTACAAATCCTTACTGGATGTTGTCGCGGATGCCCAGAGCCTTGATGAGCTCACGGTACTCGACGATGTCGTTCTTCTTGATGTAGGAGAGAAGACGACGACGACGGCCGACGAGCATGAGCAGGCCACGACGGGTGTGGAAGTCCTTCTGGTGGGACTTCATGTGCTCGGTCAGCTCCTTGATGCGCTCGGACAGGATGGCGACCTGAACCTTGGGGTTGCCGGTGTCGACCGGGGTGTTACCGAACTGGGCAGTCAGCTCCGCCTTGCGCTCTTTGGAAACAGTCATTGTTTCACCTTTCGTTTTGCGTCGCCATCGGGCGACTCGATTCGCCTCGGACTGGGAAGCCGCCGGTGGAGCGAGCAACCAAGGTCGAGGTACCAACTGGTCGGTATGTTACCACAAGCAGCCCGCGCCTGCGCATCATCACCGACCCAACATGAATTCCATCGCACGGAGGCGCTGGTCGGTATGCGTCGCCGCCCACACATGCGAAAGCCCGAGCAAGAACGCCGCCGTATGCGGGTCGATTTTCTCGGCCATAAGCGCATCGAAGGTCATGGACATGAGGGCGCGCAGCCATGCGACCTCACCGGTCGAGACCAGCTCGGCACCCAGAACGCTCGACGCGCACGACCCGCACATGAGACCGCCCGCCTGGGGCGAAAAATACGACAGCATGGGGTCTCCGCACAGCACGCAGGCCGAAAAATTGGGTCGATAGCCAACGTGCGACAGCAGCTTAAAGACATATGCCGCCACAAGTAGGTCCATATATGCCGTGTCAAGCCCGCTGCCCACCAGGGCAAGCGCTCGCTGCGTTATGGCAAAGGTAAACGGGTCCTCGGCGTCCTCGAACGAGCACACGCGCGCGACCTCGGCGATCGCGCTTGCGGCGCAGGTCGTCTCGTATTCGGGCGCAGCGCCGAGCGGCGCCTCCATAAGCTCGGCCTGAGAAACCACGTCGAGTGACCGTCCATGTGCAAGCAGCATATCGACCGTACAGAACAGCTCGCAACGCGCAGCAAGGCGTCCGCCGGGTTTGCGGGCACCCTTTGCCACGGCACGAACCTGCCGCCCCCGCTCGTCAAGCATCGTCAAGATCAGGTCGGTCTCTTTGAGCTTAGTCTTATCGAGCACGAGCACTTTCGTGCGATATGTCCGGGAGCCTGCCATGCGCGCCGCGCGTCCTTAGTCCTCGGCGTTGTAGCCAAAGCGGCGAATCTGGGCCTCGTCGTCACGCCAGCCGGCCTTGACCTTCACGTCCAGCTCCAAAAAGACCTGCGTGCCAAAGATGCGCTCAAGATCGCGACGGGCGTCGATACCGATATGCTTGATCATCTCGCCGCCCTTACCGATGATGATGCCCTTTTGGCCCTCGCGCTCGACGTAAATGGTGGCGTGCACGCGCAGCACCTTCTTGGTCTGCTCGAGCGCATCGCAGATCACGCCAACGGAGTGCGGAATCTCATCACGAGTACGGCGCAAAACCTTCTCGCGCACAAACTCAGCAACGAGCGTCTCGTCAGAAGCGTCAGTGCCCATGTCCTCGGGGAACCAACGCGGGCCTTCGGGCAAAAAGTGCGCAACGGTCTCGATAAAGGCATCGACGTTGAAGTTCTTGACCGACGATGTCACGATCTCGTCGTCATATTCCATGAGCTCGTGGGCGGCCTTAAGCTGCTCCATGACCTGTGCGGGGTCGGCCTCATCGGCCTTGGTAAGCACCAGGACCTTCTTGGAACGAGCGTTCTTGACACGCTCGGCAACCCAGGCGTCTCCCCTGCCGATGGGCTTGGTGGCATCAATCAAAAACGCGACGACATCGACATCGTTCAGCTCGAACAACGCGCTCTTGTTGAGCTCGGATCCCAAGCCGTCCTTGGGCTTATGAATACCGGGGGTATCGACAAAGACTAGCTGGTAGCCGGGGCGGTTGACGACGGCGCGCATGCGGCGGCGGGTCGTCTGGGCCACCGGCGAGGTGATGGCGACCTTTTTGCCATAGCAGGCATTAAGCAGCGTAGACTTGCCAGCGTTGGGACGACCGACCAGGGCCACAAAGCCGCTGCGGAAACCGGGCTCAACGTCACCAAAGCCCGCGAGGTTGTCGTCCTCGTCGCACAGGGCGTCGAGTTCCTCGTCGCTCATACCCTCAAACGGGTCGAACTCCTCGACATCCTCGAGCTCCTCGGTATCCACCGCGTCCAGGGACTCGTCGTCCAAAATCTCATCGGTAGGCTGCATATTGTCGGACATGGGAATCCCTTTCTAAATAAAGTCGAGCGCGTGGGCAAATACCAGTACGCCCACAATCGCGGCGGTGATGGAAAGCACGTATACAGAGGCGGCGGCGATGTCCTTCGCACGCTTGGCCAGCGGATGGAGCTCCTGGGTCGCTAGGTCGACGATAGCCTCCATAGCGGTGTTGCACAGCTCGCCGTGAATCACCAGGCCGCAGCAGATGATAACCGTGGCCCACTCGGCAATGTCGAGGCCGACGATGCAGCCGGCAATGACGGTACACACGCCGGCCGCGAGCATGACCTTGATATTACGCTCGGTTTTAACGGCGGTGACAAAGCCCTCCATGGCGTAGGAGAACGACTTTAAAAAAGACGGATGGTCCTTGTTCGATCCGGGAATCATAGACGGCTCCTAGTCGTGGGCATGGTTGGTGATGGGACCGACGTGGACCAACTTGGGGTCCTCGCCGCGCTCGAGCGCCAGATCGCGCAGGATGGCGTCCTCGCGGGCCTCCATGACCTCGGCCTCGTCGTCCTCGATGTGGTCATAGCCCAGCAGGTGCAGCATGCCGTGTACGAGCATCAGACGGCTCTCGTCAGCGGGGCTATTGCCAAAACCGGGGGCCTGACGGGCAATAACCTGCGGGGCCAAGATAATATCGCCGAGCTCGAGCGTCTCATCGGCGGGAATGTCATCGTCAAAGGCCGAATCGCACTCAAACGAGAGTACATCGGTGGTGCGATCGATACCGCGCCACTCGTGGTTGAGCTCGTGCATCTCGTCCTCGTCGACATACGAAAGGGAAATCTCGACTTCACGCTCAACGCCCTCGGCGGCAAGCACGACCTCGCAGATGTGCTCCACCTCCTGCGCGTCGAGCAGCGTATCGAGCTCGGCATCGTTGCTGATCAATACACTCAACGGGACTCCTTTCGGTCACGAACGCGTTTCTCGCGCACATCATCATAAGTATCGTATGCCTCGACGATACGACCCACCAGGGCATGACGCACCACGTCGGCACGCTCCAGATGAGAGAATGCGACATCATCGACGCGGCCTAAAATCCGCTCAACATCGGCAAGGCCGCCACGACGACCCACCAGGTCGCGCTGACTCAAGTCGCCGGTAATCACGAACTTGGAGTTGAAGCCCAGGCGTGTCAGGAACATCTTCATCTGCTCGGGCGTGGTATTTTGCGCCTCGTCGAGCACCACGAAGGCATCGCTCAGCGTGCGGCCGCGCATGTAGGCAAGCGGGGCGATCTCGATCACGCCACGATCCATAAGCTCATCGGTGCGCTCGCGATCCATCATGTCAAAAAGGGCGTCGTAGAGCGGACGCATATACGGATCGATTTTCTCCTCGAGGGTGCCCGGCAAAAAGCCCAAGTTCTCCCCCGCCTCGACGACGGGGCGCGTCAAGATCAAGCGGCCCACCTCGTGGCGCTTAAGCGCGGCGACGGCAAGCGCCATAGCCAGATAGGTCTTACCGGTGCCGGCGGGACCCAGGCCAAAGGTAATCGTATGCGAGCGGATGGCATCAACGTAGCGCTTTTGGCCAAGCGTCTTGGGACGAATGGCACGACCGCGATACGAAAGCAGCACGTCATCGCGCAGCGACGTGGCCTCGTGCTCGCCGTCGCGCAAGACGGCCAGGCAGCGCGAGACATCGTCTGCAGACAGCGTGCGCCCGGCGGCAGCCTCGCGAAAAGCATGTTCGAAAAAGCGCGCCACGAGCTCGACCTCGTCCGGGTCACCGCTCACGGCGATGCTATCGCCACGGGCGACCACATGGGCGCGGACCAAGCTCTCGAGCGCACGAAGGACGCCGTCGCCGGCGCCCAAAACGCGCGAGGGGTCAATCCCCTCGGGAACAGTAAGTCTAATCTTCGAGGCTTCCATGAACCTCCCTGCGCGCATGGACCAAGCCGGAATCATCGACTCCGATGATAGCAACATCGAGCAGGCACGGGGCTGTAAGTCCACAGGTATCGTCAAGACGGGCATGATGGAACGAACCGAGCGTCAGGTTGTCACCATACTCGAGCACGGCGCGCTCAACGGTTCCCACGCGACGACGAGCGTCGGCAATGGCGAGCTCCTGAGCAGCCGCGCGCATGCGGCGGCTGCGCTCGGCCATGACCTCAGGTGGTACCTGGTCGGCCATGTCGGCGGCGAGGGTGCCGGGGCGCTTGCTATAGCGGAACACGTGCATGCGCGAAAAGCCCACGCGACGGCATAGCGCCAGCGACTCCTCGAACTCCTCATCCGTCTCACCAGGAAAACCGACGATAACGTCGCACGAAAGAGACGCCTGCGGCAGGTTGGCGCGAATCATACGCACCGTGTCCTCAAAGGCCTCGGCGCTATAGGGACGGCCCATGCGATGCAGGGTCGCCGTGCAGCCAGACTGCACGGGCAGGTGCAAAAACGGGGCGATACGCTGCGGATAGCGCGCCATAACCTTAAGCAGGCGCTCAGAGATATCCATGGGCTCGACCGAGGAAATGCGCACATGCGGAATAGAGGTGCGCTCCATAATGGCCTCGAGCAGCTCATCGATTTCGACATGCTCGTCGGTCGCGCTCTTGCCGTCATAGGCGCCCAGGTTCACACCGGTCAGCACCACCTCGGGCACGCCGGCCTCCTGGGCCTCGCGAACTTGCTCGAGCACGGACTCGACGGGCACGGAGCGCTCGGGGCCGCGCGCCTTCCACACAATGCAATAGGTGCAGCGGTGGTTGCAGCCGTCCTGAATCTTCACGCCCAGGCGAGAGCGACCGAGCGCATCGACCACCTCGCCATCGCTGCAGGCGGGAACGCTATCGGACTCAACGCCCAGCACCTCGCAGACACGTTCGGCGACATCGATCTTGGACGGCTCGGCGATCACGCGATCCGAAAGCTCAAGCAGCTCCTCGGGATGCAAATTGACCACACATCCGGTCACGACCACATAGGGCTCGTTTTGATGGGCCAGCGCATGGCGGACGGCCTTACGGGTCTTGGCCTCGGCCTCACCCGTAACGGCACAGGTGTTAATGACAATCAGATCGGCATCCTGGGGCTCCACAATAGCAAAGCCCAGGCGCATAAGATCGGCAGTGATACGGTCAGACTCAACCCGGTTGACGCGGCAGCCGAGGTTGACGACGGAAATATGGGGTGCGAGCACGCGGGCTCCTTAATCGAGGATATCGTCGAGGGCACTCTTGATACGGTCGGTCACCGACTTCTTACCGGAAGCGACGTCATCGCCCATCTCATCGGCAAAAGCACGGAGCAGCTCGCGCTGCTTATTGGAAAGATTGGTGGGAACGACCACACGCAGTTGCACGATCAGGCGGCCACGCGAACCGCCACCGCCAATGCGCGGCATGCCGTAATTATTGACGCTCACGGTGTCGCCGTACTGGGCGCCGGCGGGAACCGTCACCTTAACAACCTCGTCGGGCATAATGCCCTCGACCTCGATCTCGCAGCCGAGCGCAGCCTGCGCAATCGAGATATCGCTCACCAGGTACAGGTCGTCACCGTTGCGCTTAAAGCGCTCATGGTCGGCAACGCGCACGTTGACAATCAAGTCGCCCGAAGGCTCGCCGCGAAGGCCGGCCTCGCCAAAGCCGCTCACACGCAGCTGGCGACCGGTCGAAACGCCGGAGGGAATATCGATGTCGATCTTTTCATGCGAAGGCGTGCGGCCCTGACCGTCGCAAGTCTCGCAGGGATGGTCGATAACCGTGCCCTCGCCATGGCAATCGGGGCAAGGCGAGGAAGACTGAACCTGGCCCAGGAACGAACGCTGAACCGTCGTGACATAGCCCGTACCGTGGCAGCGGCCGCACTGCTTTTCCTGTGCGCCCTCTGCCCTACCGGTACCATTGCAGTCCTCGCAAGGAGCAAGGCGATCATAGCTGATCGTCTTTTTGCAGCCGAGTGCCGCCTCCTCGAGCGTCACCGAAAGCGAAATGGCCATGTCACGTCCGCGACGACGCTCACGACGGCTGCGGGCGCCACCGCCGGCACCGCCGCCAAAGAACGACGAGAACAAGTCGTCCATGCCCATGCCACCAAAGATATCGTTGATATCGACGTAGCCCGAACCACCAGGGCCGTCCGCAGTGCCGTAACGGTCGTAGTTAGCACGCTTCTGCTCATCGGAAAGAACGGAATAGGCCTCGTTGAGCTCCTTGAACTTGGCCTCGGCCTCGGGGTCGTCCGAAACATCCGGATGTACGGTACGGGCCTTCTTTAGAAACGCACGCTTAATCGTCCGCGCGTCGGCATCCTTGTCGACGCCAAGCACCTCGTAGTAATCCCTATTTTCCGACACGACCGAATCCTTCCGACTTTCATTATTGTCACAGTGCGTCCTATACCCAAGCTGGGCCGACCGCAAACAGAGGGTTTAATGTTATTGCATTCCGTAAGGCGAAAGCATGGCCCGTTGCGAGCAGCTCGCAAACCAAACCGACACGAGCGCGAACATGAAGCCGTTGGCAAAACCGTTGGCAAACTGCATCGCACCGCGCTTCCACCACAGCAGGCTGCGATGAAGCACACCGTCCGAAAGCACCATGAACAGGCCCATGGTAAACGGAATAAAGCACATCACGGCAAAGGCCGAGAACACGCCCGAGATGGCCGACAGCACCAAAAACGGCGCCACGATGCCCATCAGGTAAAAACCGGTACGAGCTTTGCCTTCCAAGCGCTCGGCCTCAACATGGGCGCGGCCGACCAGGTCGCCGCCCGCGGCACCGTTGGTGCCAGCATGACCCATGCCGCTAATGCGGACCTCGTCGCCATCGTGCGTGCCGGCAGGAAACTCAATCGTCTGCTCGGAGGTTACGCGAGTACGACCGCTGCCACCGCAATCGGGGCAGGGGTCGGCCACGACCTTACCGGAACCGCCACACTCGGGACAGACCGACTGGAACGTGCCCGCACCAAACAGGAAGGACAGGTCGACGTCGATGTGGCCGCGGCCGCCACAGCTCGGGCAGGTATGGGCATGCTCGGAGGAGACAGAACCCGAGCCGCCACAGTGACCACAGGTATCGAAGCGCGTATAGCGGACGGTCTTGCGGGCACCGCCCTTGGCCTCCTTAGCGTCCAGTTTGATATCGACGACCACGTTGGCGCCGTTCTCGGGATTGTAGGCAGCCTGGCCGCGACGCTGCTGGCCCCAGGCGCCACCAAAGGGAAAGCCGCCCTCAAAGGGATTGCCATAGCCCGTGTTGCCGGCGTAGCCGCCACCATAGGGCGAAGCTGTAGGAGCACCGGTAAAGGGATTGCCAGAACGCATGGCGTCATAGCGCGCACGTTTTTGCTCATCCGAAAGCACGGCGTAGGCCTCGGAAACCTCTTTAAACTTTTCCTCGGCATCCGGCTCTTTGTTGACGTCCGGATGGAGCTTGCGAGCCTTTTGCTGGAAGGCCTTCTGTATATCACGCGAGGTAGCGTCCTTGGAGACACCCAGAATCTCGTAATAATCTTTTTCGTTCATCGTCGCCATGCGCGGCAACCTCCTGCTCACAGCAGCGTATATATTCCGGTAATTCTACCCGAGCGGCCTAAGCTAGATCCCAAAACAGCTCGAACAGAACATTTCCATCGAGCCAGCCCAGGTGTGTCGGCGCCAGACGAGCTCGAACATGGCCCGCGACGGCATCTGCCGAAGTAAAGGGCCCCTCATGGACCCCGAGCGTCTCGGGAACCCAAGTGGCAAGACCCAATTCGAGCGCGCGATCGCAGGCAGCTGTCAGCTCATCGGCCGGGATGACACGAGCCACGCGAACAAACAGGTCGGACGCGACACCGCGCGTCATGCGGCAAGAAAGTATCAGGTCTTCGGCCGCAGCCTCGCGCTGCGAGAGATATTCGGTCTCGAACGCCGTCGCGTCATCGTCACGTTGCACCAGACGCACGCGGTACGCATCGCCTCGAGAAGACGCGCCGGGGAACAAACCTGCAAGACGGTCGAAATCCTCGGTATCGAGCATACCGGCGGCAGAGCGACCCAAGCCCAGATAGCCCTGTCCAGACCAATAGGCAATGTTGTGGGCGCACTCATGGCCGTCGAGCGCGTAGCTCGCCACCTCATACGGGTGATAGCCGGCGGCACCCAGGAGCTCGCGTGCCAAGTCCATGCACGAAGCCTGAAAATCCTCGTCGGGCTCGAGCGACTCGTCGCGGCACGCCATGCGATAAAGGGGCGTCCCCTCCTCAAGCGTGAGCGGGTAGACCGACACATGATGCGGGGCCGCCGCCAGCACGCCATCGAGCGTGCGCTTCCAACTCGCTGCGGTCTGCCCGGGAAGTCCGCACATAAGGTCGCACGACACATCAAGCCCAGCGTTCTTGACCGTCGCGATGGCGGCGAGCGCCCGATCGGCATCGTGAATACGGCCGATGGCAGTAAGTTCGGCGTTATCGAGCGTTTGCACGCCCAGAGAGACGCGTGTGACACCAACCTTGACAAGTGCAGTAGCAAGCTCGGCGGTCAGCGACTCGGGATTGGCCTCGCAGGTAAACTCAACGGGGGCACACCACGCACGAATACGCCGCGCCAGCTCCACCAGGCGCTCCCCCGCCAGCGACGGCGTACCGCCACCAACATAGACGGTGCGGATCTGGTCAAGGGCATCAGCCTTGCCAAAAGCATCGAGACGCGCGAACAACTGCTCAAAATAGGCATCGAGCGCAGCGCTCAGGTCGCACGGAGCAAAACTGCGCGAGTCAAAGTCGCAGTACCGGCACTTTTGGGCGCAAAACGGCACGTGCACGTACAGTGCGGTAACGGCCACCCTTAAGCCTCCAGCGGATGAGGGGGCACCGATTCGCCGGCGGCAAGGGCAGCCTCACAGGCCACCACATCATGCTCGATCTCATCGACCAGCGCCATAAACTCCTCATACGTGGAGCAGCGCACCACCTGCGCGCGCCAGGCTGCAGCATGGGGCATGCCTTTTAAGTACCAGCTTGCGTACGTGCGGGCACGCGACATGAGCGGCAGGAGCTCATGCGTCAGCGTTAGGTGCTCACGCAGGGCGTCCAGGCGCTCAACGGAGCTGCGAGCCGGCACCGGTATGCCATCGAGCGCAAGGGCGCGAGCATCGCCAAACACCCACGGGTTCCCATAGATACCGCGCGCAATAAACACCGCGCTGGCACCCGAGTTGCGCAGATGCTCCGCGGCATCCTCGGCCGAGAACACATCGCCCGAACCAATCACGGGAATCTCAACGGCGTCGGCAACCTCATCGACGACCGACCAATCGGCCTGGCCCGTATAGAGCTGCGTGGCGCAGCGGCCATGCACCGCCACCGCGGCGGCACCGGCGCCTTCGAGCATCTGGGCAAATGTCGCGGCATTACGGTCCTCGGCATAAAAGCCCTTGCGGATCTTTACGGTCACGGGTACATGCGCCGCGCCCACCGCCGCCTCGACGATCTTCTCGGCCAAATCGGGCGTGCGCATGAGCGCCGAGCCCTCGCCCTTGGTAACAACCTTGCGGGCGGGGCATGCCATATTGATATCGATGAGCGACAGGCGATCGCCAACGCGCTCCTCGACGGCAGCGACGGCGCTCGCAAACTGATCGGGCTTGGAGCCAAAGAGTTGCACGCAAATCTGCTGCTCCTCGTCGGCCGGTAGCACCAGGCGCCAGGTCTTGTTGCTGGCATAGGCAAGGCCCGCCACGCTCACCATCTCGCTGTAGGCAAGGTTGGCACCGCGACGGCGGCACATGATGCGGTAGGCAGGGTCGGTCACGCCCGCCATGGGAGCCATAAGGAACGGCTGCTCGGCATAGGCGCCCAGCAGCCGCTTGCTGTATTCAGAAAGCGCCATAGACCTACTCGTCCACCTTGAGGATCGCCATAAAGGCCTCCTGCGGGACCTCGACCGATCCGATGGCCTTCATGCGCTTCTTGCCCTCTTTCTGCTTCTCGAGCAGCTTGCGCTTACGCGAGATATCGCCGCCGTAGCACTTAGCAAGCACGTCCTTGCGACGCGCCTTGACGGTGGAGCGGGCAATGATCTTATTGCCGATAGCACCCTGGATGGGCACCTCGAACAGCTGACGCGGGATGATCTCCTTAAGCTTGTCGCACAGGCCACGGGCCAGACCATAGGCCTTGTCCTTGTGGACGATAAACGACAGCGCGTCCACCTCGTCGCCCGAAAGCAAGATATCGAGCTTAACGAGCTCGGAGGGACGGTACTCGTTGAACTCGTAGTCGAGCGAGGCATAGCCCTTGGTACGACTCTTGAGCTGGTCAAAGAAGTCCAGGATGAGCTCGGCGAGCGGCATGTCAAAGCGCATCTCGACCGATTTGCTCGTGAGATGGATCATGTCGGTTGTAATGCCACGGTGCTCGATAGCGAGCTGCATGACGGCACCCGTATACTCGGGCGGGCAGATGATCTTAGCCTTGAGGTAGGGTTCCTCGATACGCTCGATGCGCGTGGCCTCGGGAAGATCCTGCGGGCTACGGACATCAATCATCTCGCCGTCAGTCTTGTAGACGTGATAGTCCACCGAGGGGCTCGTGGCAATGAGGTCCAAGTTGAACTCGCGCTCCAGGCGTTCCTTGACGACCTCCATGTGCAGCAGGCCCAGGAAGCCCACGCGGAAGCCAAAGCCGAGCGCCACCGAGGTCTCGGGCTCCCACACCAACGACGGGTCGTTGACGTGCAGCTTATCGAGTGCGTCACGCAGGTTCTCGTAGTCCTTGTTATCGATCGGGAACAGGCCCGTATAGACCATGGGCTTGGCCTCGCGGTAACCGGGAAGCGGCTCGGGGCAGGGGTTCGACGCCCAGGTAAGGGTGTCGCCCACGCGAACGGCCTCGGGGTCCTTCAGGCCCGTGACCACGTAGCCGACCTCGCCAACCGTCAGCGCGTCAACCGGGGTCTCGGCAGGACGCTTGACACCCACGCCGTCGACCAAAAAGTCGCCCTCTGCCTGCATCATGCGCAGGGTATCGCCCTTTTTGATGGAGCCGTCAAAGACGCGCACCGTGGCCACCACGCCGCGATACTCGTCAAAGTACGAATCCAGAATGAGCGCTTTGAGCGGAGCATTTGCATCGCCCTTAGGCGGAGAGATCAAAAAGACGATGGACTCTAGCAGATCGTGAATACCCTCGCCGGTCTTGCCCGAGACACACACGGCATCATCGGCAGGGATCGCCAGGTCATCCTCGATCTCGGTCTTGACCTCATCGGGATGGGCCGAGGGCAGGTCGATCTTGTTGATGGCCGGCACAATGTCCAAGTTGGCGTTCATGGCGAGCGTCGCGTTGGAAACGGTCTGCGCCTCGACGCCCTGCGTGGCGTCGACAACGAGCACCGCGCCCTCACAGGCTGCCAGCGAGCGCGAGACCTCGTAGGTAAAGTCAACGTGGCCCGGCGTATCGATCAGGTTGAACTGATACGTCTCGCCATCGTCGGCGTCATAGGAAACGCGGACGGCATTGGACTTGATCGTGATGCCGCGCTCGCGCTCGATATCCATAGTGTCGAGCAGCTGCGACTCCATGTCGCGCTCGTCGACGGTATGGGTGAGCTCGAGGATGCGGTCACTGATCGTGGACTTGCCATGGTCGATGTGCGCAACAATCGAGAAGTTACGGATGTGGGAAATATCAATTGAAGTATTCATGCGGACTATCTTACCCGAGCGGTACAAAAAATGGAGCCTGTTCCATAAAACAGGCTCCATTTATGCGCGTAATCTGTGTGATGTGAAATTTACAACTTAGGCGTTGATGCTGTTCACGAGCTTGGCAAGACCGGACTTACGGTTGGAAGCCTGGTTCTTGTGGATGACATGCTTAGCGGCAGCCATGTCGAGACGCTTGGTGACGGTCTTGAGGGCAGCCTGGGCCTTCTCGGCGTCGCCCTCGGCGACGGCGGACTGGACGTGCTTGGTCAGCGTCTTGAGCTCGGACTTGACAGCCTTGTTACGCATGCGAGCTGCCTCATTGGTGCGGATACGCTTCTTCTGAGACTTGATGTTTGCCACTTCTGGAGTTCCTTTCGAGTTCCTTGCAAAAAATGTATGACACCTCTGAGACACGGTGAGGTCATGCAAGCGCCTACTATAGCACGCTCCCCCTCAAAGGGATAGAACGAATTTGTCAAATAGGCAGGTATCATCACGATTTTCTCAAGATGTTCGTAATCCAGAGCAAAAGCGCGGTCTGAGAATCGGCCGAACCCTTCAGCGCGAGCTCCACATCGACCGCGCCCTCGAGCGCGGCAACGAGCTCTGCCATCGAAAAGCGACGTGCCCAGGTCAGGTGATTCTTGACCTGCCAGGACTGGAGCTTAAGTGTTGCGGCCAACTCACGACCCTGTCCGCGCGCCTCGAGCGCCTTGGCAACGATAAGCTCGCGGATGCGGCCGCACAGCAATGTGTAAGTCCACACGTAGCTCTTGGCGGGCAGTAGATTGAAGAGCTCGAGCGAGCGTCGCATGTCACGGGCCGAGACCGCATTGAGAAAGTCCCAGGGTTGAGCCTCGGCCGTACGTACAATCCAGCGCTCAACGTCGGCAAGCTCAATCTGCGGCGCCTCGACCATCTGGGCAAGCTTAGCCAAGTCGTTATCGAGCATGCGAGTGTTTTCACCCGAACGCGAGACAAGTTCCTCGGCGGCCGCCGTCGAGATCGACTTGCCATGCTGCGTCGCCATCTGCTGCACGCGGCGCGGAAGCTCCCAGCGCTTGGTGCCGGAGCAATCGATCACGGCCTTCTTGTCAATCTTGGCGATCGCCTTGTACAGGCGCGTGTTCTTGGCAAGCGAATCGGCGATTATGAGGCAAACCGTTGTGGGGCTGGGACTCGCCAGATACTCGGCGAGCGGCTCCGAGACCGCCTTGGCGAGCTTTGAGCAGCCATCAAGGATTACCAGGCGAAACTCGCTGCCCATCGGAAAGGTGTTAAGCGATCCGATAATCGACTCGATATCGGGGTCCTTGGTCATGTCGCGCTCGTCGAGGTTGAACTCGACCATACCCGACTTTTCCAGACGCGCTTTCATACGCGAGACGGCGTGATCGCGCTTGACTCCGTCGGTACCGACGATCAGATATGCCGGCAGCAGACCGGTTTCGGACATTGCGCTCCCCTCCCGCAGGCCTTCGTATTCGCTCCGTGCCATTCTAGCCCAGGGGCCCACCACACGCCAACGACGTCGTCACGGTCGCTGGCATCGCATCGCAAAGCCATTCGCAGTCGGCGTGACGGTAATGTCGCCGTGTTCGATAGTGCACGCGAACACGCCGCCCGCTTCCTTAACGGCATCGATGCAGGCGTCGGACGGATGGCCGTATCGATTCTCCTCGCCCGCGCTCGCGAGGGAAAGCTCGGGCTTCAGGACGTCCAGCAACTCACCATCGACTGAAACCTTAGAGCCGTGATGCCCAAGTTTAAGGACATCGATATCCCCCACCTCCTGAACGAATTCCCGTTCTTGGTCGAGCTCGGCATCGCCGGTGAGGAGCATACGCAGGCCCTTGCCTTCCTGAATATAAGAGAGCAGCAGGACAAGCGAGTCCTCATTTCCCTCGCCATCCACGGACTCGAATGGCCACATCACGCGGGCGCAAAATGAGCCGATGTCGACTGTATCCCCACGGCGCACCTGCCGATACTCCACGCCAGGTCGGTTCAATACCTCGGCAGGAGCATCCTCCAGCGCATCAGCCGCCGCGGCAATCGTTCCGACCGAAAACTGTTCGAGCACGGCAGGCAGACCACCCCAGTGGTCCTCATCCCAATGCGTCACAAAGACGGCATCGATATGGTGCACGTTATTGCGGACCAACGCCGCCACCACGCGCTCGTCGAGCCCGCAGTCGACGAGTGCTACTGCGCCGCCCTGGCGGATAAGAATCGCATCGGCCTGGCCCACATCGAGCACCGTCACCGAAGGCGGAGCGAATCGATCCCAGTAGACGTACGGAATCGCAGCCAAGAGCACCAGGCATGCAAGCCCCACCGCCATAGGACGTGCACGGGGACGCGGCCACCGGACAAGCAGAACCGCCAGCAAACACGGCACTAGGTAAATCCACATGCTATCGGGCGGCACGCTCACGGATGCACCCGGCACGGCGGCAAACAGCTGCTCGAAAAACAGCGCGCAACGGGCGGCAATCATGGGCACAACGAGCGCCCAAGTCCGCAACGGTCCCACGAGCGAAAAGGGAACCAGCACGATGGACACAGCAAGCAGTACGCTCACCACCGGACCGATGACCGCATTTGCCAACGGAGCAATGAGCGAGAACGTACCGAATGCAGGAATGGTAATGGGGAGCGTCGCCAGTTGCGAGCACAGCGTAACGGAAAGCATGCTGGCAACGCCCGTCGGCACACCCAGCTCACCCAAAGCGTAGGTCGCATAGGGGCAAAAGCACAGAATGGCTAAGACGCTGGCACATGAAAGCTGAAAGCCCATCTCGAACAGCACCGTCGGCCTCAGTAGCACAAAGATCGACATGGTTACGAAGAGTGCCGATGCGCCGTGCCGGCGACGCCCCGCGCCGTTTACGACAAGCGTCGCGAACACCATGCAGCACGCGCGCACGGCCGAGGGAGATGCGCCCGTAAAGGCAGCGTAGCCCACAAGCGTTATCGCCAATATCGCCCGCTGAAGGCCACGTGAGCACCGAGTCTTTTGCAATACACCCTCGATTACAAACCCCACAATAGCCAAATGGCTGCCCGAGACGGCGATAAGATGCGCCGTTCCCGTCACCGAAAACCAATCACCCGCCGACTGGGCGCGCAGCTCGGCCGAACGACCGCAGACGACACCGGCTATGAGCGCACGCGCCGGGTCGGTCGCAGGCGCGATGGACGCAAGCAGCCCTTTTCGCAGCCGAAGCAGCGTCCACGGAGAGCCCTCATCGACGGACAAAATCCGAACGGCTTTAACCTTACGCACCTCGCCTCGGAGCGCGCGCGATCGTCCATACGCATCGTTCTCAAAACGTGAAACGCGACCGATAACGCGCACGTGCGCCCCGACCTTGAGCTCGCGGTCACACGATAGGCGAACCGTTGCCAAGTTCTTACCGTCCGCGCGTGCCTCGCAGGTATAGGAATACACGTCGTCGTTTATGGATGGATCACCCTGCACAACAAACTCGAGGCTGCTTGCCGCTCGACCATCGAGCGCCTTCGAGGCACTGAGCGCGCCCACAGCCCACCACGCCGAGACGACCGCTCCCGCCACGAGACCGACGGACGCGGCATACAGCCACCGCTTCCAAGGGGCAAGCCGCGCACAAGATTGGGCCAGCACAACGAATACCGCCGCCGCAACGGGAATGGCCCATAGCAGCCCGACCGCCGGCGCCTGCTCCCTCAGCAGCGCATCAGCGGCCACGTTGAGCACCAAGGCGCAGCTCATGCACATGCCGGCACACAGGGCCATCGTCCACGGCATCAGGGGCCGCGGAGGCATCACATGTTCACGCTCGGTCGCACTCATACGCAGATGAAATCTTTGATTTTGGCAAGCTTCTTCTCGCCGATTCCCGACACACGCATCAGGTCGTCAACCGAGGCAAAAGCACCGTTCTTTGTCCGTTCATCGATAATCGACTGGGCCATGGAGGGACCGATGCCCGAAAGCGTCTGCAGCTCTTCTGCGCTTGCCGTATTGATGTTTACTAGGCCTGTTGCGCCACTCACGCCCGATGATGTGGAAGCCCCACCATCAACACCGGCTTCCGCAATGGACGCCTGCTGCTCCCCTACCATTGGAACGTGAATCTTCTGTCCATCGACGACCTTAGATGCCCGATTGAGCCCCGTAACGTCTGCCTCGGGCGCCAGCCCGCCGGCGGCATCAATCGCCTGAGCCACCCGCGCGCCGTCCTTGAGACGATATACACCGGGCGACACAACGGCGCCATCGACATCGACATAGACCTCTGCCGCGGCAGAAGCCTTAGTCGAAGAACCTTCGGATGTCTTTCCGCTCGAGGCATCACCGGATCCCGACTCCACCAACGAGCCCGAACCGTCAGTGCGCTCAAACGACACGCCACCGGCACCGCCGCCAAGGTTCGCCATCGCCAGTCCACTCGCCATCGCAATGACAACCAGTATCGCCATCACCACTGCCTTATGACCGAGCAGCTTGTCCGCCCAGCGGTCCATCTTTTTGACTCGTTCGTGTTGTTCGCGCTGCGCCATAGCAAAACCTCCCAACAACATCGTGTCAGGAAAAGAGCCCTGCAACAGCCACGCTCCAAAACCGGTTTTAGCGGTCAAACCAAAAACCGACCAAAACCTTGCACAAATCTGTCCATTTATTCAGGCACACGTCAGCAAATGAACACTTAGCCGCAAAATGCCCAGATAGCAAAAGACCGGCGATGCAGAAGCATCGTCGGTCTATGCACAAAATTACTCGTGATCTTGGTAAATCTCACGCGGAGCAAGCTCCGAATGTTTGCGTTTTAAGGTCTTAGGGGCCTTATACGTGTTGCTCTCGAAGTCGATGTACTCGGTCTGCTTGAGCAGGCGCTCGATCATCTCCTCGTGGTCGAACAACTCCCAGGCCTCATGCACGGCATCAAGTTTGGCATGCGTCTCGGGACGGCGCGGCATAAATAGCGTGCAGCAGTCGGGAGCGGCCTCAGTCGAGATATCGAACGTACCGATCTCCTCGGCGCGCGCGATGATCTCCTGCTTGTCCGAACCGATGAGAGGGCGGAACACGGGGATCTTCACGGCCTCGTTGACGGCCATGATGTTCTCAAGCGTTTGAGAGGCAACCTGCCCAAGCGATTCGCCCGTAACGATGGCCTTGGCGCCCTCGATGTGTGCAATGCGCTCGGCAACCGAATACATAATGCGGCGATACATGATCACGCGCAGGTTGCTGGGGCAGGTGACCGAAATCTCACGCTGGCAGTCGCCAAACGGCACCACGTACAGGCGGCCGATCTGGACACCCGGCTCAAGCGCACGGATGATGTCCTGCACCAAATACTCGCTCGTATCGGGCGTCTGCGGACGACCAGAGAAATGTACCGGCACGCACACCGCGCCGCGACGCGCGAGCATCCAGGTCGCCACCGGAGAATCGATACCCGACGACAGCAGCGTCACGACCTTGCCGGCAGAACCCACCGGCAGACCGCCCACGCCGCGCTCGGAGCGCGCATACACGTAGACACTACCCTGGACCACCAATACGTGCACCATCGCATCGGGGTCGTGCATCTGAACCTTTTTATCAGGAAACGCCTCACACAGCACCTCGCCCACCTGGCGATTGATGTCAATCGAGGTGAGCTCATAGTCGGTATTGGAGCGCTTGGCGTGCACCTTAAACGAATCGAAGGAACCAAACTCGCGCAGCGCCTTCACGGCGGCGGCACAGTACTCCTGAGGGTCGCGATTGGTGTGATACGCCAAAGACACGCGAGCAACGCCGGGAACGGTGCGAATGACACGCGCCGCCTCGTCGGCCTGATGCTCGTTAAAGGTCACGAGGATATAACCGGAAATTCGAGACACGGCATTCACGGAAAAGGCGGCCAAGGCCGCCTTGATGTTATCCATGAGGATATGCTCAAAATGTGCGCGGTTCTTGCCCTTCAGCCCAACCTCGTGATAGTGGACTAGGCAGACGCGAGCCGCCATTTAGGCTTCAGCAACCTTGTGGCCGAGCGCCTTCTCGTAACGGGCCTCGTCGTAAGAGATGTCACCGTCGACAATCTCGTCCATAGCCATCGAGATGGTATCGGCACCGGAAAGCCCGATGGTGATGTCATCGACATCCTGGACGGCAAGCACGCGGTTGTGCTGGCCACGCAGCATGCTATTGATGTCGCAGGCGCGCTTGGAGGCAAGCGAAGCGAGCAGGAAGCGGTTGTGATCGGTCTTCTCCAGAAGATCGTCAATGCAAGGCTTTACAACGGACACGGACCTCAGATCCTTTCATGCATATCGAGAACGCGAACGAGCTCATCGGTCGCGCGGTCGAGATCGTCATTCACCACGACGTCGTCGTAGCGGTCGGCAAGGGCAAGCTCATCGGCGGCGTTTGCCATACGCAGCTCAATCGTCTCGGGCGTCTCGGTACCGCGACCGACTAGACGCTCGCGGAGCACCTCAAGCGAAGGCGGCTTGATAAAGATCAGCACGGCCTCGGGGAAACGCTCCTTCACCTGCAGGGCGCCCTGGACATCGATCTCCAAAATCAGAGACGCGCCCGAGGCGAGCTTGGATGTGACCTCGCTCACCAACGTGCCGTAGCAGTTACCGTGGACCTCGGCCCACTCAACAAACTCACCGTTTGCCACGCGGCGGTCGAACTCCTCGCGCGTCAGAAAAAAGTAGTTGACGCCGTCGACCTCACCTTTGCGTGGTGCTCGCGTGGTAGCCGAAACCGTCAGACCCAGGTTCGAGCGGCGCTCGCGCACACGAGTGACGAGCGTACCCTTGCCTGCGCCTGACGGTCCAGAAATCACAAAGAGCTTGGAATCCTGAGCGCTCACTTATTTGGTCAGCTGCTCGAGGAGCTGCTCGCGCTGACGGACGCCGAGGCCCTGGACGCGACGAGTAGCGGAGATACCGAGCTCCTCCATGATCTTGGCGGCCTTGGCCTTGCCATAACCGGGGAGAGACTCGATGAGGGTGGAAACCTTCATGCGGGAAGCGATGGGGTCATCGGAGTTGAGCACGGACTCGAGGGACTTCTCGCCCTTCTTGATCTGCTCGCGAAGCTCAGCGCGGGCGTGACGTGCGGCAGCAGCCTTCTCAAGAGCCTGCTTGCGCTGCTCGTCGGTAAGCTGAGGGAGTGCCATTCGTACCTCCAAATAGTTGGGTTATATCTGATTCAATAATTGGCATTTTAGCACGTAGAACGTACAAAATGCCTAATCGCGGCTCCATAGGTTAGACGATACCCGCAAAAAGTGCAATATACTGCGCCCAAAGTTAAGCCCCTGACCTGCGATTCCACACAAAGGATGGGAAAGTTTACGCAGGCACAGGGGCTATTTTGTGCTAATGAGACCCAAAAGTGGTGACTTAGGGGAATCTTTTACGCGACGTTTTCGACCAGCTCGGCGACGATAGCGTCAAAGGCGGCAACCGGATCGTCGGCACCGGTGATGGGACGGCCCACCACAATGTGGCTTGCGCCACGCTCGATAGCCTGGGAAGGCGTCGCCACGCGGGACTGGTCACCAAGGGCGGCACCCACCGGACGCACACCCGGAGTCACGATCAGGGCATCAGGACCCAGCAGCTCACGCATGTCGTGAGCCTCCATCGGTGAGCACACGATGCCATCGATGCCGTTGGCCTGAGCAAGCTTTGCCAAGCGGGCGGCCTCCTCGGCCACGGGAGACTCGACGCCGATCTCGCTCAAGGCATCCTGATTCATGCTCGTGAGCACGGTGATGGCGACGAGCTTGGCGCGGTCCTCACGCGCCTCCTCGGCACCCTCGCGGCAGGCAGCGAGCATAGCACCCGAGCCCAGGCCGTGGACCGAAAGCAGGTCGGCACCGGCAAGCGAGGCCGAGCGGGCAGCGCCGCGCACCTGATGCGGAATGTCATGGAACTTAAGGTCGAGGAAGACCTTAAAGCCAAGGTCCTTAAAGGTCTTGACGATCTGAGGACCCTCAGCGTAATAGAGCGTCATGCCGACCTTGAGCCAGGCGGCATGGCCCGAAAGCTCGTGGGCGAGCTCGAGCGCGCGCTCACGGTCGCAGTCGAGGGCGACGATAACACGGTCGCGGGCATCATTCTCTAGCATTCGAAAGCACCCACCAGCTCGTTGATGTCCTTTACGCCCTGGGACTCGGCCCAGGCCTCGAGCTCATGCGCGATCTTAAGCGAAGCACACGGATCGACGAAGTTGGCCATGCCGACCGACACGCAGGTGGCGCCGGCCAGGATAAACTCAGCCGCATCCTCGCCAGTCATGACACCGCCGACACCGTTGATGGGGATATCGACGGCCTGGGCAACCTCCCAGACCATGCGCACGGCGATGTGGTGGCACAGCGGGCCCGAAAGGCCGCCCTTGGGCTTGGCCACGCGGGACTTGCGGGTATGGACGTCGATGGCCATGCCCTGGATGGAGTTGATGACCGAAAGGCCGTCGGCGCCGGCAGCCTCGAGGGCCTTGGCGATCTCGGCGACGTTGACCGGCGCCATCTTCACGAACAGCGGCTTATCAGTCACCTTGCGGCAGGCAGCCATAACGGAAGAGGCGCCCTCGGGCGTGGAGCCCATGGCGGCACCGCCGGCGGCGATGTTGGGGCAGCTCACGTTGATCTCGTAGCCGGCAGCCCAGGGGCATAGCTCGACATACATCTCGAGTGCGCGGACAAACTCGTCAACGGAGTGACCGGCAACCTGACAGATGACCTGGCAGCCGTCCTTGGACAGCTGTTCGAGCCACGGACCGGACTCGCGGGCAAAGGCGGCCACGCCGGGGTTCTGAAGACCCACGGAGTTGATCATACCGCCGGGAATTTCGGCCATGCGGGGCGCGGGATTGCCGGGCCAGGGCTCGGCAGCGCAACCCTTGGTGGTGATGGCGCCCAGCTGGGAAACATCAAAGAAGTTCTGGAACTGCCAACCGTAGCCAAAGGTACCGGCTGCGGTGTTAATGGGGTTCTGCATCTTGACGCCGCCGAAATCGACGGCCATGTTCACGGTACCCACTAGAAGACCACCACCTTAGAAGCATCGAACACGGGACCGCACATACAAGCACCCTTCATACCGTCGACCGTCTCGACATTGCAGGTGTTGCAGGCGCCAAAGCCACAGCTCATCATGCGCTCGAGCGACACCTCGCAGTACACACCGGCCTCGGCGGCAGCGGCGGCGACCTTCTTCATCATGACGGCGGGGCCGCAGCTGGCGACGTAGTCGTAGCCGCCCTCTCCAAGCAGCTCGGCTGCCGGATCGGTGCAAAAACCGTGCGTGCCGAGCGAACCGTCGTCGGTGCACACGTTAACCGTGGCGCCCAGCGCACGGAACTCATCGACACCCACGACTTTGGAAGCGGTGCCAAAGCCCAGGCACACGTCCACATCAACACCCTGCTCGGCAAGCATGCCGGCAAGACACAGCACAGGCGGAACGCCGATGCCACCGGCGACGAGCAGTGCCTTCCTGGTGCCCTCGGGTACCATCCAGCCACGGCCACCGGGGCCCAACAGGTTAGAGGTGGAGCCAGGGCCCATCTGGGACAAACGGCGGGTATCGTCGCCCACGACGGCGTACCACAGCTCGACGGTGCCGGCCTCGGCGTCGGCGCGATAGAAGCTCAGGGGCACGCGAAGCAGCGAGGAGGCATCGCCGGGCACGGCAATGTTCACAAACTGACCGGGCTTGAGCGCACTTGCAAGCTTGGGGGCCGAGATTACGAGCGAGAAGATGCCGTCGGCGATCTCCTGGTTCGAGACGACCTCGAAGTCGTGCATGCGTGCAGTGGAAGGTGTGGGCATAGACGCTCCAATCCCCCATGCGGTTGCATGGTCTAAACGAACAGAAAGCGCGGCACCGCAAGGGCGCCGCGCACAAAAGCGATAAGGCTATGCTAGCAGATGCAGCCGTCGGCGAGCGTCTGCTTGCCACCGACAAATACATCGGTGGCACGACCGGTGAGCGTGCGGCCGGCAAAACCGGAGTTCTCGGCGCGCGACTCGTAACCGTCCTCGCCAACCGTCCAGGTTGCGGAGGGGTCGAACACGGTCAGGTCGGCGACAGAGCCCGCCTTGACCTGAACCTGATCGAGGCCCAGAATCTCACGCGGCTTGATGGCCATGAGCTCGACCATGCGGCTCACGCTCATCTTGCCCGTGTTGACCAGCTCAGTGAGCACGAGCGACAGCGAAGTCTCGAGGCCAATCATTCCAAAGGGCGCGAGCTCGAACTCGCGGGCCTTCTCCCACGGGGTGTGGGGAGCGTGGTCGGTAACGATAGCGTCGACGGTACCGTCGATGACACCCTGACGGATTGCCTCAGCGTCCTCATCGGTACGCAGCGGCGGATTGACCTTGAGAGAGGTGTTGTAGGTCTCGTCCAGGTCGTTCTCGGTCAGGAACATGTGGTGCGGGGTGGCCTCGCAGGTAACCTGAACGCCAGCGGCCTTACCGGCACGCACGATCTCCAGGCCATGGGCGGTGGAGATGTGCTGGATGTGCAGCTTGGCACCAGTCAGCTTGGCGATCTCGATGTCGCGGGCGATCTGGAGCTCCTCGCCGGCAGCCGGCCAGCCCTCGAGAGCCAGACGGGTCGAGACCTTGCCCTCGTTGATCTGGCCGTGGCCGACCAGGTCCTCGTCCTGGCAGTGGCTCATAAAGACCTTGCCGAACATCTTGCCGTAGTCCATGCAGCGACGGAGCATGCCCGCGCCCTGCACGCCGCGACCGTCGTCGGTGAAGGCGACGGCGCCATGGGCGACCATATCGCCCATCTCGGACATGGCCTCGCCCTTAAGACCGCGGGTCATGGCGCCCGACGGATAGACGCGGCAGTGACCGACCTCGGCAGCGCGGGACTTGACGAACTCCACGACGGTGCCGTTATCGGTGACGGGATCGGTGTTGGGCATGGAGCACACACCGGTAAAGCCGCCCTTGGCAGCTGCGCGAGTGCCGCTCTCGATGTCCTCTTTGACCTCGTAGCCGGGCTCGCGAAGGTGAACGTGCATATCCACCAGGCCGGGGACGAGGTACTTGCCGGAAAGGTCGCGGACCTCGGCTCCCTCGACGGCGAGATTCTCGCCGACCTCGGCGATCTTGTCGCCGTCAATCAGGACGTCAACGACACCGTCAAGCTCGACAGACGGGTCGACGACGTGGGCATTCTTAAGAAGCAAGGCCATTATCGGCACCTCCAAGCAGCAGATACAGGATAGCCATACGCACGCAGATACCGGCGTAGACCTGCTCCAGGATGACGGAGCGTTGCGGGTGGTCGGCCATATAGGAGTCGAACTCGACGCCGCGGTTGATGGGGCCCGGGTGGCAGATGATCGTATCGGGCTTCATGAGCTTCTCGCGGTCCTTGGTCAGGCCGAAGAGCTTGTGATACTCGCGAATCGTGGGGAACGGAGCGCCCTCAAGGCGCTCCTGCTGCACGCGCAGCATGTAGACGACGTCCAGCTCGGGCAGGACGGAATCGAGGTCGCTCGTCACGTGGTCGCAACCCAGAACCTCGGGCGCCGGCGGCAGCAGCGTGCCGGGGGCGACAGCGTAGGTCTCGCAGCCCATGATCTTAAGGGCGGGGATCAGCGAGCCGCAGACACGGGAGTGCGCGATATCGCCGACGACAGCGACCTTCAGACCGTGGAAGTCACCCTTGTGCTCCCAGATGGTGTACAGGTCGAGCAGGGCCTGCGTAGGATGGTTGTGCTTGCCGTCGCCGGCGCAGATAACGCTCGCGGGCGAGTTCTGCGTGACGATGTAGGGAGCACCGGCGTGCTTATCGCGAACGACGATGCAATCAATCTTGTAGGCGTTGAGGGTCTCGACGGTGTCGACGAGGCTCTCGCCCTTGACCGTGGAGGTCGAGGAGCCGCCAAAGTTGAGGCTGTCGGCCGAAAGGCGCTTCTCGGCGAGCTCGAAGGAGCTGCGGGTGCGCGTCGAGGGCTCGTTGAACATGTTGACGATGGTCTTGCCCTTGAGCGTGGGGACCTTCTTGATCGCACGCTCGTTGACCTCGGAGAACGCCTTGGCGGTCTCGAGGATGAGCTTGATGTCCTCTTCGGAGTACTCGGTAATGTCGATCAGGTGCTTATGGTTGAACGCCACGGTACTACTCACCTCCCAGCGGCGCGGAGCCCACATGGGAACCCGGCGCGACGTCGTTAATCTCGACAGCGGTGCGGCCGTCTACTTCCTTCATATATAGGTGCACGTTCTCCTCATGCGACGAGGGAACGTTCTTGCCGACAAAGTCCGGCGAGATGGGGAGCTCACGGTGACCGCGGTCAACGAGAACTGCCAGCTCGATGCGGCTCGGACGGCCCAGGTCCATGACAGCATCCAGAGCGGCGCGGATAGTACGGCCCGTATACAGGATGTCGTCCACCAGCACGACGCGCTTGCCGTCGACGCTGAAGGGAATGTTGGTAGCGTGGATCGCGGGAGCAAAATTGGTAGCGTAGTCATCGCGGTAGAAGCTGATGTCGAGGCTACCGAGCGGAACGTCGACGCCCTCGATCTCCTTGATCTCCTCGGCGAGCTTCTTTGCCAGAAGGTCGCCGCGCGTGACGATGCCGACCAGAGCGAGGTCTTCACAGCCCTCGTTGCGCTCGAGAATCTCGTGCGCAATGCGGGTCATCGCTCGATTGACGGCGGTCTCGTCCATGATGACCGCCTTGGGGGAAGTCGTGCCCATCGATCTCCTTCCTCACATGTCTTGACTGCTGACACAGTCAAAAAAATAGATGCCCGACCGCTTAAGCGGACCAGACACCCACAGGAAAGGCTGCTCTTTGGCAGCTATGTAATTCCATGTGGGTATCTCGTACCCCTTTAATGGTCAAGGGATAGTGTAGCCAACCTCGAGCTTAATTGCGAGCATAAATACAGAGCAATCCGTAAACGTGCGCAGGCGCTCCATAAACCTATATATATTTGTGGGACGAGCTTGAAAACACACGCACGAGCTGGCATAATCCCCTCTGCTGCACGCAAATCGGATCTACGTCCAGGGCCGTAGCGTGGGCACTATCGCCAAAAGAGGAATATCTCTGTGTAGATTGCGCACAGGGAGCGACTTCTGTGCTATAGTTCAGGCTTGTTTGTTAACGCGACATGTTCGTTTGTCGCCCAAGGAGGGTCAGTTATGTCCAAAGTTTGCGAAGTTTGCGGTAAGCACCCCGTTGCCGGTCGCTCCATCAGCCACTCTCACCGCGTCACCAACCGTAAGTTCCGCCCCAACATCCAGCGCGTCTACGTCGTCGTCGATGGTCACCGTCGCAAGATGAACGTTTGCTCCACCTGCCTTAAGTCTGGCAAGGTTGCGCGCTCCTAAATAAGGTCTTACCAACAAGTACCTCGGACTCTCCGGGTCAAAGACCTCGCGTTCATATAGAACTTACCAAAGGCGTCCTCCCCCACGGAGGGCGCCTTTTTGCACTCATTGGGGACAGACTTACATGAGTGTTTTCACGCATTGGGGACAGACTTAGATGAATGCTTTCCTAAGCTCACAGTGCATCGATCGGCCCCAATCCATACCTCAGGCCGCCTCGTTCCAGCCTGTGGTGGCCTTGGTTACGCTTGTAGCGCCGATACCGGTGATACGGGCAATTTGCTTGACCGTAAGATGGGCCCGCCTGAGCCTTAGCAGACAGGCATCGCGTTCGGGGCGTGGCAGGGCCTTGAGCAGCGCAGGATCAATGCTCGGCAGGGCCTCGTGTGCGACGGTAAGGGCATCCTCGTCGGGAATCCGTCGACGCGGAAGAATCTCAACTGACCAGATCCGCTCGGCAACTTCCTTAAGATGCTCGCAATAGCGACGGGAACCCCCGACAATATCGAGCATGGGGGCCGCATCGCAGATATCAAAGGGATCGTATCCCAGCTGGTATGCCTTGTAGCTTGACCAGCGGTAGGCATCAAGCGAGTCGAGCGCACCTTTCACGGGATTGAGATGGATATAATCGAGCAACTGCACCGCCTGCGTGTCCGACTCGACCGCGACCCGCGAATAGCGATTATCAAACAGGTGGCCCGTTCTTCCGGTTTTCCCATTGAAATACTTGGCATAGGCCGTCAGCGCGCACTGCATTGCCTTTGAAAGGTTGTCAAATGGATCATCAACCATCAAATGAAAGTGGTTGTCCATAAGGCACCAAGCCAACACCGCCACTTCAAGGCGCGCAAACCTGTCCGAGATATCCGATAGGAAACGATAGCGGTCGGAATCATCTTCAAAAATAATCTGTTTGGAGTTGCCGCGGTCAAAGACGTGGTAATAGCCGGTAATCGAAACGGCGCGGGCGCATCGGGGCATAATCTCTCCTTTCAAAGCTGTACAGGCAACACCTAAAAGGAGAGAAGCAACGCGAAATGCTGAGCCTGTGACCTATTTATATCCAATGAGCGGCAAAAACAGGCCCAGAACGGCAAAATGGCAAATCGATGTCTGTCCCCAATGAGTGAAACCACTCATGTAAGTCTGTCCCCAATGAGCGGGACGATGCACTGGCAGATAGTTTTAGTTAAAACGCTTCAGTTTGTTAAAGCGTTTTAGTGTGCCTTTTACGGGAATCTTACCGTTCGCCGAATAATTTCTTGCTATCATGCAAGACGTAGGGTAAATCTCCGATCGCAAGGAGACACAAATGGTGAAAAAGTCACCGGAAAACACTACTCCCGCAATTGTGGACAACGTAGAGGCGCTTGAGGCTAAGCTCGCTCAGATGCGAGAGGCCCAGGCGCTTTTTGCTACGTACACGCAGGAGCAGGTCGACAAGATCTTCTATGAGGCCGCCATGGCCGCCAACAAGGCTCGTATCCCGTTGGCGAAGATGGCCATCGAGGAGACCGGCCGCGGCGTTCTTGAGGACAAGGTCATCAAGAACCACTACGCCGCAGAGTACATCTACAACGCTTACAAGAACACCAAGACCTGTGGTGTCCTGGAGCGCGACGAGGCCTACGGCATCACCAAGATCGCCGAGCCCATCGGCATCGTGGGCGCCGTCATCCCGACGACCAACCCCACCTCCACTGCGATCTTCAAGACGCTGATCAGCCTGAAGACCCGCAACGGCATCATCATCTCCCCGCACCCGGCAGCCGCCAAGTGCACCATCGCCGCCGCCAAGCTCGTGCTTGACGCCGCCGTCAAGGCCGGCGCCCCCGAGGGCATCATCGGCTGGGTCGATGTCCCCTCCATCGAGCTGACCAACATGGTCATGCGCGACGTCGACATCATCCTCGCCACCGGTGGCCCGGGCATGGTCAAGGCCGCCTACTCCTCGGGCAAGCCCGCCCTGGGCGTCGGCGCCGGTAACACCCCGGTCGTCATCGACGACACCGCCGACGTGCTGCTCGCCGTCAACTCCATCATCCACTCAAAGACCTTCGACAACGGCATGATCTGCGCTTCCGAGCAGTCCGTGACCGTCATCGACACCATCTATGACCAGGTCAAGGCCGAGTTCCAGAAGCGTGGCTGCTACTTCGTCAAGCAGGGTGCCGAGATGGAGGCCCTGCGTGCCGCCATGTTCAAGAACGGCGCCCTCGATCACCGCATCCCCGGCATGGCTGCCGCCAAGATCGCCGAGCTCGCCGGCATCGAGGTTCCTGCCAAGACCAAGATCCTGATCGCCGAGGTCACCTCCACCGACCCCGCCAAGGAGGAGTTCTCCCACGAGAAGCTCTCCCCGGTCCTGGCCATGTACCACGCCAAGGACTTCCAGGAGGCCGTCGACAAGGCCGAGCACCTGGTGCTCGCCGGTGGCCCGGGCCACACCGCCTCTCTGTACGTGCACCCCGCCCAGGCCGAGAAGATCAGCCTGTTCGAGCACGTCATGAAGGCCTGCCGTATCGTCATCAACACCCCGTCTTCGCACGGCGGCATCGGTGACCTGTACAACTTTGGCATGAAGCCGTCTCTGACCCTGGGCTGCGGCTCCTGGGGCGGCAACTCCGTCTCCGAGAACGTTGGGGTGAAGCACTTGATCAACGTTAAGACTGTGGCCGAGCGCCGTGAGAACATGCTGTGGTTCCGCGCTCCCGAGAAGGTCTACTTCAAGAAGGGTTCCACGCCCGTCGCCCTCGACGAGCTCGGTACCGTCATGGGCAAGAAGCGCGCCTTCATCGTCACCGACCAGTTCCTCTTCAAGAATGGCAACACCCGCGCCATCGAGGCCAAGCTCGACGAGATGGGCATCGCCCACGACTGCTTCTACGACGTCGAGCCCGATCCGTCGCTGCAGTGCGCACGTCGCGGCGCCAAGCAGATGGCTCTCTTTGAGCCTGACGTGATCATCGCCGTCGGCGGTGGCTCCGCTATGGACGCCGGCAAGATCATGTGGATGATGTACGAGCACCCCGAGTGCAAGTTTGAGGACATGGCCATGGACTTCATGGACATCCGCAAGCGCATCTTCACCTTCCCCGAGATGGGCAAGAAGGCCTACTTCGTCGCCGTCCCGACCTCCTCGGGTACCGGCTCCGAGTGCACGCCGTTCGCCATCATCACCGACAAGGAGACCGGCATCAAGTGGCCGCTCGCCGACTACGCGCTGCTCCCCAACATGGCTATCGTCGACGCCGACAACTGCATGACCGCCCCGCGCGGCCTGACCGCTGCCTCCGGCATCGACGTCATGACCCACGCCATCGAGTCCTACGTCTCCATCATGGCTTCCGACTACACCAAGGGCCTCTCCGAGCGCGCTGCTAAGCTCGTCTTTGAGAACCTGCCCTCCAGCTTCACGAACGGCGCCAAGGACCCACACGCCCGCGAGGAGATGCACAACGCCTCCTGCATGGCCGGTATGGCCTTCGCCAACGCCTTCCTGGGCCTCAACCACTCCATGGCCCACAAGCTCGGCGCCTTCCATCACCTGCCCCACGGCATCGCCAACGCCGTCATCCTGACGCGCGTCATGCGCTACAACGCCGCCGAGGCTCCCGTTAAGATGGGTACCTTCTCCCAGTATCCTTACCCCAACGCGCTGCATAACTACGCCGAGATGGCCAAGTACTGCGGCATCGAGGGCAAGGACGACAAGGAGGTCTTCGAGAACTTCATCACGAAACTCGAGGAGCTCAAGGACTTCATCGGCGTCAAGAAGACCATCGCCGACTACGGTGTTGACGAGCAGTACTTCCTCGACACCCTCGACGAGATGACCGAGCAGGCATTCAACGACCAGTGCACCGGCGCTAACCCGCGCTACCCGCTCATGAGCGAGATCAAGGAGCTCTACCTGGACGCCTACTACGGCCGCGAGCCTCAGGATTACGCCGTCTGCTAGTTTTAGCACGGTTTTTAACGGCGGGGGTGCACGGGTGTTTCATACACCCCCGCCGTCGCTTCTATCGCATCGTTGAAAGGATGCAACCATGCTGCTACCCGATTCCAAGACCGAGCTCGTCCGCCGTGGCAACAAGGTCGTTTACGACCTGGGCGACAAGATCGTCAAGGTCTTTAACGAGACCAAGCCCGTCTCCGACGTGTTCAACGAGGCTTTGAATCTTGCCCGCATCAATGAGTGCGGCATCCGCAGCCCCAAGGCTCTCGAGGTTTCTCAGCTCGAGAACGCCAACGGCTGGGCGCTCGTGACCGAGAAGGTTCCGGGCACCACCCTTGCCGAGAAGATGACTGCTGAGCCCCAGCGCTTTGGTGAGTATCTCGAGATGTTCGTCGACCTCCAGATCGAGATCCACGGCTATACCTCCCCGCTGCTCAACCGTCAGCGCGACAAGTTCGCCCGCATGATCGACAGCCTTGATCAGCTCAATGCCACCACGCGCTACAACCTTCAGGAGCGTCTGGACGGCATGACCAAGGAGTTCAAGGTCTGCCACGGCGACTTCAACCCCTCCAACGTCATCGTCGGCGACGACGGCCAGCTCTATGTGTGCGACTGGGCACACGCCACCCAGGGCTCCCCTGCTGCCGACGTTGCCACCACCTACCTGCTCTTCGCCCTCAACAGCAAGGACCAGGCTGAGGCCTACTTGGAGCTCTACTGCGACCGCGCCGACATGCCCATGCAGGTCGTGCGTCAGTGGACGAGCATCGTCGCCGCTTCCGAGCTCGCTCGTAAGCGCAACGTGAACGATGAGTTCCTGAAGAACTGGATCGACGTCGTCGATTATCAGTAATATCTGAGCGATTTATTTCGCATCGGAGGCACAAATGAAAACCCCGCAGCTCATTAGGGCTGTGGGGTTTTCCTTTTAGATATCGAGCATGCCACAAGATAAAAGGACGACCCCACATGTCCCCGATCTGGAGAAATGCGGGGCCGTCCCGTATTTCGAACTACATGTGAAATCGCCGATTAACGGCGTGCCGCCTTCACAAGCTTGGAAACCTTGGCGACGACCTCATCGATCGCCACGTCCTCGCGCTCGCCCGAGGCACGGTCCTTGAGCTCAACGGTGCCACTCTTAAGGCCGCGCTTGCCGAGCACCACCTGATACGGGAAGCCCATGAGGTCGTTATCGGCAAACTTAAAGCCGGGACGCTCATCGCGGTCGTCGACGACGACCTCGATACCCTCGGCGCACAGACCGTCGACGATCTGTTCACAGACGGTAGCGCACTCCTCCTTCTTGGGATCGAGCGGAATCACCGTGACCTCGTACGGGGCAACGGAGACCGGCCAGACGATGCCGTGTTCGTCGTTGTGCTGCTCCACGACGGCAGCAAGCGAGCGGGACACACCAACGCCGTAGCAACCCATGATAAGCGGCTTCTCCTTGCCGTCCTCGTCCATAAAGGTGGCGCCCATGGCCTCGGAATACTTGGTACCCAGCTGGAAGACCTGCGAGACCTCGATGCCGCGAGCAGCAGAGAGCGGCTTGCCGCAGTGCGGGCAGGGATCGCCGGCAACGACGGTTACCAGGTCGGCCCACTCGTCGACGGTAAAGTCGCGCTCGGGGCAGGCACCGGTAAAGTGATAATCGACCTCGTTGGCACCGCAGGCCCACTGCTTGGACTCGCGCAGGCTCTCGTCGCACACCAGGCGAATGCCCTCGGGCAGGTTAACCGGTCCGATAAAGCCCTTATGCAGACCGTAGGTCTGGAGCTCCTCATCAGTCATCATGCGATAGGCCTTGCCAAAGACATGCTCGGCCTTGCAATCGTTGAGCTCGTGGTCGCCCGGAACAATGGCCACGACGGGCTTGCCCTCGGCGTCGAGGAGTGCCAGAGACTTGCGCGTGCCGTTCTCGGGGAAGCCGAAGAACTTTGCAACGGCCTCGATGGTGCCCAAGCCCGGAGTCTCGACCTTGGTAAGCGTACCGTCGCCAGGACCCTCGGTCACAACGACCTTGGTGCTTGCGGCCTCATCGTCGGCAGCGAAGCCGCAATCGTCGCAGTAGACGAGCGAAGCCTCGCCAGCGTCGGCCAAAGCCATGTACTCGACGGAGGTATCGCCACCGATCTCGCCGGAGTCGGCGACAACGGGCAGAGCCTTGATGTAGCAGCGCTCGCAAATGTTGGCATAGGCCTGCTTCATCTTGTCGTACTCCTCCTGCAGGCTCTCCTGCGTAGCAGAGAAGCTGTAGGCGTCCTTCATGATGAACTCGCGACCGCGCATCAGGCCAAAACGGGGACGGAACTCGTCGCGGAACTTATCCTGGATGTGATAGAGGTTCACTGGCAGCTGCTTGTAGGAACGCAACTCATTGCGCACCAGGGCCGTGACGGTCTCCTCGTGCGTGGGGCCCAGCACGAACTCGCGACCATGACGGTCGTCAAAGCGCACAAGCTCCTTGCCATAGGCATCGATACGGCCGGACTCACGCCACAGCTCGGCATCGACCATGATGGGCATCATGAGCTCCTGAGCACCGGCGGCATCCATCTCGTCGCGCACGATGTTCTCGATCTTGCGGATCGAGCGCCAAGCGAGCGGCAGATAGGAATACAGGCCGGCGGCCTCCTTGCGGATCATGCCAGCGCGAAGCAGCAGACGGTGGCTCGCTAGCTCGGCATCCGCCGGATCCTCTTTGAGCGTCGGCGCATAGAGCTTAGACATATACATTGCTCGGGTCATTTATTTCTCCTCAATAAGTTTGTCGACCTCGGCCATAAGCGCGTCGACAATTTGATCCTCAGCTACTTTACCAATGATCTGGCCATGCGAAAAGAGCAGGCCCTGACCACGTCCGCAGGCAACACCCAGGTCGGCGTCAGATGCCTCTCCGGGGCCGTTGACCGCACATCCCATCACGGCGATCGAAAGCGGCGCGGAATAGTTCTTAAGCCGCTCGGTGACCTCCTCGGCGATGGGAATCAGGTTAACCTGGCAGCGGGCGCACGTGGGGCACGAGACAATCTCGGGACCACGGCGACGCAGGCCCAGCGACTGTAGAATTCCCCAGGCGACCGGCGGCTCCTCAACCGGATCGGCCGTGAGCGACACACGCATCGTGTCACCGATGCCTTCGGAAAGCAAGATGCCCAAGCCTACAGAGCTCTTGATGGTGCCCTGAAGCTTGGTCCCCGCCTCCGTCACGCCCAGGTGGAGCGGAACATGCGGTATCTCGCGCGACAGGGCGCGATAGGTATCAAGTGTCGTCTGTACGCTATGGGCCTTGGCGGATAGCACGATGTTGGTAAACCCACGGTCCTCAAAGTGCCGCACAAAGCGTTCGCTCGACATCACGAGCTTTTCGGGCTGCGTGAGGTCGTCGCGCTCGGCAATATCTTGCTCAAGCGAGCCCGCGTTCACGCCAATGCGAATCGCGCAGCCCGCGGCACCCGCGGCATCGATGACGGCATCGACCTTAGCCCAATCGCCGATATTGCCGGGGTTGATGCGCAGCTTAGAGGCACCAGCCTCGACAGCGCCAATGGCAAGCTTATGGTTAAAATGGATATCGGCGACGATTGGCACCGGAGACTCGGCACAAATCGTGCGAAAGCCCTCGAGCGCAGCCTCGGTAGGCACGCTCACGCGCACGATATCGCAGCCAGCCTGCGCCAACGCGCACACTTGCGCAAGCGTTGCCTGGGCATCAGCGGTATCGGTGCAGGTCATAGATTGGACCACCACCGGCGCGCCGCCACCGATCTGCACGCCGCCCACATGCACGGGGCGCGTCAGCTCGCGAGGCAAAGGATGGGATAAAGACAATCCAAACACTCCCCTACAAAATAAATCGAAGGATGTCGGAACGAAGCATATAGACAAACAGCAGCGCAAAGAGCGCGATGCCCACATAGCTCACAATCGCCTGGACCTTGAGCGGAAGCTCGCGGCCCGCAATCTTCTGAATGATCTCGATGACTAGCTTGCCGCCGTCGAGCGGGGGGATGGGCAGCAAGTTCATAAAGCCAAGCGAGAATGAAATGAGGGCGGCAAACGAAAGGAACGTGGCAGGGCCGGCAGCAGCAGCCTGCGAGGACATGACGCTAATACCCACGATCGAAGAGGACTGATCGAGGATCTCCATCGTATGCTGCGGCTGGAGCAGGCGCATCACGCCCTCCGCTGTCTGCGCAACATACGAGAAGGAGAGGCGCGCCGAGGTGATGGGGTCCAAACGGACCACCTGCGTAGAGGCATAAACGCCCAGACGTTCGTCCTCTTTGAGTGCGACCGAGGTCGAGCACTGCTTGCCATCGCGCTCATACTCAATAGCAATATCGTCCTTACCGGCAGCCTTGCCGATGGCATCGTAGACATCCATCCAAGTGGAACATGAGACACCGTCAACCGAAAGGATCGCGTCACCGCCCTCGATACCCGCCTTGGCGGCAATAGACCCCTCGTCAACCTGACCGATCACGTTGGTATCCATCGGCACGGTGACACCCGCAATGGAATAGATGCTCATAAGGAGCAAAAAACCCGTCAAGATATTGACGATAATGCCCGCGAGCAGCATAAAGGCGCGCTTGAGAAAGCCTTGGCCAAGATAGGTGTGCGAGCGCTCTTGCGCAAGGAACTCGGCCTCGCCGCACGGCAGCTCCCACACATCGCCCTCGGCAGTCGCATGTTCGCGATCGAAACGGCGACCATCAAAGGTGGTATAGCCTGCCTTGTCTCGCGGCAACGTCTGATATTTGGTGGGATAGTAGCTCGGCGAGGGCTTCTCCCCTTCCTCATACCAGGGCGCGATGGAGCCCCAGCCCAGCAAAAGGGCGCATGCCTCGAGCACATCCTCCTCGGAAAGCTCGAGCTCGACAGCAAGGTCGGCCACGGCCACGCGACCATGACGATAGATAGCCGCGAGCACGCGGTCGGCGCACGAAACATCGGTCGGATCCATACCGCAGATGGCAGCGTAGCCACCCAGCAGCAGCGGGGTCACGCCAAACTTGGTTCCAATGCGACGCGACGTGTAATGGATGTCAAAGCGGCACGGCAGACCCAAAAAGAACTCGGTCACACGGACGCCGCAGGCACGCGCCGCCAAAAAGTGGCCGCCCTCGTGCAAAAACACGAGGACGGAAAGCATCAGCAGGCCCCAAAAGACCGATGAGAGAACGCTCAGAACAGTATCCATAAAACGAAAAAGCAATCCTTATGGGTTAGGAACGGGTTGCGGCGAGCACCTGCGCAGCCTTTTCACGCGCCCACGCATCGATGTCGCGAAGCTGCTCAAACGAATCGACCACCTGCATATCGTGGGCGTCCATGCAGGATTCCACAATGCGATCGATATCGGTAAAGCTGCAGCCATCGTGCAGGAAGGCATCGACGGCGACCTCGTTGGCGGCATTGAGCACGCACGGCATGGTGCCACCCGTCTTGCCGGCACGCTCGGCCAGTGCCAGACAGCGGAAGGTATCCATGTCGGCAGCATCAAACGTGAGCTGCCCCAGCTCGCGGAAATCGATACGAGGCGCCGGAGTATCCCAACGCTCGGGATACGAGAACGCGAACTGGATGGGAATACGCATGTCGGATGCACCGAGATGCGCCATCACGGAGCCGTCGGCGAACTCGACCATAGAGTGAATCTTGGACTGACGCTGCACGACCACGTTAATGAAATCGAGGTCGCAGTTAAACAGATGCATGGCCTCAATGCGCTCCAGGCCCTTGTTCATGAGGGTGGCGGAGTCAATGGTGATCTTGGCACCCATGGCCCACGTGGGATGCGCGAGGGCATCGGCACGCGTCACGCGATCGAGCTCGTCGCGCGTGCGGCCAAAGAACGGACCGCCCGAGCAGGTGAGCCAAATGCACTGGGCCTCGCGCGGGTTCTCCCCCAGATAGCACTGGTAGATGGCGGAATGCTCAGAGTCGACCGGAATAAGCTGGCCCGGTTGCGCTAACGGCATAAGCAAGTCGCCACCGACGACGAGGGACTCCTTGTTGGCAAGGGCAAGGCGCTTATTCGAGGTCAAGGCCGCATGGCTCGCCTCGAGACCGGCGGCGCCCACAATAGCGACGAGCACGCAGTCGACATCGTCGCGACGCGCGAGCTCGCAAACCGCCTGCGCGCCAACGCCGAGCTGTGTGCCCTCGGGCAACTCCTGCAGCACGGCGTCATCGCCATGAGCGACATCGGCAACGGCAACCGCCGGAACCGAGAACTCGCGGGCAGCGGCAACGAGCTCCGAGGTGCTGGAATTAACGGACAGCGCCGTCACCTGCAGGCGATCGGCATGCTGGCGGCACACATCGAGCGCCTGGGTGCCGATAGAGCCCGTACAACCCAGGATGGCAACGCGAAGGCGTCCATCGGGGCCATACGTCGTCTGGAAGGACATTACAGCACGCCTCCGATCATCAGCAACAGCTGTGCGGTGATGCAACCGAAGATAAGCGAATCGCTACGATCGAGCATTCCGCCGTGGCCCGGGATAAGGTTGCCGGAATCCTTGACGCCCACACCGCGCTTGATGCGCGACTCGATAAGGTCGCCGATAACGCCCAGAATGGAAACGACCACGCCGCACAGCAGCGCATAGGGCAGGCTGAGCTTGTAGAAGTGCGTCGCCCACAGGATGAGCCAAATCAAAACCGAGCCCAAGATGCCGCCGGCAAACCCCTCCCAGCTCTTTTTGGGGGAGATCTTGGGAACCATCTTGTGCTTGCCGATACGGCTGCCCACGATGTAGGCAAACGAATCGGAGACCCAAAGGGACGCGCAAACGCCCACTGAAAGCAGGGCGCCGGCAAAACCGGGCACGGCATCGCGCAGCAGCACGATAGCCGACAGCATAAAGCCAGTGTAGATGGGACCCATGAGCGTCACGGCCACATCAGAGATGCGGGTACGCGGCGACCAGACATACCAAATGCCCACAGCGAGCATCAAGGCAAAAAGCAGGGCATTCAGCAACATCGAATCGCCCAACGCCGACAGCGGAAAGAGTACGGCGGCAGCGATACCCATGCGCTCGTTAGCCATCTTGCCATCGAGCCTTGTCATACGGAAAAACTCATAGCAGCACAGACCGCTCATGACAGAAACAAAGATGGCCGTGGGCACGATACCCAAAACCAGGCACAGGATAAAGACAACGGCGTAGACGATACCGGCGGCGGCACGGGTAATAAAGCCCGCCAGCCACGAACCGGTGCCGCTCTTCGCTGCAGGCGCTCCCGCAGTGGCAGCCTTGCGCGCAGGCGCCGCGGAAACTGGCGTCTTGGGAGCAGATGCCTTGGGACGATCGGACACGATTAAGCCTCCTCGGTCTTGCTCAGTCCACCAAACCTACGGTCACGGCCCTGATAGGCCAAAATGGCGTCGACAAGGCCCCAACGATCAAAGTCGGGCCAATAGGTATCGGTGACGTAGAATTCGGAATAGGCAACCTGCCACAGCAGGTAATTCGAAAGACGCAACTCGCCAGAAGTGCGAATCACGAGCTCCGGATCGGGAAGACCGGCGGTGTACAGGTGCGAAGCAACCATATCATCGTCGATAGCGGCGGGATCAATCTTGCCGGCAGCCGCATCAAGCGCGATCTGGCGGACAGCGCGGGTGATCTCAGCACGGGCACCGTAGTTAACGGCCAGCGCCAGCGTCATACCGGTGTGATCGGCGCACTCGGCAAGACCGCGCTCAAAAACGTCGCGAGTCTTCTTGGGCAGCGCGGAAATGTCACCCAAAAAGACTACGCGCACATTTTCGCGCTTCAGAAGCGGCAGCTCGTCGATAAACGTCTTGGCAAACAGGTGCATCAAGACGTTGACCTCGTGCTGCGGGCGGTTCCAGTTTTCGGTAGAAAAAGCATAGGCCGAAAGCACGTCGACGCCCAGACGCACGCAGGCGGTAATAATCTCGCGAAGGGAGACGATACCCGCCTTGTGGCCCTCAGTGCGCGCAAGACCGCGCGACGTGGCCCAACGACCGTTGCCGTCCATGATGCACGAGATATGGTGCGGAATGTTATTGAGGTCAAGGTCGGAAAAACCGACGCCCGCAGGGGCGTCGGCAAAGTACTCGACCAGTTTATGCTCGTCGTATTGCACCTTAGATCTCCATGACCTCGGCTTCTTTTTCCTTCAGAAGCTCCTCGACCTTGGCGACATACTCATCGGTGTGCTTCTGGACCTTGGCCTGCTCGCGACGGACATCGTCCTCGGTGAGTTCCTCATCGCGCTCGAGCTTGTTGTTGAAGTCGCGACGGATGTTACGGATAGACACCTTGGCCTGCTCGGCGTACTCGCGGCACTCCTTGACGAGCTCGCGACGGCGCTCCTCGGTGGGAGCCGGGAACGGCAGACGAACGACGGTGCCATCGGAGTTGGGGGTAATACCCAGATCGGAAGCGCCGATGGCCTTGACGATAGCATTGATAAGCGCCTTGTCCCACGGCTCGATGAGCAGCATGTGGGCCTCGGGGGTCTTGACGGCGGCAACCTGCGTGACCGGCGTGGGAACACCGTAATAATCGACGGTGATGTCGGACAGAATGTTAGCGTTGGCGCGGCCGGTACGAACCTTGGAGAAGTTATGCTTGAGGGACTCGAGCGACTTGTCCATATGGGCGGTGATGTTCTCTGCCATGCTTAATCCTCCTGATAGACGAGCGTGCCGACGGGCTCACCCGAAAGCGCGCGCTTGACGGTGTCCTCGCCATCGATGTTGAGGACCAAAATCGGCATACGGTTATCCTGGCACAGTGCCGTAGCCGTGGAATCCATAACCTGCAGACCGCGGACGAGCACCTCATGGTAGGTGATCTTGTCAAACCGGACGGCGTCGGCACACTTGACGGGATCCTTGTCGTAGATGCCGTCAACCTTGGTGGCTTTAATCAGAATCTCGGCGCCGATCTCGCACGCACGAAGAGCCGCGGCGGTGTCGGTCGTAAAGTACGGATTGCCCGAACCGGCGGCAAAAATAACGACGTTGCCCTTGGAAAGGTGATTGATGGCGCGACGGCGAATATAGGGCTCGCAGATCTCGTTCATCTGGATAGCGCTCATCACGCGGCAGGGAACATCGTTATGCTCGAAGGCATCCTGCAGGGCGAGCGCGTTCATAACGGTTGCCAGCATGCCCATGTAGTCGGCCTGAGCACGCTCCATGCCACCGGCAGCGCCGGCCATGCCGCGGAAAATATTGCCGCCGCCGACAACGACGCCGACCTCATGGCCAACGGCGAGCAGCTCCTTGACCTGTTTGGCAAGATGGTCGGTAACCTTGGGGTCGATGCCATATTGGCCGTCGCCCATCAGTGCTTCGCCGGAAAGCTTCAGAAGCACGCGTTTATATCGGATGTCGGACAAAGCGATCCTCCTTTAGATTGAACTCTCAACATTCTATCAAAGGCTCTAAGAAGAGCCATGAAAAAGCAGGCTGTGAGTAAAACCCACAGCCTGCTCATTACCAGCTACAAGAGCTTATTTACTCGCCACGGACCAGACGGTCAAAGGCAACGACGGTAATGGTGTCGCCGAGCTCCTTGGAGACCTGCTCAGCGTACTTCTTGATGGTGAGGGAGCTGTCCTTGATGAACTCCTGCTCGGTGAGCACGGACTGCTTGTAGAACTTCTCCAGACGGCCGACAGCCATCTTCTCCTGAATGGCCTCGGGCTTACCGGACTCGGCAGCCTGAGCCATGTAGATCTGCTTCTCGTGCTCGACGGTCTCGGCCGGAACCTGATCGCGGGTAGCGCAGATCGGGGCGACGGCGGCAACCTGAAGGGCAACGTCGTGAGCGAAGGTCTTGAAGGACTCAGCCTGAGCGGTCTCAGCCTTCTCGAAGGCGAACTCGACGAGAACGCCGATCTTACCACCCATGTGGATGTAAGAAGCGAGCGCACCGTTCTCAGCCTTGCGGGCAGCGAAGCGGGAGATCTTCATGTTCTCGCCCATGATGTGAATCATCTCGGTGAGCTCGGAGGAAACGGTCTCCTCGCCCATCGGCTTCTCGAGCAGAGCGTCGACGTTAGCAGGCTCGGTGGTAGCGACAACCTCGGCGACCTTGGAAGCAAAGCCGGTGAACTTGGCGTTGGAGCCAACGAAGTCGGTCTCGCAGGAAAGCTCAAGCAGAGCGCCGGTCTTGCCATCCTCGGAGACGAACGCGGCGACAGCGCCCTCGTTGGTCTCACGGCCAGCCTTCTTGGCAGCCTTGGCAAGGCCGTTCTTGCGCAGAACGTCGACAGCGGCGTCCATGTCGCCGTCAGCCTCGACGAGAGCCTTCTTGCACTCCATCATCGGGGAGTCGGTCATCTCGCGGAGCTGCTTGACCATAGCGGCGGTAATCTGGGCCATTGTGGTTCCTTTCAAAGAGATGAAAAAGAATTAACTAAGACTGATTTACTCGGCCTTGGGCTCAGCGGCCATCTCGGCCTCGGAGACCTGCTCCTTGCCGGAGCCAGCGAGGCAGGCGTCAGCCATGAGCTCGCACATAAGGGTGACAGCGGAGATAGCGTCATCATTGCAGGGGATGCCGTACTCGACCTCGTCGGGATCGGAGTTGGTGTCGATCAGAGCGACGACGGGGATGTTCAGGCGCTGGGCCTCCTTGATGGCGTTCTCCTCGCGCTTGGTGTCAATGACGAAGAGAGCCTGGGGCAGACCCTTCATGTCGCGGGCGCCACCGAGGTTGGTCTGGAGCTTGGTGAGCTCCTTGCCGAGCACAGCCTGCTCCTTCTTGGGGAGCACTGCCATGCGGCCGTCCTCGACCATAGCCTCGAGTTCCTCCATGCGGTTAATGCGGGAGCGGATGGTGACGAAGTTGGTCAGCATACCGCCGAGCCAACGCTGGTTGATGTAAGGCATGTTGGCGCGCTCAGCAGCGTTCTTGACGGCCTCCTGAGCCTGCTTCTTGGTGCCGACGAACAGCACGTTGCCACCCTTGGCGACGTTCTTGACGAAGGTGTAGGCCTGGTCGGCGTCGAGGATGGTCTGCTTGAGGTCGAGGATGTAGATGCCGTTGCGCTCACCGAAGATGAACGGCTTCATCTTGGGATTCCAGCGACGGGTCTGGTGGCCGAAGTGGCAGCCGGCCTCGAGCAGGGTGCGGATATTAATCTTGGTAGCCATGTTAAACCTCCTGTGGTTTGCCTCCGCGCGGGGTCATCCTCCAAAACCAACCCGGACATGTGCTACCAAAGCCCGGGCACCACGGTATGAAGTAGCCGCGCGTGCGTGATAAAAACCTGTTGCCGTGAAGCAACCCGATGAATGATAGCAGGAATGCATCTTCCTGCCAACCCGCAATCAAAACCACACACCTGAGTGCGGCGCGGGACGTCCCAGCCACTATTCGCCTCGGGGATGGGCTTGAGCCACGGCACGTTTGAGCCGATCGGGCGTGAGGTGCGTGTAGATCTGCGTCGTGGACAGGCTCGCATGACCCAGCAGCTCTTGAACCGAGCGCAGGTCCGCACCGCCCTCGAGCAAGTCGGTCGCAAAGGTATGGCGCATCGCATGCGGGGCGATGTCGGCCGGAATGCCGGCGAGTGTCGCCAGAGTATGGAACCGCCGCCTGAGCATGGCGGCACTCATGCGATTACCGCGCGCCGATATAAGCAGCGGATGCGGCCCGGTAGTGGGGTCACGGCGCTTTGCCTGAGCGAGCAACTCCGGCCGCCCCTCCTCGATATAGAGACGCGTCGCCTCGAGCGCGCGACGATACAGAGGGACGATACGTTCTTTGCTCCCCTTGCCCCACAGGCGCAGCGTGCGTTCGGACCACACAATGGACTCCACATTGAGTGCTGCGAGCTCAGAGATACGGGCGCCCGAGGCATAGAGCAGCTCGAGCATCGCCGCATCGCGCAGTCCCGCGGGTGTTGAGGTATCAGGCGTCTTGAGCAGCGCCTCCACCTGTTGGGTCGTCAGCACACCGGGTAGATCGCGCGGGAGCTTGGGCGAGGAAATTGCCGAGACCACATCGCCCTCCACGACCCCCTCGGCAGCCATCCACCGATAGAGCGAGCGAATGGCAGACAGGTGTGCCGCAAGCGTTCGGGGAGCCACCTGCTCACGCGAAAGTTCGGCAAGATAGCGACGAATGGTGCGCACGTCGGCAGCGAAAGCATCTATATCCTCACGCTCGCACCAGGCAGCAAAACGCTCCAGCCTCGAGCCATAGGCCGTCACCGTGTTGGGAGAAAGTCCCTCGACACGTGAGATATAGGCGATAAACGAGTCGACGGTGTCGTACAGGTCAAAGGCTATGACCGGTCGCCTCCAAACAAATCGGGGCGAGTGGCCAGATAGGCATCAAGGGCCTCGAGCGCACGGTCCGCATAGGCCTGGTAGCGGTCGCGCTTGCTGCGGCGCTTACCATCCTCGAGTGGCGGCACCAGGCCAAAGTTGACATGCATAGGCTGATAGCCCACGGTGGCAGGATCGGTCGCATAGCCCACGAGCGCACCCAGGGCGCCCACACGCGGCAGCTCGACGCCCGCGGCCCCGATAGCCTCGGCATAGGTGTTGAGCGCCGCGAGCAGACCCGTCGCCACGGCTTCCATGTACCCCTCGGTGCCGGTGATCTGACCGGCCAGGCGCACGCCGGTGCCGGGCACGGCAAAGGTGCCATCGAGCACGTGCGGGGCGTCGACAAAGGTATTACGGTGCATGACACCGTAGCGGAAGAACTCAGCGTTCTCCAGGCCCGGCACCATATGGAAGACGCGCTTCTGCTCGCCAAAGGTCAAGTTGGTCTGGAAGCCCACCAGGTTATAGGCGGTCTTCTCCTTATTCTCGGCACGCAGCTGAATCGCCGCCCAGGGACGACGACCGGTTCGCGGATCGGTGAGGCCGACAGGCTTCATGGCGCCAAAGCGAATGGCGTCCTTGCCGGTGCGCGCAACTTCCTCGGCAGGCTGGCAGGCCTGGAACAGATCGCCGCCCTCAAAGTCCTTGAGCACCACGCGGTCGGCCGTGGTAAGCGCCTCGATAAAGGCCTCGTACTCCTCCTTATTGAGCGGAGCGTTGAGATAGTCGCCGCTCCCCTGCTCCTCGTAGCGCGACTGCGAGAACAGCACGTCCATATCGAGCGTGGAGGCATCGACGATCGGCGCCGCGGCATCGAAGAACGCAAGGGCGTCGCCACCGACGAGCTTCATGACCTCTTCGCTCAGCGCCGGCGAGCACAAGGGGCCGGCAGCAATGACCACGTGACCTTCGGGAATCTGCGTGACCTCGCCGTGAATGATCTCGATATTGGGACGGGCGGCAACCTCGGCCTCGACAAACTCGGAAAACTTGACGCGGTCGACCGCCAAGGCGCCACCGGCGGGAACAGCCGCGCGATGGGCGCAATCGAGCAGGACTGAACCCATGCGCTCAAGCTCGGCCTTCAGCAATCCAGCCGCGGAATCCGGACGGGTCGACTTAAACGAATTGGAACAGACGAGCTCTGCCAGGTGATCGGTATGGTGGGCCGGGGAGCTAACCTGGGGGCGCATCTCGCACAGCCTTACGGCGAACCCGCGATCTGCCAGCTGAATCGCGCACTCCGAACCCGCCAGACCGCCACCGATAACCGTCACCTGATCAAACAGCATCTGCAAACACCTTTCTAATTGACATGTTTTCCATTGTGACCGAAGGGTGTCTGAGCGTGAAGGGCAAACTTGGAGGGCGCATACCTTCCATCCATCATGCGCTCGATAAGACCCTCGAGCTCAAGCGAACCCAGGAGTTTGAGTACGCCGACGACATCGAGCGAGACGAGCGCCGCGATGTCGTCGACCTTGAGCGGAGAGGCGATGAGCGCATGCATCACGGTCTGCTGTGTTTGATCCAGGTCGGCAATGCCGGGAGCATCGGGGCGCGAGTAGCGCAGGGTGCCGTAGATGCGTGAAATAGCCATCTCGATAGATTCCTCGTCGATGATGCAGCAGGCACCGTTCGCAATGAGGTAATTCGTGCCACGCGACTCGGGCGATAGGATCGACCCTGGCACGGCAAGAAGTTCTCGCCCCAAATCCATAGCAGCCTCGGCTGTAGAAAACGTCCCGGAAGGCATACCCGCCTCGGATACAAAGAGGGCTTGCGACAGGGCCGCGATTACGCGATTGCGGCGCGGAAAGGCAAACTTGCGCGGACCCATGCCCCACGGAGAGATCGACACGACCGCGCCACCCGTATCGAGCGTGCGCGTAATAAGCCCCGCGCTCGAACGCGGGTAGACCACGTCGGCACCCGTCCCCAGCACCACGACGTGTTTGCCGCCGGCGTTGACCGCAGCCCAACCCGAGGCCTGGTCACAACCGACCGCGCCGCCCGAAACAACCGTCACGCCCGCCTCGACCGCCACCTTTGCCGCAAGCTCTGCCACGGCAAGACCATACGGCGAGGCCTTGCGCGCGCCGATGATGGAGAGCGCAGGCGTCGAAAGCATCTCGGGGTTGCCGCGCACATAGAGCGTCTGGGGAACATCAGAAAGCTCCAAAACAGTCTCGGGATACAACGCGTCACCTGGATGCAGCTCGAAGGTCCCCTCGGCCATCACTGGTCCCTCCTTCCCTGGTACATCGCCGCCTCGAGCACGTGGTCCTGCGTCACCTGCTCGCTCTCGGCGACGTCGGCGATGGTACGCGCGATACGCACCAAGCGTACGATGCCGCGGCCCGTGAGATGCGTGCGCTTCGACAGGCCGAGCACACACTTCTCCGCCGCATCATCGAGCTCAAAGGTCGAAACGACGCCGTCAATGGACCGCGTCTCGTCATCCTCGGCCTCGGCATCCGCATCGTCCATACGGGATTCGCGCCAGACGCGAAAAGCGCGACCGCGCACAACGTAGTCACGCAACTCGGCCGACGACATACCCTCCGCACCCTCGATAATCACTTGGGGGTCGGGACGGGTCACATCGATCATCATGTCGATACGGTCGGCCAAAGGACCGCGCAGTTTAGACCGATAGCGCTCAACCATCGCCGCCGAGCAGCGACACGGCACCTCGCGATCGCCCAAAAAGCCGCAGGGGCAGGGATTGCTCGCAGCCAGCAGCTGAAAGCGCGACGGGAAGGTAAAAGCCCCGTCGACGCGTACGATCCTCACATAGCCGCGTTCGATGGGCTGACGCAGCGTCTGCAGCACACCCGTGGGAAACTCGGCAAGCTCGTCCAAAAAGAGCACGCCGCCATGAGCCAGGCTGATCTCACCCGGATGCACCGGGCGTCCTCCGCCAATGAGGCCCGCCGTTGAAATACTGTGATGGGGGGCTTCGAAACGGCCGATGACCTGCCAATAAGCCATCGATGTTCTCGCCCAAGACCGAATGGATGCACAGCGCCTCCTGCTGATCCTCAACGGAAAGCTCGGGCAGGATGCCGGTCATACGGCGCGCAAGCATCGTCTTGCCCGATCCCGGGGACCCAATCATGAGCAAGCCGAGTTCTCCTGCCGCCGCAAGCGCCATGCCGCGTTTGGCAACCTCCTGCCCCAGCACGTCGGCATAGTCGAGCTCAGGCTCAAAGGTCGCCTCGACGACCTCGGAATCCAGATAGTGCCGAGCCGCCTCGCCCATGCCATGGGCAAGCTGAGACAAATGATCGATAAATCCGCAATCCACGCCCGCAAGCGGCACATGCTGATCGGACCTGCCGGCGATAAAGGACAGCCCCATATCACGCGCCAATAGCTGAAACGCCACCTCGCCCTTGACGGGAAGCACCGTACCGTCCAAGCCGAGCTCGCCGGCGATAAGGCAGCGATCGAGGTTGTCACGGGGAATCTGCCCATCGGCCGCCAGAACCGCGATGGCGATGGGCAGATCAAAGCCGCTACCGGTCTTGCGAATATCGCCAGGCGCCAGATTGACCGTAATGCCCGAGCGCGGGATTTCGAACCCGGCGGAGCGCATCGCGCAGCGAATACGACCGCGTGACTCCATCACCTCCATACTCGGAATGCCGAGCATCTGAATGCCCGGAACGCCGCCGGCAAGCGAGACCTCGACCGTGACGTGAATCGCCTCGACGCCACGGATGCAGGCCGCGTGAACGGCAAACGTCTCGAACGCCATCACGACACCTGCCAATCGAACGCGTTGTACTGATGCTCGATCTCAGCGATATGCCCGCCGCGAATGGTGACACCCACGGCATCGAAGCGAATCGCCTTGAGCGGATAATGATCCATGAGATAGCAACTTGCGATGCGGCGGTAGCGGCGTTGCTTTTGGGCGTCCACGGCCTCCTCGGGAAAGACCCGCGTGCTGCAATCCAGTGCGACGCGTCTGGTCTTGACCTCGGCCATCACCACGACATCGTCGAGCTCATCGAGCAGCACCAGATCGGCCTCGCCCTCGGTGCAACGATAACCCTGCTCCAGCAAGGTGTAACCGCGCTCGTTAAAGTAGTCGATGGTGATCAGCTCGCCCAGCATGCCCAGCTCGCGGGGACTGAGCCCCTTGATAAACTCGGGCGTCATCGCCCCGCAGTCGAGCTCGCCGTTTTCCCAACGCTCCTTGAGCTGCTGCGTCTTGCTCTTTTTGCTTGCGGCACTCATGGGGTCTCCTTTCCCGCACGCTGCATTGCCCCGATGATGAGGGCACCTTTCATGCGGGTAAGTACCGGAAGCAAACCAAAAGCTGACCAAATGCCGTCAAAAAACGGGCCGTACGCAGCAATGGTGTTGCATACGGCCCGCTACCAGCAGGTTTATAAAACCCCTGAGGTCCCTGTCTCCACAATTGACCTAGAAAAGGCGCTCAGTCTGCAGAAAGTTTCCGCAAAAGCTCACGCGGTGCAGTGGACAAAGTCCATGTTTGCGAATGGCCTCGATATGCTCGGGGCTTGCATAGCCCTTCGACTCGGCCAGATGGTACTCGGGATACTCGGCGTCGTACTCGACCATCATCTCGTCACGCGTGACCTTGGCCATGATGGACGCCGCGGCGATGCAGGCGATTTTGGCATCACCCTTCACCACATCGCGCTCGTTAGGAACGGCGCCCAAGGGGTTGCCATCCATGAGGACGCAGTCGGGTTCAAGTCCCGTATCGGCCACGGCGCCCGCAACGGCAGTACGGATAGCACGGGCCATGCCCATCTCATCGATATCCGCAGGAGCGATATGGCAAAAGCCGATGGCAGTCGCCACCTCGGCTATCTTCACCGAGAGCAGCTCGCGGCGCGCGGGCGTGAGCTTTTTGGAATCGTTGATGCCCCAGATGCGCGGCTCCATCGGAAGACACACGGCACACACGGTCAAGGGACCCGCTACCGAGCCACGGCCCACCTCGTCGACGCCCACGACCACACCATCACCGCCGAGCTCATGCATAAGCTGATACATGCCGTTGACGCGCTCGCGCTCGGCAAGCTCTTTGGCATGGCGTTTGAGGGCACGCTCGCAAGCCTTGATCACCTGCTGGCGCGGATCCTCGCGATAATGCTCCACGAGGGCAGGAATCTCCTCAAACGTAGCGCTCGCCAACTCACCGGCAACCTGCGATGCCGAAACCGAGCTCGTCATGTTGGCCATACCAGGCCCTCCTTGCATGCAAATCAGATAAAAAGAAGGGCCACCCGAAGGTGACCCTTGTGTCCAAACGAGTGGACAGACGCTGCGATCTTCTTAGCGCTTCTCGGGGATGCGAGCAGCCTTGCCCACCTTGTCGCGGAGGTAGTACAGCTTGGCGCGACGGACGCGACCATGACGAACGACCTCGAGCTTGGCGATCTTGGGGCTGTGAAGCGGGAAGGTACGCTCAACACCGACACCGAAGGACATCTTGCGGACGGTGAAGGTCTCGCGGGCACCGGCGCCGGCCATGCGGATGACGTCGCCCTGGAAGACCTGGATGCGCTCGCGGTCGCCTTCCTTAATGCGGTAGTGAACCTTGACGTTGTCGGCGACGCGAACCTGAGGAATGTCCTCGCGGATCTGCTGACGCTCGATTGCGCGGATGTAATCCATGTGCAATTCCTTACTCTTCTAGAGGTGCCGTACCACCTTGGCCGGCACGTAGTTGAACAAACGTATTCGAGTATACACGCGCGGGTTTCTGCTGCAAGAACATTTTTTTACGCAGACAAAAAGACAAAACCCGCACATGATAACCGCCCGTCTCACTATGAGACGGGCGGCATGAAGGGGGCTACGCTAGGCGTCTAAACCCAAAACGTTAGGCGGAACGCTTGGCCTCGAGCTTGGCCTGGGCGGCAGCCAGGCGCGCGAGGGGTACGCGATAGGGCGAGCAGGACACGTAGTCCACGTCGGCCACGTTAAACAGGCCCTTGATGGACTTGGGGTCGCCGCCGTGCTCGCCGCACACGCCAAAGTGCATATCGGGATTGGTGGCGCGGCCCTTCTCGACGGCCAAGCGCACGAGCTCCAGCACCGCCGTGTCGATGGTCTCGAAGGGGTTGTCCTTCAGGATCTTCTTGTGCAGGTACAGCGGGATGAACTTGGCCTCGGCGTCATCGCGCGAGAAGCCAAAGGTCGTCTGGGTGAGGTCGTTGGTGCCAAAGCAGAAGAAGTCGGCATGATGGGCGATCTCGTCAGCGACCATGCAGGCACGCGGCAGCTCGAGCATCGTGCCCACGGGAATATTGAGCTCGACGCCTTCCTCGGCGGAAACCTCGGCGATCACGCGCTCGATAACCTCGCGGGTCTGGACATGCTCGGCCGTGATGGAAACGAGCGGAACCATGATCTCGGGGCGCGGGTCGACACCCTCCTTGATAAGGCGGGCAGCAGCCGTGGCGACGGCGCGAACCTGCATGAGCGGCAGATCGCTAAAGACGACGGACAGGCGCACACCACGCAGGCCCAGCATGGGGTTGGACTCGACCATGCTGTCAATGCGACGCAGGCGGGTGCGCAGGGCGGCAAGCTCTTCCTCGCTGGCGCCAGCGGCTTCCTTCTTGGTGATGGCGACCTCGAGCTCGCGAGGATCATCCAGGAACTCATGAAGTGGCGGATCGAGCAGGCGAACGACCACATCGCGACCGGACATGGTCTTGAACATCGCCAGGAAGTCCTCGGTCTGGACCTTGAGCAGGTCGGCCAGGGCCTGCTGCTTTACGGCCTCGTCATCGGACAGGATAAAGCTCTGGATGATGTTCTTGCGGTCGCCCAGGAACATATGCTCGGTGCGGCACAGGCCGATGGCTTCGGCGCCAAACTCGAGCGCGAGTGCAGCATCCTCGGGGTTGTCGGCGTTGACGCGCACGTGGTTGGCGTGGCCGCTGGTCTCGTCCAGACGGATCTCGTCGGCCCAGGACAGGATGGTGTCCAAGTCGCCGGTGAGCTCTGCAGAGACCAAGTCGACCGCGCCGTCGACGACGATGCCCTGGGTGCCGTCGATGGAGATGATGTCGCCCTCATGCAGCAGGCGGTCACTGCCCTCGATGTGCACGACCTTCTCGGCGGCGTCGATATGGAAGCTTTCGACACCGCAGACGCAGGGCGTACCCATGCCGCGGGCGATAACGGCGGCGTGGCTCGTCTTGCCACCATGGCTCGTCAAGATACCCTCGGCAGCGACCATGCCCTTCAGGTCGTCGGGGTTGGTCTCCCAGCGAACCAGAATGACCTTGTGGCCCTCGTTGGCGCGCGCGACGGCGTCATCACTCGAGAACACGACCTCGCCCACGGCGGCACCGGGGCTGGCGTTAAGACCGGTAGCGAGCGCCTCGTACTTCTTGGAGGCGTCGAACTGCGGGTGCAGGAGCTGGTCGAGCTGTGCAGGGTCGATGCGGCTCACGGCCTCCTCGCGGGTGATGAGGCCCTCCTCGACCATCTCGATGGCGATGCGCAGGGCGGCGGTGGCGGTGCGCTTGCCCACGCGGGTCTGGAGCATCCAGAGCTTACCCTGCTCGATGGTGAACTCGATATCGCACATATCGCGATAGTGGTCCTCAAGCGTCAGGAAGACACGCTCAAGCTCCTCACCTGCGGACTCGAGGCCTGGGGTGGTCTTGAGGTCGGCGATGGGCTCGGTGTTGCGGATGCCGGCGACGACGTCCTCGCCCTGGGCGTTGACCAGAAAGTCACCGTAGAACTCCTTGGTTCCGTCGGCCGGGTTGCGCGTAAAGGCGACGCCGGTCGCCGAGGTCTCGCCCTTATTGCCAAAGGCCATAGCCTGGACGTTGACGGCGGTGCCGAGCTCATCGGAAATGCCATGCTGCTTGCGGTAGATGCAGGCGCGCTCGTTCATCCAGCTGCCAAAGACGGCCTGGATGGCAAGGCGCAGCTGAAGCTCCGGGTCGTGCGGGAAGACGGGCTTGCCGTCAGCGACCTCGAGCTCGGGATACAGGGCAGCCTCGACGTTCTCGGAGAAGATGCCCTTGAAGGTCTCGACGAGTTCCTGCAGGTCCTCGGCCGAAAGCTCGGAATCGACGCGAACGCCGGCGACCAGGCGGGCCTGGGTCAGGGCATTCTCGAACAAGTCGGCATCGACACCCATGACGACGTTGGAGAACATCTGGATAAAGCGGCGGTAGCTATCCCAGGCAAAGCGCGGGTTTTGCGTCTGGGCGATAAGGCCCTGGACGGAATCGTCGTTGAGGCCCAGGTTGAGAACCGTGTCCATCATGCCGGGCATGGAGAACGGAGCGCCCGAGCGGACCGACACGAGCAGCGGATCAGAGGCATCGCCGAGCTTCTTGCCGCAGCGGGCCTCGAGGTCGACCTCGGCGGCAACGATCTCGTCGAGCGCGCCCTCCGGCCACACGTTGCCGGCGCCGGAGTACTCAACGCAAGTCTGGCAGGTAATGGTAAAGCCACCGGGAACCGGCAGGCCGATACGGCTCATCTCGGCAAGGTTAGCGCCCTTGCCACCAAGCACGAAGTTCATGGACTTGTCGCCCTCGGTGACACAGGTGCCCTGGGCGTCGGTTCCAAAACGGTAAACCCTCTTGCAATCGCTCACGATACTTCCCCTTCCATGCGCTTACGCGCACGACCGTGGTAACGAATCGACCCGCCGGATGCAGGCCGTGAGGGAACTATACGGCGGGTTTTGGGCAGGCTTGAGCAGAGGGTGCGCGGTTTGGTAAACGTGCTAAAACAGGCGGTAAACGGTAGGTAAAGTTGGTTACCTTATGAAGATACCACTACAAGAAGAATGCAGGTCAGATGCGATGTATTTGCTAAATCGCTTTATCAATTCAGGCTATTTAGCCACTCCGATGATTTTTCTGGGACGGGGATTAAAAAAATCATTGAGTACCTAATGATTTTTTTAATCCCCGTCCCAGAAAAATCATCACAGAAAGGACTACTGCTGTTGAGCGCGGCGGGCGGCACGGCGTGCTCTTGCCTCTTGAATCTCTTCGAGGTGAGCAATGATCTCGGCAGCGCTTTCCTCGATGGCTTTGCCGTCGGTACGCACTACAAAGCAGCCCAGGCGTTTCATGAGCGCGCGGGCTTCCGCAAGCTCACTACGCACGCTCTCGGGCTCCGCATAGGAGCCGGCAACGGCACGGGCGTAGTCATCGCTCAAGCGGCTATCGCGAATTTCGGAAATCACATCGACGGTCGAAATCAGGCCGAACAGGCGCATCGGGTCGACCTCATAAATCGACTTGGGCGGCTCCATGCCATGCGCCAGTGGGACATTGGCGACCTTGTAGCCCTGATAGGCTAAATACATCGACAGCGGCGTCTTGGATGTACGCGACACACCCAGCAGCACGATATCGGCACCCGACAGATCGTCGCAACCACGACCGTCATCGTGCTCAACGAAATACTCCATGGCCTCGATACGATGGAAATAGCGGTCATCGGTCTTGTGAATCACGCCCGCAACGCCCTTGGGCGGCACACCGATGAGCGACGACAGCACGGCAAGCGTCGGGCCGATCAGGTCGACCGAACGGATATGCAGCATACCCAGGTAATCGAGCACGCGGGCGCGAAGCGCCGGATCGACAATGGTGTGGAACACGGCAATATCGCGATGGTCCGCATCGACGCGCGGCCCCACAAATGACTTGACCTGCTCCACAGAGGTCACCTTAGGCAGACGCAAAACACGAAAAGCCCCTTCATCAAATTGCCCGGACGCCGCAAGCACCACCTCACAAGCGGTATCACCGAGCGAGTCGGAGATAACGATAACGGTGGGACGAGCGGTGACCGGGCAATCCATGCGGGGCTCCTTTTGCGCTTATGCGCAGGCTGGCTTACTTTTTGCGGGCAAGCTCACCGATGTTGGCGATGCCGGAGAAAACGGCCTCGAAGCGGTTGAGCAGCTTAAGGCGATTATCGCGAAGCTGCTCGTCCTTGTCCATGACCATGACCTCGTCGAAGAAGCGGTCGATGGGGGCACGCAGGGCGGCGAGGGCAGCAAATGCGGCCGGGTAGTCCTCGGCAGCAAGGGCGGCATCGACAGCGGTCTGAGCAGCCTCGGAGGCGTCGGCGAGCGCGAGCTCGACCTCGCCCATCAGGCTGCGGTCATACTCCGCACCCAGCTCGGGCTTGGAGATGTGCGCGGCACGGGCATAGGCGGTAGCCAGGTTGTCAAAGGTCTCGGCATCATTCTTGCGGGCCTCGTCGAGGGCGGCGCAGCGGGCGAAGAAGACGGACGGGGCGATGATGTGCACCGCGGAGACGGCGGCAACGGTATCGGCCGGAATCTTTTCGTCGCGGGCCATGCTCACCAGGCGGCCATGGAAGAAGTCACGAACCTGCTGGGCGACCTCGGCGGCGTCGAACTCAATGCCCTGCTCGCTGTAAAGCTGCAGAGCAAAGTCAATCAGCGACGTGGGGTCGATCGGCAGACGGTCGCGCAGGATGTTGATGATGCCGATAGCGGCACGACGCAGCGCGTAGGGGTCGGAGGAGCCGGTCGGAGGCTCGCCGATGGCAAAGATACCGGCGATGGTATCGAGCTTGTCGGCGCAGGCCACGATGCAGCCAGCGGTGCCCTCGGGCAGCTCGTCGCCGGCAAAGCGGGGACGATAATGATCGCGAATGGCGTGGGCGACCTCGTCGTTCTCCCCCATCGCGGTCGCGTAGTAACCGCCCATCACGCCCTGCTGGCTCGTGAACTCGACGACGGCGTTGGACACCAGGTCGGCCTTGCACAGGTGCGCGGCACGGCCGGCGTCGGCTGCCAGGTGAGCACCCAGGTGCGCCTCACGGGCGATAGCGAGCGCGAGCTGCTCGATGCGCTCGGACTTGGCGAGCACGCTACCGAGCTTCTCCTGGAAGGCAACCTTGGACAGACGCTCACGGAACTCGTCGAGGGAGATCTTCAGGTCCTCCTCGTAGAAGAACTTAGCGTCGTCCAGACGGGCGCGCACGACGCGCTCGTTACCGTCGATCACTCGCTCGGCGTTCTCGGGCTTGCTGTTGGAGACGACCACGAACTCACGCGTCAGCTTGCCCTCGCCGTCATAGATCGGGAAGTAGCGCTGGTTGGTGAGCATGGACTCGCAGATAATCTCGTGCGGGACCTTGAGGAACTCCTCGTCGAAAGTACCGACGAGCACCGTCGGCCACTCGCAGAGGTTAATGACCTCCTCAAAGACCTTCTTGGGCGTATCGACATGGCAGCCGGGGCGAGCGGCCTCGACCTCGGAGATACCGGCAAGGATGGCCTCGCGACGGCGCTCGGCAGAAAGCACGCCGGCGTCCTCGAGTACCTGCTCGTAGGCGGCGGGGCTGGCGACAACGTGGTCACCGGGGCCGAGCACGCGATGGCCGCGCGTGGTGTTGCCGCTCGTCACGTCGGCAAATGACACAGGCACAACATCCTCGCCCAGAAGGCAGCAAATCCAGCGGACCGGACGCACGAACGTCGCGTGCTCGTGGCCCCAGCGCTGGGAGCGGTAGTTGGGCCACTGCAGGCCGGCAATGGTCTTCTCGCACAGGGCCGTCAGGATCGGGGTTGCCGGTGCGGAGGGAATGTTCTTCTCGGCAAAGACATACTCGCGACCGTCGGTATCCTCACGACGGACCAGGTCCTCGGCAGCCACACCGCACTTGCGGGCGAAGCCCTGGGCGGCCTTGGTGGCGTTACCGTCAGCGTCGAAGGCGATGTTTGCCGCGGGGCCACGCTTGACCTCGTGAACCTCATCGGTCGCGGTGGCAACGTCGGCAACGAGCGCAGCCAGGCGACGCGGGCTCGAGATCACGCGGACCTCGCCGTGGGCCAGACCGGCCTCGTCGAGACCCTTGGCGATCATGGTACCAAGCTGCTTGACGGCATTGTTCAGCGGTGCAGAGGGCATTTCCTCCGTACCGATCTCAAACAGGAAATCCTTAGCGTCTGCCATGGCTTACGCCACCTCGCCTTCCTGGTCGGCATTCTCGTTCACTCCGGCGACCTCGGCCATGTAGGCCTCGCAGCACGCCTTGGCGACGGCGCGGACGCGCAGGATGTAGTTGGCACGCTCGACCGCGGACAGGGCGCCGCGGGCATCGAGCAGGTTGAAGGCGTGGCTGCACTTCATGACACAGTCGTACGCCGGCAACGGCAGCTTGCGCTCCAGGCAGGAATGGCACTCGGCCTCGTAGTCGTCAAACTTCTGACGCATCATCTCGACGTTGGCGACCTCAAAGTTATAGGCACTGAACTCGCGCTCGTTCTCGAGGAACACGTCGCCGTAGGTCATGGGCGTGCCGTCGGGCAGATAGCTCCACACCAGATCGTAGACCGAGTTGACGCCCTGAGCGTACATGGCGATACGCTCCAGGCCATAGGTGATCTCGACGGGCACGGGGTCGACCTCGATACCGCCCACCTGCTGGAAGTACGTAAACTGCGTGACCTCCATGCCGTTGAGCCAGACCTCCCAGCCAAGGCCCCAGGCGCCCAGCGTCGGGCTCTCCCAGTCGTCCTCGACAAAACGGACGTCATGGTCGTTGGGGTCCAGGCCAATGGCAGCAAGAGACCCCAGGTAAAGCTCCTGAGCATTAACCGGAGAGGGCTTAATGAGCACCTGGAACTGATAGTAGTGCTGCATGCGGTTAGGGTTCTCGCCGTAGCGGCCGTCGGCGGGACGGCGGCAGGGCTGCGCATAGCAGGTGCGCCATTCGGCGGGACCGAGCGAGCGCAGCGTAGTCGCGGTATGGAAGGTACCGGCACCGACCTCGGAGTCATAGGGCTGCATAATGACGCAGCCCTGCTCGCCCCAGTACTGCTGGAGGCGCAGGATGATGTCTTGGAAGGAAAGCGATGAAGCGTTCATGCCTCTAATATCCCCTCGTCGAAACGATTACACGGTTAGGTACTGTACTATAGCGGTTTTTAGTCGATAGCGCCGATGCGGTTGAGCGGCCAGTAGCGCACAAGCGCCACAGCGATCAAATCAGAGCGATCGACGGGACCAAAGTAGCGCGAGTCGGCAGAGTTTTCGCGGTTGTCGCCCATCACCCACACGCACCCGTCGGGAACGGTGTAGGGATAACTCACCTGGGCGCCAGGCGCTTGGACCGAAAGCGGCCAACTCATGCCGGTCGTATAGTCCTCATCGAGCGCCTGGCCGTCGACGACGACCTTGCCGTCCTGCAGGTCGAGCGTCTGGCCGGCCGTGGCGATGACGCGCTTTACCAGCACGTCATGCTCGGACGTGGCATCGGGATTATGGAACACCACGATATCACCCTGTTTGACGGGCTGACCGAGCTCGAGGCTCACCTTTTGTGCCAGGATCTGGTCGCCAATCTCGATCGTGTCCTCCATGGAGCCGGTGGGTACCACAAAGGGCTCGACCACAAAGGTGCGGATCAAGAAGGTGGCGGCGAGCGCGATAAGAATGACTAAAATCCACTCCAGAGCACCACGTAAAGTGAAAACGGACCTTTCGCCAAAATCATGTTCGAGGTGAACCCGTTGACGCCCTTTATCATCCACCATTCTATTCACCCCTTCCGGAAAGCAAATCTTGCGCGTATGCGCGCTCCTGGGGCGTAAGCCGCGCCGTCTCGATCAGGTCGGGACGCCAGCGGCAGGTGCGCTCGATGGCATTCTTACGGCGCCAGGCGTCAACCTTGGCATGGTCGCCGCTCACGAGCACCGGCGGCACGCCCTCGCCGTTGAACTCGGCGGGGCGGGTGTACTGCGCGTACTCGAGCAGGCCTCCGTCCTCGGCGGTCGAGAACGACTCGTCCACGTTGCTCATCTCGTCACCAAGGGCGCCGGGGATCAGGCGTACGACGGCATCGGCAACGACCATAGCGGGAAGCTCGCCGCCCGTGAGCACGTAATCGCCGATCGACAGGCGCTCGTCGGCATACGCATAGGCACGCTCGTCGACACCTTCGTAACGGCTGCACACAAACAGCAGGCGCTCGCTTTTGAGCAGGCGCTCGGCCACATGCTGCATAAAAGGCTCGCCGCACGGGGTGAAGAACACCACCGTCGGCTTGGGGCCCTCCGCGCTAATGGCCTCGATGGCCTCGGCGATAGGCTCGACCTTCATGAGCATGCCCTGCCCGCCGCCGTACGGCTCGTCATCGACGGTACGATGGCGGTCGTGCGTCCAGTCGCGCAGGTTATACGCCTTAAAATCAAAAAGGCCGGCCTTGCGGGCGCGGCCCAAAATCGATGTGGACATGACGGGCTCAAACATCTCGGGAAAGACCGAAAGGGTCTCAATCAGCATGTTGTCCTCCCTACTTGTCGATATCGATCAGGCCGTCCATAACGTGGACGGAAATTGTTCCTGTGTCGGGAAGATCGAGCACAACCTGCTCGATCACGGGAATCAGTACCTCGCCGTACCGATCGCCCTCGACATCCCAAACATCGTTAGCGGGCGTCGACATGATCTCGGCAATCGTACCGAGTGAACCGAAGCGCTCGTCGACCACCTCGCGACCCATCAAGTCGGAATAGGCGGCGTCGAGTGAATCGAGCTCAAAATCGTCACGATTTGCCAACACATAGCATCCCGTGATGCCCTCGGCGGCCGTCAAGTCGTCAATGCCCTCAAACGAGACCAGATCGCCATCGCCCGTATCGGTGACGGACACGACCGTGCAAAAGCGGTCGCGCTTGAGCGCCGGCGGCGTCAGGGCGACGCGCATACCCGGCTCTAATACAGAAGGAAGCCCCCGCAGCGGCTGCGCGAGGACCTCCCCCTTCCTTCCGTGCGGCTTGACCACACGGGCGATGTTTTTGTACTGGGACCTCAAGGTCCTAGCCCAGAACCTCTACCTCGACAGCAGTGTCGAGGCGAGCGGCCAGTGCACGGGCGAGCGTGCGAATGGCCTTGATGGTACGGCCACGACGGCCGATGACCTTAGCGACGTCATCCTCGGCGACCGAAACCTCAATCGTGGAGGCGTCGTCACCATCGATGACCTCAAGGCTCACGGAATCCGGGTCGTCGACGATCTGAACAACGAGATATTCGACGAGATCGGCGATGCGATCTGAGAGCATTGCCTCACCCTCGAGCTGTGCAGCGTCAACCTCAGGCACGATTTACTCCTCGGCGCCCTCAGCGGCCTCAGCGGCAGCCTTAGCGGCCTCGGCCTCTTTGGCGAGCTGCTTCTTGGACTTCTTGACGACGGTCTCGGTCTTCTCGCCCTCGTTGGCGGCCTTGACCAGAGCGGCGACGGCGTCGGTGAGCTGAGCGCCCTTGGACTGCCAGTCGGCGATCTTCTCGAGGTCGAGGTTGATGGTCTTGGGGGCGGTCATCGGGTTGTAGCGGCCAACCTCCTCGATGATACGACCGTCACGCGGGGCGCGGGAATCGGCGACGACGACACGGTAGTACGGACGCTTCTTAGCGCCGTGACGAGCAAGGCGAATCTTGACTGCCAAAGGAAACTCCTCCAACCAAGCAGCTTTAGGCTGCAACTACAAACAAACAGTTGAACATAATACGCCATCGACGCGGGCAGGTGAAGTCCGTGAGACCAACTTCTTCGGTGTAGTCGAGGGCAAATCCATATCTTAGACAAGAATTCGGGATTTGCAAGCACATACACGCACCCCACATGAGCTGCGCGGTATACTCATGACATGGAAAGACGCGAACATACATACGGTTATGAGGATGCCATGGGCGTCACGCCGCCTCCCTGGACGGGTCCGGCGGTGGGCCTGATGGACCTCGATGCGTTTTTTGCGAGCGTGGAGATGCTCGATCATCCCGAATGGCGCGGAAAGCCGCTCATCGTGGGCGGAGACGCCGATTCCCGCGGCGTTGTGTCCACCTGTTCTTACGAGGCACGTCGCTTTGGCGTGCACTCCGCCATGCCCTCAGCCGAGGCACGGCGCTTGTGCCCGCAAGCCATTTGGACGCACGGGCACTTTGATCGCTATCGCGAGGTGAGCGCGCAGGTCATGGCGATTCTTGCCGAGGAGACGCCGCGCGTTGAGCGCGTATCGATCGACGAAGCCTTTATCGATATCACACCGGGTCGCTTTGCGCCCGAGGACCCGCTGCTGGTTGCACGGCGTATAAGCGACCGCGTGGCAGCGCTGGGAGTGACGTGCTCCATTGGCGTAGGCTGCAACAAGACGGTCGCAAAGATCGCAAGCGAGCGGGATAAGCCGTTTGGGCTGACCATCGTGCGCCCCGGAACCGAGCAGCGCTTTTTGGCCGCGCTGCCGGTATCTGCCATGAGCGGCATCGGGCGCTCGGCCGAGGAGCGACTGCGCCGCATGCGCATCTACACGCTCGGCGAGCTATCACGTGCACCGGAATCCACCTTGGCCTCTATTTTTGGCGTCAACGGCGAACGCATGCGCCAGCGTGCGCTGGGACTCGAAATCTCCGAAGTCACGAGTCTCGATGAAGGGCGCGAGGTCAAGTCGGTCAGCAATGAACGCACCTTTGCGAAAGATTTGACTGAGCGCGGGGACATCGAAGCGGCGATTGCGCTGCTGGGTGAGTCGGTTGGACGCCGCCTGCGCCGTCAGGGACTGACGGGCGGCACGGTAACGCTCAAGCTCAAGTATTCGTATGGAAGCGGGCGTACGGCACAGCGCCGGCTGCCTCATCCGACCGACGATGAGAACATCTTCGTGGCCGTGGCGCTCGAGCTACTCGACAACATCTGGCAGGAAGGCATGCATGTTCGCTTAGCAGGCATCGGTATGAGCGACTTCGACCACCAAGGCGGCATCCAGACCGACCTGTTCTGCGAAGTCGACGACCGCGGAGCCCAATCGAGCGACCGTCGCGACCTCTCCGTCGCGATCGATGCCGTCCGAGACAAGTTCGGCGACACCGCCCTATCCTTCGGCCGCCAATCCCGCTTCAGCGATTAACCGCCTTTGAGCAAAAAGAAAGCCGGGCAGGTACGGAAAACCGCAACTGCCCGGCAAAATGCGCGAGGCTAACTAAGGCTTATAGGACAAAATGTGTGTCCCGATAGAACATCCGTTTCCAT
>CABJEP010000009.1:393-112711 GCA_902364645.1 Coriobacteriaceae bacterium | reverse complement strand
CGATCGCCACCGCGACCGCCACGGTCGCCACCACGGCCGCCGCGATCGCCAAAGCCGCCGCGACCGCCACGGTCGCCGCCACGGCCGCCGCGATCGTCACGGCCGCCGCGAGGACCGCGGTCCTCGTCCAGGCCCATGGCGACGAGCGGAGCAATAACCTTATCGAGAGCGGCCATCAGCTCGGTGGCCTCCTCGTAAGAAAGCTCGGGCAGGAGCTTCTCCTTCTTGTTGGCAAGCTCGACCAGGCCCTCAGCGGCATCCTCGGCAGCGAAGACGACGATCTTGCGCATATCGCCCTCGGCGTCGTCGATGCGGCCGACCAGATCGGCAGCCTCGGCCTCGGCCATCAGACCATCGAGCTCGCGGAGGCGCATGCCGAGCAGGTCGGACATTTCCTTCTGCTCCATCTTGGGCTTGAGGTCAAGAAGCTTGATGGCGCGCTCGATGTTCGCCATGCGCTCGGCCTTGGCCTCCTCCTCCTTGGAAATAGCAAAGCGACGGCTACGCAGCAGACGGGCGGCCTTCTGCATCTTGTCCATCAGCTCTTCGTCATCGTAATCAACGGCGGCCTCGACAACCTCGGCCTCCTCCTCGGCGGAAACCTCGTCAGCAGCCTCAACCTCGGCAGCTTCGGTCTCCACGGTCTCGACTGCCTCAACCTCGGCAGCCATGGTCTCGTTCTCGGTCTCGTTCATGATCTCTTCGTTCTCAGACATGAGACTCCTTCTTGGCCCTCTCGGGCATCATCGCCCCATTCGCGGGGCCCGTCGCGCACTCTTTGCGCTTTAAACATTCATGCCTCTCGGCAAAACGTCCATTAGTTTATGGTGTCGCCATCCAATCTAGCTGCAGAATCTATGTGCACACATTAATGCGACATGTGCGACTCGCGGCGGGCGTACACCAGCGACACCGCGAACCCAGCCACGGCAATCACGGCCGCCACGCGCACGGCAGCCGCAAATCCGATCGCCTGGGCAACGTCTGCCGCAACGCCAGTGGCGCCGGCAACCGCCGCAGAACTCGAAAGCAGACCGATAAACAGCGATGGACCAAACGACGCGGCAATCATGTTCCACGTGTTGAGCAATGCCGTTCCGTGAGGATGCTCGGCGGCGGGCAGCGTCTCCAAGCCGGCCGTCTGTGAGGGGTTCAGCACCAAACCGACGCCAGCATACACCACAATGGTCAGTGCCACGACGACGCCGATGTTCATGCTTGCCGCTGTCATCGAAATGGCAGTCTGCCCCACAGCAATCAGGGCAAAGCCGACCGGCAGCAGCGGCCATGCGCCACGGGCGTCCATCACGCGTCCGCCCACAATCGAGGTTACGGCGTTGCAGGCAATCGCCGGCAAAATGAGCAAGCCCGCAACAAGAGCGGTCATGCCGTATGCGCCCTCAAAATAGAGCGGCAGCAAAACGCTCATCGAGAACGTCGTCATCATCGACACCACCACAAGCAGGCACGCAGGCCAAAAACGAACGCTTGCCATGGGGCGCACGTTGAGCACCGGATGTCCGAGCTTGAGCTGGCGGACCGCAAACAGGCCAAGCAGCACCACAGCGGCGAAAAGCGTCACGATACCGGTCATCACATTGGTCGAGAACTCGCCTACGGAATACACAAACGCCGTAATGCCGGCCGCAAGCAAAGCAACCGACAGAATATCAAGCGTAGTGTTCGAGCGCTCTCCAACATTTCGAACGAGCTTTGCTGCCGCCGCGGCGACCACGACACCGCCCACCAGCGGCACTACGAACACCGCCCTCCAGCCAAACAACGTGCACATAAGACCACTGACCACAGGTCCAAACGCCGGCCCCAGCGTAATGCAGGCACCGCCCAGACTCAGATACAGACCGAGCTTCTCGCGCGGAGCGCAAGATAGCACCACATTCATCATGAGCGGAAACAAGATGCCCGATCCCGCAGCCTGCAAAATGCGACTTGGCAGCAAGACGGTAAACGTTGGGGCGACCAGGCACAGGACTTCTCCGGCGACCAGGCATCCACATGCGAAAAACAGCAGCTTGCGCGTCGAGAAGCGACCGGAAAGAAAGGCCATGATGGCCGTAAAGATCGACGTCACGATCATGTAGCCCGAAACAAGCCACTGCGCCGTGATGGCACTCACCGAAAAGGCCGCCATGATGTCGTGCAACGCCACGTTAATGATGTTCTCGTTAAACGCGGCAACAAAGGCCGCGATATACATTACGGCGAGAAACGCCGAAGTGGCCGATGGCGCTACTTGAACTTGTTGCTGAGATTTGCTCCCCATGCATTTCCTTCCTCTTGGAACGACAGTCGTATCGCCCCAGAGGAACAGTCCAGGGCAAGGATGAGCCCTAGACTTACGCCAGACGCCGCACGCGACGAGTCTGGCAACATGGTCCAACGTCGAAAGATTGTAACGCGAACGCGCAGCTTTCCTTCCGCGCTATTATTGAAAGTCCACGAAAGCATGAGACATGAGGAGCCCGCCATGATTAAGCCCATCATGAAATCCGAGTTCTTTTTGCGCCTGCCTTCCGAAGACGCCGGCCCAGAAGATGCCGCGACCGGACAGGATCTTCTGGATACGCTCCACGAGCATGAGCACGAGTGCGTGGGCCTCGCCGCCAACATGATCGGCGTGCGCAAACGCATCATCTGCGTAAAGGACGGCAACAGGGCGCTCCTGATGTACAGCCCTCAAATTCTTGAGCAGGTCAATGCCTATCAGACGAGCGAAGGCTGCCTCTCGCTGATCGACGAGCGTCCCTGCACCCGCTATCGCCGCATTAAGGTGAAGTATTTGGACGAGAACTTCGTCCACCGCATCAAAAACTTCTCGGGCTACACCGCCGAGATCATCCAACACGAAATCGACCACTGCAACGGGATTGTTATTTAGACAGCCAGGGTAACGATGCAGGTTGAGCACACGACAGCGAGCGAGCCGCATTTGCGCCAAGGTGACGTGAAATGAGAGGGCGCTGACCTTCTGGTCGCGCCCTCGAAATTGAACGTCAGATTGGCGTGAATGCGGCTCGCGCAGCGTCAAGTGGTCCGCCGTTCGGTAGAACGGCGGAACTAATTAGCTCTGGCGGTAGTGATCGAAGAAGTCGGCGAGGTCTTCGAGCGACTCTTTGAGCACTTCCATGCGCGGCAGGTACACGATGCGGAAGTGGTCAGGCTCAGCCCAGTTGAAGCCGCCGCCGCGCGTGATCAGGATCTTCTTCTCGTGCAGCAGGTCAAGAGCGAACTGCTCGTCATCGGTGATGTTGAACTTTTTAACATCCATCTTGGGGAAGATATAGAACGCCGCACGCGGCTTGACCACCGAGATGCCGTCGATCTTGTTGAGTGCCTCATACACAAAGTTGCGCTGCTCGTAGACACGACCGCCGGGGCGGATGTAGTTGTTAACAGACTGATGGCCGCCGAGCGCCGTCTGGACGATTGACTGAGCCGGCACGTTGGAGCACAGGCGCATGTTCGAGAGCATGTTGATGCCCATAATAAAGTCGCTCATGCAGCGCTGGTTACCCGAAAGCACCATCCAGCCAATACGATAGCCCGCGATCATGTGCGACTTGGAAAGGCCGCTAAAGGTGACGCAGGGCAGGTCGGGAGCGAGCGAGGCAATCGAGACGTGCTCGTAGCCGTCCATGCACAGGCGGTCGTAGATCTCATCGGCAAAAATCATGAGCTGGTGCCTGCGCGCGATCTCAACGATGCCCTCGAGTACCTCGCGCGGATAGACCGAACCCGTGGGGTTGTTGGGGTTGATGATGACGAGGGCCTTGGTCGCGCTCGTGATCTTGGACTCCATATCCTCCAGGTCGGGATACCAATCCGCTTGCTCATCACACAGATAGTGAACGGGATGACCGCCGGCAAGGGTTGCGCACGCCGTCCAGAGCGGATAGTCGGGGCTGGGGATCAGAATCTCGTCGCCATTGTCGAGCAGCGCGTTCATCGAAAGCTGAATGAGTTCGGACACGCCGTTGCCCGTGTAGATGTGCTCCATCTGAACATTGGGCAGGCCCTTGATCTGCGAGTACTGCATGATTGCCTTGCGCGCAGAGAACAGGCCGCGCGAGTTGGAATAGCCTTCGCAGTCGGGCAGCTGCTGGCGCATGTCCTTAATGACCTCATCGGGCGTGCGGAAGCCAAAGGGCGCCGGATTACCGATGTTGAGCTTGAGAATACGCTCGCCCTCGTCCTCCATACGGGCGGCCTCGTCGACGACGGGGCCGCGCACGTCATACAGGACGTTATCGAGCTTGGTGGATTTTGAAAAAGTACGCATGGTGGTGCTCCTTGGAATTTGAGCTGAGGGATGGGGTTCGGGCTTGGGTACGTTGCGAGGCGATGATTCCTCGCCTTGATCGGCGTCACCGGCGAGCAGCCAGGAAACATCGACCTCCAAAATACGAGCGAGCAGCTCTGCCACATCGCGCCGCGGGATCGTCTTGCCGCTCACATATTGGCTCATCTGACTCTTGCCGAGTTTTTTTCCGAGCATCTCCGATGCGCGGATTACGTCCGACTGGCGAACGTCGCGATCGGACATGGTCTGTCGCAGGCGATCGCTAAACGTCTCTTGGGCCATTAGAACCTCCTTGCTGGCAAAGTTCAATTTATAGAACACGAATTGAACCTAAGTTCAATTTAGGCAGCAGTATAGCGCCGTACCTTATTCGGAAGTTCAATTTCACAAGAAAACGTACCGAACTCCGAGATTTGTCCAAGGCGGACAATGACGCGCACGCGTTTAGAGATATTCAAGGAATCGAGCGGCGGCAAGCGAAACGTCAGCCGTGCGATATATCGCGTTGATCTGCCGATGGGGATGTCCCTCGAGCGGACGCACGGCGACATCGAACTGACAGCGGCGCAAGATGAGCGCCGGAAGAATACTCACGCCCAGACCGTCCTCGACCATGGCCATAATCGCATAATCATCCCAGGTCGATAGCTTAGAACGCACCGCCAGACCCGCGCGGCGAAACAGCGGCGTAATCTCGTCGTCGCTACCGCGTTCCAGAAGAATAAACTGCTCGTTGGCCAAATCGGCAAGGGAAACGACCTCCGCGGTGGCAAGCGAGGAGTCCGCTGGCACCACGGCCATCAGCTCGTCTTGCACCAACGGCCGCGACGCCATGCCGGCGCCGCGTGGCTCGCGCGGAATAAAGCCCAGGTCGCAGCGGCCTTCCGCCACCCATTGCTCAATCTCGGAGTAATCACCCATCAGCAGCTCGTAATCGACATCCGGGTGATCAGCGCGAAACCGCGCGATCACCGGCGGCAGTACATGGGTCGCCACACTCGAGAATGTACCGATACAGATCTTGCCACGCATGAGCCCCCGCATCTCGTCCACGCGTCGCTGCAGGCGGCCAAACTCTTCGCATAACGCCTCGACTGCCGGCATGACCTGCCGCCCGTCGGCAGAAAGCACCACGCCCTCGCGGCCGCGATCAAGCACCTTAAAACCCCAGCCTGCCTCAAGGTCGCCCACCATGCGGCTCACGCCCGATTGCGAATACCTCAAGTGCTCGGCGGCGCGCGTAAAACTTCCGGCGCGCACCGTCTCGAGCAGCACCTGCATCTTTTGGATATTTGTTTCCACGGCGCGCCTCCATCCTTGCATGATGTTTTGTCATGTTAACCATGCATTATATTCGCTTTTCTTCTAAAGCAACCTCACCCATAGTGAACATGCAGGGATATGAAAGGGGCGGCTGCGCATGAGCAACGGACTGATTACATATTTAGCAGCACTGTTGTTGTTTGGCTCCAACGGCATCATCGCCGCTGCCATCGCGCTGCCGAGCTCCGATATCGTGCTGCTGCGCACCTTTCTGGGAGCCCTCTCACTTGTCATCATCCTCGCCATCACCCAACGCCATAAGCTGCATGCGCTTTCTCGTCCCCGCGAAGCCGCGGCCCTGATCCTCTCGGGAGCAGCGCTGGGCGCCAGCTGGATTTTTCTGTTCCGCGCCTACCAGACGATCGGCGTCGGCGTATCCTCGCTGCTGTACTACTGCGGCCCCATCATTGTCATGGCACTCTCCCCGCTCATCTTTGACGAAAAGCTGACCGGCGGCAAAATCGCTGGCTTCATCGCCGTTGCTTGCGGTGCTTTTCTCATTGCAGCGCAAGGTCTAGGCGGCAATATGCCCATTGCTGGTATCGCCTGCGGAATCGCCTCGGCCTTCTGCTATGCGCTGATGGTCATCGCTAGCAAGGGTGCGCCACACATCGAAGGCCTCGAAAACTCCACGCTCCAGGTGAGCGCCGCCTTTGTGACCGCGCTGGTCCTCACGCTCATCACGCAGGGTGCCCCCTCATTCCTGTCCGCCGGCGTCGCCGCTGGTATTGATTGGCGCGCCGTCGCCATGCTCGGCATTGTCAACACCGGCATCGGTTGCCTGCTCTACTTTAGTGCTGTCGCCAAGCTGCCCGTCCAGACCGTCGCGGTCGTCGGCTATCTCGAGCCTCTTTCGGCGGTCGTGTTCTCCGTTGCCCTTTTGGGCGAAGCCATAACGCCGGTCCGTCTGATGGGCGCCGCGCTTATCATCGGCGGCGCGATTTTTTGCGAACTCGCTGGCAAGCGCGCAAGCGCCAAGGCCGGTATCGCCCAGACAGTACGCGCTTAAAAGCTCCTGTTTTGAAATGCTACCCGCGTACATGAATAATCCCCAGATGGGGATTATTGTCTAAAACACCCCGATGTGCCAAACTGCTCTTATATGTATAAAGATGGCATAAAGGTCCACTGCTCTTTGCAGAGGCCAGATGTCTAAGGGAGTCCACGTGGCACACAACAAACTGGAGGCAAGCCTCCAAGGCCAGCACGGGCAGGGCGGGCATGGAGCCATCCCCCTTTCCGCTGGCATGCTGCTCGTAACGCTCGGCGTCGTCTACGGAGACATCGGCACGAGCCCCATGTACACCATGAAATCAATTGTCGCCAACAACGGCGGCATCGGTACCGTCAGCGAGGACATGATCTTAGGCGCGCTTTCGCTCGTCATCTGGACCATGACGCTCGTGACCACGGTCAAGTACGTGCTGATCGCCATGAAGGCCGATAACCACAACGAAGGCGGCATCTTCGCCCTGTTCAGCCTCGTACGCAAGGTGGCACCATGGCTGATTCTTCCCGCCATGATCGGCGGTGCGGCACTACTCGCCGACGGCATCCTCACCCCCGCGGTCACGGTCACCACAGCCATTGAGGGCCTGCGCACTATCGAGTGGGGCCATGCACTGCTGGGCGACGGCCAGACCAACGTCATCATCATTACCATCATCATTATCTGCGGCCTATTTGCCATGCAGCGCGCCGGCACCTCGTCAATCGGCAAGCTCTTCGGCCCGCTCATGACACTATGGTTCCTGTTCTTGGCAGGCGCCGGCCTGTTCAACATGCTCGGCAACCCGTCCATCCTACGTGCGCTCAACCCCATCCGCGGCATCATGTTCCTGTTCTCGCCCATCAACCACTCGGGCATCATGGTGCTCGGCTTCGTCTTCCTGTCGACGACCGGCGCCGAGGCGCTCTACTCGGACATGGGTCATGTGGGCAAGGCCAACATCTACGCATCCTGGCCGTTCGTAAAGGCGGCCCTCATCCTTAACTATCTGGGCCAGGGAGCTTGGCTGCTCGCCAACAATTCCAATCCCCAGATGCTCGCGATGGATATCGTCAACCCGTTCTATATGATGCTTCCCGAGCCCCTGCGCCCCTTTGCCATCGTGCTTTCGGCCGTAGCGGCCATCATCGCCTCGCAGGCGCTCATCACCGGCTCGTTCTCGCTGGTATCCGAGGCAACCCGTCTCAACCTTATGCCGCACCTGCGCATCCACTACCCCAGCGACACCAAGGGCCAGCTCTATATTCCGCTCGTCAACAACATCATGTGGGTCGGCTGCATCTTCATCGTGCTGCTGTTCCAAAACTCCGAGCGCATGGAGAGCGCCTACGGCCTCGCCATTACCGTGACCATGCTCATGACCACGACGCTTTTGACGAGCTACATCGCCGGCATCCTCAAGCACAAGCTGGGTGCCTGCGTCTTCGCTCTGCTCTTTGGTGTCATTGAACTATGCTTCTTCGCCTCGTGCCTCACCATGTTCTTTGACGGCGGCTACGTCATGATCTTCCTGGCGGCACTGCTGTTCGGCCTTATGTATGTGTGGCGTCGCGGCACCGCCATCGAGCGCACGCAGACGATCCTGCTGCCCGTCTCCAAGTACATCGATCAGCTCAACCGTCTGCGCAACGACGAGACCTACCCCGTGCTCGCCGACAACCTGGTGTTCCTCACCAACAGCCCCGACCCGCTCACGCTCGACCGCGACGTGCTCTACTCCATCTTGGATAAGCATCCCAAGCGCGCCAAGGCATATTGGTTCATCAACGTACACGTTACCGATGAGCCCTATACGCACGAGTATTCCGTCGAGACCTTTGGCACGGACTTTTTGTTCCGCGTGCGCCTGGACCTGGGCTTTAAGGTCAACCAGCGCATCAACGCCTACCTGCGCCAGATTGTTGGCGACCTGATGGCATCGGGCGAGCTACCGCCGCAGCACCACACCTATTCCATCTACGAAACACGCGGCAACGTGGGCGACTTCCGTTTTTGCATGCTGCGCAAGATGCTTGCCCCCGAAACAGACATCAACCGCAACGACCGCCGCGTGATGGCCATCAAGTACGCCGTCCGTCGCGCCTGCGGAAGCCCGGCACGTTGGTACGGTCTTGAGAACTCGGCCATCATCATCGAGTACGTGCCCCTCTTTGCCCGCATGCGCCCGGCGGTCAAACTCGTACGCACCCATGTGCCGCTCGAGATCCAGATCGAGGAAGCCGAGGAAATGGAAGTCGACATCTTCTCGGACGACCTGGTCAACGGCAACGAAGCCGGCAGGAACATGAACGTCGACCCCACCGAGTTGCTCGAGAGCGTCGCCGATACGCCCGAACAGCAACAGCTCGACGGCCTCGAGAGCGAACAACTCAACGACGCCAACTTCTAGCGACGTCGCGCATCGACGACAGCGGCCCTGCACCTCACAGGAGATGCAGGGCCGCTTTGCATTGCAGTAAAGCTATCGGCTACGAACGACGCGGCTCGGGAACCACGAGCCTATCGGGGCTCGCGCCCTCGGCATCCATCAGACTCACGTAGCGAATCGACGGATCCCCATACATCGCGTAGTAATAATTGCCCGTGTGCGCGCTAAAGCATCCGGTATAGATGGTCTTCTCGAACTTGCCATCGCCCATCCTGGACGCTCCCTCAATCATCACCACGCCCTCGAGTGAACGGAACATGCGGACGACGTTTTCGGTCTCGCTCTCCTTTTGCGGGTAATTGGCATTGAGGTACGCCGCCTTTACAAAACGGCTCGGCGAATAGCAGTCACCCGGAATACCGCGCATGCCGGCACCCGCGCCATAGGGCTTGAGCTCGGCGCCACGCCATGTCGCCGTCTGCGGAAAATCGCTGGTGGCGGTGATATAGGTGCGCAGGTTTTCCATATGCCACGGGAAAGTCGGCTGGTTGGCAAGGGTATCGACCGGGTCGTCGTATACATGCAGGCCGTCGGCCATCATCTCGACCACGATACTGCGCTGGCTGTCGCCGATAATCCAATGGAGCAGCGACACGCCCAGGCCCTCGCCGGCAGATTTGGCGACAATCACCGTATCGCGCAGTGCAGCCTCGGCCTCGTCGACCGTCGAGAACGTCGCCGCCACCCACAGGGGAAACTCGTAGGCCGCGATATTGTTCTTGCCGTCAACCGGACCCTCGGCATACTCGGCATAGCCGGGAAAGTTGAGTCCCGCCACAGCCAGACCTGCATCGTTACCGCAGTCGAAAAACATGGGATAGTTCTTGTAATCGATGCACATACCGATCACCGCGTGTGCCGCCGACGCATCGTCGATAAACGAATACGGAATGTGAAACCCGCGCGGCATCACGCGAACCTGTTGGCCGTAGTCAAAGCTCCAGTCGAGGTTGCGGCCCAGATACATGTGGCCGGAATTATCGGTAAATCGAATGCTCGTACACATAGCGCCTCCTAGCTTTACGTTCTTGCTAATTTCATTGTCTCCAAACAAAAAGGCGCTAAACACAAAAGCCCGGACATGACAACAATGTCACGCCCGGACCAAAAACGACGAAGTGCGGTGCTGTGGTCGCCCTAGACAAGCTTGCCAAGACAGTGATCGATCATATGCTGGATCATCTGCGCCTCGAAGCCCACAAAGTCCTGCTTGCGCTCGCGCATCTTGCCGTCGACGATCTGGTCAAAGGCAACCTTGCACTTGATATAGCGCGTGGACTTGGTGACCTCCTCGTGCGTCAGGCAGCTCTCCTCCATCTTGCTGGCACCCAGGCCAAACACCAGACGGGGGTTGTAGAGCACGTGGGGCTCGCCGGCGTCGTCCAGGTAGACGCAAACCTTCTTGGTAACGCCAATCTGGTTAGCGGCAAGGCAGCCGGCATCGTCGAGCGACTTGATGGTATCGATCAGGTCCTGAGCAACCGACTCGTCCTCGACGGTCGCAACCTCGCAACGCTGGGACAGGATAGCCTCGTCGTGGCAAAGCTCTTTAATCATACGTTCCTCCATAGGGGTCGTTGTAACCGCTTAAGTATACGGTACCTACACAATTTCATGCGAAAGATACCGCCCGTCCGTTACAAACCGCCGAACATCAACATGTGAGGAACACCAACTTCACAAAGGCGATATAGTGGGTGGGTTCGTGTCAATCGGCCTAAACTCGGGGCCGAACAAGGAAAGGGTATGCATGGACGAACTTTTTCACGCCAGTGAGCGCAAGTCCACAATCGGGACCGAACTTCGCGCTGGACTGACAACATTCCTGGCGATGGCCTACATCATCGCCGTCAACCCCGCAGTGCTCTCGGGCGCCGGCATCGATGCGGGAGCGCTCGCCTGCGCCACTTGCCTGGGCGCCGGCATCATGACCATCTGCATGGGCATCTTCGCCAACCGTCCGCTCGCATGCGCGTCGGGCCTGGGCATCAACGCCATGATTGCGGGCATCACCACCACCATGTGCGGCGGTGACTGGCACGTGGCCATGAGCGTCATCTTCCTCGAGGGTGTCGTCATCTTGCTGCTCGTCCTTTGCGGCCTGCGCGAGGCCATTATGGACGCCATCCCCGTGGTTCTGCGCCACGCTATCTCGGTGGGCCTGGGTCTGTTCATCGCCATGATCGGCCTGTGCGACGCCGGCATTATCACCGCTGGCGCCGGCACACTCGTCGGTCTGGGCGACATCACCTCCCCCACCTTTATCGTCGGCATCATCTCCATCGTCGTGACGGTTGCCCTGGCCTCCCGCAACGTGCCGGGCTCGCTGCTCATCGGTATCATCGTCGCCGTTATCGCCGGCATCCCGCTGGGCGTCACCCACGCCCCCGAGGGCCTCATCGCCCCGCTCGATTTCTCGACCTTTGGCGCTCCGTTTGCCAGCACCGCCGACGGCAACATGGCCATCGTAAAGGTCCTGACCGACCCGATGCTGCTCGTCGTGGCCTTCTCGCTGCTCATGAGTGACTTCTTCGATACCATGGGCACCGCGATGGCCGTCGCCAAGCAGGGCGAGTTCCTGACCGAGGACGGCAATGTCGAGGACATCCGCCCCATCCTGGTCGTTGACTCCGTGGCCGCCGCTGCCGGTGGCTTTATGGGCGTCTCCTCCATCACCACCTTCGTCGAGTCCACCTCTGGCGCCGCCGACGGTGGCCGCACGGGCCTCACCTCCGTCACGACCGGCGTGCTGTTTATCCTCGCCGCGTTCTTCTCCCCCGTCGTCTCCATCGTTTCCAGCGCCGCCACCTGCGGTGCCCTGGTCTATGTCGGCTACCTCATGATGAGCGAGGCCTCCGAGATCGACTGGTCCGACGTGTCGCAGGGCTTCCCGGCGTTCATGATTGTCGCCGGCGTGCCCTTCACCTACTCCATCTCTGCCGGCATTGGCCTGGGCTTTATCGCCTATGTGGTCGTCGCGCTCTTTAAGGGCGAGGCCTCCAAGATCAAGCCGCTCATGTGGATCGCAGCCCTCGCCTTCCTCGTCTACTTCTTTGTAGCGTAAGGGCAAGATTCACAATACCAAACACCAAAGCGCGGAGTCGCATCGAGCGGCTCCGTGCTTTTCTTTTCAAGTCAGGCATCGCACGGACGCGCGATGTATTGCTTCCCAAGTTTTGGACATTTTGCCCTCCAAACGGCACTACCGCCGGCTACATCCTGCAGATATGCTGGGCGTAATCGCATAGGCCCTATGAGGATGGGAGTAACCATGGCCGCCCTGTTCACGACCCCCAAGCGCAATGACAAAACCTCTGGAGCCCATTTTGTCGAGCCCGACGTGCGCCGTCGCACGCTGCTCGCACACGGCAGCTGGCGCCGCGTGACACGCCGCATCGTTGTAGGCGCCGTATGCGCGCTTACGGTGAGCTCTCTGCTCATGCCGAGCGTCTCGCTCGCGGCGGAGTGGATTGATGTTGGCGGCACCCAGTACAACGCCGGCACTGCGGCGGGCGACGGCGCCGGCACCTGGAGCTGGGACGGCGCCGACGACATGAAGCTCATCAACTATAACGGCGGTGAGATCAAGGCTGCAGGCAAGCTCAACATTGCCTACGAGGGCAGGAACACCGTGAAAACCGAGCCTGATTACACCGGAGCCGCCATCAAGACGCAGGACGGCACTAGCCAGAAAGCAGAGTTGAACATAACGAGCTCGAATAGCACGGATGAGCTCAATGTGACAGCCGAGGCCGATGCAATTAAATCAACAGGCGACCTCTCCATTTCTGGCCCAGGCACTGTGAACACCACAAGCACTGCTTCCGACGGAATTGAGGCAAAGGGCGATCTCTCTATCACGGGCTCGGGCACCGTGAATGCAACGGGCGGTACCGAAGGCATCCAATCCAAGGGCAAGACCACCATCGATTCCTCTGGCACAGTGATCGCTAAAGGAGGCGAAGGTTACGGCGTCGCCGCGGGCAGTGACCTGATCATCAAAGGCGGTGGCAAGGTAGAAGCAAGCTCGATAGAAGAAGCGGCGATTTGGGCTGACGGCAACATCGACATCTCGGGCGGCAGCCAGGTCAAGGCAAGCTCCCAGGGAGATCTTGCCGTCGACGCTGAGGGTAGTCTCGCGGTCACGAACGCCTCCCTTGACGCAAGCGGTGTTGAATATGGTGTCTATGCCTACAAGGGCGTTACGCTCGATCATGCGACCGTGACGGTCCGCACAAGCGCGAGCGGCGGCCAGGCCATCGCCCTCATCACTGATGGGGACGACATCGTCATCAAGAATGGTTCCATCGTGGACGCGTTCGCAGAAGGCAAATTCTCGGTTGCAATCTCTACCAGAAACCACCAGCCAAACGTCGCTGGCGGCCACATCTACATCAGCGACTCCGTTGTTAAGGCTATAGCCCGCTATGTCGAGACCGGTGGCGATGGCCCCGATCACTACAGCAACGACCAAAGCGGCGAGGTCATCCCTGAGCCTAGGGGTCTGAACATCGGTATCTTCGCCCAGACCTACGAGGGCATCACGCCCGCGAGTATCTCGATCGTCCGCAGCAAGCTCACGGCCGAGGGAGACACGGCGGCGATCTTCGCCCTTGCCATGAGCGCGGACGGCAAGGCAATCGGCACCATCGAAATCGAAGGCTCCACCATCCTGACGCCTGAAGGCGGCAAGGTCATTGACTATCGCAACAAAGAAGGGCTCAGCAACGGCGGCATCTACGAAGCGGGTCAAACCATCGGCACGGGCGACGCCACGATCGACTCCCCCTATGACGCCGCTGTCGCCAAGAGCACGGTCATCGCGCCTCCCGAGGAGATCGAACCCGAGGAGAAGCCAGGCGAGACCAAGCCCGAGGGTTCCAAGTCCGAGGGCACGAAGACGACCAAGACCGTTGCAGTTGCAGCCACGGGAGCCAAGACCGCCGGCAAACTCGCGGCAACCGGCGACGCCTCGAGCGCAGCCATCGTGGCAGCCGCCCTTGCGGGAACAGCCGCCATCGCCGCGGGCGCCGTGGTGAGCCGCAAGCGCTCGTAAACACTTTTTCGCACAGGACGAGTGGATCGCGGCCCTTGCCTTCCTCGTCTACTTCTTCGTAGCGTAAGGGCAAGGCTGCAAAAGCTGAACAATAAAGCGCGGAGTCGCCATGCGGCCCCGCGCTTTTCTTTTAGCGCCGGTCCCTGCGCCGGCGTGCGGCCTATTTCTCCCCCATTTTGGCCATTTTGCCCTCCAAACGGCACTACCGCCGGCAACATCCAGCAGATACGCTGAATCTAGTCGTATAGGCCCTATGAGAACGGGAGCAACCATGGCAGCCTTGTTCACGACCCCCAAACGCAATGGCACTACCGCCGGAACCCATGTTGCCGAACCCGACGTTCGCCGTCGCATAGGACTCGCGCACGGCAGCTGGCGCCGCGTGACGCGCCGCATCGTCGCGCGCGCCGTGTGCGCGCTCACGGTGAGCTCGCTGCTCATGCCGAGCGTCTCGCTCGCAGCGGAATGGGTCAAGGTCGGCGGCAACAAGTACAACACCGCGGCGAGCGACGAGGCCGGTACCTGGTCGTGGGACGGCGCCGACGACTTGAAGCTCAACAACTATAACGGCGGCGAGATCCAGGCCGCAGGCAAGCTCAACGTGAATTACTCGGGAAACAACATCGTCACTGCCGACTGGATCGAAGGCATCAAGGCTTCTCATGGCACTAACGAGAATGCCGAGCTCAATATCCAAGGCGACGCGGGCAGCACGCTCAGCGTGACATCTACTGAGGACGCTATCCTCTCCACGGGTAATATCAACATCGACGGAGCCGGATCCGTCAACGCCACGAGCACTGGGTTTGATGCCATCAATGCCGGGGGTGATCTCGCTATCAAAGGTTCGGGCAACGTCAACGCCACGGGTGCATCGGATGGCATCAGGGCAAACGGCAATATCACGATTGACGACAGCGGAGTCGTCACCGCCAGGGCTACCGAGGACAAGGGTATTGGGACCGGCAAGAACCTCACCATCAAGGGCGGCGGGACGGTCGAGGCAAGCTCCGAGAAAGACGCTGCCGTCGAGGCCAAGGGCAGCCTCGCAGCCACAAACGCCTCCCTCAACGTAAACGGTGTTGAATATGGCGTCTATGCCCACAAGGGCATCACCCTCGATCATGCAAACGTGACGGTCCGTGCAGGTAAAGGCAGATACGGTGGCGCCATCGCCCTCTTCACCTACCAGGACGACATCGTCGTCAAGAACGGCTCCACCGTGGACGCGTTTGCGGAAGGTGAGGTTTCGGCTGCATTCTCCACCAGAAACAATCGACCCAACGGGAAGGGTGGCCACATCTACATCAGCGACTCCGTTGTCAAGGCCATAGCCCGCTATGTCGAGAACGGCGACGGCCCCACCCCCTACAGCGAAAACCAAGATGGCGAGACGAGCCCCGAGCCCCAAGGCGAGAACATCGGCATCATCGCCCAGACCAGCGAGGGCGTCACACCCGCAGTCATCTCGATCATCCGCAGCAAGGTAACGGCCGAAGGAGATACAGCGGCAATCTTTGCCCGTGCCATGAGCGCTGACGGCAAGACAATCGGCACCATCAAGATTGAGAACGCCGCCATCCAGACGCCCGAAGGCGGCAAGGTCATTGACTATCGCAAGCTCCGTAACGGCATCTACGAGGCAGGCCAAGCCATCGGCACGGGCGACGCCACGGTCGACTCCCTCTATATCAAAGCAGTCGCCAAAAGCACGACCATCGCACCTCCCGAGGTAGCCAAGCCGGAAGACCCCAAGCCCGACGAGACCAAGCCCGCAGAAAGCAAGCCCGCGGAGTCCAAGCAGAACCCCAAGCCTGAGGACTCAAAGCCGACCAAGGCCGTTGCGGCTTCAACCACGAAAGCCAAGACTACCGGCGTGCTCGCGGCAACCGGCGACGCCTCGAGCGCAGCCATCGTGGCAGCCGCCTTTGCGGGAACAGCCGCCATCGTCACAGGCGCCGTGCTGAGCCGCAAGCGCTCGTAGACGCCTTTGGCCTTTAACGCACGGGACGGCACCCACAGAAGTGCCAGCCTGCACGCCGTTTAGCAACGCCACCGCCGAGCTCCCCTCCAGCGGTGGCGTTTTCCGTTTGCGTCCGCGCGGCGCGCGCGAATGTTCTTGATGCTGCCCAACTGGTATACGCTGACGTGCGACAATTGGGGCTGCCAATGTCACAACGCCGAGAGAAGCCCGTCATGGAAGCGCATCAAAAGCAGATAACCGTTTATTCGAATCATACGGAAAGCGCACCTGTCATCTACCTTCCTGTGGTCGTGGGCGACGGCGGCGAGGTGTATGAGTGTTGCCGAGAGCTCGATTGCCCACCCTTCACCCTTATCGCCATTGGCGGCCTCGACTGGAATCGCGAGCTGAGTCCCTGGGCATGCGACGGGACTGTACGCGATTCCGAGCCCTTTGATGGGCAGGCGTCCGGGTTTCTCGATGAGCTGCTGAATCAGATAATCCCCCAGGTCGAGCCGTCGCTTTCTCGGCCGCCCACCTGGCGCGGCGTTGCTGGCTACTCGCTGGCGGGTCTCTTTTCGCTTTGGGCCCTCTGGCAAACCGATGCCTTTGACCGCGCCGCAAGCGCGTCGGGGTCCCTGTGGTTTCCCGAATTTGTCGATCGCGCCAGCACGGCGCCATTTGCCGGCAGCCCGCAAGCCGTCTATCTGTCACTCGGCAAAAAGGAAACCAAGACGCCCAACCGCATGATGCGGCACGTACTCGACGATACGCGCGCGATGGAAGAGCTGTTTATTGAGCGCTACATTCCAACAACGCTGGAGCTCAACCCCGGCAATCACTTTGCCCAAACCGACTTGCGCATGGCCCGCGGCATCCACTGGATACTGACGCATTAAAAATGGTGCCCACGCGCATATGCGCATGGGCACCATATCTTGTTTTAGCTGAACGCAACTGCTACTCAGCAGCCTCCTCGAGTTCGGAGACGTCAAACTCAAAGTCGTTGCCGGGCAGAATGGCATTGAGCACGATGCCCACCAGCGATCCCACGGCAAGACCCGAAAGCGAAATCGTCACGCCGCCCAACTCCAACACGATGGCGCCGGCGGTGCTGTAGGCAATGCCGAGTGAGAGCACAAGCACCAGCGCGGCCACCAGCACGTTGCGGTTGTTCTGGAAATCGACCTGGTTCTCGATGAGGTTGCGTACGCCCACGGCACTGATCATGCCGTAGAGCACGAGCGACACGCCGCCGATAACGCATGCCGGCATGGCGGCGATGACCGCGGCGAACTTGGGGCAGAACGAAAGCACGATGGCGCAGCACGCGGCAATGCGAATCACGCGCGGGTCGAACACACGCGTAAGCGCAAGCACGCCGGTGTTCTCGCCATACGTGGTGTTGGCCGGAGCGCCAAAGAGCGAAGCCAGAATCGTGGCAAGGCCGTCGCCGAGCAGCGTGCGATGCAGACCGGGATCGGCAATATAGTTGCGCTCGCAGGTGGAGCCAATAGCGGAAATATCACCGATATGCTCGATCATGGTCGCGAAAGCCAGCGGCATGATGGTGATGATGGCCGTCGTGGCAAGACCGCTATCGAACTGCGGGCCAAAGAGCGCAAACACGGTGTTGTCCCACACGATGGGCAGACCGACCCACGGAGCGGCGGCAACGCCCGAGAAATCAACCTCGCCGAGCGCAGTCGCAACGGCATAGCTCACCACAACGCCCAGCAAAATCGGCACGATCTTGACCATGCCGCGGCCCCAAATATTGCAGATGACGATCACAGCCACGGCGACAACGGCAACAAGCCAATTGGTCTGGCAGTTGGCAATAGCGGAGCTCGCCAGGATCAGACCGATCGAAATGACGATGGGGCCAGTCACCACCGGTGGGAAGAAGCGCATGACGCGCTTGGCGCCAAACGCGCGGAAGAGTGCCGCCAGCACCGGGTAGAGCAAGCCGGCGCAGGCTACGCCCAGGCAGGCGTAGGGCAAAAGCTCGGCCTCGCCGTTGGGCGCGATGGCGGCATAGCCGGCAATAAAGGCAAACGATGAGCCTAAGAATGCCGGCACCTTACCGCGCGACAGGAAGTGAAAGAGCAGCGTGCCCAAGCCTGCAAACAAAAGCGTTGCCGAAACCGAGAGACCGGTGAGCACAGGCACCAACACCGTGGCGCCAAACATGGCAAACAGATGCTGCAGACCGAGCAGGAACATGCGCGGGCGGCCGAGCGACGATGCGTCGTAGATGGCATCGCTGACGGCGGGCGTCGAGGATTGGGACATGGATGTCCTTTCGAATGGAAGGGCGCTCGGGCATAGCGGATAACCTGCCCGAACGATACGATCCGAACCATTGTACGCGATACGCCACGTCTCGCACGCGCCGCCACCTGCAAACGCTAGCGCTATTTCCAAACGCGCTCGGCAATGCGCCTAACCAGCGCAATCTTTGCCCACTGCTCGTCCTCGGTCAGCTTGTTGCCGATCTCGCAGCTGGCAAAGCCACACTGCGGAGACAGATACAGGTTCTCGAGCGGCACGTACTTTGCCGCCTCGCGGATGCGCTCGACGATGGCATCCCCGTCCTCAAGCTCTGCGGCCTTGGTGGTCACCAGGCCCAACACGACCTTCTTGCCAGGGGCAACATACTTCAGCGGCTCAAAACCGCCGGCGCGCGGCGTATCGAACTCCAGGTAAAATGCGTCGACATCCTCATGTGCAAACAGGTACGGTGCGATGGGGTCATAGCCGCCCTCGAAGGCATAGGTAGAGTGGTAGTTACCACGGCACACGTGCGTGTTAATGACCAGGTCGTCGGGCTTGCCCTCGATGGCGGCGTTGTTGAGCGCCACGCCCAGCTCGCTCACCTTTTGCAGGTCGACCGGGCTCATGCCGGTTTTGGCGACAAAATCGGTATCGCAGTAGATACCCCAGGTGCAGTCATCAAACTGGATGTTGCGACAGCCCGCGGCATACAGGTCGGCAATCACGGTGCGGTATGCTACGGCGATGGCATCGGCGAGCTCCTCGTCGGTCTTATAGACAGCGCGCAGGCTCTCCTGCTGGCCATCGCAGCGGTCGAGCGTAACCTCCGAGAACGTCTGGATCGGCGCCGGAATGGTCTGACGCGCAACCTGACCCTCCCCCTCGAGTGCCTTGACAAATTTAAAGTGCTCGACGAACGGATGGTTCTCGCCGCTGATGGGGCCGGTTACCACGGCGGTGTCAGCCGTGGTCTCCTCGTCGTGGAACATATAGCCCGTACGCGAGGTACGGCGTTCAATGCCGTTGAGCCCCCACATAAAGTCGAGGTGCCAGTAACTGCGGCGAAACTCGCCATCGGTAATCACCTGCAGGCCAGCGGCCTTTTGCTTGTCCACCAGATCGCGAATAGCCTCATCCTCGACGGCCTTAAGCCCCTCGGCATCAAGCGTGCCTGCCGCATAGGCAGCGCGGGCATCCTTTACGGCCTGCGGACGAAGAAAGCTGCCGACGATATCAGCGCGAAACGGCGCGTTCGGTTGAATTGAAGTGCTCATAGATATCTCCCTTTGCATTGGTTGCTTTACTGGGACAGAGTATGAGCGCTCATATAGCCATCGTAAAATATACGTTTATAACAGTTTGATATAGATGCTTCCTATATCAGTTGGGACTGCCATAAAGAGATTTGACCCGTGCAGGACGCAGTAGTCTAGATATGCTGACGGATCGCGTCGATATAGGCTTGACCGTAGCGCGTAAGCGTCGTGTTCTTGCGCGTGATGATGCCGATCTCCATGTACTCATCCACATCGAGCGGAATCGAGATAATGCCGGGGCCGTTGAGCTCGTGGCTGATCACGCCCGAGCATACCGTGTAGCCGTTGAGGCCCATGGCCAAATTGAACAGCGTCGCACGGTCGCGCACGCGGATATTCTTGCGGCGCTCAAACGTCGAGGTCAGCTCCTCGGAATAGTAAAACGAGTTGTAACTGCCCTGCTCGTAGGACAGGAACGGGTAGTCTTCCAAGTCCTCGAGCGTCACGCTGGAGCGGGCCGCCAGCGGATGGTCGGCACAGACGAAGACATGCGGCGTGGCGCAGAAGAGCCCTTCGAACACGAGCTCGTTGGCTGCCAGCATGCGCTCGATGACCTCGCGATTATGCTCGGACAGATACAGGATACCGAGTTCGCTTTTCATGTGCGCGACGTCCTCGATAATCTCGTGGGTTTGCTCCTCGCGCAGGGTAAAGTCGTAGCGCGCGGCATCGAACTCACGGATCACATCAACAAACGCGTTGACGGCAAAGGAATAATGCTGGCAGCTCACACTAAAGTGCGGCACCTGCTCGGACGCGCCCTTGTACTTGCCTTCGAGCAGATCCGCCTGGTCGAGCACCTGGCGTGCGTAGCCCAAGAAGGTCTCGCCCTCCTCGGACACAATGACACCCTTGTTGGTGCGCTCAAAGATGTGCACACCCATCTCGTTTTCGAGATCGCGGATCGACGCGGTAATCGAAGGCTGCGACACAAAGAGCCGGCGCGAGGCTTCGGTAATGCTGCCGCATTCGGCAACTTTGACGACATACCTGAGCTGCTGAAGCTTCATAGCGCCCTCCCTAGACGTTCGTGACGCCAAGACCCGCCGCGTCCATCTGACGCATAAACGGCGGCATCTCCCCCGTCGCGGCGCAGGCGGCAATCTGATGCAGAGCCCCGGCAACCGCATCGTCTGCCGCAGCGCCGATATGCCAGCGCGCGGCAGCCGTGACGGCCTCGTTGGCATTGGCGACTGCAACGGAGTTGGGGACGGCACCGATCATGGGCAGGTCGTTATCGGAATCGCCAAATACGGCCACCTCGTCGGACGTCAGGTCCAAAGCGCGCGCCAGCTCCAGCGCAGCGCAACCCTTGTCCCAACCTGCTGGAAGAATGTCGAACAGGCGCACACGATTGTTGGGAAACACGAGCGAGAGTTCCGGCACCTCGGCGGCAACGCGCTCGCGTAGCTCCGCGAGCTCCTCACGCGAACGAGCACTCCAGATATTCGCCTTGAACACCGGCGCATCATCGACGACAGGACGGCACGGGGCCTCTTCGCCCTTGAGCCATGCGTTGCCGCCCGACTCCATGGCGCGGCGCACACGCTCGGGGTCGCTCGTTACACAATAGGCATCGTTATTCCAAAAGTCATCGCCCAGGCTGTAGACCTTCAGATACGTATCGTCGGTCTGTTGCTCTAAGTAGTCAGCCAAGCGCATAAGGGCGGCGTTATCGGTCGCATGCGAGGCTACCACCTCGCCGTCCACAAACATGACCTGGCCGTTGCAGAACGCGCCGGTCGAGAAGCACTCGGCGCGATTGCGGAACATCCAGCCCATCGCGGAGGGTTGGCGACCCGAAACCGGGCCAAAGTGCAGACCCGCCGCCTGCATGGCATGAATGCCCTCGATGGCGTAGTCGCTGGCGCCGTCATGCCCGGCTGGAATCAGCGTATCGTCCATATCGGTCAGCACAAGTTTAATCATAAGGCCCCCTCGGTCATTCTTAATCCCGTCTATTGTACCGATGCGCTAGTATAGGGAACAACAGATTCGATGCGGGAGTGCCGGCGGTGCAAACCACAAGGCTGAGAGGGCATGGGGCCCAATCCTTTGAACCTGTCAGTTAATGCTGGCGTAGGGAGCATGCCGCCTTTACAGGGGCGCTGTCTATGCACAGCGCCCCTTTTCTATGCCAAGGAGGCATGTGCAGTGATTGATTCGGAAAAGCTTAAGCAACGTATGGTCAAGGCCGTAGAGGAGATTCGAGCCACCAATCCGATGGCCGGCTCCATCACCAACACGGTGACGATCGACTTTGTCGCCAACGCGCAGCTCGCCGTGGGCGGATCGGCCGCCATGGTCTATCTGCCAGACGAGGGCGAGGCACTCGTTGCCGGCGGCGGTGCCATCTATCTCAACATGGGCACGCTCTTCCCCATCTACGAGCAGACGATTCCCCGCGCGGCCAAGGCGGCCCACGATGCCGGCAAGCCCTGGGTGCTCGATCCGGTGGGCTTGGGCATCGGCAGCCTGCGCACCCAGCTGGTAGGCGAACTCAAGCAGTACAAACCCGCCATCGTGCGCGGCAACGCCTCCGAGATCATTGCGCTCGCCGGCCTGTGGGGCCTTGAGGGCGAAGCGGCCGATCTGAGCCGCGTGCGCGGCGTCGATACCACCGACACGGTAGACGCCGCCCGCGATGCCGCCGTGGCGCTCGCCCGCTACACCGGCGGCGCCGTAGTGGTCTCGGGCGAAGTCGACCTGATTACCGACGGCACGACCGTGGCCAAGTCCCACGGCGGCAGCCCACTCATGTCCAAGATCACCGGCTGCGGCTGCTCGCAGGGCGGCGTGCTGGCCGTGTACGCCTGCGCCGCCGACCCGTTTACGGCAGCCATCTGTGGCACCGCCGTCTACAACGTTGCCGGCACGCGTGCCGCCGCCGTCGCCGATGCCCCGGCAAGCTTTAAGGTCGCCTTTATCGATGAACTCTACCGCGCGACCGCCCAAGACATCGCCGATAACCGACTCGAACTCGAGGAGGCATAAACCATGTCCGAACCCGCAACCAATACCGGCATGAACACGCTCGTCGCTGTAGCCATCGCCCCGTGCGGCACCGGCGATGAACTGTCCGCCGAGGTCGCTGAAGTCGTGCGCGTCATTCGCGAGAGCGGCCTTCCCAACCGCACCACCTCGATGTTCACCGAAATCGAGGGCGACTGGGACGAGGTTATGCAGGTCGTGCGCGACGCGACCTTTGTGTTGGCGAGCAAGGGCATCCGCACCGAAGTCGTGCTCAAAGCCGATATTCGACCCGGATTTACCGACACCATGACCGGCAAACTCGAGCGCATGGAAGCGCAGATCAAAAAGCAGGAGGAAGCACGATGAGCATCCGCGACAACCTTGATATCTCGGCTTATCTGGTACTCGGCCCCGAAAACACGCTCGGACGCCCCGTGGGCGATGTGGTGGCCCAGGCACTCGACGCAGGCTTTACCTGCATTCAGGTGCGCTCCAAGGTGGCAAGCGCCCGCGAGATCATCGCACTGACGGGCGATGCCGCGCAGGCCATCGCTCAGGCCGGCAAAACCGGGCAGGTCGCGCTGCTGATCGACGACCGCCTTGACTGCGTACTTGCCGCACGCGAGCAGGGTATTGCCGTCGACGGCGTGCACGTGGGCCAGAGCGATATCCCCGTGGAGGTCTGCCGCAAGCTCCTGGGGCCCGACGCCATCGTGGGTCTTTCGGCCCGCTGCGAGGAGATGCTCGAGTACGTCAAGACCGCCGACATGAGCCTGGTCGATTACCTGGGCATCGGCCCGCTCCACGAGACCGAAACCAAGCGCGACTGCGGACGTGCGGCCGACGGCTCCATCATCACCAAGAGCTTTGAGGACCTGGCTGCCCTCCATGCGGCAAGCCCCGTGCCCATCGTGGTGGGCGGTGGCGTCAAAACGGCCGACCTGCCGCAGCTCAAGACTACCGGCGTCGATGGCTTCTTTGTGGTGAGCGCCGTCTGCAGTGCCGACGACCCCTACGCCGCCGCCAAGGAGCTTGTCGATACCTGGCAGCAGGCATAGGTATAGGCCGAGCAGCTGATTCGCAGCCTCATATCTTCAGCAATGGAAAGCGCATCCCAGTTTGGACCTCCATTCCGGGATGCGCTTTCCGTATAGAGAGCCAGCGGGAAACTGCGTCCCAGTCTGAACGCATATTCCGGGATGAACTTTCCGCCACGGGCCTCTCGCGGAAACTGCATCCCATTCCAAACGCCCATTCTGGGATGCACTTTCCGCCGCCGCCCTACCCCGCCAGATACGCTTCCAACGCCGGCAAAGTCGCCTCCGCATCGCGACGGCCGATCTGATAGATGCGCTCGAGTTCATCGGGCTCGCGGCACAGCGACGGCACCTTCACCGATTCGCTCGGCCGCACCACAAAGATCTCGCCAGCGGCTTCGCGACGCGCCAGGTCATCGAGCGTGTCATTGTAGACCTCATGCCGATGCTCAAGCGCCGCAACAAACTCCGGGTAGTGACGGAACACGCGACGCAGCATAGGCATCACGCTATTGGGCTGCTTTACAAAGCCCGCCGGCTGCGTGAGTACCACGATGTTTCGGTCATACCCCTGCGCAAACAGCCAAGCGCTGGGAATGGAATCGGCAACACCGCCATCCAAGTACTTGCGACCCTCGATGGCAACAGGACGCGTCGCCACGGGAATCGCCGACGACGCCCGGATCCACTCGATATCGCGCTCATCGCCATAGGGCAGGTCATGGTAGACGGCCTGCCCCGTCTTAAGATCGGTACATACGCACGTAAACCGCATGGGGCAGGCGCGATATGCCTCCAGATCGATGGGATCGCGCTCGATGGGCACCTCGTGATAGGCAAACTCGGCATTGAACATATCGCCGGTTCGTAGCCAGCTCGTCACGCTCGCATAGCGCTTGTCGGCACAATAGGCCTTGTTGTAGCGAATGGCGCGGCCAATCTGGCGCGATTTAAAGTTGTAGCCAAACGCCGCGCCCGCCGAGACTCCCACCATATGGTCGCAGGTCAAGCCGTGCTCCATCCATACGTCGAGCACGCCCGCCGTATACATACCGCGGTAGCCGCCTCCCTCGAGCGCGAGCCCCACCGTGCGCGTCGTATCTGGCTGCGTCATGCGATCATCTCCGTTCCCGTGTTTTAAAGCGGAACAAGTATACCCGCCAACATATATCGACTCAGTCGCATTTATATCGAGCATCGCATCGTCACGCTACCGATTGGCGAATAATAGCCGCCCGCGGCAGGGGCACCCATATACAATCCTCTATTGTTGTTTATACTACTCAATAGTTATCAGCAGCGAACACGGACCGACATATTAAACCAGCGACGCAGCAAGGCGGGGGCCTGGATACACGCAAAGCGTTGAGCAGCAACGCGTGTGTACAACGAGCTCGCCCGACGCAATACACCCCGACCTCAGGAAGCCGCTTACAGCATGGATATCGCCAGCAATTACACCGAGACGCTCGAAAAGACCATCCGTGACCTTCTCGAGCGTCAGGACGATCTGATCAGGACTGCCTTTACCGACGAGCTTACCGGTCTTGGCAACCGCGGCGGCTTTACCCGTTCCCTAGAGGAAATCTGGGAGCAGGAATTGCCCGTAACCATGGCGTTTATCGACATCGATAACCTTAAGCACTGCAATGACATCTTTGGACACGACGAGGGCAACCGCTATATCTTGCAGGTGAGCCTCTATCTCAAGCTGTATATGAAGGTGGACGAGGCGGCATTTCGCCTGGGAGGCGACGAGTTTGCCATCCTGTCCACAATCGCGACCGAGGATGACCTTGCCGAACGTCTGGAGCACTGTCGAGAGGTCCTGCTCAAAAATAACGATTCCGAGATGCCTCACTCGTTTAGCTACGGAGTGTCACACGCCGACCCCGCCCTGGGCGAAGCCTCCAATCGCATGACGCTCGATGCCGACCATCGCATGTACGACTACAAGCTGCGCCATGCCGTGCACCTTGATCGACGCAATATCACGCAAGTCCACGCCGACGATTTCGAAGTTAGCGATCGCATTTTCGACGCCCTTTCGATGCTCAACGAAGGCCGCTATTTCTTTATCGAGAACCTGGACAAACATCGCACCCTTTGGTCACAAGGCGCTATGCGCGATCTTGGCCTTCCTTCGGAGCATATAGACAACTGCCACGATTACTGGAAAACGCGCGTCCATCCCGATGACCTCGAGGCCTATAGCGACGATATCGACCAGATCTATAACAGCTCCAAGCACCGTCGCGTCATGCAATACCGCGTACGCAACGCCGCCGGCGACTACGTTCTCTGCCGTGCTCGCGGGTTTCGTATCGACGGCGACGGAAATGTCCCCTCGCTCTATGTTGGCGAGCTCGTCAACCACTCGCTTGCCGAGACCGTCGACGCCGCCACGGGCCTTGGAACGCAGCGCATGTTGCTCAACGCTATCGATGCCTGCCGTCGCGACTGTTGCGAGACGGGGCTTATAGCGGTGCGCGTTCGCGGCACGACAAAGCTCAACGAGCTTTACGGAGCCGAGGCTGTCGACAACATGCTCGCCGAATACGCAGGCCGCATGTTGTCGATCACCCGTGGCAGGAGTCGCGTCTACCGCTCACGAAGCGTCCAGTTTGTCGTGCTCAGCAACGATTTGGACCATAAGGCGTTCGAGGAACTGGTCCGTCATCTAAAAGAGGCCGTTTTCGCTCCCGTTCGAATCGCGGGCGATACCATTACTCCCGTCTGTCTAGTCGTTCCGGCCTTTTACGAGCGCCTAACCAATCAAGCGACCGCCGTTTTAGGCGAACTCGACCGTCGCCTTCGCACGGCCGGCGGACTTGTCCCCAACGACAGCCTCCCCATACCCGAGATAGAGCGCAAAAGCGCTATCGCCGAGCGCATCGATATGCTCACGGGCCTCTGTCGACCCAGCGAGTTTATGCGGCGCGCCAACGCATTTCTCCAGACAAGGCGCGACGGCGCTTGGTGTATCGCCACCGTCGACATGGGACACATGCGACTGTTCAACGAATGGCACGGACAGGCCGAGGGCGACCGCGTGCTCGCCGACGTGGGCACGGTCCTCAAGGACATCGAAAATGCCGACATGGGCGTCGCAGGATACTGGGGCCAAGACGACTTTTGCATACTCATTCCCTTTGAGCGCGACACCGTCCATCGAATCTATAGTCGCATTCGCGAGACCGTGGCCAAGCACGATGACGGCGTAGGCTTCTGGCCGTCCATGGGCGTTTGCCCTATCGACTCCAACGAGGAAATCACCATCGATGCACAGGCCAAGGCCATGTTTACCAATCGGCGCGCAAAAAACGACTTTAAGGAGCGCATTGCCATTTTCCGCCCCGAGGAGTATGAGCGCGAAATCTCGTTCCACCGCACGCTGACCGAATTCCAGTACGCGCTCTCAAACGGCCGCATCACCTACTACTTGCAGCCCCAGGTCGACATGGAAACCGGCGAGATTATTGGCGCCGAGGCGCTCACGCGCTGGATTGACAAGGATGGCTCCCTCATTTCACCCGTCACCTTTATCCCCGCTCTCGAGGAAAGTGGTTTTGTGGTGACGCTCGACAAATACGTTTGGCAGGGCGTTGCCTCGTGGCTGCGCGGGCGCATCGATCGAGGGCTTCGCGTGGTTCCGATCTCGCTCAACGTGTCGCGCGTGGATATCCTTGCCTGCGACGTTGCCGAACATATGGGAGCGCTCGCCGCGCAATACAACCTACCGCCCGAGCTCATGCGCATCGAGATCACCGAGACGGCTTATACGGGAGAGTCCGAAGCTGTGGATAAGCTGACAGCCGACCTGCACAACCGCGGCTTCTCGACCTACATGGACGATTTTGGCACCGGCCAGTCCACGCTCGCGATGCTCAAGAACGTCAACGTCGACGTCATCAAGCTCGACCGCACGTTTGTGCCCGTCGACGGCGATCAAGGCCGCAGTGTGCAAATCATTTCATCAATGCTCGAGATGGCGCAGTCGCTCCATCTGCCCGTTGTGGTCGAAGGCATCGAGACAAATGAGCAGGCAAACATGCTGCGCCACATGGGCGCCCGCTACGCTCAGGGCTTCCTCTACTACCGTCCCATGCAGGCGGAGGTTTTTGAGGCATTGCTCGATGGTGGCGACAGCAACTAATACGCTCGTGCGCAAACGCCACCGTCGAGGGAGCGTTTGTTCCCATGAGCTAACTAATACCCCAATCTAAACCGAATTGGGAGTAAGATACAAACCATTGTTCCATCCAAGGAGGTCATCCATCATGAACGAGTCGTATCGCCTGGGCGAGCAATCAATCATCGCTCATCTTCAGCGACTTGCGAACGGGGCCTCAACCACCGAGCTCGATGTTGCCGCGCTGCCCCCGGAGTTGCGTGCCATTGGTGAGCAACTGCAGAAAACGCTCGCCATCCTGCAACAAGAACGCGAGCTGCTTGAGCACGGCGCCTATATCGACTCGCTCACCAATCTTGGCAACCGTGGCGGGCTCGACCGCCATGTCGATCAGCTCTGGCGCAAAGGCACCCCCTTCACCTGTGCCTATATTGACATCGATCGCCTCAAGCATTGCAACGATAAGTTTGGCCACGCCGAGGGCAATCGCTACATTCTGAGCATCTGCCGCGCACTCACCGAGACCATGGAGCACGATGAGCTGCTGTTCCGTATCGGTGGAGACGAATTTGTACTTATATCCCCCACGACAGACGAAGCCGAGCTCGAGCAGCGCCTGGAGCGGACGCGTGCCAATCTTATCGAGGCAACATCGGACGGCAAGGCGCCCATGATCGCCAGCTTTAGTTTTGGCTGCTCGCGCGTCGACCCGCTTGCAGGCGATACGCGTCGCCAGATGACAAAGGACGCCGACCGCAAAATGTATCGCTACAAGCTCATGTACCGTGTGCAACAACCGGAAGAAGGCGATGCGCCGCAACGCCCGGTCACCGAACAACCCCCCCCCTGCAACGACCGAGTGTTCCAAGCGATCTCCATGAGCTCCGAGACACGCTATCCGTTCATCATTAACCTCGACACCGGCGAATCGCAATGGTCGGTTAATGCCGTGCGCGATTTTGACCTACCTTCCCAGCATCCCTACAACTCGCTCGATATATGGCTTGCCCGTGTTCACCCCGAGGACCGCGACAACGTACGTGCCGAGCTCGATATGGTGGTAAACGGCACGTGGCACTTCCACTGCATGCAGTATCGCGTCATGAATACCGCCGGAAAATACGCGCTTTGCGACTGCACGGGTTACCGCCTGGACGGCACCGATACCGAGCCCAACATGTATGTGGGCATTGTCACCAACCGAAGCTTGGCAGATACGACCGATTCCGTGACCGGTCTGGGCGATATCCACGCCCTGGTCAACGCCATTGGCGAGATGCGTCGCGTGGCACGAAACGCGGGCTTGATCGCCATTAAAATCGACGAAATCGCACAGGTCAATGCCCGCTTTGGCTTTGATGCAGGCGACCGCGTTTTGGCAGAAAGCGCCGCCTGCCTCATGGATTGCTCGCGCGGCAAGGGTCGTCTGTTCCGCTCGACCGGACCGATGTTCGTGGCGCTCTTTGACGAGCTTGATCCCGAAGAGACCGACGCGGTTGCAGACGAAATCGAACGGTTCTTGGGATCGCCCGTGCTCCTCGGCTCATTTGAATATCAGCCGCCCCTTCGCGTGGCGACGCTTCATCTGGACGCCGTCGACCGACAGCCCGTTTCCATTTTGAACGAACTTAATGCGCTGATTAAAGAGGCGCCGCAGGTACCGGGCACCAAGCTGGACTAGCGTTATGGGGCGCATGATGGTTAATTTCCGATCTCAACCGAACACATTGGGCAAATAGGTCGTACCCGCAGTTAGCCGAACGTCCCCGCAGTCCCTCCCGGGGCCCGGGGGCACCGTTTCGATACTCTTGGTTTACTTTGCCTGATGCAAATAAGTGCTCAACAAGATAGAACCTATCCCCCGCCACGGATATGCCCTCGAGCAAATCTGTTAAGCCAAGCCTATCAAATTCTATTGACAATTGGCTGCATTGGTCCATTTTGTCGTCCAGCCACTTCCGCTGGCTATCGCCTCATAAACACAAACCTAACGAGCCGCACGAACGACAAAGAAGCCAAGCTGAACAGAAGTAGAACCAAAACTTCAAAAACGCTGGTATTCCAATCACGTACCCAGCCCTCTACCGCCCACAAGAAAAACAGCAGCCCCATCCATAACGTCACAGAAGAAATCAGCTTTGCGTAAGGGCGTATATCAATCTCGCTCTCCCTTTTTGTGACATCATATCCAGCAATTGAGCAGAGCCATCTTCCTCTTCGGTATTGGATTGAAAGGACAATCAAGGCAATCGAAGTCATCAAGCAAACAGCATCCTCTGTTTCCATAGAGTTTCCTTTGCTTTCCATCCTAGTTACGCATTCACAATCGAATCAAACCAAGTATGAATTACTCGATAGCAACCGCCTTAGTATAAACCATAGCCGCACAGCAGCCCGCCTTCTAAGACCTCAGAGTTCGCCATCGAATGCGACCTGCCCAGACCCCTTACAATCTGCTCGCACGAGGCCCCGCACTCCAACATCCTCTGGACCGTATCCCGCTCGTACCTGGTGAGCGTGCCTGCCGTGGGCCCTCGGGGCTGGAATCGTGCCCCACGCCATCTGCCCGCTCGTGCGATAATCCTCCGCAGAAGTCACCGACAGCAGAGGGAGTTAGTGATGAAGGTTCTTTTGGTCAATGGCAGCCCCAAGGCAAACGGCAACACCGCCCGCGCACTCGCCGAGGTCGCCGAGCAGCTCAACGCCGAGGGTATCGATACCGAGATGTTTCAGCTGGGCGCCAAGCCCATTCGCGACTGCATCGGTTGCGGCCAGTGCGGCAAGCTCGATTGCCGTTGCACCTTTGACGACGATATGGTCAACGAGCTGATTGCCGCTGCCGAGCAGGCAGACGGCTTTGTCTTTGGTTCGCCCGTCTACTACGCGCATCCCAGCGGACGCATCCTCTCTGCCCTCGACCGTGCATTCTATGCTGGCAGCAAGGCCTTTGCGCACAAGCCGGGCGCCGCTGTCGCCGTTGCCCGTCGCGGCGGCACGTCGACCACCTTCGACGTGCTCAACAAGTACTTCACCATCAACCAGATGCCCGTGGTAGCATCCACCTACTGGAACAACGTCTTCGGTGCCATGCCGGGCGAGGCCGCCCAAGACGCCGAAGGCCTTGCCACCATGCGAAACATCGGCAAAAACATGGCCTGGCTACTGCGTTGCATCGAGGCGGGAAAGGCCGCCGGCATCGAAGCTCCCCAGGCCGATCGCGCTAGGACCAACTTCATCAGGTAGAACGGCGGAACCAAACAATGAACGTGCAGATCTTCGGTACCAAAAAGTCCTTCGATACCAAGAAGGCCCAGCGTTATTTTAAGGAGCGCCGCATTAAGGTGCAGTTTATCGACCTTAAGGAAAAGGAGATGAGCAAGGGCGAGCTCACGAGCGTGATGCAGGCGGTTGGCGGCATCGACAAGCTGCTCAACCCCAAAGCCAAGGACGAGGAGACGCTCGCACTCATCCAGCACCTCACCCCCAGCCAGCGTTTTGATAAGCTGCTCGAGAATCAGCAGGTTCTGGCCGAGCCCATCGTGCGCAACGGCAAGAAGGCCACCGTCGGCTATTGTCCCGACGTATGGGGAGCCTGGGAGTAGCCTGTGTTATTTGTCGGCGCGTGGGTATAAGAGCAGGCGTTTGGCATAAGATTCAACTGTAAGCCATGTCTAACAAAGGAGGGCACATGCCCAACAAACCCGTGAAGATTATCATGCTTACCGGATACCTCGGTGCCGGCAAGACCACGTTGCTCAACCACATCCTCGCAAACGACGGCGGCATCCGCGCCGCCGTGATCGTCAACGATATCGGCGAGATCAACGTCGACGCCAGCCTCATCGCTGACGGCGGCCTTTCCGAGACCGACGACCTTATCCCGCTCACCAACGGCTGCATCTGCTGCACGCTTTCGGACGACCTGGCCAACCAGCTGCAGGACATCGCCGATTCGGGCAAGTTCGACTACATCATCATCGAGGCCTCGGGTATTTGCGAGCCCATCCCCATCGCCTACACCATCTCGAGCTTCTGCGACGAGGCCAAGGTGGGCGGCGAGCCCAAGCTCGCGCTCGACAACATCGTGGCCGTGGTCGACTGCGCCCGCATGTACGACGAGTTCAACGGCGGTCGCGACCTCCTGGCCGAGGATATCGACGAGGACGACATCGAGAGCCTGCTTATTCAGCAAATCGAGTTTTGCTCCACGCTGATCCTCAACAAGACCGATACCGTCACGCCTGAGCAGATTGCCGAGCTCAAGGCCATCGTGCGCAGCCTGCAGAAGGACGCCGTGATTGTCGAGGCCCAAAACGGCGAGGTCCCCATGGAGGAGCTGCTCGACACCGACCGCTTCGACTTTATGCGCGCCTACAACTCCGCCGCCTGGATCGAGGCCATGGAGCATCCCGAGGAGCACGACGACCCCGAGGTGCTCGAGTACGACATCGAGACCTTTGTGTACTCCCGCCGCAAGCCGTTTGACCTGCAGAAGTTCACCAATTTTGTTGAGCAGGAGTGGCCCGACGAGGTCATTCGCGTCAAGGGCCCGCTGTGGCAGACCGGCGATCCGGACATGTGCTACATGTTCGAGCAGGCCGGCCACCAGATGCGCCTAATGGAGAACGGCCTGTTTGTCGATTCTGCGCCCGAGGGCGAGAAGCAGAAGATTATCGACGAGAACCCCGAGATCATGCAGATTTGGGACGACGAGACGGGCGACCGCATGACGAGCCTGTGCATCATCGGCCGTCACATGGACAAGGATGCGCTCATCGCTGCCCTCGATGCCTGCCTGACCGACTGGCACCGCGCCTAGGCTATCGAAGCGGGCGTTTTCCGCCCACGTAACCGCCAAACCACCACGAAGGTGCCCTTCGTGGTGGTTTTTCGTTCTGAGCCAAGGAGATTCATGTTCAACATTGTGCTGTATGCGCCCGAGATTCCGGCCAATACGGGCAATATCGGCCGCACTTGCGTGGTTACCGGTACCCGCCTGCATCTGGTGGAGCCGCTGGGGTTTTCGCTCGACGACAAGACAGTGCGTCGCGCCGGCCTGGGCTACTGGCAAAACTTGGACGTGACGACCTATGCCGGCTGGGAGGATTTCCTTGCGCGCAACGGCCTCTCCCCCGCCGACGAGCGCCTGCATCTGCTGACCAAAAAGGCACGCCGCACCTATGCGCAAAGCACCTACCGCGACGGCGACTACTTGGTCTTTGGCAGCGAGAGCTCAGGCATCCCCGAGCCACTGCTTGCCGCGGAGTCCGAGCGCTGCGAGCGCATCCCCATGTTGCGCGATTGCGACTCGCTCGAAAACGCCGACGCCTGGGAGGCCCACGAGGAGTCGCTCGGGCATACCGAGGACAGACACGAAGCCATCCTTCGACAGGATATCTGCGGCAACTTCGTCAATCCGGACGACTACCGCATCAGCGCACTCAACCTCTCCAACAGCGCCGCCATCGTCCTCTACGAGGCCCTGCGCCAGTCAAACTTCCCAGGAATGTGACAAAGGGACAGTCCCTTTTTCATATTCGCTTATAGATAGCGGCCGGTAATGCTCTTGGAGCAGGTCGCGATGTCTGCCGGCGTGCCGGCGCAGACGATTTGCCCGCCGGCGTCGCCACCGCCCGGGCCCATGTCGATCACATAATCGGCGTTACGGATAAGGTCGAGATCGTGTTCGATCACGATAACCGTGGCGCCCTTGGCAACAAGGCCGTCGAACACACTCAGCAACACCTGAACATCGAGCGGATGTAGGCCGATCGTAGGCTCGTCGAACACGAATACGGCATCGTCCTGCACGCGTCCCATCTCGCTCGCAAGCTTAAGACGCTGCGCCTCGCCGCCCGAAAGCGCCGGCGTGGGCTCACCGAGCGTGAGATAGCCCAAGCCCAGGTCGCGCAAGGTCTGCAAGCGCGTCTGAACTTTCTTGAGCCCCAGCGTGGCGTCGAGAGCCTCGTCCACACTCATGTCCATGAGCTGCGGCAACGTAAGCAGGCTCCCGTCCTTGCCCTCGCGATGGATATGCGAAGCCGCGTCTGCATAACGTGAGCCGCGACATGCCGGGCAGACGATCTCGACGTCGGGCAAAAACTGCACGTCGAGCGATATCGAACCCGTGCCATCGCACGTAGGGCAGCGCAAAGTGCCAGTGTTGTAGCTAAAGGCACCCGCCTTGTAGCCGGCTGCCTTGGCCTCGGGCGTACGGGCGAAGGCGCGACGCAGCTCATCATGAATGTCGGCATAAGTTGCCACCGTCGAGCGCACGTTGGCGCCGATAGGCGTAGCGTCAATCAGGTTGGCACGTGCAATGCCCTCGGCATCGATCCAGCGCACGTGGCGTGGCAAGCGCTCGCCAGCTGCCTGCGCCTTAAGCGCCGGGATGAGCGTCTCGAGTACCAACGTCGTCTTGCCCGAACCCGAAACGCCCGTCACCGCGACAAGGCGACCGCGCGGGATATCGACTTCGAGCGGCTTGACGGTATGGATGGTATCGGTCGCCATGCGGATGTGGCCCTGGTCGAACATTTCGTCGTCAGTCACCTGCGGACGCAAACGCTTGGAGTCCGATCTCAAAAACGGCGCGATGCGGCTGGCCTGCGATTGTTCGATCTCGTCTACCGTGCCCGCGGCAATCACATTACCGCCGCCTGCTCCGGCAACGGGACCCATCTCAACCAGATAGTCGGCTTCCGCCAGCACGCGTGTATCGTGGTCAACGACAACCACGGTGTTGCCGTCATCCACCAGATCGCGCATCACGCCTACCAGGCCGTCGACATTGGCAGGATGCAAGCCAATCGAGGGCTCGTCCAACACATAGAGCACACCCGTCGATCGGTTGCGCACCACGCGGGCGAGTTGCACGCGCTGACGCTCACCCGTGGAGAGCGTGGCACCTGCGCGATCGAGTGAAAGGTAATCGAGACCCAGGTCGACCAGACGACGGGCCGCTCCCAAAAACGAATCGCAGATATCCGTCGCCATGGGCTGCATCTCGACCGGCAAGGATGCGGGCACCCCGCGCACCCACTCAATCGCCTCGCCCAGCGTCATGGCCGCCGCCTGCGCCAGATTGATACCGCGCACCTGGGGCTGGCGCGCAGCCTCGGAGAGGCGCGTGCCGCCGCAATCACGGCACGGGCCCTCGCGCAAAAAGCGTGCCACGCGTTTGAGGCCCTTATCGTCCTTAACCTTGGCGAGCGCGTTCTCGACCGTATAGACGGCGTTGTAATAGGTGAAGTCGAGCGGCGTGGCGCCCTCGCCGTTTTTGGGAACGTAGAGAATGTGCTTTTTAACCGCCGGACCATGGAACACGATGTCGCGCTCTTGAGGCGTGAGCTGGTTAAACGGCACGTCGGTGCGCACGCCCATCTCGCCGGCCACCTGCTTCATCAGGTCCCACATGAGCGTGCCCCAGGGAAGCACTGCGCCTTCATTGATAGTCTTTGACTCGTCGGGCACCAGGCTCGCCTCGTCCACCTCGCGCATGACACCGGTGCCGCCGCAGGTAGGGCACGCACCGCCGCTATTGAAAGCCAAATCCTCGGCACTCGGCGCGTAGAACTCGCGGCCGCATGCGGGGCACGTGAGCGACAGGCCCGCAGCCACGTTAAGGCTCGGCTCCACGCGCGCCCCGCAATGCGGGCACACGTGATGGGCGCAACGGCTAAAGAGCAGGCGCAGACTATTGTTGAGCTCGGTCATGGTACCAAAGGTGGAACGCACGCCCGGCACGCTAGGGCGCTGATGCAATGCGAGCGCCGCCGGTACGTGCAGCACCTCGTCCACCTGGGCGTGCTCGGCCTGCGTCAGACGACGGCGGGTATAGGTGCTGAGCGCCTCCAGGTAACGGCGCGAGCCCTCGGCATAAAGAACTCCCAGCGCCAGCGAGCTCTTGCCCGAACCCGATACGCCGGCAATGCCCACGAGCCTCCCCAGCGGAATATCGATATCGATGTCCTTGAGATTGTGGACACGTGCACCGCGCACCTCGATAGCCTGTGGGCTCATCTTCTGTTCCGTCACCTTTATCACCCTACTCATGCCATAAAACGCGGTCGCGGATATACTTGCCCAGCATAGGCACGCTAAACCGGACGAGACCGTATCCGGCGGCCTCGATGACGCGCTCGCGAATTAAGCTTGCGCGATATTTACTCGCCCAGCTCTGGGTGCGATCGCAGCGCTCAATGATATCCGCCATGCGCGTCAGCTTGCCCTCGTCAACCGCCATAGCCTCGATAAAGAGGCGCTGTGGGGTGCGCAGCCCGTAATACAGAGGCGCGTCAACCGCTTCGTAGAACTCAGAGACGGCATCCGCATGACCAACCTCGACATCGCACCCTTCAATGACCTGCGAGCCACGCCGGACAGCAGACCGCCACATGTAATATCCCACCAGCTGAACCATATAGGGATGTCCCATGCTCTTGTGCGCCGCAAGATCCGCCGTCCCCGCATCAATGCAAAGACCAGCACATTCGACCGTCTGGATATATGAATCGCGCACCTGGGGCAAAGAAATCGCCCCCAACGTACGCTGCTGGGCGCGCCGCAAAAACGTCACGCTCGGCTCTTCGAGCAGATCGTCAACCATGCTGGGCAAGCCGGCAAAGACCAACGCAAGACCTCGCTGGTCGCTATCGGGCAAGCCCGTGGCATCCTGATCTCCGAGCACCTGCTGATAGAGAACGGCGAGAGCCGCCAGTTCCTCGATAGACGCAGATTGAGCCTCGTCAATCGCAAACAGAATACCCTTGCTTGGGCCGAGTTTCTTGAAGCGCTCGTTGACCAGCCCTCGCAACGTTTCGCCCTTTGCCCGCGCCGCCTCGACCGACATCCGGCCAAACGACGGACCAAACTCCATTGATGTCACAACGGGTTTATTCGAGCGAAGCGCGTCGGCCAAGCGGTCGCACAAACCAAGCGAAGCGGAATCGGAGACAACCGCCCATCCGCGCTCGCTGGCTAGACGTTGCAGCTCCCGCAGGAGAACCGTTTTGCCACAGCCGCGGTTTCCCGTAATGAGCATGAGCCTGCCCGGCGCTCCGGCGCCGTTGTCGAGCCCTTCCTCAAAATCTTCGATGACCGACTCGCGACCGATGAGTATCGGAGGCCGCTTACCAGCTGTGGGCTTAAAGGGATTTGGATTCATATCGGCCTCCTCGGATTGGCAAACGCTGCCTATAGTTATACCAACTTATACCGAGTTATACCAACAGCAGGTGACAAAGAGGCCGCCCTTCTATCACCAGTGGCCGAAAAACTCGGCGTCTGCTGCTCGCCAGGGGCGGAAGGTGGCGGGATCGACCTTTACGTGCGCCGCGGCGGGCACGTCGTACCATTTGACCGTGTAGCCGGCGCCGTGAGAGCAAAAGACCGAGTCGGGCGTGTTGGGCAGATCGGCCTCGGGTTCATAGGCCGCCGTCTCGATTACGCGCCCGGCATCATGGCAAGCCGCATAACCGGCGAACTCCAGGTACAGATGACCGCGCCCGCTCGTGTAGGCAGCCACCTCCAGCGCGTAATCCTGCACCTCGGATGCCGGCACGCGACCCACAAGCTTCGCTCGGTCTCCCGCCATCGTCGGCGGCTCGTACTCGGCACCCATGCGTGTGGCATCTGACAACGCCCGGCCCACGCACTCCCCCGGCACCTCGAGCTCAAAGTGGTACCACGGCTCCAGCAACACGTCTGCGCCGACCTCGCGCGCCTGCATCAAACCCTGGCGAATCGCGCGATACGTGGCCTGGCGAAAATCGCCGCCCTCGGTGTGTTTGGCATGCGCGCGGCCGCCCGTGAGCGTAATGCGCACATCGGTGATGGGCGAGCCCGTCAGCACGCCCAGGTGGTCGCGCTCCATAGCGTTGGTGAGTGCCAAACGCTGCCAGTTAAGATCGAGCTCGTCGGTCGAGGTCACGGTGCCAAACTGCACACCCGAACCCGCCGGCAACGGCTCCAGGCGCAGATGCACCTCGGCATAGTGGCGCAGCGGCTCAAAGTGGCCCACGCCCTCGACCGGCCGCGAAATAGTCTCCTTATAGAGAATGCCGCCGGGCTCAAACGCAACCGAAAGGCCAAAGCGATCGGCCAACACCCGCTGCACGACCTCGAGTTGCACGGCGCCCATCAACTGCAAATGGATCTGCTCAAGATGCGTATTCCAGCTTACGCCGAGCATGGGATCTTCGTCCGCCAACTCACTCAGCGCTTTAAACACCGCATGAACGTCGTGTTCGCCCGGCAGCACCGTATAGGTGAGGACCGGAGCGATGACGGGCGCATCGCCCGCGGGCTCCGCGCCCAGGGCGTCCCCTGGGCGAACGTGCGCAAGACCCGTCACGGCGCAAATACCGCCAGCAGCAACTTCTTGGGCAAGCTCATACTTCTCGCCGTTATAGATGCGTACCTGATCGACCTTCTGTTCCCACGCCTCGGCACTGGAACGCCCGCTGATCATCTGTTTTGCGCGCAGCGTGCCGCCGGTCACTTTAACCCAAGCCAAGCGCTCGCCACGATCCCCGCGGCTGACACGATAGACGCGCGCGGCAAACTCCGGGAGCCACGCCTGCTCACGCATCAGCGCGCATATACCATCCAGTAGCTCGTCAACGCCTTGGTCCTTGAGCGCCGAGCCGGCAAAGCAGGGAAAGAGCTTGCGCTCGGCAACCATGCGCGACAGCGTTGCGACAGAAAGCTCACCCGCTTCAAGAAACTCCTCGAGCGCCGCTTCGTCCAACGCAGCAGCGTCCTCCTGAACGGCGGCGCCCGCCAGCAGCTCGTTGGCATCCAGGCAGCCCTCGGAAAGACGCTGCCCGAGTTGTGCCAGCAAAACATCGCGGCTGGGATTCTCCAAATCGATCTTGTTGATGAAGATGAACGTCGGGATGTCATAGCGTGCAAGCAGGCGCCACAGGGTTTCGGTGTGCCCCTGCACGCCATCGTTGGCGCCCACCACCAGAATCGCGTAGTCCAGGGCACGCAGTGTGCGCTCCGCCTCGGCAGAAAAATCGACATGGCCGGGAGCATCCACGAGCATGACGTGGGTATCGCCGTGGTCGAGCACGGCCTGCGACGAGAAAATCGTGATACCGCGCTCGCGCTCGATCGTGTTAGTGTCCAGATGCGAATCGCCATCGTCCACGCGGCCACGCTTGCGAATGCGGCCCGCGTTGAACAGCATGGCCTCGGCCAACGTGGTCTTGCCGGCATCGACATGCGCCAAGATTCCAACGACCGCTTGCTTCGACATGGCTCTCCTCTTATTGCAAGCCCATCGCACGCGGCAACGGGCGTTCACGCTCCACACTGGATGATACAATTTACGGGCCGGTGGGCGAAGCGGGCCCTATCCCCCGACCGAGCTCATCGCCCCGCGTTGCCGCGCGGCGATTTTCGTAGGTTCGCGCCTTGCGAAAGCCGGCACCTCCCCTTTTTGTCTGCCCGGGTTCATCTGGGGCGGTAACAATGCGAGTCCCACAACGACGCGTTTTACCAAAAATGGCCCCACTCGGGGCCATTTTTTATTTGAGCTGGGTGATGATACGTGCCTTGGCTCCTACGCCTCGCGCAGCCAATCAAACGCGACACGCGCCGTGCCGTCGGACACATAGACGATACCGACACGCTCGAACCCCGCCTTGGCGATGGCGCCCTGCATGGGCAAGTTGTCCTCGTGCGTGTCAATACGCAGATGGTCGGCGCATTCCTTGGCAAAGGCAAACATCGCCGCCGCGATACCGTGCACGGTGCCGTCGGATGCCACGCGATGCAGCACGGCATACGGAGTGTCGCTGCGCCATTGACCGTCCTCAATCACGTCATAGCACTCGTCCGGACCCGGTAAAAAGGCAAACGTCGCCACCACGCGGCCGTCGACTTCGCACACGTAACTGCCACCAGCGGCAATATCGGCAGCCAGCTGCTCGGCCGAAGGCGTGCCCTCGGGCCACTGCGTGGCGTTGCCATGCGCGCGCATAAAGGCGCGGGCCGCGTCATAGATAGCCATGACGGCGGGAATGTCGGTATCGAGGGTTTTTCTGATCATCACGCGGCGACCTCACGTTTATTGGTATCACTTTGATTGAGCAATGATACCAACGTTTGGAAAGGGCAAGGAGCGGATGGGAAGCAAAAAGCGAGCCGCCTGGTCAAAGGCCAAAAGCGAGTTTTTGGGCGCTGCCACCGGCGGCGATATGAGCGACCTGTTTGCGCGCGAGGACGAGCGCCGCGATGCCCTGGACGCCGAGCGCGATGAGGCTTGGCGCTACAAGTCGTGCGAGCGCAAAAACCGCTACGACACACGCGCCGAGGCCGAGGCCGTTATGGCCGACTGCGAAAACCGTGGACGACGTGGCTTGGCCTGCTACAAATGTGAATACTGCGGCGGGTGGCACCTGACGTCGCACCCTTGGAAATAGGCGCCGCATCGGCGCGACACTCACGCAGCGGCGCGGCACCGACACATCGCCGGCCATCGCACGCAAACTACGGGCGCGGCGGCACCAAAACATCGTAGCGGACGGCCTTGCCCGCAAGCTGATAGCTCGGCTTAACGCCGGCAAGCAGCGGCCCCTTCACCGGCCGCTTGATAACGACCTTGCGCGGGTGCGGTGCAAGCGCAGCTTCGACCAGCGTCTCCTCATCGGCGCACGGCTGCTCCAAATGGTGCAAGAGCTGGAACTTCTTTTTAACCGCCGCGCTCTTGGTGCGCTCGGGAAACATGGGGTCCAGATACACCACGTCGGGAGCCGCGAGCTCACCGCGCTCGACCAGCTCAGCCGTATGGCGAAGGCCGGCAATGCTGTCCTCGCCCGCATGCAAACGCATACGCGCCACGGCAGTCGCAAGCGCCGGATCATCCGCCGCGCGGTCCAAGGCATCCTTGAGGAGCGCCGCGATCACGCAGTCCTGTTCATACAGATCGACGGTAAAGCCCGCTGCCGCCAGCAGCAGCGAATCCTCGCCAAAGCCTGCCGTGGCGTCAATCGCCCATGGCTGCTCGATGCCTTTTGTGCGCGCAGCCTTAACCAGCAGCTCTTGCTGCAGGCGGCCCTGCCTGAGCCGTGGAAGCATGCGGACAAAATCGGCGCGCAGCTCCATCGCACCGTCGGTGAGCGTGAGGCCCTCGGGCTTCCCGATCAGCTCAAGCCCCGCGGCCCGAGCAACAGAAAAGGGATCGACGACGCCCATGGGCACTCCTTAGCAAGCAAAGCGGATACGTGAGCGCCGCATGTGTCGGCACCCAATCGTCCGCTATTGTCCCACATGCGACATGGCCCACAACATCCCAATGCAAAGCACCGCCATCAATCCCGTGCACACGGCAGCGATCACGGAATCGCTCATGCGCCTTCCCAACGACCGCGGCTCGCGCGCCTGCCCTGTTCCGTACATCATGGCTCCTCCTTAGACCAACTCCTTGCTATGGCCTCATCATCGCAGCGCCGCACTTGAACTGCCATCGATTTGGCTTACGTCCGGCTTTCCTTTTTGAAAGGTTGGACCGTGCAGGTAAGAAACGCTTTCAAACGCATGCATCGCCCCGTTGAACTACAATGTGCTTCACGATATGTGCCGCAACCTGGGTGCGACAGATTCTCCGCGCCCGCATCGAAAGGACCAGCTATGAGCGCCGCTCGCAAGACACTCAAAATCCTTGCCCTGATTTATTTTGTGCTGGGCATCGCCAGTCTCATCATTGGAATCGCCGGCATCGCGACCGGCAAGCTCGAGTCCACCTACGGATCGAATGCCATGCTCGCCGCGGCCGTACTTGTCATCAAGGGTCTTGTCGATCTTGCCGCAGGTGTTGCGGGCATCAAGGGCGCCAACAAGCCTTCGCAGGTGGATGGTGCGTTTAAGCTCGGCATCGTCGCCGCAATCGCCACGATTGCGCAGGCCGTGCTCACGCTTCCCGCGTTTGGCGGCGACGCCATCAACTTTGGCGCCTTTGTCATCGTGGTGTACGACCTGTTCTTTATTCAGCAGGCACACGACATTAAGGCCGAGAACAAGGACCGCCTGTAGACTCCCTCCTTCCACTGCCCCCTACATCCAAGCAACCAACAAGGACCGATCGCGCAGCAACGCGGTCGGCCCTTTACGTTTGCCCAGATAAACCCTGCCAAAATAAACCTGTCCCTTTTTGGCAGGTTGTTAGCTGTGGCGGTACTCGGCGATGATGAAGTCGATGTCGGTTTGAAGGGTGTCCAGGTTTGCCAGGCGCTCTTTGTCGGCAGGGCGCGTGCGGTAGTAGTAGGGCGTCATCTGGAACACCGCCTCGATGTCAGCCTGGGTCTGGAGCGTAATGTTCGCAGACACCCGCTGCGTTCCGACCAACTCGAGCTCGGTCGTCTGCGGCAGCTTCTCGTCATTGAGATATGGCGTGTCGTAGAGCACCTCCTTGAGCCCAAACAGATGACGGGCACCCGGCACCACGGTGTAGAGCGAGCCCTCGGGTGCCAGCACGCGGGCAAACTCGCGCTCGTTAAAGGGGGCAAAGAGCTCGGTCACCATATCGAAGGCGCCATCGGCCACAGGGATATCCTTCATGTTGGCCACGAAGTAGGTCGCATCGCCGCGCTTGGCGGCCAGGCGCACCATCTCTTTACCCAGGTCAAAGCCATAAGCATCCACGCCCGGCACCGCACCCATGGCGCTGGTGTAGTAGCCCTCGCCGCAGCAAATATCGAGCAAGGTCATGGGGCCGTTCGCAGACGCAGCGCGCCCGAACACCCGCTCGCGCACCAGCTCGACCATCGCATCGCGCAACGGCGCATAGTATCCACGGTTCAGAAAGTCACGACGGCTGCGCGCCTGCGACTTGGGATCACCCATGGAGTCACCGCTCTTGGACGAGCGCAGCAGATATAGATAGCCCTCGCGCGCACGGTCAAACCGGTGCCCGCCCGCGCATGCAGCACCGCGCTCATCGTCCACCAACGGTTCATGGCAAACGGGACACAACAACATGGCAACTCCTTAGCGCGGACTACACAACGCCCACCATTGTCGCACGCCTTCCCCACCTAGTCATTGGGGACGTTCTTAAACGACTAGTCATTCAAGAACGTCCCCAATGACTAGTCGATTAGGAGTATCATCATCTGCGCAAATAAGCACGAAAGAGCATATTAGAGATTGAGAGCGTATGGCTGATACCGCGTCCAAGCACATTGACATGACCACCGGCTCACTGTGGCGCAATATTCCCCTGTTCGCCTTCCCCGTGGCCGCCACGAGCATCTTGGAGCAGCTATCGAACCTCATCGCCACGGTCATCATCGGTAACTTCTCAGGCGACCAGGGAACCCTCGCCATGGCGGCGGTCGGCTCCAATGTTCCGCTTACCAGTCTTATGCTCAACCTGTTTATCGGCATGTCGCTTGGCTCCAACGTGGTCATTGCCAACGCTATCGGCCGCAACGATCAGAACATGGTCAAACGCGCCGTCCATACCTCGATTTTAATGGCGCTCGTGGGCTTTGTCGTCATCGCCCTGGGCGAGATCTGTGCCGAGCCCATGCTCGCCGCGCTCAACGTTCCCGCCGAGACCATGCCACTCGCCTCACTCTACCTACGCGTCTTTTTGCTCAGCATGCCCTCGATCTTGCTCTACAACTTTGAGGCCGCAATCTTCCGCTCCGTCGGCATCACCCGCATGCCGCTGCAGGCGCTTGCCGTGTCCACCGTCCTCAACATTGGCCTGGACCTCATCTTTGTCCCCGTGCTCCACTGGGGCGTCGCGGGTGTCGCTATCGCCACCGCCATCGCCTATACCGTCAGCGCAGTCACGCTCTTTATCCGTCTGCTCAAGACCGATTCCGTCGTCCGCGTCACCCTGCGCGATCTGGCTATCGACCCCGTCGCCCTCAAGCGCATCGTCAAGATCGGCCTGCCCGCCGGCATCCAAAGCGCCGTCTTTGCCGTCGCCAACATCATCATCCAGTCCGCCATCAACAGCCTGGGCACCGAGGTCATGGCGGCATCCAGCGCTGCCATGAGCCTGGAGTACGTGTGCTACAACCTGCTCAACAGCTTTAGCCAGGCCTGCACCACCTTTGTGGGGCAAAACCACGGCGCTCGCCAGATCGACCGCTGCACCAAGACGCTCAAGGTCTGCCTGGTCGAAGGCGGTATCGTCGCACTCACCACCATCGTCATCATCGTCGGTCTGGGGCGCGAGATCCTGGCGCTGTTCAACAGCGACCCCAACATCGTCTCGATCGGCTATATCCGTGTGTGCTCGATCTTCCCGGCATACGCCTTTAGCATGTTCTACGAGAATATGTCCGGCTACCTGCGCGGCTTTGGCATCTCGCTCATGCCCGCCCTCATCACCATGATCTGTGTCTGCGGCATCCGCTTCTACTGGGTATTCTGCGTGTTCCCGCACTTCCGCACCTTTGCGAACATCATGATGGTCTACCCCATCAGCCTGGGCACCACGGCGTTCTTTATGGTCGTGGCGGTATTGCTCTGCCATCCGGCACACACCTACCGTCTGACGCAAGCCAAAGCGACAGCCCGCTAATCACCACACTCAACGCCACGCCAGTCATTAATTGACAATATGCGAGCTCATATAGTCGATAAAGTGCCTCGTGGCGACAGGCATGGTGTCCCAGCTGCGCCAGGCTGCAACCACGTCACGCGAAGGAGCATGCACGATGGGTCGTACGCGAATATCGGCCCGCATGCCCTCGACGGTACGGCGATACAGCATACTCACGCCTAGGCCCTCCTCCACCATCGCCATGATGGTGTAGTCGTCGGTCACCTCGCTCGTCACGTGCGGTGACAGCCCATGCGCCGCAAATGCATCGAGCACCAGGCTCTGTTCGCCCTCATCCAGCAGCACAAACGGCTCGGACGCTAGGTCGGCGAGTGTCACCTTTTCCTTTGCCGCCAGCGGATGCGCGGCCGGCAACAATGCTACCAACTCGTCATGATAGACCACGCGCTTCTCGAGCCCCGCGGTAAATCCGCGTGCCGTAAAGCAAAAGTCAACCACGCCATCGTGCACCCACTGGGCGTTGCGCGTGTAATCGCCCTGCTTGAGCGTAAAGTGAACGCCCGGGTGCAGGGCCCCAAAGTCGCGGATCACGCGCGGCAGCACGGTACGACTCACGTTGGTAAACGTCGCAATGCGAATGTCAGTCGACGAAAGCCCCAGCAACTCCTGACGCTTGCCCTCAAGCTCGGCCTCGGCAGTTACAATCTGGCGCAGATACGGCAGATACTGTTTGCCGTCGCGCGTAAGCGATACGCCCTGCTTACCGCGCTCGATAATCGTGGTGCCCAGCTCGCGCTCGAGCGCCTTGACGGCCTGGCTCACCGCGCTTTGTGTATAGCCCAGCTCATCGGCTGCACCCTTAAGACTGCCGCGATCGACCACCATACAAACAATCTGATACCGCGATGCCATCGTGCCTCCACATCAATGCAGCCGTAAAACGTTTTGCCAGCGCTTTTTCTAGCAACATTAGTATTTCTTAATCATACTGAAGATACATTCGCTTTACTACATCCACATCTGGGAGCAGAATCCTTTTTGCGAAACCGTTCTGTAACAAAAGGAGTCCCATGGATCGCAAAAAAGCAATCGCGCTCTCATTTTCCGTTCCCGTCGCATGGGGCTTTTCGTACCCCCTCATGAAGATCGGCATGGATAGCATGAACGCCACGAGCATCGTTGCGCTGCGCTGCATCATCGCCTTTGTGGCCTGTCTGCTGCTCTTCCACAAGCACGCGCTGCGTATCAACCGTGACGTGATGGTTCGCTCCGCCATCATCGGCGCCATCATGGCAACCGAGCTCACCTGTATGTGCCTGGGTTCCAGCCTCACCTCCGCCTCAACCGCCGGCTTTTTGCAGAGCCTGACGGTCGTAATCGTGCCGTTTGCCAACGCCGCCCTGCTGCGCCGCGCCCCCGAGCGCAAAGTTCTCGTCGGCACCGCCATCGTCACCTGTGGCATGCTGCTGCTCTCGGGCGCCGACTTCACCAGCCTGAACCCGGGCGCGCTCATCATGTTGCTCTCGGCCTTTGTCTATGCCGGCCACATCATTGTGGCGAAGCGCTTTGTCGAAGATGTCGACCCGCTGGCTCTGGGCGTTTGGCAGCTGGGCTTTGGCGGCCTGTTCTCGGGCATCGCCGCATTCGTCTTTGGCGGTTTCACGCTTCCCGGCACGCCGGGCGAGGTCGTAGTCGTCGTTGCCCTCGCACTCATCTGCTCTGCCTATGGCTTTATCACCCAGACGCTCGTGCAGCCCCACGTGCCCGCCGAGACCACCGGCTTCGCTTTCTCACTCGAACCGGTCTGCTCTGCCGTCTTCTCGTTCTTCCTGGTCGGCGAGGTCCTGAGCCCCATCGCCTTCTTTGGCGCCGCCCTCATCCTCACCGGCGTCATGGTGGCAACCGTCGAGCTTCCGCGCCTCCGTGAACATGGACAGGCCCGTATGGCAGGAGCGCCCGAGCGCGTCTCGTAGTCCCCACTCCTTATGCAGCCGCGGCATAAAGGTTTCCGGTGTGCCTTTACAATAGATGCCAACAGAGCATCTGCCATAAAGGAGCCCCATGGACACCGCGACCCGCAACCGCAACATAGCAACTTGGTTGGGCGATGCGCCGCAGCCGGTACGTGACACTACGAACCAGCTGCTCGAGCGCATCGCCCTTTTGCGTGCCGAGCAAACCATCTACCCGGCACAAGACGACATCCTCAATGCCCTCGTCTACACGCCGGCAGACCAAGCCAAAGTTGTCATCTTGGGTCAAGACCCCTATCACGGACCCAACCAGGCCATGGGGCTTTCGTTCTCGGTCCCCGCGACGCAAACCAAGCTGCCGCCGAGCCTGCGCAACATCTATAAGGAGCTCAATGCCGACCTGGGCTGCCCCGTTCCCGCCACGGGAGATCTAACGCCATGGGCACAGCAGGGCGTATTGCTCCTCAACACTACGCTCACCGTGCGCGAGCATGCCGCGAACTCGCACGCCAAGCTGGGCTGGAGCGCGCTCACCGACTACGTTATCGAACGCTGCTGTCAGCTGCCCCAGCCGGTAGTCTTTTTGGCATGGGGCCGCTTTGCCCAGCAGATGGTTGAGGGCAAGCTCGCCGCGACCGGCGCGGGCAAGGCAAGCGGCAAGTTCTGTCTGGCCTCCACGCACCCCTCGCCACTTTCGGCCAACCGTGCCACGGCAGAACTCCCCGCTTTTATGGGGTCGCGCCCCTTCTCGGCAGCCAATCGGCTACTCGAACAGCACGGCTCGACCCCCGTCAACTGGACTTGCCTCGGCTAAAAATCGATACATCAAAAACGCGCCCGACGGCTTTCCATCGGGCGCGTTTCCTATTCGGGCCAAATAAATTGGGTGCGGCCGGCCTCTCCGCCATCGATCAGCAGGCTCTGCCCGGTCATAAACCGGTTGGTCACGCCCACAAAGTAGATCCACTCGGCGATCTCTTGGGCGGTGGCCCAGCGCTTAAGCGGCGTGAGCTCCATAATCTGGTTCCACAGGTGTTCGTCTTCCATCACGCAACGGTTGAGCGGCGTGATGACGCCGCCCGGGTCCACACTGTTGGCGATGGCCTGCGGCGCCAAGCGGTTTGCAAGGTTCTTGGTGTAGGCGATAACGCCGCCCTTGCTGGCGGCATAGGCGGGAAACTCCGATCCCGTATGCCCGCTCGCCGACCCCACATTGACCACGGATGTAATGGCCGGCGCCGGCTTGGCGGCAAGCCCCTCCCCCACAAAGGCATAGCGCTCGGTCACGTTGATGGTGCTGCACAGGTTGGCGGCAATATCGTCGGCCGAATCCTGCGTGCCGGCAACGTTCACGATCACCTGGGGTTCAAGCTCGTCCGGAAACGAGTCCGGCTCGCGGACATCGACGATCAGATGGCGATAGTGCTCGTGCTCGACTGCCGCCGGCAGCAAATCAAAGCCCACGACCTCGTGGCCCTCGTCCAAAAAACGCTGCACGCACGCGGCTCCGATACCGCCCGAGGCACCCGTGATCAAAACCCGCATACTTGCTCCTTAGGCGGTTGCGTGACGCTCGAGGTACTCGGCGCCCACATTCTCGCGCTCCCAGCCACGCACGACCTTGTAGCCCACGGGGCTCAGGAAGACCTCACACAGCAGCTCGGCAACAGCGCCGGTCAGCGAGCACATAAGAACCTGCACCCAGGTCCAGCCAAAGAACGTGTGGCTCACCACAATGGCAAAGACCAGGTTGTCGATAAACTGGCCAACACCCGTGGACACATAGGAGCGGAAGGCGAAGCTCGCAAAGTTATTCTTTTTGAGCATACGGCCGAGCGACTGGTTGAGCGTGGAGTTAACGACGGCAGAGACGAGCATGGCGAGCGAAGATCCAAACACCACGTACCAGGTGCCGCCGATGGTGGCGTTAAGGGCGGTGTTGACCTCGATCATGCCCGTGTCATAGTAGGCGCCCCACATGCCGGGCGTGAGCGAGCACAGCCAAAAGCACAGGCTTACGGCCAGGTTGACCGCCAGCGCGAGGATAGAGATTTTGATGGATGCCTTGGCGCCAAAACGCTTGCAGATCATGTCCTGGCACAAAAACGAGACCCAGCTCACCACAAAGCCGCAATCGAGCGCCAGATACGGTAGGCTGATAAGCTCTTTGTTGGCCAGCAGGTTCATCATGATGACGCTCACGAAAAACAGCGAAACCGTTGCCGCGGGAATGCTCCGCAACAGGACCTTGTAGTCCTCCATGACCTTCTTGATCATTATGTACTCCTTTGGTTTTAGGTTTAACGAGCAGGATATCGGACCCGAACTGCTCGGCCGCCACGGTCTTGAGGCGACGGTGGGTATGATAGCCGCTCACGCGGCGGCAGGCAAGCAAACGGTGCGGCAGCCCCGCAGGGCCACCGCGCCGGTGCACTAAAACGTTACGTTGCCAAACTCCGACAGGACAAGGTCGGGGTTGTGGTCGGTCGCCCAGTCAACATTCCACGGACTCGTGAACAGCAGCAGCTTGCCGCCGCGCATGTCCTCGACACGCAGCGTGTCGCGCGTGAGCGAAAGACCCGGGATATCGATGGTGTCGGAGTCGTTTTGGATCCAGCGAATGTCCGTATAGGGCAGCGGCTGGCGACGAACCTCGACACGGTACTCAGCCTTGAGGCGGCGCTCGAGTACCTCAAACTGCAGCACGCCGACCACGCCCACGATGACGCTCTCCATGCCGGCACCCAGCTCGCGGAAGATCTGGATGGCGCCCTCCTGGGCAAGCTCCTCCATGCCCTTCACAAACTGCTTGCGCTTGAGCGTGTCGACCTGCGTAATGCGGGCAAACATCTCGGGGGCAAACGTCGGGATCTGCGGATACTGCACGTGGCGCTTGCCGGAGCACACGGTGTCGCCGATGCTAAAGATACCGGGATCGAACAGGCCCACGATGTCGCCGGCGTACGCCTCGTCCACGATGGCGCGATCGTCGGCCATCATCGAGGTGCCCGTAGCCAGCTTGAGCTTGCGGTTGCCCTGCACATGGAAGGCATCCATGCCGCGCTCGAACTTGCCCGAGCAAATGCGCACAAAGGCAATGCGATCGCGATGGTTCTTGTCCATGTTGGCCTGGATCTTAAACACGAAGCCGCTAAAGTCGTTCTCGGCGGGCGCGACCGGCTCGCTGGTGAGTGTATCGGTATAGGCGCGCGGCGTCGGGGCCAGACGCAGGAACTCTTTAAGGAAGGGCTCCACACCAAAGTTGGTGAGTGCCGAGCCAAAGAACGCCGGGCTCAGCTTGCCGCAGGCCACGGCATCCAGGTCGAGCTCGTCACCGGCGCCATCGAGCAGCTCGATGTCGTCCATCAGGTTCTTGTGGTTCTCCTCGCCAATAAGCTCGTCCATGGCCGGATCGCCCAGCTCGGCCTCGACCTCGGCGACCTTCTTGGTGGCGTTGGCGTGGCCGTCGCCCTCAAAGGCAATGACGCGACGGGTCTGACGATCGAACACGCCGCGGAAGTTGCGCCCGCTGCCGATCGGCCAGTTCATGGGATACGTATTGATACCCAGGACGTTCTCGATCTCTTCCATGAGCTCAAACGGATCGCGAGCCTCGTGGTCGAGCTTGTTCACAAAGGTAAAGATGGGAATATGGCGCAGCGTACAGACCTTAAAGAGCTTTTTGGTCTGGGCCTCGACGCCCTTAGCGCCGTCGATGACCATGACTGCGGCGTCGGCGGCCATAAGGGTACGGTAGGTATCCTCCGAGAAGTCCTGGTGGCCGGGGGTATCGAGGATGTTGACGCAGGCGCCGTTGTAGGTGAACTGCAGCACCGAGGAGGTAACGGAAATACCGCGCTCCTTCTCGATGTCCATCCAGTCCGAGACGGCATGCTTGGCCGAGCTCTTGCCCTTGACCGAGCCGGCAGTCTGGATGCTGCCGGTATAGAGCAGCAGCTTCTCGGTAAGCGTGGTCTTACCGGCGTCCGGGTGGCTGATAATCGCGAACGTGCGGCGCGACGAGATTTCATCCGACAGGCTTGCCATGCGGATCCTTTCTTGCATTGAGTGCATTACGTCGTTGTAACCGCACCATTGTAGCCGCGAAATCCCGCCATAGGGCACCTATCAGGACAAATTCATTAGCCAAGCTCGCTGTGCACCTGGCAGTCGCCTCAAGGACTGTCTCGATCTGTAACAGTAAGACGGGTTTTGAGCCTCTACCTGTTACAGATCAAGACAAACCGGCAGGCCCGCCGGCACAATCTCGATTTGTAACATCTGACCGCCCAAATTGGGTCTAGCTGTTACAAATCGAGATAAACAGGAAGGCAGGGAGCCAATGTCTCAATCTGTAACATCTAGCCGCGCAAATCGACTCTTACTGTTACAGACTGAGACAAATAGGCAAGCGGGCAAATAAGATCTCGATCTGTAACAGCAGGCGACCCAAAACGGACCCAGGTGTTACAGATTGAGATTGTTTTGGAGCAAGCGCGGCGCCGATGGGCTATTCCACATTTAGCTCTTGCATAACTGTGCATAGTGTATATATACTGTGCTTACCGGTTATATACACGTGTAACCCAACAGCTAAGGAGCCGCTGTGGACATCATCCTATCCGATTCGAGCGATAAGCCTATCTACGAACAGATATCCTCACAGGTCAAAGCTCAGATCCTTTCGGGCACACTCACTGCGGGAGCCAAACTCCCCAGCATCCGCGCGCTCGCGAGCGATCTTGGCGTGAGCGTCATCACCACCAAGCGCGCCTACGCCGACCTGGAGCAGCTCGGGTTTATCTGCACCGTGCAGGGCAAGGGCTGTTTTGTCGCCGAGGGCAACCAGGAGCTCTTGCGCGAAAACCAGCTCTGCCATATCGAAGAACTGCTTGCGAAAGCGGCGAGCCAAGCCGAAGCCCTGGGCGTTACGCGCGACAAGCTGCACGAGATGCTCGACCTGATAGCCCCCGAAACCATGCAGTAGCCATCTGCAAGAAAGGCTATACCATGCAAAACCTTCTAGAACTCAAAGGCATCTCACGCCGTGTGAGCGACCGTTTTTCACTGCGAGACGTCACACTTGCCGTGGAGCCCGGCCAGATCGTTGGCTTTGTGGGCGCAAATGGCGCCGGCAAGACGACGACCATTCGCGCCGCGCTCGGGCTTATAAAGCTCGATGCCGGCGAGGCGCATCTGCTTGGACAGCGCTGCGACGCCAACGCGCCCGACGAGGCACAGCGCCACCTGCGCTCCCGCGTCGGCCTTGTCCTGGACACATGCCCCTTCCCCTCCACGCTCAAGGTGGGCCAGGTCGAGAGGCTCGTAGGCCCGGCGTACCCCACGTGGAGCTGCGAAACGTTCGCCGGATTCATCGACCGATTTGGCCTCGATCCCAAGACGAAGGTCAAGGACCTCTCCCGCGGCATGGGCATGAAGTTGCAGCTTGCCTGCGCACTCAGTCACAATGCCAAGCTGCTCGTTTTGGACGAAGCCACCGCAGGCCTTGATCCCATGGCGCGCGAGGAACTGCTCGACGAGCTGCTTGCCTTTGTCGCCGACGGCCAGCGCAGCGTGCTGCTCTCGAGCCACATTACGTCCGACCTCGATCACACCGCCGACCGCGTCATCTGCATCGATAACGGCTCGATTGTGTTTGACCTGCCGCGCGAGGACATTACTGACCGTGCTGGCATCGCTCACTGCACTCAGGCACAGGCCGCCGAGCTTATGGCTTGCGTCGAAGACGCCCGCGCCGCCCACCACGCCTACAGCGTGGACGTGCTTGTGCCCGACCGTCGCGAAACGCTCGAGGCCTTTCCAGAGATTCCCTGCGATCGGGCAACCATTGATGACTATCTTCGCCTCATGCTGAAAGGGGCTTCGAAATGAAACGCGCCTTTATGTCCGAGCTCGCCATCGTTCGCACGCTCGCCCCGAGCATCGCGGGCGTCGGCCTGTTCATCTTCGTCGTACTGACCCTCGCCAACGCATCGGATGGCGATTCCGGTATGAGCGCCGGTGCCTGCGCGGTCAGTGCCATGTCGCCCATCATGGTTATGAGCTCGCTGGCCGGCTTCGACAATCAAAACGGATGGGAGCGTTATCGGGCGACGCTGCCCATCTCGCGCAAAGACATCATCTGTGCACGCTACCTGAGCATCATTGCCTTCTCGGCCGTTATGACCTGCGCCGCCGCGCTTTTGAGCATCATCACCTTTCCGTTCTTCGATCACATGGGCATGCCCTCGACGGGACAGATCGTCTTTGAGACCACGATAGCCTCCGCCGCATCGATGCTCATCTCCCTCATGATGGTGTTTTTGGCGCAGCCGTTATTCTTTCGATTTGGACACATGGAGGCGCTGCGCCTTTCCGTCGGCCTGTTTGCCCTGCTCGGATGCCTTGCCATGGCCACACTGAGCTCCTCCAACCCCATCAGCAACTGGCTCATGTCGATTGCTGGGGCGAATCCCGATCCCGCCGTCCTCGGCTGCCTGTGCGCAGGAATTGCCGTACTGGCCCTCGTGCTCTTTGCACTGAGTTGCGCCATCAGTACCAAGGTCTATCGAGCACGCGACCTGTAGGCAAGCGCGGTATCATCGGGCATGCGCCGCAGATCTGGCGCGGTCTTTTATGAGGAGGCGCTCAACCCGTGTCGTGGGTTACAGCAGCATTTGCATCAGCTTTCTTTGCCGGCATCACATCCATTTTGGCCAAATGCGGCATCAGGCACACCGACTCCGACGTTGCAACCGCCATCCGTACTTGCGTGGTGCTCGTATTTGCCTGGGCAATGGCGGGCATTTCTGGATCCATCGGAGCAATCGGCGCCATTCCCGCCAAAGCCTGGCTATTCCTCACCCTCTCGGGACTCGCCACCGGCGCCTCGTGGATCTGTTACTTTAAGGCGCTCAGCATCGGAGACGTCAACAAGGTTGTACCCGTCGACAAGATGAGCACCGTGCTCGCCGTGCTGATCGCCATAGTGCTTTTTGGTGAGACAGGCAACCTGGCGGTCAAGCTCGTGGGAACCGCAGTTATCACGCTCGGCACGTTTTTGATGATCGAGAAAAAGCAGTCCGTCGGCGCAGAGCAAAAGCAAGACCGAGCCTGGCTCGCTTACGCCCTCGGCGCCGCCGTGTTCGCGGCACTCACCTCCGTCCTCGCCAAGATCGGCATCGAAGGTGTCGAGTCAAACCTGGCCACGGCAATCCGCACCTGTGTGGTACTTGTTATGGCATGGGCAATCGTGGCTGCCAAGGGAAAGCTGGAGCAGGTCGCGCGCATTGACCCGCGCGAACTCGCATTTCTTGCGGCATCGGGCATTGCGACCGGCGCGTCGTGGCTGCTGTACTACTACGCCATCGCTGCAGGCCAGGTGAGCGTCGTCGTGCAAATCGACAAACTATCGATTGTCGTATCGGTGCTGTTCGCACGACTGGCCTTCAACGAAAAGCTGTCGCATCGAAGCGCCATCGGCCTTTTCCTCATCGTGCTGGGCACCGCCGCGCTCGCGATTTGGAAGTAGCGTCGGTGTCAGGCGAGATTCAGTCCACCCGCAAATCCGTGACACAGCGCCCACACCGGGCTTGAGATGTTTGTATTGCCCGCGCGCTACCGTGCTACTTGCGCAGCGGCTTGGGCAGCGGAATGCCCGCCGCGATGACGGCGGCGATGATCATGCAGACGATACCCTTGAGCGGGAAGCACATGAGCAGCAGGCCCACAACCATGACCGGCTGACGCATAACGACGCCCATCGTCGAGGCGGTGCAGACGGCGACGCAAAAGACCGGATCGGCGCCGGTGAGGATGGCAAGACCATAGCCCAGGCTCACACCCGAGAAGATAACCGGGAAGAAGTGGCCGCCACGCCAACCAAGGTTGATGAGGGCGGGCGTCAGCATGGCCTTAACAAGACCGGTCGCGATAAGCACGCCGGCGGGAATGGTCAGATAGGTCTCCATGAGCACGTCGGCTTGGGTCTCGCCGGCAAACATGGTGTAGGGCAGAGCCGTACCGCAGGCGGCAAGTACCAGACCGGCCAGCATTGCCTTAACGACAGGACGCTCTCCTATGGCCCGGGCAAACGTTTCGCTCGCGTGCTCAGAGACAAAGTACAGCCAGCCGCATACGGTGCCGACCAACGCCAGCGGAATGAGCCAGACAAGTTCCAGGTTGCCCACCTGAGCGGACTCGAACCTGGTCATGCCCATGCCGCCGCCCATAAGCTGGCCGAGCAGCAGGTAGGTACCCAGACCGCCGGCAATCGCGATGCCGTAGACCACGGTCTTTTGCGCCTTGGGCAGCTTGATGGTGATCTCGTCGGAGGCGGAATCCTCGTCTTCGTTGGCACCCTGACCGTCAGCACTTCCGGCGAGCGGCGCCACAAAGCCAAACACGGGCGCGGTAAAGAGTGCCGTCAGAGCAGCCTGGGTGCCCAGCAGCGTGAGCTCCCTAAACTCAGCTCCAAAGCGACGCATGCGGTCGCCGACCCAGCTGCACAGACCCGCGATAACGCCGGTCAGGCCGGCCTCCGGTCCAATGCTTCCGCCAAACAGCAGCGGCAGCAACGCCGCGAGCGAAAGCTTGCCCAGGTTGTCGTACGGATAGCGACCGTCTTGCTTAACCTTGGCCATTACCTGGTTGAGGTCATCGGTCTTGGTGCCCGTCATCTTTTCGTACAGGCCGATCAGCAGGCCGCCCAGCAGGCAGACGAAAAACGGATACGGCAAAAACCCGAACGGGCCGCTCGCGAGCTCGGGTGAAGCGACGCCCAGCATATGCGGGATCTCGGTCCATAGATAGTCGATACCGCGCTCCATCGCAAAGAAGAACAGCCAGACCGCGGTGCCCGCAAACGCACCGGTCGCAGCCACGCTCACTAAGAACAGCGCACGGTTTTTGGGTTTTGCAGGGGTATCCATCGGGACCTCCCGTGGTCAAATCGACAAAGATACGTTTTATTGTAGGACGAGCAGGCCTCGGGCGGGCTAACCATCTACGCCGCGAACGGTGCCGTTGGGTGCCGCACGAGCGATGAGCCTAAGGCTTAGGCGCCGATAATCGATGCGATTTGACGCAGGTCGTCGGCAAAGTAGATGCCGGTCTGGCGCTGCGGGCTCGATAGGCCCTTGTCGATCATGCGCCCGAGCAGCGACTTAAGATCGTTGTAGTAGCCCCCGAGGTTGTACAGGATGCACGGTGCATCGAGATGCCCCAACGACACGGCGGACATGACCTCGGCAATCTCCTCGAGCGTGCCCGTACCGCCCGGGAAGGCGATGAACGCGTCGCCGAGCTCGATCATCTTGGCCTTACGCTCGGCCATGTCACTCGTCACGATGAGATCGTCAATACCGTCGTGTTGAAACTCTGCCTCGATAAAAAAGCTCGGCTCAACGCCCGTCACATGCCCGCCAGCATTGAGCACGCTATCGGCAAGCGCGCCCATCAGGCCCGACTTGGAGCCGCCGTATACCAGCGCGTGGCCGTTGGAGCCAATCCACGTGCCGAGCTCTCGCACTGCAGGCAGAAACGCCGGGTCGTTGCCGACGCTCGCGCCCAGGTATACCGTGATATTCATATTCAGTCCCCCTCGTCGTGACGCGCGTCGCCCGTTCTAGCGTTGGCGTCGGCGATATTCGCGCACACGGCGCGACAGGTCGGCGAGCTCGTCACGATCGAGCTCTTCCAAATGCTCGAGATCGTCCATAAAGCGCGCCATGGTGTCCTTTTGACGCATCTTGATGAGCGTGTTGCAGTAGTTCACCGCCACGCCCGTGAGCATGGCGATGTAGAAGATGCTGATGACGCTCAAAACGACGGTGATAGCGCGGGCAACCGGCGTCTCGGCCGGGATATCACCGAAGCCGATCGTCGATACGGTCTCAAAGCTAAACCAGAGGCCGTCGCCAAACGTGAGGGTCGTGGGCTCGGACAGCCAGACGGCCGTCGAGCACAGCAGATAGAAGACGAGAAACAGGCCCGTGATGCGCGCAAAGCCAGCCTGGCGCAACACGTCAGCAAGCGTCCTCAACTTGTTCATCGCGACCTCTTTTCCCAGACGCCCAATCACATTCGCTCGGTATTGTCCCACGCCTCCCCCGCAAACGGAACTAGTCATTGGGGACGTTCTTAAATGACTAGTCAAACAAGAACGTCCCCAATGACTACCTGACCGTTTAGCGGTGCGGTGGCTGAGTGGGCAGGTTGAGCTGGTATCCTTATGTGATACTGTCTCGACTCGATAGGTTTACATGTGAAACCTTCCGCCATCCTTCGTTTGGCTCTATATCGCACCCTAGCCGTCGCGGTTGCCGTACTCACCGTACTGAGCGCCGTCATGCCTGCCCCCGCCTTTGCCGCCGACTCCGACCACCAGGTCAAGACGGTCCGCGTTGGCTGGCTCGTCAACAACAAAGGCTTCCAGGAAGGCACGCCGGGCGAGCGCCTCTCGGGATGGGGCTACGAGTACCTCCAGACCCTCTCGTATTACACAAAGGGCTGGCAATACGAATACGTTAGCGGCACCTTCTCCGAGCTTATGGACATGCTCGAGGCAGGCGAAATCGACCTCATGCCCAACATCTCGTATTCGGCAGAACGCGAGCAGAAGCTGCTCTTTTCCTCAAATCCCGAGGGCACCGAGCGCTACTATATCTACGCCAGGCCCGACCGCGACGATCTAGCCAAGGGTGACCCTCAGGCGCTCCAAGGCCTCACCATCGGCTGCAACTCTGGCGTTATGCAAACTATCGTCGGCCAGCAGTGGCTCGCCAACGAAGACGTTACCTGCACCTATAAAGAAATCGACACCGGCAGCGCCCTCTTTGAGGCGCTTGCAGACGGCGAGGTCGACGCCGTCATCATGAACGACACCATTTCGTCGCCCGATGCGTCACCCATGTTCTACGTAGGCTCGAGCGACTACTATTTTGCCGTTCCCAAAAGCCGCCCTGACCTGATGAACGACATCAACGCCGCCATGACGACCATCGCCCGCGATAACCCGCGCTATAACGAGGAAGTCAAAACGAGTTACTCGACCCAAAACAGTGGCTCGTCATCGCTCACCGGCACCGAGACCACCTGGCTCAAAGAAAACGGCAATACCATCACGCTCGGCTACCTTAAAAACCAACTTCCCTACTGTACGCAAAATGACGACGGCGAGATGGAAGGGTCGCTCGCCTCGCTTGCAACGACGTTGCACGACAAGTTTGACATTACGGTCAAAACAATCGCACTCTCGAACAACAAGCAAATGATCAAAGCCCTTTCCAACGGGACCATCGATGTCGCCCTGCCGTTGTTTCGCGACTACTGGCTCGCCGAACAGACAGGGGTCATCCAGTCAAACTCGATGGGAACGGTTTCGCTGACCGCCATTCACAGTGGCAAAAACCTGAACAGCGACCTTAAGAACATCGCTTGTACAAAGAGCACAATCGTTAACCGTTTTGAGCTCGAAAGTCTCTTTCCGAACGCAACGGTAACCGAGTATTCGAATGACGGCGAGGTGCTCAAAGCCCTCGATGAGGGGAAGGCACGTTGCATCATTGTCCCCAGCACGCGCCTGGAAACTCTCCGCGACATCTACGACATCGAGGATTTCGAAACACAGGAACTCACCAACACGGCACAACTATCGTGTTTAATTTCGCGCGGCAAGCCCGAGCTGCTGGGAATCATCAATAAGGGCATCGTCAATGCAGGTGAATCGCTCTCTGCAAACAGCTATTTCCCCACATCGTACTCGGCGCAAGAATCGGATGCGTTCCGACTTCTCTACCGCAACCGCATCGTCATTGCGGCAGTCGTCATTTGCATTTTGCTCACCGGCATCGTCATCCTTGTCTGGTCGCTTTACCGCGCACAGGAGGAACGGCAGAAAGCCGATGCCGCCAACGCCGCCAAAACCGCTTTCCTCACGCGCATGAGCCACGACATCCGCACGCCGCTCAACGGCATCCTGGGCCTTATCGAAATTGAGGAATTGAGAGAAGGCGACATGCAGGTCGCCCGCGAAAGCCGCGCCAAGGCGCGCGTTGCCGCCAATCACCTGCTGTCACTGATTAACGACATCCTCGAGATGGGCAGGATCGAGGAGCGCAAAGTGACGCTCGAGCACGAATCATTCAACCTTAAAGAGCTGTGCGACAATGCGCTCGTACTGTGCAAGCTCCGTGCATCGGACCGCGGCATAACCATGCTCGACACCAGCGAGCCCTACGCTGTCGACCAATATATGATCGGCAGCCCCACCCATATTCGGCAGATCCTTGTCAACCTGCTCGACAACAGCATCAAGTACAACAAGCACGGAGGCACCGTCACGTTCTCATCGACCATCAAACCGGTCGACGACGAGCACGCCGTGTTTTGCTTTAGCGTCTCGGATACCGGCATTGGTATGACATCCGAGTTTTTGGCACACATTTACGAGCCGTTTGCCCAGGAAGGCGACGATGCGCGCAGCAAGTTCCAAGGAACCGGCATTGGCATGTCTATCGTCAAATCGCTCATCGATATGATGGGCGGCACGATTGAGATTTCGAGTGAGGTTGGCGTGGGGAGTACGTTTGACGTCCGGATTCCGCTCGATATCGACAAGAACCCTCAGATAAAAGAATGTGCAGACACGCAGGTAAGCAGCTGCTCACTCGCCGGCATGAACGTCCTTTTGGCAGAAGATAACGAACTCAATGCCGAGATTGCCCAAGCTCTGCTCGAAAGCGAAGGCATCGTCGTGACTCGCGCCGCCGACGGCAACGAAACGGTCGATCTATATGTTGGTCGTCCCACCGGCAGCTTCGATGCAATCCTGATGGACATCATGATGCCGGGCATGGACGGCTACGAGGCAACCCGGGCGATCCGCCTGAGCGAAAAGGCCGATGCGGCCGACATCCCCATCATCGCGCTCACCGCCAACGCCTTTGCCGAAGACGCCAAGGCGGCACACGACGCCGGCATGAACGCCCATCTGCCCAAACCGCTCGACTTTAGCAAGCTCAAAAACATACTCGCCTGTATCAAGAAAAATGGGGCTGTTTCGCTATAGTTTGTGCTCAACCACCATGCGCAGTAGAAAGGAAGCCAACGATGTTTAGGCCCTTACGTCGAAAGAAACGCGCCATCACCGACGAGAAAGCGCGCGAACTGCTCGCTACCTGCAAGCGCGGCGTCTTTGCCGTCAACGGCGATGATGGCTACCCCTATGCCATTCCCGTCAACTACTTCTTTGACGCCGAGCACGACAAGATTTATTTCCATGGCGCCAAGGCTGGCCACAAGGTCGATTCACTCAAGCATGATGATAAAGTCTGCTTTACCGTTTACGGCAACGAGTGGTACAAGGACGGCGACTGGGCTCCCTACGTTATGAGTACCGTTGTCTTTGGTCGTTGTCGCCTGGTAGATGAAGCGCCCGCGTTTATCGAGGACAAAGTCCGTCAGCTCGCGCTTAAGTACTACCCTTCTGCCGAAGAAGTCGAGGAGGAGATCGCCAAAGACATAAAGGGCGTCCAACTCTACGAGATTTCGATTGAGTATCTTTGCGGCAAGCAGATTCAGGAAAAGTAGCGAATGCGGAAAACGCGCTCGCTACCCTCTGCGCCCCATGCGCCCACGCATTTTGACGGCGTGGGCGCATGGGGCAGCACTCGAATCGAGCGCCCCCTATACCCCAAAAACGTAGCGGTCCAGGCGGTCGCACGCCTCCCTTACGCGCGAAAGCGGCAGCGCCAGATTCACGCGAATGTGGCAGGGCCCGTGGAACGGGCGGCCGTCCTGATACCCCACGCCCACGCGCGCCCCCTCGTCGAGCAGCCACTGAATATCGCGGCCATGCTCGCGGCACCATTCGGTGCAGTCCAGAAACACCATGTACGTGCCTTGCGGACGCGAATAGGACACGCCCGCAAAATGCTCGTCAACGTAATCGCAGAAGCACTCGATATTACCGGCAAGCACCTGGTTGAGCTCGTCCACCCACTCATAGCCCTGAGGCTGATAGGCACCGATAAGCGCATGCATGGAGAGGACGTTCATCTCGTTGTAGTGAGTCTTGTCGGACACGGCGCACACGCGGTCGCGCAGCGTCTCGTTATAGACGATGTGGTAGCTGCCGACCAGGCCCGCCAGGTTAAACGTCTTGCTGGGCGCATAAAGGGCAACCGTGCGCATGCGGGCATCCTCGCTCACCGACTGCGTCGGGATATGCTTGTGACCCGGCAGGATGATATCGGACCAAATCTCATCCGAGATCACCACGCAATCGTGCTGGCGATAGATGTCCATGGCACGTTCGATCTCGTCGCGCTCCCATACGCGGCCGCAGGGATTGTGCGGCGAGCAGAACACCGCGGCGTGGATGTGGTTTTGGACGAGCTTGTGCTCCATGTCCTCAAAGTCCATGCGCCACACGCCCTGGTCGTCGAGCTTAAGCGGGCTGTGGACAATGCGATAGCCCGCGGCTTCGATGGACTTGGTAAAGCCGATGTAGGTAGGGCTGTGGACCAGCACCGCATCGCCCGGCTGGACATACGCCCGCAGGGTCGACACGACACCGCCCAGCACGCCGTTTTCGTAGCCGATATGCTCCGGGAGCAGACCCTCGACGCCATTACGTCGGCTCTGCCATTCGATGATGCGGTCGAAGTACTCGTCGCGCGGATCGAAATAGCCAAACATGGGATGCTGGGCGCGCTGAATGATGTGCTCCTGGACCGTGGGCACCGTGGCAAAGTTCATGTCCGCCACCCACATGGGGATGCGGTCGAAGCCCTCGTCGGGCGCGTTCGGAGCCATGCCAGGGATCTCGCCCCAGGAGTCAACGGCGATGGCGTCCATGCCGTGGCGGTCGATAAGCGAAGTAAAGTCGTATTTCATGCTGAGCTCCCGTGCAAAGCGGATTGTTTTGATAGGCGTTATTGTCCACCAGCGTGGGCGATTTTGGCACGGGGTTTGGCGTTGAATTTGGCGAGCGCCGTCGAATGGCCAGCTAGTCCCGTGCGTCGTTGACGGCGGTTACCGTCAAGCTGGTTCCATCAACCGTAAACGATATGTCGAGCCCGGCGTAAGCCAAGTGGTACACGCGGTTTGGCTCGTGCTTGCTGCCCGCGCGGCGCGGATCTTGGCGAAGGACCTCTATCAAGCCGGAGAGCTTTGCGGGCGGGACCATATCCTGCAGCGCATGCGGAAACTCAACGTCGAGATCTTGCCACGGCGCATCCTCAATCCAGCCGCCTGTCGCATCCGGGTGACAGTCCGCAAACGGAATGTAGGGCTTAATGTCGTAGATGGGCGTGCCGTCGCGCAGATCGGCCCCTAGCACATGGATGATGGGGGCGTCGTCGTTAAGCTCCACGCGGTCGAGCTTGACGCAGGTAAGACCGATGGGATTGGGGCGAAACGGGCTGCGTGTGGCAAATACGCCCACGCGCTCGGCTCCACCCAAGCGCGGCGGTCGCACGGTCTTCGACCACTTGGCGTTGGTGCCAGACCTGTCCTGCGTCTTGGCATCGGCGGCGATGTCTTCCGCCGTGCCGCCGGGCGTTCCGTTTTCAAAGCGCCAGAGCAGCCACAGGTGCGAGAAGGAGTCCAAGCCCTCAACCGCCGCGTTGGAAGCATATTCCGGCTCAAAGACAATGCGCCCCTCAAGATGGGGCGCCAAAAAGCTGTTGCGCGGGATGCCGAACTTCTGCGGCAGGTCGGTATGTATGTGTGCAATAGGTTCCATGCCGGTCATTGTACGGCACAGGCGCGCGGGGCGCAGGCTGCGATTCTCTCTCATCGTCATCTGCATGCAACCAACGGTTGCTTGGAAGGACATCGGCTGCCGCGTATGCTTAAGCCAACAAGCAGCAGAAAGGAGCCATTATGGCCTTTGCAGAAAAGCTCATCGCCATCCGCCGCGACAACAACCTTACCCAAGAGCAGCTCGCCGCCAAGCTCTTCGTCACACGCCAAGCCGTCAGCCGTTGGGAGCGTGGCGAAGTCACCCCGGGCATTGACATGATGAAGCTCATTGCCGCCGTAACCGGAGAGCCGCTGCCCCACCTGCTCGAAATGCCCGAGCACTATTGCCAGAGCTGCGGCATGATACTCACGCCCGACGACTACGGCACCGACGCCACGGGCGCCACGACCGATCATTACTGCAAGTGGTGCTACGACCACGGCAAGTACACCTATGACACCACCATGGAGGCGATGATTGAGGATTGTGCCCCGCGTCTGGCACAAAACACCGGCATGTCGCTCGATGAAGCCGTCTCGCTCATGGGCGCCGTGCTGCCGCAACTGGAGCGCTGGCGCTCCGTGCACGAAAACGAGGAGCGCTACGGTGCCGAGGCGCGAGCGCGCTATGGCGACGAGGCGATCGACGCCGCAAACGAAGCACTGCTGGATATGGATCCCGAGACATGGAACGACATGAAGGAACTTGAACGCGCTATTCTGGGCCAGCTCTCGATTGCCATGGGCGACGGCGATCCAAAGAGTAACGAAGCCCGCAAGCTTGTCGCAATGCACCGCCGATGGATTGGCCTTAACTGGGGACACGAGCCCCAGGACGAAGCATACCTGGGCCTCGCCAATGGTTATCTTGCCGACCAGCGCTTTGTTGACTACTACGACAACCCCTGCGGCACCGGAGCCACAGCGTTTCTGGTACAGGCAATCGAGTCGTCGTTGACGCGTGCATAGACCGCGGCGGCTTTGGGTATTTCAATCGAAACCTCAACCGATTGGAGACCTATGGCTACTGATCACGAGCTCGCGCTCTACGTTATGACCGGCTGCCCGTATTGCATAAAGGTCAAGCGTTTCCTGGCCGATAACGGCGTGACCATCCCCGAGCGCAACATCTCGACCGATACCGAAGCCGAGCAGGCACTCATCGCCATCGGCGGAAAACGCCAGGTTCCCTGCCTGTTCATCGACGGCAAACCACTCTACGAATCGAGCGACATCATCGCGTGGGTGCAGAAGAACCTGCTCTAGCACGCGCACTGCGGCCAGTTCGCGCCAACCGAGCCGAACCCATACGAACCAAACATGTACGCCAGCATCCAAAGTCGACATTTTCCGACATCTTTGGATGCTGACGTACAGCTTTTCAATCTAGTCATTGGGGACGTTCTTGAATGACTAGTCGTTAAAGAACGTCCCCAACGACTAGTAGCCACAAAAGCGGGCAACAGGCGCAAGCGGCTGCTCGCGAAAGACGCGCTCGACAGCAGCGCGGTATTCATCGACCTTTTTGGTCTTGCGAACGAGCTTGTGAACGGTCGCGGGATCGGCGAAGGCGCATTTGGCGTAGAACCACCACTCCTTCATGCGAAAGACCGCGTTGTCCCCAATCTCGTCCGCATAGGCCGCAAACAGCATGTCGTGGAAGCGCTGCAGCTCAGCGGCCGTGGCAGCAGGGCCGCCCTTAACCATGCGAGCCAGCGCGGGGTTCGCGAGCAAGCCGCGCCCCAACATTACGTGGCGTGTTCCGGGATAGGCCCCCACCAGCGCATCCATGTCCTCAAGATCAAAGATGTCGCCGTTATAGGCCACGGGAAACGGCGCCCGCTCCAACGTCTCGCCGTAAAACTCTTTACGCGGCGAGCCCGTATAACGGTCCTTTTGCACGCGCGGATGCACGATCAGCTCTGCCAGCGGCATGCGGCAATAGAGGTCGAGCACGCGTTCGTACTCGTCATCGCTTTCCAACCCCAGCCTGGTCTTGACCGACACCGGCAAGGGTGAGCGTTCGCACACGTCGCTCAAGAACACCTCGAGCTCATCCAGGTTGCGCAGAAAGCCCGAACCCTTGCCTTTGGCAACAACCGTACCCGAGGGGCAGCCAAGGTTGAGATTGACCTCGCGGTACCCCATCTCGGCGAGCACCTGCGCCGCCCACACAAACTCGTCCGCATTCTTGGACATCAGCTGAGGTACTACGTTAAGCCCCTGGTTATTGGCAGGATCGACCTCTTTAAACGCCTTGCCACCAAAGCGGTTGCCCACCCGCGGCGGCGGCAAAAACGGCGTGTAATAACAATCGAGTGCGCCAAAGCACTCCGCATGCACGCGACGGAACACATGCCCGGTAATCCCCTCCATAGGGGCCAGCGATAAATTCATCAACATCCACTCTCAAATCAATGTGACAAAGGGACTGTCCCTTTGTCACATCCCATTCAAGCGGTTCAGGAACTCTTCGCAGGCGCGAGAACGCAGGCGATATTTTTTCCACACCAGATACGATGCAATGGTGAAGGGGCAAAAGGGCAGTCCCTTTGCCCCAAGTGCCGGCTACCGGACGCAAGCTAGTTGCCGTTCGCGAACGCCGCCCATATTTCGAGGTCTAATACTTTTCCCGAGAAGTGAACGGCTGTATTTGGACCCCCGAAGCATTGACATTTTTAGGCGTCAAAACCGCAGGATTTGACTGGCAAAACCGCAGGAAATTGCACGCCAAAAGTGTCGATGCTTCGGGAGTCCGTTTTCACTCGTTCACTTCTCGGGAAAAGTATTAGACCTCGATTCCGCAGTCCCCGATGTGACAAAGGAGCAGTCCATTTGTCACATTCAGAATTGACCCCCCCCCCCCGCAATAGCTCATCGAGGGCGGGGTACTCTATACTGAGTCACATATGACGGTATCGCGCCAAAGGAGAACGCCATGACCACGTCGCAGATATCCCTGCTCGCGCTCATCTTGGTTGGGGGCATCGGTATCCTGCTTATCGGAGTGAGCGCGCTCATGAAAGCCGCCGCTCGCAGGAAAGCCAAGGCCTGCACCGCTGCAACCATGGGGACGGTCATCGACCATCGCTTTATGGGTGAAGGCAGAATGTATCCCGTTTTGGAATACACCGTTGACGGCACGCAATACCGCGCGACAAAACAATTCCGCGGCATAAAGACCAAAAGCTTGTCGGGACTCCCCATCCGCACACAAGCCGCCGCCTACGAAGACCCCAAGGGCTGGCTGCACGTACAGACGGGGCCCATCGCCCGCCTAGACACCCTTGCAGAGCAGCTTTGGCCCCTCGGCAGTCAAATGACCGTACACTACAACCCCAGCAACCCAGACAAAAGCTATGTCGAACGCCCCATCGTGGGCAACTTTGCCACACTGATGTTTAACATCGCAGGCTTCTTGCTCATCGCGATGAGCATCTTGCTCTATGTTCTTATCCAGCGCTAGCTCAAACTGATGCACCCCGCGCCCCATGCGCCGCAACGACCGTTACGACACCAAGGATCAGCCATGGCAACACTTTCCGAACAAGAACGTAAGCGCATCCAGCGATACTGCATCTATCCCAAGGTTGCCGGTGCGGCGCTTGCCATGGCATTCGTGCTGCCATTTTTGATCATTCCCTTCGAAATGATTGACGACATCGTCTTCCATCACGAAGGCTTCCAAGAAACGGGCATGATAGCCGCCCTGGTGCTCACCGCCGTCGAGCTCGTCATCTTCTGCTATTGCGCGCTCGCGCCGCGCTTTGGCATGCGCGGCAAGCAGTGGAAAGAAATGCAGCGCCGACTCGCCGTCGAGCAGTCCGAGAAAGACCGCTCGGCACAAATCGCGGGCGTTATTGGCACGCAGGCCGCCGCGCACCTGCTCAAGAACAGCGACAACGAGACCGCGCGCAACCTGGGTGGCGCGGCAGAAGTCGCCGCTGCCGTAGGCGCCGTCGCCACCGCAGCGGATGTGCTTACCGAGAGCTTCGCTAACGCAAAGGCCATGGCGGAGGCCTGTGGTGTGCCCATCCCCCGTACAAAAAAGTGGATCGTCGCACTTGTGGCGCTGCCCATCGCAATCGTGTGCGGTGCCTATATCCCGCAGCTGGCGCAGGGAAACATCGAGATGCAGGAGAACGCCGCGGCCGCGGCCGAGCAAATTGCCATCGCCCGCAAGACGCTAGGACCCGCATGCGAGTACGTGTCCGCCGATGACCCTTACGAGCGATATCAAGATTACGGCTATCACGTCCGCGGCTACCTTCACGACGGCGACTCCGATACCCAGAAGACCTATACGTACCTGGATTTCGACAACAAGGGAACGCTCAAGGAAGTGAGTTACATAGCAGAGATCGACCCCGACGCGAGCCTTGAGGACAACCTCGCCCGCATCGAGCTCGACTTGGACGAACTTTCCTCTGTCGTCCAAACCGTAGACGTCAAGACCGTGAGTCCCGAGCTCCTAGCACCGCAAAAGCTCCCCGAAGAGTTTAGGCAGGCTTTTTTGAACGGTTCGCTCTACGAGAGAATCTCCATCAGGACGAGTGACAACCCCATCAAAACGTACTATTCGTTTGACACGGATCCCGAGGATGAATTTGACGAGTACACCCATCCAAGCATCCGTATCACATTGATGGGCAAAACGAGCTAGCCACCCAATGTGACAAAGGGACTGTCCCTTTGTCACATTATTCGGAGCGTAGGGCTTCCACAGGGTCTTTCTTGGATGCGCTGCGAGCCGGCAGCAGGCCGGCAACGACCGTCAGCAGCACCGAAATTACAATGAGCATCAGCGCGTCTTGAACGGGCAGGCTCATCAGGTTGGGCACCTGCTTGGCCGCAAGCGCCCAGGCATTAACCGGAAAGCTCACGGCCACCACGACGACAATGGCAAAGACGCCGGCAATGAGGCCTTCGATAAAGGTCTCGGCATTAAATACGTTGGCCACGTTGCGCTTTGACGCGCCGATCGCGCGCAGGATGCCAATCTCCTTTTTGCGCTCCAGCACGCTGATGTAGGTGATGATGCCGATCATGATGGAGCTCACCACCAAACTGATACTCACGAATGCGATGAGCACCAAGCTGATAGTATTCACGATGTCGGTCACCGAGCCCATGATGATGCCCATGTAGTCGGTATACGAGATTGCCTGCTCATCGTGGCCAGCAGCTTTGACCTGCTTGTTGTACGCATCGATGTAATCGAGCACGCGCTCCTTGGCCTCAAAGTCGCGCGGGAAAATCTTGACCGAAATGGGGTCCGCCTCGTCCGCATAGCCCAACGTGGTCAGATTGTTGTCGTAGGTGAGCTTCGACGCCTTGGCATAGCTCATCATGAGCGAGCTCAGGTCCTCGGCGTCCATGTTGAAGTGGATGGCACGAGCAAAGGCGCCCGCATCCACGCGCATGGCGCTCGCCAGGTTGGCAAAACTCGAAGACATCTGCGTCGCCATTTGGTCCATGAACCCTGCCGCACCCGCCTTGAGCTGGGTTGATACCGTCGTCGCAATCTGCTCGCTGACCGCCTTCATCACCTGATCCATAGACTGCTGCAAATACGGAGCCAGCTGCTTTTGCACATAGTCGCCCATCACCTGCTGCAGACGCTCGGCCAAGGCATCGCCGCCCAACGCCTTGAGCTGAGCCAGGCATTGCTGGGCTGCGGCATCATTCTCAAGATACGCCGAGAATGCGGCAGCAAGCTTTGACGCGTCCTTAAGATCTTCGGGCGACAGCGCCTTAAACTGATCAGACTGCAGAAAGCCCTCAAACAGCTGGTTGGCAAGCGTTCCTACCTGCTGCATCTGCTCGGGCGTGAGTTCCAGACCGTCAAAGATGCCCGAGAAATCTGGGGCCGGCGCTTTGGCCATGATGTCGCTGAAGTCGATGTCCTTCCCAACGCCCGAAAGGTCAAGGTCCAGCCCGGACAAGTCGATACCAGAAAGGTCTATACCGCCGGCCGCACCCGAGAGCGCCGACGTATCGAACGAGAACGCACTCTTCAGCGCCGCTTCGTCCACACCGAATATGCTGCCCAAATCCACGCCCTGTTTGGCCTCGCCTTGCAGTTCATCGAAAGACTTGCCCGTAAAGACATCCGTCTCGGGGTGGGCAAGCTGCTCCTGCACGATTTGCGAATCGGCAGCACGCTCCATAAGCTGGCGAGTCAGCGCATGCGTATAGGCAATGCCCGGGGACAATGCGCTCGCGTTTGCCGCCTCGTTGGGTCGCACCACGCCCACAATGCGCACGTCAATACCGTCGGCAACCTTGGCTTTCATAAAGTCGGCGTCGCCAGACATGTCAGTCCACATGCCGGTCTCTTCGTTTTTGCGATAGGCATCGGCCGGCGACAACACCTTAAACGTCGTGGACAGTGCATCGTCGTAGGTAAAGTCGCTGCCGGTCTTGGGCGTCTTGACCTTGCCGTCGGCCGTCATGGCACTGTTAACCAGGTCGTTGAGCTCATCGATATCCAGCGCGCCGATGCTGTAGAGCGTGTAGTCGCCCACCGTTCCGCGGCTCGAAAGCACCATCACGGCCTCGTTGGCGGACGTAGGCCAATGGCCGGCAACGACATCGTACTGGCTGTCGAGCAGGCTCTGGTCGTCAATCATCTCGTTAAAGACCGACGTTCCCATGGAATCCATGCTCACCGTTGCCGCCGAGCTCGCGCCTCCGCTCATGGCCTCGGTCATAGCGTTGGGAACAAGGCGAACGGGCTTCTCGTCGCCCTTACTCGAACGATAGACAACCGGCGTCACGCCGTAACCATACTGAATAGCGTTGACCTCTTTGTCGATACCGTTGCCGCCGTCGTCAAGCCATGCCTTAAAGCTCGTCATATCGTTAGATTTAACACTTGCGAACATGTCCTTTACGGCCGTGACCACAGGGATCTTATCGGTCCCCTGAGCCTTGCCGCCGGTAGCGCCATCGGACGAGTCCTCGCCCTTGGACGCCTCCTCATCCGTGCCCCCCTGTCCGCCCATCATAGACGACAGGTCGTAATCTTGTTTGGAAATCGTAAGCGGGTAGCTTGAGAGCGTGTCCTCCTCGACCTTTTTGATGTAGCCGTTTACGCCGTTGGAGAGCGCCAGAATCGCCGCGATGCCAATAATGCCAATCGAACCTGCAAAGGCAGTCATGGCCGTACGGCCCTTCTTGGTCATGAGGTTTCGGGCAGAAAGCCCCAGCGCCGTCATAAAGCTCATCGAGGTTTTGCGCGTGGGTTTTGCCTCGCGATGTGCGACCGTGGCCACATCAAAGGGGTCGGAATCGTCGGTGACCTTGCCGTCCGCCAGGCTGACGATGCGCGTGGCGTACTGGTACGCCAGCTCGGGATTGTGCGTGACCATGATGACCAGACGATCGCGCGCAACGTCCTTGAGCAAATCCATAACCTGCACGGACGTCGTTGAATCCAAGGCGCCGGTCGGCTCGTCAGCCAGCACAATCTCGGGGTCGTTGATCAAGGCGCGGGCAATGGCCACGCGCTGCATCTGCCCGCCCGAAAGCTGGTTCGGGCGTTTGTCAACGTGCTCGCCCAGACCAACCGTCTCGAGCGCCTTACGCGCACGCTGGCGGCGCTCGGCATGTCCCACGCCCGTGAGCGTAAGCGCCAGCTCCACGTTTTCCAAAATGCTCTGGTGCGGAATGAGGTTGTAGCTCTGAAACACAAAGCCAATGCGATTGTTTCTGTAGGCATCCCAATCGCGGTCGCTGAAATCCTTGGTCGAGATGCCATCGATCAGCAGGTCGCCGGAATCGAAATGGTCGAGTCCACCAATGACGTTGAGCATCGTAGTTTTACCCGAACCCGAGGGACCCAGGATGGCTACAAACTCGTTATCGCGAAAAGACAGGCTTACGCTGTCGAGCGCTACCTGCGTAAACGACTGCGTAACGTACCTTTTGCAAATAACTCTGAGATCCAGCATGGACGGCAACCTCTCTCGCGCGGGCGCGCTCGCCCGCTCCCCCGCCGTTCACGTTCGGCGCGTTTGTCCTACTCTATCCTCATTTTTGGCCGATACCAGTGAGGAATGTAACGAACCGCGCCAAAAAACGAACGGGACAGCACGCCGCATGGCGCACCATCCCGCATATAACATCCCCGATGCGACAAAGAGGCTGTCACTTTGTCACATTCCAATGCGCGCTACTTTTCGAGCCCGCACGGCATAACGTTAGCGCTGCCGCGGCGAGCCTCAGTCACGGCTGCAAAGAAGCGATAGCCGCCCGAGAAGTTAAAGCATTCAAAGCCATGCTGCGCCAAAATGCGGCAAGCAATGTAGCTGCGAATGCCGCTCTGGCAAATCACGTAGACCGGCTTGGCCCGGTCGAGCTCGCTCAGGCGATTGCGCAGATCATCGACGGGAATGTTTACGAAACCATCGATATGCCCGCGCTCATACTCCCCTTCCGTACGAACATCGAGCAGCTGCACGCTGCCATCGCGTGGCAAGTTGGGCTCATCCTCCCAATGCCACTGCGCCAGTATGCCGCGATTGAGGTTCTCGATCATAAAGCCCGCCATATTGACGGGATCCTTCGCCGATGAATACGGCGGCGCGTATGCTAGGTCCAAATCCTTAAGCCTATCGCCGCGCATGCCTGCCTGGATGGCAGTCGCCAGAACGTCGATACGCTTGTCCACACCATCGATGCCCACGATTTGCGCACCCAGCAGGCGCAATCCCTGCTTCTCGAAGACAACCTTCATGGTCATGGGCGTTGCACCCGGATAATAACCCGCATGCGAACCGGGCGACAGGACCACGCTGTCGCAGTCAATTCCCGCCGCGTGTGCCGCCTTTTCGGATAGTCCCGTGCTTGCCGCCGTCAAGTCGAATACCTTGATAACCGATGAGCCCAACGATCCGAGGTAGCAGCTGTCCATGCCGGCTATGACATCGGCGACGACACGCCCCTGCTTGTTGGCGGGGCCGGCGAGCGAAATGACCGCGTCCTCGCCGGTCACCTGATGCGTGACCTGCACGGCATCGCCCACGGCATACACGTCGGCAGCAGAGGTCTCCATGCGGTCGTTGACCACAATAGCCCCCTTGATGCCCAGTTCGAGCCCCGCCTCTTGCGCCAGATGGCTCTCAGGTGCCACGCCAATGGCAAGCAGCACCATATCGGCTCCGATAGGGTCATCGCCCGCAACATGGGTGACAACGCGGCCATCAACTTCCTCAAAACCTGTCACATCGGCCTTGAGGCGCAGATCGATACCGTGCTCACGCACCTCGGTATGCAAAAGGGTCGCCATGTCGTAATCCAGGTTGTTCATAAGCTGGACGGGACGCTGCAGAAGGGTCACCTGGAGCCCCAGCTCACACAGATTCTCCGCCGTCTCGACGCCAATGAAGCCGCCGCCGATCACGACGGCACTGCTCGGTCGCCGCTCTCGAACATAGCTGTGAATACGCAGCGTGTCCTCAACGGTGCGTAGGCTAAAGATTTTATCCGAGTCGATGCCCGGCAACGCAGGGCGAATCGGCTTTGCACCCGGCGACAGGATGAGCTTGTCATACGTCTCGACAAATTCCTCGCCCGTCAGCATATTGCGAACCTCGACCGTATGCGAATCGGGATGGATGGCAAACACCTCGTGACTCGTCTTGACCGCAATGCGAAAGCGATCCCAAAAGCCCTTGGGAGACTGCAGCGTCAATGCGCTCTCTTCTTCTATCACGCCGCCAATGTAGTACGGAAGCCCACAGTTGGCATACGATACAAAACCCGTGCGCTCAAAGATGACAATTTGGGCCTGTTCGTCGAGTCTGCGCAAACGTGCCGCCGCCGATGCGCCGCCCGCGACGCCTCCAACGATAACCACCTTCATAGCTAACGCACCACCTTTCCCGTGTAGCCGCTTATGCCGCCGATATTCTTGACACTGCCATACCCAGAACGCTTAAGAAAACTCACAGCTTGGTTGCTTCGCGCACCGCTCAGGCAATGCACGAAAAGCTGCGTGCCCTTTCGACGTATACCCATGATGCTACCCCGAAGCAGAAAAAAGAGTCGCTGTTTCCAGCGACTCCCCTTCAGTTGTCTGTCCCACGGACTTACTGTTCGCTCTTCGCGAGTGCCTGATCGATCAGTTTGTTGAGCGCCTCGCGCTGCTCAGCGGAGTTGATGCCGCCCATGATCGGCTCTCCCACAATGTTACCGTTCTGGTCGATCACGTAGGTGGTCGGGAACGAGTACAGGTTGGAGGTGAACTTTCCGGCCTCGCTGTCCGACTTAAACCAGATGTTCTTATACGTCACGCCCTTCTTGGAAAGCACGTCCTTGGCATCGGCCACCTCGTCTTTGTTGCCATCGAGCGTAAAGGAATTAACGCCCACGACCTGGCCGCCCTTCTCGGCAAGCTCCTTGTTGAGCTTCTCCAGATCGCCCAGCTCTCCCACGCACGGCTTGCAGGTGGTAAACCAGAAGTTCATGACGGTGACCTTGTTCTTGGAGAACAGCTCGTCGCTGTTTACATCGTTGCCGTCCAAGTCCTTGCCCTTAAAGCTGGGGAACTTCGTCTCCCCGCTCTCGCCGTTGGTCACGCCCGCGGTCGAGGCATCAACACTCTCCCCCTCGCCGGGCGTGCTGCCACATCCGGGGAACTCCTTCTCCAGCGCCATGAGCTTGTCCTCGATCTCCTTGACCTGCTGCGCGCCGGCCTTAAGCGTCTTAAGCTCGTCAGCCGCAAACTGATCCTTGGCGCCCTCGATGGTATCGAGCAAGAAGTCACCGTAGTTCTTGCCGTCCTCAATCATGGGAGTGTCTTTGTTGGCCGCAAGGAACACCTTTTCCCATAGGGCGTTATCGCTCGCAAAGATCTCGTTTTCCTTTTGCAGCAGCTGCTGGTACAGCTTGGCCGCCTCCTCGGCGCTCGACGGCTTTTGCGCTATGAGCTCGGCAATCTGCGCATCGCCGCTCGTAGCATCCTTCGCGTCGCCCTTGGGGGCAGAGCACGCCGCGAGAGTCAGCGCCAGCACGGGCAGCATCAACAGAGCCGCAATTTTTGACAGTTTCATGGTTCCTCCGTTTATATCGAAACTTATATAGGTACCTATTTGTTTTCGCAGGCTTGCGTGGACTGCGCGGGTTTGTCGCCCGTCACACCCAGCCCATAGCGAAAGCTAATAGCATCGACGGGGCACGCGCCCACGCATTTGCCGCAACGAATGCATTCGGCATGGTTGGGCGTACGCGTAACGTCCACGTCCATTTGACACACCTTGGCGCACTTGCCGCACGAGACGCATTTGCACTGGTCAACCTGGATCCCCAGTAAAGACACCTTGTTCATGAGCGCATAAAACGCACCGAGGGGGCAAATCCATTTGCAGAAGGGGCGGTAGAACAGCACGCTCAGCACCGCAACCGCAATGAGGATCGCGAGCTTCCAGGTAAAGAGCTTTCCCAGCGCGGAGCGGATTCCCACGTTCATGATGGACAGCGGAATCGCGCCCTCGAGCACACCCTGCGGGCAGATGTACTTGCAAAAGAACGGGTCGCCCATACCCACATCGTTAACCACCAAGACGGGCAGCAGCACCACGGCAAACAGTAGCACGGCATACTTGATGTACGTGAGCGGCTTGAGCTTTTTCGTGGAGAGCTTTTTGCTGGGAATCTTATGCAGAAGCTCTTGCAGCCATCCAAACGGACACAAAAAGCCGCATACAAAACGTCCCAGTAGCACGCCGATCAGAATGAGCGTTCCGGTGACGTAATACGAAAAGCTGAACTTAGACGATCCCACCACCGACTGAAACGACCCGATGGGGCACGCACCCGAGGCCGCTGGACACGAGTAGCAGTTAAGCCCCGGCACGCAGACGGCTTTGCCGGCTCCCTGGTAGATACCGCCCTTGGCAAAGTTAGGCAGGTGAATATTGGTCGCAAGCGTCGCCGCCGCCTGAATCAATCCACGAAATCGCGCTAAAAGATGCGATGCAGTGTTTTTTCTTTTATCCAATTCCGATACACTCCAAGCACAGCCTGATTGCCTTGGCCAGCACGGCATCTGCCTCGCCGCGCATAATTCCAAAGCCAACCATGGCTACCCCAACGATCAGCAAAGCCACCTGCGCCACAGGCTTAATCGCTTTGAACAATCTGACCACTCCTTTCGTTTCGCGACCCATTGGACCATACCGACTATAAAATCCGTGTTAAGCGTGAATGACTATGCAAGGAGAACGTTATGCGCATCTTGGTCGTCGAGGACGAGCGGGCGCTGTGCGATGCGATCGCACGCAGCCTGCGCAACTTGGCCTATAGCGTCGACTGCTGCTACGACGGGCAGCAGGCCCTCGATCTACTCGATGTCGAGACCTTTGATCTTGTCGTGCTCGACCTCAATCTCCCCCATGTCGACGGCATGACCGTGCTCAGGCAACTCAGGACAACTGATTGTGAGACCAAGGTGCTTGTGCTCTCGGCACGTGGCGAGGTCTCCGACAAGGTAGCGGGGCTCGATGCGGGCGCCAACGACTACCTCACCAAGCCGTTCCATCTTGACGAGCTGGCGGCACGCATACGCAGTCTCACGCTCAGGCGCTTTACGCAAAACGACGTTGTTCTAACCTGTGGATTGTTGAGCTTTGACACCAAGGCGCGCCTCGCCTCCGTGGGCGGCGAGACCCTATCCCTCACGCGCAAGGAGACCGGCATCTTGGAATACCTGATGCTTAACCAGGGGCGGCCGGTGAGCCAGGAAGAGCTTATCGAGCATGTATGGGACAGCAGCGTCAACAGCTTTAGCAACGCGACCCGCGTGCATATCTCGTCGCTGCGAAAAAAGCTGCGCGGTGCGTTGGGGCACGACCCCATCCGCAACCGAATCGGCGAAGGCTACGTTATGGAGGACGGCAAATGAAGCGGCTGTCGCTGCAGTGGCGCATCACGTTGATGACGGCACTGCTGATATGTTCAACCTGCGTACTTATGAATTGCCTGGTTGGCTACTCCGGCATGCGCTACATGGACTCGATCGGCAATGAACTATCGGCGCACAGCAAGGTGGAGGCGGCCTCGCCCAGCTCATTTGACCCGACAAACAAAGAGCTCGACGACGCGCTGACCATCGTCGTGAACGACGCCCAAGAATCGTTTGGCGCGACGAGCTGGTATATAACTGCGGCGGTGACGCTGCTCGGCGGCGTGCTGGCCTACTTTGTAAGCGGGCGCGCACTGCGACCGCTGCGCTTCTTTGCGACGCAAGTCGAGAGCGTGCGGCCCGACAACCTCGCTGACACAAAAATCAGCGAGGACGTGCCCTCTGAACTCAGGCGCTGCAGCGCGTCGTTTAACGACATGATTGCCCGCCTTGACGAGGGATTTTCCGCACAAAGACAGTTTACGGGCAATGCGGCGCACGAGCTGCGCACGCCACTTGCGCTCATGCAGGCCCAGGTTGAGCTTTTTTGCGCCGAGCACCCCGACGCCGACGCCGATACAGCGAGCCTGCTCGGGCTGCTGCAGGAGCAGACCGAGCGGATGACGCACATGACAAAGACCCTGCTCGAGATGAGCGAGCTGCGCAGTGTCCCTTGCAACGATGCGATTGACCTGGCGCCGATGATCGAAGAAGTACTCACGGACCTGGCGCCCCTTGCCGAGCAAAAGGGCATCGCGCTCGCAAGTGAGGGCGACGCGCAAACGATCGGCAGCGATACGCTAATCTATCGGCTGCTGTTCAACTTGGCCGAAAACGCCATACGTTACAGCGCGCCCAACTCGACCGTGCAAATCAACGCCTGCGCCGAAGGCGACCGTGTGCTGCTACGCGTGCGCGACCAGGGGCCGGGCATTCCCGAGCAATACCAGACGAGCATCTTTCAGCCCTTCTTTCGCGTCGACAAATCGCGCAGCAGGGCATACGGCGGCGTGGGGCTGGGACTTGCGCTGGTCTGGGAGATTGCCGCGCTCCACGGCGGCTCCATCGAGGTCGAAGAGAGCTCGGAGCGCGGAACGACCATGCTCGTGACTCTTCCCACTCGCGCACTCGGCTCATTAAAATAACGAACGGGATGGCACGCCGCGTGGCGTACCATCCCGCACATAATATCGAGGATGTGACAAAGGGACTGTCCCTTTGTCACATCTGCTAGTTCTCATCGCCTACCAGCTGAGTTAGCTTACTCCCACTCGACCGTGCCAACGGGCTTCGGCGTGAGGTCGTAGCAAACGCGGCAAATACCGGGGACCTCGGCGGTCACGCGAGCGGTAATGCGCTTGAGCAGCGCCCAGTCGAGCTCAGGCACCTCGGCGGTCATGACGTCGACGGTGTTGATGCAGCGAATAATGCAGGGCCAGTCGTAGGCGCGCTTGCCCTCGCGCACACCGGTAGCGCGGAAATCGGGCACTACGGCAAAGTACTGCCAGATGGTCAGGCCGGCCTTGTCGATCTCTTCGCGCACGATGGCATCGGCCTCGCGCAGCGCCTCGAGACGGTCACGGGTGATGGCGCCAAGGCAGCGGACGCCCAGGCCAGGACCGGGGAACGGCTGACGCTCAACCATGTTCTCGGGCAGGCCGAGCTCGCGGCCCACGACGCGCACCTCGTCCTTGTACAGCAGCTTAACGGGCTCGCAGAGCTCAAATTGCAGATCCTCGGGCAGGCCGCCCACGTTGTGGTGAGCCTTCACGCCATCCTGGGACTCCAGGATGTCGGGATAGATGGTGCCCTGGGCGAGGAAGCTGACCTCGTCGCCCACCTTTCGGGCCTCTTCCTCGAACACGCGGATAAACTCGGCGCCGATAATCTTGCGCTTGGTCTCGGGCTCGTCGACGTCGACGAGCTTATCCAGGAAGCGATCAGTAGCGTCGACATAGACCAGGTTCGCATCCATCTGGTTCTTGAAGACGTCGACGACCTGTTCGCTCTCGCCCTTGCGCATCAGGCCGTGGTTCACGTGCACGCAGATGAGCTGCTTGCCGATAGCTTTGATGAGCAGGGCCGCAACTACAGAACTGTCGACGCCGCCGGAAAGAGCCAGCAGGACCTTCTTGTCGCCAATCTGCTCGCGGATTGCAGCAACCTGCTCATCGATGAACACCTGGGCAAGTTCGGGAGTGGTGATACGCACCATGTCGTCGGGGCGCTTGTTGGGATCCATGCAAAGCTCCTTTTCGGTTCGATGGGAATGCGCTACACGTATGCAAACGCACCGTCATATGACCTCATTATATGCAGAGCGAGGTTCGTTTCCCATCGCTGCGACGGAGCTTTTTGTAGGGGTGGCAATTTTTCCTAATGTCGAGGTCAGCTAGGCTTCGGTAGTCACCTTGGGAGCATCGCCAATAGACTCTTCCTTTATACGTTCGGCATAATCGTAGGCGATAACCACAAATTCCAGTCCCGATCAACAGGGGTAAAATGGCTGCTAATGTTGCCAGCTGTTGGGAGATGGAAGATGGACTGCGATGGCTACCCGCGCATTCCCATGCCGTTGATGTGCACTGCCTTTGTGCCGGGGCAGATTGACGCTGCGGTTGCAGGCATTTCCGACCCCGATTCACGCACCATCGCCACGGCAGAAGCGCTGTACTTTCGCGGACAGGCCACACTCGCCGCCGAGACAGCACGCCCCTATCTTGACGTCACCGATCCCGCGCTGCGCTATTCCGCATGCTTTATCTGCGGATACGCCAGTCTGTCGCTCAACCGTATCGCCGACGCCCGCCGGTGCCTTGCGGGCATCCTCGATACGCCGGCCGACGAGGAATCGCCCGCCGTCCACGCCACGCATATCCTGTTCGCCTCGGCCGCGAGCGTCCTGCTGCACTTGCCTTCCCCGTATTCTGCCGAAGAGTTTTATCCACTTGCGGCGCACCTACCCGAAGGCCTGCGACTGTTCGCCAGCTACGTGATGGCGCACGCCTTGTATCTGCGCGGCGAATACGGCCGCAGCCTGGGCATGGCGGAAAACGCCCTAATTATGAAACAGGGAAGCTATCCCATCTCGGAACTGTTCCTGCACCTGGCAGCTTCCATGGCATGCATGAGCCTCAAGGACATCGACGCCGCAAAAGCGCATTTTGGAGCCGCTTGGGACATTGCGCGCCCCGACGGCCTTATCGAGCTCATTGGCGAGCACCACGGCCTTTTGCAGGGGCTCATCGAGGCATGCCTAAAAACGCAATACCCTGACGACTTCGCACGCATCATCGAGATCACGTACCGCTTCAGCTACGGCTGGCGGCGCATCCACAACCCCGATTCGGGCGAGGACGTTGCCGACGATTTAACGACCACGGAGTTCACCATGGCCATGCTCGCCTGCCGCGGATGGACCAACGCTGAAATCGCACGCCATATGGGAGTATCGCCGGGCACCGTCAAAAACCGCCTATCCGGCGTATACGCAAAGCTTGGCATCGGCACACGCGCCGAGCTGGTCGCGCACATGTTGCGTTAGCGACCGGGCTGCCAAGCGCATCGAACGCGTTCCGGAACCCGGCGCTTCGCTCGATCAATTTGGACATTTTGACCCTTGAACGGCACTACCGCCACGAAGCGTCTTCTCGCAAAATTGGATTATTTCCACCGATATTTGCGGGATGGGAGCCCAAAATGCTTGATCGCCGTTCGTTACTTGTTGCTGGAGCGTCCTCGCTGGCGAGCATTATGTTGCCTCGCGTGCCGGGATGCGAAAATGCCTTCCTGCTGCCGTTCGCGCCCACCGCGGCCTATGCCGACGAAGAAAACCCCTTCAAGGTCCTGGTGCTCTCGCGCACCATGTTCGGCGTGGTGGTGGTCGACGTCGCCAACAAGAATACGCCTATCGCAGGCGCCAAGGTCACGCTCACGTCGCGCTACGCCGCAGGCAAGCAGCTCACCGTCACGACCGATGACGAAGGCACGGCCATCTTTGAGGTCGCGCCGCTTTCGGAAGACTACGTGGACGAGGCAACGCTTCTCGACGCATACGACTTTAACGGCGGCATCTCCATTAGCATGGCGGGCTTCCGCGATGTCGAGATTCCCCTTGCGCGTATCCAGGGCGGCACCGCCATAACCGCACCCACACGTCCGCTCTCCGATGGCGAGCCGTACTTTCGACAGCTCACGTTCGACGAATGGGACATCCAGTACGCCGACGCCACGTTTATGGCAATGCCAGCGGACGAAGCAGCAAACGACCAGCCCGACACGCACGCTTTTACCGTGCAGGCTCATCTGCCGCAGGGCGGGCAGGCAACATTGCATATCAATAAAGTGATGCCCGCTGCGGGCAGCTCAACCGAAACCGTCACGCAGATCGGCCAGATCAAGGCCAGCGCATCAGGCGCGGATAATCTGGCGACGTTCACGCTCGAAGACAAGTTCCTCGATGCAGCGTCGAGCCTTCTGGAAGAAGGATGCAAGTTGCGCTTTGTCCTCGACTACCAGGGCAAGACCTATACACTCTCCTCCCCCATGGCCGTTGTCACTGCGCCGGCCGCAAAGGCGGAATCGGGCTCGACCACTATCGTCCCCACTACCATGGACCAAGAGATCACTCCGTTTGATTTCCCCGCGGCGTTTCCCGGCATCGGTGGTAATAAGTTCACGTGTTGGATGCCCGCATTTCCGATCCTCTTCGATTTCTCGTTTGCTGGATACGTGCTGTTTGGCGGAGGATACAAACCAGCCAGCTATATGAACGATTCGGGCAATCCGGATCCGGAGTACTGGAAGAAATCGCCGCGCGAGTCGGGCGCCAAGCAGGCAAACCGCTATCTCGACGAGATGGAGGGGAAGTGGAATCAGCACAAGAGCATGAGCGCCGGTTCGGGCACCGATCCAAGGAACACCAAGCTCCTTCGCCACCATTGCACGCTGCTGTTCACGATGGATATCGCCACGCAGCTGTACGGCTCGCTCGCCTACGATTGGGTGGGCAAAACCTGGGGCAACAACAACGACCCCGCATACGGCAATATTAAGGCCCTCTTCCAGGTAAGAACCGACCTCAATTGGACCGAGCAGTTTACCCTGGGACCGGTGCCGTTTTTCCTAAACGTCAACCCCTGGGTGCTAGCAAAACTGGCGCTCGCTGTGGGCGCCCACACGCACGGTAGCGGCGCGGCGTTTTTCAAAAACATTTCGCTCGACTATTCCAACACGTCGGGCTCGTTCACCATCCAGATCGGGCTTGCCGTTACCTTTGGCGCCGGCGTTGCGGGCGTCGCCTCGTCTGCCGTGCGCGGCGCCGCATCCCTCACGCTGTTCATCGGGTACGAGAAGGCAGATGGACACCAGCTTCCGCGACTGCGCGTAGGTGCAGACGTCGATGTCGACGTGATACTCCAGTTCGTAATGTTCAAGTGGACCACCAAGGCTTGGTCGGGATCGTGGCCCACACTCGCCGATTCGTGGGATATGTCAGTGAACAATGGCGATCAGTATGTGCTCCAGCGCTCTGAGCTGGCCTTGAGTGGAGATACGCCCTACACGCTGGATGCCCGCTTCGACTCAGCCGGCAACGCCGAGGCAGGTGGTGTGCCGCAATTTATCGCATCGGCCACCATCGTCACTAACGCCGAGCTGCTCGCACGCGCCGAGGTTGCAGCCACCGCGATAAACGTCGCGCCTGTCGTGCGCGATTGGGATCAAGCGGTCACGCGTATTGAGCTCGAGGCGGATGCAGAAAGCGACGACACGGGACAGATCGAGCATTTCGTCCATACGCTGATAGAGAACGACGAAAATGCCGCGCCGATGTATGGGTACGCCTATATCGGCCAAGCGAGGAACGCCGTTGCGGACCCCAACGCCAATTCTGCCGGTGTATCGGAGGACGAGCGTGGCGGCATCAAGCCCTCGAGTGACAACGTGCTGTTTACTGGCGTGCTCAGCGAAGCTCACATGAAGCCGGCAATGATTGCCGGCGCAGAATGCCTATTCCGTATCGCCTCGGTGCGCTACGGCGAGAATGGCCGCTCGCGCCTAGTGGTGCACACAAAGGCAAACGGCACGTGGTCCGCTCCCACGCCCGTGGACTTTCCCCTTGGGTTTGGCGAGGGCGACGTGGAGCGCGACGGCATATACGATTACGACTTCGACGTAGTGGAATATACGGACGGAAGAGGAAACCAAGACGCCTACGTGTTGCTGGTCTCGGGCGAGCGCCGCGACGGCGACAACACCCTTTTCGATGCGGCGAGCACATCCGGCATACTGTCCGTTGTGCGCCTGCGCATAAGCAACGGCGGAATTCGCGTGGTGTCGCATACGTCATGGCGCAGCATCTCGCGCGGCCGCCTGCAAGAGGATGGCTACCATTGCCTGCAGTGCCCGCGTATCACGGTGGGCAAGACGCTGGTCGACGGACGCCTGTCGGGTGCCTACCTCCACCGCCGCGGAACCACCGCAGAAAAGGCGCTCGGCAGCGAGGCTGAGGTTGCGCTGGAGTGCTTCACCCTGTGGTCGGACGTTTCGGGCGACAGCCTGACGTTCCGCCAAGTTCTCCGCTTTCCGCAAGCACCGTCAAGCATCGAGCTGGGCGTACCCGAAAATATCAACGGCAAAATGGTGGTGCCCGTTGCGTACGAGACCGCAGACGGTTGCGGCTGCGCATCGTACGCCGTGATCGGCCAGTCCATTGCGGGCTGGGGCGTTATGCCACCAGACGCCACGGTACCCCATGCGGCGCCGTGGCCACAACATTCGGGCTTTTTGGCCACCATCAACGGGCAGCTGCAGCATATTACTTGGACGCGAGGCGCATCGGCATTTGCAACGCAGCCCGTGGGTGCCGCAGGCTGTGGCCCGGCGTCGTTTAGCGTAAGCAACAACGGCAGGTGCGCGCTCTATGTAGAGAACACCGATGGCAAGGTGGGACAAACCTACGACGAAGAAGGCAACCCGGTAGCAGTGATGGGCAAGCACTTCCGCATCTTCGCCAGCACCTTGGCAGGCGATCTGTTCACGGAGCCGTTCGTGATGTGCGAGCTGAACCATCCCGTCGATCAGATAACGACATTTTTGACGTCGGGAGGCATGCTCTCCGCGCTCGCCACGCACATTGTGAGCGCGGAGAAGAGCGAGGCAGAGCTGCACGGCATCGAAGTGCCCTTGGTGGCGTGTGCCACTCCGACGGGCGCGGTCGCTACCTCGGGCGCGGTGGTGCCCGGAGCAGCAGGCGAATCCTTCATGGTCACGGTGCGAAACGACGGCAACACTTTGCTGACCGCCGGTACGATCGATCTGTACCGAGAGGGCTCCGGCCAGCCGTTCTCCAGCGCATCCATCGGGTTCGGAGCGAACGCACGCATGGCTTCGATCTACGATCCAGAGCTTGCCGAGGATGCTTCGGCCAACGATATGGCACGCGTGAAATACGCGCTCGAGACGCTGGGCGCGCGTTTTGCAACGCACCCGCTGGTAGCCGACAACGGCAACGCCGTGCTGGCACCGGGTTGCACGGCACAGTTCCGCATGAGCTTCGCCATCCCCGAGAGTTGGAGCGACGAAGTGGGCAAACGCGTAACGCTCTACGCAAAGGCGCGCGACCTGGTGGCGCTCGACCCCGTGACGCTCGAGGAAATCCGACCGGGTGCAAACTCGGCGCTGGGTGCCGTGCTGCACGAGCTTCACGTGTCCGATGCAGCATGCGAACGCTCGGAAGTGCAGGTCGGCGTATGCGACAGCGCGGATACGACAGGACTTCACGACGCCCCGATGACGGCGGACGGCGATGGTGGCTCGAGTGGCGGCGGTACTGACAAGGGCGGCGGCTCCGGCGGAAGCAGCTCCGGTGGCGGCAAGGACCACGGCAATAACAAGCGCTCCGGAAAAGCGGGCGCGCTTGCGGGCACGGGCGACAGCAACGTCCCCCTAACCGCAGCCGCAGCAGCACTCGCCGCAGCTGGTGCCGGCCTCGTCGCCTACAGCGCCCGCCGCACGGCGCTCGAAACCGACACCGCCAATGAGGTCAATTCGGATAAGCCTCGCTAGCTCCTAGTTACTTTTGTGAGAGACGCCGACTCGGCTCATCGAACGTCAAAATGGGCTGGTTCTGGATACCCAGAGCCAGCCCATTACGCATTAGATGTCGTCAGAGGAGTCGAGTTCTGCCTCGAGCTTGGCACGGCGTCTTTTCGCCGTGAAAAACGTTGCGCACAGGGCAGCAAACGTGGCCGCGAAAATCGTCGCACCGCAGAACACACCCGTGGCCAGGTTCGCCAACCAAAAGACGCTTTCGAGCGGTACGATCTGCGCCTCAGCGATACAGCGCATTGCGGCAATAACAAGCGCGAACGCGGCGCCGCTAAGACCGCTGACAAGCATGAAATACCCAACAGGAAGATGCTCGGTTTGCCCAAAACGATTGGTATCGACATAGCCCTTCCGCGTTTGCAGTCCTGCGCAAATCAACATCACGATAACGAGCCACAAATACATGGCTGCCTCGAACGGCGTTGCAAAGCCATGCGGCATTTCACTAGCGTCGCTGTGAACCCACGCAACCTGTCGAGCTATAAACTGGTAGAAAAAAATCATCAACATGCCAAACGAAAGCAGCACGAAACCAATCTTGTAGATCTTCGCGTTCTCAGCCTCCAGGCGTTCATCCTTTGGGCCGGCATATTCACGCCACTTTTGCACGATTTTCAGATCTTCAAATTTCATAGCGAACTCCTAAAGAGCGTCAGGGTCGACGTCGCTCTCGTCTTCCCAAAACAAGTCGTTCAACGTGACGCGTAGCGCTTTACAGATTGCCACGCACAAATTGAGCGTGGGGTTGTAGCCGCCCGCCTCGATCAGGCCGATGGTCTGGCGCGTAACGCCCACGGCTTGGGCTAAGTCGGCTTGCGAAAGGCCAACCGCCGCGCGCGCCGCCTTCATGCGTAGGTTCTTTTTGCCCGGCATGGAGTTCCTTTCGTAGTAATGGACAGATATCCGTTGCAACATGACAGAAATATATTGCATCCATCAGAAGATGTCAACTATATCTGTCATTATGGAAACCATGCTCGTCATTGCGCGCGCGATGCCCCGCTGTACCCGAAACCGCGCGAGGCACTGGCCCTGTTCATCGAGCACCAAAAGGGCTGGCCCCGATAACTCGGAGCCAGCCCTGAGTCGTCTGACGTGAGAATCGCGGCGTTATTTGAGCTTCAGTGCCTCCATCATGGGCACGGCGGCATCCCAGTCGATCTTCCAGCCGATCGACACGCGGACGGTTTCACCCGTTGCGGGAGCCGTCGCAAACAGCGTATGGCCGTTATCGGGACCGGTAAAGCGCAGCCACGTTATGCCATTGTACTCGACCTGATCGGTTGTTGTCTCCTTGCCTTCGTAGACCTGCTCTAGGCTTGCAACCTCTTCCTCCGGCGAGCGCGGGAAGATGCTGATGTTCAGGCGTCCTCCAGTCTCGTCATGGAAGAAGTTTGCCTTTTCGCGCTCTTCGTCGGACGAATCCAGCGTGTACCCATCGGCGGCCTCGATGCTGTACGATGCGCAGTCGATGCCCGTTAAATCTGCCTTCTCGCCAGAATCGGCCGCGCCGCCGGCCGCCTTGAACTCCTTGGTCTCGCAGTCCGTGGTGTCGAAGTACATGGCCTCATGATTCTTGGCGGGGGCGTAAGCGTCTACGAACTCGACAGTGATGGGCCCGTAGTACGCCGTCTTGGGCGCCCAGAAATACACGTACTCAACGGTCTCGCCCGGACCGATATCTGGCCTCTCGGAAAGGTCAATTCCCTTGTGCAGATCATCGGGAGCCTCGCTTGCAACGTAGTCGAGCACGGCCGCCTTGCCGGAAGTAAACAACGGGTCGCCTGCCTCAAGATCGCCCTGGGCAGCATGCACGTTAAAGGAACTGAACGTCCTGTTCTTTGTGTTGTTGTTGGTAATCTTGATGTGCAGGTAAAAGCCGTCCTGCTTCTTGGCATCACCGCGATAGAACGTACCGTGGTCTACCGACTCATAGGTTATGCCAGCCACCTCGACCGTCTGCGACTCATAGGCCTTGGCCTTCTTGGACTTCTCCTGCACAGGTGCGCTCCCGCCCGAGCCACTCGGCGCATTACCGCCGCAGCCGGCAAGCGTACACGCCAACACAGCCGAAAGCGTCACGGTGGGAATTCCTAACAGCAGCTTCTTCGTCATGGGCTTCATCATCCTCACCGCTCCTTTCGGCTTGTAGCTCATCCGTTGCCCGAGTCGCAAGTCGACTCCGTGGCATCGGCTTCCACTATGAGCGTATGACGAAACGCGGCGCCGGCGAAGTGACCCACGGCCCAAATAACGACCCGTCAGCGTTCCTTATGGGCCAAAGGGACTCACACACGCACGCCCGTGGCCCATAAAACGAGACGCTTGTCCCAATGTTCGATTCGATCCATCCGCAAACAAAGTAGGGCGCCTCCAGCCGCCTTCAAACTTACTCGGGCAGAATCAACTCGGTCTTGTCCGAGTAAACGCCGTTCCATCAAATTCCGAACGATTGTTCGATGGATTTCGTGTTGGTTGGAATCGTCTGTGGGCTGGGCTATGCTACCTTGACTATCTATATGACTAAAACGCAGCAAAGGAGCACCGAGAGAGCGAGCATGGCAAAAAACACCGCAAACTATGGTAACGACAGTATTCGTCAGCTCAAGGACGAGGAGCGCGTACGCCTGCGCCCCGCCGTCATCTTTGGCTCGGACGGACTCGATGGCTGCGCGCATGCTGCCTTCGAGATCCTGTCCAACGCCGTTGACGAGGCACGCCAGGGCTACGGCAAACTTATCACCCTTACCGCCTTTCGCGATGGCTCCATTCAGGTAGAGGATAACGGCCGTGGCTGCCCGCTCGACTGGAACCCTTCCGAGAAGCGCTTTAACTGGGAGCTCGTCTTCTGCGAGCTCTACGCCGGCGGCAAGTACAACAACAACCAGGGCGGCGACTACGACTTCTCGCTCGGCACCAACGGCCTGGGCTCCTGCGCGACCCAGTACGCTTCCGAGTACATGGACGTCACGGTTTGGCGTGACGGTAACAAGTACTCCCTGCACTTTAAGAAGGGCAAGGTCGTCGGCGCCAAAAAGAAGGCACTCGAGATTGAGCCCAGCGACGAGGACCGCACCGGCACCGCCATCAAGTGGCGCCCCGATCTTGAGGTCTTTACCTCCATCAGCATCCCCCACGATTGGTATCGCGAGACCATGCGCCGCCAAGCCGTGGTCAACGCCAGCGTGACCTTCCGCCTGCGCATCGAGGGCGACGATGGTGAGTTTTCCGAAGAGGATTTTTGCTATCCCAAGGGCATCGAGGACTACGTGCTCGAGAAGGTCGGTACCGACTACCTTACCGAGCCCTTCTTTATCGAGGCCGACCGTCGCGGTCGCGATCGCGAGGACCTGCCCGATTACAATGTAAAAATCACTGCTTGCATGTGCTTCTCGCGCACTTTCATGATGCAGGAGTACTACCACAACTCATCGTGGCTCGAGAACGGCGGCTCACCCGAGAAGGCCGCCCGTAGCGCTCTGACCAGCGCCATCGATGCCTACATTAAGCAACAGGGCAAATACAACAAAAACGAGAGCGGCATTAAGTGGCAAGACGTCCAGGACTGTCTGGTGCTGGTAACCAACTGCTTCTCCACCCAGACGTCCTACGAAAACCAGACTAAGAAGGCCATCAATAACCGCTTTATCCAGCAGGCCATGACTGCCTTCTTTAAGGAGCGCCTCTCGACCTACTTGATCGAGAACAAGGACGCCGCCAACAAGATCATGGAGCAGGTGCTCATCAACAAGCGTTCGCGCGAGAACGCCGAGAAGACACGCCAGAGCATCAAAACCAACCTGCAGCAAAAGACCGACATGGCCAACCGCGTGCAGAAGTTCATCGACTGCCGCTCCAAGGACAAGAGCCGCCGCGAGATCTACATCGTAGAGGGCGACTCGGCAGCAGGCGCCATTCGCACCTCGCGCGATGCCGAGTTCCAGGGCGTTATGCCCGTCCGCGGCAAGATCCTCAACTGCCTAAAGGAAGATTATCCGCGCATCTTTAAGTCCGACATCATCATGGACCTTATGCGCGTGTTGGGCTGCGGCGTGGAGATCAAGGACAAGCGCATCAAGAACCTTGGCGCCTTCGACCTGGACAACCTCAACTGGAACAAGGTCATCATCTGTACGGACGCCGACGTCGATGGGTACCACATCCGCACGCTCGTGCTCACCATGCTCTATCGACTGGTGCCCACGCTTATCGACGAGGGCTACGTCTATATCGCCGAGTCGCCGCTCTACGAGATCAACTGCAAAGAGAAGACCTACTTTGCCTACACCGAGCTCGAGAAGAACGGCATCCTCAAAGAGATCGGCGACCAGAAGTGCTCGATCAACCGCTCCAAGGGTCTTGGTGAAAACGATCCGGACATGATGTGGCTCACCACCATGAACCCCGAGACGCGCCGCCTGATCAAGGTGGAGCCCGAGGACGTCACCAAGATGGAGACCATGTTCAACCTGTTGCTGGGCAACGACGAGGCGGGCCGTAAGCGCCATATCTCCGAGCACGGCAAGGAATACCTGGACCAGCTGGACCTGCAATAGCAGCAAATCGATAACGACGGCCCATAAGAAGTTCAAGAGGATATCGTGGCAAAGAAGAAGACGAAGAACCAGCCAAAGAAAAAGCAGGTCAACGCCGAGAACGTCATCGGCCTGCACTCCGAGGTCACCGATCAGCCGATCACGCAGACGCTCGAGGTCAACTACATGCCCTACGCCATGAGCGTCAACGTCTCGCGTGCATTCCCCGAGATCGACGGCTTTAAGCCCTCGCACCGCAAGCTGCTCTACACCATGTACAAGATGGGTCTGCTCAAGGGTGAGCGCCAGAAGAGCGCCAACATCGTGGGCCAGACCATGAAGCTCAACCCGCACGGCGATGCCGCAATCTACGAGACGATGGTGCGCCTGGCAACCGGCAACGAGGCACTGCTCGCCCCCTTCGTGGAGTCGAAGGGCAACTTTGGCAAGTATTATTCGGGCGACCTGAGCTACGCCGCCTCGCGTTACACCGAGGCCAAGCTCTCCCCCATCAGCGCCGAGATCTTCAAGGACATCGATAAGGACCCGGTCGACTTCGTCGACAGCTACGACGGCGCCATGAAGGAGCCGCGCCTGTTGCCCACTACGTTCCCCAACATCCTCGTCTCGGCCAATAAGGGCATCGGCGTCGCCATGGCGTCCGACATCTGCGGTTTCAACCTCAACGAGGTCTGTACCGCCACGATGCACTACCTCAAGGACCCCGACTGCGATCTGCTCGAGTACATGCCCATGCCCGACTTCTCGACCGGCGGCGAGATCATCTACCGCCGCGAGGAGATTGAGAAGATCGTCGAGACCGGCCTGGGCAGCTTCCAGATTCGCTCCCGCTGGCGCTGGATTCCCGAAGAGCGCATCATCGAGGTCTACGAGATCCCCTACACCACCAAGACCGATGTCATCATCGAGCGCATCGTCAAGCTCTCCAAGGAGGGCAAGGTCAAGGAGATCGCAGACATCCGCGATGAAACCGACCTTTCGGGTCTGCGTATCGCCATCGACCTTAAGCGCGGTGTCGACCCCGACAAGCTCATGGCCAAGCTCTATCGCTCGACCACGCTGCAGGATTCGTTCTCGTGCAACTTCAACGTGCTCGTCGACGGCTATCCCCGTGTTATGGGCGTGCGCCAGATTCTGCACGAGTGGGTCAAGTGGCGTATTGAGTCCACGCGTCGCCGCATTAACTTTGACCTGGGCAAAAAGTCCGAGCGCCTGCACCTGCTGCACGGCCTTGAGGCAATTCTGCTCGACATCGACAAGGCCATCGCCATCATCCGCGGCACCAAGCTCGAAGCCGAGGTCGTGCCCAACCTTATGCGCGGCTTCGATATCGACGAGACCCAGGCCGAGTTTGTTGCCGAGCTTAAGCTCCGCAACATCAACGAGGAGTACATCCTCAACCGCACCAAGGACATCGCCAAGCTCGAGGGTGAGATCGCCGAACTCGAGGAGATCCTCTCGAGCGAGGACAACATCAAGAAGGTCATCAGCGACGAGCTGGCCGCGGTCAACAAGAAGTACGTGATGCCGCGCCGCACGGGCAGGATCGAGCCCCATGAGGTTATCGAGGTAAGCTTGGAGCCCGAAGTCGAGGAGTACCCGGTCACCATCATGCTCTCGCACGATGGCTACCTTAAGAAGATGACGGACCGCGTGCTCAAGAAGGCGACCACGCTCAAGTACAAGGACGGCGACAAACCCTTTATCGAGTTCCCGTCCGCCAATACGCACGAACTGCTGGTCTTTACCAGCAAGAGCCAGGTATACAAGTGCAAGGTCGCGGCGTTTGAGGATACCAAGTCGGCCCAGCTGGGCTCGTACCTGCCGACCGATCTTGAGATGGAACCCGATGAGAGCGTGATCTGGGTTATCGACCCTGAGGACTACAAGGCCGACGTTCTCTTTGTCTTTGAGAACGGCCGCGTGGTGCGCGTCGCGCTTGCCGGATACGTCACCAAGACCAACCGCAAGCGCCTTAAGAACGCCATCTACGGCGGCAGCAAGCTGCTGTATGCGCAGGTGCTCAAGGAGGACCGTGACCTCGCGCTGGTCTCGAGCGACTACCGTCTGATGAACTTCAACACGTCGTTGCTCAAGACCAAGACGACCACCAACACGCAGGGCGTCCAGGCCTTTACGGCCAAGAAGGGCCGCTCGGTCACCACCGTCGGCACGACCGAGGAGATTCTTGGCGCCGGCGTCTCGGCCGAGAAGTTCACCGCGCAGAGCCTGCCCTCCGCCGGCGCCCTCATGAAGGAAAATGACATGCCGAGTTTGTTTGACTAAAACAACGGCGACTAAACCGTCATGGTTGTACAAAGCAGCGGGGCCCGGAGCGCAGTAAACGCTGCGCCCTGGGCTCCATGCATTACACCAGCATCATCCCTATAGACAAAATGCCGCATAAAGTGGAACAGACATAAGCCCATCATTCATTCCAAAGGGCTTAGTCGATAGCCTGATAAGGCGTACGCCCGGATGGGTCTTTTTAAGTGAGGACAGGCTTCGAGATCTTGTGTTCTCTACCGCCTTGACTTCAATCGCAGACAAGCATCCCTGCTTCTCTACTACAAAGTCGATTTCCGCACGATTATCTCGCGCCCAATAATGCAGCGGATAGCCCATGGCTGAAAGCTGTTGGGCGACGTAGTTTTCGGTAAGTGCACCCATGAATGTGCCGCCGATGCCGGCAAGAATATCGGCGCGTTGAGCACCGGCCTTGGAGACGAGCAGCCCTGTATCCGCCTGATAGATTTTAAAAGCAGAAGGGTTAACGAAGGCCTCTAAAGGGCTTTCGATCTGCCCGACTAGGGTGCAGCGCGCCACCGTACCCGACAATACAAGCCAGTCGAGAGCATCTCCAAAGAGAGACGCATTGCCCCCCGCTCGCACTACCTTGTATTGAAATTTGCGATTCTCTTTGGCAAGCTGCTGTGGAATGGAATCGAAGCACGCACGCGTCTTTGCGCTCAAGCGTTCATCAGCATATTTATTGGTGTCGGCGGAATATCCGTCGAGAATAATCCGATGCTTTTCGGCCACATCAATGATTGACTGATCATCGATATACGTTTGGACCGCCTCGGGCATTCCGCCAACAACAAGATACTGTCGATAGAGCCTAAGCGCCTTTTCATGAAGGCTTGGCGCAAGAGGACCCATTAACTCGAATGACGAGCGTATCTCGTCGACCAGCTGATCGTGCCCCATTGCCCAGAGAAACTCCTCGAAATCGAGTGGAGTCATTTCGATCAAGTCGGTCTTTCCGACGGGGAACGAATACGACTGATGGTTAATGGCAACCCCAAGAAGCGACCCAGCAGCCGCAACGTAATACTCGGGAGCATCTTCGCAAAAGTATTTAAGGGAAGTGAGCGCTTCCTCGCATGCCTGGATCTCGTCAATGAACAGTAAGGTTTTGCCAGGCACGATACGCTGTCCCGTACGAGCCTCGATCGCGCGCACAATCGAATGAGGGTCAAGACCGCCCGAAAAATCCGCTCGCGCCGACCGGTCGTTCTCAAGATTAACGTAGACAACCGATTCGAAAAGATCCTGGGCGTACGTTCTGAGCAAATAGGTCTTGCCACACTGGCGCACGCCTTTGACCAGCAAAGGTTTTCTATCAGCTCTGTCTCGCCATTCCCTAAGGAGCTCGTCTGCCTTGCGACGCATACGCAACCTTCCCTCATGAACTTCTGTTTGACAATATTTTAACGCTGATTAATTTGTTTTCAGTTATTTTTCTGCGTTTAAAAATTGTTCTATACGGCGCTTGAGGGAATGCGCCCCTATCTCTTGGTAAGGATAGCAAGCATTTCCACCAACGCTGATTGCCATGCGTTCTTCTTGTCCTTAGGCCAGCTTGCGAGCGAGCTCTCGCACCTCTTCCAGCTTGGACGAAGAGGCCATGCTGTCGCGCTCGGTCATACCGCTGATGGTGACAATGCCCTGGTCCTCCCACTTGCAGTACGCGCAGGTTGACTTGTACATAGCGATCGCCGCATCATAGACACCCTCGCTGTGGCTATCGAGCAAAAGGGCCGTCTTGGTGAACGGGAAACCCGTGGCACCGAAGGCGTACAGGCGGTCGATGGCGGCTTTCTCCTGCGCGGTGATATCGAACCAGTAGATGGGCGAAGCGAAGACAACCATGTCGGCGTCTATCAGTGACTCGATCACGTCGGCCATGTCGTCCTTCTGCACACAGGTGCCCTCATGGGCAAAGCAGTACTGGCATCCCAAGCAGCCGGCGATCTTCTTGCTGGCAACGCGGACGACCTCAACCGCATTACCGCCCTCACGCGCGGTCTCGGCAAACACCTCGACCATGGTATCGGTATTGGCGCCCTTACGCGGGCTGCCGCTCAATACAACGATATTCATAGGATTCCCTCTCCCTCATGCTGCAGGCGCGCAGCATGCTTTCTTGTAACCAAAACGAATGGTGTTAATCAATCGCCAGCAGGCCATATCTCTTGTTCAAGTTCCCTAAAGAAGCTCAAGACGATTGCGATTGCCTTATACAACGTCGAAAATCAAAGAGGGCCCATAGCAACGCCACCTACCTGAAATGACATGCGGTCAAGACGAGCTACGAGGATCGTGACGAGCCGATACCGCCCGCATGCCCCCTTCGGAATAGGCGCTGAGCAGCTCCTGAGCGTGGGCAAACTCGGGCCCTCGCCTCCAACCGAGCAGGCGGTTGACCGCGAGATTTCCCTGGACGTTGTGGACAAAGAGCAGATAGGCGTCCTCGCGCGAAAGCCCAGTCTCCTCCATGATCGAGGGAACCATCTGCTCGGCGCCGCGCTCGACGACGCGCTGTGCCACCCGGGCGTACGCGTCGTCATCCGAGTAGAGCAGATAATAGTCATCGTTTGCCGGCGGACGCTGGCAGAGGGCGCCCGCCTCCGTTCCCTCGAGCGGCGGCACCGCCGCCAATGCCTCATCGATAAGCGCGTCGAGCAGCGCGTACTTGTCCTCGTAACGCAGATAGAACGTTCCCCGGTTGATCTCGGCGCGGCGGCAGATGTCCGCCACCGTCATCTTCGCGAAGCCGACCTCGGCCAGCAGCGCGAAGAACGCCTCCCGTATGACCGAGAGTGTATAGCGTCGGCGACGATCGATCTTCCCCGCTTCCATTACCCCTCCAATTGCAACGCTCGACAATGCCCGGCAAACGCTCGTTTATCGACAACAGGCCGAAGCTGTTCATTGCTCTTAAGCAAATCGACATGGATACTTTTTATAGACACCTGTTTATAATAGCTGAAAGAAGGTATCCAGTGACCCTGTACGAGCAGCTCGTTATCGAGCTCACCAACCGATCGTTTTCCCTTCATGCCGCCTACCGCAGCGGCGGCACGCCCTATGAGCTGAGTGACCGCGAGCCCGAGCCCTACGACCAGCAAATCAGGGACTTCGCCCGCATGATCGAGGAAGCCGATTGCGTGCTGGTGGGCGGGGCCTCTGGGCTCTCCGCGGCGGGCGGCGGCGACTTCTATTACGAGGACAACGCAACCTATCGCAAGCATTTCGGCAAATTCGCCGAGCGTTACGGTTTCAAGGGCGCTTTCGAGGGGTCGTTCTACCGCTGGCCCACCGCCGAGGCGCGCTGGGGATACCTCGCCACCTTCCTCGACACCACGCTCAACGCCCCGCTGCGCAAGCCCTACAAGGACCTCGACGCCATTCTCGCCGAGAAGGATTTCTTCGTGCTCACCACCAACCAGGACACGCAGTTTGTGAAGCTCTATCCCTGGGAGAAAGTGGCAGAGATCCAAGGCGACCACCGCTTCTTTCAGTGCTCCCGCTGTTGCACCGACGCGGTGTGGGATGCGGTCGAGCCGGTCTCCAACATGGTAGAGGCCATGGGAGACGGCCTTGAGGTTCCGACAGAGCTCGTGCCGCGCTGCCCGCACTGCGGGGCAGAGGCGTTCCCCTGGGTTCGCGGCTACGGCAACTTCCTGCAGGGCGAACTCTACGAGGAGCAGTACCGCAAGGTGTCCGAATGGCTCGACGCGCACGCACGGCAGAGGATCCTCTTCCTCGAGCTGGGTGTGGGCCGCATGACGCCCGCGTTTATCCAGGAGCCGTTCTGGGCCCTCACGGCGCAGTTACCGCAGGCCAGCTACATCGCCGTAAACAACAAGACGCAGTTTCTCCCCCGCGCGATCGAGGATCGGGGGCTCGCCGTTCGCGCCGACATCGCCGACGTGCTTGCCGACGTGCGCAAGACGCTGAGGAGGTAGCGCATGGAGACGGCGAAAGCAGTTCGCATAGGCAGGGCGCTAGCCGAAGCGGATCTTGTCATCATCGGCGCTAGCAACGGACTGGACATAGCAGAGGGGCTCAACCTTTTCTGCGCCGATGCTCATTTCCAAGAGGCGTACGGGGGCCTCGCCCAGGCAGACGGCATCGGCTGCATACTGCAGGGGCTCGCTTCCCCGGATGCCAGCGTGCGACGCCGATGGGCCGAGCGGTTCCATCAAAAGGAGTATCTCGAATATGAGCCCGGCTCGCTCATGAACGGGCTGCGGCGTCTTACGGAGCACGCCGACACCTTCGTGGTCACATGCAACATCGACGGGCACTTCGCGCGCGCCGGGTTCGACGAGGAGCGCGTGCTCGAGACTGAGGGGAGCACGCGCACGTCGGTTGACGAGCGGCGCCTCGCCCATCCAGACACCCTCGCCATGACCCAGCTCGACGAGCTCGCGCGTCTTGTGCAAGCCCATCGCAACGGCAGGGTCGCCATCCTCGAACTTGGCGTGGGACTGCACAACGGCGTCATAAAGCGCATGCTCGCCCAGATCGCGAACGCCTGCGAGCACGCCACCTACATCGTGTTCAACTACGGCCAGGCCATGGCGCCCGACGCTTCGTGCGAGACGATTCTCGTTGACGGCGATATGGCCCCGGCTTTCGAGGAGATCGCCCGATGCCACCCCTAGAAAGAGAAGCGCGTAGGCTTCGAAGCCTTATCGACGATGCCGACGCCATCATCGTCGGCATCGGCTCGGGCATGTCGAGCGCCGCCGGGTTCAACCATTACAACCGCGCGGGCATGGCGCGCGCAGGAATGGCGGACTGGCAGCAAGCCTTTGGCTTCAAGAGCCTTTTCGACGGCTTCTACCACCTCTACCCCAGCCTCGAGCAGCAATGGGCATACTATGCGCGATACATCGACTTCATGCTGCGCGAGCCGACCTCGCAGCCCTATCTCGACCTACGGTCCCTCATCGGCCATAAGGACTACTTCATCCTGAGCACCAATGTGGACACCCAAGTCGAGAAGACGTTTCCCACCGAGAGGATCTGCAACTATCAGGGAAGCTTCGCGCACCTTCAATGCAAGCAGCCATGCTGCGACGAGCTCTTCGAGGCGAGCCCCTACGTCGAGCGCATGCTCGCGGGCATGGCGGGGTTCGAGATCCGCAGCGAGGATGTCCCCCGATGCCCGCACTGCGGCTGGCAGCTTGTGCCGTGGGTGCGCGACGACACGTTTCTGCAGGGTGCGGCATGGCGCGAGAGCCTCGGACGATACGAGCGCTTCGTGCGCGAGCGCAGCGATCGCCGCGTGCTGTTGCTGGAGCTCGGCGTGGGCGAGATGACCCCCGGCATCATCACGCTCCCGTTCTGGAGCATGACCGCGAAGCTGCCGGATGCGCACCTGCTGAGCGTAAACATCTCGGGCGGCTCGGCTCCGCTGCAGCTTGGAAGCAAGGCAGGGGCGATCCAGGCCGATTTGGGCGCCCTGCTCTCGGTGGCGCGGGCAGGTGGCGAGTAACGCGGAGCGGTAGACGCGCAATGAGGTTTTAGCCGCAGCCTCCGAACGAGAGGGCTCGGAGGCTGGTATTCCTGAATCGCAGGTCACGATGGGTTATCGGAATCGCGAAGAGCGGATACCGCCAGTAAGCCCCCTTCGGAATAGGCGTTGAGCAGCTCCTGGGCATGGGCGAACTCGGGGCCTCGTCTCCAGCCGAGCAGGCGGTTGACGGCCAGATTGCCCTGGACGTTGTGGACGAAGAGCAGGAAAGCGTCTTCGCGTGAAAGCCCTGTTTTCTCCATGACCCAGGGAACCATCTGCTCCGCTCCGCGTTCTATGACGCGCTGGGCTACGCGAGCGTATGCGTCGCTGTCCGAATAAAGCAGGCGATAATCGTCGTCTGCCGGCGGACGCTGGCAAAGCGTTGCCGATTCAACCCCCTCAAGCGGGGGAGCCGCTGCCAATGCCTCGTCGATAAGCGCATCGAGCAGCGCGTACTTATCCTCGTAATGCAGATAGAACGTTCCCCGGTTGATCTCGGCGCGGCGGCAGATGTCCGCCACCGTCATCTTCGCGAAGCCGACCTCGGCCAGCAGCGCGAAGAACGCCTCCTGTATGACCGAGAGGGTGTAGCGCCGCCGGCGGTCGATCTTGGTTTCTCCCATCGCCTCTCCAATCTGAGTCGTTTGACAATGTCCAGTAGCTGTTCGTTTATCGACAGGTGCACGCGTTTGTTCATTGCCCCTGCGAAAATCAACAAGGATACTGTTTATAGACACCTGTTTTTTATAGCTGAAAGGGAGCACGGATGACCCTGTGCGAGAAGCTCGGCATCGGGCTTGTCAGCCGATCGTTTTCCCATCGGGCCGTCTATCGAAACGGCGGCACGTCATACGATTTGAGCGATTGCGAGCCTGCTGCTTGCAAGCAAGATATCGAGGTTTTTGCCCGCAAGGTGGGGGAGGCTGATTGCGTGTTTACGGGAGAGGCAGGTAGGCAGGCGTTATGAGCATCTGCATCAAAAATCAGATTCAGAATATGAATATCGTCATCGGCTGCACGGTGGGGTGTCCATATTGCTATGCCCGTAACAATGTGAAACGTTGGCATATGATTGACGACTTCGCTGATCCTGCGTTCTTCCCGAGCAAGCTCAAGATGATGGAAAAGAAACGCCCGCAGAACTTTCTCCTTACCGGCATGAGCGATCTCTCCGGGTGGAAGCTGGAATGGCGAGACGAGGTATTTGCAAAGATCCATGAGAATCCACAGCATCAGTTCTTGTTCCTGACCAAGAGACCCGATTTGCTGGATTTAGATACCGACCTGGAAAACGCATGGTTCGGCGTTACGGTGACGAGGAAAGCGGAGCTGTGGCGTATCGACGCCCTTCGGAAAAACGTCAAAGCAAATCACTTCTTCGTTACTTTTGAGCCGCTATTCGACGATCCCGGTACGGTCGACCTTTCCGGAATCAACTGGATCGTCGTCGGTACCATGACCGGGGCGCAGAGCAGGAAGGTTCATACGGAACCGGAGTGGGCATGGTCTTTGACGGACCAGGCTCACGCGCTTGGCATTCCAATGTTTATGAAGGAAGACCTCGTCTCTGTCATAGGGGACGAAAACATGATTCAGGAATTGCCGGAAGAATTCGAAAGAGTGCTGGAGGTGCAGAGAACATGGCGGAAGTGATTGATGGAATCCTCATCAATGAGGTGGAAGCAAAGAACATCATGACCAAGTCCAGCCTGCCGGTAGGCGGCTACTCGGTCAATCCCTATGTGGGCTGCACGCATGCCTGCAAGTATTGCTATGCCTCCTTTATGAAGCGCTTTACCGGACACAAGGAGGAATGGGGCACCTTTCTTGATGTGAAGCATTGGCCGGAAATCAAGAATCCGAAGAAATACGCTGGACAGCGGGTGGTTATCGGTTCTGTGACGGATGGCTACAATCCACAGGAGGAGCGATTCGGGAATACCAGGAAACTCCTGGAGCAGCTGATTGGCAGCGATGCAGATATTCTGATCTGCACAAAGTCCGATCTTGTGGTACGGGATATCGATCTGCTGAAGAGGCTTGGACGAGTGACCGTTTCATGGTCGATCAACACGCTGGATGAGAACTTCAAGAACGATATGGACTCCGCGTCGAGCATCGAGCGTCGTATCGCTGCTATGAAGCAGGTGTATGACGAAGGTATCCGTACGGTCTGCTTCGTGTCCCCGGTATTTCCCGGCATCACGGATTTTGAGATGATTTTTGAGCAAGTAAAAGATCGGTGCGATTTGTTTTGGCTCGAAAATCTCAATCTTCGGGGTGGTTTCAAAAAAGCGATCCTGGATTATATCGCCGAGAAACATCCCAATCTCGTACCGCTTTACGATGAGATCTATAACAAGCGCAACCGTAGCTATTTTGAAGCGCTTGAAGTAAAAGCCGAAGAAATGGCCAAGAAGTACGATTGCCCCTTTGTGGACAACGAAATGCCTTATGGCAGAGTCCCCCAGGGGCATCCGGTGATCGTGGACTACTTCTATCACGAGGAAGTCCGAGGGTCAGATAATAGCGGAAAAAGAAATCGTTAAACGGAAACCGACGACGATTCGCTCGAGCGATTAGCGTCCACGCGTGGCTTCTGCCGATTGGCGCAACGGGCGACGGATTAAGGGATCGCTCGGGCGGATGATCCCGCTGCAGTACAGGCGGTCGCTCAATTTAGCGGCATGAGCGTTTTCGCACGGAAAACCAGTATCTTGTACCGTGGGTGCGCGACGACACGTTTCTGCAGGGTGCGGCATGGCGCGAGGGCCTCGGACGATACGAGCGCTTCGTGCACGAGCGTGGAGCTGGCCGCGTGCTGCTGCTGGAGCTCGGCGTGGGCGAGATGACCCCCGGCATCATCACGCCCCCGTTCTGGAGCATGACCGCGAAGCTGCCGGATGCGCACCTGCTGAGCGTAAACATCTCGGGCGACTCGGCCCCGCTGCAGCTTGGAAGCAAGGCGGAGGCGATCCAGGCCGATTTGGGCGCACTGCTCTCGGCGGCGCGGACGGCGAAGGTATTTAAGCCTCCTTGTTAGTCGCTTTGAGATATTCCTCGTCGTTCACAGGCTCCAACCACTCGCTGGAGGTCTCCTCGCCCGGAACCTCCAGCGCGAGATGGGAGAACCAGCCGTCGGGCACGGCCCCGTGCCAATGCTTCACCCCCGGGGCGATGTTGACCACATCGCCCCGGGCGTAGCTCCTGTGCCGGCTTTCCCCATTCCTGGTAAAACCCTCGACCACTCACAACATGCCGGCAGCGAGGTCAATGCGAATTCACGCGTGCTACAATGCGGGCACCAGAGATGAAAACACAGTCCCCGTCGGGTAGTCGTGGGCGTGCGGGAGTCCGCATCAGTAACCTGCCTCCTTGGTTGTCCCTTCTCTGCATGGTCATCTACATAAAGGAGGAACCAACCATGCAGATCAGCGTGTCATCCACCCTGACCGTATATCATGACGGCCAATTCTGGGTCGGGCTGGCGGAGCATGTCGAGGACGGCAGATACGGCGCCGCCCGCATCGTCTTCGGCGCGGAACCGTCCGATGAGGAAATCCTGCAATTCGTTACAAGCAAATGGGCGAAGCTCGCGTTCTTCGGTGACGAGGCCACGGAAACAAGCAAGCCCGCGAAGAATCCCAAGCGACGCGCTCGCGAGGCAGCGAAAGCCCTTAAGCGGCCCGCGGTGAGCACCAAGGCACAACAGGCGCTCGCAGCACAGCGGGAAGCGATGAAGCGGGAGTCGGCTCAAGCAAGAAGCCAGCGTCGCGCGGATGAGGCGGAGGCGCGCTTCGAGCAGCGAAAGCTGAAGCGCAAGCAGAAGCATCGCGGGCATTGATCGCCATGTGCAGCAAGGCAAACCATATACAGCAGTGGGGCCAGTTCCACTTGAAGCCGACGCCGCGTAGACGCTAATGGTGACGGCTATGCACGGGCACGGGCGAGCCACTGCACTTCACAGCTTGTTTCTCAAGTTTCTCAAGTATTTGGGACGCACACGCGGCGTTCAAAAATGCGGAGCGACTCCACATGGCTCGAGACTGAGCCGAAGTGCCCTACTTCTCGCCCTCCAGCAGGCCCACGATGCGGTCGATGTCGACGGCGAAGCGGGGCCTTCCCTCGCGCTCGTAGCGGTCGAGGTACGCCTGACACTCGGAGACAATGCGCTTGATGTTGCCGTCGATGATGCGCTGGAGCGTCTCGTAGTAGGCCGAGCCCTCGGTCCTGAAGCGGCGCTGGTAGGACTTGGTTATGGGGAACATCTTGATGTAGTGGATGCCGTGGCGACAGCCGGGGCTCGTCGTGGGGCGGGGTGGCAACGCAAAGTACTGGTCTTTGGGCACGTTGGGGGCGATGTTGGAATGCAGCGGCACGGCGAAGTCCCTGCGCTTCCCGCGGAAACGCAGCCTCACCACCACGATGCAGGGGAGATTGTGCTTAAGCATGAGCTCGCGGTCGCCCTCGACGAGGTCAAAGAAGTCCTGGGAGATGGATACGACCTTCACCGGTTGCGCCTCTTCATACGAAGTGGGGCCCGCATCGCTGCGGGCCCCTACAGGTGGGCGATATTCTACGCCTTGCGGCACCCCGTCGCCCACGGAGGTTAAACGTACACGTAAGCCGTACTCTGAAAGCCGCGGCTTCCGGCAAGTAGTTTATGCCACGAAAGGTCGCTTTCAACGCGCATAGCTCGCAAAATAACACTCGCTGGGCCGTCACCCCTGGCAGTTGCCCTCCAATCTTCATTGGAGTCAGCAGGTCAATTCATATAGTTATGGGGGGGGTATCCTAAAGGAAATCAAATTTATACCCCCATAACTAAGGAATTTTCTATTCCCACTCAATGACTAGGGCCCTGGTGTAATTGGCTGGATCACCGTTCCGGGAACCGGTATCGACCTACCTGTCCGCCGAGCTCTTTCTTCAGCTCCAGCCTAGTATCTGATTCGCGCCGTTATAAGCGAAAACCGAAGAGATGCGTCTTAGCCAAGAAAAGAAGGTTAGCCTCATCTTACTGCATGATTCGTGTGTTATAGTTAGATGGCTCTAACTGTTTGGGGGCGATGGCCATGCACGAACGCAAGGACTTCTGGGACAGGAATGCTGGTCGGTACGACCGTTTCATGCGAAACGACCGGGCGGCGTATGAGAAGATGTATGGGCTGATCCGGCCGGTGGTGAAAGCAAAGACCGTGCTGGAGGTTGCCACCGGCACGGGGCTCATCGCAAAGAGCGTCGTGGATGCGGCGGCGCGCATCGAGGCTACGGACGCCTCTGCAAAGATGATCCTTGAAGCAAAGCGGGACAATCAATCCGCAAAGCTGCACTTTTCCGTACAAGATATGTTCCGCCTGCCCTATGCACAGAAGTCCTTCGAAGTGGTGATCGTGTCCAACGCACTTCACATAGTGCCGCATCCGGAAAAGGCCCTGCAAGAAATCAGGCGGGTGCTGAAGGACGACGGCGTGCTCATCGCGCCAACCTTCACCCACGCGGGGAACTCGGTTTCCGGCAAGGCAAAAGCCTTTTTCATGAGTATGGCGGGATTCCCCCTCCACAGCGGGTGGACAAGCGAGGAATACCTGCGTTTCCTGCGTCAAAACGGCTGGGCGGTGCGGAAAAGCGCGGTGCTGAAGGCCTCGTTCCCGTTGACCTATGCGGAATGCACGAAATCGGAGGGGCCAGATGTCGTTCTTTGAAAACACCCGCAAGCCCGTGGGCCTCGGCGGAAAACTTATGGTTGCCATGATGAACCTGGGCCACAGCCCTGTGGCGCGGTGGGGACTTCGATTTCTACGACTTGCGCCAAATGCCAAGGTGCTGGATTGCGGCTGCGGCGGCGGGGCGAATATAAAACGGCTGCTGAAAAAATGCCCGCATGGCGTCGTCAAGGGCGTCGACTATTCGCCCGTCAGCGTGGAGAAGACTAGAAAGCTCAACCGAATTGCAATTCAGGAGGGGCGTTGCGCCGTTCTGCAAGGCAGTGTGGCGGATATGGTGTTTGAGGATAGCTACTTCGATGCCGCCACGGCCTTTGAGACCGTCTATTTTTGGCCTGATTTGCCCCGATGCCTCCGTGAGGTCTGGCGGACGCTGAAGCCAGGCGGGACAATTCTCATCTGCAACGAGAGCAATGGCGATACGGACAAGGACGAGAGGTGGACGCAGATCATCGGCGGCATGACCATCTACAAGGACATTGAATTAAAGGCGTATCTGGAGCAGGCGGGTTTTCACGAGGTGCAGATACGCAAAAAGAAAAAGTGGCTCTGCATCACGGCGCGGAAGTAAGGGCATCAAGCACGGGCATTTTTGCATCCATCCTGCACATGAGTTAGGCATGCCGGTCATAGCGGCTGTGCTGGCGGCAATTATGACAGTTTTTATTCACTGAGGAAGAAACCTATGAAATGTAAAATTGAGAAAAACACCGTGCAGGAGACGCTGATCCTCCCGCTGTATTCCCGGAAGCTGTGTACGGAGTTGTACCCGAACCTTTACAAGGATGAAACAGCGGTTCGTCTGCTCGGCCAGATCGACTACGACTTTTCAGAGGCAGAGAAAAACTCCCGCAGCCTGATGCAGCGCTTTGGTGCGCTGGAGGTGGCCATGCGGCAGGGTGATCTTGCTTTCGAGGTGCGGGATTACCTGAAAGACCACCCCAATGCGGCGGTGGTCAATCTGGGCTGCGGGCTGGACAACACCGGCAGAACCTGCGACAACGGTAGATGCAAGATCTACAATCTGGACTTCCCGGATGTGATTGCCTTGCGGCAGCAGCTGCTGCCCGCCGGGGATCGAGAACAAAATATCCCCTGCGACCTGAAAGACACCGCATGGTTTGGCAAAATCGATGCCTCCGGCGGGGCGGTGTTCTTTGCCTCCGGAGTGTTCTATTACTTTCTGACCCAGCAGGTCCGGGAACTGGTGCGGGGGATGGCGGACGCTTTCCCCGGCGGTGTGCTGGTCTTTGATGCTGCCAATCGGACGGCAGTAAAGATGATCGCAAAAACATGGCTTAAGACTGCAAAAATCAAGGATGTGGGGGCATATTTTGCGGTTTCGGATGCCGCCAAGGAAATCGGCACGTGGAACAGCCGTCTGCAGGTCACAAGTCGCGGCTATATGCTGGGTTACAACGATTTGAGAGACCCTTCTGTCAGCGGCTTTTTCCGGTTTCTCGCAAGGGTCGGTGACAACGGGATGAAAATGCAAATCGTGAAAATTAGATTTTAAAAGGCAAAAATGAAGCCCATTCACTTTGACGTTGAAGAAGACGGCTTTTACGGCACATATTGGGCGTGCAAGGACACACATACAGCAGCGGACACGAATTCGATTGAAACCGTGCCCGCTATCTTATAGTATATTTTTTTATCGAACGTCTGTTCTATTCCCACTCGATGGCAGCAGTTCTGATGTCCCGTCATTCCAGTTGCATCCAGTTTTCGGTGCCGTCTCGAATCGAGTGCCGCCAGGTAACGCCATGTCGCGCTTCGTCGGCTTCGGGGACAAAAGTCGGGACAACTTCAAATACTTTTTTCGAACTCAGGGCTTTGAGTTTTTATTTTTGTCCCAAAGTGCGCGGCGGGTCGCCTTTGGAGGCTCGATGGCGCCGAAAACGCCCGTTTTGAAACTCAACCGCCCTTTTGCCTGCAAGCCGCCAGCTGCAATCGCAAGTGAATTAACGCGGGTGGCTTGCGCGCCATTTGCAAAACCCCAGGTCGCAGGTCTTCGCCATTCGTGAACAAAGTGAGTAGTCTCAGGTGGCTTGCTTATGAGTTGGCGAACGGGCCTTCAGGATTCAGGGCAAACATGCTGGTAGAATAGGATTCTCAAATCAATGACAGGAGACCGAGCATGGCCGAACCCCACGATAGGAAGCCGATCCTCACGATCGAGCAGCAGATAGAGCACCTCAAGCAGAAGGGCGTAGCCTTCGAGCTGTGTTCCGAGGAAGAGGCCGCGGACTACCTGCGTGACAAGTGCAACTTCTTCAAGCTCGCATCCTACCGCAAACTCTTCTCGAAATACGAGGGAGGCCCGCGCGACGGCCGCTACGTAGACCTCGACTTCGGCCAGCTGCGCCTGCTCGCGGCGCTCGACCAGGAGCTGCGCCACGCCCTGCTCGGCATGACGCTCGACATCGAGCATTTCCAGAAGGTGACACTGCTTCGCGAGATGGAGGGCCGCGGAGAGGACGGCTACGCCATCGTGGCCGACTACATGGCATCGCTTACCACTGCAAACAGGGAGTACCGCCTGCGCGAGCTCAAGATGAGCGGCCGCAGCCCCTACAGCTCGAGCCTCTACGCGAAGTACTCCGGCGACATGCCCGCCTGGGCCTTCCTTGAGCTCACCTCGTTCGGCACCCTCATCGACTTCGTGCGCTTCTGCGCCAGGCGATGGGGCGACAGGCGCCTCGAGGCCTCCCACTACGACCTCAAGCGCGTGAAGTCCGTCCGCAACTGCGCCGCGCACGGCTCGTGCCTGATCAACTGCTTCGCCGAGAGGGGCGCCGCCCGGGGCTCGGCGTCCAGCGGCGTCTCCCGAAGGGTCGCCGCCGTGGGAATTCCCAAGGCGACCAGGAGGAAGTGGATGGGGAACACGGCCATGCAGGAGGTCGCGACCGTGCTCGTGGCGCACTCCGGCTTGGTACCCGAGGGCTCCTCGCGCTCGCGCGCCGCATCCGAGCTCGCCGAGATGTTCGCCAGGGCCGACGGCGAAACCGAGGCGCTGCCCGACAAGGGGCCCGACGCCGCAGCTCGCTCCGCGCTCGAGTTCCTTCGCAGGTTGACAGAATCGCTCGGGTTGGTAGAATAGCCTGCAGATAGCAAAACCTTCACGGTTTTAGGGGCGGACTTGCGCAAGCGACTCTGCCCTATTTTTATATTCACTCGCTATAGGAGACGGGTGATACCGGGGTCAATTAACGCTTCGAGCTCCCTTGAATTTTCAGGCAGTACATGATATAAGGTAATTGGTTTTCCGTTAGGAAGGCTTCCAAGTGCCGGGGACGTTTTCCCCGGCTTTTTTCTTATCCAGGAGAACAATGCGAGAACTCAGCATCTTCGTCGACGAGTCGGGAAGCGACGGCCTCTCCGACCGCCACTACCTGCTTACCGTCGTCATGCACGACCAATCCGAGAGCATCGCGGATTCGATCGCGGCATATGAGGGCGCCCTTCGCGCCAAGGGGCTCCCGGACATACCCTTCCATGCGTCGCCGCTCATGAACGGCAAGGACCAGTACTCCGGACTCGATCTGAGAACGCGCAAGATGCTGCTCGGCTCGTTCCGAGTCTTCTTCCGCCACATGCCCGTGAAGTACCATACCTTCGCATACGCGACCAAACAGTTCGCCTCGCTCGACAAGCTCGCGGGGACGATGCGGAGAGACCTCGTGAACTTCCTGTTCGACAACCTCGCGGAGCTGCAATCCTTCGATATGGTCAAGGTCTACTACGACAACGGCCAGCACTCCATCGCCGAGTCCCTCCATCGCGCGGTCGAGTACGCGCTGTCGAAGGACGCCGTCGTCTACCGCTCGGCGCAGCCCTCCGAGTACCGGCTTTCGCAGGCGGCGGACTACATCTGCACCATGGAGCTCGCGGCGATCAAATACGCGGAGCATGCGGCCACCGCGACGGACGAGAAATTCTTCGGCAAATGGTCCGATTTCAAGAAGGGCATACTGAAGGAGACGCGCAAGAAGCTCGTCTAGAGAGGCGATCGGCCCTTGGCGGAGCGTTTACCGACAATGGAGTCTGTCACGCGCGGAGGGTTGCTAAGTGTCACTTAGCTGCAAAATAGGCTCCAGTTGGAAACCCTCGGGTTTGCGGGGCGGAATAGCGAAAGCGATTCTGCCCTGTTTTAGCTCGAGGAGATAACCGCCGAAGATGCCGCAGCGATCGTCGGAAGCGCGAAAAGGAAATGGCCCCAAAGGAAGAAACCCAAGAACCTGAGAAGCGCCCCCAATGGGAGCGCTTCTTAGGAGACGCCTAGCTCGCCCCGCCGTCAGATACCCCGGGCAAACCCAGCTACGGCCTCTTCGGCACGTGCGGCAGCTTGGCTCCGCAGGAAGAGCAGAACGCTGCGCCACCGGTCGCCTTGGCACCGCAATAGGGGCAGAAAGCCGCGCGCACTATGCGGTCCGTCGGCGTCCAGGTCCTAATCCCCTTGGCGATCAGGCCTGCCACGCGTTCGGCTATGCCCGAGTCGTCGCTAGAGCTCGCCACGGTGTAGTCGCTCGTAAGGTGGCCCTCGTAGTCGAAGTCGATCACGAACTTCCACGAACTGATGCCGCTGAGCGAGGCGACGGTCCCGTAAGCCTTGCGCCCGTCCACGGAAAGGACCTCGAGCCTTTTCACGGATCGACCCACAGCCTCGACGATCCCCTCGAACCCCTCCTGGGTCACATCGTCCCTGAAACACTCGCTCGCGCGGTCCCACTCGGCTTTTGCCTTGACCTTCTCGAGCTCGATCTTCCGCTTATCCTGCCTATCGCATGCGAACAATACGATGCCGAGAAAAGCGAAAGCGGGAAATAGGGTCATCAGCATGTTGGCCAGAGCTTCCATTCAGGGTCCCCCTAAACAAGCCCGGCGCCGTGGGCAAGAAGAAACAGCGCGATGTGCAGGATGACGAAGGCGGGCAGCCCCGCCGCGAAATACCACTTGGAGGTCTCATGGTGGGCGACGCGCATCCCAACGATACCGCCAAGGGCCCCTCCCGCGAGCGAGAGACCAAGCAATGTGGCTTCGGGGAACCTGCTTCCGCGGTCAATCGCCCTCTTCTTGTCCAGGCAGAAAACGGCGAACGTGATGACGTTGACGGCGAGAAGGTATGCACCGAAAGCGACGACGACGGACGCGTTGAACGAAGCGCCCGGCTCCAGATCGACGACGATGACGCCGGCCCAAACGAGCACGGCAAGCACCCACACAATCAAGAATACTATGGCACTGAACCACCAGGCGATGTTGCGCTTGTTCATGTGGTTCCCGGTGAAGAGCATAAGGGCAAGGAGCATCCCCAGGGCGCCGCCTGCTACGGCGAACAGGGTCAAGATCCTGCCGTCCATGAGGCCGGTATCCTCGTCCTGGTTGTAACGGGCTATCGCGTAGTCGATCGAGAAGAGAATGAACGTGAGGGCGTTAATGCCCGCAAGGTAGATGAATCTGAATCTGAATCTGAATCTGAATCTGAATCAGATTCATGCTGTCACATAGACTCTGCACGGGTGAGGGCCTGCGCATCGTTGTCCAATCGTGCCCAGCTTTCAAAACCAATTATTGACCAATGTTCAATTATAGTCTAGTATGACGCCTGGGAGGTGGAAGGTATGCCCAGGACGGTCAAAAGCCCGGAAGAACGCAAGCGGGAGCTGCTCGTCACGGCGATGCGTCTGTTCGCCGACGAGGGCTACGACAACGTCTCGGTAAGGGCTGTGGCGCGGGCGGCGGGCGTGGCACCGGGACTTGCTTACCACTACTTCGACTCGAAGCAGAACATGTTCGACGCCGCCATCGAGGAGTATTCGCGGCGTTGCTCCGAGGGCATCATCGCGATTCTGGACGACCGGAGCCTCTCGCTCGACGAGAAGCTCGACCGCGCAATCGAGGTGGGATCCGACCCCGACGCATTCGACTATGCCGATTACTTCCATGCCGAGGGAAATGGCGCGCTCCACGACAGGCTCTCGCTCGGCATGTGCGAGGCGGTGAAGCCTCATCTGCGGTCGGCGCTCGAGCTCGACGCGCTGCACCGGGGCATGCCGCCAAGGGACGCGGACGGACTTGCCTCCCTTATGACATACGGGTGCATCGGGCTTGTGTCAGGCCCTGATATGCCTGACGAGAATGCTGTAGAAGTCATCAAGCGCTACTTCACCGCCCTCGTCGCCGAGTTCAGGTCGGGCGAGAAAACGGATTAGAGAACCGCCCCAATTCCGGTTGGGGCTTTTCTTGACGATTAGTATTGAACATTGCTCAACGAAAGAGAGAGACATGGATAAGGAAAAGGCAGATGAGATGAAGGCGCGGTCGAGGGCGGCATTCGACGTCCAAGCTGGGACCTATGACACCGGAATGCAGGGAAACCATGCGCGGGCGCTCTACCGTATCGTGGCGGACGAAGTCGCCAGGGCGTGCCAAAATATCCCCTCGCCTCGCGTGCTCGACCTAGGATGCGGTACCGGCGCGCTTGCCGGAATCGTCCTCGACGAGATCCCAAGCTGCACCCTCGTGGGCGTCGACCTGTCCGCGAACATGGTCGAGCTGGCTACCGAGCGCTTCGGCCGGCGCGCGGAGGCAGTCGTCGGCGATGCGGAGCACCTGCCATTCCATGACAACTCTTTCGATGTAGCGTATTGCAACGACTCGTTCCACCATTATCCCGACCCGGTGCTGGCAACATTCCAAGTGTGGCGTGCGCTGCGCCCGGGCGGCACCTTCGTCGTTGGTGATGTCTGGCAGCCGTCTCCTGCGCGCGCTGTCATGAACGCGTGGATGCCGCTCTCCTCCGAAGGGGATGTGCGCATCTACTCCGAAGGCGAGATGCGGGAGATCCTCGGAAAGTGGTTCGGCAGCGTAAGCTGGCGGCGAATCGGCCTCACGTCCTGCGTGGCTATAACGCGAAAAGACTAGCCCCTTATGCCCAAGATGGAAGAGAAGGAGACCCCCTGCTCTTGGAGCAAACGGTCCCAGTCGTGCGAATCCACCGAGAACTACCTCAAGGCGATTCTGGAAATCCGCTCATCGCATAGTCGATGTCGTAATGTCGACATATCGAGACACTTGAACTTCTCGAGGGCGAGCGTGTCCAAGGCGCTCGTGAAGCTATCGAAGGCGGGCCTTGTCAAGATAGCGGAACACGTGTGCGCCTCACCGCTGAAGGGCGGAGGATTGCTGAGGAGCTGACCGAAAGGTATCAGTTTTTCGAGAAGCTGCTGCGTGAGGCTGGGGTAGACGTCGACGAAGCGTCCAGGGAGGCCTGCCGCCTTGAGCACTGCGTCTCAGCCGACTCATTCGAGAAACTCTCCTCTCACTTTAGACGGAATCGTTCTCTTGGAAAGACGGTCGAGAACGACGAAACGCCTGCAAACCCCCCGTCGCTACTCGGGAGGAGTGGTTGCGAAACCAATCCGTTTTCGTGAGTTTGCGAGAATGACGCTTCCAGGCTCTCCACCAGGGGCAACCGTCATTCTTGAGTTTCGTTTTTCCGGGTGAGTTTCGTTTGAGTTTCGTCGATTTTCGACGGCACCTGCAAGTCTCCCGCCATCATTGACTCTCGTCGGCTTGCAGGTTTTTCGGTTCGCGTCGGTTCCGTTCGGTTCCGTTCGAGTCGTTTCAGGCTTGTTCGACCCATGCCCGTTTGCCATGGGGTATCAGTCAATGATTAAGCTGCCTGCCTCTAGCATCCGGAATGAGAGCGCATCACCGACAGGACCATATTCCTTGCTACTACGTGCTAAAACCTGGAAGGCCTAACAAGGAGTAGACAATGAGCGTTACCGCTCGTCTATCCCCTTGTCGCGCAATCGGCTCTTTCAGTAGGCCATGTCCCAACGGATGGGTACCATTTACCCGGGTGCACCTGGGGCAACGGGCTGAAAAACCTGTGCAAGGTCGCTCGCAGAACACGCAACATCAAACACGACAGAAGAGGCGAACGACAGATGCCGGACCCCGGACGACAGCACCGCGGAAGACGAGCATTCCGACCACAACCGAACAATCTTCGATCCTAGGCAGGCGCCCGCATGGGCGCCTTTTTACTTTTCAGGGACTTAGCTGAGAGCCAAGAAGCGCGGCTCATGGCCGTTTCGTGAAGGCACGACCAGCTCGATCCACCTCGACCCATCTCCGCTCGCGCCGTGCCCATCAATCGACATCAGGCGGTTCAATCGTCGCGCAGACGAAAAGGCACACGGTGTCGTGCGGTGTCCCCGCGCGGTGCCGCACGGGAAGATTGGAGGAACCATGGCACGCACAGCCGAATGCGCCGCGCCCGAGGGCAACCAAGATCGCGGCGAATGGATGACGGTAATCGAGATGCAGGAGTACATGAGGGCGAGCCGAAACAAGGCGTACGACCTCATCTGGTCGGGGGAGATCGACTCGTACAGGCTCGGAAGGAAGCTCCTGGTGTCGAGGGCGTCAGTGGACGCCTACATCGAGTCGAGGAGCGGCAGGAAATGACGGCGGCGACCGCCCCGGGAGCCGCCCGCGGCCGGGCATGCGAGAAAGCCTCGAGACGAAAGGAGCTCGAGGACGACCATGACCAAGAGCATTAGCAGGAGCCAGGTGAGGCTCATCGCATCGACCAACGCGATATTCGGCGCCGACGAGGCGTGCGCGATGCTGCGCATCAGCCGCGACGCCATGTACCGGCTCGCCAAGGACCCCGACGACCCGTTCCCGATCCGCTACATCGGCGGCAAGACGCGCGACGGCATCGTGCTGCACGACGAGCTCGTCGCATGGGTCGAGCGAAACAGCGTCGTCGGCTCGCCCAGAAGGGCCTAGCGCCGATGGCGACCGCAGGCCCGAGGGGGCGCGACGGCCCCTCCCCGCGCGAGTTCACGGCGGTACGGCACTTCATGATGGCGGACCTGGGCCTCTCGGGGCTCCCCCTGCTCGTCTACGCGCGCATCTTCGGCTTCTGCGACGCCGGGTGCGACTACTTCGAGAGCAAGGGCGGCCTGGCCCGCTTCCTCAACGTGCAGGAGCGCAGCGCCCACCGCGCCATCCGCGACCTGCTCGACCGGGGCCTCATCGAGGAATGCGGCGTGCACGCCCCGGCGCGCGGGCACGCCACCAAGCGGTACCGCATCGTGCGCGAGAGGCTGCCGCCCGGAGCGCTGGCAACCCCTGACGGTTCGTCAGGGTTCCCGGCGCGAAAGGGTGACGAAATGACAGGGTTCGCCGCGAACAAGGGTGACGAACCGTCAGGGTCCGCAGCCCGAACCCCTGACGAGATGTCAGGCAAACCCCTGACGATATGCCACCCAATATCAAAAAGGGACAACAAGGACTTCAGAAGATAAGGAAGGGGCGCCCGATGGACCGAGCGGGACTCATCACCCTGGAGCAGGCCCGGGCGGCCGGGCTCTCCTTCGACGAGCCGGAGCCGAGGACGTGCCCGCACTGCGGCGCCGCCCTCGATCCGCTCGGCGCGGCGCTGGCGGGAAAGGTCGCCTGGGTCTCCGCCGCCCCCTGTCCGTGCGAGGGCGCGGCCAGCGAGCGGGAGGCCGAGGAGCGAAGGCGCGCGGCCCTCGCCGCCAAGGAGGAGGCCGCCCGCCGGGAGAAGGCGCTCTCGCGCGCGGGCATCCCCAGGCGCTACTGGGCCGCCGAGGCCGACCGCCCCGAGTTCGCCGAGTACATCGCCTCGTTCGCGGGCAACGGGGGCGCCGGGCTCTACATACACGGGGGCGTCGGCGCCGGCAAGACGCACGCCGCCTCCGCCATGGCCAGGCTGTTCGCCGAGGCCGGCTACGACGTCGCCTTCACGACGGCCAAGGGCATGCTCGAGCGCGTGAAGGCCACGTTCGACGAGGGCGGCACCGAGGCCGCCGTCGCGCGGTACGCCAAGTGCGACGTCCTCGTGCTCGACGACCTCGGCAAGGAGGACGCGACGGAATGGTCCGTCGGCACCGTGTTCAGCGTGCTCGACGCGCGCTACGAGGACATGCGCCCGACCATCGTCACGTCGAACTACGCGCCGGGCGCGCTGGCGGACAGGCTCGCAAGGCGCGGCGAGCGCGTAACGGCAGAGGCGATCGCGAGCAGGATCTCCCAGACCTGCAGGCCCGTCTACCTCGGCGGAAGGGACAGGCGCCGGCGCGGCTAGCTTGTGCGCTTCCCGTGGAGGCGCGGACGGCTCGACCCAGCTCGACCCATCGCGGGCGGCCCCAGTCGCCGCCGCAATCGAAATCGCTATACACGTCTTGGGCGGCGCCGGCGCGCCAGCACGCACGCCTGCTCCGACTCGCACCGTGCCCCCATCGCGAGGACGCCGCCCGCCAAGCAACAAACGAAAGGCGGAGGGCCCATGGACGGCTTCGAGAGGATAACCGGCCGCGAGCACGAAGAGCTCGTGGAAAAGTGCCAGGAGAACGGCTGGCTCAAGGTCGGCGGCTTCGACTGGCAGGACGACCCGTTCCTCGAGGAGTACCCCTACGAGTTCTCCCGCACGGACAGCGTCGACAGGCTCCGCGAGGCGCTCGGCTCGGGCAACTGGGCCATACGCCAGGGGTTCTGCTACCGCGACCTCGCGTTCATCCAGCAGGTGAACGGCGGCGACGAGTGGTGGACGCTCAAGCGCGACGGCGACGCGTGGACCGGCTTCGAGAGCTGGAGCTTCGGCGCCATCGCCCAGGAGCCCGAGCGGTTCGAGCGCGCCATGCGCGACATGTGCGAGGCGACGCCGGAGCAGTGCCGCAGCGGCGAGTGGGCCCATCTGCACGAGAAGGCGCCCGAGCCGCTGGCGCAGCGCGCCGCGTCCGCCCGCGAGGCGAGCCGCGCGCACGCCGGGCAGGAAGCCCGCGCCCCAATGGCGCGCGAGAGGGCCGTCGGGGCCGAATAGGGACGACCGGGGCGCGAAGGCGCCCCTTTTTCATCTCGACTGGAAGGGAGGCGCGGGATGGCGAGCGACTACGGGGACGAGGCGGGCGGCAAGCTGCTCGACTGGATGCTGAGGATCGGCCAGGAGGCCGGCGCCGAGGCCATGGCGCGCAGCGCGAGGGAGCTCTCGGAGCGCCTCGCGGGAATCCGCGGGACCATCGCCGGCGGGCGCGCCGAGGCCATCGCGGCCGAGGGCGTGCCGACCTACGCGAAGCTCAG
>CABJEP010000009.1:0-366 GCA_902364645.1 Coriobacteriaceae bacterium | reverse complement strand
GCTCAGCCTCGAGGAGCTCTCGGGGCTTCCCGAGTACGCGACGATCAAGGAGGTCGTCTCCGACAAGCTGCGCGCCGCGTCGGTCGAGCACCACATCATCCCCGGCGAGGGCCGCGACTGGCTGCTCTTCAAGGTGGAGGACGCCCCCGAGGTCGACGAGGCCTTCCGCCAGCTCGAGCAAGAGACGGGAAAGGCCGCCGAGCGCGCAAGGGAGCGGCTCTCCGAGATAGCCGAGAGGCGCCGGGCGCCCGAGCGGCTGGCCGAGCGCGCCGAGCGTGCGCGCGAGGCGTCGAGGGCCCACAGCCAGGGCCCCGGCCGGGAGCACGGCCCGCGGCATATCGAGGGGCCCGAGAGATGAGGTGGCAG
>CABJEP010000008.1:112168-114025 GCA_902364645.1 Coriobacteriaceae bacterium | reverse complement strand
GATGGAAACGGATGTTCTATCGGGACACACATTTTGTCCTATAAGCCAGAAAAACTTAGTTGATTGCCTTTTTTGTTGTGATTCAACTTTGATCGTAGCTTCTAACTAATTAATTTTCGTAAGAAAGGAGAACAGCTGAATGAATATCCCTTTTGTTGTAGAAACTGTGCTTCATGACGGCTTGTTAAAGTACAAATTTAAAAATAGTAAAATTCGCTCAATCACTACCAAGCCAGGTAAAAGTAAAGGGGCTATTTTTGCGTATCGCTCAAAAAAAAGCATGATTGGCGGACGTGGCGTTGTTCTGACTTCCGAAGAAGCGATTCACGAAAATCAAGATACATTTACGCATTGGACACCAAACGTTTATCGTTATGGTACGTATGCAGACGAAAACCGTTCATACACTAAAGGACATTCTGAAAACAATTTAAGACAAATCAATACCTTCTTTATTGATTTTGATATTCACACGGAAAAAGAAACTATTTCAGCGGTTGATTTCCGATCTCAGCCGAACACATTGAGCAAATAGGTCGTTCCCGCACCTAGCCGAACGCCCCCGCGGCCCCTCCCGGGGCCCGGGGGCGCCGTTTTCCCAGTTGAAGGAACGGTGGAGATGTGTTTCGATGGGTCCGGTGGCCATGCTCCGCCCGCCGCCCGGCACCTCTTCCCAGACTCAGCCGAACGGTCGGTCCGCCTATTCCGTTTTTCCCTTTCAGGCTAGGCCAGCGGGGCATCGCCCCTTTCCTCGCGCGCCCGCGCGATGAGCCCCGGCGTCAGGTCGAGCTCGCCGACGGGCACGTCCTCCACGCCGTACGCATCCAGCAGCGCCTCCGCGTCGGCGCCGAGCATCGCCCGGAAGGCGCGGGCGGGCGTCGCGAAGCCGAGCGCGCCGCGCGGCTCGGAGTTCACGTGCGACATGGCGAGCGACAGGTCCGCCGGGGCCAGCCGGTCGAACCTGAGGCCGCGGCCCTTGGGCAGCAGCTTCCTGATCTCGACGTGGTTGCGCTCGCAGGCGCCCTTCTGGTCGCTGCGCCGGGGGTCGCAGTAGAACAGCCTCGTCTCGCCCGGCCCCTCGCCGATCAGCGCGGCGATGGCGCCCTCGTCGGAGAACTCGGGGCCGTTGTCGGTTAGCACGGCCCGGAAGACCCTCCCCATGCCGCCGGCGCCCAGCACCGAGCGCACGCCCCCGAGCGCCGCCGCCACGCTCTCGGCGTCCTTCGCCGCCAGCGGCAGCGCGAGCTGCAGCCTGCTGGGGCGGTGCAGCAGCGTGAGCAGGCAGGCGCCGTCCTCCCGCGCGCCCTCGACGGTGTCCATCTCCCAGGCGGCGGCGCAAACGTCCTCGCCGAGGGCGAGGAACGCGGCGTGCGACCTGCGGGGCGAGTGCGGCGTCGCCCTCTTCGGGGCCCGGTGCGACCTGGGCCTGTAGCCGACCTTGCGCCTGAGCTCCATGTTGGTCATGCCGTCGTAGCCCGCCGCGACCCAGCGGTAGATCGTCGAGGGCGACAGGTCCACGGGCCCGCCGTTGCGGGCGGACAGCTGCTCGGGCGAGAGCCCCCGGCCCAGGCCGTCGCGGATGAGGGCGAGCGCCTCGGCCGCGGCGGGCTCGTCGGCGTCTATCCCGCGCCTCGACGAGACGAGGACCGAGTCCGCGCACAGCTGCGCGGCGCGGGCGTCGTAGAAGACGTGCGGGCGGCGCTTGCAGCCGACCGCACGGTACCGCCCGCACCCGTTGCAGCAGCGCGGCCACGCGGCCAGGTGCGGGCAGGCAGCCGACAGGTCGGCGGAGGCGTCCACGCGCTCGCCGCGCCTCTCCCTCGGCGCGGTCACGAACCTGTGCGACGCCACCTCGGA
>CABJEP010000008.1:0-112158 GCA_902364645.1 Coriobacteriaceae bacterium | reverse complement strand
CGGTCACGAACCTGTGCGACGCCACCTCGGCGCTCACCGTCGAGGGCGACCTGCCCAGCTCCCTCGCGATCTCCCTGCACGACGCCCTGCGCTCCAGCATCCTCTGGACCGTGTCCCGCTCGTGCCTCGTGAGCCTTCCGTAGGCCCTCGGGACCGCCCTTGCGGAGCCCCTTTTCATCTTTCCGGACATGCCGTCCTCCGATCTCCCGGGGCCGGCCGGTCCGGCCCTCAGGGTATCGGATTCCCATATTCATCCGTACATGTACGGATGAATATGGGAGGTGTTCGGATGAAGTTGCCAATCAAGGAAACTATTTCAGCAAGCGATATTTTAACAACAGCTATTGATTTATCTTAAAATTTTGTGTATAATAGGAATTTAAGTTAAATTAGATGCTAAAAATTTGTAATTAAGAAGGAGGGATTCGTCATGTTGGTATTCCAAATGCGTAATGTAGATAAAACATCTACTGTTTTGAAACAGACTAAAAACAGTGATTACTCAGATAAATAAATACGTTAGATTAATTCCTACCAGTGACTAATCTTATGACTTTTTAAACAGATAACTAAAATTACAAACAAATCGTTTAACTTCCGTATTTATTTACTGATGTAATCACTTCAGGAGTGATTACATGAACAAAAATATAAAATATTCTCAAAACTTTTTAACGAGTGAAAAAGTACTCAACCAAATAATAAAACAATTGAATTTAAAAGAAACCGATACCGTTTACGAAATTGGAACAGGTAAAGGGCATTTAACGACGAAACTGGCTAAAATAAGTAAACAGGTAACGTCTATTGAATTAGACAGTCATCTATTCAACTTATCGTCAGAAAAATTAAAACTGAACACTCGTGTCACTTTAATTCACCAAGATATTCTACAGTTTCAATTCCCTAACAAACAGAGGTATAAAATTGTTGGGAGTATTCCTTACCATTTAAGCACACAAATTATTAAAAAAGTGGTTTTTGAAAGCCATGCGTCTGACATGTATCTGATTGTTGAAGAAGGATTCTACAAGCGTACCTTGGATATTCACCGAACACTAGGGTTGCTCTTGCACACTCAAGTCTCGATTCAGCAATTGCTTAAGCTGCCAGCGGAATGCTTTCATCCTAAACCAAAAGTAAACAGTGTCTTAATAAAACTTACCCGCCATACCACAGATGTTCCAGATAAATATTGGAAGCTATATACGTACTTTGTTTCAAAATGGGTCAATCGAGAATATCGTCAACTGTTTACTAAAAATCAGTTTCATCAAGCAATGAAACACGCCAAAGTAAACAATTTAAGTACCGTTACTTATGAGCAAGTATTGTCTATTTTTAATAGTTATCTATTATTTAACGGGAGGAAATAATTCTATGAGTCGCTTTTTTAAATTTGGAAAGTTACACGTTACTAAAGGGAATGGAGATAAATTATTAGATATACTACTGACAGCTTCCAAGAAGCTAAAGAGGTCCCTAGCGCCTACGGGGAATTTGTATCGATAAGGGGTACAAATTCCCACTAAGCGCTCGGGACCCCTTGTAGGAAAATGTCCTAAGTGTGGCAACAATATTGTATTAAAAAAATCGTTTTATGGTTGTTCAAATTATCCTGAATGTAAGTTTACTTTAGCTGAACATTTTAGAAAGAAAAACACTGCATATCCGGTGCCGAGTCTCTGGAATGCCTCGCTCACGTTGGCATCTGGGTCATCGAGTAACAGGTGCGTATGGTTGTCCATGAGACACCATGCCAAGAGGCGCATGTGGTGGCGTTGAAACGACCTGTTGAGTAGATTGAGATAGTAAAGCCTATCTTCGGCGTCCTCGAAGATCTGCTGTCCGCCGGCGCCCTTTTGAACCACGTGATAGCATCCTTTTTCCGTTAGGGTTCGTGGGCCTCGTGACATAGATCCTCCAAAGCATCGGTCTGTCGACTGGACTTTAAGGATAAGCATGGGAAGGCCGAGCTCTGCTGATGTGATTGCAGAACTCGGCGAACGGGTGAGCGGTCAGAGGTAGATTTTGAGGCATGTCCCAAAAATCTACTTGAGGAGGAAGTCGGAGAGGGGAATGGTGCGGGCCTCGCGATGCTCGGGATCGGCGATATGATCGGCAGGATAGCCACAGACGAGCATATGATACGGATAGACGCCCTCGGGCAGGTTGAACTGCTCACAGGCCATCTTGGGCTTAAAATGGCACACCCAACACGTACCCAGGCCCTGCTCCTTCGCCTCCATCATCATCTGATCGCACACGATCGAGGTGTCGATCTCGCTGGAGTTCATCTGGTCATAAGGGCGCACCCAGGCGTCATCGGTAACGCTGCAGATAAGAAAGATAAGCGGCGCCCCAAAGATAGACCCATCACGAGCAAAGCGTGGCTGACAAGCAGCAGCCCTTTCCAACAACTCCGGAGTATCAAGCACCATCACACGGCTTGGATGATTATTGCAAGCAGAAGGAGCAATACGCCCCGCCTCAACAACGGCATCCACCACCGACTGCTCAACAGGACGGTCCTCAAACGAACGACAAGAATACCGAGACCGAGCCAGATCCAAATACGACATAACCAAACCCTCCAAAGTCAGCAAATCAATCCAAAGTAAACCAAAGGGTACCCAAACCCCCATCCACCCAAACGCCCATCACAGCCCCAAAGTACCCAATCGGGCATAAAAGGTCGCATCGGTCAAGTCCTCATCGCATTCTAACTATCAGCCAAGGTTCCCAATGGTGGTACCTAAGGCGAAGGCCCGACACCTATTTACTTTCGAACGACTCTGCCATGCAGCCGGAGTGAGAAAGCAAATAGGTGCCGGGCCTTCGCCGGTGGGACGGGTGCCCCCAATTAACTGTTCTTCATGACAATCGAATCCACAACATCGGCCACATTCTCACAGCAGTCAGCGCAGTACTCCAGGAAGGCATAGACGTCACGCCAGGCGATGACCTCGAGCGGATCCTTGCCGTTGACATGCAGGTTGCGCATAGCGTTGATGTAGAGCTCGTCGGCCTCGGACTCGATGGTGTTGATCTGGATGACGAGTTCGCGCAGGGTCTTGGACTTGCGGTAGTTGGGCAGCTCGACCATCAGGTCCTTCATGGCGCGGCAGGCGTCGGTCACCTTGTGGGCGATCACGATGGCATCGGGATGGATGCTCTGGATGTTGGTGAAGTAGACGCGCTGCACGACGCCCTCGATACGGTCGAGCACGGTGTCGAGCGAGCAGCTCATCAGGTTCAGGTCCTCGCGCTCAAGCGGGGTGATAAAGGCCGTGAGCAGGGCGTCCTCAAGCTCATGGTGCTTCTTGTCGGCCGCATGCTCAATCGCGTGCATCTTGTCGAGCATATCGTGAATCTTCGCGGGATCGAAGTTCTCGAAAATCTGGGTGAGCAGCTCGGCAGCCTGGACGGCAAGGTCGGCGCAGGCGACGTAGTTGTCAAAGTAGAACGAATCGGGTTTCTTTGCCATGAGTGGGTCCTTTCGAGGCGAAGACGGGTGGGCGAAGTATTACGGTCCGGATGGGCGCTCGGTGTGACTAGATGAACATCATGAACAGCTTGGCCATGACAAAGCTGATGAGTCCACAGGCGGGGAAGGTGAAGAACCAGGTGAACATCATGTCCTTGACCACGCCAAAGTTGATGGCCGAAAGGCGCTTGACGGCGCCGACGCCCATGATGGCGCAGGTCTTGATGTGGGTGGAGGACACGGGGATGCCGGTAAGGGTGGCAAGCAGCAGATTCGCGGCGCCTGCGAGGTCGGCGGAGAAACCCTGATACTTCTCGAGCTTGACCATGCTCTGGCCGACGGACTTGATGATGCGCTCGCCGCCTACGCTGGTGCCGATGCCCATGGTGGCCGAGCACAGCAGCATGATCCAGATGGGGATGCCGGCGTCGCCGACGCCGGTCTGGCCGTTGGCGAAGGCGACGCCTAAAAAGAGCACGCCGATGAACTTCTGTCCATCCTGCGCGCCGTGCATAAAGCTCATGGACGCAGCGCTCGCGATCTGAGCGTATTTAAAGAAGACGTTGGCGCGTCGCCTATTGGCGGCGGCAAACAGAATCGAGACGAGTTTGCACAGGACCCAGCCCATGACAAAGCCCAGACCGATGGAGAGCGCCAAGCCGTAGATGACCTTCATCCACTCGTGGATGTTGACGCTGCCGGCACCGCCGAGGGCGATGGCGGCGCCGGTGAGGCCGGCGATGAGGCTGTGGCTCTGAGAGGTGGGAATGCCAAAGCGCGATGCCGTGGCGCCGTAGACGACGATAGAGAAGAGCGCCGCACACAGGCAGGCGAGCGCCATGGTGCTGTTTCCGCCAAAGTCGACGATATGTGAGATGGTGTTGGCGACGCTCGCGTTAAAGTGCGTCATGATGAGCACGCCCAAGAAGTTGAATGCGGCGCTCATGAGAATGGCGGCGCGGGCGGGCATGCAACGCGTGGTGACGCAGGTCGCGATGGCGTTGGGCGCGTCGGTCCATCCGTTGACGAAGATGGCGCCGAGTGCGAGGATCACGGTGACGGCAAGGACTGGGTTCGACACAAGTTGGCCGAGGAAGGTTGAGAACGTTACGTCCATATATGGGCTTTCTCGAAGTTTGCAGGCACGTTACAAAAACATGATAAATCGTATCACCTCCTGCTGGTTTCTTTACCGAGTTCTGATGGGAGAAGTGAATTTTTTGGCACTAACATTGAATATTAGCCCTGTTGACCGCGGGTGTTCTTTTTGCTAACGCGTCGTGCGGACGTGCGCCTGCGGTCCGACACGCCAAAACCACAGCCTGTTCGCTTTACAACATACAAACATGCGTTCGATAATAGGGGGCATGGAATATCGACAGACAGATGGCAAAACTCGACGCGTGCACAAGCAGTATGTGGACGTCGTGGCCCGCATCCTTGCGGGCGGGCAAGTCGTGCCGGTCACCGTCTGCTGGGTCGACGGCCGTTGTTTTACGATCGACGAAATTATCTCGACCACCGGGTTTGGCCTGACGGTTCACGGCGTTCGTACGGCAACCTATAAGGTACGTTTTGGCGGACATGCGACCGAGTTGTATCTGGAGGACCAGGCGCGCGAGCGGGCGGATGGCTCGCAGGCGCACGTGATGCGTTGGTGGGTATGGGCGTTTGACCGTACGCTTGAGGGCGAGCGCCGCAGGTAAGAGCGCACGGCATTCGGGTACAATGGCAGGGATATTGTCGCCTACGGCGCCGTTATTTGTGGCGCTTTTTGAAAGGACGAAGTATATGAACGATATCCAGGGCTATCAGAACGGCCCCGTCGAGACCGGCGCAAGCCGCGCCAAGGAGATGTCGCCGCGCGCGTACAATCTCGCCATGTCTGCCCTGATCTTCTTGGGCTTTTGCGCCATGGGCGCCGGCGCCTACTTTACGAGCACCATGTCGTTTGCGCGCATGATGATGAGCGGCGCCGCCCTACCGCTGGTCTTTGGCTCGTTTATTTTGACCATCGTCGGCATGGTCATGATGTCGGCTGCTGCGGGCAAGCAGTCCGTGGGCCTGTCCCTTGTGGGCTACGTAATCTTTGCGAGTACCTTTGGCCTGACCGCGTCGTTTGGTCTCGCCAACTACGACCTGCCTACCATTAACACCGCCTTTATCGCCACGGCCGCCATCACCTTTGTCTTTGGTGCGTTGGGCGTGACCTTCCCCAAGTTTTTCCAGCGTGTGTATGGCATTGGTTTTGGCATCCTGCTTGCCACGATTCTGGTCGAGATCGCGCTGATGTTCATGGGCGTTTCGCAGTCCATCACCGACCTGATCGTGATCGTGGTGTTCGCCGGCTTTATTGGCTACGACACCTATGTTGCCACGACGGTGCCGCCCACGCTTCCCAATGCGGTGCTCATGGCATCCAACCTGTTCGTGGACATCATCAACGTGTTCCTGCGCATTCTGAACATCCTCGGCCGCCGCGATTAAAGCGCGGCATTGCGATGCTTCCTGCCGGACGCGGTAAAACGATGTGAAAGGCGGTCCTGCGGGGCCGTCTTTTTTGTGCACGGCGGGGTATCATGGATGGGAAAAAGCCGACACCGGCAGCGACAGGAAAGGTGACCACTTATGGCAGACGTCGACAACAGGAACCGTAACCGCAGGCCCAACCGCGCGGGACAGCCCAACCCCAAGCGTGAGGCGCGTGCCAAGGCCGCCGAGCGCCATGTGGCGGCTGTGTCCGAGGCCTGCGCCAAGGATATCGAGCGCTCGCTTGTCGGCGTTCGCGAATTCGACGGTATGCCTGCCGGCTTTGTCGCGGCGATGAAGGCCAAGGCCCAGGCGGCTGCGGCTGCCGAGGAGCCGGTTGCCGAGGTTGTGGAGGCCGACGCTGCCGTGGTTGAGGCTGCCGAGGTGGAGACTACGGTCGAGTCCGAGGTGGCACCCGAGTCCTTCGAGTCGGCTGACGAAGCCGAGTCCGCGCCCGCGGAGGAGGCTGCTCCGGTCCTGCCTGAGGTCACTGTGCTTGATGCCTCCGCCACGCAGGCAATCCTCGATAACGGCCGAGGCTACGCGCAGTTCTGCGACATGGCCGTGCTCGCCTTTGCCTCGTTCACCAATCCGGGTGGCGGCTATATCCAGGGCTACCTGGGCCAGGAGGCGACGCTCTGCGCCGATTCGTACCTATACAACGTGCTCGACAAGCAGCGCAAGTGGTACGGCGAGAACCGTCGCCGCAACATCAACTGCGAGCTTTACCGCAACCGTGCGCTGGTGGTGCCTGCGGTGCGCTTCGACCGCAACCACGTGCACGCATACGCCGACGTGATCGTTGCCGCCGCGCCCAACGCCAAGCGCGCTCGCCAGGAGTATCGCGTGGGTGACGATGCCCTGCTGGACGCCCTGCGCGATCGCATCCGCTTCGTGCTTGCCATCTGCGATGAGCTGGGTCGCGAGAAGCTCGTGCTGGGTGCTTGGGGCTGCGACAACAACGGCTTTGATGCCGAGGCCGTGGCCGAGCTCTTCCGTAAGGAGCTCGCGTCGGGCGACTTTAAGGTCAAGCAGGTGTTTTTTGCCGTGCCCTCTACGCGCTGGGATGAGGACTTCGCCAAGTTTGAGCACGTGTTGGCAAGCTTCCCCGAGTGTAACGAGGAGTCCTATGCTCAGGTGGCCGCCCGCGCCGCGGCCGCCCGTGCCGCCGAGCAGGCTCAGGCCGCTGCTGAGGACGATGAGGATGACGACGACTGGCGCAAATACCTGTAAACGGTGCGCGTGATGCGACATGCCGAGCCGGCGGGGGCTGCTCCCGTCGGCTTCTTATTGAGTGGGGAGCTTACGATGAAAAACGTTCTGTGCTTTGGTGACAGCAACACCTATGGCTATGATCCGGCTGGTATGCGCGATGGCACCGCGGTGCGCTATGCGCACGATGTGCGCTGGTGCGGCGTGGCGCAGCGTGACCTGGGCGATGGCTGGCATGTGATTGAGGAGGGGCTCAACGGTCGCACAACGGTGCGCGACGACATGTGCCATCTGGACACCAATCTCAACGGCATCCGCACGTTGCCGATGCTGCTCGAGTCCCATAAGCCGCTGGACGCGATCGTGATTATGCTGGGCACCAACGACTGCAAGACGGTCTTTAGCGTGGGGGCTGCCGATATCGCTGACGGTGCCATGGCGCTGATTCGCACCGTCCGCGCGTTTCCCTGGACCGAAGCCGCGCCCTGCCCGCGTATTCTGCTGATGGCGCCTATCAAGATTAAACCGCAGATCGCCGATGTGTACATGACCGACTTTGACGAACACTCCGTCGAGGCTTCGGAGCATTTTGCCGAATACTATGCGCACGTGGCCGAGCAGTTTGGCTGCGACTTTTTGAATGCCGCCGAGTTTGCCGAGCCGGGCGATATCGACTATCTGCATATGATGCCCGAAAGCCACGAGAGCTTGGGACATGCCGTGGCAGCCAAGCTCCAAGAGATGCTCGGTGAGTAGTGCGATCCCAAACCACCACAAAGGTGCCTGTCCCCTTTGTGGTGGTTTTGCTGCAGGGCTAGTACTGCCACATGTGGTTGACGGGGCCGGAGCCTTTGCCCATGTCAAAGCCGGCGGCGAGAGCGCCCGTTAGGTAGGCCTTGCCGGCGTTGACGGCGTCGGCAAGATCCATGCCCTGTGCCAGCGCGCAGGCGATGGCGGACGAGAGCGTGCAGCCGGTGCCATGCGTGTTGCCGGTCTCGATGCGCTTGTGGCGGAACCATGTGGTGAGCGGATCGCCCAGGTGGTTGCCCTCGTCATCGAGCGGTGCGGGCTCGGCCAGTACGTCGTTGGCCTCGTTGACAAAATGCCCGCCCTTAACGAGAGACGCGCAGCCAAAGCGGCGGGTGAGGAGCATGGCAGCGTTTTGTTGGGTGCGCTCGGAATCGACCTCGTAGTCGAGCAGCGCCATGGCCTCGGGAATGTTGGGCGTGATGACGGTCGCCAACGGGAACAGGCGACGCGTGAGCGCCTCGGCCGCATCCTCGGCAATGAGGCGAGCGCCCGAAGTGGCGACCATGACGGGGTCCACGACCACGTTTGTCGCGTTCCAGGCGCTCAGGCGGTCGGCGATAACTTCGATAATCTCGACAGAAGAAACCATGCCGATCTTGACGGCGCTCGGGCGGATATCGTCAAAGACGGCGTCAATTTGCGCGGCTACGATATCTGGCGAGATATCCTGCACGGCGGTTACGCCCAGGGTGTTCTGTGCGGTGATGGCGGTGATGGCTGTCTCGGCATACAAGCGGTGCGCCGTGATGGTCTTGATGTCGGCCTGAATGCCGGCGCCGCCGCTGGAATCGGATCCTGCGATGGATAGAACGGCAGGTACCTTACTGCGATCCATGTTCGCTCCCTTGTTCGGTCGGATTCAAATGGGTCTTTTACCCCGCATTATAAAGATGCCCAGGCCGGCGATATGCCGAACCCGGGCACGAGATGCAATCTTTACGCAAACGCAAGCAAATGTTCACAAGTTAACAATTGACAGGTGCTGTGGCGAGCCTATAGGCGATCGCGACGATAAGGCTAGTCCTCCATGCCCAGGTCGATCGTCGTGCCCTCGAACACCTTGTTGACAGTGCGGACGGCGCACATCTTGCCGCACATGGTGCAGGTGCCCTCGGTGGCGGCAGGGGACTCCTCGTAGCGTTTCTTACCGGTGACCGGGTCGAGAGCACACTTCCACATGGCATCCCAGTCGAGTTTGCGGCGCGCCTGGCCCATCTTGTCGTCCATGTCGCGGGCGTGGGGCACCTTTTTGGCGATGTCGGCGGCGTGTGCGGCGATCTTGGTGGCCATGAGGCCATCGAGCACGTCCTGGGCGTTGGGCAGGCACAGGTGCTCGGCCGGCGTCACGTAGCACAGGAAGTCGGCGCCGGAGCTGGCGGAGATGGCGCCACCGATGGCGGCGGTGATGTGGTCGTAACCCACGCCGATATCGGTCACCAGCGGCCCGAGCACATAGAACGGGGCGTTGTGGCACAGGCGCTTCTGCAGTTTCATGTTGGCGGCGATCTCGTCGAGCGCCATGTGACCCGGGCCCTCGACCATGACCTGGACGCCGGCGGCCCAGGCGCGCTTGCACAGCTTGCCCAGCTCGATCATCTCGGCGGTCTCGGTTGCGTCGTTGGAGTCGTAGAGGCAGCCCGGGCGGCAGGAGTCGCCGAGCGAGATCGTCACGTCGTATTCGTGGCAGATCTCGAGCACCTCGTCGTAGAACTCGTAGAAGGGGTTCTCGTTACCGGTGACTTCCATCCAGCCAAACAGCAGCGAGCCGCCGCGGCTGACGATGTTCATGAGGCGGCCGGTCTCCTTAAAGGTCTTGATGACCGACTTGTTGATGCCGCAGTGGATGGTCATAAAGTCCACGCCGTCCTCGGCATGCGCGCGCACGACCTCGAGCAGATCGTCCTTGGTGAGCTTGACCAGCGGCTTTCCCATGTAGCCGATGGCGTCATACATTGGGACGGTGCCCACCATGAGCGGGGTCTCGTCGATGAGCTGCTGGCGGAACTGGCGCGTTTTGCCCGAGTTGGAGAGGTCCATGATGGCGTCGGCGCCAAAGTCCTCGGCAATCTTGACCTTCTTCCATTCCTCGGCGGCATCGGCTTTGTCGCCCGAGATGCCCAGGTTGACGTTGACCTTGGTGGACAGGCCCTCGCCGACACCAAAGGCGCGCATGCCCTTTTTGATATGCACGATGTTGGCGGGAATGGCGATGCGGCCGTCGGCCACGCGCTCGCGGATGTACTCGGGGTCGCGATGCTCGCGCTCGGCGACCTCTTTCATCTGAGGTGTGATCTGCCCAGCGCGGGCGAAGTCGATTTGCGTGACGAGCTTGGGCTCGGTCTGTGTGCTCATTGGCACGGCTCCCTTCGTTGGCATTACCCATATCAGGTTTGCGGGTCAGGGCGGGCGCGCCCAGTCTCAGCCTGCCGTCTTGTCCTGCAAGCTCCCCGTTTATGTGGTGGGCTCAAGTATAGCTCGAATGGGTACGATTGACGCGATGAGCATGCCCGTGGGGAGGCGAACATGGAAGACAAGCATCTATATCGAGAGACACAGTGGGACGTGTCGGCCGAGGAGGGCCGTGCCCATCATGGGCTGGTCGCAATCGGTTTTGCGATCCTTGTCGTGATGGTGATTGCCTGTTGTATCTGGACGTTTGGTGGTCGTGGCGGCGCTGTATGGGAGTTCGACGCTGATGATGGCCTACCGATTATGACGGTGAGGAGTACCGGCGGTAATGCCAATACGCTCGCCATTCCGGGCGATTATTGGTACCCGCGCGATGAGTTTGTGCAGTTGCAGCTGAGTGGTGGGTCCATTCCAGGTGAAGAAATCGAACGCGTGACGTTTGACGCGGCGCTCAAAACGCTGACGGTGAAGCTCAAAGATCAAGGAGATGTGCCCACGACCATGGATATCGCCCTGACGGAATGGCGTCTGGAGCCTCCGACGGGTGTTGCGGTTTCCGAGGTTGAGCACGTCAAGATTGTCTATCAGGACGGTTCGACAAATAAAATTGCCAAAGCCGACGGCTTGGCGGAATAGACGCCGTGTCTAGGCAGCACATTCAAAAGCAGCGGTGGTTCTACAAGGTCTGTTCGTTCAGGAAGACCAAAGTGTTTTTATTTGAAAGCTCGGGAAGGTGACGATAACCAACGTCGAACGCGGTGAGCCCGCTTACATCCTCGAGCTTGTTTTCTGCCATCCAGCGCACCATGGAGCCGCGTGCCTTTTTGCTGGCGGTCGATCGCTGGATGGGCTTGCCGTTGCGGACACCTTCGCCAAAGAGACAAGTGACGGTTGTGGCGTCGCCTGCGAGATGGGGTAGAACGGTCTTGGCGTACTCCACGCTGGCAAGGTTGACGACCGTGGTGTTGGAGCCGGTCGGCGCAATGGCGCATGCAAGTTTGTCGCCCCAAAACGCATAGAGGTCACGGGCGTTGTCGACGGCGAGCTTGGCTCCCATTTCGAGCCGATAGGGCTCAACGCCATGGAAAGGCCGCACGCATCCGTACAATCCGGAGAGGATCCAGAGATGGTTTTGCAGCCAGTCGAGTTGTGCGGCATCCATCACCTCGGGCGCCATGCTCTGGTATTGAATGCCGTGATAGGACATGACGGCAGGGGAGAGGTGACGGGCGAGTGCGGGATTGTCGAGATCGCCGTTTTTCAGGATGGACCCGAACTCATGCAGGGTGTTGAGGCAAGGCCCCAACAGTTTGTCACTCACGTTCCATAGCGCTTGCAGGCCGCCGCTGCCTTCATTTCGTTCGATATCTAGCAGTGCGCGGTGGAGGCGAGCCGTCTCGTGCGCAAAAGGTGGAATGCCCAGGACTTCAAAAGCATCTTGGGCCGCGCGCATCTGCTTGGCGGGCGAAATGATGACCTGCAGCATGGACGCTCCTCTGCCAAAAAAGTTGCGGTGGAATACGGTCTGTTTTGGCCGTTTATGGGCCAGTTTAGTCCGTATTTCACCGCAAGTTATAAGGGACTGGTTAGGCGCGCTCGAGGAAGGCCTTGTAGCCGCGATAGGCCTCGTAGATATCGGCCTTGTTAGCGACCTCCCACAGGGCGTGCATGGACAGGACGGCAACGCCGGAGTCGATGACGTTCATGCCGTACTTGGCCATGATGTAGGCGATGGTGCCGCCGCCGCCCGCGTTGACACGGCCGAGCTCGCAGGTCTGGAAGTCCACGCCGGCCTCGTCCATGATGTCGCGGACGAGGGCCACGTACTCGGCGTCGGCGTCGTTGGAGCCGCCCTTGCCGCGGCTGCCCGTGTACTTGTTAAAGCACAGGCCACGACCCATAAAGGCTGCGTTCTTGGTCTCGAACTTGCCGGCGTAGCCCGGGTCGAAGCCGGCGGACACGTCAGAGGAGAGCATGCGGCTGTGGGCGAGTGCACGGCGCAGGGCCAGCGGGCTATCCTCGCCGGCGAGCGTCATGATCTCGGCGACGGTGTTCTCGAAGAAGCGGCTCGTCATGCCGGTGGCACCCACGGAACCGATCTCCTCCTTGTCGACGATGAGCGTGATGCTCGTGCGCTCCACGTTGGCGACGTTGATCTGGGCGAGCATGGAGGGGTAGGCGCAGACGCGGTCGTCGTGGCCATAGCCCAGAATCATGGAGCGGTCGAGGCCCATGTCGCGGGCGGGGCCGGCGGGCACGACCTCGATCTCGGCGGAGAGGAAGTCCTCCTCCTCGACGTCGTACTGCTCCTTGAGGATGTCCAGGAACATCTGCTTGACGGGCTCCTTGGGGGCGTCCTTGTCGTCCTCGTCAAACTTGACGGGACGGCCGCCCACGATCACGTCAAGGATCTCGGCGTCGACGGCGTCCTTGGCGGGCTTGGACATCTGCTCGCTCGAGAGGTGGATCAGCAGGTCGGAGATGGTAAAGACCGGGTCGTCCGCCTTGTCGCCGATGTTGATGTCGACGGTGGTGCCGTCCTTTTTGCAGATGACGCCCACAAGCGCGAGCGGGGAGGCTACCCAGTGGTAGCTCTTGACGCCGCCGTAGTAGTGCGTGTCGAGGTAGGCCATGTCGCCGGCCTCGAAGGCGGGGTTCTGCTTGAGGTCCAGGCGCGGCGAGTCCACGTGGGCGCCCAGGATGTTAAAGCCCTGCTCGAGCGGGGCGGTGCCCAGGTTGACGAGCATGAGGTCCTTGCCGTGATTGGCGGCGTACACCTTGTCGCCGGCCTTGAGCGCGCGGCCCTCGGCGATCACGGTCTCCAGATTGACGTAGCCCGCCTCCTCGGCCATCTTGATACCGGTCTTGACGCACAGGCGCTCGGTCTTGTTCTCGCTCAAAAACTGCTTATAGCCACGGCAAAGCTCCTCGAGCTCCTCGACTTGCTGAGGCGTGTACTTTTTCCATGCGCAGGGACGCTCCATGACGCAGGCTCCTTTCGGATCGATCGTGCTGGTTGATGTACCGTGAGCCATCGTATCACGCGCGGGCTCGCGGCGGCAGGGGAGCTTGATGTGCGGTGGTCGCGGGGCGGGGAGCGTGTAAACTGGTGTGAGCAAACCGTGCCCAGCCCAAAGCGAGGTATTCAATATGTCTGACAAGCGCCGCACCTTTGCCGTTATTGACGGCAACTCGCTCATGCACCGCGCCTTCCACGCCGTGCCGCCGACCATGAACGCGCCGGACGGTCGCCCCACCAACGCGATCTTTGGCTTTCTGAACATGTTTCTCAAGATGATCGATGCCTTTAACCCCGACGGTGTGGTCGTGGCGTTTGATAAGGGCAAGCCGCGCGTGCGCATGGAGATGCTGCCGCAGTATAAGGCGCAGCGCCCGCCCATGGACCCCGATCTGCACGTGCAGTTTCCGATGATTAAAGAGCTGCTCACCGCGCTCAACGTGCCGATTCTGCAGTCCGAGGGCTGGGAAGGCGACGATATCCTGGGAACCATGGCGCGCCTGGGTGAGGAGGCAGGCTGCGACATGCTGCTGGTGACCGGCGACCGCGACATGTATCAGCTTGTGACCGAGCACGTCAACGTGGTCTCGACCCGCAAGGGCCTGTCCGACGTAGCGATTATGACGCCCGAGAGCGTGGATGACCTGTATCACGGCATTACGCCGGCGCTCGTGCCCGATTTTTACGGCCTGAAGGGCGACACGTCGGACAACATTCCCGGCGTACCGGGCATCGGTCCCAAAAAGGCGAGCGCGCTCATCGCACAGTACGGCAGCTTGGACGAGGTCATCGCGCATGCCGACGAGGTCAAGGGCAAGATGGGCGAGAACCTGCGTGCGCACATCGACGATGCCCTGCTGAGCCGCAAGGTCGCAACCATTCGCACCGATGCGCCTGTCGAGCTCGACTTTGACGAAACGTCCTTCCCGGCGTTTTCTGCCGACGAAGTGTCCGCGGCGCTGGGCACGCTCGGCATTACAGCCATGCAGAACCGTTTCTTGTCACTAATCGGTGGCGAGGGTGGGGCTACGGCCGCTGCAAGCACGTTTGAGATACCCGCGGTTTCGCGTGCCGCCGCTGGCGATGCTGGGGCGCTTGCTGCCGTTGCGTCCGAGGTTTCGCGTGCGATCAAGGCAGGCGAGTGGATTGCCGCCGTGGTGGACGATGACAAGGAGGAGGGCGCGCTTTTTGGCCTGACGCGCACGCTGTGGCTGGCGACGTCCAGGGGGCTGCTTGCGCTTGAGGAGGACGACGGCGGTACCACTGCCGTGGTTGATGGCTTCAATTTCGCCCACGGCGTGATTGTCGGTGTGCTTGCGCGCCTGTTTATGGAGGGCCGCGTGGCGAGCCCGGATACGAAGGCTCTACTGCATGAGCTTTCGCCCGTCGATTCTTCCGAGCGCGAGCTTATGGATCCGCTGGCAGTCGATTCCACGCGCATCTTCGACACCGTGGTCGCCGCCTACCTGTTGGATTCCGACCGCTCCGAGTTCGATGAGGCGTATCTGGCCGATACCTATCTGCAGATGGCGCTGCCTGCGGCGCGCGGTGCGGAGGGTGCCGGCGAGGACGCTCCTGCGCCCGCCGCTCGCACGGCGGCTTTGACGCTGGCGCTGGTTGCACCGCTGCGCGACCGCATGGTCCGCGAGAACGCCGCCAACGTGTTCGATGGCATCGAGATGCCGCTCGTGCCGGTGCTTGCCAAGATGGAGCGCGCGGGCATGCTCGTGGACCCCGACCGTCTGCATAGTCTGTCCGAGGGGCTTGCTACCCAGATTGCCGAGGTCGAGCGCAGCATTCGCGACCTGGCCGGCGACGAGACCTTTAACATCGGCAGCCCCATGCAGCTCTCGCATGTGCTGTTTGACGTTATGGGGCTTCCGACCAAAGGCCTCAAAAAGACCAAGCGCGGCTACTATTCGACCAATGCCAAGGTGCTGAGCGACCTTGCCCGTGACCACGAAATCGTGCGTCTGATCTTGGACTGGCGTGAGAAGTCCAAGATCAAGTCTACCTATCTGGACACGCTGGGTCCGCTGCGCCGCGGTGACGGTCGCGTGCACACCACGTACAACCAGACCATCACGGCAACGGGGCGTCTGTCCTCGAGCGACCCGAACCTGCAGAACATCCCGACGCGCTCTGAGCTGGGCCGTACCGTCAAGACGGCGTTTTCGGCAGGCGAGGGAAGCGTCTTTTTGGCGGTGGACTACTCGCAGATCGAGCTGCGTCTACTGGCACATCTCTCAGGTGACGAGCACCTGGTGCGCGCCTTTAACGAGGGCGAGGACTTCCATGCCGAGACGGCGGCACGCGTGTTTGGCGTGCCGGTGTCCGAGGTAACGCCCGACTTGCGCAGTCGCGCCAAGGCCGTGAACTTTGGCATTGTGTATGGCCAGCAGGCCTACGGTCTGTCGCAGTCGCTGCATATCTCGATGGCCGAGGCGCGCGACATGATCGACCGCTACTATGAGGCCTATCCGGGCGTGCGCACGTTCCTCGACAACGTGGTGGTGCGTGCCAAGCAGACAGGTTACGCCGAGACCATGTACGGCCGCCGTCGCCACATTCCGGAGCTCAAGGCCAAAAATCCGCAACTCCGCGGCTTTGGCGAGCGCACGGCCATGAACCACCCCATGCAGGGCACCGCCGCCGACATCATCAAGATCGCCATGGCCCGCGTAAGCCGCCGCCTGGAAGAAGAGGGCTTTGCCGCCCACATGATCCTGCAGGTACACGACGAACTGGACTTTGAGTGCCCCGTCAACGAAGTCGAGCGCCTAACCACCATGGTCCGCGACGCCATGGAACACGTAGTAGACCTCCGCGTACCGTTGATCGCCGAAGCCAGTACCGGCATAACCTGGGCCGACGCGAAATAGGGAAGCACTCCATAAGGCAAGCTCGCCCAAGACGCAAGCCCCCACATACTTAAGATTTGGGACAAACACTACTGATTAATTTGTCCCACAGTAACCAAAACAGAGGGGAGCCCCTCCCAACAAGGAGCTCCCCTCTGCTCAAATCATTTCAGCTAAGTATCTAGACACTCAAGACGCCATCTTGGCGGCAGGAAAGTAAACCTAGGGCCTGGCCGGGCGGCACGGGTTAACTTTTCGTAGATTCCGCACGCAAAGAAAGCCACTTAATGTGGCTTTCGTCTTGCGCAGGACCTGACCGAGCGAAAAGTTATCCCGTGCCGCCCGGTCAGGCCCGATGGGACGGCTACCGAGCCGCCAAGATGGCGTCGATGAGCGTCAGTACGCCCCCGTCGTTGTTGCTCGGAATGCGCCACTTAGCATGCGCGTTCATATGCTCCTCGGCGTTGTCCACGATAAAGCTATGTCCGACGCGCTCCAGCATGGGGATATCGTTGTACGTATCGCCCACGGCGGCGGCGTCGGCGATATCGATGTCCAGGTGCTCGCATAGGTGCGCGACGCCGGCGCCCTTGTCGACGCCCAAGTTCATGAAGTCGATCCACTCGCGCCCGGCATTGGTGACGTAGAGCTTGTCCGAGAACTCGGGGCTATAGGTCTCGCGGAATGCGGGCTCGGCATCGTAGGCGGGGAAGAAGATCGAGATCTTGTTGGACTCGATATCAATGCCCTCAAAGCTGTCGACGTAGTTGATTGTGTTGTAGTAGACGCTGATCTCGTCGTGGTATTGATGGTCGCGGGCAAGCACGTAGAACTCGTCGAAGCAGCACAGGACGGGGACAGCGCGAGGATCCTCCGAGGCGCGGCTCAAGACCTGCTGGTACAGCTCCACGTCGATAATGCTCTTATAGATATAGCTGCCACGATAGATCAAGCATGCGCCGTTGTCGGGACAAAAGGCGAGGCGGTTCTTGATGCCCTCGAACATCTCTTCGAGCTTGGGGGCGGGACGTCCGCTGGCGGGGCAGAATACGATGCCGGCTTCGGCGAGCTTGTCCAGGCGTTCGTCAAGGCCTTGCGGCAGCACGCGCTCGTCGGTCAGCAGTGTCTTGTCCATGTCGACGGCGATGAGCTTAATGTTTCCGATATTGGCGTCCGATTCGTAAGTTTGCATAAAAGCGAGCCTTTCGTTTCGAAATTGTTTCAGACGTTATAACCATCAACCAGTAACCGAGCGTATTGTCGCAGGAACGGAGCGTGTTTGCACCACGCTTCACAAAGTAATGAAAAAAATTTTCAGAAATTTGAATTTGTCGCTTGCGCTGTAGGCACTTTAGCGTAATATAGCGACCATCGAAAACGGAGACGGAAAAACAACCGCTTACCGAGGAAAAGGTACCGTTTACGATATTAGAATTGCGCCCGGCGATAGGTGAAAGGAGAGGCAGATGCAGTTCGTAAAGATCATCACTACTGCAGACAATGCCATCCGACGCCAGCGCGCAATTTCCCGACGACGATAACAATCGTCTCTGTCCGTATGGGGCTAAATGCTCCAACAGAGTCATTTTGAGGTCGTTGGGTTTTAGCACGACATAGACGCATGTTTCTAGGGCATGTTGTGCTGCTTTTTGCTATTTAACCTGATATTGCACGGTTTTTGACCTCGAAATGACTTGCAACTGACCGATGTTCTAACTAGCTACCAAGGGCGAAAGGAAACAGCCATGAGCAAGGAAAAAGTCGTTCTCGCATATTCCGGTGGTCTTGATACATCCGTATGTGTCAAGTGGCTCCAGGACGAGAAGAATCTCGATGTCGTTTGCGTCTGCGGCAACGTGGGCCAGGAGGAGACCGGCCTGGATGCCAAGAAGCAGAAGGCGCTCGACCTGGGCGTTCTCGATTGCCAGGTGCTCGACCTGCGCGACGAGTTCTCCGATGAGTTCCTGACTAAGGCCATCGCCGCAAATTCCATGTACGAGAACAAGTACCCGCTGCTCTCCGCCCTGTCTCGCCCGCTGCTCGCCAAGAAGCTTGTCGAGGTCGCTCACGGGTTTGGCGCGACCTACGTCGCCCACGGCTGCACCGGCAAGGGTAACGACCAGGTTCGTTTTGAGGCTGCGGTCAAGGCCCTCGACCCCGAGCTTAAGGTTATCGCCCCCGTTCGCGAGTGGGATCTGAAGTGCCGTCCCGACGAGGTCGCCTATGCCCACGCCCACAACGTGCCGGTTCCCGAGGGTGCCAACGACAACCCCTATTCCATCGACGACAACCTGTGGGGTCGTGCCATTGAGTGTGGCCACCTGGAGGACCCCTGGAATGAGCCGCTCGACGACGCCTGGGTTATGACCAAGAATCCCGAGGACACGCCCGACACCCCGACGTATACCGAGATTGAGTTTGAGGTCGGCAAGCCCGTCGCCGTCGACGGCAAGAAGATGAAGCTCTCCGAGATCGTCATCGCTCTCAATAGGATTGCGGGCGACAACGGCTTTGGCCGTCTCGACCTGGTCGAGGATCGTCTGGTGGGCCTCAAGAGCCGCGAGTGCTATGAGGTTCCCGGCGCCCTGACGCTCATTACCGCCCATAAGGCACTCGAGGACATTTGCGTTGAGGGCGACCTGCTCAAGACTAAGATTAAGCTCGAGCAGGATTGGGCCACCGCCGTGTACAACGGCCAGTGGTACAGCCCACTCAAAAACGCGCTCGACGCCTTTATGGCCGACACCCAGAAGTTCGTGACCGGCACCGTCCGTCTGAAGTTCTTTAAGGGCAACTGCCATGTCGTCGGCCGCAAGAGCCCCTTCAGCCTCTATGACTACGGTCTGGCCACCTACGACCGCGACACCACGTTTGACGAGAAGGCCAGCGCCGGCTTTATCGAGATCGATACGCTGTCGCTCAAGACGTGGGCTAAGGTCCAGGGTCCCAGCTCCGCTGCCGTCCAGGCTTAAGCCTTCCTTCCCTTGGTATCCGCGCGCCCATCCGCGTGATACATAACGGGCGCACGGGGTCCCTACCTTTCGTTATGCTTGCTGACACTTCTTAACATCGGTGGCCCCTACGTTCCGCCCGCATATATGATGCCGCGTCTGCGGCTGAGTCCGAGCCCCGCCGGGGTTGTCCGGCGGGGCTCCTTCTATCAATTTGGCGGCTCTGCGCCTATATATATGAGGAGTATCCATTATGCTCAATGCTATCGCGCATGCTTTACTTGCCCTCGTGCCCGAGTTCGATGCTGCAAAGGTCGAGGACGTTCCTATGAGCCTGAAGGCCTGGATCGATGGTTCGCAGGGCAACATCCGGAGGGAGACGTTGGGCGCCAAGTGCATGGTGCGTCACTTCTTTGCAAATTAGCTATATGGCCTCGCGCACGGTGGGGAATATGCAAAACTAGCGGTTGAAAAATCGCTTTAGTGATATGGCGCATTGCTTTGGGCGCTTGTTTTGGTATTTGATGAAAGGGGACGGTTCCATGGCTCTTTGGGGCGGTCGTTTTGAGGCGGGAGTGGCCGAGGTCACGCAGGAGTTTGGCGCGTCGCTGCCGGCCGACAAACATCTCTATAAGCAGGATATCGCCGGTTCTAAGGCGCATGCCAAGATGCTGGCGGCCCAGGGCATCATCAGTGCCGAGGATGAGCAGGCGATTGCCGAGGGCCTGACCGGAATCGAACAGGATATCGACGCCGGTAACTTCACCTTCGATATCAACGACGAGGACATCCATATGTCCATCGAGAGCGAGCTGACGCGTCGCATCGGCGAGGCCGGCAAGCGCTTGCATACCGGACGTTCGCGCAACGACCAGGTGGCGACCGATACGCGCCTGGGCGTCAAGGCGTTGGCCAAGGAGCTCATGGAGGCCAACCTGCAGTTGCGCCACGTGCTGGTGGATGCGGCCAAGAAGTACGACAAGGTGATTCTGCCGGGTTACACGCACATGCAGCATGCTCAGCCCGTGCTGCTGTCACATCATCTGCTGGCGTATTCCTGGATGTTCGCGCGCGACTTTACACGTCTGAAGGCCGCCTTTGATGCCGCCGACAACTGCCCGCTGGGTGCTGCCGCGCTTGCCGGTACGAGCTATCCGCTCGATCGCCAGATGACGGCTGCCGAACTTGGCTTTGCGGGCGTGATTCCTAACTCGCTCGATGCTGTTTCCGACCGTGATTTCCTGCTCGACCTGCATTATGCCGGCTCCGTCATGGCCATGCACCTGTCGCGTCTTTCCGAGGAGATCGTGCTGTGGTCGAGCTCCGAATTTGGCTTTATCACGCTTTCCGACTCGTACTCCACCGGCTCGTCCATCATGCCTCAGAAGAAAAACCCCGACTTTGCCGAGCTTATTCGCGGCAAGAGCGGTCGCGTGTACGGCAACCTGGTCCAGCTGCTCGTGACCATGAAGGGTCTGCCGTTGGCCTATAACAAGGACCTGCAGGAGGACAAGGAGGGCGCGCTCGATACCGCCCACACGCTCATGCAGTGCCTGTCGGTTATGGCCGGTATGATTTCGACTTGGACCGTCAACGAGGGCGCCATGGCACGCGAGTGCGGCGTGGGTCACCTTGCCGCCACCGACGTTGCCGACTACCTGGCTAAGCGTGGTCTGCCGTTCCGCGAGGCGCACGCCGTGGTGGGGCATTTGGTCCTGATGTGTGAGAAGCGCGGCTGCAATCTTGAGGATCTGCCGTTTGAGGTGTTCCAGGAGGCAAGCCCGCTCTTTGAGCGCGATATTACCGAGGCGCTCGACATCCCGTCGATTGTCGCTGCGCGCACGACCGAGGGCGGTACCGCCCCTGCCGCCGTTGCCGTGCAGTTGGGGCGCGCCGAAGCGCAGCTTGCGGCCGATGAGGGTGTGTTTGGCTCGTTGACTAAGGTCGTCGAGATGGGCCACGGAGCAAAGTAAGGTTTTGGCTGAAGCTGCTTTGGCCATTTATTGATAAATCGTTTTCCGGGCGCCTGCTGTTGCGGACGCCCGTTTTTTGTTGCTATGGGGGAGGGGCTTATCGAGAACTTCTGTAGGACCTTTGGGCAGGTTGTGAAGGGGATACGTTCGCGGGTGGCAACCGACCGTCTGCTCTGTTCGATGCGGTTGATGGGCGGTCGGATGGTACTCTAATCGGGCTTCGAAACAGAAGTGACATATATAAAGCGCTTTAATAAATTGCAGCGTTTCAATACACAGCTTTTTGTTTAACTGCAGCTAAAACTCTGTTACGATGCAGTCCAGGCGGGTGCCGGAATGGGACTTGGGCACGCGCGAACCTACTTGAAAGGCTACCTTATGGCTATCGAGAAGACCTTCATCATGATTAAGCCCGACGCCGTGCGCGACCGTAAGATTGGCGAAATCGTTGCTCGCATTGAGCGTAGCGGCCTCGTCATCGAGCGCATGGAGATGACCACGCTTGAGCGCGCTACCGTCGAGGAGCACTATGCTCACCTCAACGACAAGCCCTTCTTTGGCGGTCTGTGCGATTTTATGACGAGCGGTCCGGTCGTCAAGATGGTCGTTTCCGGTCCTTCTGCCGTTGCTAAGATGCGCACCCTCATGGGCGCCACCAACCCGCTTGATGCCGCTCCTGGCACCATTCGCGGCGACTTTGCCGTCGATGTCAACGCCAACGTGATCCACGGCTCCGACTGCCTGGAGAACGCCGAGATCGAGATTAAGCGCTTTTTTGGCTAAACCAGCTTTGACTCCTTAAAGCTGTTAGCGTGTGGCTTGGGCGCCGCGGAACTCCATCCGCGGCGCCCTTTTTATTCCAAAATCTATGAAGGGGCCCGCTCGGACATGAGTTCCGAGCGGGCCCCTGCTGTTAGCTTGTGGCACTGAGTAGTTTAGGCCTCGTCGACGACCTTGAGGCCGCGCGTGTGGTCGATCTCGTTGAGGAGGTTAACGCGACGCTCGTGACGACCGCCCTCAAACTCGGCGTCGAGCCACTCGTCGACAATCATCTTGGCGAGCTCGGAGCCCACGACGCGGGCACCAAAGGCGAGCACATTGGTGTTGTTGTGCATGCGCGAGAGCTTGGCGCTGAAGGGCTCGGAGCACACGACGGCGCGAACACCTTCGACCTTGTTGGCGGCCAGGCTGATGCCGACGCCGGTACCGCAGATCAGGATACCCAGGTCGACGTCACCGTTGGCAACGGCTTTACCCACCTTGTAGCCGGCGATGGGGTAATCAAAGCTCTCGGAGGTGTCGGTGCCATAGTTCACGACCTCGCAGCCGCGCTCCTTCAGGTGCTCGGAGATGATGTTCTTGAGCTCGACGGCGGCATGGTCGTTGCCGATACCAATCTTCATGAGTGGTTCCTCTCTGGTCCGTGCGGCGGAATTGCTAAAGGTTTTACCGCGTTCGACTGCATGATAGCGCGACTTTTGTGTAAACGCTCGGGCGTTTTTTGGTCAAACGCTTTAGCATGCAACAAGACGGGCTTCTCATGAATGAATGCCGTCAGATGGCGCTTGAGGGCCGTCCATCGGAACCATGGTTGCGGTTTTTGATGCATTGTTATCAAATAATAGAACTAATTATTATCGAGAGCCCAGTCCGTTATGTAAGCAGGAGATACCTATGCCTACCGATTCCATTCGCGATGCCGCTTTTTGCGATGTCTTGAACCGCGAGCTTGTCTGTGCGCTCGGCTGCACCGAGCCTATTGCCGTTGCCTATGCAGCGGCGCTGGCGAGCCAGACGCTCGGTTGTGAACCCGATCATATGGACGTTGCCTGCTCGGGCAACATCATCAAGAACGTTAAGAGCGTGACCGTGCCCAACTCGGGCGGTATGCACGGTATTGAAGCGGCGGCCGTGTTGGGTGCTGTGGGCGGCGACGCCAAGAGCGCGCTCGAGGTGCTCGAGAGCGTTAACGACGAAGACCGTTCTCGCGTGTCCGAGCTCCTCGCCGATGCCGGTTACTGCGATGTGTCGCTTGTCGAGGGTGTGCCCAACCTCTACATCAAGGTGACTGCTACAGCCGGGGGCCATACCGCGGTCGTCGAGATTACCGACCATCACACCAATGTCACGTGCCATACGCTCGACGGTATTCCGGTGTGCGGCAAGTCGGCGGGGGAGTGTGCCGCCTGCGCCGAGCGCGTCGTGGCCGAGCGTGCGGCAGATAGCGCCGACACGCCCATGTCGATTGAGTCCATCGTCGACTTTATCGAGGGCGGCGACATTGAGGGCGCCCGCGCTGCCGTTGAGCGTCAGATTGAGCTGAACGGTGCGATCAGTGCCGAGGGCCTGGCGCACGCTTGGGGCGCCGAGGTCGGCCGTACGCTGTTGGGCGCTCGTGCCGATGACGTCGCCTGCCGTGCCCGCGCCCGTGCAGCCGCCGGGTCCGACGCCCGCATGAACGGCTGCGCGCTGCCGGTCGCCATCGTGTGCGGCTCGGGCAATCAGGGCATTACCTGCGCACTGCCCGTTATGGAGTATGCCGAGTATTTGCGCTGCGACCACGAGCGCCTGGTGCGCGCCGTGATGCTGTCCGATCTTATCGCCGTGCATATCAAAAGTTATATTGGTGCACTCTCGGCGTTTTGCGGTGCTATTTGTGCCGCGTGCGGTGCCGGTGCCGCGATTACCTGGCTGTGCGGTGGCACGCGCGAGCAGATTGGCGCGACGGTCTCCAACACGCTCGGTAACGTGGGCGGCATCGTGTGCGATGGCGCCAAGGCGAGTTGCGCGGCTAAGATTTCGGCAGCCGTGGACGCTGCGATTCTGGGTCACGATATGGCTATGCAGGGCCGCGGCTTCCGTGCCGGCGAGGGCCTCATTCAGGATACCGTCGAGCAGACAATCGCTAGCATGGGCTACGTGGGCCGCGTGGGCATGAAGGATACCGACGTCGAGATCCTTAACATCATGATCGGCAAGACTCGTATCTGCTAGTAGTTAAGTTGCGGTGAGATAGTTCCTAAAATGGCCCGGTTGAGGGTCAAACAGGAACTATCTCACCGCAACTGTGTTAGATGTTCTGATTCTTACGAGAGTTCGTCGGCTACTTGGTGTTCGTAGAAGGCTTCTACTACGGCGTTGAAGTCGCGGGCGAAGTCTTCCATGGTTCCGCGCCAGGTGGCTCGGCTTGGTTTGCCCTGGCCAACATAGGCGGTTTGAATGCCGCAGGCGGGGCTGGGGAAGTCGCGCTTGGGGTCGTTGCCCACCATGAGGACCTCGTGCGGCTCGAGCCCCATCACCTGAAGCTGCTCTAGATAGTAGGTGGCATCGGGCTTGCAGCGGGTGGTGTTTCCCATGTGCGTGACGAGCTCAAAGGGGGCGTCGGCCAGGTCGCCCCAACCCATGCGGCACTCGATGGCCCCCTGCGGAAAGCTGGGGTTGGTAAAGAGCGCGCAACGCAGTCCTGCATCCTGTACGGCCTGAAGCGCGGCGTGTGCGCCGGGCATGGCGTGGGCGTTGATGACATCGTCGTTCTTGTACGGAAGAACTTCTCGGTCGTAGTAGGTAAACGCTTCGTAGATGAGTGGGTCCGAGAGGCAAATGCCGCACCGGCGCTCAACCTCTTCTTGGTAGAACTCAAGATTGGTGCGATTATCCGTGCCGCTTCGGCGGTTGGCGTTGAGGTCGACCAAGATGGTGCCGAGGCGTGCCATAGTGCCGCCGCGGCTGCGTCGCCCGATGTCCGCGAGCATCGACGAGACATCCTTAAAATACCGAAGGATGAATGCGTTGAGGTTGATGCTAAGAAGCGTCTCGTCCATATCGAAAACGACTGCTTTGAGCACGCGGGCACCTTTCTCGATAAATCGTTCTAGAATCGTTGGCTCCGGATACTTTACCTCAAAGGCGTATGGGCAAACTGCTTATCGTGAAGTTGTGGAGACAGCTGTCCATAAGATTACGAAAAAGTCTCCACACGAGTAAAAAAACGCAGTTCACGCTTGAAATCGAACTCATTTCCCCGTAACCTATACGAACGTGATTGCATAAGCGTCACATTAGTATCTGTCGGCTCCCGAGTGTTCCTAAACGTTGTGTGCTTGTCGCACCCTTCTGTAGGTCCTAGCAATCGGGGCCCCGTAGTTCGAAAGGGGTCCACCTTTGAGTGAGATTCAGAACTCGTCCATTTTCTCTCTTGACGATGTCAACGAGGAGGAGATGAACAACCTCATCGACGGTACGATTACCGACTTTGATGAGGGCGATCTCGTTAACGGCACTGTAGTTAAGATCGAGCATGACGAGGTGCTCGTTGACATCGGATTCAAGTCCGAGGGCGTTATCCCGGTCCGCGAGCTGTCCATCCGCAAGGACGCTAACCCTGCAGACATCGTTGCACTCGGTGATCCCATCGAGGCTCTGGTTCTCCAGAAGGAGGACAAGGACGGTCGTCTGGTCCTGTCCAAGAAGCGTGCCGAGTACGAGCGTGCTTGGAACCGCATCGAGGAGAAGTTCAACTCCGGCGAGAACGTTGAGGGCGAGGTTATCGAGGTTGTCAAGGGCGGCCTGATTCTCGACATCGGCCTGCGTGGCTTCCTGCCCGCTTCCCTCGTCGACCTCCGTCGCGTCAAGGACCTCACCTCTTACATGGGCACCCGCATCGAGGCCCGCGTCATCGAGATGGACCGCAACCGCAACAACGTCGTCCTCTCCCGTCGCGTCGTGCTCGAGGAGTCCCGTAAGGCCGAGCGCTCCGAGATCCTGTCCAAGCTCAAGTCTGGCATGCGTCTCCAGGGCACCGTTTCCTCCATCGTCGACTTCGGCGCCTTCGTCGACCTCGGCGGTATCGACGGCCTCATCCACATCTCCGAGCTCTCCTGGAACCACGTCAACCATCCTTCCGAGGTTGTCAAGGTCGGCCAGGAGGTCGAGGTCGAGGTTCTCGACGTCGATCTCAACCGCGAGCGCATCTCCCTGGGTCTCAAGCAGACCACCGAGGATCCGTGGCGCGCACTGGTCAAGAAGTACCCCGTCGGCGCTATCGTCGAGGGCACTGTGACCAAGCTTGTCCCGTTCGGCGCTTTCGTCGACCTGGGCGAGGGCATCGAGGGCCTGGTGCACATCTCCGAGATGGCCAACAAGCACGTCGATCAGCCTTCTCAGGTCACCCACGTGGGCGACAAGGTTCAGGTCAAGGTCATGGAGATCGACCTCGACCGTCGTCGTATCTCCCTGTCCATGAAGTCCGCTGCTGAGACTCTGGGCGTCGAGATCGAGGTTACCCCGCTGCCTTCCGAGAAGAAGGACGAGGAGACCGACGCCGAGTAAATCGGTTTGACGATCACTTGTTTTAAGGGATCCGTCCGCAATGGACGGGTCCCTTTTTTGCATTTGTTGTTGAGGTACGCGATGCTGCCCGTGCGCAATGCTGCCCTGGCTGTTCGCAGACTATTGGGTTGTCTGTGCATGAAAAATGCCGACATCCCGCCTCGGGGAGGAGGCGGGAACGCACCGAGTAGACGGAGAGGTGCGGAGCGCGGTCGCGTCTCGACTGGCGACGTTGCCCATCGACACCCCTATTGTACTGCATAGCGCGGTTCTTGGTTTATCGTGTCGAACGCTTGTGTTGTGCCATTGCCTGCGGCAACGGTGTGCTACACTCTTGCACTGCTGAGTGGGCCAAACGGTCGCGCGATGTGCTGCTTGCAGCACGCGTGAGGAAAGTCCGGGCTCCAGAGGGCGGGATGCCGGCTAACGGCCGGGCGGAGTGATCCGACGGAAAGCGCCGCAGAAAAGAAGACTCCCACCTGCGCCGCAAGGCGTAAAGGGAAAAGCTGAAACGGTGGTGTAAGAGACCACCAGCGTCGTGGTAACACGGCGGCTTGGCAAGCCCCATCCGGAGCAAGCGCGAATAGGAACGCTATGGGCCGGCCCGGTCCGCGTTCGGGTAGCGTGCGTGGAGCTGCATGGTAACGTGCAGACAAGATAAATGACCGTTCACGACAGAACCCGGCTTACAGGCCCACTCAGCACTTTGTTGACGCTGCGAACCCGTCAGTGCGGCAATCTGCCTTTCAAGCCTTCGGGCATGACCTTAAGGTCAATGCCCTCGTCTTTCAAGGCACTTTGCTCGCGCTGACGGGTTCTCGCCTTCGACGGCGTCAGCTGGCCGATTTGGCGCTCATTCGTCGGTCGCCGCCATAAGGCGTGCTCCCTCCTCTTTCGGGCCAAATCGACTCAGCTGACGCCGTCTCGCTGTTTTTGCCTGGTCATTGGCGTTGCCGTTCTATTTACTGGGGTTATCGGTACGGCCTTTGCCGTATTATTGAGGCTGTTTGTTGCTGCGCTTTATTCTATTGAGGGGCTTTGTTGGACAGCTATTTTACTCTGCAATCGAATAATGAGGCTACGGGCGAGTTTGTGGACCGCAAGAGCCGGTTTATTGCCCAGCTGGTCCATATTGAGTCCGAGGATGAGGCGAATGCCTTTATCGAGATGGTTCGCAAACGTCATTACGACGCTCGACACAATGTTCCCGCGTGGATTTTGGTCGATGGGCGCGAGCGCCAGAGCGATGATGGTGAGCCGAGCCGCACGAGCGGCATGCCGACGCTCGAGGTGCTGCGCGGTGCGGGGCTCAAAAATGTTTGCTGCGTGGTGACGCGCTATTTTGGTGGCACGCTGTTGGGGCCTGGTGGCTTGGTGCGCGCCTATACCGCGGCAACGCAGGCGGCGGTGGCCGAGGCTCAGGTGTCCGGGCAGATCGTCGAGATGACGAGTGTCGTGCCGGTTGATGTGCATGTGGCCTATCCACAGTATGAGCAGGCGCTTCGCTTGGCGCAGGATTCGGGTGCCAAGGTTTCGGATACCGATTACGCGGATGCCGTGACACTTCACTTGGTGTTTAAGGCGGGGGAGCAGGAGCCATTTTGCGCCAAGATGCGCGAGCTTATGGCGGGGCGCGAGGAGATTGAGGTCGGCGCTCCCGAATATGCCGAGTTCTAACGGCGACGGCCGGCGTGCTTTTGGATGGATCCCAAGCGCGCCGGCCGTCGTTTTATGCCGCTGGTGTTTACTCGGCGAGCTGCTTTAGCATATCGCAGGCGATCTCGATGGCATCGTCGATGCAGCCGGGGCAGCTGCGGAGCGGACCCTTATCCGACCGGATGCCCTTGAGCGTGCCGCAGACGGTCGTCGTGTTCTTTTCGCCAAAACGCTTGGCGATCTCGCGCGACAGCTTGTAGGTCTGGCCCTTGGTCTTTGGGTTTTCCATGCCGTCGCTCATTACAAAGCCCATGATGGCCACGGCGCCCGAGATGGCGCCACAGGTTTCGGTCATGCCGCCCATGCCGGCGCCAAAGCCCTCGGTGAGGGTAAAGGCGACCTGGGGGTCGAGCCCGACGGCGGGCGCGAGCGTGCAGGCGACGGCCTGGGCGCAGTTAAAGCCGCGGGCGTGGTATTCGGCAGCCTGAGCCTGACAGGCGTTGATGTCGAGCTGGGCCGTATCGATTTGCTTCATCGTTGTCTCCTTGGTCACGGTGTACCCGCCTATGGTACCCGTGACGGTGCGTGTTATCATCGAGAGGTTCATGGATGCCTCATTTTTATCTATCGAGCAAATGCCCAAGACTTGAGATGAATACCCTTGATCAATTTGTCCCATAACCTACCTTGGTGATGGGTTGAGAGGGGTGCAGGGTAGCGGTATCGTGAACCGAATAAAACGTAACCCAGGCAAGGGAGCAAGATATGAGCGAGCAGACCATCGGTACCACATGTGTTCAGGGCGGCTATCACCCGGGAGATGCGGAGCCGCGCCAGGTGCCCATCTACCAGTCCACCACGTGGAAGTACGACACTTCGGAGCACATGGGCAAGCTGTTTGACCTAGAGGAGTCGGGCTATTTCTACAGCCGTCTGCAGAACCCCACGTGCGATTTGGTTGCCGCCAAGATCTGCGAGATGGAGGGCGGTACCGCTGCGATGCTCACGAGCTCGGGCATGGCTGCGAACTTCCTCGCGATTTTTAACGTGGCCGGTGCCGGCGATCACGTGGTCGCAAGCTCTGCCATCTACGGCGGTACCTACAATCTGCTTGCCCATACCATGGGTCGTATGGGCTTGACCTGCACGTTCGTTGCCCCCGACTGCACCGACGAGGAGCTCGAGGCAGCCTTCCAGCCCAACACCAAGCTCGTCTTTGGCGAGACGATCGCCAACCCCGCCCTTGCCGTGCTCGATATTGAGCGCTTTGCCAAGGCCGCGCACGACCACGGCGTACCGCTGATGGTCGACAACACCTTCCCGACGCCCGTGATGTGCCGTCCCTTTGAGTGGGGCGCCGACATCGTCACGCATTCCACTACTAAGTACATGGATGGCCATGCGGCCTACCTGGGCGGCGTGATCGTCGATCACGGCCAGTTTGACTGGATGGCCCATGCGGACAAGTTCCCGGGTCTCACCACGCCCGACGAGAGCTACCACGGCGTGACCTATGCCGAGAAGTTCGGTCGCGAGGGCGCCTTCATTACCAAGGCCACCGCGCAGCTCATGCGCGACCTCGGCCCCATGCAGAACCCGCAGGCGGCCTTCTTCCTGAACAGCTCGCTCGAGAGCCTGCACGTGCGCATGCCGCGTCATTGTGAGAACGGCCTGGCCGTTGCCAAGTTCCTGCAGAGCCACCCCAAAGTGCGCTTCGTGAGCTATCCGGGCCTGGAGGGCGACAAGTACTACGACATGGCTCAGAAGTACATGCCCAACGGTACCTGCGGCGTCGTGAGCTTTGGCTTTACCGGTGGTCGTGCGGCGGCCGAGACCTTTATGAAGAGTCTTAAGCTCGCCCAGATTGCCACGCACGTGGCCGATGCCCGCACCTGCTGCCTGCACCCGGCAAACGCCACCCATCGCCAGATGAACGACGAGGAGCTCATCGCCTGCGGCATCTCCGCCGACATGGTGCGCCTGTCGTGCGGCCTTGAGGACACGGCCGATCTGATTGCCGACCTTGAGCAGGCGCTCGAGCAGTGCTAGGCTAGCGTGCGTGCGAGGCGTGGGACGGCTTTTCGGCTGACGACGTCCTCATAGTTCCGATTCCGTAGGCGGGACCCCGATCGTGACCGTTTGTAGGCGATTGGGGTCCCATTTTTGCGTTGCACGATAGAAAGGATATACATGGAGAAAACTGCCGAGCAGCTGCGCCGCGAACACATTGCCCTGGAGGGCGACACCCACGGTAAGAATAAATGGGCGATTCTGTTCACCGTGCTCGTCATGACCTTTATGGCGTGTCTGGATGCGAGCATCGTGACGGTGGCGCTCCCAGTGATGCAAAAGGAGCTGGGGGTGGGTCTCGACCGCATTCAGCTCGTGAGCTCGGTGTATCTGCTCGCGACGTGTGTCGCCATGCTGCCGTTTGGCCGCTTGGGCGATGTGCGCGGCAAGGTGAATGTGTTCCAGCTTGGTGTAATCGTCTTTACGGGTGGCTCGTTGCTTTGCGGGCTTTCGGCTTCGCTCGAGGTGCTTATCTTGGCGCGTTTCGTGCAGGGCATTGGCTGTGCCGCCGCGATGGCCAACAATATGGGCATCATCACCGAGTCGTTTCCGGCGCGCGAGCGCGGTCGTGCCATGGGTATCCTCGCGACCTTCGTGGCCCTCGGCATGATGTGTGGCCCCGTGCTCGGCGGCATGCTGGTGGCAAGTTTTCCCTGGGAGAGCATCTTCCTCATCAACCTGCCCATTGGCGTCATCTCGTTTATCGTGGGGCTCTACACGCTGCCGCATGTTAAGCCGGAGGCCGGCAAGCGTCCCATGTCCATGATCGAGGCCGCTCGTCGCTGCTTTGCAAATTCGGCCTTCACCATCAACCTAGCCTGCATGCTCATCGTGTTCGTTGGCATTGGCGCATCCGAGTTTATTCTGCCGTTCTATTTCCAGGATGCCCATGGCTTTAGCTCCGATATTTCCGGACTACTCTTTTTGGCGCTGCCGATGGTGAATGCCTTTATCGGCCCGCTTTCGGGTACGGTTTCGGACCGTGTAGGCTGCGAGGGCCCCACGGCGGTCGGCCTGGGCGTGTACGTATGCGGTCTCTTTGCGGTAAGTACGCTTGACGAGCACTCTTCCATCCCAGTGATCGTGTGCTGTGTCGCGTTTATGTCGTGCGGCACGTCGATTTTCCAGAGTCCCAACAACTCGCTGTACATGGGTTCGGCTCCGCGCGAAGCGCTCGGCTTTGCGGGCAGCCTGGGCAGCCTGGCGCGCTATGCGGGTATGGCAGTGGGCATTACGGCGGCGTCGCATATCCTGTATGGGCAGATGAGTGTGGCGATGGGCGAGGCCGTGACCAGTTTTGTTGCAGGCCGTCCGGATGTGTTCCTGTTTGGTTTTCGTTCGGTGTTCTACGTGCTCATGGCTGTGGCGGCAGCGGGCTTTGCGCTTGCCATGGTGCGTTTGGTGAAGATGCGCGCCCGCCATTAGCGTGTTGGGAGGCTGTCTGCCACGTATTCGCGCCGTCTCGAAAACTGGTTTGTGGTGCGATGCGGCTTGTGGGGCGGGCGGGGGTCGGTCCGTGGTAGACTATCGAACAACGTTTATTAATCGCGCGGTATCGTTGCCGCGAGAAGGGGTTGCGCCATGCAGGAGCTTGAGGATCGTATTCGCCATGACGGCATCGTAAAGGCCGGTAACGTCCTTAAGGTTGATGCCTTCCTCAACCACCAGTGCGACGTTGAGCTGTTCGACCACATGGGCGCCGAGTGGGCCCGTCTGTTCAAGGGTGTCGAGATCAACAAGATCCTGACGATTGAGGCTTCGGGCATTGGCATGGCCTGCATCGCAGCTCAGCATTTTGGCGGCGTGCCGGTGGTCTTTGCCAAGAAGGCCCAGTCCATTAACCTCGACGGCGAGCAGTATGCTACGACCATCTACTCCTTTACCAAACAGAAGGAGTACCCGGTTATCGTGGGCAAGCGTTTCCTGTCCGAGGGCGATAAGGTCCTGATTATCGACGACTTCCTGGCCAACGGCTGCGCTCTTGAGGGTCTTATCAAGATCTGCGAGGCCGCGGGTGCCGAGGTGTCCGGTATTGGCATTGCCGTGGAGAAGGGCTTCCAGGGCGGTGGCGATAAGCTCCGCGAGCGCGGCTTCCGCGTCGAGAGCCTGGCCCGTATCGCCGATATGGACTGCGAGACCGGCGAGATCACCTTCGCCTAAGCGCGCAACACAAGCGATTGGTATTCGATGTGACAAAGGGACTTTCCCTTTGTCACATTTTTTGTATGAGGGGAGGTGTTGATATGGATGAGAACAAGATGGGATGGCGTGAGTATGCGCGCTATGCCGAGATGTCGGCCGAGGAGTTGGCGCGCGATTGCGAGGTGCAGGTGTTTCGCGCGACGGGTCCGGGCGGACAAGGCGTCAACACGACGGACTCGGCGGTGCGCATGAAGCATGGGCCCACGGGGATTGTCGTGACGGCGCGCGAGAGCCGTAGTCAGTTTCAGAATCGCAGCTGCTGTCTGCGTAAGCTGCGCGCTGAGCTTGAGCGTCGCGGGCGTCCACCGCGCCGTCGCGTCAAGACCAAAGTGCCACAGCGCTCTCGCCAGCGCAGGCTCAACGATAAGCACTTCAACGCGATTAAAAAGGCCAACCGTCGCAAGCCGGGCGGGGAGGAATGATCTTCTCAATAAGTTGCGGTGAAATAGGGACTGTTTTGCGGCTTTGGCTGCATAAACAGTCCCTATTTCACCGCAACTTAGGTGAAGCTAGCGGGTTGGGTGCCAGACTTCGAGGACGGCGGGAAGGATGTCCACCTCGATGCGCGAAGCGACGATGGGCTCGCCGTCGGCCTGAATGGGGTAGTCGGGCTCCTCGAGGGTGAGCTCGGCATGGCGGCAGCGGCGCATGCGAACCGGCGGCAACTTGGTATGGTGGCCGTCCTTGGCCGAAAGAAACATAGGCAGGGCAATCGCGCGAGGGACGGGGCCGCAGGCGTAGCAAACGTCGAGGATGCCATCGCACGGGTCGGCGTCGGGACAGATACGATAGTCCGAACCATAGGTGGGCCCCAGCTGGATGGCCATGATGATCGCCCTCACGCGCTCGGCGGGCGCACCGTCAAAGCTGACTGTCATGGGGTAGTTGCGATAGCGCAGGCCAAACTGCTCAAGTCCCGAGAGGGTGTAGAGCGGAGCGCCCGCCAGGCCAGTCTTTTTGCGTAGCTCGGTGGTGCCCAGGCCGATGGCGGCGTCAATACCGACGGAGAGCGTCTGGTCGTAGTACTCAACGGCAGCCTCGCCGTTGCCGCTCGCAGGGTTCCATGAGTGAATGCGCCCGATGTCCTGACGTTGCAGCTCGCAGGTGAGCAGCGCGCCAAAATCCTTGCCGGAGAAATCGTCGATACCGAGCGTTTGGGCAAAATCGTTGCCGGAGCCCACGGGCAGGACGGCAAGGGCGGGGCGGGCGTCCTGTTTTTGCGCCATGAGTCCATTGACGACCTCGTGAATCACGCCGTCGCCGCCAAGGGCGATAACGGTGCGATAGCCCTGAGCCTGTGCGGCCAGCTTCTTGGCGTGTCCCATACGCTCGGTCAGCACCAAGTCAAACTGGGATGAGCGCGCGGTCATGTCTAAAAAGCGCTGCAGGCGCTCAGCGACCTCGCGCGCCGCACCCGACTGGGCGGCTGGGTTGGCGATGATGAGCGTGCGACCAAAATCAGTTGCGTGCATGGGGCGACTCCCGGCGTGTGACATGACAGTGCGGTCGCGCTCAGGTCGAATTGCCCCCGATTGTGGCTGCACGGCGATTATTACATCTACTCTATCAGGTCGTTGTGGCGCTCGATAGCATCCGCTACCGTACCGCCCTCATCCACAATAAGCGAACGGCGCTTGGGTGAGATGATGCGCTGGGCGGGGTACACGCCGCGGTGTCCGCCGGTTAGGTAGCTGATAAAGGCCACGATGACAAAGAACCCGGCAGCCGTGCCGTGGAACAGGTCGATGGCCATCATGCAGGTGGTGATGGGCACGTTGAGGCCGGCGCAGAACACACCGAGCATGCCGAGAGCCGCCAGAAAACTGGGGTCAAGCCCGGTAAGGCAACCGATCCAGCCACCGAGTGCCGCACCGATGCCAAACAGGGGCGTGACCTCGCCGCCTTGGAAGCCCGCGCCCAGGGTAAGCGCTGTGACGACCAACTTGATGGCTGCGTCCGCCAGGGTGGTGTTGCCGGCAAACCCGGCGCCGGAAAGCCACGTGGAAAGGCCGGCGTAGTCCCAGGCGTCGAGGAGGGCATAGGCGGCCAAAACCACGAGTGCGCCTATGAGTGCGCGGACGAGGTAATTGGTGATAAAGCGACCGTACAGGCTTTTGACGGTTCGAACCGACCAGGCAAAGAGGCGTGCCGTCAGGCCGAAGATAATTGCGCTGATAACAACGATGGCAACCGTCCGTGGTGTCATGTTGGGAACGCTGGCGATGACATTCGCCTCGTACTCGGTTCCCAAGGCGAGCGATGTAAAGTAGCCGGTAAATGAGGCGACGAGGCAGTAGATGCCCGCAGTGTAGTCGATCTTGCCGATAAAGCACATCTCCATGCCAAAGAAAGCTCCGGCAAGGGGCGAACCGAATACGGCGCCAAAGGCCGACGAGATGCCGGCGAGCATAAGATCGTGGTGGTCATGCTTTTTGAGGTGGGCGAGGCTCGAGATGTTGCTGGCGATGGTGCCACCAATCTGCACCGCAGCTCCCTCGCGACCGGCCGACCCGCCCGTTAGGTGCGTGAGCGTGGAGCAGACGAAGGTGAGGACGGCCATGCGCATATGGATGAGGCGTGTGCCCAGAGCGGAGTCGATGACCAGGTTGTTTCCGCGTTTGGCGGCAAGACCGTGGTTTTTGTACACCCATGCGGTGGCAACGCCCACAACGGGAAACAGTGCGTAAATCCATGCATGGTGCTCGCGATAGTCGGTCGCGATATTCAGCGAGGCCAAAAACGCCCAAGCGGCAACGCCCATGGCAAGCGAGACGATAACGACGAGTACGAGCAACTTGGCGCTCGCGAGTAGGTTGCGGGCGTTGCGGCGCGTGTCGGCAGCCAAGAGATGCTCGGAGCGGGTGAGCTGTTGCCTGCCTGCCATGATTACGTCATTAAGGGAGAAAAAGCCGCCGTCGTCGAGCGACTGAGAATGATCCTGCGCTTCGTTTGCGCTTTCGGGTTTGTCGGTAAAAGTCATACGTTCCTCTTTTGGGTTGCAACACGAGCATTATAAAACGCGGTAAACGCGACGAGCCGGTGGGTTGGTTTTGGTTTTGTTTCGCGGCTTGCGGCCGACAGATGTATTTGCGGGTACAGGCCAAGTCGCGGTCGCGCGCCGAGGGATTATACTGAGATAAACATAAAGAATCGGCGCTTTTGTTGTGCGCCGCAGCATGCTAGAGGTGTATATGGCTGAGAAACTCATTCCGTTGGAGGACGCACAGGCGATCGTCTTGTCGCACGTGAATCGCACCGAAGTTGTCGAGATTCCCGTGTGGCAGGCGGCCGGTCTTCCCCTGGCCGAGGACGCCACGGCCGATATCGACATCTCTCCGTTTGCCAACAGCGCCATGGATGGATATGCCGTGCATGCCGTCGTCCTCGCCAAAGCGTCCACCAATGCGCCCGTGACGCTTTCCGTCGTGGGGCACGAAGCCGCGGGCCATGTGTTCGATGGCGTAATCGCCCCGGGCGAGACGGTCCGCATCATGACAGGCGCGCCGGTGCCCGAGGGTGCGGATGCTGTGGTGAAATACGAGATCGTCGAGGTGCTTGACGGCGACGGCAACGAGGGCTCGCACGTGAGCTTTTCGGCGCCTGCTAAAGTGGGGGAGAACGTTCGCTCTGCCGCCGAGGAGGCCCATGCCGGCGACGTCGTGATGCGTGCCGGCGAGGTTGTGGCCCCGGCCGGCGCTGGCCTGCTGGCAAGCGCCGGTTACGCGAGCGTGAAGGTCCATGCCGCTCCGCGCGTGGGCATTATCTCGCTGGGCACGGAGCTGGTCGCGCCGAGCGAGCTGCCGGCACGCGGGCAGATTCGCGATTCCAACTCCTCGGCGTTGATGGCCGAAGCGCTCGATGCCGGCGCCGAGCCGGTGTTCTATGGCATTGCGCCCGATGATGAGCAGGCGATTGCCGAGCTGGTGCATCGCGCCGTGCAGGAGTGCGATTTTGTCATTACGAGCGGCGGCGCCTCTGCGGGCGATTACGACTACGTGACGGCGCTGGTCAAGCGCGAGGGCGAGGTGCTCTTCGACCGCATCTCGATGCGTCCTGGCAAAGCCATCACGTTTGGCCTGCTTGGGGGCAAGCCGTATTTGGGGCTTTCGGGCAATCCCGCGGCGGCGTATGTGGGCTTTGAGATGCTCGCCCGCCCCGCGATCCGCAAGATGCGCGGCTTTGCCGAGGGTACGCGTCCCGTGCAGCAGGCGATATTGACGCACGGCGTGAAGAAGCGCCAGGACCGACGCTTCTTCGATCGCGCCACGGTTTTGCGCGACCCCGAGACCGGTGAGCTGTTGGTGACCGAGGCCAAGACGCAGAATTCGGCGCTGCTCGGCACGATGCAGCGGGCCAACTGTCTGCTGCGTATTGACGAAGGGCCGTGTGAGCTCAAGGCAGGAGATGTCGTGGACGTTGTTCGCGTCGACCTGCCCGAGGGCGCCGTGTTGTAGGAGGAATGCTGTGGAGCTGAAGATATCGATTGTGACGTGCTCGGATACGCGTGATCTTGCCCAGGACGAGGCTGGAGCCGCACTCGAGGAACTTATCGAGGCACAGGGCTGGACGGTCGCCTCACATGTGGTCGTGCGCGATGACGTCAGCGAGATTGGTGATGCCATTGTGGAAGCCTCCGATGAGTGCCACGCCAATGTCGTGCTCACCTGCGGCGGCACGGGTCTTTCGATGCGCGATGTGACGCCCGAGGCGACGCGTGCCGTCTGCGACCGCGACGTACCGGGTATTGCAGAGGCAATTCGTGCGTACTCGATGACCAAGACGCGCCGCGCCATGCTCTCGCGCGCTATTTGCATGCAGCGAGGTCATACACTTGTCGTAAACTTTCCCGGTTCTACGAAGGCCGCCAGCGAAAGCTGGGAGGCCATAGCAGACCAGCTGGAGCATGCGGCTCAGATGACAGCGGGCGGCGGACATACCAACTAAGCGGTTTACCTGCGACGGGGCGACCTGAACGGCTGCTCCGCCTTTGTTTTCCACCGAAGCGACGCCGAGGTGCACGCTAACTCGAAACTATATTCTCTGACGAGAATAATTTCTCACTATCATTATTCGCGCGAAAGTATAATCTGATTGCAGATTATAGCCCGCGGTGGGGTACCCGGGCACAAGGTCCGAAAGGGTTGAATATGTTCGATATGGTTTCTCGCCGCGGATTCGTCTCGCTTTCTGCTGTCGCCGCTGCCAGCCTTGGTCTTGCCGGCTGCTCGGGCAGCAAGACGTCCGAGCCGGCCGGATCCGATGCCGGCTCTGCCAAGGCCTCTTCCAAGAAGGAAACCGTCGAGCTGCAGGTCTTTGCCGCCAACTCGCTCGAGAAGGCACTGCCCGAGGTCCAGGAGCTCTACACCGACCAGACCGGCACCACCTTCGCCGACACGCAGTTTAAGGCGTCTGGCGACCTTGTCGAGCAGATGCGCGCCGGTGCCGCCGTCGACGTGCTCATCACAGCCTCCAAGGGCACCATGGATGACGCCGAGACCGCCGAGCTCGTCGACGCCGATACGCGTGAGGACATGTTCGTCAACGACCTCGTGATCATTCGCGCTGAGGGCTCCGACACCAAGATCGAGGCCATCGCCGACGTCGCGAATCTGGACGGCAAGATCGCCATCGGCGACGCCAAGACCGTCCCCGCCGGCAAGTACGCCAACCAGGCCTTAGCTTCTGTGGGTCTCTACACCGGCACCGAGGGCGACGACGGCGAGTATGCTCCCGAGATTGCCGACAAAGTCGCACTGGCCGACAAAGTTGGTACTGCCGCCGCCTATGTGTCCACAGGCGACTGCGTGGCTGGTTTTGTCTACAGCTCCGATATCTTCCGCTATGACGGCATCGAGGAGGCCTTCGTGTGCCCCGAGGACTCGCACAAGCCCATCGTGTATCCCGGTGCTGTCGCCGATAGCTCCGAGCACGCCGACGAGGCCAAGGCGTTTATCGACTTTTGCCTGTCCAACAAGAAGGCTCAGAAGATTTGGGCTAAGTACGGCTTTGAGCTTTCCGAGTAGTGCGGCTTGGCGCGATAATTCCATCGTTTTGTGTTTCACTTCGTCCTTGTATTCGCTTGGAGCTTTTCGTGCTTAATAGATTCAGCATGCTTGTCGCCTGTGCTTTGACCTTCGCGCTTTGCTGGGTGCCGGGATTTGCGTTTGCTGGGGTCGCTGAGGACGGGGCCCAAGTTGCTGCGACCGCTCATGGGCTTTCCTATGGGATTGAGGGTTTTGAGCGGTTGGCCAAGGGGACTGCTCGTGCCATGGAGGGCCAGCCTGAGGGCTACCGGTTTCCCGTTGACGAGGACGTGGACCTTGTAGTGGCGCCTGCTGCCGATCGCGTTGTGGTGTGGATATCGCCCAAGGCGGCCGAGAAGTATGGATTGGATCCGCAGGACAACGAGTGCATATCGGGTCTCAAGGCCCTCGTCTGTGAGCTCGACAGCGCAAACTCCATGGGAGGTGCGCAGCTGGGGGACGTTGATCTTCCTTGGTATGTTACGGCGGAAACAACGTTTGATGCCGGCGGGTATACCTATGGCTTTGATGTGCGTGGTGCGGATGGGGACCGCTATGTGGTGATTGCATCGGCCTCGGGTGATGCCAAGGGCGGCGCGCGTTGGCTTGATAGCGCTCAAATGGTAGAAGCATCGTCTGTCGTGTTGCGGGATGAGCGGGGGCCCTTGACCTCTCTGGCTTCCTTTTTGGGCGACATCGACTATCGCCCGTTTTGGGTGTCCATCAAAACGAGCGGCCTTGCCCTGGTGATCTCCTTTGCACTGGGCCTGTTTGCCGCGTGGAAGACTATGGGTACCTCGAGTCGCATCAAGGGCCTGCTCGATTCGGTCTTTACGATTCCTATGGTGCTGCCGCCCACGGTCTGCGGCTTTCTGCTCCTCATGCTGTTTGGCCGCTCGACCGGGGTGGGCCAGTGGCTCATCGCGCATGGCGTCTCGATTGTCTTTACCTGGCCCGCGGCGGTGATATCTGCCGTGGTGGTGTCGTTTCCCCTGGTCTACCGTACGGCGCTCGGTGCCTTTGAGAGCCTTGACACGCAGATGCTCGATGCCGCGCGAACCCTGGGATGGTCCGAGCGTCGCATCTTTGCCAAGCTCATGATGCCGCTCGGCTGGCCCTCCATCGCCGCCGGCGCGGTGCTTGCCTTTGCCCGCGCGATGGGCGAGTTTGGCTGCACCCTGTTCTTTGCGGGCAACTACGCCGGCATTACCCAGACCATCCCCATCGCCATCTACTTTGAGTGGATGGGCGGCAACACGTCGGTGGCCCTCTTTTGGGTCGTCGTCGTGATCGTGTTTAGTTTCCTGGTCATTTTGTTCATCAACATGTACACGGCGCATTCTCAAAAGTATCGCGAGCGCGGTCTCTCCCGTGCGGAGCGCAAGCAGGCCAAAGAGCTCGCCGGACAGGGCGATTCGCTTGACCCGGTGGGCGGCGATGCCTTGCGCATCGATCGCGAGGCGCTGGCCGAGCTTATGCGCGATGACGCGGCACCGCAGGGAGGTCGATAAGCTATGTCGCTCGTTTTGGATATCAAAAAGCGCTATCCCGGCTTTACCCTCGACATTCAGCTCGATGCCGGCGAGGAGCGTGTGGCGCTGCTCGGCGCCTCCGGATGCGGCAAGAGCTGCACCTTGCGCTGTATTGCCGGCGTGGAGACGCCCGACGAGGGCAAGATCGTCGTCAACGGCGTGACCTTTTTTGACTCGGTGGCGGGCATCAATCTGTCGCCCCAGGAGCGAAAATGCGCCCTGATGTTTCAAAACTATCAGCTGTTCCCCAATATGACGGTGGCCGATAACGTGTGCGCCGGCGTTGAGGGTGCAGGCGACGCCGCGGCGCGTAAAAAACTTGCCGAGCGTTACCTGGGCATCTTTGGCCTAGCCGATTTCGCCGACCGCTATCCCGCGCGCCTCTCGGGCGGCCAGCAGCAGCGCGTGGCGCTCGCGCGCATGGTGGCGGCGCACCCAGGCATCTTTATGTTTGACGAGCCCATGAGCGCGCTCGATGCTTACCTCAAGAGCGCGCTCGAGCAGAACATGCTCGACCTGTTCGACGTGTGCAACCGCACCGTGCTCTACGTGAGCCACGACATCGACGAAGCGTGCCGCCTGTGCCAGCGCATCTGCGTGATGCACAACGGGCACGTTGAAGAGATCGGTTCTGTCGAGGATGTGGTTCGCCGCCCGCAGACACTGGCGGCGCTGCGCCTGACGGGCTGCAAGAACACAAGCCGGGCGCGCAAGATCGGCGACGAAGAAGTTGAGGCCCTCGACTGGGGCATGACCTTTAACGTGGGACGCGAGGTTCCCGATGACGTGGCGTACCTGGGGATTCGCGCAAGTTACTTCCATGTTGACAATCGTGCCGAGCGGGGCCGCAACAGCTACGATTTGCACGTGGCCCGTGTGAGTGATTCGCGCTTTGAGCGGCTGGTGCTGTTGGACGTGCCACGTGTTGATGCACCCACGCGTCTGCAGTGGAAGGTCAACAAGGTGAGCGTGCCTGTAGAGGAGTTGCCGCAGGCGGGGGAGACCTTGCGCATGCATTTTGATGCGAGCAGGATTCATTTGGTTTGTCGATAGCGCCGGGTAATGCCGTCGGGGATATAAGCCTCGGCGGCTTTGTTTTTGCCGTTCGTCGAATGAGAGATGACAAATTCTTATCAATCAGGATAATAATTTATTAAAGGCGGCACACGACGCTGTCGTACGAATGTCAACGGTGTTCGCATGGTCGATGACCGTTGATATAGTTGACCTTAACTTGTAAAGGAGGGTGCGCACATGCCGCAGACGACATACATTTGCCGCGTTGCCGCGCGTGCCCTATATATCGCTCGGAGCCGCATATGAGCAGGTATGTTCACGGCTCCGGGAGAGACGACGCACAACTAAATAGTCAACCGCAAAGCAGGTTCCCCAAAATTCCGGGCTTGAGCACGGCAGGGCAATCGCCGCCCGTCGTGCATCGATATCGCTGTTATCCGTTTTTGGTTCGAGAGGGGAACCGTCATGGCTGAAGAATTTGATTTCCATCCGATGTGGGAGAGCCTCGGCATGAATCTTGCCGACCACGACATGCTGCTGGGCGCCGTGGGCCAGATGTACGGCGATATGTTCTTGACGCAGAACAATCGCCCCAAGTCCACGTCCTACCTGGACTTTGTGGCCACCAACATCCACAGCGGCCGTATTAAGGAGATGCTCGACAAGAAGGAGGCCGGCGAGGCCACCAAGATCGTCGGTTCGTTCTGCGTGTACGTGCCCGAGGAGATTGTGCTTGCCTGCGACGGTATTCCCGTGGGCCTGTGCTCGGGTGCCGATTGGGCAACCGATAAGGTCGAGGAGCATCTGCCGCGCAACACCTGCCCGCTTATCAAGAGCTTTGCCGGCTTTAAGCTGGGCGAGGTCTGCCCCTACATTGAGTCGAGTGACTTGGTGGTAGGCGAGAACACCTGCGATGGCAAGAAGAAAGCCTACGAGTTCTTTGCCACGCAAAAGAACATGTACGTCATGGATATTCCCAACGTACACGACGAGTCGACGCTCGTGACCTGGAAGGCCGAGGTCAAGAAGCTCGCCGCCAAGATCGAGGAAGAGTGCGGCGTCACGATTACGCCCGAGCGTCTGAAGGCCGCCATCCACGCCGTCAATGAGAAGCGTCGCGCCCTGCAGCGCCTCGCTGCCACGCGCGCTGCCGACCCTGCGCCCATCAGCGGTCTTGACAGCCTGCTGACCGTTCAGGCCGCCTTTATGGACGACACGCCACGTCTGACCGGAGCCATTAACGATATGGCGGCTGAGTGCGAGCAGCGTGTCGAGGCCGGCGAGGGCGTGGCGCCCAAGGGGACCAAGCGCATCCTGTACACCGGCACGCCCATGGCCGTGCCCAACTGGAAGCTGTTCAACCTCATCGAGAAAGCCGGCGGCGTTGTGGTAGGCGAGGAGTCCTGCACGGGCTCGCGCTACTACAAGGACCTGGTCGACGAGTCCGGTGAGACGGTGGACGAGATGCTCGATGCCATCGCCGAGCGCTACTTTAAGATCAACTGCGCCGTCTTTACGCCCAACGACCAGCGTATGAAGGACATTGTCCAGATGGCCAAGGACCTGCATGCCGACGGCATTGTCGACGTGGCTCTTCAGTTCTGCACGCTCTACGAGATGGAGTCGTTTGCCGTGGAGAAGGCCGCCGAGGAAGCCGGCATTCCGTTTATGCACATCACGACCGACTACGCCGGTGAGGATGCAGGCCAACTGCAAACCAGGATCGAGGCCTTCCTGGAAACCATTTAGGGCTATCCGTCCCGGCGGCTTTCCCAGGCATCCGATCTTGCCGTTCAAACCGTCGCTTGCGTGCGAAAGTACGCGGCGCGTCTCTTTCACGGCAACCTCGGGCACCTGGGAAAGCCGCTTCCTTGGTTGGTTAAAAGGTTTAGGAGTTATATGTCGGAAAATATTGAGCAGCCGTTGCCCAGCACGTTTGAGGAGTTCAACGAGCAGCGCAAGGCGGCGTTTATTCGCGTTAAGGATTACAAGCAGGCGGGTAATCGCCTGGTCGGCTTTTTGTGCAGCTATACGCCGCTCGAGATTATCGATGCCGCGGGCGCCTCGAGCGTGGCTCTGTGCGGTACGTCCGACGAGGTGATTCCCGAGGCCGAGAAGGTGCTGCCGGCAAACCTCTGCCCGCTCATCAAGTCGACGTATGGTTTTGCCTATTCGCAAAAGTGCCCGTTTACGTACTTTAGCGACATGATCATCGGCGAGACCACCTGCGACGGCAAGAAGAAGATGTACGAACTGCTGGGGGAGCTCAAGCGCACGCACATTCTGCACCTGCCGCAGGGTCGCGATCGCGCCTACGAGCGTGAAAGCTGGTACGAGGAGTGCCGCCTGCTCAAGGAGGAGCTCGAGAACTTCTACGGCATCACGATTACCAACGATGACCTGCGCGCTGCCGTCCGTCGTCGCAACCGCCTGCGTGCCGCCCAGCTCGAGATGTTTGCGCTGCAGGCTAACCAGCCGGCGGCCATGAGCGGCGTCGACCTGATGAGCACTATGTTTGCCGGTACGTTCAGCTTTGATATCGAGGCCTATACGCAGCAGCTGGAGCAAAAGGTTGCCAAGCTGCGCGAGGCCTACGACGCGGGCGAGCGCCCGGTTGCGGCGGATGCCAAGCGCGTTCTGATCACCGGCTGCCCGGTGGGCGGCGTGATCAACAAGATAGGCCGTACTATCGAGTCCAACGGCGGTGTGGTCGTGTGCATGGACGACTGCTCGGGCGAGCGCACGGCGGCCATGATGATCGACCCGGAGGCTCCCGATATCCTGCGCGCCATCGCCGACCGCTACTTGGACATCAACTGCTCGGTCATGACGCCCAACGACGGTCGTATGGAAAACACGCTGGCCATGTGCGAGAAGTATCATGTCGATGGCGTGGTAGAGAGCGTGCTACAGGCCTGCCACACCTTTAACGTGGAGAGTGCGCGCATGCAGGAGGCTGTCGAGGGTGCGGGTATTCCGTATATGAAGATCGAGACCGACTACAGCAACGGTGACATGGGCCAGATCGAGACCCGCATCGCCGCCTTCATCGAAACCCTCTAGCTTCCTCAGGCACCGGATCTTGCCCCTCAAACCGTCGCTTGCGTACCAAAGTATGCTGCGCTCCTCTTTCAGGGCAACCTCCGGCACCTGAGAAACCTAGAGCCAAGGCGCCTGAACGCGCCGCTACCTTTGATGTTTAGATTGGGAGAGAGCCATGATAGGGATCGGGATCGATATCGGGTCTACGGCGGCTAAGGCTGCTGTGGTCGACAGGGAGGGTTCGGTGGCGTGGACGTGCGTGCAGCCAACCGGGTTCTCCTCGGTCGATGCGGCCGAGCGCCTACGCGGTGAACTCGCCGCAGCCGGCTATGACGTGACGGGCGACGATGTTCGCGTGGTCGCGACTGGCTACGGCCGTGTTGCCGTGCCCTATGCACACAAGGTTGTGACCGAGATCACCTGTCACGGCACCGGTGCCGTGCGTCTGTTTGGCGACCATGGCACCGTGATCGATGTGGGCGGCCAGGACACCAAGGTCATTCAGCTTAAAAGTGGCCGCGTGGCCAAGTTCGCCATGAACGACAAGTGCGCTGCCGGCACGGGGCGCTTTTTGGAGATCATGGCCGACCGCCTAGGCATTTCCCAGCAGCAGATGGCCGACCTGGCGCGTTCCGGCGAGCCTACCAAGATCAGCAGTATGTGCACGGTATTTGCCGAAAGCGAGGTTATCAGCCTGATCGGTCGCGGTGAGCCGCGCGAGAACATCGCACGTGGCGTGATCGACAGCGTGGTCTCGCGCGTGGCGACCATGGCTGGGCAGGCCGCGGGCGCCCCGTACTACCTGACCGGTGGCCTGTGCGAGAACGCCTACGTTGTGGAGCGGTTGGGCGAGCTACTGGGGTCGCCGGTGACCACATCGCCCCAGGCTCGCTTTGCCGGTGCCATCGGCGCGGCGATTCGCGCGCAGGCGCTCAATTAATGCATCCGCCCCAGGCTCGCATTCATGCGTATACTGGGAGAAAATGATTGACCGATGAGAGGAGGTATCGATGGCTGACGATCAGATTAAGCTCACGTCTATGACTGCCGCGAGCGGTTGAGCCGCTAAGTTGGCTCCTGGAGCCCTCGCCCAGGTCCTGGGCGACTTACCCAATGTGCATAACGACAACCTGCTCGTGGGGTTCGATACCTCCGACGATGCGAGCGTCTTTCGCGTTGGCGACAACTTGGGCCTCGTACAGTCCATCGACTTCTTCCCGCCGATGGCCGCCGACCCGTTTCTGTTTGGCCAGATCGCCGCGGCCAACTCGCTTTCGGACATCTACGCCATGGGTGGGCGGCCGAGCCATGCCATGAACCTGCTGTGCATACCTAGTTGCCTGGGCGTTGAGGTTGCGGGGCAGATTTTGGCGGGTGGCGCCGACAAGTGCGTCGAGGCCGGTTGCGCCATCGCGGGAGGCCACACCATCAACGACGACGAGCCCAAGTACGGCTTGTCTGTGAGCGGCTTTGTCGCGCTCGACCGCATGCTCGCCAACAGCGGCGCGCGCGTGGGCGATGTTCTGCTGCTGACCAAGGCGGTTGGCTCGGGCATCATCACCACGGCCATTAAGGGCGAGCTCATCGAGCAGGACGAGGCCGCAGCCATGTTTGACTCGATGCGGACCCTCAACGAGGCGCCGATTCGTCTGGCTGAGGGACTTGAGCTTCACGGCTGTACCGACGTCACGGGCTTTGGGCTGATCGGGCATGCGTGCGAGATGGCCGAGGGCTCGGGCGTGCAGATTGAGCTCGCGTCGGGGGCGGTGCCGCTCTTTGACCAGGTGCTCGATATGGCGCGTCTGGGCATTATCCCCGCGGGTTCCTACCGCAACCAGGATTTCTTTGGCCCGCGCGTGGCTGCCGACGAGGACCTGGAGCCGGGCATGCTGGATGCGCTGTACGATCCGCAGACGTCTGGTGGCCTGCTTATCGCGGCGCCTGCTGCCGATGTGGATGAGCTTGCGCGTCGTCTGCATGCCGAGGATCGCATCGCCGCCGTTATCGGTCGCGTGTGCGAGGCGGTGCCAGGCGGCCCTGCCGTCCGCGTTGCCCGTTAACGACACGTTTATTGAACTATGCACCGTTCTAGAACAATTAATTCGAAAGGAAAAAGCTATGTCTACCAAAATTGAAGTCAATGCCATGGGCGATGCCTGCCCGCTGCCCGTCGTCAAGACGCTTAAGGCACTCAAACAGCTTGACGGCGAGGGTGCCGTGGTGACCTCGGTCGATAACGAGACCGCCGTCAAAAACATCTCCAAGATGGCGCAGGAGAAGGGCTGCACGGCCTCGGTCGAGAAGGTTTCCGACGCCGAGTGGCACGTGACCGTGGCGACCTTTGGCGCCGTTGCCGTGGCCGATCCCGAGCAGGATGGCGCTGCCTTCTGTGATGCCAGCGCCGGCAAGGGCAAGCTCGTCATTTCCGTCTACACCGACTGCATGGGCCGCGGCGACGACGAGCTGGGCCACAAGCTCATGAAGGCCTTCATCTTTGCCGTGACGCAGCAGGAGGAGCTGCCCGCGACCATGCTGTTCTATAACGGCGGTGCCAAGCTCACCGTAGAGGGCTCTCCGGTGCTCGACGACCTGAAGGGCCTGGCCGAGCAGGGTGTCGAGATTCTCACCTGCGGTACCTGCCTCGACCACTATGGCATTAAAGACCAGCTTGCGGTGGGCGAGGTAACCAACATGTACGTGATCGTGGAGAAGATGGAGCAGGCCGTGCGCGTCGTGCGCCCGTAGCGTATTGGTTGGAGTTGCCATGAGGGAGAAGCGCCCGGCGCTTGTCATCACGTTTCCCACCACGGCGGCCGCCATGGGCTGCGAGTCCCTGTGCATTGAGCGCGGCCTTCCCGGGCGAACGATTCCCGTGCCCGGGGAGGTCGCTGCCGGCTGCGGTCTGGCGTGGAAGGCGTTGCCTGCCGATGAGGAGCTGCTGCGCAGCGAGCTTGCCGCGGCGGGCGTTCCCACCGAGGGCTATACCGTGATTGATATGTGGGAGGTCGTGCGATGATCTACCTGGATAACGCGGCGACGACCATGCACAAGCCGCAGGCGGTCATCGATGCCGTGACGCAGGCGATGTGCTCGCTCGGCAATGCCGGGCGCGGCGCCACGTCGGGTGCCCTCGACGCGGCGCGTGCCATCCACGGCTGTCGCGCCAAGCTTGCGCGCTTGCTGGGCTGCCCGCGTGCTGACCATGTTTGTTTTACGCCCAACTCCACCGCGGCGCTCAACACCGCCATCAACGGGGTGGTGTGCCCCGGCGACCGCGTGGTCACGACGGTGCTTGAGCACAACTCCGTGCTACGTCCGCTCAATCGCTTGGCGGCAGAGCAGGGTGTGACCGTTGAGCATGCGGGCTGCGACGCGAACGGCGTGCTCGACTACGACGAGCTCGAGCGGTTGGTCACGTCGGGCACGCGTGCCGTGGTGGTGACGCATGCCTCCAATGTGACTGGCAACGCCGTTGACATCGCGCGCGTGGCGGCCATGGCCCATGCTGCCGGCGCGCTTGTGATCGTCGATGCCTCGCAATCTGCCGGCACGGCGCATATCGACATGCAAGCCATGGGGCTCGACGTGGTGTGCTTTACCGGCCACAAGGGACTCATGGGTCCGCAGGGAACCGGCGGCCTGGCCGTGGCGGAGGGCATCGACGTGGCTCCCTGGGCCATGGGCGGCACGGGCGTGCACAGCTTCGATGCGCTGCAGCCGCGGGAGTGGCCCACGCGCCTTGAGGCGGGCACGCTCAACGGTCACGGTATCGCCGGCCTTTCCGCAGGCCTTGATTTTATCGAGGCACAGGGTGGGGTCGAGTCGATTGCTGCCCACGAGCGTGCGCTCGCTGATCGCTTCCTTGCCGGTGTACGCGAGATTCCAGGGATTAAGCTCTACGGTGCGTTTGACCAGCCCACACGCTCGGCGATCGTCTCGCTCAACGTGGGCGATATCGATTCTGCCGAGATCTCGGACGCGCTCATGCAAGGGTGGGGGATTGCGACGCGCCCCGGCGCCCACTGCGCTCCGCTCATGCACCGCGCGTTGGGGACCGAGCGCCAGGGTGTCGTTCGCTTCTCGTTTGGGTATTTCAACACGGACGAGGAAGTTGACGCCGCGATTGAAGCTTTGCGCGATTTAGCTTGCTAAAGCGTATATACTTGCGGGATGGGCCTTTTGCCCGTCCCGTTTTTGTTTCGACCCGAAAGGTGGTCCCATGGCCTCATCCGCGCCGCGCGGCCTGCGCTCCGACCATGTCGTTACCGTCGGTATCGCCCTGTTCTCGATGCTCTTTGGCGCCGGCAACCTTATTATTCCGCCGCTGCTGGCGCTGCAGGCGGGTTCTGCCACGCCGGTCGCCATGCTCGGCTTTCTCATTGCCGCCATCGGCCTGCCCGTCATGGGCTTTATCGCCGTGGCACTTGCCGGAACGGCGCGCGAGCTTGCCGGCCGCGTGCATCCCAAGTTCGGCGAGTTCTTTGTCGCGGCGGTGTATCTGGCTATCGGCCCGTGCCTGGCCATTCCGCGCACGAGCTCCACAGCCTTCGAGATGCTGGTGCCGCTGCTGCCCGAGGGCGTCTCGCTCGCCACGGCTCGCCTGGTGTTTGCCGTTGGATTCTTCGTGGTCGCATTTGCGCTCACGCTGCGTCCCGGCGTCATCACGCGCGTGCTCGGCCGCATTACGGGTCCCGCGCTCATTGCGCTCATCGTGCTGGTCGTGGGTGCTGCCGTGATCTCGCCGCTGGGACCGGCTGCCGCGCCTCAGGCTCCCTACGATGCAGGCGCCGCCGTGCAGGGCTTTCTGACTGGTTATCAGACCATGGACCTGCTTGCGTCGCTCGCCTTCGGCATCATCATCGCCGAGACCATCCACGAGTTGGGTGTTACCGACGACAAGCGCGTGGCCTTTGAGATTTCGCGTTCCGGTGTGATCGCCGGCGTGCTCATGGCCATCATCTACTGCGGCTTGGGCCTTGCCGGTATGCAGCTCGGCACCGTGATGCCCGACGCTACCAACGGCGCCGCCATCCTCGCCCGCTCGGCCTCCATGCACTTTGGTCTTGCCGGCACGGTCGTGGTCTTTGCGATCTTTTTCCTCGCCTGCATGAACGTGTGCATCGGCCTTATCAGCTGCTGCTCGCGTTACTTCTGCGAGACGTATGTGGTTAAAGGGGGAGCGGATGCCTCCGAGGAGGCCATGCGCCGTCCCTTTGCGGTTCTCGCCTTTGTGTTCGCGGCGTTCTCGTGCGTGCTTTCCAACGTGGGTCTCGACATGATCCTCATGTTCTCGGTGCCTATGCTCAACGCCCTGTACCCCGTCGCCATCGTGCTGGTACTGATGGGCCTGGTGCACGGTTTTTGCGATGCGCATCCGCAGGTGTGGGTCTGGGTCGGCGGCGTTGTCGCGGTCCAGAGCGTGATCACCTCGGTCCGCGATGCGTTCTTTGCGGGCGCGTGGCTGCCGTTTGATGTGCTGCCGCTGACGGATATCGGTGCCGCGTGGGCGCCGGTTGCCGTGGTGGCGTTTGTGATTGGCCTGCTCCATAGTCGTTTTGTTGCACATTCGAGGAGCTAAGGCATCAATGCTTGCACAGGCGGGGAGTCTCCCCTATAATTTCCTTCGCTTTGGGACACGCAAGGTTTAGACCTTAGCTGCTCAACACCTTCGGGACGTGGCGCAGTTTGGTAGCGCGCCTGCTTTGGGAGCAGGATGTCGCAGGTTCAAATCCTGTCGTCCCGACCATATCTTGCGGGCGTAGTTCAATGGTAGAACCCCAGCCTTCCAAGCTGATGACGCGGGTTCGATTCCCGTCGCCCGCTCCATATGAATTGTTTTAACGGCTTTGTTTCCTTCTGGGAATCAGAGCCGTTTTCATATACATGCCGGGGACCCCACATCCCCTCCTAAGTTGCGGTGAAATAGTTCCTGGATTAGCTGCAAAAGCTGTTATCCAGGAACTATTTCACCGCAACTTATTGAGGCCGAGTTGGTTGGGCCGATGTTAGGTTCTGTTGTCGAGAAGATGCGTGCCGTTGGTCAGGAGCCGGCGTAAGGTTTTGTTGTCGGAATACCATAGCCGCGCATCATGGAGCCGAACGCTTTGACATCGTAGGTGTCTGAGAGCTTGAAATGAATGACGTTGTGGCCCATGGCACGCAAGTTCGCGTCGCGCATGAGGGCAGCTCGATAGGTTTTTGCCGCAGTATGTTCCGGATCATTTTGGGCATCGTCCTCAAACTTGCCTAGTCCATGCAGCTCAGCCAGCATCCAAGAGCCGTTTGGCATCTGCCAGCCGTAATCTGCCAAATAATAGCCGGCGTTTCCCGGTCGAGTGATTTCAACCTGAAGTTCGGGAGCGTCAACTCCCGCCAGAATCATTGCCGCCCGTGCTTCGGATTCTCCACCGTTATCCGATCTGCCATCCATGTGTTCAAAAACGTCAAATGCGCGTGCGATGCCATGCAGCCCTCGGCAATTGGCCTGCGCGTATGCCCGCAGTTCTTCGCGCTCGACATCGTACTCACGGGCTAAGCCATCGACATAACCCAGCGCATAGCGAAACGCGGTCGTTCGGGCGATATCGACAACCGTTCGATACGGATCCGTGAGCGTAAACGGACCGAGCTGCCACACTTCGCCCGCCCGCCAGCGACGATACTCAACGAATTCATACGTATCACGCCTGGTAGAACGCGGCAACAGCACTTGCACCTTGTCGAGAAGCGAATATGCAGAACCGATGCCATAGAGCAGTGCCGCCGTTGCTCCACAAAACACGGCATCCGGTTCAACGACCGCAATAGCGGATGCCAATTGAAAGATGCGATCTTCGACGCCGAGGTCATTCCAATACGCGGGATCAGCGTAGACATGGTTGTAGAGTCGAATAATCATCTCTTTTTGCATGAGCGCGTAGGCACAGCGTTCATCCCATTTTTTGGTAGCTACAAACAGGCGCCCGCCATGATGGGCCTCGAATAACCGGAAGAACAGCTCTACTTGCGGTTTGGAACAGCGTTTATCATGACTCATTTTCGACCCCATGGTCTCGAGGGGGAGTGAATGACACTACGCTATCCCATATTTGGTCCGTCAGACCTTGCCATGAACTGACCAAAAGCTTGACGGGGCAGGTCAGAGTCATGAGTCAGAGCCAAACATATCGGCAAACGGTTGGTTTGTGCCCCTCGGCGGCACTAAAAACCACCCTTACAGAAAGTTGCGGTGAAATAGTTCCTGAAAAGCTCGAATAAGCCTAAATCCAGGAACTATTTCACCGCAACTTAGGTGGGCATGGGGTTAGCTGCGGGGGTGGTGGCGGAGCTTGTCGATGGTGGCGTCGGTGCTGTGGCCGCGGGCGTCGGCTGCGGTTTGGCGCTTGCGGCGGTAATCGATCATGCCTTGGATGATGGGCTTGCCAAAGCTCACGACATCATCGTTGTAGATGGCGGTTCGGGCTGCGAGGAGGCAGTCGGAAAAGTCCATATGGGTCTTGCCAAAGAGTTTGACTGCAAGGGCGACAACGGTGGGCTCGTCGACCATGACGTCATCGAGCAGCCTTTTCATGGCCGCAGCAATCTCGACGCGGGGAACCTTATAGACGTCGCGCAGCGTGACCACGACGCGCGTGATGATTTCGGGGTAGACACGAGCAGTGCGCGTGGCGATGACCTTGGCGGCGCGCGGTGACAGAACTTCGTCGTCGTCAAGCAGGTAGCGTAGGATGACGGTCTCGTCGATGATGGTACTACTCATGGATATCTACTTCCTCGGGACCCAAAATCGAATCGTCGCTTTCTGTAGCAAGGTACTCAATCCAGGCATTGCGCTCCTCGGAGCGGCGATTGGGGTCCCCATATGCTTTGAGCGATCCATAGGCGGCGGTGCCGTCCTTTGAGCGCACGGCGACCGGCTGAAAGGGAAGTTTGCGCATCAAAATGCTCTGCGCGACAAAAAGGCGCACGGCCTCGGCGAGCGATGTGCCCATGGCGTCGTAGAGACGCTCGGCGTGCTGCTTATCTTCCTCGCGAATGCGCACCTGCAGGATGGCTCGTTTTTGCGTCGATGACATCACTGGCCCCCTTAATGAGCGTGCAATAGAGTCGGTCTAATGCGGCATATGCCGACCTCTTAGAATCTTATAACCATTACTTTATTTCACTCAAGTAAATATCCATTAACACGAATACAAGCGTAGTACATCCAAAATGAGAGTGCGTAAAAATCTCTTAGGTGTACGCATGTAATACACTCACCTTTATAGCTTCTAGAGAATAATCCTAACCTGCCAAAACCCCTGCAATACACCCGTATTGCAGGGGTTACGCTCAAGTTTGCCCCCTGCAACTGCGTATATTCAACCTGTATACCGTTGGAGAAATTCTATCGAGTGCCTGTTTCGCCGCATGCATTCGATACGTCGATGCCAGGCCACGGGCGGCCTGGGGCAATGTCGACAGGGTCTCTCCGGCAAGGGATTCAGGAGGGAGTGAACAACATGGGCAATAAACGAGTCGTAGCCGATTCCTCGCGCTGCATTGGGTGTCAAACCTGTATGGCGGCGTGCATCGAGGCACACGATATCCCCGGCAACATCGCCGCACCTCGCTTGCGCGTAACGCGCACCTACGAGATCTCCGCACCGGTGGCTTGCCATCACTGCGAGGACGCTCCGTGCGCCAAGGCCTGCCCCACGGGCGCCTTGTTCTTTGATCCAAAGAACCATCGTATCGGCGTTAACGAGGACAACTGCATCGGCTGCAAGAGCTGCGTCATGGCCTGCCCCTTTGGCGCCGTGAGCGTGGCGACCACGCAGGTCCCCGTCTTGATGGGCGACGTGCGCGTGGGTTCGCAGACCAAGAGCTTCGTGCTCAAGTGCGACCTGTGCGTGGACCGTCCCGGCGGTCCGGCGTGTGCCGAGGCGTGCCCGACCAAGGGCCTCACCTTGGTAGACGAGGAGCGCCTGGCAGAACTGACTGCCGAGCGTGCCCGCGCCACCATCGAAAACGAGGCGTAAGCGTTGGGGCGACAGGCCCAATGATTGTCAAATTAGTACCGAGTAATCGGTAGCAGAGAAAGGAAGGAGGGTGTCATGGAGAAGCATAAAGTGATCTGCCCGTACTGCGGCGCCGGTTGCCAGTTTAACCTCCTGGTCCAAAACGGCCAGGTCGTGGGTACCGAACCGCTCAACGGCATCACCAATCAGGGCGAGCTGTGCCTTAAGGGCATGAGCGGCTACGACTTCATCAACGACACCAAGATCTTGACTCCTCGCGTACTGCACCCGATGATCCGCCGCACCAAGGGCGCGGATCTTGAGCGCGTAAGCTGGGACGAGGCACTGGATTTCACCGCATCTAAGATGCAGGCCATAATTGACGAATATGGTCCTAACGCTGTCATGACCACCGGCTCTTCACGAGGCGGCGGCAATGAGGCGAACTACGTCATGCAGAAGTTTACGCGTGCGTGCATCGGCACCCACAGCGTGGACAACTGCGCCCGTACTTGACACGGCCCTACTGTCCTCGGTCTGATGGACACGGTTGGTTCAGGTTGCATGTCATGCTCCATCCCCGGTATGGAGGATGCGGGCTGCATTTTCCTCTTCGGCTATAACCCTGCCGATTCGCACCCCATCGTCGCAAGGCGTATCGTGCGAGCCAAAGAAAAGGGTTGCAAGATCATCGTCGCCGACCCGCGCCATATCGAAACCGCGCGTATCGCCGATATCTACCTTCCGATCAAGAACGGTTGCAACGTCGCGTTCCTCAACGCCTTTGCCAACTGTCTGGTCAACGATGGCCTCTACGACAAGGAATTCGTCGCCGAGCACACGAACGGCTTTGACGAGTGGTGGGAGACCATCAAGAACTACACTCCCGAATCCGTACAGGACATCACGGGTGTCGAGCCCGCGTTGATCCACCAAGCTGCCGAGATGTACGCCACGGCGAAGCCCTCTGCCATCATTGGCTGGGGCATGGGCGTATGCCAGCAGAAGCAGAACCTGAAGACGGTGCACACCATCGCCTCCATCGCCTGCGTTGCCGGCCAGATCGGCAAACCCAATTCCGGCCTCGCGCCCGTGCGCGGTCAGAATAACGTTCAGGGCTCCTGCGATATGGGCATGCTGCCCAACCTGTACCCTGGCTACCAGAAAGTCACCGACCCCGCAGTGCGTGCCAAGTTTGCCAAGGCTTGGGGCGTGCCCGAGGAAAAGCTCCCGCTCGAGGAGGGCTACAAGCTCACCGACCTGGGCCACCTGGTCGACGAGGGTAAGGTGCACTGCTTCTACAACTACGGCGAGGACCCGGTGCAGACCGAGCCCGATTCGGCCGGCATGCGCAAGACGCTCTCCGAGCTGGATCTGTTCATTTGCCAGGACATCTTTATGACGCAGACGACCATGCTCGCCGACGTCATCCTGCCCGCTACCTCTTGGGGCGAGCACGAGGGTGTCTTTACCGCATCCGACCGTAGCTTCCAGCACTTTGACGCGGCCGTTCCGCCCAAGGGCGAGTGCCGCCACGACTGGGAGATCTTCGCGGACCTGTCCACGCGCATGGGCTACCCCATGCACTACGACAACACCGAGCAGATCTGGAACGAGTGCATTAGCCTGTGCCCCAACTTTGTGGGCGCGACCTACGAGAAGATGGCTCCCGAGGGCGGCTACGCCCAGTGGCCCGTCAAGAGCACCGATGTGAACGACCACGGCACGGCCGACATGTTCGCTGGTGGCAAGTTCACCACCAAGGACGGCCGCGCCAACCTGATGGCACACGACTGGGAGGCGCCCTCCGAGCTTCCCGACGATGAGTACCCGCTCATCCTGTGCACCGTCCGCGAGGTCGGCCACTACAGCTGCCGCTCGATGACCGGCAACTGCAAGACGCTGGCACTGCTTGCCGACGAGCCCGGCTTTGTCCGCATGAATCCCGCGGACGCCCAGGCACGCGGCATCAAGAATGGCGACATCGTCTCGATCCACAGCCGCCGCGGCCAGGTATACAGCCGCGCCGACGTGAGCGACCGTATCAACAAGGGCACGGTCTATATGACCTACCAGTGGTGGATCGGCAAGTGCAACGAGCTGACCATGCACAAGGTCGACCCGGTCTCGCACACGCCCGAGGACAAGTTCTCCGCCTGCCAGGTCGACGCCATCGCCGACCAGGTTTGGGCAGAGGGCGAGGTGGAGCGTCAGTACACCGAGCTCAAGCAGGCTCTGGTCGACGCCGCCGCTCCCCAGGACGTTGAGCCTGGCGCCGCCAAGTTCGACGACGAGACGCACGTGAATCAAATCGTGTAGTCCCGTTCTCGTTGGCTTTTTGGGCCGGGCGTCCCGTACGTTCGGGAGCCCGGCCCGTTATTTTGAAAGGAAGTGGGGATGAACCGCTTCATCGACATCAACCCGGAGAGGTGCATCGGTTGCGGAACATGCCAGTCCGCCTGTGCCGACGCCCACCGGATGCAGGGTCTTCAGGATACGCCGCGCCTGGCGCTCGTGAAGACCGGCGGTATTTCGGCCGCCCTTGCCTGCCACCATTGCGAGGGTGCCCCCTGCGCCGAGGTCTGCCCGGTGAATGCCATCGAGCACGATGGCGATCGCATCCACGTCAAGGAGCAGGAGTGCATCGGGTGCAGGCTGTGCGCCATCGCGTGCCCCTTCGGAGCCATCCATCCCGATGGCACGTCTATCGCCGGTGTCGCAGGCATGTGCGACCCGACGCCTTCGTATCCTAAGTCCCTGAGCAGCCTGCTTACGTGGGCTCCCGGCCAGTACACCTGTGCTGTCAAGTGCGACCTGTGCGCCTTCGATCCGGACGGCCCGCATTGTGTGGCGGCGTGCCCCACCAAGGCGCTGACCGTCATGGGCGGCGCGGCCGATCGCGAACTCGACGAGGCCAAGCGCCTGCGCTCGATCGAAAACGGTCCGTCCGTCGACGTTACCGCTGTGGCCCAGGGTCTGTCCGAGAAAGCAGAAGGGAGCGTAAACAATGGATAGCATGACGCTGTTTATCGCATCGCTTGCCGTCTCGTGCATCGGTGCGCTCGCCTCGGTTCTGCTGATTAAGGCCGACAACGCCGCCAAGACCGCCGGCTGCCTGATCGGCGCCGTCGCCGCGGTGCTTTCGTTTGTGGCCGGTATCCAGGCCGTGCTGGGCGATGTCACGTCGGTCGACACCATCGTGTTCTTCCCGTTTGCCCATTTCCAGCTGCTGCTCAATCAGCTGTCCGGCCTATTCGTGGCGCTCATCTCGGTGCTCGCGTTTGCCGGTTCGATCTACGGTCTCAACTACTTTGATGAGTATCCGGGCAAAAAGGGCCGCGCCGGCTTCTTCTTTAACACCTTCGTGGCGTCCATGATGCTCGTCATCACCGCCGACAACGTGTTTTGGTTCCTGGTCGCCTTTGAGCTCATGTCGCTGACCTCGTACTTCCTGGTCGTGATAGAGGAGAACGAGAACTCCATCCACGGCGGTTGGCTCTACTTTGTGATCGCGCACGTGGGCTTCGTGCTCATCATGGCGAGTTTCCTTACCATGACCAACTTCGCTGCTGGCTCGTTTGCCTTTGCGGATTTCCGCGCTACGCAGTTTAGCCCCGCGGTCGCATCCGTGTGCTTCGTGCTCGCCTTCTTTGGCTTTGGCGCCAAGGCCGGTATCATCCCGCTGCACGGCTGGCTGCCCAAGGCACATCCCGAGGCGCCGTCCAACGTGAGTGCCCTCATGTCCGGTGGCATGATCAAGATCGGTATCTTCGGCATCCTCAAGGTTGGTCTCGACCTGCTCTCCGCCTCGGGCGTTCAGGTCTGGTGGGGCCTTATGGTCATGGTCTTCGGTGCGATCTCGTCGGTTCTCGGCGTGGCCTTCGCCCTGCAGGAGCATGACATCAAGCGCCTGCTGGCCTATCACTCCGTCGAGAACATCGGCATCATTCTGCTCGGCGTCGGCGCCTCCATGGCCGCCATGGCGCTCAACTCTGTCGGCATCGCCGTCCTGGCTTTGATGGCCGCCCTCTACCACACGTTTAACCACGCGATGTTTAAGGGCGAGCTGTTCTTGGGCGCCGGTGCGCTGCTGTACTCCACGGGTACGCGCAATATGGAGAAGATGGGCGGCCTGTTCCGTCGTATGCCGGCAACGGCCATCTGCTTTCTCGTTGGCGCGCTTGCCATCTCGGCCATCCCGCCCTTCAACGGCTTTGTGTCCGAGTGGTTTACCTACCAGTCGCTCTTTAACGCCGCCATGCAGGGCGACAAGGCCGTCATGATCGTGGCCGTGTTCGCTGCCGTCGCGCTTGCCATTACCGGCGCGCTGGCCGTCACGTGCTTCGTCAAGGCCTATGGCGTCTCCTTTGCCTCCGCGCCCCGCTCCGAGGCCGCGGCCAATGCCAAGGAGGTTCCCGCCCCCATGGTGTTTGCGCAGGGCCTGCTCGCAGCCATCTGCGTCGTGCTGGGCATTGGCGCTCCCGTGATCGCGCCCGTGCTGGTCGATGTCGCCGCGTCCGTGCTGCATCCGTACGGTGGCGTGTTTGCCGCCGAGGGCATGGAGCTCATGAACCAGTACTCCGGCGCTGCCACCTCCACGCCCGCGATCGCTCTTGCGCTCGTGGTGCTTGTCGGCCTTGCCTGCGGTTATCGCAAGCTCAAGACCGTCGGCAAGGTGCAGAAGTCCCAGCCGTGGGCATGCGGCTATGCTCCCAACGAGCATATGCCCGTCGTGGCCACGACCTTTGCCTCAGAGGTGTCCTGGTTTATGCAGCCGCTCTACACGCTGCGCGACCGCTGCACGGCCGTCTGCTGGTCCATCGCGCACTTCTTCCAGAAGCTCACCGGTGTGGCCGAGGCTGTGGAGCCCGTACCCGACAAGGTTCTCGTCGATGCCCCGCATAAGGGTGTCGAGAAGCTCGCCGACCTCGCGACTAAGCTCGAGGGCGGCAACTACAGCATCTATATCTGCTACATCGTCGCGGCACTCGTGGTGTTCCTCGTGCTCGCCGTGCAAATGGGTTAAGGAGGGGAGAGCATGAACAACATCGTACTTGCCGTTCTGCAGGGCGTGGTCGTTATGGCCGTCGCGCCGTTCTTCTCCGGTCTCGGTCGCGTGATCCGCGCCAAGATGCACAACCGTCGCGGCCCCAGCATCATGCAGGACTATCGCGACCTGGCCAAGCTCTTTGCGCGCCCCGAGTCCCAGAGCGAGGACGCGAGCTTTGCGCTGCGCATTATGCCGCCGCTGTTCTTCGCCGTCGCCTTTATGCTCGCTATGGGCTTGCCGCTCTTTACGGCGCAAAGCCCCATCCCGGTCTTTGGTGACGCCATCACCATCATGTACAGCCTGGCGCTCGCCCGCTTCTTCTTCGCCCTCTGCGGTGTGGATTCGTCCAACGCCTACGCCGGTATCGGCGGCGTCCGCGAGCTGCTCATGAGCGTGCTCATCGAGCCGTCCATGCTGCTGGCGCTGTTTGCCGCCGCCCTGGTGTGCGGTTCCACCGACATCGCCACCATGGGTCAGCACATCATGACGGGCGCCGTCGACGCGCCGGTCGCCGTGATCCTCGCCGGCATCGCCTTTGCAATTGCCTGCTACATGGAACTCGGCAAGCTGCCGTTTGACCAGGCCGAGGCCGAGCAGGAGCTCCAGGAAGGTCCGCTCGCTGAGCTTTCCGGCCCGTCGCTCGCCATGGCCAAGCTCGCCATGTCCATGAAGCAGGTCCTGGTCGTCGCCTGGTTCTGCGCGATCTTCGTCCCCTGGGGCGAGCCCGCGACCGTGGGCGCCGCCGCCGTTCTGGGCGCGGTCATCTTCCTGGTGAAGTGCCTGATCGACTTTGTCGTATGCGGCGTGATCGAGAACTCCTGCTCGCGCTCGCGTTTTAAGGTGCTCGGCAATCAGACCTGGGCCGTCGTGGGCATCGCCGTTCTGGCGTTTGTCTTCGTGGTCGTCGGCGTGTAGGAGAAGGGAGAAACAATGTCATTTGCAGTCAGTCTGTCCCTTCTCGGCTTGGTCGCTATCGCGGCCCCGATGGTGGCCTCGGTGCTCGTCGCCCTGTTCCCCCGTCCGTACGCCAAGTGGTTCAGCGTTTTGGGTGCCGCCGTCTCGACGGCCTGCACCATCGCCCTCGCCGCGAATTTCGCTGGCGCCGGCATGCCCGACACGCAGGTCCCCCTGATCTCGTTTGGGCAGACCCTCGTCATGGGATTCACCTTCGATCGCATGAGCACGCTGCTCGCGCCCGCCTTTGTGGGTATCGGCCTGTTTGTCGTGATCTATTCGATTCCCTATATGAGCGAGAACAACCGTGAGCATCCCGACGCACCGCGTCGTCGCTTCTACGCGTACCTCGCGACCTTCATCGGCGCCATGGCCGGTCTTGTGTACAGCTCGACCCTTTTGGGCCAGCTCGTGTTCTTTGAGATCACGGGTGCGTGCTCTTGGGGCCTCATTAGCTACTACATGACGCCTACGGCCAAGAAGGCCGGCATGAAGGCCCTGATCATTACGCATATCGGTGCGCTCGGCCTGTATCTGGGCGCCGCCATCGTGTTTGCCCACACCGGTACCTTCGCCATTACCGCGATTGCCGGTCTCGACGCCAAGCTCAAGGCTATCGTCCTTTTGCTCGTGCTGTTTGCGGCCTGGGCCAAGTCCGCACAGGTTCCCATGTACATGTGGCTGCCTTCGGCCATGGAGGCGCCGACGCCTGTTTCGGCCTACCTGCATGGCGCCTCGATGGTCAAGGTCGGCGTGTGCGTGTTCGCACGTGCACTCGTCTCTGCCGGCGAGATTCCCGAGATCGTGGGCTGGGTCGCCATTATCGACGCCATGGTCACCATGCTCTTTGGTTTCCTTATGTACCTGCCGCAAAAGGATATGAAGCGCCTGCTGGCCTTCTCCACGATCGCCCAGCTCTCCTATGTGTTCTTTGGTCTGGGCCTTTCGGTCTTTGGCAGCCAGCTGGCCTTTGATGGCGCCGTGTGCCACATCTTTAACCACGCTTTCGCCAAGACGCTGTTCTTCCTGATCGCCGGTTCGTTCTCCTTTACGCTCGGCACGCGTATGCTGCCCAAGCTTCGCGGCATCGTGAAGAAGTACCCGATCTCGGGCGTGGGCTTTGGTGTCGCGGCACTCGCCATTGCCGGCGTGCCGCCCATGAACACGTTCTTCTCGAAGTTCCAGATCATCGCCGGCGGCTTCTCTGTGGGCGCCGGCAACGTCGCGATCCTGGTGCTCGTGTGCATCATGGTCGCCGAGACCGTCGCCACCTTTGCCTGGTTCCTTAAGTGGATGGGCTATTGCCTGCCCGGCGAGCCGAGCGAAGAGGTCGCTGCGGGTGCCCCGCTTCCCCGCGCGATGGCGTTCGTGTTCATCGTGCTCATCATCATGGTCATCGTCAGCGGCCCGCTTTCGGCCAGCTGGATCGGTTAGGAGGTAGAACGACATGGGTTATTCGATCGTCAACATCCTTGGCGGCCTTCTGATCGTCACGTCCACCATGGTGGTTGTCTCCAAGAACATCAAACATTCCATCCACTGGTATGCGGTGCAGTCGCTGGTGCTCGTGGGGCTTCTCGCCACGCTCGGTGTCACCACTGGTGCGCAGGAGCTGCTTATGTGGGCTGGATCTGCCTTTATCACTAAGGTCGTCCTGGTCCCTTACATCCTCAACCGCGCATACAAGAAGATGGGCGAGCCGAGCGACGCATCGCTCAAGGCCGGCCTTAAGCCCGCGTGGGCCATTTGCATCATCGCCGTGGAGGTCGCGATTTGCTTTGCCGTCGTGACGCAGATCAGCCTGCCCACGGCCGAGGTCGCAACGCCTGCGCTCGCTATTAGCTTCGCTCACTTCTTTGTGGGCCTCACCTGCATCATCTCGCAGCGCAACATCATGAAGCAGATCTTTGGATACTGCCTTATGGAAAACGGCAGCCATGTGACGCTCGCGCTTTTGGCCCCCACCGCTCCCGAGATCATCGAGATCGGTATCGCCACCGACGCCATCTTTGCCGTCATCATCATGTCCATCGTCGTGCGTCGCATTTGGGACGACTCCCACTCGCTCGATGCGCGCGACCTGTCCGAGCTGAGGGGGTAGTCCATGGAAACGTTGATTCTCGCCCTGCTCGCGACTCCTTTGGTGTTCTCGCTGGTCATGGCGTTTTTGCCCAAGAACACGTCCTATAACGTGTTTGCCGGTCTCAACCTGGTCTCCGTCGCAGCCGTCCTGGTGCTGTCGATTGTGACGGCCGGTGACGTCCTTATGAGCGGCGACACCGCGAGCGCTCTTGGCCTGTGGTTCCACCTCGATTCGCTGGGCGCCATCTTTGTGCTGCTCATCGGCTTTATCGGTTTTCTTACGGGGCTGTTCTCGCTGCCCTATGTAAAGGCCGATATCGAGGAGGGCTCCATGCCCGCCGAGCGCGCCAAGCAGTATTTTGCGCTGTTTAGCCTGTTCGTGTTCACCATGCTGCTCGCGTGCCTGTCCAACAACATGATCCTTACGTGGGCCGCCGTGGAGGCAACCACGCTTTCCACCGTGTTCCTCGTGGGTATCTACAAGAACAAGATGGCCCTCGAGGCTTCTTGGAAGTATGCGATGGTCTGCACCGCCGGCGTGGCCTTCGGCCTGTTCGGTACGCTGCTGATCTACGCCAACGCCGCCGACGTGATTCCCAACGCCCACGAGGCCGCATTCCTGTCGTGCGTGCTGCCGTATGCCGACCAGTTCGACCCGACGCTCATGCGCCTCGCCTTTGCGTTTATCGTGATCGGCTTTGGCACCAAGGCCGGCCTGTTCCCCATGCACACTTGGCTGCCCGATGCCCACTCCCAGGCCCCGAGCCCTGTCTCGGCCCTGCTCTCGGGCGTGCTGCTTAAGTGCGCCATGCTTGTGATCATGCGCTTCTACGGCTTTATTATCCAGGCCGTGGGCGCCGAGTATCCGCAACTTTTGCTGCTGATCGTCGGCACGCTGTCCATTTTGGTGGCGGCACTCTCGATGTTTCGCCAGGACGACCTCAAGCGCCGCTTTGCGTACTCGTCTGTGGAGAACGTGGGCGTTATCGCCCTGTGCCTGGGTATCGGTGGCCCGCTGGGTATCGCCGCGGCCCTGCTGCACTGCGTGTTCCACGGCTTTACCAAGACGCTTGCCTTCTGCGTTTCCGGCAACATCCAGCACGCCTTTGGCACGCGTAGCCTGGCCAAGATCCAGGGCGTCGTCGAGGTTGCACCCGCAACCGCCGCGCTCGCCATCCTGGCACTGCTCGGTCTTGCCGCCTTCCCGCCCTTTGGCATGTTTATTTCCGAGTTCCTGACTTTTGTCGCCGGTGTTACCGCCGGTCCCATGTGGCTGGTCGTCGTGGTTGCCCTCGGTCTTACCGTGGCCATCTCCGCGCTCACCCGCATCGCACTCAAGTCGGTATTCGGCCATGCGCCCCAGGGCATGGGCAAGCATGAGGCCCCGGCGCTCATGCTTATCCCCGAAATCATCCTGGCTGTCATGATCTTGTGGTTTGGCATCGCCACCCCGCTGCCTCTCGTGCACGGTGTGGAGACCGCGACCGGCATCGTGCTCGAGCAGAGCACCGAGGAACTTCACGCGACGCCGATGTACCGCGCTGTGTTCGGTACCGAGACCGCTCAGAGCGAGGTGGAGTAACGAATGATTGAAACTGAGAACAAGGTGTATGTCCGTCGCTGCGAGAGCCATGTCGAGGCCCTGCGCCGCGCCGTTCCGGGCTGCATCGAGAAGGTCGAGTGGCAGTGCGAGGACCAGCTGACGATTACCGTCAAGCAGGACCGTCTGCCCGAGGCCGTCCACTACCTGTATTACGAGCGCTACGGTTGGATTCCCGTGATCATCGGCAACGATGAGCGCAGTCTGTGCGGCCGTTACGCCGTGTACTACGTCATCTCCATGGAGGGGGAGGACCCCGGCTGGGTGACCGTGCGCACCGAGGTCGATCCCGCCAAGATGACGTTCCCGTCCGTGACGCCGTTCGTCCCCGCCTGCGTGTGGGGCGAGCGCGAGCTTCGCGACATGTTCGGCCTGATCCCCGAGGGTCTGCCCGATCGTCGTCGCCTGGTGCTGCCCGACGATTGGCCCAGCGGCCTGTACCCGCTGCGCAAGGACTCCATGGACTACCGCTTCCGTCCCGCTCCCGCGAGCGATATGGAAAACTACGAGTTCTTGGCCGATACCAAGGGCAAGGAGACGACGCTCGTCCCCATGGGCCCGTTGCACATTACCTCCGACGAGCCCGGCCACTTCCGTCTGTTCGTTGAGGGCGAGACGATCGTCGACGCCGACTACCGTCTGTTCTACGTGCACCGCGGCATGGAGAAGGTTGCCGAGACGCGCCTGAACTATGACGCCGTGACGTTCCTCGCCGACCGCATCTGCGGCATCTGCGGCTGCGCCCACTCGGTGGCCTATGCCGAGGCCGTCGAGCGCGCCCAGGGCATTCATGTCCCGCCGCGCGCCCAGTACATCCGCGCCATCATGCTCGAGGTCGAGCGCCTGCACTCGCATCTGCTCAACATTGGCCTGGCGTCGCACTACACCGGCTTCGACTCCGGCTTCCAGCAGTTCTTCCGCGTCCGCGAGAAGTCCATGGACCTGGCCGAGAAGCTCTCCGGTCACCGCAAGACCTACGGTCTCAATGTGATCGGTGGCGTGCGTCGCGATATCCTGGCCGAGCAGAAGCTTTCCACGCTCACGACCATCCACCAGCTGCGCTCCGAGGTTCAGGAGCTCGTCGACGTCTTGCTCTCCACGCCCAACTTTATTGAGCGTACGAGTGGCATCGGCATCTTGGACCGCAAGATCGCACGCGACTTCTCGCCGGTTGGCCCGCTCATGCGTGGCTCGGGTTATGCCCGCGACGTGCGCTTTGACCATCCCTTCGACGGCTACGCCGATCCGGATATTCAGAAGATGCATGCCGCCACGGCCGACACCTGCGATGCCTTCGGTCGTACCGCCGTCCGCATTCAGGAGGTCTACGATTCGATCGACATGATCGAGACCATGCTCGAGAACTGCCCGTCGGGCCCCATCCTCACCACGGATTGGGAGTACACCCCGCACAAGTACGCCATCGGCGCCACCGAGGCGCCGCGCGGCGAGGATGTGCACTGGGCGATGCTCGGCAACAACCAGAAGTGCTACCGCTGGCGCGCCAAGGCCGCCACGTACAGCAACTGGCCGGTCCTGCGCTACATGTTCCGCGGCAACACCGTGGGCGACGCGGCGCTGATCGTCGGCTCGCTCGACCCGTGCTACTCCTGCACCGACCGCGTGACGGTGACCGATGTCGCCGCCAAGCGCGACCACGTGCTCGACAAGGAGCAGTTCGAGAACGTCTGGCGCGACAAGTCGCCGCTTGCGGGCGAGGGCACCATGGCCGCTCCGCTCGATGAGGAGGCGCTCTAATATGCTGAAGCTTTGGAAGGTCAACGCCAAGGCCGGCGACGCAACGGTCAAGTACCCGTTTGCGCCGTTTCCCACCAACAAGGACATGCGCGGCAAGCCCGAGCACAACGCCGAGCTCTGCATCGCCTGCGGTGCCTGCGGCGTGGCGTGCCCGGCCGATGCCATTCGCATGGACACCGACCTTGCGGCCGATACCATCACCTGGTCGATCGACTACGGTCGCTGCATCTTTTGCGGCCGCTGCGAGGAAGCCTGCCCCATGGAGGCCATCAAGCTCACCGAAGAGTTTGAGCTGGCCGTCATGAGCAAGGATGACCTCACCAGCAAGAGCGTCTATACGCTCGAGCACTGCTCGTGCTGCGGCAAGCCGTTTGCCCCGCATAAGGAGATCGACTACGCCAAGCGCCTGCTGCAAAAGGTCGGCGGCATGGAGGCCATCCAGGCCGCCCGTACTGTCGGTATGTGCCAGGAGTGTAAGCGCGAGCTCGACGCCCTGCGCGCCGCCTCGGCCGTAAAGACCGGCAACGCGCGCGGCATGGCTGCCAACGAGACGCTTGCGTCCGGCGAGCCCCAGGGCCCCGGCATGGAGTATCTGGGCGGCCACGGCGTGAACCCCGAGTATGTCGACCGCGAGCTCAACCCCGATGCGCCCGAGATTCCCGCCGGTCCTGCGCCGGTCGAGGGCATCATCATGGATTTTGATACGAAGGAGGAGTAACCATGGCCGAACCCACGCTTTTGCCCGAGCGGCTCCAGTACCGCCCGACCAAGATCGAGCTCGACGAGAGCATCGAGAAGGCCAAGGCGACCCTTCTTAAGAAGATCAAGCGCTCGGTGTACGTCTACCGTGTTGACTGCGGCGGCTGCAACGGCTGCGAGATCGAGATCTTCGGTTCCATCACGCCCGTCTTTGACGTCGAGCGTTTTGGCATCAAGGTCGTGCCCTCGCCCCGTCACGCCGATGTGCTGCTGTACACCGGCGCCGTAACACGTGCCATGCGCATGCCGGCCCTGCGCGCCTTTGAGGCCGCGCCCGATCCCAAGATCGTGGTGTCCTATGGCGCGTGCGGCTGCACCGGTGGCATCTTCTACGACAACTACTGCGTCTGGGGCGGCACGGACAAGATCCTGCCGGTCGATGTCTACATCCCCGGCTGCCCGCCCAGCCCCGCGCAGACCGTCTACGGCTTTGCCATGGCGCTTGGTCTGCTGGACCAAAAGCTCCATGCCGAGACCACGGTGGAGGCCGCCGGCGAGCAGGCCGATATCCTGCACCCCGGCGTGCCGTACAAGCTGCGCGTTGCCATCGAGCGCGAGGCTCGCGCCATGAGCGGCTACCGTTACGGCCGCGACCTGGCCAACGAGTTTATGGATACGCTCGAGGGCGCACCCAAGGGCGATATCCGCGGTGCCATGGCGCTGCTCATCGACAAGCAAGATGATCCTCGCCGCGTTGAGGTCTACTCGGCGCTGCAGGATCTGGTGCTGGCCGGGGGTCGCTAGATGGAACTCACGGACCGCTCTGGTTACTTTGCGGGCCCCGGTATGCTCGGTGGCTCCTTTGGCGATGCCTCGCGCGCAAGCGACGAGGCTGCCGAGGGGGTCGCCGACCCCTGCCTGGGCCATGCGCCCGACCAGGTGGTCTTTTACGAGCTCACGCGTAAGTTTGTGGAGACCGAGGAAGACGTTCCCCAGGAGGCCTGCGACGTGCTGTACTACACACTCGCCGTGGGCCACCACACTGGCGTGCTCGACTGCTTTGAGCCGCGCCTGTCGGTGCCGGTGGATGTGTTCTATACGCTTATCGACGCGCTGCCGGAGGGGGAGGCCAAAACCAAGTTTGAGGCCATCCGCTCCTTTGGTGAGTGCCAGCTCGACAAGGCGGCGGTACCGTCGCTGCTCGAGGCCTGCGACACGCTGCTTGACGAGCGCGGTTTTCGCGGGTCGGCCAAGGCTGGCATCTCGGTGTTCGACGACGACTTTGGTCTGCATGCCCAGCAAGTTGCGTTCTTAATGAAGTTCCGCGATCTGGTTGAACGCGTGCGCGATGTGTCGGGCGTGTATCTGACGGGAAGGTTGCAGTAATGGGTCGCGTTGTGGATGGACGTGTGAACGGTGCCCCGTTTGCGGGTATCGTGCTCACAGCGGGAAGCGTGCTGCGTGCCGACGATGCCGCCGGCCCCGTGCTCTCCAAAAAGATGGAGGACGCACCCATCGCCGGTTGGTACACCATCGACGGCGGTCAGACGCCCGAGGACGACATCATCGAAGTCAAGCGCGAGCGTCCGCCGCGTCTGGTTTTGGTCGATGCCGCCGACATGGCGCTGCCCGTCGGGTCCATCCGTTTGCTCGACAAGCGCGATGTGGCCCGCAAGTCGATGTTCACCACGCATTCGCTTCCTTTGTCGATTCTGATCGAAGAGATTGAGCAATCGTGCGATGATATCGTCTTCGTCGGGATTCAGCCGGGCGACACGGAGTTCTACAACCCCATGTCCCCGGAAGTCTTTGACGCCGTCGACGCCGTGTACGACGCCGTGGCCGCCAACGACTTTTTCCACTTTGTCCGCTTGGGGCAAGAGCAATAGGAGCGCTTGTCCCTGCTGATTAGGAAAGAAGTGATTGACATGGCAGATTCCAAGGTGGAGTACCCCGCTCCCGATTGCTTGGCGCCCGCCGCGATCGAGGCCAAGACCGAGGCCGCCGGCGTGACCAAGGCCAACCTGCCGGTCGCAAAGGCCTTTCTGTTGGCAATGTTCGCCGGTGCGTTTATTGCCTTCGGCGGCCTGTTCTTTACGGTGTTCTTGAGCGATAGCACGCTGGGCTGGGGCGCTCAGCGCGTCGTGGGCGGCCTGTGCTTTTGCCTGGGCCTGGTGCTCGTGCTGGTGTGCGGCGCCGAGCTGTTTACCGGTAATTCGCTTATGGTCTGCGCGCTCAAGAGCAAAAAGATCACCCTGGTCCAGATGCTCAAGGCTTGGGTCGTCGTATGGGTCGGTAACTTTGTCGGTGCCCTGTTCATCGTCTTTTTGGTGTACATGGCCGGCATTTACAAGCTCAACGGCGAGGCGGTCGCCAACTCCATGGTGAGCGTCGCCGCCGGCAAGGTGACGATTGACTGGGTGACGATCTTCTTCCGCGGCATCCTGTGCAACATCTTTGTGTGCCTGGCCGTGTGGATCGGTACCGCCGGCAAGACCGTGGTCGATAAGGTTGTGGGCATTCTGCTGCCCATCGCCGCCTTTGTGGCCTGCGGTTTTGAGCACTGCGTTGCCAACATGTATTTTTTGCCCATGGGTGCCGTGATGCACGCGTGCGGCTATGGCGCCGACGTCGCCGGCGCTGATGCGCTCAACGCCGCGGGCATTGCGTTTAACCTGTCCGCCGCCACGCTGGGCAACATCGTGGGCGGCGCGGTTCTGGTCGCGCTCGGCTACTGGTTTATCTACGCCAAGAAGTCCGAGGCGTAAGGTGCCGTCTGTTTGACGTCGGGCCTCCCGCGGGGCGTTGCCGTGCGGGAGGCTTTTTGGGTCTGGGGCCCGGTGCCGGGCTGTTGGCCTGTTGTGTTTGGCTGATGAAAGGGGTAATCGAGATGGCATCTGCTGTGAAGCGTGACGGTCGCGCCGTGGTGACCACATGCGGGGGATGCTATGCCGATTGCGCCTTTGCGGCCCATGTTGAGGATGGGCGTGTGGTGGCCGAGCTGCCGGTTGTGGGGCATCCGTGCGCGGCGCGTGCCCTGTGCGCCCGCGGGCGCCATCGCCTGGACATGGCGTTTGACGAGCGCGATCGCATCGTGCACCCCATGCGCCGACGAGCTGATGGCTCGGGGTTCGATGTAATTTCGTGGGACGAGGCGTTTGCTCAGATTGCCGAGCGTCTTTTGGGGATTGTTGACGAGTGCGGGCCTCGTGCGCTGGGCATGACGCTCGGCGTGCCCTCGTTCGACCGCTACTGGGCGTATCGTTTTATGCATGCGCTGGGCTCGCCCAACGTATACGGTGCCGACGGTGCCTGCGAGGTAAGCCGACTTACCGGTTGGGAGCACAGCCTGGGCCATAGTCCCGCTTCCGACCTGGTGCATACCGACTGCATCATGTACCTGGGGCGTTCCATTGTTGATTCGTCGACGATGGGGGCCGTCGATGCGCTCAACGATGCCCGTCGCCGTGGGGCGAAGATTATCGTGGTCGACCCCCGGCGCAGCGGCTCGGCTGCGCTTGCCGACCGCTGGCTGCGCGTGCGCCCGGGCTGCGACCTGGCCTTGCTGCTGGGCATCGCGCATGTCTTGATTGCCGAGGACCTGTATGACCACGAGTTCGTGACCCGCTATACCACGGGTTTTGACGAGCTGACGCAGGCGGCTGCTGTTTGGACGCCTGAGTGGGCCGAGTCGATGTGCGACGTGCCGGCGTACGATATCCGTGCGACTGCGCGTGATTTGGCTGCCGCCGCGCCTGCCGCTGTGGTGGATGCGGGCTTTCATGGTGGCATCGGTATCGCGTATGCCAATAGCACCCAGACCGCGCGCGCTATCTGCTTGGTCGATGTGCTGCTGGGCTGCATCGGGCATGTAGGCGGCGCGCTCAATCCGCCCACGCCGCCTGTGTTGGGCGACCTCGATCCCGCGCGCTTTGCGACGCCGCCGGTGCCTCGCGGGCCCAAGCTGGGGTCCGAGCGCTATCCACTGGTCGATCCGGTGCGCGGCCTGTGCACGACCATCGGTCAGTCGATACTGGCCGGCGATTTGCGTGGGCTCATCGTCTATGCTAGCAATCCCGGGGCAGGCTATGGCAACGCCGGAGCGTGGTTGGGTATTTTGCAGCAGCTCGACTTGCTCGTGACGATTGATATCCGCTGGTCCGAGACAGCGCGTGCTTCTGACTTCGTGCTGCCCGATGTGACGTATCTGGAGGCCGACCGCGGTGTGGGCACAGTCGTGGGTGCCAACGATTCGCGGGTGTTCTACCGCAACGCCGTGCTGCCTGTGCAGCATGACGACACACGTCCCGGTCGGGAGATTTTTGCCGGTCTGGCGCAGGCGTGTGGCGCGGGCGAGTACTTCCAGTTTACGTCTGACGATCTGGCGGCTGCCCAGGTGGCGCCTTTTGGGGTCAATCTGGACGAGCTCAAGAAGCGCGGCTGGGCCGACACGGGTGTTGTGTTGCCGTCGCGTACGGGCGAGCCGGCGATTCCCCTGGATGGCGGCAAAATTGCGCTGGCAAGCGACGTATGGGAACGAGCCGGCCTGGGTCGTGTGCCCGACTGGATCGCGCCCATGGTGGAGCCTGGCCCGGGGATGTTTCGTCTCATTAGCGGCAATCGACCCTTTGAGTCGCATACCTCGCGCAGGCTCGCGGCCCAAGGTGCCGCCGAGGCTGGGTCGGACCTGGATGCCGTGCAGATGAATGCCGATGCTGCTGTGCACATGGGCATCGCCGACGGCGAGGTCGTCGAGCTTGTGAGCGATATGGGCCGCGACCGCGTGCGCGTGGAGACGACGCCGTACCTGCATCCGGCGTGCATCTTTACGTCGGCCGCCCCCGGCGGGCGTTCGTTTGGTGCCGATGCCGGTGGCGCTCAAGCCTTGGGCGTGGGCCCGCTCGACCATACGCCGTTACGTTGGGACCCGTTGACGGGTGCTGCGCTCACCCAGGAAAACGCCGTTCGCGTGGAAAAGATCGCGGCGCGCGGGGATAATGACGAGTAATTGACTCAGCTGATGTATTTGACTGATCCACGTTTCTTTTGAAAGGCCGCACATGAGCGATAGCCAGAACATGTCCGATGAGGTGCGCGCCCGCCTGCGCGCCATTCCTTCCGTCAACGAGCTGCTTGCCGAGTGGCCGGTGGTGAAGGCGGCGGGGGAGACCTGCGACGCGGTGGTCCATGCTGCCGTGACGGCCGAGCTCGACGAGGAGCGCGCCGCGATTCGCGCCGGTGCCGCCCCGCGTTCCAAGCGCGAGCTGGCCTCGGCCATCGAGTGGCGTGCGCATCGCTCCGCGCTGCCGAGCCTGCGTCCCGCCGTCAACGCCACGGGTGTGGTCATCCATACCAATCTGGGCCGTGCCCCGCTTGCGGAGTCGGCGGCAAAGGCCGTGGCCGAGGTTGCGCGCGGGTATAGCACGCTCGAGTACAGCGTCGACACCTGTTCGCGCGGGTCGCGCAAGGAGCACGCCGCGCAACTGATCCGCTCGCTCACCGGTGCCGAGGACGCGCTCGTGGTCAACAACAACGCCGCTGCGGTGCTGCTGGTGCTGGCAACCCATGCCGCGGGCAAAGAGGTCATAGTCAGCCGTGGCGAGCTTGTTGAGATCGGCGGCAGCTTCCGTATCCCCGACGTCATGGAGGCCTCGGGTGCCAAGCTCGTCGAGGTCGGGGCCACCAACCGCACGCATCTGGTCGACTACGAGCGTGCCATCACGCCCGATACGGCGATGATCCTTAAGGTCCATCCTTCTAACTATCGCATCGAGGGTTTCCACGAGGAGGTGGGTTCTCGGGAGCTTGCGGCGCTTGCTCACAAGCATGGCCTGCTGTTCTACGAGGACCAGGGTTCGGGCGCGCTGCTGCCCGATGACATCTTGGTGCGCGGCGGCGAGGAACCCACGCCGGCTTCGGTTTCGGCGGGGCTCGATGTGGTGTCGTGCTCGGGCGATAAGCTGCTCGGTGCCGCACAGGCGGGCATTATCATGGGCCGTCGCGATCTGGTCCAGGCCTGCGGCGCACATCCGCTCATGCGCGCTCTGCGTCCGGGCAAGTTGGCGCTCACGGCGCTCGAGGCCACACTTCGCATCTACATGGACGGCGCCGACGTGGCCCATCGCGATATTCCGGTGCTCAGCATGCTCACGCTGCCGCAGGCCCATTTGGAACGACGTGCCCGCAAGCTGCGCGATCGTATGGTCGCCGGGCTCGATAAGGCTGGCTGCCCGTGTGCCGTGCAGGTGGAAATCGTCGAGGAGTCCTCGACGCCCGGCGGCGGTTCGCTGCCTACCGTTGAGCTGCCGACGATGTGCGTTGCCGTGCGCTTTGTTGACGAGCGCCTGACGGTCGACGCGCTCAAGCGCTCGCTTGTCCAGGACTTCGACACGCCGGTCGTCACGCGAACCTCGCACGATCGCATTTTGTTTGACGTCCGTACGCTTGTGGGCGACCGCGATATCGAGACGGCGGCGTCGACGCTTGCCGCATGCGTTGCCAAGGCGGTGCGCTGATGAGTGAGGCCGAAGCGTTGGTGGAATGCCCCGTTATCGTTGGCACGGCGGGCCACGTTGACCACGGTAAGTCGGCACTGATCGAGGCGCTGACCGGCAAGAATCCCGATCGTCTGGAGATCGAGCGTCGTCGCGGCATGACGGTGGAGCTTGGCTTTGGCGAGCTGGCGCTGCCGAGTGGCAAGATCGTGGGCCTGGTCGACGTGCCGGGCCACGCGCATTACCTGCGCGCCATGGTGCAGGGCGCCACGGGCATCGACGTTGCCGTGCTGGTGGTATCGGCCGTTGAGGGCGTGATGCCGCAGACCCGCGAGCACGTGCATGTGCTGGAGCTGCTGGGCGTCACACACATGGTGGTCGCGCTGACGATGTGCGACCTGGCCGATAGCGAAATGATTGAGCTGGCCGAGCTCGACGTGGACGATTTTCTTTCGGATACCGTGTTTGCCGACGCGCCGATGGTGCCTGTGTCGTCCAAGACCGGCGCGGGAATCGATGATCTGCTGGCTGCGCTCGACGAGCAGGTTGCCGCTTGCTGGGGTGCCTGCCGTGCCCGTGCCGAGCTCACCGATGCCGCACCGCGTCTGCCCATCGACCGCTGCTTTACGATCAAGGGCGCCGGTACCGTGGTGACGGGAACGTTACACGATGCGCCTGTTGCGGTGGGCGACGAGCTGATGGCTTTGCCGTCGCGTACGGTCTGTCGCGTGCGCGGGATTCAGGTGCATGGCGATACGCCGCGCGCGCTGCCTGGTCAGCGTGTGGCGCTCAACCTAGTTGGTGACGGTGTCGCGGCACTTGACCGCGGCGAGATGCTGGGCGTGGCGGATCGCTTTGGTCAGACGTTGCGCTTTATGATGACGTTCACCTACCTGGGCCGCGAGGGCGCCAAGCCGCGCGTGCTCGAGTCGGGCGCGCGTGTGCATGTGATGGCCGGCACGGCCGAGGTCGTCGGCCGCATCATGCTTTTGGAGGGCGAGGCCCCCATGGCGGTGGGCGAGACCCGTACCGTGCAGGTGCGCTTGGAGGAGCCGCTGCCGCTGCGAGCCGGAGACCATGCCGTGGTGCTGTCGTATTCGCCCGTTATGCTCATTGGCGGCGGGCGTGTACTGCTTTCGCGCTGCCGTCGCACGCGAGAGCTTTCGGCGGGGGAGCGCACGCTGCTTGCAGCGCTCGAGTCCGTCGATATCGCGGGCGGTGTGGGCGCTTGGTTGGCGCTGCAGACGCTGCCGGTTACGGCGATTGATGTTGCCGAGGCTTTAGATCTTGGTGTCGGCGAGGTCGATGCCGCACTGCGCGGGTTGGTGGCGCAGGGCTCCGTTCGCAAGCTTGCCGTAGGTGATGCAGACCTCTTGGCGGACGCCGTGGTGCTCGACGCCGCGATGGATGCACTGGCGGCGACCCTGTCAGCCATGCACGCGGCGGCTCCCAAGGAGACGGGCTTTACGCCCGGCGCCGTTGCCCATGCTGCGTGGCCTGCCGCTGATGAAGACGTTGCCGCGGCTCTGATTGCCGAGGGCTGCTCGCGCGGCGTATGCGCCGCCGAGGGCGCCGAGGTGTTCGACCCGCACTCCGCTGCCGCCGCGGCGCGTGTGGTGCGCGAGGCCTGCGAACGTATCGTTGCCTTGCTGGACGAAGCCGGCCTCGATACACCGACGTTGCCCGAGGTGGGCCAGCAGTTGCAGCTCGATCGCGACACCATGACGCGTGCCCTTCGCGAGCTTTCGCTCAACCGCTCGATCGTGAAGGTCGAGCGCGACGTTGCCCTGTCTGCTGCCGCCGAGGCCCATGCGCGCGAGCTTGTTGCCGCCGCTATCGCCGATGCCGGTGGCGCTGCCACCACGAGTGTGCTGCGCGAGGCGCTGGGTGTGTCGCGCAAACGTGCCATCAGCATCTTGGAGCACCTGGATGCCGTACGCTTTACGGTGCTCGACAAGGACGCCGGCGGCCTGAGGTCCCTGCGCTAGGCCGGTCACTCGCTCCCGCCTCCTCAGTTGCGGTGAAATAGTTCCTATTTGGAGGCTTTGGCAGCAAATACAGGAACTATTCCACCGCAACTTCTTGTTCGTCTTTTTGGGATGGAGCCGTTTCGGTTTGGTAAAATACCGCCGCACTTGGGAACGGATGGGCTCCGGTGGGCTCCGCGGTCCTCAAAACCGTTGCGAGGCGTGCAAAACGTCTTGGATGTGTTCGATTCACATACGTTCCCGCCATACGCTACCAGCGCTTTTGTGCTCGCGGTCTTGCTGCGTGCCGCAAAAGCGCTGTTTTGTTTTTGCATGGGTTTGCCGTGCCGCCCGCTTTATCGGCGACGGTATTTGGCTTCGTGTGTTGGGTTTTGAGCATGCCGATGGGGGTGGTTTGCCGTATGACTACCGTAAGACGGGCTGATCTTTCTTGTGTCGTTCAAGCGGGCGGGTTGTCGTCGCGCATGGGCTGCGATAAGGCGCGCATGGCGTTTTGCGGCGAGCCGCTCATCGAGCGCGTGCTGGGTCGACTGGCGCCAGTTGCCGGCGAGCTGGTCGTGACGACGTCGCGCCCTTGCGAGCTTGCCTACCTTGAGGAGCTTATGTTTGATGGCCTGCGCCCCCGCGTGGTGATGGACGTCGACGGTCCCGCCGGTGCCATGCGCGGCATCGCGAGCTCGTTGGCCGCGGCCCGATTGCCGCTCGTGGCGATCGTCGCCTGCGATATGCCGTTTGTCTCGCCGGAGCTCATCGGCGCGCTTGCCGATCGTGTTGAGGCCGAGGCGCTCGACGTGTGCGTACCGCGCGAGGAGCGGGGGATTGAGCCGCTTTGCGCCGTCTGGCGCCGTGACGCGTGTGCGCCGGTTGCCCAAGAGTTGCTCGCCTGTGACCGCCAGCGCATTCGCTGCCTGATCAATCGCGTTCAGGCTGGTTATATGGATGAGCCGCAGATCGTTAAGTCCGCGGGTTCGACGCTCTGCTTCGAGAACGTCAATACGCCCGAGGAGTTTGCGGCGGCCGAGTTACTCGCCTAGACGATTGGAGTTGCCATGTCTCACGATATTTGCCCCGACACGGGAGAGCCTTGCACTTGCGATGGCTCCGAGCCCTGTACCTGCGGCTGCGGTGGCTGTGGACATACTGCTGAAGAGGAAGCGGCCGCCGCGGCGTATCGCGAGGCACACCGCGAAGGCCCATCCGGTGATGCCCTCGACCACGAGCGCAAGATTATCGTGTCGTTTGACAGCACCTTCGACGTGATGGAATGCGAGCAGCTGTGCCTTGATGCCGGCGTGCCCGGGCGCATCATGCCTTTGCCCGGCTCCATTACCGCCGGCTGTGGGCTTTGCTGGGTCATGCCGTTCTCGGGCGATGCGCTCGCCGCCTTTCGCGCTGCCACCGAAGGCCGCGTAACCCCCGCCGACTACCATCAGCTCGTCCTCTAACCGCCAACACCACCACATTGGGGACAGGCACCTTTGTGGTGGTTTCGCTGCTTGAATGGCCTTCTTGTGGCATTACGAGTCAAAACCACCACAAAGGTGCCTGTCCCCAATGTGGTGGTTTGGAACACGTGGACGAAACAGGTTTGAAACACGCGATTTGCACGTCAGGTGCTTAAAAACGCTTCTACCTGCATCGTAATCAAAACGAAACATCTGCTCGTCGGCTTATGCGTAACTTTGCTGCAACAGTGCGATATTATCCATACTCGATAAAGCTCGCGGCGCATGGGGCGCCTCGAACGATACTTTTCTTTTCCATCAATTGGAGGAAGCATGAGCTACACGCAGAAAGTTCTCGACGAGCTCAAGGCCCGCTATCCCGAGCAGCCTGAGTTCATCCAGGCCGCGACCGAGATCCTCGGCACCATCCAGCCGGCGCTCGACGCCCACCCCGAGTACGAGGAGGCCGCCCTGCTGGAGCGCCTCGTCGCGCCCGAGCGCATCGTCATGTTCCGTGTTCCCTGGGTCGACGACCAGGGCAAGGTTCAGGTCAACCGCGGTTACCGTGTCGAGTTCAACTCTGCCATTGGACCCTACAAGGGCGGCCTGCGCTTTAACCCGACGGTTACCCTGGGCATGCTCAAGTTCCTGGGCCTGGAGCAGATCCTCAAGAACAGCCTGACCACCCTTCCCATGGGCGGCGGCAAGGGTGGCTCCGACTTTGACCCCAAGGGCAAGTCCAACAACGAGATCATGCACTTCTGCCAGTCCTTCATGACCGAGCTCTATCGCCACATCGGTCCTAACACCGACGTTCCCGCCGGCGATCTGGGCGTTGGCGGCCGCGAGGTTGCCTACCTGTTCGGTCAGTACAAGCGCCTGACCAACGAGTGGACCGGCGTCCTTACCGGCAAGGGCCTCTCCTTTGGCGGTTCGCTCGCCCGTACCGAGGCCACCGGCTACGGCTTGGTCTACTTTGTGGACGAGTACCTCAAGAGCCGCGGCGACTCCTTCGAGGGCAAGAATGTCGTCGTTCACGGCTCCGGTAACGTCGCCATCTACGCGGTCCAGAAGGTCGCCCAGCTCGGCGGCAAGGTGCTCGCCTGCTCCGACACCCATGGCTGGGTCGAGGATCCCGACGGCATCGACTACACCGTGCTCGAGCATGTCTACAACAAGAAGCGCTCTGGCCACGACAAGGGCGTCACGCTCGCCATGTACGTTGACGAGAAGCCCAACGCCGTGTGGCACGAGGGCGACGGCCGCGGCGTGTGGCAGCTGCCCTGCGACATCGCGCTGCCCTGCGCTCGCGAGAACACGCTGCTGCTCGAGGACGCCCAGGCGCTCGTCGCCAACGGCTGCAAGGTGGTCGGCGAGGGCGCGAACATGCCCACGACCATCGAGGCCACGACCTACTTCCAGGAGAACGGCGTCGCCTTTATGCCCGGTAAGGCTGCCAACGCCGGCGGCGTGCTCGTGTCCGGCCTGGAGATGAGCCAGAACGCCGAGCACCTGTCCTGGACCTTCGAGGAGGTCGACGGCAAGCTCGAGCAGCTCATGCGCGGCATGTTCCACAACGTGGACGACACCGCCAAGGAGTATGGCCAGGAGGGCAACTTTGTCATGGGTGCCAACATCGCCGGCTTCCTGAAGGTCGCCGACGCCATGCTTGCCCAGGGCGTCTGCTAAATCTTCGCTCGATATAGCATCGCAGAAGGCTCCCAGTCCTCTTGGCTGGGAGCCTTTTTTGATCCGCATGCGACGGAGGAAAACGGTTCATTTTGTCCCGACACGAGCTGTGCCCCCTCGTTTGGTACACTTAGAGGTACTGGACAAGTGGAGAGATGGGGGAGAACGTGCTCAAGTTCGGTACCTACGTCCGTGTTGGAAACGCGGCCGAAGCCTATGAGCTCTTGCAGAAGAACCGCAACAACAAGATTGTGGGCGGCGGCATCTGGATGCGTCTGGGCTCGCGTCGTGTGGCGACGGCGATTGACCTTTCGGCCTGCGGACTCGATCAGATCGAGGAGACCGAGACCGAGTTTCGCATCGGTGCCATGTGTACCCTGCGCCAGCTCGAGCGCCATGCCGAGCTCAACGCGCTTGTCAACAATGTGTTTGAGTTCGCCGTCCACGACATTGTGGGCGTGCAGCTGCGCAATACCGCCACGGTGGGCGGTAGCATTTACGGCCGCTTTGGCTTCTCGGACGTTCTCTCCGCCTTTCTCGCGCTCGATTCCTATGTTGAGCTGACGGGTGCCGGCCGCGTGCCGCTGGCTGAGTTTGTGAACATGGGCTATGTGCGCGACGTGATCGAGCACGTCGTGGTCGTCAAGCACGACTACCGCGCGAGCTACGAGGCCGTGCGCAAGGCCGCGACCGACTTCCCCTCCTTAAACGTCACCGCCGCCTGGTGGGACAACAGCTGGCATGTCGCCGTGGGTGCCCGCCCGCTGCGCGCGACCCTGCTGCAGGGCGAGGCATGTGGCCTTACCGCCGAGCAGCCTTCCGAGGACGAGCTGCGCTCCCTGGCCACGTCCGTACGCGCGCTGAGCTATGGCACCAACCTGTGGGGCTCGGCCGACTACCGCCGCCGCATCTCGGCCCCGCTGGCGATTCAGGCTGTGCGTCGCGCCGCCGGCATCGAGCTTTCGGCCGCGCTTGCCCGCGAGCTCGAGACCGTGCAAGTGCCTAAGTTTGCCACGGACGAGTATTCCTGCCGCCGCGTGCCCGGCGTCGATTCTAGCGAGGTGCGCTAATGGCTGCTAAACTCATCGATCTTTCCTTTACGCTCAACGGTCGCAAGGTCAAGGTTCAGATTGTCCCCGACACCATGCTCTTTGCGCTGCTGCGCGAGCAGGGTTGCGCGTCGGTGCGCTGCGCCTGCGAAACCACCAACTGCGGCCTGTGCACGGTGTGGCTCGACGGCGACCCGGTGCTGAGCTGCTCGGTTCCCGCCGCGCGTGTCGAGGGCCGCTCGGTCACCACGCTCGAGGGACTCAAGGCCGAGTCTGAGGCGCTTGCCCGCGCGATGGCTGCCGAAGGCGCCGAGCAGTGCGGTTTTTGCGCCCCCGGCCTCATCATGAATGTGCTGGCGCTTGCCCGCGCCGCCAAGGAGGACCCAAGCCTCGTTGCCACTCGCGAGGAGCTCTCGCGCCAGCTGGCCGGCAACCTCTGCCGCTGCAGCGGCTACGAGAGCCAGCTGCGCGCCATCGTCCGCTTCCTCAACGAGTCTGGCGTGCAGGTGGGCTTCGAGATGCCCGAGCTGCCCGTCAACGACACGAGCTCTGACGGTGTCTCCTACAAGCAGATTACCCACAAGCAGCCCAAGAAGGACTCGAAGGCCCTGCTCGAGGGTCGTCCGGTCTACACCGGCGATATGGTGCCCGCCGGCGCGCTCATCGTCAAACTCAAGCGCAGTCCCTATGCCCGCGCCAAGATTCGCTCTATCGATACGTCGCGCGCCCTGAAGGTGCCCGGCGTGGTGGGCGTATACACCTACGAGGACGTGCCCAAGCGCCGCTTTACCATCGCCGGCCAGAGCTATCCGCAGCCGAGTCCCTACGACCGCCTGATTCTCGAGAACCTCGTGCGTTACCAAAACGAAGAGGTGGCGATCGTCGCCGCCGAGACCGAGGAGGCCGCCGACAAGGCGCTCAAGCTCATCAAGGTCGACTATGAGGTGCTGGAGCCGCTGCTCGACTTTACCCAGGCGCTTGATAATGACATCGTGGTCCACCCCGAGGGCGACGTGACCTTTATGTTCCCGCAGGGCGGCGACGTTCCGCGCAACTTGGTATGCAGCGGTACCAGCGATTTTGGCGATCTTGATGAGGCGTTCGCCCAGAGCGACATCGTCTTTGAGCGCACCTACACCAGCCAGGCCACGCAGACCGCGCCCATGGAGACCTTCCGCGCCTTCGCGACGACCGACGCGTTCGGGCGCATCTCGGTGACCACCTCCACACAGGTGCCCTTCCACGTGCGCCGCATGGTCGCGCAGTCGCTCGACATCCCGCAGTCGCAGGTACAGGTCATTAAGCCGCGCATCGGCGGCGGCTTTGGCTCCAAGCAGACGGGCTGCTGCGAGATCTTCGTGGCGTTCGTCACCCAGCAGACCGGCCGTCCGAGCTATTGCTGCTACACCCGCGAGGAGACCATCACTGCGGGCAACTCGCGCCACCAGATGCAGATGACCGTCAAGCTGGGCGCCATGAACGACGGCACCATCACGGCCATCGACCTGCATACGTTGTCCAACGCCGGCGCGTACGGCGAGCACGCCACCACGACGATCGGCCTTTCGGGCCACAAGAGCCTGCCCATCTACAACCACGTGAAGGCGAGCCGCTTTAGCTGGGACGCCGTCTACACCAACACCAACCGCGGCGGCGCGTATCGCGGCTACGGTGCCACCCAGGGCCAGTTTGCCGTGGAGAGTGCCGTCAACGAGCTCGCCGACATGCTGCACATGGACCCCGCCGACCTGCGCCTTAAGAACATTGTGCGCGAGGGCGAGGTCATGCCGCAGTACTACAACGAGAAGCTCAACGCCTGCGCGCTCGACCGCTGCCTGCTGCGCGCGATGGACATGATCGGCTGGCGCGACAAGCCGCTGGCCGTCGACCTGGGCGACCGCGTGCGCGCCCTGGGCTGCGCGCTCACCATGCAGGGCTCGGGCATTTCCAACGTGGATATCGCCGGCATCGACATGCGCCTGGAAGAGGATGGCTTCATTACCATCGGCACCGGCGCTACCGATAACGGCATGGGCGTCGACACGATTCTGGCGCAGATTGCCGCCGAGGAGTTGGGCGTGGAAAGCTCGCTCATTGTGGTGCGAGGCGTGGACACCGACGTGTCGCCGTTCGACGCCGGCTCGTACGCGAGCTCCGGTACCTACGTGACGGGCCTGGCCGCCAAGAACGCCGCGACCGAGCTGCGTGAGAAGATTTGCGCCAAGGCTGCCCAGATGTGGGACGTGGACGCCGCCGACGTGGTCTTCGATGGCCAGTACGTGCGTCTGTCCGACGAGCGTGCCGCCCGCGAGAACGGCCGCTACCTCACGCTGCGCGACTTTGCCAACCTGTGCGTCAAGAACATCGCGGGCGGCGACGCGCTCACCTCGCATGCCTCTGCCTGCCTGCCCGTTTCGCCTCCGCCGTTTATGGCCGGCATTGCCGAGGTCGAGGTCGACAAGGCCACCGGCAAGGTGACCGTGGTGGACTACGCGGCGGCTGTGGACTGCGGCACCGTGATCAACGAGGCGCTCGCGCGCGTCCAGGCCGAGGGCGGCATTGCCCAGGGTATCGGTCACGCGCTCTACGAGATTGTTGAGCACGACGACCGCGGTCGTCTGCGCACCGGCAACTTTATGAGCTACAAGCTGCCCACGCGCCTGGATATCGGCAGCATTCGCGTGGCCTTTGAGCCGAGCTACGAGCCGACGGGCCCGTTTGGTGCCAAGTCGATCGGCGAGGTCGTCATCAACACGCCGCTCGCCGCCGTGGCCTCGGCCGTGGCGCACGCCACCGGCCACCAGGTGCGCTCGCTGCCCATCACGCCCGAGAAGGCCCTGCTGGGGGAGTAGCTGGTCAGCGAACAAGTCGTAATTGGCGGGGCGGGGCAACTCGCCCCGCCAATTGCACTCGTGGTGAGGTCGTGAGCCTATAAAAGGTGTGCGTGCGCTTGTCGCTCGTATCTGCTATCATTCCTAATCTGTGCGCTCATGCGGGCGTGGCGGAATTGGTAGACGCGCCAGATTTAGGTTCTGGTGGGATTCCCGTGAAGGTTCGAGTCCTTTCGCCCGCACCAACGCACCCGCGTCGGCTTAAGCCCTCGCGACGCTTGTTGCATAAAGGTACCAGCACCTCAGATAAGCTGGGCAGTATGAGGAGGAACGTGTTGAACATCACCGCTTCTGACGTCAAGGACGCCAAGCTCACCGCTACGGTCACCATCCCGGCCGCCGACGTCGACGCCGCGATCAAGAAGGCCTACAAGGACACCGCCAAGAAGTACCGCTTCCCGGGCTTCCGTGCCGGTAAGGCTCCCCGTCCGGTCATCGACTCTGCTCTTGGCGCCGAGGCTACCCTCGCTCAGGCCACCAACGACCTGATCGCCGCCAACGAGCCCGCCGTCCTCAACGAGCTGGACATCGTCCCCACCAAGAACGGTGACTACAAGGAGCTCGACCTCGCCAAGGATCACGAGGACTACACCTACACCGTCGAGTTCTCCCTGCGTCCCGCCGCTGAGCTCTCCTCCTTCGACGCCGTCGAGATCGAGATGCCCCCCGCGGAGGTCACCGAGTCCGAGATCAACAACCAGGTCGAGATGCTCCTCAACTACCGTGCCACCTTCGAGGACGTCGAGGGTCGCGCCGTCGAGGCTGACGACTATGTGACCGTCGACCTCAAGGCCGTCGAGAACGCCGATAACTTCGCCGCCGAGGGCCGCATGCTCATCGCCGGTAGCGACAGCAACCCCAAGGAGTTCAACGAGGCCCTGATCGGCGCCAACGTTGACGACGTCAAGACCGTCACCTGGACCGACGAGGTCGAGGAGGGCGAGGAGGCCGAGACCCACACCGTCGAGGTCACCGTCAAGGGCATCAAGGTCCGCAACACCCCCGAGCTCACCGATGAGCTCGTCAAGTCCGACTTTGGCTTCGACAGCATCGACGCTATGCGCGACGCCATCAAGCTCGAGATCGAGCAGGATAAGGCTTCCCGCCTCCCGGCCGAGAAGGAGAACCGTTGCGTCTCCGCTCTCGCCGAGCGCCTACAGCTCGACGAGATGGACGCCGACTACGAGCAGTCCGTCTTTGAGGAGCTTGGCCAGAACTTCCTGTCCAACCTCGCTGCCCGCGGCATGACGCTGGACACTTGGCTGCCCGCTTCCGGCCTGACCATGGAGCAGTTCATCGGTGACCTGCACAAGCAGGCCAACGACGTTGCCCGTGAGTCCCTGGCTCTCGACGCCCTCGCCCGTGAGCTCAAGATCGAGGTCACCGAGGACGACATCAACGCCGAGTTCGAGAAGGCCGGCGTCAAGGACGTCGAGGCTTCCAAGGCCGAGTTCATCGCCGATGGCCGCATGCCCGCCGTCCGCGAGTCCATCCGTCGCTCCAAGGCCGTCGACCACCTGGTCGAGAACGCCAAGGTGACCGAGGTCGACGAGACTGCCAAGGACGCCGAGTAATTCTCGCCACCTTGCCCACGAGCGCATGCGTGCGCCCGTGATGGGGTAAAGTTATAAGCCGGTTATCCGGTTGCTTCGTACGGTGCCAGCCAATGCATAGCATGCGGGCACCGTACGTTTGTCTAGAACCACTATTGGTCCGCAAGAGAGAAATGGAGATGCGTATGATCGCTAAGTTCGATTCCGCCCTCGTGCCATACGTTATCGAGCAGACGCCGCGCGGCGAGCGCAGCTACGATATCTATTCGCGCCTGCTCAACGACCGCATCATCTTTTTGGGCGAGGAAATCAACTCCGTCAGTGCCAACCTGGTCGTTGCCCAGCTGCTGCATCTTGAGAGCCAGGATGCCGAGAAGGATATCTCGCTCTACATCAATTCGCCCGGCGGCGAGGTCTACTCCGGCCTGGCGATTCTGGACACCATGAACTTCATCAAGCCGCAGGTCTCCACCATCTGCGTCGGTATGGCCGCGTCCATGGCCGCCGTGCTGCTTTCGGCCGGCGCCAAGGGCAAGCGCTTCTGCCTGCCGCACTCCAAGGTCATGATTCACCAGCCCAGCGGCGGTGCCCAGGGCCAGCAGACCGAGATTGAGATTGTGGCCGAGGAGATCAAGAAGACCCGTCGCGAGCTCAACCAGATCCTGTCCGACGCCTCGGGCCAGCCCATTGAGAAGGTCCAGGCCGATACCGAGCGCGACAACTACCTGACCGCTGCCGAGGCTCTCGACTACGGCCTGATCGACCGTATCGTTACCTCGCGCGATCTCGCCGCGAAGGACGCCTAGGATGGCAGGTAACATGCAGGACAACTTTGACGAGAACGGCAACCCCATCCGCTGCTCCTTTTGCGGAAAAGAGCAGGGCCAGGTCCGTCGCCTCGTAAAGGGCCCGACCAACATCTTTATCTGTGACGAGTGCGTCGCCGCCTGCTCCGAGATTTTGGAGGAGTCGCTGGCTTCGGACTTTATGGACGCTGCCCGCAACGGCAAGCTGCCGGGCTTCCTCAACGACCACGGCCAGGCTGCATCCCAGCCCGCCGTGGACCCCGAGACCGAGGGCTTTGAGCTCGAGGACGACCGCCAGGTCATCACGCATGTGCCGACGCCGCACGAGATCTATGACGAGCTTTCGGCCTATGTTATGGGTCAGGAGGACGCCAAGCGCGCCATGTCGGTGGCCGTGTACAACCACTATCGCCGCGTGATTGAGGGCGGCGCTGCGGTGTCTGCCTTTGATGACGACATGGGCTCGCAGTTCGATGACGATATGGACGAGGTAGAGCTCGCCAAGTCCAACATCCTGCTGCTCGGTCCCACCGGTACCGGTAAGACCCTGTTGGCCCAGACGCTCGCCCGCATCCTCGAGGTGCCGTTTGCCATCGCCGATGCCACCGCGCTCACCGAGGCCGGCTATGTGGGCGAGGACGTGGAGAACATCCTGCTCAAGCTCATCAATGCCGCCGATGGCGACATTGAGCGCGCCCAGGTGGGCATTATCTACGTGGACGAGATCGACAAGATCGCCCGCAAGGCCGAGAACCTCTCCATCACCCGCGACGTTTCGGGCGAGGGCGTTCAGCAGGCGCTGCTTAAGATTCTTGAGGGCACGGTGGCCAGCGTTCCGCCCACCGGCGGCCGCAAGCATCCCCAGCAGGAGCTGCTGCAGATCGACACGACCAACATCCTGTTTATTTGCGGCGGTGCCTTTGTGGGTCTGGACAAGATCATCGCCGATCGCGTGGGCAACAAGGGCGTGGGCTTTAACTCCGAGATCGCCGGCCCCACCTCGGTCGACGAGAACGACCTGCTGCGTCAGGTGCTCCCGCAGGACCTCAACGCCTTTGGCATGATTCCCGAGTTTGTGGGACGTACGCCCGTCGTCACCCAGACGCAGGCGCTCGACGAGGATGACTTGGTGTCGATTCTGACCGAGCCCAAGAACGCCGTGGTGCGCCAGTACCGTAAGATGTTCCAGCTCGAGGACGTTGAGCTTGAGTTTGAGGACGCGGCCCTGCACGAGATCGCCCGCATGGCGCTCGCCCGCAAGACCGGCGCCCGCGGCCTGCGCGCCATCTGCGAGGACGTGCTCCAGCAGACGATGTTCGACCTGCCCAGCGAGGAAGGCGTTTCCAAGGTCATCGTGACCGAAGCCTCCGTAAAGGGCGAAGAGCAGCCTCAACGTATCTACGGGTAAACCAGCCAAAAACGTGCTTGCAAATAGCCTCCGACCATCCGCGGTCGGAGGCTATTTTATATATACGCAATAACCCCAACTACCTGTGTTATTCTGTGTGGTTGTTTAAGCCTCAGCGAAGTCATATCAGACTGAAGTAATCGATACCTAAGGGGAGGAATGTAGGCCCGATTTTCGTAGATTCCGCACGAGTCGAAGACCACTTAATGTGGTCTTCGAGCGAGCCCAGGACCTGACCGAGCGAAAATCGGGCCTACATTCCTCCCCGACGGGCAAGGGAGAGATATATGGAAGAGATGCCCAAGAACTACGATCCGTCGACCAACGAGCCGGCGATCCTGCAGAAGTGGCTCGACGGCGGCTACTACAAGCGCCGTGAGGGCGTGGGCGACTGCACCGTCACCATTCCGCCTCCCAACGTGACCGGCAAGCTCCACATGGGTCACGCCACCGACGACTCCATCCAGGACGCCATCATCCGTATGGCCCGCATGCGCGGCAAGTCCACGCGTTGGGTGCTGGGTACCGACCACGCCGGTATCGCCACGCAGACTAAGGTCGACAAGAAGCTCAAGAGCGAGGGCATCAGCCGCCTGGAGATCGGCCGCGATAAGTTTGTCGACGCCTGCTGGGATTGGACCCACGAGTACGGCGGCATCATCGTCGAGCAGATCAAGCGCATGGGCTGCTCCGTCGACTTTGATAACGAGCGCTTCACCATGGACGAGGACTACGCCCAGGCCGTGCGCAAGGTGTTCTGCGACTGGTACCACGACGGCCTGATCTACCGCGGCAAGCGCATCGTCAACTGGTGCCCCAACTGCACCACCGCCATCTCGGACGACGAGGCCGAGTATAAGGACGAGAAGGGCCATCTGTGGCACCTGCGCTACCCGCTGACCGAGCCGGTCAACGGCCAGGACTACATCGTCGTCGCTACCACGCGCCCCGAGACCATGCTCGGCGACACGGGCGTCGCCGTCTCCCCGAAGGACCCCGAGAAGGCCGCCTTTGTGGGTAAGACCGTCAAGCTCCCCATCGTCGACCGCGAGATCCCCATCTTTGAGGATTGGCACGTCGATGCCAACTTTGGCTCCGGCTTTGTCAAGGTCACCCCGGCCCACGACCCCAACGACTACGCCATGGGTCAGGCCCACGACCTGCCGCAGATCAATATCTTCGACGAGCACGCGGTGGTCGTCGAGGGCTACGGCGAGTTCACCGGCATGAACCGCGACGAGTGCCGCGAGGCCGTCATCAAGTGGTTTGAGGAGCACGGCCTGCTCGATCACGTCGAGGACCTCGACCACTCCGTCATGCACTGCTACCGTTGCGACTCCGCGCTGGAGCCTTGGCTGTCCGAGCAGTGGTTTGTGGCCGTCGACAAGCTCAAGGGACCGGCGCTCGACGCCGTCAACTCCGGCAAGGTCACCTTCCACCCCGCGCGCTGGACGCAGACCTACACCACCTGGATGGAGAACCTCAAGGACTGGTGCATCTCGCGCCAGCTGTGGTGGGGCCATCGCATCCCCGTGTTCTACTGCGAGGACTGCGGCTGGGAGGACGCCCTCACCGAGGACACCGATGTGTGTCCCAAGTGCGGCGGTCATCACGTGCATCAGGACGAGAACGTGCTGGACACCTGGTTCAGCTCGCAGCTGTGGACCTTCGCCACACAGGGCTGGCCGCAAAAGCCGGAGCTGCTCGAGGGCCATCACCCCACGACGGCGCTCGTCACCGCGCGCGACATCATCGCGCTGTGGGTCGCCCGCATGGTCATGAGCTCGCTGTACTTCTTGGACGAGGTACCGTTTAAGGACGTCGTCATCTACCCGACGATCCTGGCCAAGGACGGCAGCCGCATGTCCAAGTCCAAGGGCAACGGTGTCGATCCCATGGACCTCATTGGTATGTACGGTGCCGACGCCATGCGCTTCAACCTGCTCACGCTGTGCACCAACAACCAGGACGTCAAGTTCGACGCGAACATCGACAAGAAGACCAAGAAGCTCATCGACAGCCCGCGCACTGACCAGGCCAAGTCGTTTGTGACCAAGATCTGGAACGCCAGCCGCTTCCTGCTTATGAACATGGAGGGCTACACGCCCGGCGAGCCCGTCGTGGAGACGCCTGCCGACGCGTGGATGTTCAGCCGCCTGGCCAAGGCTGTCAAGATGGTTACCGAGGGCATCGAGCAGTACACCTTTGGCGATATGGCCCGCGGCGTGCAGCAGTTCTTCTGGAACGAGGTCTGCGACTGGTACGTCGAGGTCACCAAGGCCCGCCTGAAGGGCGAGGGCCGTCTGCAGGCGCAGCGCAACCTGATCTTTGTGCTCGATACCTCCATTCGCCTGATGCACCCGCTTATGCCGTTCGTTACCGAGGAGATCTGGGATAACATGCCGGCGAGCGTGCTCGATCTGGACGCCGAGGGCAACGTGGATCGCGCCGAGGCGCTCATGATCGCCAAGTGGCCCGAGCCCGCCGACTACGCCAAGTACGTCGACGAGCCCGCCGAGCGCGCGTTTGAGCTGTGCCGCACTGTCGTTTCCGCTGCTCGCGCCACGCGTTCGCGCTACCGCTTGAGCCCCAAGGCCGAGCTCGACGTGGTCGTGCGCGCCGGTGCCGAGGATATTGAGAAGCTCGAGAGCCTGCGCTCCACGATTGAGCCGCTGGCCAACACGGCTTCGCTGGTTATGGGTACCGACGTCGAGAAGCCTGCCGCGAGCATTGCCGTGGTCGATAGCGGCGTCGAGGTCTTCGTGGTACTCGAGGGCAAGGTCGATCTTTCGGCCGAGAAGGCGCGCCTGGAGAAGGAGATCGCCGCGGCTCAGAAGGAGCTCGCTGGCTGCGAGAAGACGCTCGCCAACGAGGGCTTTGTGGCCAAGGCCGCGCCCGCGGTGGTCCAGAAGAAGAGGGACCGTGCAGCTGAGCTCAAGGAGATCCTGGTGGCGCTGACTGCTCAGGTTGCTGACTTCTCGTAAGGTTTACTCGGGGGCGCGTCCCGACGCTTTGCTCGCTACTGCGAACAGTCCTGCGCAAGACGGACAGCACATTAAGTGCTGTCCTTTGCGTGCGGAACTTGTATCGAGCAAAGCGTCGGGCCGCTCCCAGTTCGTTTACGTGGTTGTTTGCAACTGGTTAGTTAGGGCCACTTGGTTGTGGTCTTGATTCTGCTGCAAAGCGGTGTTTGGCTGATATTTTGAATGGGAGGGGCTCGTTGTTGCTTGCGGGCCTCTTTTTATGTTGAGGGGACTTTGGTTTATGCCTAAGCGTTCGGGGTCGTATTCTGTGCCGTTCTCGTTTGAGCTGCTTTCGTTTGATGAGGCTGTTGGGCTGGCTGCTGATACGGGGCGGATTTCTGGGGATGCTGGTCCGCTGCTCGAGACGGTTGTCGATATGCTCGATGAGCTTGGGCGTCCGGATGAGTATTTTGATTGCATCCAGGTTGCCGGTACCAATGGCAAGACTTCGACTACGCGTTTTTCGGCTGCTATCCTTCGCGGCGAGGGGCTCAAGACCGCGCTGTATACGTCGCCGCAGCTGGTGCGCTATCCCGAGCGTATGGAGGTTGACGGGCGCGTTGTGAGCGACGAGGCCTTTGCTCGTGGCGTTTCTGCCGCTGTTGAGGCGGGTCGCCGCGTGAATGCGCACCGTGTGGCGGCGGGGGAGCGCGCCTATTCCATCACGCCGTTTGACCTGCTGACGGCTGCCGCGCTTGTCGTGTTTGCCGAGGCCGCGGTGGATGTTGCCGTGCTTGAGGTTGGCATGGGCGGACGCTGGGATGCTACGAGTGCGACCGATCCCGTGGCCGTCGCCATTACGGGCATTGGGCTCGACCACACACGCATTTTGGGCGATACGCTCGAGGCCATTGCGGGAGAGAAGGCTGCGGTTATTAAGCCTGGGCGCCAGGTTGTTTTGGGCGAGGGCACGCATGAGCCGAGCGTTCAGCGCGTAATGGATACGCGCTGCCGCGAGTGCGGTGTGGTGCCGCTGGTGGTGAGCCATTCCACGACCAAGGTACCGGCACATGTGGGCGATACGGTGGAGTTCAGCTGCACCACGCCGCGCGCGATTTATACGTCGAGCATGGTTAAGCCGGCGTATCAGCCGCAGAATGCTGCGTGCGCGATTATGATGTGCGAGGGGTATCTGGGTCGCGAGCTCGATCATGACAAGCTCGATGCGTCGCTTATGGGCTGCCCCACGCCGGGCCGATTTGATGTGCTGGGAACTGATCCGCTCAAGCTGATCGACGCCTGCCATAACCCACAGAGCTGCGAGAACTTTGTGAGCGCGCTGGACGAGATCGATCCGTGCGTGGAGAATCGCCCCACGCTGCTGTGCGCTGCGCTGGCCGACAAGGACGTGGCGGGCATCGTTGACGTTCTGGTTCCGGCGTTCCCACGCGTGGTCGTGACCCAGACCGATTCCGATCGCGCCCTGCCGGCAGATGAGCTCGCTGCCCTGGTGGACGTCGATAAGCTCGCGGGCGTGTACCTCAGCGTGTCCGAGGCCCTCGCGGCCTTCGAGGCCGCGGACGAGCCCTTCGTAGCAGCCGGCACCATCACCCTAGCCGGCGAAGTAGCGGGGCTGCTCCGTTAACCCATCCCCTCATCAGTTGCGGTGAAATAGTTCCTGTTTTTGGGTTCTAACAGCCCATCCAGGAACTATTTCACCGCAACTTAGTTTGGGGACTTGGGGATGAGGTTAGCCTAGGCGGACCGGATCGTGGGGGTAGGCGTTGAGAATCTCGACGCCGGACTCGGTGACCAGGGCCAAGTCCTCGATGCGGACGCCGGTGCGGCCGGGGAGGTAGATGCCCGGTTCGATGGAGAACGTCATGCCCGGTTCTACGACCTGCTCGTTGACCAGCGAGACATCGCCCGGCTCGTGGTCCTGCAGACCGATCGAGTGACCCAGGCGGTGCGTAAAGTACTTGCCGTAGCCAGCGTCCTCGATCACGTCGCGCGCTGTACGATCCAGGTCGCACATGCGAACGCCCGGTGCGATGAGCGCCTCGGCGGCCTCGTTGGCGCGGCGCACGATGTCGTAGATGCGTGCCGTCTCCTCGTCCGGCTCGCCCCAAAAGAATGTGCGTGTCATATCCGAGCAGTAGTTGCGATGACGTCCGCCAATGTCGAACAGCACCACGTCGCCACGTTTGGGCACGGTGTCGTCGGGTTCATGATGCGGGTCGCCGGCGTTGGCGCCAAAGCTCACGATCGGAGGAAAGCTAAAGCCCTCGCAGCCGTGCTTGCGGTACAAGCCGAGCATCTGGTCGGCAATCTCGCGCTCCGTCACACCCTCGTGGACGAGTTTGATGGCGTCGGCCATCACAGCGTCGTTAGCTGCCGAGGACATGCGCATGAGTTCCTGCTCGGCGGCGTCTTTGTAGGTTCGCGCTGCGGTCACGGCAAAATCGCCCAGGAAAAACTCGCTGGCGGCGTGGCGCTCCATGAGCGGCATCAAAAAGCCGGAGCGCATGACGGTGTCGATGCCGAGCGGCTTGGTTGGGTCGATCTCACTCGCGATGGCGTCGGTCACGATATCGGTATCGGTGTGGTAGGCGACGCGGGCATTGTCGTATTCCGGCAGCTGGTGTAGAGCGTTGACTAGGATCACTGGCTCGGCATCGCGCGCGAGCAGCACACCGCAAAACCGCTCGAACATATCGGCATAAAAGCCGGTCAGATAGTAAATCGACCACGGGTCGTTTACGAGCAACTGCGCGCCGGGGTGCTGAGCCTCGAGTGCATCGAGCACGCGCGCCACACGCTGGTCATCGACATGTGCCATGAAACATCCTTTCGCTAGGCTGCCACCATGGTATCCCCAATGCCAGGGTAGTCAATTTGGGACGGGGCTATTTTAGCTACGTCTAACATGCGGAATGATTTTTCTGGGATGGGGATTAAATAATCATTGGGTGCCGAATGATTATTTCAATCCCCGTCCCAGAAAAATCATTTGAGCGAACGTTGGGGCAAAAGTAGTCATAAGAGGCCCGTTCCAAATGGGCTGGTTTCAAAAGTATGGCGGATTACGGGGCTGGACCTGTATTACTTGACCATGGGAAAAATCGTGAAATTAAAACCGCAGGTAGACGGCTTATCAAAAATCGAAAAATGTCGGTATGGATGGGGGCCTCCGAATCAGCCCCGTAATCCGGGGTGGTTTTGAAATGGCACTATAGTAGGCACAAGCTAAATACCGATTCCAAGGATAGTTGCGGTGGAATAGTTCCTGGATGCCGGGGTTTTGGCGGAAATCAGGAACTATTTCACCGCAATTGAGGAGGGGCGGGGTGGATGGCGGGGTAGCTAAAAGAGCGCCGTCCCAAATAAGCTACTTAGGTTGGGTCGATGTCCATGCTGGCGATGAGGTCGATGCCCGTGTTGAGGAGGTCTTCCAGAACGACGTCGCCCATACGGATAGGGGCGTCGATGATTAGGCCTCGGATGAGGTCCATGGCCTGGGCGTGGAGTGCCAGCGGGATGGCTTCGGCCGTGCGTACGGGCAGCAGCGCCTCGTCGCCGCCGGATACGGCCACGGTGGTGGTGAGCACACGCATGGGGCAGGTGAGCTCTTGATGCGCGAACTTATCACCGCGCGGGCAGCTGTTTCCGGTCACGGAGTGCACTTCTACCACGGCGCCGTCTGCGTCGCGCTCCACCTCCACGGTCAGAAGGCATTCGGATGGGCAGGTGGTGCAGTTGAACTGCAGCGTTTCAATCGCGTTTGTGCTCATGACTCTACGCCTCCTCAACGGGGTCGACGGACAGGACAATCTCGTTAACACCCAGGTCGAGTGCGCGCTGAATTACCTTTGCCGGTAGTGGGAAGCTCTCCATTACGCTCGGTTTAAACGGGCGGACCTTGCCTGCAAACATCTCCTCGTCGCCTGCCAGAATGCGCACGCGGGCGGCGTCGACCGGCCGGCGCACGCGGAAGCTGAGCTTGGTGAGCGCCACGGCCGTAATGCGTCCCGGCAGCGCGTATCCCGCAATGCCGGCAGGGGAGACGGTGAGCTCGCAGTCCGCAGCGACGCCCGCGCCGGTTTCCAGCGCGTGCGCCGCTGCAGCTGCGCCAGCCCTCTCGGACTCGGTCGTCACGTTGTCGGCCAGGTCGTGCACGTGCAGCACGTTGCCGCAGGCAAAGATGCCTGGTACGCCCGTCTGCAGGCTCTGGTCCACCACGGCGCCTCGCGTGCGCGGGTCAAGCTCTACACCCGCGGCAACCGAAAGCTCGTTTTCGGGAATCAATCCCACCGAAAGCAGCAGTGTGTCACACGGAGCAACGCGCTCGGTCCCCGGAATGGGCGCTAGGCGCTCGTCGACCTGGCTCACCTCGACGGCTTCCACGCGGTCGTGCCCGATCACGCGCGTGACGGTGGTGGACAGGTGCAGCGGAATGCCAAAGTCGTCCAGGCAGTTCTTAACATTGCGGCGCAGACCGTTGGCGTACGGCATAAGCTCGTACACGCCCTCGACGGAAATCCCCTCGAGCGTGCAGCGGCGTGCCATGATGAGCCCGATGTCACCCGAGCCCAAAATGACGGCGCGCGAGCCGGGTTTGAGGTTCTCGATATTGATGTATCGCTGCGCCAGGCCGGCCGTAAACACGCCGGCGGGTCGGCTGCCGGGAATCTTGATCTCGCTACGGGTGCGCTCGCGGCAACCCATGGCAAGGACGACCGCGCGCCCGGTGAGCTGCAGCATGCCGGTGGGGCTCATGAGCGTGACGGTGTGGGCCGCGGCGTCTTCCGTGGACTCGTCCGAATCAATCCCAAGCACCATGCTATTCAAGAACAGCGCGATGTCGATCGCGCGCACCTGGTCGATAAAGCGCTGTGCGTACTCGGGGCCGGTGAGCTCCTGCTTAAAGTGCGAAAGGCCAAAGCCGGGGTGGATGCACTGGCGCAGGATGCCGCCTAAGTGCTGCTCGCGCTCCACGATGGCCACGCGCGCGCCGGCCTTATGCGCCGAAAGCGCGGCCGCCATGCCGGCGGGCCCGCCGCCGATAACGACCACGTCGAATGCCTGCGTCGACACCGACGCTACGGCTCCTGCCTCTGCGCGTTCGTCGCGCATATCAAGCGTTGCCATCCTAGCGCACCCCCTTCAGCGGTCCCTCAACCAGCCACGAGCCAGTGTCCTCCAGCAGCACCTCGCTGGGGTCGCAGCCCAGCTCGCGAGCTAGAATCGCCACCACGCGGCTCTGGCAAAAGCCGCTCTGGCAGCGGCCCATGCCGGCGCGGCAGCGGCGCTTGACGCCCTCGACCGAAACCGCACCTGGGCGGCGTCGAATCGCGGCAACAATCTCGGCCACGGACACCGTTTCGCAGCGGCAGACGATCTTTCCCCATGCAGGGTCGGACTCGATGAGCTCCTCCTTGCGCACAAGTGGCGCACGGTCGAAGTCGTCCGGCGCGCGGCGGACGGGATCCCAGTCGGGCCGCTCGTGCAGGGCAACACCGGCATCGCGCAAGATCTGCTCCATGCGCTCGGCGATGGCTGGCGCGCTCGCCACGCCCGGCGACTGAATGCCCGCCGCCTGGAATAGGCCTGGCACCACGGCGGACTGCCCAATAAGAAAGTCGTTCGTCCCCTTTATGACCGGACGCCCGCCGGCAAACGCGCGCACCACGCGGCGTGTGTCCAGATCGGGCACCAGCTTGCGCGCACCGCTCAGCAGCGCGTTGACATCGGAAGCGTAGGTCTGCGTGTCGCCGGGCTCGCGCACGGCAGCGGTCGCGGTGATCACGGTGTTACCATGTACGGTGCCCGTCACGATAACGCCCTTCGACACCGGCGTCGGCACGGGGTAGAGCGGCATGAGCGTGCGCGGCTCCTTGTCCAGCACCACGATATTGCCCTGGCGCCAGACCATCTGGAACTCCTCGGCGCCCGCCATATGCGAGATGTCCGCGGCTCCGTTGCCCGCGGCGTTGATCAGGTAGCGGCAGCGCACGTCTCCGGCGGGCGTCGCCAACGTAAAGCGCGCGTCGTCGCCCGAGCCCGCGATTTCAATCGCCTCCACCGGTGCGGAGCGCATAAACGACACCCCGTTGGCAACGGCGTTTTCCAGCGCGGCGATGGCGACCTCAAACGGGTCGACGTAACCGGTCGAAGGGCACCACAGCGCGCACGTCGCCTCGGCACTGGCGCGCGGCTCTAATTCGTGGATGCGGTCGGGTCCGACGATCGACAGCTCGGGCACGCCGTTGACCAGGCCATTCTGGCGTAGCTTCTCCAGGTGCGCGCGGTCCTCGTCGTTAAAGCCCAATACCATCGAGCCGGTGCGGCAGAACAAAAAACCCAGCTCCTGGGCCCACGTGCCATACAGCTCGCAGCCGCGGGCGTTGACCTGCGCCTTTACCGTGCCCGGCGCCGGGTCGTAGCCGGCGTGTACCAGGCCGCCGTTGGCCTTTGACGCACCGAGCGCAATGTCGTTGGCCGCCTCGACCACGCAAATGGACAGGTCATAGCGCGCGAGCTGCCGCGCGATGGCGCATCCGGTGATGCCCGCGCCTACAATCGCGATATCAAACGTTTCTGCCACGGTGCCTCCCAGACGAGTTGACAGGCTGTCAATAAAACTATCCTACGGTCTGCACACCCCCAGCGCGGCGGCAATGCGGTGAACAGCCCCGCAACACCCGCCAACGGCAGAAGAGGGGAGACGCGGCAACGTCGACAACCTCGTCCGCCGACAACTACGGCAACCTTTCGTCTCGATCTGTAACAGTTGGACGAGGATTTGGGTTCCAGTTGTTACAGTTTGAGACATTCGGTTTGGACGGTTTTCTTTGTCTTAATCTGTAACAGTTAGCTGAGGATTTGGGTTCTAGATGTTACAGATTTAGATGAACCTATCAGTCGGTTTCGAATGTCTAAATCTGTAACGGTTAGACCTGTTTTTGCCGAGTTGTTGTTACAGATTGAGATATTTTAACGGGGGGCTCACCGTTCGTCTTGATCTGTAACAGTAAGAGGGGGTTTGGGGCCCAAGATGTTACAGATTGAGATTGAAGTCGGGGAGGGACCCTGTGTCTCGACCTGTAACATCTAGACCCGGATTCCGCTCACACCTGTTACAGATTGAGATGTTTGTGTCCGCGCCAGCCCCGCCCCTAGCCGTAGTCCCATATAAACAAACCCCGTGGTAAACTTTACCGGACTGTTAATATTCCGAAAGGTACCCGTAATGTCCAAGTACATCTCTGAGCTCATGTCGCCGCAGCTTATGGGCGTCGTCTATGCCTTCGTTGGCTTTATCATCGCCCTGTATGTGCTGTCGGTCGTCTATGTGTTCATCGACGCTCGCCGCCGCGGCGCCAGCGCCTACGTGGCATGGGGCATCATCGCCCTCATCCCGTTTGTAGGCCTCATTGCCTACCTGGTCCTGCGCCCGCACTCCTATGCGTCCGACCGCGAGGAGCAGGAGCTGGACATGGCTCTGCGCGAGCGCCAGCTTGCCCAGTACGGCACCTGCCCGCAGTGCGGCGCGCCCATCGAGAAGGACTTCGTCGTCTGCCCGGTGTGCGATACCCAGGTTCGCAACGTGTGTCCCAGCTGCCATCGCCCGCTCGATGCGCATTGGAAGGTCTGCCCCTACTGCCGAACTCGCATCCAGTAACGCATCCATCGCCGGGCCTGCCGCAAGCCACGGACACGCTGTAAGCCACGCGCGCCCCGCAGTCCCACCCCACACGATGAAGCATGCGTAGAAAATCGCCCGCCGTGCCATTAAGGTGCGGCGGGCGCTTGTATACCAAGGCAACCTGCCTATAATGATGCAAGTTAAAACGCCGAGCGCATCGCACGCACTTGCATCAGGCATCCGAGAGGAGAAAACATACCCATGAAGGCACTCTACAATGACGGTTCGGTGGCCGAGCTCCCGCAGGACGAGGTCACGCACGTCATCCGCCACTCCGCCGCGCACATCATGGCGCAGGCCATCAAGCGCCTGTACCCCGAGGCCGACTTTGCCTACGGCCCCGCGACCGACAACGGCTTCTACTACGACGTCGACCTGCCCGAGGGCGTCAAGATCAGCGAGGACGACTTCCCCGCGATCGAGGCCGAGATGAAGAAGATCGTCAAGGAGAACCTCAAGTTTTCCGTGTACGAGAAGCCCCGCGCCGAGGCCATCGCCCTTATGGAGGAGCGCGGCGAGAAGTACAAGGTCGAGCACATCGGCGACCTGGACGACGACGCCCGTATCACCTTCTACCAGCAGGGCGACTACATCGACATGTGCGTCGGCCCCCACATCTGCTACACCAAGGCGCTGAAGGCCTTTAAGCTCACTGGCGTCTCGGGCGCTTACTGGAAGGGCGACAAGGACAACAAGATGCTCACCCGCATCAACGGCGTCGCCTTTGCCACCAAGGAAGAGCTCGACGAGCACATGCACATGCTGGAGGAGGCCAAGAAGCGCGACCACCGCAAGATCGGCCGCGAGATGGACCTCTTTATGATGCGCGATGAGGCCCCTGGCTTCCCGTTCTTCCTGCCTAACGGCATGATCCTTAAGAACACGCTGCTGGACTACTGGCGTGAGATCCACCACAAGGCCGGCTACGTGGAGATCTCCACGCCGCTCATCATGAACAAGCAGCTGTGGAAGACCTCGGGCCACTGGGACCACTACAAGGACAACATGTACTCCACCGTCATCGACGACGAGGAGTACTGCATTAAGCCCATGAACTGCCCGGGCGGCGTGCTGGTGTACGCCTCCAAGCCGCACTCCTACCGCGAGCTGCCCATTCGCGCCGGCGAGATTGGCCTGGTGCACCGCCACGAGCTGCGCGGCGCCCTGCACGGCCTGTTCCGCGTGCGTTGCTTTAACCAGGACGATGCCCACCTGTTTGTTCGTCCCGACCAGCTGACCGACGAGATCGTGGGCGTTGTCAACCTCATCGACTCCGTGTACCAGAAGTTTGGCTTTAAGTATCACGTCGAGCTTTCCACCCGCCCCGAGGACTCCATGGGTTCGGACGAGGACTGGGCGCGCGCCGAGGAAGGCCTGCGCACCGCTCTGGAGAAGCTGGGTATGGACTACGAGGTCAACGAGGGCGACGGCGCCTTCTACGGCCCCAAGATCGACTTCCACCTGGAGGACTCGCTCGGCCGTACCTGGCAGTGCGGTACCGTGCAGCTCGACTTCCAGATGCCGCTCAACTTTGACCTGGAGTACGTGGACGCCGACGGCACCAAGAAGCGCCCCATCATGCTGCACCGCGTGTGCTTTGGCTCCATCGAGCGCTTTATTGGTATTCTGATTGAGCACTTTGCGGGCAAGTTCCCCACCTGGCTGGCTCCCGTGCAGGTCAAGGCACTTCCCGTCTCCGAGAAGAGCCGCGACTACGCGCACGAGGTGTGCGCCAAGCTGGAGGAGGCCGGCATTCGCGTGGTCTGCGACGACCGCGATGAGAAGATTGGCTACAAGATCCGCGAGGCCCGCAGCATCGACCGCGTGCCCTACATGCTCATCCTGGGCGAGAAGGAGGTCGAGGCCGGCAACATCTCCGTCCGCGATCGCTCCAACGAGACCGTTCAGATGAGCGTCGACGAGTTTGTTGCCAAGGTGACCGAGGAGATCAAGACCCGCGCCTAAGGTAAGCTTCACAACAATTTACAAAGGCGACCGTCCACAAAGGGCGGTCGCCTTTTTTCTTACCAAAATAAGAAAAGCCGCTGGTTGAGCGGCTTTTTTTGTTGCACAAAAAGGTACAGGTTTTTGTAGAGGGGTATGGAGATGTACCTACTAGCAGTACATTTTGCGTAATCTGGGCAAACGCTGATTGATTGCTCGTATAATGTCATCTGTCGAAAGATACAAAAACCTGTACTTTTGCGACTGCGCCTAGCTGCGAGCGAGAAGCCTGTTCTAAACGCCCCTGCATTTGCGTGCATCGCAAAGCCAAAAGAGGGGGCGAGAACATGGAACAGACGACACGGCGCCAAGAGCAGCTGCCGGGCGCATTTAATGGCGCCACCACCAACAGCCAGCACGGCCGCGTCCGCTGGTATCTGGTTCACACCCCCCATGGAAAAGAGCGCGAGACCTGTGAAAAGGTCCGCCCCATTATCCCGCACGAGCTGATGCAGGACGCTTTTGTAATGCAAAAGGAGTTCTGGTTTAAGCGGGACGGCGCATGGTCGCTCCAAACCAAACCTATGTACAAGGAATATTTTTTCGTCGCTACGCACGATGCCGCCGCGCTCGATAGGGCTTTGGCCCAGTTGAGCTTTGGCTGTCGCATCGCCGGCAGTAGGGAGCGGGCGTACATGCCCATGCCGGATGACGCGCAGGACTGGTACCGCAGCGTGCTGGACGACGACGGCGTGGTGCGCAACAGCGTCGCCCGCATAGAAGACGGCGTGTTGCACATAGAGCAGGGGCCCTTGGTGGGGCAAGAGGCCCGCGTAAAGAAAATCGACCGTCATAAACGCTGGTGCCTGGTAGACGTGGGCGAGGGTGACTCCGCATTTAGGGAGTTACTTCCGCTCGACGTGCCCAGCAAAACGTAAGGGAGACGTTGTACCAGCAAATCGTTCGTTTTTTGAATTCATGGACGGGGGGGGGTTCCTGGGGACAGGAACGTGAGTTTTATTGTGGCTGCTAAAGAAGTAACAGAGAGCTGTGCATCAGTGGGGGACGCACTGGCTTTCAATCAGATTAAGCCGAGCGGTACGCTTGGCTATCGCTTTGTTAAGAGGCTGTTTGACCTGGTGTTCAGTCTTTTAATGAGTGTACTGCTGCTTATCCCCATCGCCATTGTGTGTGCGCTCATTAGCCTTGAGACGCCCGGCAGTCCTATGTATACGCAAGAACGCGTTGGCAAGGGCGGAAAGACAATCAAGATTTTCAAGCTTCGCAGCATGGTCACCGATGCTGGCGATGTGCAGAAGTATTTGAGTCCCGAGCAGCTGCATCAGTGGGAAGTCGAGCGCAAAGTCGACGATGACCCCCGCATTACCAAGGTTGGGCGGTTCATCCGTAAGTGCTCTATTGACGAGATGCCGCAGTTCTTGAACGTGCTGAACGGCGATCTTTCCGTCATTGGCCCGCGTCCCATTACAAGGGATGAGCTTGAGCAGCACTTTTCCGACGAGGAGAAGGCTGAGCTGCTCTCTGTTCAGCCCGGCATTACGGGCCTGTGGCAGGCGACCGACCGCAACGCTGCGACCTTCGAGAGCGGCTTACGCCAGAAGATCGAGCTCCGCTACGTGCGTAATCGCTGCTTCCGCATGGACTGGAAATGCTTCACCGGAACTTTCGGTGCCATGTTCGGCAAGAAGAGGACGGGGCGATAGATGGCTAATCCTATTCGAGTCGCACAGATAGTTGGAAAAATGAACGGCGGCGGCGTTGAAGCCGTCGTTATGAATTACTACCGTCATATCGATCGCAGTAAAGTGCAGTTCGATTTCCTTGTCGATTCCGATTCGACTCTTGTTCCCCGCGAGGAGATTGAATCGCTCGGTGGCCGAGTCTTCGAGATTCCGCCCTATCAGCATGTAATTGAATACCAGCGAGAGCTCCACCGTCTCTTTAAACAAGAGGGCTGGAAGATTGTTCATAGTCACATCAACGCTCTTTCCGTCTTTCCACTTCGCGCTGCGAAGAAGGCGGGCGTCCCCGTGCGTATCGCCCATAGCCACTCTACGAGCGGTAAGGGTGAGTATGCCAAGAATGCTCTTAAGGCTGTGCTGAAAACGCAATCTAACCGGTATCCGACGCATTGCTTTGCATGTAGCCGGTTTGCCGGTGAGTGGCTTTTCGGCAAAGATGCTAACTTCGAGGTTGTATACAACGCTATTGATTTGAACAGCTTCCGCTTCAATGCAGAGGCTCGCGAACAAGCGCGAGCCGACCTGGGCCTTGTTGGCGGTCAGTTTGTAATTGGGCATGTTGGTCGGTTTATGGCGCAGAAGAATCATCCGTTCTTGATTGATGTTTTCGCCGAAGCCGCAAAACGCCGCGACGACGCTGTCCTGTTGCTTGTCGGCTCCGGTGAAGACGAGGACTCCATAAAGGCATTGGTGGATGAACACGGCCTTTCAGACTGCGTTAAATTCTTGGGACAGAGAAACGATGTAAATCGACTATACCAGGCATTTGATGTGTTCGTTCTTCCAAGCCTTTATGAAGGCCTGGGCCTCGTTGGTGTCGAGGCTCAGGTGTCTGGTTTGCCATGTCTGCTAAGTGATGTTATTCCGCGTGAGGTGGATGTAACAGGGGAGTGTACGTTTCTGCCCATTGATACTCCTGTCGAATGGGCTGATGCGATTTGCTCTCTTTCAAAAAAGTCTTATGAGGGACGTAAATCCACTTCTCTTGATTCATTTGCAAATTACAACATTGATCAACAGGCTGATTGGCTTTCAAGGCGATATTTGCAGCTAGCAAACGGAGACATAATTTGATGGACAAAAGAGTCAAAAACGTCATTATTGTTGATGACACTGCTGATAATTTTGGTGGAACTGCCCAAATCGCCTATATCACTGCCGTGGTTCTTCGTGACTGCGGATATAACGTTATTTACTTTGCTGGTTGCGGGCCAATACATAGCCGCCTTAACGGTTTTAGGGTTGTTGTCGCAAATGAAAGGCCGTTTCTCGAATCGGCTAATAAGGTTTCCGGTGCCATTAATGGGCTGCACAGCGGTAAAACTTATAAGAAGTTTTGCTCTCTATTAAACGAATTTAATCCTGATGACACTGTCGTACATGTCCATTCATGGACTCATGCGCTTTCATCTTCAATTTTTGATGCTATTGCCGATTTAGGCTTTAACGTGCTCGTTACGCTCCATGAATATTTTCTTGTATGCCCTAATGGTGGGTTTTATGATTTTAAGAAGCATGAAATCTGCCATTTGAAACCATGTTCCGCAAAGTGCATCCAATGCAATTGTGATAAGAGAAGCTATGGACAGAAGCTGTATCGAGTGGCTCGCATTGCTCTTCAAAATCGCTCAATCAGGCGTGCTCATCCAAAGTTTTGTTATCTTTCGGATTTTACCTACGACATTATGCGTGGTAGTGAATTTGATGATGGCATGCCATGCATTCTTCCCAATCCTATTTCTGTTGAAGGGGAGCTTTCGCTTGGTGTGCCATCTGAAAAGAACGGCTATTTGTTTGTGGGCCGTTTTGATAAGGAGAAGAACCCTGAGTTGTTTTGTAAGGCGCTTACATCTTTGGGCTTACCAGGAACATTATGTGGATCTGGTCCTGAGTTCGAGAGACTAAGAGATGCTTACCCAAACCTGAATTTTTTGGGTTGGTGTGATAAAGATGTTCTCGCAGACCAGTTCAAATCAAATAAGGCTTTGGTGATGACTTCATCTTGGTATGAAGCTTCGCCTTTGGTGTGCCTTGAAGCTATGCTCACCTCTGGTATTCCTTCAATTGTTCCCGAGACCTGTGGAGCTATTTCATATATCAGGGATGGCGAAAATGGTCTTCTTTTTAAAAACGGTGATGTCTCCTCTCTCTGTGAAGCGATTTCTAAGCTAGAAGACGACAGATATTACGAAATGCTTTGCGAGTCAACCAGGCGCTTGTTGCCTTCTCTTCAAGAAGACCGAAGCTATGAGACTTACGCAAATCGAGTTAGCAATCTTTACGAGGGGCTATATGTTTAAGAGGGTTATATATATTGTTAAGTCCGACTTGGCGTTCTATCCCCCCTGTATGTCACAAATAAGAATGATTAAAGATTTGGGCGTACAGATTGAAGTTTGGTTTGGTTCCAGCAAGGATACGGCCAAGGAAATTTTAAGAAGCCAGGGTATTCCATTTACGGAACTCGTTGATCCTCATTTGAGTGTTGGCGGAAAACTGGATACATTGAATAACTGGACTCATTTTCGTAAGGCGGTTCTCACTCGTTTGAAACATGAGCCAAAGGACTATCTCATTTGGTTTGGAACTGCTGAATCTGCGCTTCCACTTTATGGGGCACTTTCTGGTATTCCCTATGTGGCTACGGCGTTAGAGCTGTGTGATGATCAGCCGACAAAAGAACGTTTATTTGCGGCGGTTTGTCGCAATGCTCTTGCAGTTACGTGCTGCGAGTTAAATCGTGCCTACTATATGAAAATTAAATGGGGGCTGAACTCGCTTCCCTCAGTTTTCCCGAATAAGCCATACGGGCTCAAAGCAGGTGAAATCCCCTCTGTTTCAACAAGCGCCACAAAGCAGATCTTGGATGAGATTGACGGAAGAAAGATCCTTCTTTACCAGGGTTTATTCCAGCGCCCCGAATATGTTGCGCCGATTGCTGAGGCTCTTCGTATGATGGAGTCTGATTACGCTTTCGTTCTTATGGGAAAAGATCGCTACGGTACGACTGAACGAATGAAGGAGATTTACCCGGATACTTTTGTGTATGGTTTTGTTCCGGCGCCAAAGCATTTGGAAATTACTGCAAGGTCGCGAATTGGCGTCGTGCTTTATGATGACACATCGCTTAATAAGGCCTTTTGCGCGCCTAATAAAATATATGAGTATGCGGCATTTGGCCTCCCTACGCTTGCTAATCGTTTGCCGGGCTTGGTTTCAACTGTTGAGGCCAGCGGCAGCGGTAAGTGCGTTGACTTTGAACCCGAATCAATAGCCGATGCTATTAAGCAAATCGATCGGCAATATGAAAAATTTTCGGCATCTGCTTTTAGTTTCTTCAATTCGACTGATAACACGCAAGCGATGCGCTCGCTGCTTGTTAAGCTGGGCTGTGTAAAATAGTGGAAAGATATTTAATGAGCAGCATGAATCCTGCTAAGGCAAATACGCATCTTAGGGCTAGCAAAATTAAACTATCCGATTTATGTATTTACATTGGTATTTTGTATGTCTTTAAGCTGGGCTCAATTTCATATTTAATTCCGAAATTTGGTGTTGTTTACTACGGTCTTGCCGCAATTCAATTACTGCTCGCGCTGTTTGTTTATGCTCGGGGCGATGTTCGGCTGAATAAAGTGCATTTTGGAATTGCTGGATATTGTGCCACTCTACTATTTTCAACATACGTAAATGATGTACCGATGCAGATATCACTCAATGAGGTATTTTGTTTATTGCCTCTATTGGTGACAGCAGACATGCTGTTTTATAGAAGAGATATAGAGCTAGTTCGACGCGTATCAAGATTTTCAATTCTAATGATTTCGCTCAATACCTTTACTGGCCTTATTTTTCCAAATGCAATGTTTCGAGATGTGACTGGTGCGCCCACGATATTTCTATTGGGTGCAGACAACTCTCTTATCCCCATTTATATGGTTTCCTCTGTTTTGGAAATGTATAAAAGAAATCTTGACAATGCGGCTTGTTGCATTCCAGTTGTCTCACTCAGTAATTTGCTCCTCTTTTCAATGCTAAGGGATATTGCGTCTGGCAAGTTGGTGGGTGTTTTACTGATCCTGTTTCTAACTGTAGCTTACCTTTATAAGTCTTTCAGATTTTCTTTTTCGTTTGCTGTAGGCGTTAATATCGCCTTTTTTGCGATTTTCGTTTATGGGCAAAGTACAATTAGCGGCTTAGCTGGGATTTTTGAACTATTAGGAAGAAATTCTACCTTTACCGAGCGTTCATTTTTATGGGCATTTGGTTTTAGACTAGTTGCCATGAGCCCTTTGCTTGGCTTAGGCAGCTACAGCGCTGCTAGTTTCAATAATCTTGTTAGGGCGCTAACAATTACCGGACTATTTAATACTGGCAATCCTCATAACAGCTATTTGTCTATATTAATTTCCGGCGGGTTGCTTGCATTTTCCTTTGTTGTATTTACTGTCCTTCAGGCGAGGGTTAAACCTTCGGATTCCTTATTTAACATTTTTTTATTCACCTTTTTATTGCATGCGCAAGTGGAGGGACGCGATATCGTCTATATCTTCTTCATCGTGATTGTCATTTATAGGTTTTTCCATTCTGATAATCAGCTTTCGTTGCGAGAAGATAGCCGGGCTGCAATTCAATCGTTTATATAGGATATCGATAATTAGGATGGTTAAAGTGAAAGATCTTTGGGCCGTAAAGTTAATATACAACCGCTTGAGGCGTGCTTTGCTTGCTTCGAGAATAAATCGTCTACTGGGAAATGAAGATCAGAAGAACTTAAATACGCTATATCGCGATGCTCTTCTTATTGCTCATTCATTTGAGAAAGCTCTTTGTATTGAAGGCTGTCGCGATGATTTTGGAACACAAAAGGCCGACCGTCTCCTTGATTATTTAACGTTTGCAGCAAAAGATCCTTCTTTTGATAATCATTCATATGCTTTTACCGAGTCCATGGCGGCACTTGAGAACTGGCTTGTTCGTCGAGCTCAGCTTGGACTTGATTGCTCTAAATGGCAGCCTGGTTTTGAATCGCTCGCTGAACAAACTTCATATGAAGTTGGCCTAATTGACTTGAGTGATAGGGCTGGAATTGTTTCCGATTCTTTTGCTTCTGTCTCTGATTGCGATAAGAATGCGATCAATTTTATTAACGGGAGACATAGTGTTCGGTCATTTGATTCAGCCCCTGTTCCTCAGGAAACGCTGACGCAAGTTGTTGAGCTTGCGCAGAGCGCGCCTTCGGCGTGCAACCGCCAACCAAGCCGCGTGTATTTTTCCGGACCAAAATCTGCTCAGGTTATCTCCGCTGCCGTGCGTGGCAATAAAGGGTTTGAGCAATCAATTTTCCAATGGGCAGTTATTACTGCCGATACTTCTCTGTTTTCCTGTGCCGAATATGACCAATGGTTTATCAACGGCGGTATCTATCTCCAGTCCTTTGTTTTGGCTTTAAAGGCTTATGGGATTGGTTCATGTATTTTCCAGTGGGTTGTTGGTGACTCGGGAAAAGAGATGCGCTCGTCCTTAGGCATTTCAGCAAATGAAGTGATCATTGCGGTCGTCGGATTTGGCTATCCAAAAGAAACGTTCGCGAGACCCGTTGCACGGAGAATGCCTGTTTCCGAAGTCGCGTGTTGGGCAGATTAACGTTGGAATGCTCGCTGGAGTATTATTTGATTGGGATTTATTAAATGAAAATTGGAATCATTACCTACCATTTTGCCCGCAACTACGGTGCGATCTTGCAGTGCTACGCACTGCAAGATCAGCTTTGCTCCATGGGTCATGATGTTCGGGTGCTTAACTATCAAAATGTTCGTCAGGAGCGCAATAACTCCCTTCATCACAAAAGGGATGGTTTTCTATCAAATTTAGCGGTTAATGTCGCGTTGCTTCCTTTTGAACTTAAAAGGCGCTCTAAGGAGCGTAAATTTGCTGAATACGAGTCGTCTCACCTTCACTTGACGCCTCGGTTTTACGCTATTGAAGAGATGCGCGACTTTGTTAATAAGGAAGGCTTTGATCTTCTTATCTCTGGCAGTGACCAAGTTTTCAATCCTAATATTGCCGATTTCGATGAAGCTTTCTTATTTCCCTTCGAAACGTCAGCTCGTAAGGGTAGTTTTGCGGCGAGTCTTGGCAGCGCGACCGAAACCGATCTAACTCCTTTTTCTGACGACTTGACTTCTTTTGATGTCCTCTGTGTAAGAGAGAATTCTGATGCGCCCGTGGTTAATCGCTTATGTGGGCGGTCGCCCGAGGTGGTTGACGACCCCGTGTTCCTTTTGGATTCAAAGCGCTGGGCGCAGGCTGTTGATACTACGGTTGAAGACCGTGGGTATGTTTTGGGCTACTACATTAATAAAGAGGCTTCCGTTCGATATTTGGAGCTTACTGAGCAGGCTGCATCTGAGCTTGGATTGCCCTTGAAGGTTATAAATGTGCGTTATGGGCGGGACTCATTTAAGCCCGAGATGATTACTGATGCTGGCCCCGAGGATTTCCTTAAGCTATTCGCGGGAGCTTCTTTTGTCTGTACGGACTCTTTCCATGGAACGGCGTTTTCACTGCTATTCGGAAAGCGTTTTGTGTCTTTTGAACCCAAATCAAATTCTAGTGACTTCCGCAAGAGGGATCTATTAAACAAAGTGGGAGAACCTTGGAGAAGCGTTGCGGTCGATTCTACTTCTGCGAGCGCCCTTGTCAGTGAGTTGTGTGGGCGTTCTGCTCCCGCTGCTCAAGATGGAATCGGGCGTGTTCGCGAGGCACAACTGCTGTTCCTCGAGAAGATGACGAAGGAGAATTAGTTTGGCATTTAAAGAGAAAAAGCTTCTCCAGAATACTGGCTGGCTGCTTGCGCTGCAGGCAATTAACATTGTGTTGCCTTTTGTTACGGTGCCTTACGTTACCCGCGTGTTTGGCGCTGAGCGGTATGGCGTATTCTCTATTGCTCTTAATTGGATAACTTATTTTCAGCTTGTTGTTGAGTTTGGTTTCAACCTGAGCGCAACGAAAAAGGTCGTTGAGGTTAAAGATGGGGAAGAGCTTAACGACCTCGTGTCCGCTGTCGTTATTGCTCGACTGGGACTTGTTGCCGCCTGCTTTGTCGTAGTAATAATTCTCGGTATTACGTCGGCTGCAACCGGGGACCAGCTATCCTGTATGCTTGCGTTGTTTTCTATGCTTGTTGGCATTGCTTTACAGCTTAACTGGCTTTTTCAGGGTTTGCAGGACATGAAGGTCATCACTATAGCCACGGCGGCTGCGCGAGGGCTTTCTGTCATTCTGATTTTCCTCCTTATAAATAACCCCGGTCAATTGATGCTTTACTCGTTCCTGTATTCAATTACTTTCCTTGCCTCGGGTGTTATTACTCATGTATTTGCTTGGAAGCGCTATGGGATCAAAATGGGTTTTGCATCTATAAAGCAGATACTATGTGAGATGCGAGACGGAATGCCGATTTTTCTTTCATCTGCCGCCGGCAAGATTATTGGAAATGTTGGCGTTACGGTGCTCGGCGGTTGCCAGCCAAGTGCGGTCGTTGGCTCGTATGCTGCCATTTTGAAGGTGCCGCAAATGGCAAGCCTGATGTTTACGCCTGTTGGTCAAGCGCTGTATCCGCGTGTAAACGAAGAACGAATGAAATCTCGGCGCTCCGCGGCGCGGCTTGTTGCTAAGTTTGGTATTCCCGTGGTCGTATTGTTTGCGGCTGGTTTATTTGGCATGGCGATCCTTCGCAATCCGGTAGTGGAGATTCTCTATGGCAAAGAGTATCTAGTTTGCGCCGATACACTCATTCCGCTTGCTATCTGGGTGTTGCTGGGCATCGTAAACAATTTTCTCGGTGTTCAGCTTCTCATTCCTTTTGGGTATCAATCTCTTTATAGCTTGCTCATGATAGTCGATTCCATCCTTTCCTTGGTACTCAACGTTTGGCTTGGTCATGGTTGGGGCGCCATGGGCGTGGCATCTGCGATTGCGATATCCGAGGCCGTCCTAACGATAGCTTTGTTTTTAGCTCTTCTTTCTGTAGTGAGGCAATCGTCCGCTGTTTCTTATAGCTCTCATGCCCATAAGGCTCAGCACATGAGAAAGGACCGATAATGAAAAAAATCATGCTCGTCTTCGGCACCCGCCCGGAGGCAATCAAGATGTGCCCGCTCGTCAACGAGCTGAAGGCACGTTCGGATGAGTTCGAGACCGTCGTGACCGTGACGGGCCAGCACCGCGAGATGCTCGACCAGGTGCTGCGCGTCTTCGACGTGACTCCCGCCTACGACCTGGCGATCATGAGGCCGGGCCAGACGCTATTCGACGTGACATGCGACGTGCTGCTCAAGCTCAAGGCGGTCCTCGAGGACGAGAAGCCCGACGTCGTCCTGGTCCACGGCGACACCACGACCAGCTTCGCCGCTGCGCTCGCGTGCTTCTACCTGCAGATCCCGGTGGGCCACGTAGAGGCGGGCCTGCGCACGCACGACATCTACAGCCCCTGGCCGGAGGAGTTCAATCGCCAGGCCGTCGACATCGTGAGCGAGTATTACTTCGCCCCCACGGAGGCCAGCAAGCAGAACCTGCTCGGCGAGGGCAAGCCCGAGTCCAAGATCTGGGTCACCGGCAACACCGGCATCGACGCCCTGCGCACCACCGTGCGCGAGGGCTACTCCCACCCCGAGCTCGACTGGGCCGAGGGCTCCCGCCTCATCCTCATCACGGCGCACCGCCGCGAGAACCTGGGCGAGCCCATGCACCGCATGTTCCGCGCCATCCGCCGCGTGATGGAGGAGCACCCAGACACCAAGGCTATCTACCCCATCCACATGAACCCGCTCGTCCGCAAGGCGGCGCACGAGGAACTGGACGGCTTCGACCGCCTGCACATCATCGACCCGCTCGAGGTGCTCGACTTCCACAACTTCATGGCCGCGAGCCACCTCATCCTCACCGACTCGGGCGGCATACAGGAGGAGGCCCCGAGCCTGGGCAAGCCGGTGCTCGTCATGCGCGACACCACCGAGCGCCCCGAGGGCGTGGCCGCCGGCACGCTGAAGCTCGTCGGCACCGAGGAGGACGTGATCTACCTCGAGTTCAGCCGCCTGCTCAGCGATCAGGCCGAGTACGAGGCCATGAGCCATGCATCGAACCCCTACGGTGACGGGCATGCGAGCGAACGCATCGCGGACGTGCTTGCGCAGTAGTTTTCTCCGAGCTGTTTTATGAAGCTGCTCTTTTGGAACATAAACAAGAAAGACAATGCCGACCTTGTCGTCACGCACATGCGAGAGGAAGAGGTCGGCATTGCGGTTTTTGCTGAGTTTTTGGAACTGACTTTTCAAATTAGCTGTTAAATAGAACTGGTTGTGGTGCCGTCAAGAATCTTTCGCAAATTGATTTAACCGGCCTCAGCCCTGTCCTCTTCTAGCCCTCCGTCTTTCACTCCGGCCCGTCCATCTCCTCCAGCTTCGACATATCCAGCTACCTCCTCTTGCCCCATTTGTGCTCCGCTATGTACTTCAGCCTCGCCGTCACCAGCATGAGGGCCGAGCTGCCGTCCGGGAAGGTCCCGACGACCCTCGTCCTCCTCTTGATCTCGCGGTTGATGCGCTCGATCCCGTTGTTCGTCCTGATCCGGCGCCAGTGCTCCGGCGGGTATTCCGTGTAGGCCGGCGTCTCGGCGAACCCGTCGCGCGCCGTCCTCGCGGCCGCACCGAGCCGCATCGACTCCAGCTCGTTCGCCACCTCCCCGGCTTTTCTGCCACATGCCTCGTGCGATTCTTGCGCGCGGATCGCCTTTAACATACGCGCCACGGCCTTTCGCCTGGTCACGGCTGACCTGGCGCTGGCCATGTCACACTTGAACTCCGAGCCCCGCGGCGCACTCGGCTTCGTGACGCCCGCGCGCTCCTTCAGTGCGATGCTCGGGGAGGACGCGGCGGCGTTGCTGGACGCCTACGGTGTGGGGGACGTGCCGCTCGGTGATCTCGACCTGACGTCGGGGCTCATCGAGGGGCACGCGCAGAGAGGGGCGATGCCCCACTGGCCTAGCCTAGAAGAATAACGGAATAGACGGACCGACCGTCCGGCTGAGTCTGAGAAGAGCTGCCGGGCGGCGGGCGGAGCATGGCCGCCGGACCTATCAAACATATTTCCACCATTCCTTCAACTGGGAAAATGCCGCCCCCGGGTCCCGGATGGGACCTCGGGGGCGTTCGGCTAACTGCGGGAGCGAGCCATTAGCTCAATGTGGTCGGCTGGGATCGGAAATCAACCTACAAAGTGAGTTAACATCTTTAGCGTGCACGTTCAGATGAACCATGGTTTTACGCATTTCGACAATTGTGTAACTGTATAGAAGAATTCAAAACTAACGGTTTATTTATTGCTTATGGGAATGAGTGGAATGCAGGCGCGAGCACGTATTACCTGATGAGGGGAGACGCAATGAATGACTTACAAAATAACGATATCAAAGCTAATGCCCAGGCGGGCGCTGTAAATATTTCGACAAATGACGTGTCCTTTCAACCAACTGTTAACCTAGGTATTAATGGACGCGGTGATATTGCGTCGTTCCCTGCGCGATTTATTCGTAGCGCACGTAAGGCTCTTAACCCCATTGGGGCCGCTCGTGACGAAGCGGAGATGCGGAGCATCGAAGCGAGCTCTATAGCGGATGTTGTTGCAATCTATAAACGGGCGTTTCCGACTTTTACTGATGGCCAGCTATATTTAATGGCCCATGGTTATAACACGAGCGCTTCTCAGGCAGATAATTTGCTAAATGTTCTTGAGCGCGCGGGAAAAATGTCAGATTCGAATAGAGTTGATGAACTGCCGGAGTCCTGCATTGATCTTGACATCCATGGAGCTCAGACAGCCTATGACGATGATCTGAGGGAGATGTGGGCGAAATTGATTTCTCAAGAAGTATCGTCAGGTCGCGCTCGCTCTAAAAGAACGAAGAAAATACTTGAACAAATGGATTCGGAAGAAGCGAATCAGCTGTTTTCAATTCTTCGGTGCTGTCTATGGGCGAAAGTGGGGCCCAATTCGGTATTTACTCCAATCCCGGTTCTCCTTAAAACCACAGAAGATGATTCTTGGACATACAATGGGGGCACAATTTCATATGAATCTGTCGTCGCCATGGATTCGCTGGGACTACTTTCGTCTAATGACTGGATAACGTTCACGCTTGAGCCTAAAGGCGGTTTGAATCTATTTTCTTCATCGTCTCATGTGCTACTTATAAATAATAAGGATGAGAAAATCGAAATTAATCTCGGCTATGCCAAATTTTTGAAACCGGGGATAGAGCTCATTGAGATTCTTGACGTGCCGATGGACGATCGGCTCATGTCCGTAATGGATGCAGTTCTGGAGACTGACGTTATTTATAAACCTTTAGACTAACTCAAGTAGATACGCTGGTTGCTCTCGCAGGTGCCCTGGTGGCGTGTGAGGCCGCTTTCGTCCGGGCACTAGTTGAGACTGTGGTCGTACTCCAGCTGGTCGAGCGTCCAGTCGTGGAGCCACAGCGCCATGTCGTATTCCGAGCCGTTTGTCTCTTGCCTGCACAGGCCCACGGCGCTGTTGACGATCTGCGTGACGCTTGGGCGGGCGGCATCGTTTATGGTCACCTCCGCCGTGGTGCGCAGGTAGTAGATGCCTTTGTCGTTTTGGGGGTCGTTTCTGTCGTTGTCCATAAAGTAGAAGTAGATGCGGTATGTGCCCGATGCCGTGAAGTCAAAGGTAAAGTCGTGGCCCGCGGTGCCTAGACTGTGGTAGCTGGACCATGCCGGGCGCGACGGGTCGCAGACGCTTTCCTGGCTGCCGCCGTCCCAATAGGTGGGCACGTCCATGCGCGCCTTGGCCTGGGACGAGCCGTTGGCTTGGGTTACGTGGAAGGTCGTCGCAGTGCCCGCGGGGGCGTCGTTCCACGAGATGGTGAAGGTGACGCCGTTTTGGGTTGCCGTGGCGGAGTGGGCGTAGCCGGTTTGTGACGTGGTGGAGATTGCGGCGGGCGTGGGGGTGGTTTGGGCGCTAAGGGATGTGGTGGGGGTGTCGGTTGCCGGGCCGGTTGCGGCGGCGGTGTCGTTAGCGCTTTCCGTGCTGACTTCGCTGGTGCCGGTGGATGTTGCGGTGCTGTCCTCTGCGGTATCTGCTGTCGCGCTTGTGTTGGTGACGTATTCGGCCTTGCCTGTGTCGCTGCTCGTGGCGTCGGCTTGCGCCTGCTGCTCGGCTGTTGCCCGAGGCTGTATGGCCTCCGCGATGGCTGCCATAGGCATCGTCGCGCCGACCATGGACGTGCACGCGATCGCGCAGAGCAGGTAGTAAAGGGGTCGTTTCATAGCGGAGCCTCTCGGTGAGCAGCCAATAGGGTCCGAAGGCAGCTCCAGGCCAGCACTCCGCACATATTTTGTTGGGGTTAATTTTACGGGAACCCCAGTCAACATCAGCGAACTTTCTGGGGAATGTTGGGGGGAGGGGGAGGGAGTTGGTCCTCGGCCTCGCTGTGCGCTGATGTCTTTGCCCTCAACGATGTGCCCGTCGGCGAGGAGCGCGAAGCGACCAATCTGAACAATGACAATCCACCCGTCTGTGCATCCAAACTCCTGGATTATGCACATCGGGATTTTCACGGTCTTGTCGGTGATATTGTCTCGCGGACCGTGTGCATGCATTAGCGTGCATGCATTAGATGGAGGAGTCCTTGTATCCGTAGAGGCGCACCAGCATTTTCGATGCGACCGCCGTCAAGACAATTGGGTGTGCATCAAGGCGCTGTTAACTGCATGAGCCGATTTCTTATATCCTGTTTAAGCAAAGCAAGAATGGGGAATAAAGCTAACTGCCCATCGCGAACTGGCGATGGGGTACGCTACTGCCGTCAATATCGCAAACGACGAAATTCCGACGTTCGCAACATTGACACCAGCGTTGCCTGCTGCTAGCTGGATAAGAGCCTCGATGGTCATAAGTACCAATTCCTCGCTTTCGTCTAGTATGCCATAGGCAAGCATTGTTTTAGGTGGCCGCGAAAGCGTTGGTCGCACTTGCTGCGCCTTTGATTAGCCTGTCCGGGGAGGGTTAGCCGCCGCTTGTTGATCCGGACAGGTTGATTTATTTGGGGGGTATTTTGGCCGAGTTCGGCTTATAGGACAAAATGTGTGTCCACTTTAGGGGCATCGGCGC
>CABJEP010000007.1:60593-122450 GCA_902364645.1 Coriobacteriaceae bacterium | reverse complement strand
AACATCATTGTCGCAGCCCCGACCCGCGGTCACGAGCGGGGGCTCCTATCTTTTTAGTGCCCTCGGATTGGGTCATAGTGTCTGTCGTTGACAAAGCATCGGCGTTCCCTTGGCTGTTGGATGTAGTCGTTGGGGACGTTCTTAAATGACTAGTTGAAAGGGACACTCTTGCCGGCACTTGGGGACAGTCCCTAAGTGCCGGCAGATTGGGACACTCCTTTGCAAGGTGGCGCTGAAGACCGTCCCCAACGACCAGTCGTTTAAGAACGTCCCCAACGACTAGCTCGGGAACCTGATCCTAATGCACTAGTTTCTGTCGAGTCGGTGCTTCTTGCGGGTTGCCCGTATAATGGTTTGCGTATGAACCGCAACCAAGGAGTTCCAGTTTATGGACCAGAGCCTTTTTAAATTCGACCTGATCGCCGAGGATCCGACGACGCATGCGCGTGCCGGCGTGCTGCACACCCCGCACGGCGACATCGAGACGCCGATCTTTATGCCCGTGGGCACCAAGGCAAACGTCAAGGGCATCCCCACCGAGACCGTCAAACAGCTCGGCGCCCAGATCGTGCTTGCCAACACCTATCATCTGTCCATGCGTCCCGGCGAGGACACTATCGCCGAGCTGGGCGGCCTGCACAAGTTTATGAACTGGCACGGTCCTATCCTCACCGACTCGGGCGGTTTCCAGGTGTTCAGCCACAACGACGCCGTCAAGCTCACCGACGAGGGCGTGCGCTTTATCGTCAACGACTACGACGGCCGCCACGTGTTCTGGACGCCCGAGGACAACATGGAAATCGCCATGAAGCTCGGCTCCGACATCTGCATGCAGCTGGACCAGTGCCCGGGCTATCCCGCCACGCGCGCCTACGTTGAGCGCGCGGTGGAGCTGTCGAGCATGTGGGCCGAGCGCTGCTACAAGGCTCACACCCGCGATGACCAGGCGCTCTTTGGCATCGTCCAGGGCGGCATGCATCTGGATCTGCGCCTGCGCTCTCTGCGCCATCTGGAGGAGTGCGGCGACTTCCCCGGTTACGGCATCGGCGGCTACTCGGTGGGCGAGGACCACGAGACCATGTTCGAGACCCTGGCGCCGCTTGTGAGCGAGTACATGCCCAAGCACAAGCCGCGCTACCTGATGGGCGTCGGCAACCCGACGACGCTCGTGCGCGGCGTGGGCGTGGGCATCGATATGTTCGACTGCGTGCTGCCGACGCGCACCGGCCGCATGGGCACGGCATTCTCCAGTGAAGGTCGCCTTAACTTCCGCAACGCGCGTTTTGCGCACGACGACGGCCCCATCGACCCCACCTGCACCTGCCCGGTGTGCACGGGCGGCTACAGCCGCGCGCTCATTCGCCACATGGTCACGCAGAAGGAGATGCTCGGCGGCATCCTGCTTTCGATGCACAACATCTACTACCTGCTCAACCTTATGCAGCGTGCTCGCCAGGCCATTATCGAGGGTCGCTATGGTGCATTCGTGAGCGATTGGATGAATAGCCCTGCCGCGGTGGATTACTAAGGGCGGCGCGGGCGCTTGCAGGCACTCGCGCGATGTCGAGACCGCGTGCCAATCGACCGCGCGCAGCCGTCGCCGGGCATCGCATTCGCCGGCGTCGGTTGCGCGACCGCTAACCGATAGCTTGCAAGCACTTGATACATCGTGGGTACCATACCGAATAGTTGATGTTCGGGCGGGTGTTTGGCGCATGGCGTCGACCCCGCCCGTTTTTCTTTTTCTCGATAGGAGTACCCATGATTAAGAACGAGAATGTCGAGGGCGAGCCTTCCTACGACGAGACGTACCGCCGCGGCCCCGTGGTCATGCGCGGCCCGATGATTCCTAAGGACAATACGTACGCTAACCTGCTGGCGCCCGAGGAGTCGACCGACTGGTTGCATGCCGATCCGTGGCGCGTACTGCGCATCCAGGCCGAGTTTGTCGACGGCTTTGGCGCGCTTGCCGAGCTCGGACCTGCGGTGACCATCTTCGGTAGCGCCCGCACGCCCAAGACCGATACGCTCTACAAGGCGGCGCGCACCGTCGGGCGTAAGATTGCCCAGCGCGGCGTGGCGGTTATCACCGGTGGCGGCCCCGGCATCATGGAAGCGGCCAACAAGGGAGCGGCGAGCGTCAACGGCAAGTCAGTTGGTTTGGGCATTGAGCTGCCGCACGAGCAGGGGCTCAACAAATACGTGAACCTCGGTATGGACTTCCGCTACTTCTTTGTGCGCAAGACCATGTTCGTCAAATACAGCTCGGGCGCTATTGTGTTTCCCGGCGGGTTTGGCACGCTCGACGAGATGTTTGAGGTGCTCACGCTGGTGCAAACGCACAAGGTCAAGCGCATGCCGCTTGTGCTGGTAGGCAGCGAGTACTGGCAGGGCCTATTCGACTGGCTTAACGGTCCGGTGATGGACGCCGGTATGATCAGCCCGCTCGATCCGGAGCTGGTGCACATCACCGACGACCTCAACGAGGCCGTCGACATCGCCCTGAGCGGGCTGATGTAGAGTAGCTAAAATGGGACGGGGCTAAAAAGACTGGTCTGAAACGTTTGATATCAGTCTTTTTTGCCCCGTCCCAAATGAACTGCTTCTAAGTTGCGGTGGAATAGGGATTGATTTGCGGCTGATAAGCCAAAAACAGTCCCTATTTCACCGCAACTGATGTGGGCGTCCCTAGTGAGTTGGCTGGTAGCGGGGGCAGTAGCTGATGGCGATGGCATCGACGCCTACGTGGGTGGCGATGGTGCAGCCGATGGGGCCGGTGCCGGCGTCTACGTAGTCCTGGCCCGCGAGCGCCTCGTTGACAAGTTCCTGCTCCTCGGCGGCGCCGGTCGTGAGCACGCGCACGCTTGAGCCCGGGTGCTCGTCCAAAAACGCGAGGCAATCTGCCATGGTGTTGGCGACGATGCGCTTGGCGCCGCGGCCCTTTTTGATCGCCTTGATCTCGCCCGACTGCCACTCCGGCGAAACGGCCAGGCGAATGTTGAGCATATGCGTGAGCTGGCCGGCGAGCTTGGGCGCGCGGCCGTTCTTAACGAGGTTCTCGAGCGTGCGGGGAATCAGCAGCAGGTGGGCGTCGGGCAGCGTCGCGCGGATCTGCGCCTCGGTTTCGTCCAGGCTGCGGCCATCTTCGCGCATGGCCCGCGCATACTCCACCAGCAGGCCCTCGGCGCCCGAGCCAGTGCGCGAATCGATGCAGCGCACGTCGAGCTCGTGCGTTTCGGCCGTCAGGCTGGCGTTGGCATAGCAGGCAGACCACTCGCTGCATAGCGAGATAAAGATGGCACTATCGTGGCCGTCGGCGCGCACGCGGTCAAAGAGTGCCTTGAACTCGCCGGCGCTCGGCTGCGAGGTGTGCGGCAACTGCTCGGAACCAGCCATGCGGGCGACGTATTCCTCGGCGGTAATCTGCACCTGGTCGAGCAGGTCCTCGCCCTCGATAATCACATGCAGTGGAATCACGTAAATGCCGAGCTCTTGAGCACGGGCGGGGGAGATGTCCGACGTGGAGTCGGTTATGATGGCAAAAGACATAATTGCACCTTTCGTTGGGGCGCTTTCGCGCCGCCTTCTGAGAGCAAAGTGCGACAAGTATAGTGGAGTTGCTCTACATTGCTAGGTTCAATTGTTGAATAGTCAACAGTTTGAAGTGTCGGTGTGGAAATCATCAACTGGGGAAGAGGGATGCCGATGGCGGCATTACAGCTATGCGAGCGGCCGATTGTGTTGTTCGATTTTGACGGCACGGTGGCAGATACGGGTCGGGCGGTGATGACCTCGACGCGCAAGACGCTGGCTGCGCGCGGGTTTTCGGAGGCACAGATGGGCGATTTGCGCCGTATGATCGGGCCGCCCCTGTGGAAAAGCTTTCACGACTTTTATGGCTTCTCGCGCGAGGAGTCGCTGGTGGTGGCCGACGAGTACCGCGCCTTTTTTGATGAGCTGGGACCGGAAGAGTATCCCGTGTTCGACGGGATCCCCGAGTTGCTGGATGGGTTGGCCGCTCAGGGCAAGCGCATGGCCGTGGCGACGTCTCGCATGGAGGTGAAGTGCGTCGACATGGTACGTGAACTCGGGCTTTCTCAGTTTGAGGCGGTGGTTGGCATGAATCCGCCGCAGGGTCGCGAAATCAAGGCCGATTCGGTCCGCGACGCCCTGGCGGCGCTTGGCGCGATTGCCGATGAGGCCGTGATGATTGGCGACCGCTTTAACGATGTGGAGGGCGCGCACGCGATGGGCGTGCCGTGTATCGGCATCTATTCGGGCGCGGCGGCGCCGGGGGAGCACGAGGCCGCGGGCGCCGATGCGGTGGTGCACTCGGTGGCCGAGCTTGCTAAACTTTTCGCTATATAAGTATTTGATGTGAGGGGCGGCACACTTGCCCCTTACTGGTAAGGAGGTCGTCCATGAATCAGGTGGAGCAGAGCGTTACCGAGTACGTCGACGAGGTCTGGGAAGATGCCGTCGCCGATATCGAGCGGCTGGTGAGCTATCCGTCCGTGGCGGTTTCTGCCAATGCGGAACCCGATGCGCCGTTTGGCCGTCCGGTCCGTGATGCGCTCGATTGCGCGCTCGGCATCGCGCAAAAGCTCGGCTACCAGACGAGCGACGACGGGGGCTATGTGGGCATCGCCGACATTCCCGGCCGCGGTGACAAGCAGCTCGCGACCATTTGCCATGTGGACGTGGTGCCTGCCGGTCCTGGTTGGAACACTGACCCGTTTGCGATGGAGCGCCGCGAGGGCTGGCTGCTCGGCCGTGGCGTGATCGACGACAAGGGCCCGGCGGTGCTGTCGCTCTACGCCGGCGCTTATCTGCTCAAGCACGGCATTGTGCCGCGCTATACCTTCCGCGCGCTGCTGGGCTGCGATGAGGAAGTGGGCATGTCCGACGTTCATCACTATCTGGAGAACTACGCAGACCCCGACTTTCTATTTACGCCCGATGCCGAGTTCCCGGTCTGCAATGCCGAGAAGGGCCAGTTTGGGGCGACGTTTGTGAGCTCCAAGATCGACGGCGGCCGCATTGTGTTTTGGAGCGGCGCCGAGGCGAGCAACGCCATTCCGTCGCAGTCTATCTGCGAGCTCGCGATTGCCGCTGATGAGCTGCCGGCGCCGGTCGAGAACGCCGACCGCCTGGAGATTACGGCACTCGATAACGGGCATGCGCAGATTTTCGCCCACGGCATTGGCGGTCATGCCTCGATGCCCGAGGGAACGATCAATGCCGTCGGCCTGATCGTGGCGTATCTGCGCGAGGCCGAGGATGCGTTTGGTGCCCGCGGCGAGCGCCTGCTGACGCCTGCCGAGCACGAGTTTGTCAAGTTTTTGGCCTTTGTGCATGCGGACGCCTATGGCCGCGGCCTGGGTATCGACGCGACGAGTCCGGCGTTTGGCCCGCTCACCTGCAACCCCGGCGTCATCCGTGTGGTGGATGGCCATATCGAGCAGGTCATCGACGTGCGCTTCCCCGACAGCACGAGCGCCGATACCATCCGCGAGCAGCTCGAGCCGCTCGTGGGTCGCTTTGACGTGACGTATCGCTTGGGTCATGCAAAGGTGCCGTTCTCGGTGTCTGCCGATGATCCGGCCGTGAAGGCGCTTATCGATACCTATAACGAGTTTACGGGCAAGCATGCCGAGCCTTTTGCCATGGGCGGCGGCACGTACGCGCGCAACTTTGCCCGCGCCGTCTCGTTTGGCCCCGAGGAGACCGGTCTGGAGCTGCCCGCGTGGGGCGGCCAGATGCACGGCCCCAACGAGTGCGCCAACGAGGAGCAGCTCAAGCAGGCGCTCAAGATTTATATTGTGGCAATCCTGCGCTTGAATGAGCTGGAGCTGTAGGGCTTCCCCAGGCACCCGACCTTGCCCCTCAAACCGTCGCTTGCGTACCAAAGTACGCGGCGCTCCTCTTTCGGGGCAATCTCGGGCACCTGGAAAACCCCTATATCCTGCTTGGATACAAACTTGAATTACGAGCCCGGTGCTTTTGCCCGGGCTTTTTCTGTTGCGGTGGGATAGTCGTTGGCGACACTCCTCCGGTGTAAAAGGCGGGCCATGCTTGGCGGCGGGTTTGTTATTCGTTTGTAAAGCCGAGTCGCGCTTGCGGTAAGGGTCTATCAAATGACCGTAAGAAACCGCAGCTGGCGCGGGCGCTGCCCGATCGAGGTCGTATCTTTCCAAACAGCAAAGCGGGCAGGGTGCCCGCGAGTCGCATGTACGAAAGGAAGATCATGCTCGATCAGGCTTATTCTCGTCGTCAGTTCCTCGGCCTCGCTGGTGGTTTTGCCAGCATCGTCGGTCTCGGTCTCGTTGGCTGCGGCGGCTCCGGCGCATCCGACGCCGCCGACAAGGGTAGCGCCGCTGCTGCCGAGTCCGTCTCCGGCGAGGTGACCTACGACGGTGCCTCTTCGTTCCAGGCTCTCGTCGAGGCCGCTGCCGAGAAGTTCATGGATGCCAACCCGGACGTCTCCGTCTCCGGCTCGGGTAACGGTTCGGGCAAGGGCCTGACCGCTGTTGCCGCCGGCACCGTCACCATCGGCAACTCCGACGTCTTCGCCGAGACCAAGCTCGAGGCCGACCAGGTCAAGAACCTCGTCGACCACGAGGTCGCCGTCGTGGGCATGGGTCCCGTCGTCTCCAAGAACGTGACGGTCGACGACCTGTCCCTCGAGCAGCTCAAGGGCATCTTCTCTGGCCAGATCACCAACTGGAAGGAGGTCGGCGGCGACGACGCCACCATCGTCGTCCTCAACCGCAAGGCCGGCTCCGGCACCCGCGCCACCTTCGAGGCCGCCGTCTTTGGCGACGAGGCCGTCGACTTTAAGGGCGACGCCGAGCTCGACAAGTCCGGCGACGTCCAGACTCAGATGGGCAGCACCGATAACGCCATCTCCTACCTCGACTTCTCGCACTTCGATGACTCCAAGTTCAACGCCATCAAGGTCGAGGGCGTCGAGCCCAAGAGCAAGAATGTCACTGATGACTCCTTCAAGATCTGGGCTACCGAGCACATGTACTGCTCCAAGGACGCCGACGAGGCCACCAAGGCCTTCCTGGAGTTCATGCTTTCCGACGACGTCCAGGGCAAGCTCGTCGAGGAGCAGGGCTTCATCCCCGTCTCTGCCATGAAGGTCGTCAAGGACGCCAGCGGCAAGGTCTCTGCTAAATAAGTAATCGCCCCGGAAAGGTTTGCAATGGCAAAACAGCTGCCAAAGCGCGACCTTGAGAACGTGGGCCTGGGCGTCACGGGCGCGTGCGTAGCGCTCGTGACGCTTGTCGTTGCCGCGCTCATCTTTATGGTCGCCCAAAAGGGCCTCTCGGCTTTTGTCAAGGACGGCGTCTCGGTCGTCGAGTTTTTCACCGGCACCAAGTGGGACCTGGCCAACACAGCCGAAAACGGCCTGCCCTATACCGGCGCCCTGCCCCTGATCGTCACCTCGTTTGCGGTCATGGTGCTCTCCACGCTTATCGCGCTGCCCATCGCCATCGGCTCTGCCATCTTTGCGGTCGAGATTAGCCCTAAGTTTGGCTCTAAGATCTTTCAGCCGCTCATTGAGCTTTTGACCGGCATCCCCTCGGTCGTCTTTGGCCTGATCGGTTTTCACGTGGTCGTCGGTCTTATGAAGAGCGTTTTCCATGTGAGCACGGGCCTGGGCATCTTGCCCGGCGCCATCGTGCTGGCGGTCATGATTCTGCCGACGATGACCACGCTTTCGGTCGATGGCCTGCGCGCCGTGCCCGACGGCTACCGCCAGGGCTCGCTCGCGCTGGGCTACACCCGCTGGCAGACCATCTGGCACGTGGTGCTCAAGTCCGCCATGCCGTCGCTCATGACCGCGGTTATCTTGGGCATGACCCGCGCCTTTGGCGAGACGCTCGCCGTGCGCATGGTCATCGGCGGCATCGAGGCCATGCCGACGTCGCTGCTGTCGCCGGCTTCGACCATCACCACCACGCTCACCACGTCCATGGCAGTCTATGCCGAGGGCTCGGCCCAAGACGATGTTCTGTGGGCGCTCGGCCTGCTGCTGATGGGCATGAGTCTCATCTTCATCCTGATCATCCACCTTATCGGCCGCAAGGGGGCGAAGGCTCGTGGCTAGCACGCGTATCCACATCGACGAGGCGAGGCTCGGGCGTGTCCAAAAGCAGGACCGCTTCGCCACGGGCGTGTTGACGGCGATCGTCGCCATCGTCATGCTCATCGTCGTCTCCATGGTGGCCTATATCCTGTTCGAGGGCATCTCGACGCTGTTCCAGCCGGGCTTTCTCACGGAGCCGTCGCGCGCCAACGGAACGCAGGGCGGCGTGCTCTACCAGCTGTTCGACTCGTTCTACCTGCTGCTGATCACCCTGATCATCTCGGTGCCCATCAGCCTGGGCGGAGCGGTCTTTTTGGTTGAGTACGCGCCGGACGGACCCATCCGCGACATCGCCTCCACCGCCATCGAGACGTTGTCCTCGCTGCCTTCCATCGTCGTCGGCATGTTCGGTTTTCTGGTGTTCTCGGTGCAGCTGGGCTGGAAGTACTCCATCATCTCCGGCGCTGTCGCGCTCACCATGTTCAATATCCCCATCCTGGTGCGCGTGATCCAGCAGGCGCTCGAGGACGTGCCACAGGCCCAGCGCGATGCATGCCTGGCCATGGGCCTTACCCGCTGGGAGGCCACGCTGCACATCCTGATTCCCGAGGCCATGCCCGCCATCGTGACCGGCATCGTGCTTTCGGCCGGCCGTGTGTTTGGCGAGGCCGCAGCACTGCTCTTTACCTCGGGTATGAGCTCGCCGGTTCGCCTGAACTTCTTGAGCTTTAACCTGTCGAGCCCCACCTGTGCCTGGAACGTGTTCCGCCCTGGCGAGTCGCTCGCCGTGCATATCTACAAGATCTATGGCGAGGGCAGCCCCGAGGCCCAGCAGATCGTCTGGGGCACCGCGGCGCTGCTGATGATTTGCGTGCTGCTGTTTAACGTAGTCGCCCGTATCGTGGGCAAGCAACTGGCAAGGAGGATGACGGCCGAATGAGCGAGATGGGTGTAACGCCCGCAACCGAAGCGGCATCGTCCGAGACCCAGGACTTTTTGTCGAGCGTGGGGGAGAGCGAGAAGCGCGTGCGCGTGAGCGGCAAGGCCGTGAGCGACGAGGTCGTGCTCTCCACTAAGGACGTCAACGTGTACTATGGCGACCACCATGCCCTGCACAATACGTCGCTCGAGTTTCACAAGGGCGAGATCACGGCACTCATCGGGCCTTCGGGCTGCGGTAAGTCGACCTTTTTGCGCAGCCTCAACCTTATGAACCGCGAGATTCGCGGCTGCCGCGTGGAGGGCGAGATTAACTACCGCGGACGCAATGTGAACACCAGGACCGAGAACACGTACGAGCTGCGTCGCTCCATTGGCATGGTGTTCCAGCAGCCCAACCCTTTCCGCAAGTCCATTCGCGACAACATCACGTTTGCGCCCAAGCGTCACGGCATTACCGACCGTGACGAGCTTGATCGTATGGTCGAGGAGAGCCTGCGCGGTGCAGCGCTGTGGGACGAGGTCAAGGACAAGCTCGACAAGAGCGCCTACGCGCTTTCGGGCGGTCAGCAGCAGCGCCTGTGCATCGCGCGCACGCTGGCGCTCAACCCCGATGTGATCCTGTTTGACGAACCCTGCTCGGCGCTCGACCCCATCTCGACGTTGGCGATCGAGGACCTCATGTCGTCGATTGTGGCCGACCGCGCCATCGTCATCGTGACGCACAACATGGAGCAGGCGTCGCGTGTGTCCAACCGCACGGCGTTCTTCTACATGGGCGATATGGTCGAGTACGACGAGACCGACGAGATTTTCCAACGGCCCAAGGATAAGCGGCTGAATGATTACCTCACCGGCATGTTCTCCTAGTCCGGGACATGCTTGAGGCCCGCGGCGGCCACGGTTGTCACGGGACTGATTGGAGAGACGGGTCATCTCTTTTGGGAGATGGCCCGCCTTTTGCTCTGCGACCGAAACGACCGCCACAAAGGGGACAGGCGCCTTCGTGGTGGTTTGGGGTGGGGCTCGCTGCTATCATGGACAACGTTGAATTTCTACGAAGGAGCAGGGCATATGGCGATTCTTTTGGGATGCGATTCCGTCAGCCTAGAGTTTCCCACCAAGCATATTTTCGATAGCGTGACGCTCGGCGTGGGCGAGGGCGACCGCATTGGTATTGTCGGCAAAAACGGCGACGGCAAGTCGACGCTGCTGAGCGTGCTCGCCGGCACGCTGGAGCCCGATGACGGGCGCGTGACGCACCGTCGCGGCACCACGATCGGTCTGCTCGGCCAAAAGGACAACCTGGTCGATACCGACACCGTGCATCATGCCGTCGTGGGCGACACGCCCGAGTATGAGTGGGCGTCGAGTCCGCGTACGCGCCAGATTCTGGCTGGCCTTATTAGCGATGTGCCCTGGGAGGGCACGGTGGGCGAGCTTTCGGGCGGCCAGCGCCGTCGCGTGGACCTCGCGCGCCTGCTGATCGACGACTATGACGTGCTCATGCTCGACGAGCCCACCAATCACCTGGACATGCGCACTATCAACTGGCTCGCGCGTCACTTAAAGGCCCGCTGGCAGCGCGGCCAGGGCGCGATGCTCGTGGTCACGCACGACCGCTGGTTCTTGGACGAGGTCTGCACCAGTATGTGGGAGGTCCACGACGGCCAAGTCGACCCCTTCGAGGGCGGCTACTCGGCCTACATCCTGCAGCGCGTGGAGCGCGATCGCATGGCCGCGGTTACCGAGGAGCGCCGTCGCAACATGGCGCGCAAGGAGCTCGCGTGGCTAAGCCGCGGCGCCCAGGCGCGTTCCACCAAGCCCAAGTTTCGCGTGGATGCCGCTCGCGAGCTGATTGCCGACGTGCCGCCTGTGCGCGACGAGCTGGAGCTCAAGCGCCTGGCGGTGAGCCGCCTAGGCAAGCAGGTTATCGACGTGATCGACGTGGACGCCGGCTATGCGGATGCCGACGGCGCGCCCAAGCAGGTGCTCTCCGATGTGACCTGGCTTATCGGCGCGGGCGACCGCTATGGTCTGCTGGGTGAGAACGGTGCCGGCAAGTCGACCTTGCTCGACGTGATCCAGGGCAAGATCGCGCCCCTTCGCGGCCGCGTGAAGATTGGCCAGACGGTGCGTTTTGGCGTGCTGTCGCAGCAGCTCGAGGAGCTCGAGCCCTACATGGGCGACACGATCCGCGAGGTGCTCAGCAACTATAAGAAGTACTACGTCATCGACGGCAAGGAGACTTCGCCTGAGAAGCTTTGCGAGCGCCTGGGCTTTACGACGCAGCAGCTCTGGAGCCGCATCGGCGATCTTTCGGGCGGCCAGCGCCGTCGCCTGTCGCTGCTGCTGACGATCCTGGACGAGCCCAACGTGCTTATCCTGGACGAGCCGGGCAACGACTTGGATACCGACATGCTGGCGATTGTCGAGGACCTGCTCGATGGCTGGCCGGGCACGCTGATCCTGGTGACGCACGACCGCTTCTTGATGGAGCGCGTGACCGACCGGCAGTGGGCGCTGCTTGACGGTCATCTGACGCATATGCCCGGCGGCGTCGACCAGTACCTGCGCCTGTGCAACGCCACGGCCGAGGGCGAGCCCGTGGGCGCGCCGAGCGCCAAGACCGGCACGTTCGACACCGGCGCCGCAGCGATTGCAGCCGAAAAGCCCAAGTCGAGCGGCCAGCCCAATGGCCTTTCCAATGCCGAGCGCCAGAAGCTCCGCCGCGAGGTGAGCTCGCTCGAGCGCAAGATGGAGACGCAGCGCGCCCGCGTGGAGGAGGCCGAGGCCGCGATGGCCCAGGTCGATCCCACCAACTACACAGCGCTCGGCGAGCAGCAGGCAAAGATCGACGAGGCCCATGCCGCCATGGACGAGCTGGAGATGGCGTGGCTCGAGGCGAGCGAAAAGCTCGAGGGCGAGGAGTAAACGAGGATGATCAAAGCCGCGTTTTTCGATATCGACGGCACGCTGCTGAGCTTTAAAACGCATCGGATTCCGGCGTCGGCGCAGCAGGTGCTCGACAGCTTTCATGAGCAGGGGATCGCGTGCGTGATCGCCACGGGCCGCCCGACCTATCAGATGCCCGATTGGCTGCTCGACTTGGGCTGGGATGCGTACATTACGCTCTCGGGCCAGCACTGCTTTGATGCCAAGGGCACCTACCGCAGCTGCCCGATCGATCCGGACGACGTCGCGGTGATTGTGGACCAGGTGGCCGAGGGGTGCTACGACTCGCTGTGCATGCAGGGCGAGAACTCGTTTGTGAATCGCCTGTCCGAGCGCGTGGTGGCGGCCGGCAGCAACGCGGGAATCGTCTATCACGAGGAGCCGTTTGACCACGCCTTTGACGCGCCGGTCTACCAGTTTTGCGCGTTTGTGGACCCGGCCGACGAGCATATCGTGGCCGACGCGGTGTCGCATTCGCTCACCACGCGCTGGTGCGACCTGTTCTGCGACATTATCCCCGCCAACGGCGGCAAGGACTTGGGCGTGGCGGCGACGCTGGAGCGCCTGGGTGTCGACGCGAGCGAGGCGATCGCCTTTGGCGACGGCGAGAACGACCTGTCGATGTTCTCGGCCGTGGGCACAAGTGTGGCCATGGGCAACGCGCAGGATACCGTGAAGGCCGCAGCGACCTACGTGACGACCGCCGTAGACGACGATGGCATCTACAACGCCGCGAAGCACTTTGGCCTCGTGTAGCTGCGACCCGGCACTTGGGGACGCTCCTTATCTGCCGGCAGCTGGGGACACTCCTTGCGGGGCGTTCCCATTTTGTTTTCATCTCGCACGTTTTGTGAAACGCGGCTAACTTTTTGGTCAATGCAGTAAGACATGGTCAACTTTTGCGGTAAAGTAAGCCAAGGAAAGTATCCAAAGGCTAACTAGCAATCATCGCGAAAGGCGGCCCATGGCCCTACGTGAATCCGGAGAAGACTATCTCGAATCGATCTACGTCCTATCGGAACGTCAGGGCATCGTGCGCTCGATCGACGTTGCCGAATACTTGGGCGTAACCAAAGCAAGCGTCTCTAAAGCCATGGCGGCCTTGGAGAGCACCGGCTACGTGGAGATGGGCAAACGCGACGTGCATCTGACGGAACGCGGTCTTGAGGTTGCCCGTCAAATGTGGGAGCGCCACTGCTTTTTTGTAGGTCTGCTAGAGGACGCAGGCGTAACGCCCGAGGTCGCGTCGCAAGAGGGCCGCCACATGGAGCACTGCCTGAGCGAGGAGAGCTTCGAGAAGTTGAGGTCGATGTTGGGCCGGGGCGAGGCGACGGATTCAACCTCGGTATCCTAACGGATCCTCAGTAGCGCGGAGTTCACGCAAAGCGCGAACCAGCGACCGGGACCAGCGGCCCTTTCGGCCAAGTCCATTTCAGCAAAGGAGCACCGCCAGCAAGCGATGCCCAAGAACTGCCAGCTACGTCACTGCAGGCCGGGGTCGGGCTTGGTTTTGAAAACAATCCGCAGCGCGAGGCCCGCCTTTCCGTTGCTCCGCAGGAGCAGGAAAGACGGGCCTCATGCGCGAGGACGTTTTCAAAACCAAGTCCGACCCCGGCCGGAGGGACCACGGGTGCTACAGGTTCTTGACACCCATCGCGCGCATGGCGTTCAGGATGGCGATGATCGCCACGCCTACGTCGCCAAAGACGGCAAGCCACATATTGGCGATACCCAGCGCTGCCAGCACAAGGATCAGCAGCTTAATGCCCAGCGCAAAGATTATGTTCTGCCAAACAATCGACATGGTCTTGCGCGCCACGCGGATCGCGCGGGAAATGTTGGACGGCTTGTCGTCCATCAGCACCACGTCGGCGGCCTCGATCGCGGCGTCGGAGCCCATGGCGCCCATGGCAATGCCCACATCGGCGCGCGTAAGCACAGGAGCGTCGTTGATACCGTCGCCGACAAAGGCGAGCTTGCCCTTGCCACTTTCGGCCGCGAGTAGCGCCTCAACGCGCTCGACCTTGTCGCCCGGCAGGAGCTGCGCGTGGAACTCGTCGAGACCGAGTTGCTTGGCCACAGACGCTGCAACCTCCTCGCGGTCGCCCGTGAGCATGACGGTGCGGTTGATACCGGCGGCATGCAGGTCGCGAATCGTTTGCTCCGCATCGGCCTTAACGGTGTCTGCAATCACGATGTGGCCGGCGTACACGCCGTCAACGAGCACGTGGAGGATCGTGCCGACAACCTCACAGTCCGGTGCTTCAACGCCGGCCGCGGCGAGCATCTTTGCGTTGCCAACGACGACGTGCTTGCCGTCGATGGTTGCCGTCACGCCGTGGCCCGCGTCATTAGTGGAATCCGTCACGCGCTTGGGATCGAGCTCGCCCTGGAAGGCGGTGCGTACCGACTGCGCGATGGGGTGGTCGGAGAATGACTCGGCGAGGGCTGCGACTTCAAGCAACGATTGCTCGGTATAGCCTGCCTCGGGGTGCACCGCGACCACCGAGAACGTGCCGTTGGTGAGCGTGCCGGTTTTGTCGAAGACGACGGTGTCCACGTCGGCGAGCGTCTCGAGGTAGTTGGAGCCCTTGATGAGAACGCCCAGCTTGGACGCGCCGCCAATGCCGCCAAAGAAGCTCAGCGGCACGCTGATCACGAGCGCGCACGGGCAACTGACGACCAGGAAGGTCAGGCCGCGCAGGATCCAATCGGACCAAGCGCCAGTCACCAGGCCGCCGCCAAGCGCGAGCACCGCGGCCGCGCCGGTGACGGCGGGCGTGTAGACGCGGGCAAAGCGCGTGATGAAGTTCTCGGTGCGCGCCTTCTTTTCGCTGGCATTCTCCACGAGCTCCAGGACGCGCGCGACGGTGGACTCGCCAAAGGGCTTGGTGGTGCGCACGCGGATGAGGCCCGTCATGTTGATGCAGCCGCTGATGATATCGTCGCCGGTCTTGGCGGGGCGGGGGACTGACTCGCCCGTGAGTGCGGCGGTGTCGAGCTGGGTTTCGCCCTCGACGATGACGCCGTCGATAGGCACGCGCTCGCCGGGCTTGACCACGATCACGGTGCCGACGGTGATGTCATCGGGGAAGACCTGCTCGAGCGTGCCGTCGGTCTGCTCGACGTTAGCGTAGTCGGGTGCGATGTCCATCATGGCACTGATCGACTTGCGGCTCTTGCCCACGGCGTATGTCTGGAACAGCTCGCCGACTTGGTAGAACAGCATGACAGCGGCGCCTTCGGCCATGTGCGGGTCGGTGTCGGGGAAGAGCACCATGGCAAATGCGCCGATGGTCGCGACGGCCATAAGGAAACTCTCGTCGAAGGCCTTGCCGCGGCGAATGTTATTGAATGCCTTTTGCAGTACGTCGTAGCCGGCAATCAAAAACGGCACGAGGAACAGCACAAAGCTGGCGTAGATGTCGCCCGGGGTGCCGAATGCGGCAGTAAGGGTACCGAGCTCGTCGAGGGCGTACACCACCGCAAAGATGCCTAGCGCTACCAGGATGCGGTTGCGCTTATGCTCGAGTGACTCTTTTTTCTTGCGCTTCTTCTTTTTCTTTTTGGGGTCGGCGGCGGCCATGACTCGTATCCTCCCATTTGAATGTATGAACACTCGCTCATATAACTTCGCGAGCAAAGGCCGCGGCAAGCGCGGCCTTGTAGGTTGGCGTAAACCTGGGCTAGAGAATGATCTCGCAGTCCGGCTCGGCGTCGGCCGTAAACTCTACAACGCGGTTGAGCACCTCGTCGAACTCGGCGTCGTCGGCCTCGAGCGTCAGCTTCTGGGTCATAAAGTTGACGGACACGGATTTGACGCCCTCGAGCTTGGCAAGTTCGTCCTGAAGCTCGCGCGCGCAGTTGGCGCAGTCGATCTCGTCGAGTTTAAACTGCTTTTTCATGATGGGTTCCTTTCCCTGTTTTGCGGCTTGGGTGCAGGCCGCGCTGGTACCTCGGTTGGTTGCTATTCGCAGATATGGCTCATGCCCTGGTTGAGCATGGTGTAGACGTGATCGTCGGCAAGCGAGTAGAGGATGTTGCGGCCGTCGCGGCGGAACTTGACCAGGTGCGACTGCTTAAGCGTGCGCAGCTGGTGCGATACTGCCGACTGCGAGGTTTCGGTCGCTTCGGCGATGTCGGCCACGCAGAGCTCACGGCCCATGAGGGCATAGAGAATCTTGATGCGCGTGGTGTCGCTGAAGACCTTGAACAGGTCGGCGAGGTCGTAGAGAAGCTCCTCGTCGGGAAGGTCCTCGGGCGAGCAGGTGGTGGGGATCGCGGGCTCGGTGGCCTCGATGTCGGGTTTCGTTTCATCAACGCGGATGCTCATTGCAATATCCTTTCATATGAACATGCGCTCATATAACTTACTTCCGATTATATGAGCGCATGTTCATATGTCAATATCGTTTAGGCAATCCGTCGTACAAAATGATGAGGAAAAGCGGACGAGATTCCGGACTAAGCGGTTTTGATAGGTGATGCCGGGGTGGGTGCCCCTGCGCCGTGCAAAAATTGGAGTATTCTGCAACGATAGGGGGTCTGTTAACTTATCGCAGGCCAAATAATGCAGCTAAAGAGTTGTCTTAGGGTGGTAAACCGATGAGTTCTTCCTCAAATGTTGCCTAACGTTCTCACGCAAGAGTGATTTCGCTTCACTTTTGGATCCACTCGAGGGTGATGGACACCCGGCTTTGCTGAATACTCGCAATTTTGCACGTCGCTAGGGTACCCACCTTGTTAGTCAGCCTAGTTTCCGGCCCCGAAGACCCTGCCCTCGGGCGTGAAGCTGCTTGTTTGGTTGAGTGATGGGCTGTCGAGTCCGACAGTCTGCATGTCATCGATTGCCGGAGCCTTGTTAATCGTCGGATCGTCCAATGTGATGCCTTCGAGCATTGCTTTTTCGAGGTCGATTCGTTGACGCTCTTCGGAATCCTGGCGAAGCTCCTCCTGGATTCGTTTCTTCTCCTCAATAAACCGTCTGAGCACAAACAGTCTCAGGTCCTCTTGCATGATTTGAAAGTCTTTTGGCAGACGCGAGGGGCGTATGCCTTCTTTCCGCTGGATTGCCTCCATGACCCTAACGAAAGAGCTGGCATGCATAAAGGAATAACGGCTGACAGTGATGATTCCGTACCCCATGGACGCAAGCGCATTCTTGCGCTCCTCGTCGATAGCGCGGTCTTCTTCAGCGTCGTGATAAAACCCGTTGTATTCAATATCTGTTCGAGATTTCTTCAGATATGCATCCATAAAGAACTTTTTGCGTCTCGTGAGATTTTTTGCGGCGGCGGTGACCTTCACCTCGTAGTCGGTCTCAATTCCTTTAATGCCAAGCCCTCCTTCGCTTTTGGGCAACGTAAGCATCATGGCAAAGGCCGTTTCCATGGGAGACCGACATCCATCGCGTACACATTGAATCGACTTTCGGGCAAGGGCCAAACCGTCACATCTGGTAATGGAATTAAAGAACTGCTTTAGCCTCTCGGTCGAGGTAAGCGCGAAACGCTCGGTATAGGAGGTTGAAGAGCCGGTTCCTAGGGAATAAGCGCCGCACAGTTCAAAGTAGTACTCCACTAGTTCGCGAAAAGGGAGATAGGTGGCGGCCTGAAGTGCACAAAGCTCAACACCAACAACGAAGATGTCTTCTCCGAGCTCTATAAAGCGTGAGTTTGAGAATCGCTTTGACGAAACGTGGCATTGACAGTTCATCGCGTAGCGCGCGTTCCTGCGATCAAACACCGTTACCTCGAGGGGATCGTTTGCGTCGCGGGCAACATCATGTTTGGCGAGCCATTCTGCGGCTGCGTCGAGGAGTGCTCCGCTGGGGCATGATCCGTAAATTGCGGCAGGGCTGCAGGACTCGATGTCTTTCGCAGACACCGAATGCGCGGCTTGGTAGACCGCTTTTGCAGTGGTATGTGACAATACGATACTCATGGCATATATCGTGTCAGCTAATGCCGTGTTGATGGCGCTGAGTGGAAAAGTCGTTTTAGAGGTCTAACCAAATGCTGTCCAAAAGCTTGACGCAATTATGGGTCGGTACGCCCTAAATAAATGTTTTCGCAGCTTGGCTATAGCATGGAAACACTCAATTGCTGCACATTTGGTATCGGTGCATCGCCATCCGAGTACAAATCACGTGTCGGGAAAGTGCTGAAATAAGTAAAAAATAGGGTTCAGAATTTGTGAAGAGCGGGCCTGCTTATGGAACGTGGGGCGGCCCCGCTGCGGGGTTTCCCGCTGCGAGGCCGCTCGTGAGCAAGCAGTGTTTGTCGCAGGCGTTGCTATTTCGCAAACAGGTTCTTGAGGTTGAACTCGGCTTGGACGGTGCGGAGCATGAGGTCGGTGTCGTCGAGGCCCAGGTGCTGCTCGTTGGCGTCGACGGCGAGGGTGCCGCGGCGGCGCGCCCAGTTCTCGAGCGCAGCGGGCGCGGACTCGCGGGGGAGCGAGCGCACGTCGGCGTCCAGGCTGCGGCAGATCTGGCGCGAGTCGATGACGATGATCTTGCCTGCGCGGCGCGCCTCAGCGTAACCGTCCAGATGAATTTTGAACCAGCTGTCCTCGAAGGCGGCATTATGCGCCATGTACGGGTACTTCTTCATGAGCTTGAGCAGCTGCTTCTGCAGCTCCTTGTTCTCGCGGAACGGCTTTTTGCCGTCGATGTCGTCCCATGTGATGTGATGGATGTTCGATAGCGGCACATCCTCGCCGCGGTAGATGTCGGGCAGGCCGCAGTAGTGTGCCTCGGCGTCATGCGGCACGGCGTCGCTGGTGAGATCCATGATCTCCCAGCCCACGTTGATGATGTAGCCGCGCTCGGGCGCGCGACCGGTGGTCTCGATGTCGATGCCCAGCACCGTGCCTTGGATGGGCTTGCGGGCATAGGCCACGCCGAGTGCGTCGCGGTCGCCGCGGATCTCGCGCATAACGGACGCGGCGGTGCGCTTTTGCATCTTGCCGATGGCGGCGCAGGTGTCGGCGTCGGACAGGCCGCGCGAGAGCGTCGCGGGCGTCACGTTGCGCAGACGCGCCTCGCCAATCTGGTCGCACAGGTCGCGGTTGCGGTCGGCCAGGTCGCGCACGGTGGCAAAGTCGAAGCCGGGGTCGCCCTCGGCGGTAAAGTACTCGGTCTCGAGCACCTTGAGGGCCTCCTCGCCCTTCTGGCGCTCGGACTCCATGGCGCCGTGGTCGCCGTAGATAAACATGGGGATAAACGGCTGGCGCTCGTATTCGAGTGCTTGCGATACGTTCATATGCTACTCCTTGGACGGGCCGCGTTGTGCGGCTCGAGGTTACTGAGTTATGGCGAGATGATAGTTTGCCATAGGCAACTATTGGCACCGCGCCCGGGACAACTACAATACCCTAGTTGACCGCTAGGACTTTTACAATGCTGCCGAAAGACACGAAAGGTTCCGTCCGTCATGGATTTACTGATTGATATTCTGCTCGACGCCGGCAAGGACACGCTGTCGCTGGTGCCGTTTTTGTTGGTGACGTATCTTGCTCTCGAGACACTTGAGCACGTTGCGGGCGACCGCGTCAACGGCGCTATCAAGCGCGCCGGCGCTGCGGGTCCCGTGGTTGGCTCGCTGCTGGGCATGGTGCCGCAGTGCGGATTTTCGGCCATGGCAGCAACGCTGTACGCCGGCCGTGTCGTGACCTTGGGCACGTTGGTGGCGGTGTTCCTTTCGACCTCCGATGAGATGCTGCCGCTGTTGCTTGCCGAGCAGGTTCCCGTGCAGACTATGGCGATGCTTTTGGCTTCGAAAGCGCTGATCGCACTGGTCACGGGTTTTATCGTGGACGCTGCCATTCGCGGCCTGCGCCGTAACGCCCGCGCGCACGCGGCGATTCGCCGTACCGTGCTGGGAACCGCGGCCAATCCGGCCCACGTGAACTGCGCGCACGACGACCACAGCGGCGGTGACATCATCGACGAGGTGGCCGAGGCGGGCGTGAGCGCCGACCACATCCACGAGCTGTGCGAGCGCGACCATTGCGGATGTGATGAAGACGAAGACGAGCACGAACACGGACATGGCCACGATCACGGTCATGAGGGCGAACATGAACACCATGATGGTCACGGTCACTCTCACTCCCACGAAGGGACGCCTGTCCTGTCGATCATCCGCAGTGCGATCTCGCACACCGTGCAGGTCTCGGTATTCATTTTTCTGGTGACGCTGATTCTGGTCGCCGTGCTCGAGACGTTCGGCGAGTCCGCGATCGAGCAGTTCCTGCGCGGCAACGAGACACTCGCTGTCCTGGGTTCGGCGCTTGTCGGGCTGATTCCCAATTGCTCGGCGAGCGTGGTCATTACACAGCTGTATCTGGAAGGCGCGCTGCAACTGGCGCCGATGCTCGCCGGCACGCTCATTTCCGCCGGCGTGGGTTATCTGGTGCTGTTCCGCACCAACCGCAGCGCCCGCGAAAATGCCGTGTTCCTGATCATGATGTACGTCATCGGCGCTGGCTGGGGCCTTATCCTTTCCGCCTTTGGGTTCTAAGTGGATGTTTGGGGCATGCCGTAAAACTAGGACATGCCATAAATTCCACCGCCATGACCTGGGCGTTGGATGCGCGTCAATCGGCAAAACAAAAAGGTAGATTATTAGGCATGTCCCAAAAACCTACCTTGGTTAGTGCAGCAACTCGGTGAGGTTGCGTTTAAAGCGGGCGCGGTCTTCGCTGGTAAATGCTGCCGGACCGCGAGTGCGTCCGCCGGCGCGGCGTACCTTCTTTTCCTCGTGGCGAATAAACAGCTGCATGTCGATGGTTGCTTTGTCGTAGACGCGCCCGCGCACACCGATAGCGGCGGCATCGCGCCCGAGCACCATGCTCGCCAAGCCAATGTCCTGCGTCACGACCACGTCGCCCGCCTGCAGGCGTTCGACAATGGCAAAGTCGGCGCTGTCGGCGCCCACGCTCACGTCGAGCGTCGTGATCCAAAAGCCGCGTCGCGCGTGCTCGGCATCGCGCGGGTCGTCGCGGCGAATGTGCCGTTCCAGGTTTTGCGTGCTGTTGCCGGCGATAACAACGGCGACGCCCGCCCGCCGCGCGCAGTCAATCGACTCGCGCGTGACCGGGCAGGCGTCGGCATCAATAAAGAGCGTCTTTGGCATCTAGCGCACCAGTTTGCCAAACTGAATGGCGCGAACAATGAGCGTCACGCCAAACACCAGCAGCGCGGCACCGCTAAAGATGACGAGCATCTTGGCCGACCACAGCGGATAGATAAACACGAACATGCCCGCGATGATGGAGAGCGCGCCGCTCAGGATGGCGAGGGCGCGGTTGGCGGAAAGCTCGGATTCCAGAATCGACATGACGCCCTCGACGATCCAGCCAAAGCCGGCGACGACCACCACGAGCGTGGTGAGCGTCGCGGTCGAGAAGGCCTGGTTGCGCAGGATTATGACGCCGCCCAGAATGATGAGCAGGTTGGAGATGATGCTCGTAACGCGCCAGCCGGTGGGCAGCAGCGGCTCGAAAACAGCGGTAAACAGCCTGATCGCGGCCGTGATCACAAAGTAGATGCCCAAGACGGTCGTCAGGAAGACGAGGGATTTGGCGGGCGCAAACAGCAGTGCGATGCCGGCGACGAGCGCCAAGACGCCCGTGATGGCGTAAATCCAGCGCACGGCCTTGACGGCCTTGCCTGCCATGCTTTTCTCGTCAAATCCAAACGCGCTCGATTGCTTGTCATCGTTCTTAAAGATGCCCATGATGTCTCCTTTCCGTGCGGCGTAAGCCGTAGCTCTTGCAACCAGTATCGCCCAAGGGCGCCGTCGCGTGGGGCGGGAAGGGCGAATGGGAGCCTCATCTTCCCGAATTGTTACCTTTGTTCCCGTTTGGATGCGGAATATTCAACAGGTGTGGAACATTGCGCCGCTGTGTGTAATTGCCTACGTTTTAGGTTAGATTTTCTTAAGAACAATATGCTTTTATTGGGGGTCTTATGAACGAAGCTGTTCCCGCGGCGCCGGTAAGCGCCGAGTCGATGGCAAAGCAGGGTTGCGAAAAGCTTGGCCTGGACACGTTTGACGCGCTGGTCCGCCGCGCCCGTACGTGCCGCCGTTTTGACGAGTCCATGCGCGTGCCGCGCGAGTTTTTGCTCGAGCTGGCGGAACTGGCGCACCTGGCTCCCTGCGGCGCCAATGCTCAGCGTCTGCGTTTTCATGTGGTGAGCGGTGCCGAGGATTGCGCGCGTGTATTTGATGAGCTTGCATGGGCCGGCGCGCTTAAGGATTGGTCGGGTCCTGCCGAGGGCGAGCGTCCGACCGGCTACATCGCGATTCTTGCCGAGCGCGCTGTTCCGGGTAAGCCCGCCGCGCCCATCACCGAGGTCGACACGGGCATTGCCGCGCAGACGATGATGCTCGCCGCTCGCAGCGCCACGCCCGAGGTGGCAGCCTGCATGTTCAAGGCCTTTACGCCCCACGCGATCGATGCTATGGGGCTCGATAACGACAAGTATGAGCTCAAGCTGATCATGGCTTTTGGCGTGCCGGCCGAGACGCAGATGATCGATGCGATCGATTCCAACCCCGACGGCTCAATTAATTACTGGCGTGACGATGCGCAGGTGCACCACGTACCCAAGCGCCCGCTCGCCGACGTGCTGGTGTAGCTGAGCGTCACCGCGGCGTGATCAGACGGTAAACCACCACAAAGGTGCCTGTCCCCTTTGTGGTGGTACGAGGGGAGAGCGTGTGGCAGATCTGTATTTGGTGCGGCATGGGCAGACTGAGCTCAATGTGCAGAGCATTTTGCAGGGCTGGCACGATTCGCCGCTTACGGCGCGCGGGCGCGAGCAGGCGCTGACGGCGCGTACGGCGTTTGCGGCGCGTGGCGTGGCCTTTGATCATGTGTATTCCTCGCCGTTGGGCCGGGCGCGGCATACGGCCGAGCTTATCGTTGGCGAGGGCCGTTCCATTGAGCTGGTCGATGACCTGCGTGAGTGGCATTTTGGCTCGCTGGAGGGCACATCAAATCGCGAGATGCCGCCGCAGCCCTGGGGCGATTATCCGGTGGCCTTTGGCGGCGAGTCGGAAGTGCAGCTTCAGTCGCGCATGGTTGCGGCGCTGTCCCGTATTATGGCCCGGCCGCAGCACGACTGCGTGCTGGCGGTTTCCCACGGCTCAGCCTGCCAGGAGTTTCTTGAGTATGTGACTGGCGGGGGAGAGCTACCCGACAACGGTGCCGTGCTTCATTTTGGCTATTGCGACGGGGCGTTTTCGCTCTTGGGTTGGTAACGAACGAAAGGACCCCTATGAATAAAGATCTGTATCTGGTCCGTCATGGACAGACGATATTCAACCTTAAGCGTATCATTCAGGGGTGGAGTGACTCGCCGCTTACGCAGTTGGGTTGCGACCAGGCGGCGCGCGCCGGCATGTTTTTACGTGCGCGCGGCATTGAGCCCGATCATGCCTACACCTCCACGCTTCATCGCACCGAGCAGACTATCGCCAACTTGTGGCCGGGCTTGGCGTACGAGCGCCTGGACGGCCTGCGTGAGTGGTTCTTTGGCGACTTTGAGGCCGAGCGCGTGATGCTTATGCCCGAGCGCCCGTGGCGCGATTTCTATCGTCAATTTGGCGGCGAGGGCCAGATCCAGGTGCGCGAGCGCATGGTGGCGACGCTGACCGAACTCATGCAGCGTCCGGACCATACGTGTGTGCTCGCGGTAAGCCATGGCTCGGCTATCAAGGAGTTTATGGATCACGTGAAGGGTGCGGCGGCCGACGAGCGCGATCGCGTGCCGGGCAACTGCTCGGTGCTGCACTTTGCGTTTGACGACGAATCCGACACGTTTGAGTTGGTCGAAGTCTTTACGCAGGAGGATTACGCGCGCGAGCTGGGGCTTGAACCGCTTGTAGCGGTAGTAGGCCCGCAGCGCGGGTAGCGCTGGCGTTGCGGCGCGGTTTGCCGGCGAAATTGTTTGATGCGAAAGGGGCGGGGATGCATGCACGGGCATTGCATCCCTGCCCCTTGTTTGTTTGGATGCTGGGTTTTCCAGCTTCGCGTTTGAGTCCGCTAGAACCGTGAGATCTGGTGAGTGAGCAGACCCGTCGGAACCTGCGGCGCGCCGCCGCTGACCTGCGCGGCGGGGAAGAGCGCAGCTACGGCAAAGTTGAACGGCTCTTTGCCGGTGTACGTTCCGGCGGCACGGGCCTCATCGGCCAGAATCTGCGATGCCCCAGCCAGTGCGGCGGCATAGGCGGAGTCACCGGCGAACACGGGGTCGGGTGCCTGATCGAGCATGGCACGGATGGCAGCAACGGCGTCCTCGCGCTTGACCTCCCACACACGGTGCGTAATGCCGGCGGGGTCGGTGACGGCATAGAGCGACGCGCCTTCTTTGGCGGCGCCGAGGATGATATCCATGACGGGCGAGGCTTCGTAGGCGAGCGTTACAGGGCGAGGCTGCACCTTAAGCTCGGCGATTGCGCGGGCGGCTGCGGCCGCATCTGCGGAGGACGCGTTGTCGTCCGTCAGTACACCAACCGGGCAAATTGCCACAACGCCCGTCACGCGTCCCAGCTCTCCCGAACACTCGTACACGTAATACGCCGCGCCTGGATCCTTGAGCATTAGGCCGTCAGCAATGGCGCCGCGCAGGGCGTCGTTGCCGCTCAGGATACCGCCCATCGCAGGCAGCGCCTCGAGCACGCGGTCCTGAGCTGGGCGGATGCAGGGAAATGGAAGTGCTTTCATGGGCGGTCCTAACGCGCGAGTCGGTTTGTTCGCGGCTTATTATGCCCCAACTTGGCCGCTTGCGTCCCAGAGCGTGTTATCGGCAAGCGCGATGAGCACGTTTTGGCAGCGAACGATATCGGCATGGGGCACATACTCGTTGGGCTTGTGCGCGAGCGCCAACGAGCCGGGGCCGTAGCTCATACAATTGCGGTTGCCTGTCTTGCCGGCAATGACGGCAGTGTCGGTGTAGCCGGTAAAGAAGCCGACGGTCGTGTCTGTGCCCGTCACGTCATCGGCGGCACGCTTGAGTGCAGCCAGAAGGGGAGAGCTTGGATCGCGCTCGATGGCGGGGCGGTCGCCTGTCACGGTATAGCTTCCATGGCAGCCGGGGACCGCGGCTTCGGCGCCGGCGATGGCCTGCTCTACCATGCGCGTCGCGGCGGCCGTATCAGTCGGCGGGGCCAGGCGCATATCGACCCAGACCTTGGCATGGTCGGGCACGACATAGGGGCGGTAGCCGCCCTCGATCTGTCCAAACGTGATGGTCGATGGCCCCAGCTCATCGTGTACGGGCAGCGCCATGAACGCGCGGCGCAACGCGCAGACGACCTCTGCCATGGCGGCGACGGCGTCGGCGCCCTTCCAAGGCTGGCTCGCGTGCGCCGTGACGCCTGCCATCTCAATCTCGAACCATGTGCGCCCCTTGTGCGCCACCTGGATCTGTCCGTCGGTGGGCTCGGTGTCCAGCACCCATTCGCGCGAACCGACCCAGCCGGCATCAATGGCCGCCTCGGAGCCACGCATAAAGTCTTCCTCGTCGACCGAGCAGATGAGCGAAAAGCCACGTCGGGGCAGCTCACCGCTTGCCGCCACGCGCTCGAGCGTATGGACCAGTGCGGCAATGGCGCAGGCCAGGCCACCCTTCATATCGCAGGCACCGCGGCCATAGAGTTTATCGTCGCGCACAACCGCCCCAAGCGGTGCGATGTCTGCGTCCCAGCCATCGCCCAAGGTGACGGTATCCATGTGGCAGATATAGACCAGCCGCGGCTCGTCGCTTTGGCCCGGCACGGTGACTTTAAGGTTGCGGCGCCCGGGCAGCACTTCGAGCTCCTCAATCTGCACGGCATCGAGCGCAGAACTATCAAGTTGTGCCAGCTGCTGCTCAATGAGCCTCTTAATGAAGCGCTCAATTTCATCCTCATACGCGCCCGGGTCTGAGCTGTCAATCTTCACAAGGTCCTGCGCAAGCCGCCAGGCAAAGTCCTCATCAACCATATGCAACCTCACAATCAGTCTGCTTTCCAAACCGATTGTAAGCCTCTTGAGAGATCCGCGGCGTGCGCGCAGCGGTATTTACCGTTCGCAGGCCGAGCCAGCGCGTTTGCCGTCCAGGCGGGTTTACGAACGATGCGGTGGGTACGTACCCTTCATGGACGACATGCTGTGCGACATATCTGCCTTTCGGTATCACCGGATACCTCCACAGGTCTTGGCAATAATGCCGGACCTGCCCGATTCTGCGGACGATCCGCGCAGGGAGCACCTATGTGAGCATCCGCTCGTCACGCATTTCCTGGGCACCCCGTTACACGTGTTGGCGCAGGGCAGCTGCGGACGTAAGGGCGATCGCATTGTCAGGCATGTTTGGAACGGGGAGAGGCCGTTTGATTCCGTGCGGCAGACGGAGTTTGGCTTCGATGTTGCGTCCCCACTCTTTACCCTGCTGACCCTGGCTTCCTCGGTCTCAAACGAGCGTCTAATCATGTGCATGTATGAGATGTGCGGCACCTTTGCCGTGTGCAAGATTGCGCCTCAGGTAAAGTCGGCACTTGAGCAGGCATATGGGAGCCGATGGAGTGACGCACGGTCGGGCTGGGAAAACGTAAAGGATGTCTCGGGGAATCCAACGGACTTGTGGAAACGACCTCCCTTGATCGAGCTCTCTGAGCTTACAGAGTTCGTCGATAAGGTCCGGGGGCTCCGCGGCGCTAAATCGTTCATACGAGCCGCGAAATGCATTACGGGGGTGGCAGCATCGCCGCTCGAGGTCCAGGCTTCGATGCTGTTTGGCCTTACGAGGTTGCGCGGCGGCGAAGGGCTGCGCCTTGCCAATAACGTTGAGATTCGTATGACGCGCAGCGCCCGCCTGATTTCGGGGCTTGATAGGCGCTATGCCGATATCCTGCTGGCAAATAAGGACGGCAGCCGAGAGTGTCTGGTTGAATGCCAGGGTAAAGCCATTCACGGATCCATTGAATCCAAGATTTCGGACTCCGATCGAACGACGGCCTTGCAAGCCATGGGATATCCCGTCGTTCTGATGACCTATGGTCAGCTGGCCGACTTCGATGCCTTCCGCGTGGTGATGGAGCTCATCATGTCCTATCTCGATGTGCCGCTGAAAGACAAGACGCCGCGACAGCAGGAGCTCGAACGGCGGCTTCGTGAGGAGATTTTTATCGATTGGGCGGGAATGTAGTCGCGCGGTGGGTAAACGGTAGCGCGAGCTAGAGTTCTGGTCGCAAAAAGGCTTCAATTTTGCCTTGGAGGGACCCTAAAAATGCTATCTAGAATAAGTTGTTTCGGAAAATAGACAGTCAACTTACATTCGGCACATAGAGACCGATTTTTACCTACTAAAGTCCCTGATAAAGCTGTTTATCAAAGCGGGTGTGCTTAGCGACTGGAGCCTCACTATCGATTATCTGAAAAAACTTGTTCTGGGTATCATTTTAAAGTCGTCCGGAGCAACAAAATCGCCCCCCCGTTTCGTGAATACGGGGGGCGAATGGGCTTCGTGGTCTGTCTGGCAGGCTTGGCACCGGCGCTATTTAATCACGCGCACGCGATACATCGACGGAATCTGCTTGAGCGCCTCGATCGTGCTGCCGTCCAGGTGCTCATCGGTGTCGAACATGGTGTAGGCGTTCTCGCCAGCGGACTCGTTGGTCATGCGCTGCACATTGGCGTTGTCCTTGGCGAGAATGGCCGTGATCTGGCCGATCATGTTGGGCACGTTGGCATGCAGGCAGGCAATACGGCTTGCGGCGCGCGCCTTGCCCATGCTGCAGGCGGGGTAGTTGACGCTGTGCGCGATGTTGCCGTTTTCCAGGTAATCCTTGAGCTCGCTGATGGCCATGTCGGCGCAGTTGGCCTCGGCCTCGCCGGTGCCGGCGCCCGAATGCGTGGTGATAAACGTATTGGGCATCTTGACGGTCTTGGGCGTGGCAAAGTCGCAGCTAAACCAGCTGAGCTTGCCCTCGCGCAGGGCGGCGTCGACGGCGTCTTCGTCAATGATGGTCTCGCGCGCGTAGTTGATGAGCACGGCGTCGGGCGCTAGCAGGTTAATCTGCTCGGTGCTGATCATACCGATGGTGTCGGCCTTGCTGGGCACGTGCACGGTGAGGTAGTCGCAGCCGCGGCACAGATCCTCGAGCGTGCCCACGCGCTGCACCTCGCGGCTCAGCACCCACGCGTGCTCGACGGAAATGAACGGGTCGTAGCCGTAGACGTCCATGCCCAGATCGACACAGGCGTTGGCGACCTTGGAGCCCACGTTGCCCAGGCCGATGACGCCAATGCGCTTGCCCTTGAGCTCGCGACCCACAAAGGCCTTCTTGGCCTTCTCGGCGTCGACTTGGATATCGGGGTCGTCGGCGTTGTCGCGCACCCAGTTCATCGACTGCACCACGCCGCGGCTCGAAAGCACCAGCATGCCCAGGACGAGCTCCTTGACGGCGTTGCTGTTGGCGCCGGGGGAGTTAAAGACAACGACGCCCTTCTTGGCGTACTCCTCGACGGGGATGTTGTTGACGCCGGCGCCACAGCGGGCGATGGCGCGGATGCCCTCGGGCAGCTCGTAGCCGTGCAGGTCGGTCGAGCGCATCAGGATGGCGTCGGCCTCCTCGGCGGTGCTCACAAATTCGTAGCCCTCGCCAAACTCGACTTCGCCGTCTTTGGTGATGTCGTCGATGGTCTTGATCTTGCGCATGGAAAGCTCCTTAGCAGGTTTGTTTAAAACAAGTGGTTTGAAGTGGCTGGTCGGCCCGCTCGTTGCGGGCTAGTTAGATCGCGGGCTCAAACTATGCTGCGCTTCGAAGTCCTTCATATACGTGGCCAGCGCCTGCACGTCCTCCATGGTGACGGCGTTGTACACGCTGGCGCGCATGCCGCCGACGAGGCGATGGCCCTTGACGTTTTGAATCTGGTGCTCGGCTGCGCCTGCGACAAAGGCGGCGTCGAGGCCGGCATCGTCGGTGCGGAAGGTGACGTTGGCGATGGAGCGGCTGCCGGTCTGCGCGGTGCCATGGAACAGCTCGCTGTGCTCGAGCAGATCGTAGAGCAGATTGGCCTTGGCCCAGTTGCGCTCGGTCATGGCGGCAAGTCCGCCGGTTTGCTCCACCCAACGGAACACCTTGCCGCATACGTAGATGCCAAAGGTGTTGGGCGTGTTGAGCATGGAGCCCTTGGCGGCCTGGGTCTTAAGGTCCATGTACTGCGGCGTCTGCGCAAAGGCTGGACCGTCGGCGATCAGGTCGTCGCGCACGATAACCACGGTGACGCCCGCGGCGCCGGCGTTTTTCTGAGCGCCGGCGTAGATGAGTCCGTAGCGCTCGACGTCGAGCGGCTGCGACAAAAAGCAGCTCGAGACATCGGCGACCAGCGGTACGTCGCCGAAGTTAGGCAGCTCGTGGTACATGGTGCCAAAGATGGTGTTGTTCTGGCAGATGTAGACGTAGTCGAGCCCGCCGCCCGCGGCCTCGGCGGCAATGCGCGCGTTGATGTCGGCCATGGCGGGAATGCGGTCGAAATTGGCGTCCTCGGAGCTCGCGAGCAGCACGGCCTCGCCGTACTTGGCGGCTTCCTTGTACGCCTTGTTGGCGAAGTTGCCGGTCACGACGTAGCCGGCGCGGCCGCGGCGCATGAGGTTCATCGGGATGCCCGCAAACTGCAGCGTGGCGCCGCCCTGCAAAAACAGAACACGGTAGTTATCGGGGATGCTCAGCAGGCGGCGCAGGGTTGCCTCGGCGTCGTCGATGATCTGCTGGTACATGCTAGATCGATGGCTCATCTCGAGCACGGACATGCCGCAACTGCGGTAGTCCATCATCTCGTCGGCGATCTCGGCGAGCACGCTTGTAGGCAGTGCGGCCGGGCCAGCTGAGAAGTTGTGCACACGTGCCATCTTCTAGTTCCCCTCGTAGTCGTTTGAACGTTCGGGATACTTTAGCACAGTGGAGCGTCAGGCGCGACCGCATCACGGTAAAACTCGAGTGCGCCGCTATGATTTACAGGATGGTTACATGGGGGAGGGGTGCTTTACTCCTCGGGCAAATCCAAATCTGCGAGCGAAGGCATGAGGTTCTCTAGGCGCTTGATTTCTTCGTCGCAAATTAGCTAACCCCTGGTCACTACGACGCCAGCGTGGCGATGACGGCTTCGTCGCCGGCGTATATGAGGGTGTTGCCGTCGGGGATGATCGTTTGGCCGTCGCGCTTGAGCATCACGACGATAAACGGGTGCTTGCCTTGCGGCACATCGCGCAGGCGCTGGCCGGCCAGGCGACCGTGGGGGGTCACGGTGACCTCGCGCAGCGTAACCTCGGCACGCTCTTCAAACGTCGGGGCGGCCATAACCAGAAGGTCGCCTTCCTCGATCACGGTATCGCCGTTGGGCAGCACGGGGTGCGCGCCGTCGCGCAGCACCAGAACCACAAGCATGTCCGTCGCACTGCCAATGTCGGCGAGCGAACGTCCGGCAAACGGATGTCCAGCTCCCATCTTGAGCTTGACGAACGACATGCCGTCCTCGTCGCGGTAATCGTTAAAGGTGCGGCGCACGTCGCCTTCCGCATCGATCATATCGAGCTTCTTCGCCACCGCCGGCAGCAGCGAGCCCTGCACCACAATGCTAGACACGGCAATCACAAACACCAGGTCAAATAGGTCGTGTCCGCCGGGAACACCTGCCACCACGGCAAAGAGACTAAAGACGACCGAAGCTGCTCCGCGCAGACCCGCCCAGCTTACGAGCGCGACCTGGCGGGGGTTCGTCTTAAAGGGCGCCAGGAGCATGCCGACGGCGATGGGACGGCTCGCAAAGAGCATAAACGCCATGAGCGCCAGGCCCGGCAGCAGCATTTGCGGCAGGCGGGCGGGCGTCACGAGCAGGCCGAGCAAGAAGAAGATCGTCATCTCGGCCATCTCGGTGAGGGTGTCAAAGAAGTGCGCCAGCTCGACCTTGCCGGTGATGTCGCTCGCGCCCAGCACAATGCCGGCCAGGTACACGGCCAAAAAGCCGTTGCCGCCCAGGTAGCTCGGCAGCGCGTAGGCGACGATTGCCACGGCGAACAAAAAGATGGTCTGCGCGCCCTCGGCTGTTGCGCGTGCGCGTTCAATCAGGTGGCCCGCCGCCCAGCCGATGGCAAGGCCCAGGCCCACGCCCAGGATAATCTGCTTGGCCAGCAGTGTGGGAATGTTGATGTCGCCGCCGGCTGCGAGTGTGGCGAGCACGGCGGTGAGCATGTAGGCGACGGGGTCGTTGGAGCCCGATTCGACCTCGAGCAGCGAGTCGGTGCCGCCCCTCAGCGAAAGGCTGTGCTCGCGCAGAACGCTAAAGACGCTGGCCGCGTCGGTGGACGCCACAACCGATCCCAGCAGCAGGCCGCCGATCCAGTCGAAGCCCAGTACAAAGTGCGCGAACACGCCGGTAATGCCGGCAGTGATGACGACGCCGAGCGTGCTCAGCAGCACCGCAGGCGCGGCGACGGGCTTGGCACGGTCGATGTTGGTGTTAAAACCGCCGTAGAACATGATGAACAGCAGCGCCGTGCTGCAGACGGTTTCGGTGAGCGCGTAGTCGCTAAAGTCGATGTGAGCCGGGCCGTTGACGCCCAACAGCATGCCGAGCGCGATAAAGATGAGCAGGGTGGGGAAGGGGAGTTTTTTGCCGACGGGCTTGATGGTCAGGCACAGAATAATAACGAGGCCGATAAAGAGAAGGATCTGGTTCATGGATGGTGTCCGCTCCTGGGTGGTTGGCGTGGCACGGTCAGTTGTCTGCGGTTATTTGTACCCAAAGATGGTGGGTTTATGGGGTTGGATTGCGGGCGTGCGCGATATCGTCATAGACGGCTGCCGTCTTTGCCTCTGCTTGGAAACCCTTTCCAGCTTTATTGCAACGGAGTACAATGGGTAACGTTTAAGTTCAACTTGAAGTTTTAGTTGCGGCGCCGGGCTTCGGCCGCAATGCAAGGAGAGGCGTACCATGGCGATCTATGTGACATCTGATGCTCACGGGCACGTGCGTGCGCTTGACGAGGCCCTGTCTAAGATCTCGTTGACGTCCGACGACACGCTGTACGTGCTGGGCGACATGATCGATCGCGGGCCCGATCCGGTCGGCGTTATTAAGCTCGTGCGCTCGCTGCCCAACGCCCACGTGCTCAAGGGCAATCACGAGCAGATCATGCTCGATGCCATCATTGGCCAGGATCCGCTCGATGCCGAGACCTGGGATATCAACGGTGGCTGGACGACGCGCGAGCAGCTCAACGACATGGAATTTGAGGCATACGAGGAGCTCGTGCGATGGATGGCCGCGCTGCCGCTCTACGCGGTGGCCGAGACCGAGGAGCGCCCGTACCTGCTGGTGCATGCCGGCATCCAGACCGAGGCGGCGCGCGCGTTTTTGCTTGAGCATGGTGTCGATTGCGGTGACGGCAGGGGAGCGGTCGATGCCGATAGCGAGCTGCTGCGGCAAATGCTCGCCGTGCAGTCGTTCGATGACCTGCTGTGGATTCGTCACGGCTATTGGGATGCGCCGACGGGACTGCTTTCTGCCGAGGGCGAGGGGCCGGTCGTGGTGAGCGGCCACACGCCAACGGTGTCGCTCGGGCGTTATTGCGAGGTAGGTGGCCTTGCGGGACTCGATGAGGAGTCGGGCCGCGGGCAGATTGTGCGTCTGGGTGGCGAGGATACCGCCGGCGTGCCCGATCGCATCGATATCGACTGCGCCGCCGCCACCGGCTCCGAGTTCGGTCGCGTGGGCATCCTGCGCCTTGATGACGGCGCCGAGTTCTATGCGAACATCAACCCAGGCGAATAATCGGTGCAAAGGGTAGCTAATTTGGGACGGAGCTTTTTTGACTACTTTCGGAGAATAGCGCCTTTTTGCTCGGTAAGCGCGAGAAATGAGGAGCGTCTGCGTCCTCGGCAGTGCGAAAATGCTCAAAAAACCGTCGCAACGGAGTCAAACGACGTTGCGACGGTTCTTTTTTGGCTGCCCGCTGGCTAAGTGAGTAGACTTTTTTGGAAATGCCGAGCAGCCGGCAAATTTGCCTCAACAAAACCGCAGGTCACTGACTTGTGTTTTGCCGGTGTGGTCAGGGATTCGGCAAAAGTCTACTCACTTAGTTTTGCGTGTCGCAAATCGTCCGCAACGAGACCCCCCATTGCGCCAATTAGGCGCCGTACGGGTTGCGGTCGCGTTCGATGCGTTGGCGGATGTGGGCGTATTCGATAATCAGCAGCACCAGGAGTAGGGCCATGATGGCTAGGTAGCTCACCACGGCGCCCATCAGACCCAGCAGCTTAATCAGGATCACCGGCACCACCACGCTTACGGCGAAGCAGATCAGGTAGATCTTGGTGACATCGCCGGCGTGGCGCAACACCGTGATAATGGCATAGATAAAGTCGATTGCCGCGGTGACGCCGCCGGCGACAACCATTAGCAGTGCAAGCGTGCGGTAGCGCTCAAAGTTGAGGCCGTACATAAAGCTCATGAGGGGAATGCCGGGGCCTGCCATAAATGCGGCGCACGCTCCAGTAATGACTACGATCAGTGCCATAACGGCAACAATAATCAGATCAAAGCGGCGACGCTTGCGCGGATTCGCCCAAATGCTCGACAGACGTAGGAGCTGCGGTTTATAGATAAATCCAATGCTCAACAAAATGGCCTGCGCCGGAAAAAACAGTGCATTAAAGTACAGCTGATATTTGTATGCCAGCGTGCCCTCCATCACAAACTTGGGCATGCTCTCGATAAGGTTGAACAGGAACAGCGCACCAAAGAGCGGGGCGCACTGGACAAACAGGTGGCCAGCCTCGCGCAGACTCATGCGGCGTGATTTTTCGGTTTCGAGCAGGGCGAGCGGGGCGGTGACCAGCACGAGCGAGGCAATCGCGGCGATGCCCATGGCCATGGCGGCGATGGGCATGCTGCGCGTGAGGAACAGTGCCACGCTAAAGACCGCGATGACGCCGACGGATCGTAGCGTTTGGCTCATGCCGGCCAGGTAGAGTTTGTCGGCCTGCTGCAGGCGGCCCTCGTACACGTCGGCAATGCCGTCGATCACCTTATACAGGTAGACGCCCAGGCCGATTGTGGCCATCTGCGCATCGTAGCCGCGGGCGCTGCTGTACACCAGGCCGCATGCCAGCGCGAGCGCTCCGCAGAGCCAGCGGTTGAGCTGGTAGGAGGCGAAGGAGGTCTTTTCGTCGATGTCCGAGACCTGAAAGTTGCGCACGCCGTAGTTGCACGCGATCATGATGAGCGTGCCGGTGACAAAGGCGATGGAGAATTTGCCAGCCTCCTCGGCGCCCACGAGCTGTGTGGACACGATGGTGAGCAACGGAAACACCATGCCCCACACGGCGGTGCCCAGGGTATTCCAAAGGTAGTCGCGACGGGTGGCGTGATCTTCGTACTCGGCTTCTTGCGTGGAGAAGCCGCCGCCGTAGACGGCTCCGAGCAGGCGGTTCCACCAGGCATTGACCATGCGGTGGATGGGGCCGGGTTGGCGATCGCGCTCGCGACGACGGCGTGTGGCCTGGCTGCTGTCGGGACCGCCGGCGTTACGTTGGCTTAGTTCTTGGATTCGCGCGAGCTCCTCGGCGGTGTGCGATGCGGGGAACAGGCCGTTCTCGATGCGTCCGCCCTGGGCCTTTGCGGTGCCGCTGCTCGCTATGGCGGGGTCGGCGACGCCATTGCGGCGGGCGATGGCGCGGCGGATGCTATCGAGGGGCGTGATGCTCAAAGCGGAGTCCTTTCTATTGCTACGCTCTAGTATAGACGCGACGGTGTTCGTTCGTGTTTTTGAACAGGTTGTTCGATAATTTCGGCGGCGCCATTCAGTAGACGGCATTTGGGGACGTTCCTTATGTGCCGGCACTTTGGGAACGTCCCTAAGTGCCGGCATCCGGGGTCGCTCCTTGGTTGTTGCCTGTTCAAGAGTGTCTCTAACGACTAGGCCGCTTGCCTGCGATTTTTGACCGTTGGGCGGGCGCTTCGCCGTTGCCGCAAAAACGTTTTTGCATATCGGGTACAACGGGCTTTACGTGAGTAAAGTGCGCGCCGCGTCCACGTGTCGCGCTTTTAAAGGAGGCCCCATGCCTGGTGTTACCCCTGCAGAAGTTCTGTCCAACTTTGGTATTGCGCTGGTCGAAGATCCCGCCGAGAATCAGCCCCGTCTGCTGGTCGATCTACCCGCCGCGGAGCTCGTCGAGCACGCTATCCGCCGCGAAGAAGGCCGCATGGCATCCAACGGCGCGCTGGTGATCGAGACGGGGGAGCGCACTGGTCGTTCCCCCAATGACCGCTTTATCGTCGACACCCCCGATGTCTACGACAAGATTGCCTGGGGCGCCGTCAACCGCCCGCTGTCCGTCGAGAGCTATGAGGCCATCAAGGCCGGCATCGTCGACTATCTCAACGAGCGCGACGTGTTCGTTACCCGTGGCATGGCAGGCGCCGACCGCAACCACACGCGTCGACTGCTCGTTGCCTGCGAGCGTGCCAGCCAGGCACTCTTTATCAAGCAGATGCTCGCCCGCCCGCTCGCCCGCGAAATCGCGCGCACCGGCGAGCCCGACTTCTGCGTGCTCGCGGCGCCCGGTTTCCAGTGCGATCCTGCCATCAAGGGCCTCAACTCCAGCGCCGCCGTGGTCATCAATTTCCAGGAACGCGTGATTCTGGTCGCCGGCACCGGCTACTCCGGCGAGATTAAAAAGTCGATCTTTAGCGTCATGAATTACCTGCTGCCCGTCGAGGACGACGTGCTACCCATGCACTGCTCGGCCAGCATGGATCCCGTCACGCACGAGACCGCCGTGTTCTTTGGCCTTTCGGGCACGGGCAAGACCACGCTTTCGGCCAACCCCACGCGGCTGCTGATCGGCGACGACGAGCACGGTTGGTCCGACATGGGCATCTTCAACATCGAAGGTGGCTGCTACGCCAAATGCGAGGGCCTGGACGCGTTCCACGAGCCCGAGATCTTCAACGCTGTCCGCTTTGGCGCGATCTGCGAAAACGTGGTGCTCGACGAGAACCGCAAGCCCAACTACGACGACATCTCGATCACGCACAACACGCGCGTGGCATACCCTGTGGAGCACATTCCCAACGCGTGGACCAAGGGCATGGGCACCACTCCAAGCGTCGTGCTCTTCCTGACCTGCGATGCCTTTGGCGTGCTGCCGCCCATCTCGCGCCTGACGGCCGACGCCGCCATGTATCACTTTGTGACGGGCTTTACGGCCAAGATCCCCGGCACCGAGGTCGGCGTCACCGAGCCCACGCCCACGTTCTCTTCGCTGTTTGGCGAGCCGTTTATGCCGCTCGACCCCATGGTCTATGCCAAGATGCTCGGTGAGCGCATCGCCGACGGCCGCACGCGTGTGTACCTGGTCAACACCGGCTGGATCGGCGGCGGCTACGGCGTGGGTCATCGCATCGAGCTTGCCTACACGCGCGCCCTGGTGGCCCGCGCCCTCGACGGTACCATCGAGGACAGCGAGTTCGTGCACGACGACATCTTTAACGTCGACATTCCCACCACGTGCCACGGCGTACCCGACGGCATCCTGGTGCCGCGCCAGTATTGGCAGAGCACCGCTCGCTACGACGAGGCCGCGCACAACTTGGCCGTGATGTTCGAGGAGAACTTCGAGAAGAAGTACTCGCACCTGCCCGAATCCGTCAAGGCCGCCGGTCCGCACGCTCAGGTGCACGCCGACGCCCGTCATCGCGGCCACGGCCTGCTGGGACTTCGCCACTAGCGTCGCCTCAGACCCAAAACCATCATAAAGGGGACAGGCACCTTTGTGGTGGTTTTACTCGCGCGGATGACTCGGGTTATAATACGCCTAACATATCGCTCCCTTCTCCGGATGGGGGCAGCGTAAGCGCTCTTGTGGCGGCACCGTAGGACTTTGAAGGTGGCCGTCGTAAGGGCGCTTTTTGTTTAGGCACCCGGGCTCGGGCGCATGCTATGAAGGGAGAGCACATGAAGAGTTTCGTTGCCGAGGATTCGTTTTGGGAGCTATTTCCGCAGGCGGCTGTCGGTGTTGTGGTCGTAAAGGGCATGAAGCCCGCGGCTCAGATTCCTCAAGAGGACGTGGACGCGATTGCGGCGTTGCTCGACCGCGCCAATATCGACGCGGAGCGTCATCTGACCAGCGATACTATCAGCGAGAATGCGCCGGTTAAGGCATGGCGCGAGGCATATCGCCTATTCAAGACCAAGAAGGGCGCGCGTTGCTCAATTGAGAACCTGCTCAAACGCGTGCTCAAAGGCAAGCCGGTGGGCCACATTACGCCCGCGGTGGACATTTACAACACGGTGTCGCTGACCTACGCGTTACCCGTAGGCGGCGAGGATTTGCATGCGATCGAGGGAGACCTTCGCTTGAAGGTGACCGACGGCGGCGACGCGTTCCTGCCGCTTGGCGAGGAAGCGGATGACCCGACGCTGTCCGGCGAGCTGGCCTACGTCGATGATGCGGGCGCCGTGTGCCGCTGCTGGAACTGGCGCGACGGCGTTCGAACGGCCCTGTCCGACGATTCGGCGGACGCGTTCCTGGCGATTGAGTGCGTAGAGCCCGAGCGAATGGGGGACTGCCAGGCCGCCATCGATCGTCTTGCCGATTTGCTCGAGCGCTATCTGGGAGCGACGGTTGTCGTTAAGACGCTTGTGACTCGCGACAATCCCTGCGTGGAGCTGTAGCGGCGCCTGCGGATCATGTTCGCCGGTCAAAACCGCCACAAAGGTGCCTATCCCCTTTGTGGTGGTTTTTATGTTGATGGGTTAACAAATGGGGTATTTGGGTACGGGTGTCGGCTTATGCGACTAAGATGTTTACCCGTAAGCATTATGCAAGCGAAAGGCGGTCGTCTCCCATGCAGCAGAACGACGAGACACGTTTCGAGGACTTTGTTGGACTGATCAGCGGGCTCTACAAGGAGATTCAGCGTATCAAGACGTCCGAAGGCGCAAGGCTGGGCCTCAAGGGCTCCGACGTTATGTGCCTGTACTATCTTGAGCGCAGCAAGGACGGCCTGACTGGCGCCGACCTCGCCCGCATGGCCGGCGTTACCCGTGCCGCCGTTTCGCGCACACTGGCACATCTGGAGGAGGGCGGCTACGTCGAGGTTGACGACTCGGGTGATGCGGCCGTCAAGTATCGTGCTCCGGTGCGCCTGACTGCCCTGGGCGGCGAGAGCATGAGCGAGGCCGATCGCATCATTCGCGAGGTGCTCGATACCACCGGCAAGGCCATGGGCGTGGAGCAGCGCGAGCAGATGTATGCATCGCTGCGCACGATCCTCAACACCCTGCGCGAGATCTAGAGCCGCGCTGGCGCTAGCTTTCAGCCAAGAACTGCATCGTCCCGTTTGAGCGCGTACGCCGTGCCGGGACATTGCTGTCAAAATTCCCTGCGCGGGACCTGCGCAAGAAAGGATTCGCTATGTCCGTCCGCATTATTACCGATTCCGCAAGCGATATGTCGCCGGCCGAGCACCCGGCACTGGACGTTTTGCCGCTGTCCGTCACCTTTGGCACCGATGTGTATATGGATGGCGTCGACATCGATCACCAGCGCTTTTACGAGATGCTTGTGGAGCGCGACGAGCTGCCCAAGACCGGCCAGGTCAACCCGTACGCGTTTTCGCAGGCGATTGCCGAAGCACGTGAGGCCGGCGACGAGGCTGTGATTATTACCGTGGGCGCTAAGCTATCAGGCACCAATCAGAGTGCCCGTACCGCACTTGCCGAGGCGCCAGGTGGCGACGTGTTCGTGGTAGACAGCAACAACGTCACCCTGGGCGAGCGCGTCCTGGTCGAGTATGCGCTGCGCTTGGTGGACGAGGGCCGCAGTGCATCTCAGATCGCGGCGGCTGTCGAGGCCGTGCGCGACCGTGTGGTGGTTATCGGCCTGCTCGAGACGCTGGAGTACCTGGTGCGCGGCGGTCGTCTGTCTGCTGCGGCCGGCGCCGTGGGCACGCTGCTCAACGTGAAGCCCGTGGTGGCTGTCGAGGACGGTCTGATCGTGCAGCTGGGCAAGGCGCGCGGTTCCAAGAACGGCCGCAACCTGCTGAACCAAAAGGTCGAAAAGGCGGGCGGCATCGACTTTTCCATGCCGCTGGCGCTCGGCTATACGGGTCTTTCGGATGCGGTGCTCAAGAAGTATATCGAGGACAGCGCGGCACTGTGGGCTGGTCACACCGAGGGCGAACTGCCCGTTCACACCATCGGCGCCACCATCGGAACCCACGTTGGCCCCGGCGCCGTGGCAGTAGCCTTCTTCCAGCCCGCCAACTAACCGACCTGCCATAAACCATCACAAAGGTGCCTGTCCCCTTTGTGATGGTTTATGCTTTTCCGGGTGGAAGGGAGCGAGCAATGGCGTCTGAGGGCTTTTTTGATCGGGTGTACGGGGTGGTCGAGCAGATCCCCGAGGGGATGGTCGCCACGTATGGTCAGGTGGCACTGCTTGCCGGTCGTCCACGAAGTGCGCGGTACGTGGGGTATGCCCTTCATAGTAATCCGCGCCCTGGCCAAATTCCCTGTCATCGCGTGGTGTTTGCCGACGGCCGTATCTGTGAGGGCTTTGCCTTTGGCGGCCCCGATGCTCAGCGCGAGCTCTTAATGGGGGAGGGCGTGACGTTTGCCGATCCCATGCATGTTGATCTGGCCGCCTGTCGTTGGCCTGCTGGACTCTAACAGCTCTGCCGTGGTCAAAGCCACCACAAAGGTGCCTGTCCCCTTTGTGGTGGCTTTCCGTTGCAGGTTTACCTGGGCTAACTTATGGAGAAGGTGTGTTGGGGTAGTTTGACGCTAGAAAGTAAGCCACGGTGAACTATATTGGTTTCAGCAACGGAGCAGGCAATAGGCGATGAAAAAGCCTGCCCTGTTGAGTTTGATTCGCATCCCTCCCCTCTGTGCGATTCAACGGTGTACTTCGGGAACAGGCCCGCTGGCAGCTAACTGCCGGCGGGCCTGTTCCTGTTTGTCGGGAGAGTGTGATGGATGGAGCTGAAGCGGTCCGGCTCCAAAAAAGGCGGACGCCGTAGCGCCCGCCCTAAAGCAATCGAAAGCTCAAGCCAGCAAATCGGTCTAGTACACCATGCCCATGGCGTCCTGAACCTCGGCCAGGGTCTGCTCGGCGATCTCATTGGCGCGACGGTTGCCCTCATGCAGGACGTCCTTCACATAGTCCAGATCGTTCTCGTAGCGCTGGCGACGCTCGCGGATAGGTGCGAAGTACTTGTTGACGGCCTCGGTCACGTACTTCTTGAGCTGGCCGGAGCCGCCCATGCCAATCTCCTCGGCAATCTCGACTTCGGAACGGCCGGTGCAGATGGCGGCTGTTGAAAGCAGGCCAGACACGCCGGGGCGGTTCTCGGGATCGAACGTGATCATGCGCTCGGAGTCGGTCTGGCTCTTCTTGATGCGTTTGGCCGTTTCCTCGGCGGTCATCGAGATGTTGATGGCGTTGCCGTAGCTCTTGCTCATCTTGCGACCGTCCAGGCCCGGCAGCAGCGGGGTCTCGGACAGCAGCGCGTCGACCTCGGGGAACACCTTGCCGTAGCGGTTGTTAAAGCGGCGGGCGATGGTGCGGGTGAGCTCGATGTGCGGCAGCTGGTCGCGGCCGACGGGCACGACGTTGCCCTTGCAGAACAGGATGTCGCAGGCCTGATGCACCGGGTAGGTGAGCAGAAGGCCGGTGAGCTCGTGGCCCGAGGCCTCCATCTCGGCCTTGACGGTGGGGTTGCGCGCCAGCTCGGCCTCGGAGACCAGCGACAGGAACGGCAGCATGAGCTGGTTGGCGGCGGGCACGGCGGAGTGCGCGTAGATCATGGTCTTGTCGGGATCGATGCCGCAGGCAAGGTAGTCCATGACCATGTTGTACACGTTGTCCTGGATGTGCTCGGTCGTGTCGCGGTCAGTGATGACCTGGTAGTCGGCGATGAGCACGTTGGTCTTGGCGCCCATGTTCTGCAGCTCAACACGGCCCTTGAGGGTACCGAAGTAGTGGCCCAGGTGCAGACGGCCGGTGGGGCGGTCGCCGGTGAGCATGGTGAACTTCTCGGGCGTTTTGGTCAGGCCCTCGCGAATGGCGTTGCTCTTTTGCAGCGCGACTTCGTAGCTGTTCTCGTTTGGCATGATTGCTCCTAACGTATGTTCATGGGTCAAGATGATAACGCGTTTATTGGAGGGGCGGTGCGTAAGTAGGCGAGGGCGGGAGAGGGACGCGCGTGGTGCGGCTTGTGCGATGGGCGCGGCGCGGCCGCGCTTGGCCAACGGTGCCTTGGCACATCCTCGGCAGCTTGCCCTAGAGCTTGTGGTGGCGCTCTTCTTTGCGCTCCTCGGCTGCCTGCTCCTCCTGCTTAAAGGCGGGGTCGTCGGGGGTGACGAGCTCGTCCTCGTGCGTGCGCTTGTTGTAATGGTGGCGTAGCACGGGTTCAAACAGGTGCAGGTGCTTGGCGAAGGCCGCCGAGCCAATGGCGAGCACGGTAAAGATGAGCACACGCATGGGCACTTCGACCTGGTTAATCGCGGCGGCGCCGGCCGAAAGCATGATGCACCAGGCATAGATGAGCAGCACGGCCTGTTTTTGGTTGTAGCCTTCTTGGATTAGGCGGTGGTGGATGTGGCCCTTGTCGGCCTGCCCAATGCTAATGTGGGCGCGCCTGCGGCGCACGATGGCGCTAAACGTGTCGATGATGGGCACGCCGGCAACGATGAGCGGGATGATAAGCGAGGTGAGCGCGGCGGTGCGGCTCACGTTGAGCAGCGAGATGGAGCCCAGTGCAAAGCCCAGAAGCAGCGACCCCGAGTCGCCCAAGAAGATGCTTGCGGGGTTGAAGTTGTAGCGCAAAAAGGCCAGGCAGGCGCCAAAGAGCGCAATGGAGAGCGCGGCGGCGTCGATGCGGCCCGAGAGAACGGCCATCGAAAACATGGTGAACGAGGCGATGCCGCAGATGCCCGTGGCCAAGCCGTCGAGGCCGTCGATGAGGTTAATGATGTTGGTGAATGCCACCAGATAGATTACGGTGATGGGGTAGGCGAGCCACCCGAGCATGATTTCGCCGGGGGCAAACGGGTTGACGATGACGCCGATCCGCAGGCCGCCGATACAGGCGATGAGCGCGGCGAGGACCTGCCCGGCCAGCTTTTGCTTGGGCTTGAGTTGGAAGACGTCATCGATAGCGCCGGTCGCAAAGATGACGGTAAAGGAGAGCGCCAGCATGGGATAGCTAATGTGAAGGCGCGGGTGCGGCACCAGGACGGGTGGCCAGCCTAGGTGCCAGGTGCCTAGGATTTGCACAATGCAGGCAACGACCAGGCCCAAAAACACCGCCGTTCCGCCCAAACGCGGGATGGGCTTTGTGTTGATGCGGCGCTTAGAAGGATAGTCGACGGCATCGAGCTTAATTGCCAAGCGCTTGACCAGGGGCACCGCGAGGAAGGTCGTGATAAAGGCCGCCGCTGCCACGCATAGGTACGGTATGTAGCTCGGGGATGAAGCCATGAATCTAAAAACCGCCAAGCGTCGAAGGAAAAGGTCAGAAGAACGCCATGCGCAAAGGGCATAGCCGAACCATAATACTCGACCAAGGGGGGTGCATGTAATTGCACGCAGCGATAATCACGCGCTTACCAGATATTGGGATGTTGTCGATGGCTTGTCGGGATGCCGACGGGGATCCATATGGACCGTGATGGTGATTTTCGGCAAAAGAAAACCACCCCCCACGTTACGAAAATGAACCCACCTAAAACAGGTGGGTGCCCTCATCGACTGTTCCAGCGTCCTTAACAACGAAGGATACCTGTACTAGGTACGACTGTGTGGGCTCCCTAAATAAACGCGACGGTTCACCCAGTTGCTCCGCGGGGGGCGGAATACCTACATCATAAAGCGGCACTTTATCGATTCCAGTCTTGACATTACAAAAATCGTGTCGGACGATTACGGCGCCTTGGGGCTCGAGCCGTCTACGCGGCCTGGCCCTTTACGTTTGAGCTGCTGAATCGTTGTTTTGGAGCATGTTTTTATGCCGACGTCGTTGACCGAACTTTTTTCGCCCGCCTGCCATTTGTGTCCCCGCCGTTGCGGTGCGGCGCGCGATGAGGGCGTGCGCGGCGTATGCGGTGCTAACGACACGCTCAGGGTGGCCCGCGCGGCGCTTCATATGTGGGAGGAGCCGCCTATCTCGGGCGAGGCCGGTTCGGGCACGATCTTCTTTAGCGGCTGCTCGCTTAAATGTATCTACTGCCAGAACCACGAGATCTCGACCGGCAATTTTGGCCTTGAGATTTCGCCTGAGCGTCTGGTCGAGATTATGCTGGAACTGCAGGACCAGGGAGCCAACAACATCAACCTGGTGACTGCGACGCATTATGCTCACCTGCTGCCGGCCGCGATTGCCGCAGCGAGGGAGCGCGGGCTGGACATCCCGATCGTTTACAACACGAGCGGCTATGAGCGGGCGAGTGCCGTAGCTGCCCTGGGTGACCTGGTCGATGTGTGGCTCACCGACTTTAAATATGCCGATGCCGGGCTTGCGCAGTCGCTTTCTCATATTAAGGATTACCCGCGCGTGGCCGTGTCGGGCCTGGCACAGATGGCGTGCGAGATCGAGCGCCGCGGGGGAGAGCTGGTGGACGAGGACGGGCTCATGAAGCGCGGTATCATCGTGCGCCACCTGGTGCTGCCGGGGCATGCGGACGATTCGTGCCGCGTGCTGGACCTGGTGTGGCAGACGGTGGGCGACGTGCCGATTTCGGTTATGAACCAGTACACGCCCAATGCACTCATGCGCGAGCAGGGCGGCGAGTTGGCCCGTGCCGTAACGCGCGAGGAGTACGAGCAGGTGCTCGACCATGCCGACGACCTGGGCTTTACGACGATGTTTTGGCAAGAGGGCGGCGCGGTAGACGAGAGCTTTACCCCGGCGTTTGACACCACCGGTGTTCTTACCAGCGCAAAGTAGCTCTGCTGAGTAGTCTTTTTGGGACGGGGCTTTTTTAGCCCCAGCAGAGAGCGCACACGTTTTGGCCGATTAACGGCAGGGGCAGCTAAAAAGCCCCGTCCCAAAAAGACTACTCTCGGCAGGGGTCGAGCCGGCATCTGAAAGTAGCTAAAATAGCCCCGCCCCAAAAAGACTGGTTATTGGGCGTTGACAGTTGGCGAGCCGTAGGTAAAATATCGACTTGTCCTGGGGACGTAGCTCAGTTGGGAGAGCGCTGCCGTCGCATGGCAGAGGCCGAGGGTTCGACTCCCTTCGTCTCCACCCTTGGATTTGATAAGCCGCTGACATTGTGTCGGCGGCTTTTTTTAAAAGAAAGGGCTGTACCATGGCCGAGCTTGAGTCCCAACCATTGTCCGACGAGGAGCGCGCTGAGTTGGAAGAGCTCCGCGCTGAGAAGGCACGCCGCGAGGCTCGGGAAGAGGCCCGTCGCGAGCGTGAGGAGCTGGCTGCCCTGCGTGCCGAGCGTGCGAAGGCCGAGGAGGTCGCCGCGAACGCCGCACCCGCACCGGCGCCCGCGCCCAAGCCCGCTGCCGCGAAGCCTGCACCTGCCGCGCCCAAACCTCAGCCTAAAAAGGCCGCTCGTTCCAAGTCCGTCGAGCCCAAGCCGAGCCGTGACGAGATGACCTTTGCCCAGCGCATGGTTACCTCCAAGGAGCCTACGGGCGAGAACGAGATCCCTGGCATGGCGCCGGCTCAAAAAATCATCATTGTCCTTGCCCTCATCGCGTTTGTCATCTTTATGGGCTACACGATCCTGACCAGCATGGGCCTGCTCTAACCGATTTACATCGGGCGTCATGTCCGAACACTCTGCCCTTGTCCAACCCTCAACCTCTGCACAACGCATCCGAAAGGTCGCCCCATGGCTTTGACCGATATCTCTCATCCCACCGACATCGCAATGCTTACCGATCTGTACGAGCTCACTATGGCCCAGGGCCTGTGGGAGAGCGGCAAGGCCAATGAGCAGGGTTGTTTTACCGCGTTTTACCGCGACCATCCCTTTGGTAGCGCCTATGCCGTCATGTGCGGTACCGCCGAGCTGCCCGAGCTGGTCGAGAACCTGCGCTTTACGCCCGAGGACATCGACTACCTCGCCTCGCTCCAGGCCCCGGCCGGCGGCGCGATGTTCAAGCCTGAATTCCTCGACTACCTGCGCGATTTTCGTGCGCATGTAAACATCGACGCCGTCCCCGAGGGCGAGCTCGTCTTTCCGCGTGAGCCCATGGTGCGCGTTACCGGCCCCGCGCTGGAGTGCCAGCTGCTCGAGACGGCGCTGCTCAACATCGTCGGCTTCCAGACGCTTGTCGCCACCAAGACGGCGCGCGTGGTGCTGGCGGCGGACGGCCGTCCCGTGGCCGAGTTTGGCCTGCGCCGCGCCCAGGGTCCCGATGGCGGCCTGGCCGTCGCGCGCGCGAGCTACGTTGCCGGCTGTTCCTCTACGTCCAATGTGCTCGCCGGCCGCCGCTACGGTATTCCCGTCTTTGGCACGCATGCGCACAGCTGGGTGATGAGCTTCGATTCCGAGCTCGAGGCCTTCCGTGCCTTTGCCAAGTCGAGCCCCAAGAACTGTACGCTGCTCATCGACACCTACGATGTGCGCGAGGGCTGCGAGCATGCCATTACGGTTGCCAAGGAGATGGAGGCGGTGGGCGAGCGCCTGTCGGCTATTCGCATCGACTCGGGCGACCTCGCCAAGCTCTCCAAATATGTGCGTGGCCGTTTTGATGCCGAGGGCCTGCCCTATGTAGGGATCTCGGTTTCCAACGATCTGGACGAGTACACGATTCAGTCGCTGCTCGATCAGGGTGCGCCCATCGATAGCTTTGGTGTGGGTACCAAGCTCGCGACCTGCTACGACCAGCCGGCGCTTGGCGGTGTGTATAAGCTTTCCGCCCGCCGTGCGAGCGAGACGGATCCGTGGACGCCGGTGGTTAAGCTCTCCGAGCAGCCCTACAAGCGCACGATCCCGGGTGTGCAGCGCGTGCGCCGTTATTACGACGGCTTTGGCGGCCCGATCTGCGACATGATCTATGACGAGGATCATCTGTCTGGGGAGGGCGCCGCGCGCGGTAATACCCTCGTGGCCGTGAACGATGCTGCGCTGGTGACCGATGTGTCCGAGCTCGAGTATCGCGAGCTGCTGGCGCCGATCGTGCGCGATGGCAGCGCCGTTGCCCCGCGCGAGAGCATTGAGGACGCACGCGAGCGTTGCACCTGGGCACTGGACCATCTGGATCCGGTCTACAAGCGCTTCCTGTACCCGCAGACTTATGTGGTGGGCATGGAGCAGGGCTTGGCACAGGTGCGCGACGAGCTTGTGCGCAAGAACATGGCCGCGGCTTCTGCCTTTCCCTGGGCTCACTAATTCCTTGGGCGGTAGGGGCGAGTCACGCTTCCTTGGCCGCCAGCTCGGCCGTTCGCTGAACAGTTGATTGGTTTGACGTATGACGACTTCTTATAAAACGATGGTGGTAAAGATCGGTTCGTCCACGGTGGTGGGCGCCGACGGCAAGGTCAACCGCGCCTTTATCGGCGGGCTTGCCGACCAGGCCGCAGCGCTGCGCGAGCTTGGCTGGCGCCTGATCGTGGTGAGCTCGGGCGCCATTGCCTGCGGCTATCCCGTGCTGGGCTTCGACCGTAAGCCGGTCGGCGACCTGCCGAGCCTGCAGGCCTGCGCCTCGGCCGGTCAGTGCATCATCTCGTCGGCCTACGACGAGGAGTTCCATGCGCGCGACCTGCTCACCTCGCTCGTGTTGCTCACGCGTCACGACACGGCGCGCCGCACGTCCTACCTGCACGCGCGCGACGCCCTGCTTCGCCTGGTGGAGCTCGGCGTGGTGCCGGTCGTCAACGAGAACGATACCGTCACCGTCGATGAGATCAAGTTTGGCGACAACGACACGCTGGCGGCGCTTGTGAGCTGCCTGGTTTCTGCCGATCTGTGCGTGACGCTCTCGGACATCGATGGCCTCTACACCGCCAATCCGCATGAGGATCCGACGGCCGAGTTTATCCCGGTCGTGCATAAGATCGATGCCAAGATTATCGCCTCGGCGGGCGATTCTTCCACATCGGTGGGTACGGGCGGCATGATCACCAAGATTCGCGCGAGCCGCATTCTCATGACGGCGGGCATTCAAAGCGTGATTTGCTCGGGCGAGGAGCCCGATGCGCTCGTGCGTCTGGCCCGCGGCGAGAGCGTGGGTACGCTGTTCGATCCGCCGGCGGAGCGCCTGGACATTGCGCCGCGCAAGTTGTGGATTGCACTGGGCGACAAGGCGCACGGCTCGGTGACGGTCGATGACGGCGCCGCGAAGGCGCTGGTCAGCCGCGGATCGTCGCTGCTCGCGGTGGGTATTCGCGAGGTCGATGGCCAGTTTGCCGAGGGCGATGTGCTCGACGTGTGCGACCCGAGCGGCATGGTTGTCGCCCGTGGTATCGCCGAGGCCGATTCGGACGTGCTGGAGCTTGCCGCCGGCCGCCGCCAGGACCAGATTGCCAGCAACCGCCTGCTCGCAGACCTGGCCGAGAAGCCCGCGATCCATAGGGACAACTTGATAGTGTTTGCATAAAGAGAGGCAGCGCTGCGGCTCGTTTTGCCAGCAGTGCTGCCTCTCCTTTTCCGGCACTTGGGGACGTTCCTTATGTGCCGGCACTTTGGGACACTCCTTTGCTAGAAGATCTGGCGCAGGTCTCCGCGGTTGAGGGCTTCGTCGAAGAGGTGCTTGAACACCACGCTGCCGTGCAAGCCGTCGTGCTCGAACTCGTTGGTCACCCAGGCATGCGAGTTGCCCACGCGGCTGAGCGTATCGAGCTGCATGCCCGAGTCCACGTACATGTCATCGAAGTACACCGCGGCCTGCAGGGGCACCTCGTTGCACGCCAGGCGCTGCGGGTCATAGATCTTGTCCCAGCTGGTGTCTTCCATAAGCAGATCCATCGCCGGCTTGAAGGGCTTAAGTTCGGGCATCTGCTCAAACATCCACGGGAACATGGCCTCGCCGGTAAACATGAGCGGTCGCGTGAGCGTGTCGAACTCGGCACGATGGGCCTTCTCTTCTGCCGCGGCCCAGCGAATGGGCATGGTGTCGCCGTCGGCGTAGATGAACTCCTGAAGCGTCCAGTACAGCGGATTCGTGCGCGTGTTGGTGCGCTCGAAGGCGCGCATCAAAAAGCTGTCAGATACCGAGGCGCCGCAGGCCAGCGTGCCGTCGCCGTCAACAAAAGCATGATCGATAATCCAATGCATGCGCTCAAAGCTCGGCTTCATGCCAAAGTCGCTGCCCATGAGCTGCAGGCGTTCGACCGTCATCGGCGAGCCGTCGGGTAGCAAGGGCTTTTGCTCCTCGAGGGCATCTGCCAGGGCCGCCACGCGCTCGACGTCGGCGGGGTAGCGGTTGTAATACTGCTGCGTCTTGGCAGCCATGCGCGGGAAGGTGTGCGCGTAGACCTCGCTTGCGCTCGCCGGTACGTGGGGGATGCCGCCGCAGGTAAAGCTTGCCGCCACGCCCTCGGGGAAGAGCGACAGGTAGCTCAGCGTCAAAAAGCCGCCGTAGCTCTGCCCGAGCGTGACCCAGGGCCTGCCGCCAAAGCCCACCAGGCGCAGGTACTCAAAATCGCGCACGATGGAGCTGGCGAGGTGGCGCTTGAGGAAGTCCGCCTGCGAGCGGGCAGCATCGGAGCCGGCCGCCTCGGCGCGCTCGCCCAGTGCGGCAATCGTGCGCCCGTCTACACAGCTGCTGCGCCCGGTACCGCGCTGGTCGGGCAGCACGACGCGGAAATGCTTGACGGCCTCTTCGATCCAGCCATCGCTTGTGGGCGACAGCGGACGCGGGCTCTCGCCACCGGGGCCACCCTGCAAAAAGAGAAGGAGCGGCAGGTCGTCGTTGATGCGGTCGGGTGCGCAAACCACGCGGTAGAAGAGCTTGATGCTCTCGGGCGCACCGGCGATGGGTGTCGGTATAGCGCCGCGGCGCATGGTGCTGCCGACGGCCAGGAGCATCGGCTCCAGGCCGCGCCAGTCGAGGGGGACGTCGATGCTGTGGTCCTCGACATACAGGCCGGGGACGTGGTACGAAGTGATGAGGGCCATGTGAGTCTTCCGTTCGTTGCGGTGTTTCGGGTTGACCAATTCTACCGCCGCGGGCGAGGCCATGCGCAAATCGGCTACCATGGTTGCAAACTTCTAGGAGAAAGGGCCGCCCATGTCGGTCGATATAGCCACGTATGTCCACGATCTTGCCGTTGCCGCCAAGGCAGCGTCGGCCTCGCTTGCCACGGCGAGCGATGAACAGCGCCAGGAGGCCGTGCGCGCCATGGCCGCGGCGCTGCGCGACGGCGTCGACTCCATCGTCGCCGCCAACGAGCTCGATATGTCCGCTGCGCGCGATGCGGGTACCTCGGCCGGACTGCTCGATCGTCTGCTGCTGACGCCCGAGCGCGTCGAGGGCATGGCCGCCGGCCTGGAAAAGCTCGCCGAGCTGCCCGATCCCGTGGGCCGCGTGCTCGACCACCGCGTGCTTGCAAGCGGCGTGGACCTGACCCGTGTGAGTGTGCCGCTGGGCCTGGTCGCCATGGTTTACGAGGCGCGTCCCAACGTGACGGCCGACGCCGCGGGCATCTGCATCCGTACCGGCAACGCCTGCATTCTGCGCGGCGGCTCGCTGGCCTATCACTCGTGTGCCATGATTTCTGAGCTGCTGGCCGATGCGCTCGAGGCCAAGGGCTTCCCGCGCGAGGCCGTGTCGATGATCGAGTCCACCGACCGCGAGGCCACTGGCGAGCTCATGAAGCTCCGCGGTGTTGTCGACGTACTCATTCCGCGCGGCGGTGCAGGCCTGATCCAGCGCTGCGTGCGCGAGTCGCTCGTTCCGGTGATCGAGACGGGCACGGGTAACTGCCACATCTACGTGCATGAATCCGCCGACTTCGATAAAGCGCTCAATATTATCGTCAACGCTAAGACGCAGCGCGTGGGCGTGTGCAATGCCGCCGAGTCGCTGCTGGTCGACCGTGCCGTGGCCGATGCGTTTTTGCCTGCGGTCGTGGCCGTGCTGCATGACCACGGCGTGCTCATTCACGGCGACGAGGCCACGTGCGCCGCATGCGCCGACACCGGGCTTGCCGAGGGCGATGACTACGTTGCCGCGACTGAGGAGGACTGGGGTCGCGAGTATCTGGCGCTCGAGATGAGCGTGAAGGTCGTGGCGAACGAGGACGAGGCCATCGCGCACATCAACCGCTACGGCACGATGCACTCCGAGGCCATCGTTGCAGAGGACACGGATGCTTGCGAGCGCTTCCTGGACGAGGTCGATGCCTCGGCCGTGTATGCCAACGCCAGCACGCGCTTTACCGACGGCGGCGAGTTTGGCCTGGGCGCCGAGATTGGCATCTCGACCCAAAAGCTCCACGCCCGCGGCCCCTTTGCCGCCGAGGCCCTCACCACCTACAAATACAAGCTCCGCGGCACCGGCCAGGTCCGCCCCTAAACCTGTTGCAAACGAAAAACCACCACAAAGGCGCCTGTCTCCTTTGTGGTGGTTTTAGGTGGCGTGGGCGGTTAGGCCTGGAAGGTATCGCGATCGGGCGCGAAGGATTGCATGGCCGCGATGGTACGGTCGAAGAGCTCGGGAAGCTCCCAGCCCAGCATCTCGGCGCCCTGCGAAATCACGTCGCGTGAGCAGCCGGCGGCAAAGCGCTTATCCTTGAACTTTTTCTTGAGCGACTTGGTCGTAAAGTCCATGACGCTTTTGCTCGGACGCATGATCACGGCAGCACCGATTAGACCGGTGAGTTCGTCGCAGGCAAACAGGATCTTCTCCATCTGCAGCTCGGGCTTGGGTAGCGAAGAGTTGAAGTCGGACGTATGCGTCTGAATTGCGCGGATGAGCTCGGGCGATGCGCCCTCGTCCTCGAGGATCTCGGCCGCATAGATGGTGTGGTTCATGGGGTCATCCTCATGCTCCTCCCAATCCAGGTCGTGCAGCAGGCCGACGATGCCCCAAAACTCCTCGTTCTCGGGGTCGAACTCGCGCGCAAAGTAGCGCATGGTGCCCTCGACCGTCTCGCCATGGGTGATGTGGAACGGGTCCTTGTTGTGCTCGTTGAGCAGTTCGAACGCGCGGTCGCGGGTGATTCCGGCGGTAAGCGGCTCTGCCATAAGAGACTCCTTGTGCTCGTGGGTATCGCTAAGAATGAATACTACTGGAACAAGAAAACCACCACAAAGGTGCCTGTCCCCTTTGTGGTGGTTTTTGGCGCGGATGGGTTAGTTGAGGGCGGCTTGGGCTAGGCGAGCTTCGGCGTCCTCCTCGGTGACGCCCAAGGCCACGGCGAACTCCTCGATGGAACGACGCTTGGCCTCCTTGAGTACGCGCATGTAGTAGGAGCTGGGCTTTTTATCAGCTTCCTCGGCCTGGCGAATGCGGTGCATCATGGTTTTTGCCACACGGACTGTCTCGGGTGCACCTAGCTTAAGCTGCTGCTTAAAGTGCGTTTCCTCAAGCGAGCTGTTGCGCTCGGTAAAGGTGTCGCATTCCAGCTCGTCGTAGTGGCTCAGCAGGTGCTCGGCATCCTGTTGAGAGATGGCGGCATGTAGACGGTCGGCCTGCGCCACGGGGTACATGAGAATCGTCTGCGCATGCCCCTGCTTGGTCTCGAGCAGCAGCATGGGCTGCGGCGTGTCGTCCCTAAAACCGACGACGGTGCAGACTCCCTGACCCGGATGAATGACGTGTTGACCGATTGAGAACATGCTACCTCCAACTTATACGAATTTGCGTATGTCTAGAATACCACGCTGACGTGCGGAAACCCTTACTTTATGCAGGAAAAGCACACAATTCTGATAGGTAAGAGTATTCGATAACAGACGCAGCTCATTCACACCTTTATGCATTTTCAACGCCTGCATAATCTGCAGGCAGACCGGCATCTTTGAGTGACTCCATGCAAGCTGTAGTCATTTTTGTGCATATGCAATATCTATTAGCTTTACCCTGCGACAGTGCCCGTCGCTTGTGATAGAGTGCTACAAACTCTGGCTTTTGCCCTACGAGTGACCAAGAGCTCGGGGGCTTTAACACAAGGAGGATCTATGCCCGAGAAGATTGAAGAGCTGGTACGCGCTGCGCTTGCTGCGGCCCAGGAGGCCGGCGACCTTTCCGCATTTGAACTTGACGATTGCGCTATCGAGCGACCGGCTGACACTTCTCATGGCGAGTGGACCTCTACCATGGCCCTGAAGTCCGCCAAGCTGGCCCACTGCGCCCCGCGCAAGATCGCCGAGGCCATCGTTGCCCATATGCCCGAGGACCCCGCGATCGAGAAGGTCGAGATCGCAGGCCCCGGCTTCATCAACTTCTACCTCTCCGTTGCCGTCAAGAATGCCATCTTTGGCGAGGCTCGCGAGAAGGGCATGGACTTCGCTAAGTCTAACGTCGGTGGTGGCCTGAAGACCCAGGTCGAGTTCGTTTCCGCCAACCCCGTCGGCCCCATGCACATCGGCCACGGCCGCTGGGCCGCGCTGGGCGATTCGCTCTGCCGCGTTATGGACCACGCCGGCTATGAGATCCAGCGTGAGTTCTACATCAATGACCACGGCTCTCAGATGAACACCTTCGGCAACTCCATCAGCACGCGCTATATGCAGCTTGCCGACATCATCGCCAAGCAGGGCGTTGATATCGACGAGGCTCACAAGCTGCTGATCGCCGATCGCGACGCCTTCGTTGCCGACGAGAACGACGAGCATCCCGAGACCCATCCGTATCAGGACAACTTTGCCGAGACCCTGGGCAAGGACTCCTACGGCGGCGACTACATCATCGATGAGGCTGCCGAGTTCTGGCGCACCGACGGTGACAAGTGGGTCGACGCCGATCCGCAGGAGCGCATGGAGAGCTTCCGTGAGCGCGGCTACGTGAAGATGGTCGACAACATGCGCGACCTCTGCCACGCCGTCAACTGCGACTTTGACCGTTGGTACTCCGAGCGCTCGCTGTATGTGAAGGACACCGAGGGCGAGACCGCCGGCACCTCCGCCGTCGACCGCGCTTTTGAGAAGCTCGACAAGATGGGCTACCTCTACACCAAGGACGGCGCCCTGTGGTTCCGCTCCACCGATCTGGGCGACGACAAGGACCGCGTCCTGATCAAGTCCGACGGCGAGTACACCTACTTCGCCTCCGACGTCGCCTATCACTGGGATAAGTTCCAGCGCGTCGATCACGTCATCGACATCTGGGGCGCCGACCACCACGGTTACATCGAGCGCGTCCGCTGCGTCTGCGACGCTCTGGGTTACCCCGGCAAGTTTGAGGTTCTGCTGGGTCAGCTCGTCAACCTGCTGCGTAACGGCAAGCCCGTCCGTATGTCCAAGCGCAAGGGCACCATGGTGACCCTGCAGGAGCTCGTCGACGAGGTCGGCTCCGATGCCGCTCGCTACACGCTCATCTCCAAGAGCTCCAACCAGATGGTCGACTTCGACATCGAGGCCGTTAAGAAGCGCGACAACTCCAACCCGGTCTATTACGTGCAGTATGCTCACGCCCGCGTGTGCTCCATCCTGCGCCGTGCCGCCGACGTTACCGCCGAGCAGGCCGACGAGATGGGCATGAAGGCCGTTGCCGCCAAGGCCATCGGTGAGAACGTCGATTACTCGCTGCTGACCGACCCGACCGAGCTCGCCCTTTCGCGCAAGCTCAACGAGCTCACCGACCTGATCGCCAGCTGTGCTCGCGATCGCGCTCCGTTCCGTCTGACCCACTTTGCCGAGGAGCTCGCCGGCGACTTCCACAGCTTCTACGCTGCCTGCCAGGTTCTGCCGAGCGAGGGCCGTCCCGTCGACCCCGAGCTTTCGCGCGCCCGTCTGGCAGCTTGCGACGCTGTCCGCGTGACGCTCGCCCTGGTGCTTACCCTCGTTGGCGTTTCCGCGCCCGAGCAGATGTAATCTGCGGGTCATTTGACCGTGTAGGTTTGGTTTAACTGAGCCCTATAAGCCCGATCTCCTACGGAGGTCGGGCTTTTTTCGCAAACGCCGACGTATTGATGAATTTGGAGCTGCTAGAAATACGAAACTATGCCGGTTTACTACGATGAATTGAGGAATTCTAACCACGCCGGCTTTTTGCTAAAAAGTGCAAGGCATCTACCTGCGGTTTTAGTTCAACAAGTTTCGGAGTGGTCGCGGTTGAGCGATTCATCGTAGTAAACCGCCATAGTTTTGGCGGAGGCAGTCAGATTTGTGGGTGGCAAACAAAGAGTGTCCCTTTTGACTAGTCGTTTAAGAACGTCCCCAATGACTAAGTTGCAGGTGGCGGCGGTTGTGTTACACTAACGCTGCGTAGTTGACGCAATCATCTCGATACAGATCAATGATGTCCGTCGTTTTGAACGGAACTAGACTGTTTAGCCGCCCTGAAGGTTTATGCAGGGAGCATGTGATCACAGGGCTTGAAAAGAAAGTTGAGCAAACACTGTGTCTGATCAACAGCAAGAAAACGAAATAACGACGACGCAGGCCGCTCCCGCTGCACCGGTTGCGTCGGACCAGGTCGCGGCGCCCGCGCAAGCCTCGGCTCCTGAGACGCCTAAGGCTGCTTCGACGCCTATGCCTGTAGCGGCTGAGAAGGCCGTGCCTGCAACTGGTGAGGAGGCTGCTCCGGCAAAGCCCAAGCGCACGCGCCGCACGGCCAAGCCTGCCGCTGACGGCGAGGAGGTCACCAAGCCAAAGCGCCGTACCACGCGCACGACGCGCGCCAAGCTCACCGTTGCAGCTGACTCCTCGGCGCCGATTTCCGATGAGGTCGCGCAGGCACGTGCGTTGGCGCAGATTAGCGAGGCTCAGGTGGTGCGCGCCCGCCGTCGTGCTGCCGAGCGCGAGGCCGCGGCTCTGACCGAGCTTGCAGCTCCGTCTGTGCTCGAGACGCCTGCCGCCACCGAGACTCCTGTCGCCGACCAGCCGACCGAGAAGCCGGTACCGCGCACACGCCGTCGCACGGCTGCTAAGGCCGAGCAGGTTGCTGAACAGGTAACCCCCGAGCTCACTGAGGCTTCGGTCCGTTCCGCGGCAGGGGAGGGCACATCGCCTGTTGAGCCCGCTGCGCCTGTCGAGGCCAGCGAAGTTCCCGTTGTCGATCCGGCTTTGCGCCCGCACCGTCGCGGTCGCAAGCCCAAGGCCTTTGTCGAGGCCGAGAAGGCCGCAGCCGCAGCCGCCGCCGCTCGGGATGCTGCGGCGACCGCCAAGTCCTCAACTGCTGCCGATGAACCCGTCCAGGATGCTACGACTTCCGAGGCCGTTTCTGCCGATGCCGAGCCCGCCGACGTCCGTCCCGGTCGCAGGCGTCGCACTGCTGCTAAGCGCACGTCCAAGGCTAAGGCTGCCAAGAAGGGCGCGTCCGAGGATTCCACCGAGACGACCGCCGATGTATCGACTGATGCCGCCGAGCCCCAGGACGTCGAACAGCCTGCATCCGAGAAGCCCAAGCGCGGTCGCAAGAAGTCCGTTAAGGCCAAGGCCGCCGAGCAGCATGCTGATGTCGAAGCGCAGGTTGATTCTGGCGCCGAGGCCAATGACGCCGCTGCGGCCAATGTTGACACCACCGCAACCGATGGTGCCGCCCCCGCCGAGAGCGAAGACGGCGCTCGCCCCAACCGTCGCCAGCACAAGCGCAACGAGGAGCGCAACGAGCGCAAGGACGAGCGCAACAACGACCGTCGCAACCGCCAGCGCGATCGCAAGCAACGCAACAAGGAGCGTAATGCCGCTCCCACCGAGCCTACGCTTTCGCGCGAGGAGCTCGCTGCCATGAAGGTTGCCGAACTTCGCGAGAAGGCCAAGGAGTTCGAGATCGAGACGACCGGCAAGAAGAAGGCCGAGCTCGTCGAGGAAATCTACGTCACCGCTGCGAAGGCCGAGGGCTTCCGCGACATCAAGGGCATTCTGCAGATTCGCCCGGACAGCTCCGGCATCATCCACGCCCATGGCTACATGAAGTCCAACGACGACGCCTTCGTGCCCGCCTACCTCATCCGCTCCGCGCGCCTGCGCACGGGCGACGTCATCGAGGGCTCGCTGCGTCCTTCGCGCGGCGGCGACAAGCGCGCCGGCCTCGCCAAAATCACGACCGTCAACGGTCTGGACCCCGAGCAGATTCGCAACCGTCCCAAGTTCGGCGACCTCACCCCGGTCTATCCCAACGAGCCGCTGCGCATGGAGCACGGCAAGGACTCTATTACCGGTCGCGCCATCGACATCGTGTCACCGATCGGCAAGGGCCAGCGCGGCCTGATCGTGTCCCCGCCCAAGGCCGGCAAGACCACGATCCTCAAGAAGATCTGCCAGTCTATCTCGATTAACAACCCCGAGGTGCACCTCATCTGCCTGCTCGTCGACGAGCGCCCCGAAGAGGTCACCGATATGCAGCGTTCCATCAGGGGTGAGGTTGTGGCGTCGACCTTCGATATGCCTGCCGACAACCACACCCGCGTGGCAGAGCTCGTCATCGAGCGCGCCAAGCGCATCGTAGAGCTGGGTGGCGACGTCGTGGTGGTGCTCGACTCCATCACGCGCCTCGCCCGCGCCTACAACTTGGCGGCGCCTGCCTCGGGCCGCATCCTTTCGGGCGGCGTCGATTCGGCGGCACTGTATCCGCCCAAGCGCTTCCTGGGTGCAGCCCGCAATATCGAGAACGGCGGCTCGCTCACCATCCTGGCCTCTGCCCTCATCGACACCGGTTCCAAGATGGACGAGGTCATTTTCGAGGAGTTCAAGGGCACCGGCAACATGGAGCTTAAGCTCGACCGCGACCTGGCCGACCGCCGCATCTTCCCGGCTATCGACCCCGTTGCCTCCGGTACGCGTAACGAGGACCTCTTGGTCGACGAGCAGATGCGTCCGTTTGTCTTTGGTCTGCGTCGCATTCTTGCCGGCATGAACAATACCGAGCGTGCGGCGGCGTCGTTTATCAAGGGTCTGAAGGGCACCAACACCAACCAGGAGTTCCTGGTGCGTTCGGCCAAAAAACACAGCGACTACGAGCAGACGTTCTAGGTTGTCATCCACGCGCTGCGATAGTCATCAATGCGATAAAGGGTCGGGGCTTTGAGCCTCGGCCCCTTTCCATTGCGCCGCTCCGCGCTTATTTTTGACCGTAAGACCGACGAGCAGCAGGTTTCCCGTTTCAATCCGACATCGTCGCTTGCAATCGGCAGGGTGGTTTCGCATAATAGCTTTTAAGCTTCGCGACGGAAAACGCAGATGAAACGAACCATATACCGTTGCTTTGGGGCATAGCCCCGCTTCATCTTCTCTCGCGCAGCCAACTGAATGATGCGATTTGGGTGCTGGAAGATGGGGAGAGCTCATGGCTTCTTCTGATGCAACACAACGAGCAGTCCTTGCCGGACTTTCGTGCGGGATCGGCCTTGCCGCTCCCGTGGTTATGTATGCCGCGACGCTGCCGTTTTCGTCGGTGAACGAGACGGTCGTGGCGGGTGCGGTTCCCTTCGCCGTGGGCGCGGTGGCGGGCGTGGGTATCTATGCCGCCTCGCTGGGTATCTCCGAGTATCGTGCGCAGCGTGAAGAGCGTCTGTTCCAGCCCGATGCCATGGGCGGTGCCGCCAATCTCAATCAGCATCAAAGCGAGTTCAAGACCGCCTCGATTCCAGCTCAGCAGCAGGATGCGACTCCATACGCTGCGGCTTCTGCTTTTCAGGCTCAGTCGGAGCAGTCTACCTCGGCATTCCTTTCCGGCCTGACTGGTGCGTTCCAACGCCGTCATGCCGACGATGGTGTCCCTACCATCGCTCGAGCCGCAGATGCTATGGACGAGGCCGAGGCTTGGTCCATGATCGACAGCATGCTCGACGACGATTCGCCGGTTAGCTGCGACCCTGCGCGCTCGCGCGACGTCTATCAAGTCGCCATCGACGAGCTCACCAACGGCGGGCAGACCGGCTCCTTCAATCGCGATGACATCGCCGCTGCGGCACGCGCCGTGTCGGGCTCCCAGGCCGCCCCTGCGGGCAGCACGGCGGCTTTCGTGGCACTCGTTGCCAACGCGGCAGCCAATAACGCCTGCAGCGCTACCTCGGCGGACGCGAACGCTTCTGCCGACAATTCGTACGTTGATGAAGCCATGGCCGCGGACGAGGAGGCCGTTGCCGCCCGCCGCGCCGCCGAAAGCTCGCTTTGGGGCGCTCCTGCCCGGCAGCAGGCGGCCGAGGCTGCGCCGTACAACGCAAACCTCGCCAGCATGCCTATCATCTCCGGTGTCGCGGACATCGATCTCGATGACCTCGATGAGCCTGCAGCCATCACCGCATCGATTGATGCCCAAGATCGCATCGACACCGGCGACCTTCCGGACGCCTCGCTCGAGGTTGATGTCCCCATGGCCGATTACTCGGGCCACGAGGGTATGTGGGCCGCCGCCACCGCGATTCTGGATGAGATTGACGAGCCTGCTCCTGTTTCAGCCCCCGCTCCCGTCGCTGCCCCTCAGCCTGCTGCCCCCGCCTATGTCGGCCGTCACAGCGCTGTGTTCCCCGAGGATACTGCCCGTATCTCGCGTGAGAGCATCGAGCGGGCCGAGGCTATTGCCGCCGGCATTATGGAAAATCGTCGTCACGAGCGCGTCAATCAGATCCTCGAGGAAGAGATCGAGCGTCTTCAGTCCTCTACCGCCAAGCGTACGGGCCGTGCTTATCTGAGCGTTATCGAGGGCGGTACCGCCAGCTTCGCGCCGCTCCGCGCGGAGGCATAACTTCTGCATGGTTAAGATCAATCGAAAATGGGCGGTCGTAACCTGCCTGATGGCGCTCTTGATCTGGGGCAATTCGCTGGTTCCCGGCTCGGGGTCGGGCTCACTGAGCCTAACGGTCATGGAAGCTATCCGCGGTTTCCTGCACGGCGTGGGACTTCCATATGAATGGGTGACCAACTTTGTTGTTCGCAAGTGCGCGCATTTTTCCGAGTATATGGTGCTCGGCATCCTGGCAACGCACGCCTTTGATTTTGAGGGCCGGCGCACCTTTGACGTGCTGCTGCCCACGGCGGTGTTCCTGCTGCTGATTCCTTCGATTGACGAGACGATTCAGCTCTTTGTGCCGGGACGCGCCGGCATGATCACCGATGTGATGATCGACTGCTGTGGAGCGGCAACGGGCGTTGTGCTCCGATATCTCTTACGGTCGCTGATGTGCGCCAAAAAGGCCGCCTAGGACGTATTGTTTGGTCCTAGGCGGCCTTTTTTATTTGAGGGCTTATATGAGGCGTGGTGGCGTCGTTTCGTAGGTCGGATTTGCCGGGCGCGCCACGCCCTGTGGGTTCATCTGCTACTGAAGCGCCTGTGCGCCCAGGGCCAGGCAGCCCATAACGCCCTGCTTGCCCTCGAGGCTGTTGTTGACGATGTAGTTATTGATGTCGTTGACCTCGGTCGTGACGATATAGCCGTTGAGCATCTCGGCACACTTTTTGCGTGCGAGCGGCACGATGGGAGTGTGGTCGGCCACGCCGCCGCCGATGATGATCTTTTGCGGCGCGTAGCACAGCGTGTAGGTCATGAGTGCCTGTGCCAGATAGCCGGCGAGCAGGTCCATGGCTTCCGGGTCATCAGCCATGTCTCCGGCGCTCTTGCCATCCCAGCGCTTTCTAACGCCGGGGCCGGCGATGAGGCCTTCGAGGCAGTTGTCATGGAAGGGGCAGGCGCTGTGCTCGCCAATGGTGTCGCGCGGGTCGCGCGTGACCAGGATGTGGCCAGCCTCGGGATGCATCATGCCGTGCACGAGCTTACCGCCCGAGAGCACGCCAGCGCCCACGCCGGTACCGATGGTCAGATACACCACGTCAGTGAGGCCCTGGGCGCAACCAAAGGTGACCTCGCCCAGGCAGGCGACGTTGACGTCGGTGTCGTAGCCGCAGGGAATATTGAGCTCGTTTTGGATGGTGCCCAGCAGGTCGAAGTAGCGCCATGCCGTTTTGGGCGTCTCCAGGATCTTGCCGTATTGGGGCGAGGCAGGGTTGACTGCGGTGGGGCCAAAGGCGCCGATGCCCAGCGCGGCGATGCCCTTGTCGGCAAGTCATGCGTTGACGGCCTCGACGGTCTCCTGCGGAGTCGTGGTCGCGATCTGCTCACGCTCCAGGACCGTGCCGTCCGCATAGCCCGTGGCGCAGACCATCTTGGTGCCGCCGGCCTCGAGCGCTCCGATAAGCTGCTGCTCTGCCATAGTATTCCTCTCTCCGGGATGAGTTGCTCCGTGACTAAAATATAGCGCTCTAAACCATTTAAGAAAGCGCTATAAAAAGAAGCCTCGCAACGCGGCGGGCGATGCGGGGCTTCTTTGGTTACTTTAGTTGCCGGGCCGTCCTTACCCGCGCGGGTTGATTTTATCACGTAGCGACTTGAGGTTCTCAAGCGCAGCGTTGAGCGTCTCGTCTCGCTTGGCAAAGTGGAAACGAATCAGATGGTTGACGGGCTCGCGGAAGAAGCTCGAGCCCGGAACGGCGCCCACGCCCACCTTGGAGGCCAAATCCTCGCAGAAGTCGAGGTCGCTGTCATAGCCAAACTCCGAGATATCCATCATCACGTAGTAGGCGCCCTGCGGCACGTTGTGCGTAAGGCCGATGCTGTCGAGTCCCTGACAGAACAGGTCGCGCTTGGCGGTGTAGAGGTCGAGGACCTCCTGGTAATAGCTGTCGTCGAAGTTGAGGGCGGTGACGACGGCTTCTTGCAGGGGAGCGGCGGCGCCTACGGTGAGGAAGTCGTGGACCTTTTTGATGCGCTCGGTGATTTCGGCGGGAGCGATGGTGTAGCCTAGGCGCCAGCCGGTGATGGAGTAGGTCTTGGACAGCGAGCTGCAGCTGATGGTTCGATCGAACATGCCGGGCAGCGTGGCCATATAGACGTGCTCGTGGGGCGCGTAGACGATGTGCTCGTATACCTCGTCGGTAATGCAGTAGGCGTCGTACTGTTTGCAGAGGTCGGCGATAAAGGTGAGCTCCTCGCGCGTAAAGACCTTGCCGCAGGGGTTGGAAGGGTTGCACAGGACGATGGCCTTGGGATCGTTGTCGCGGAAGGCCGCCTCGAGTGTCTCGCGGTCAAAGTCGAACGCAGGTGGGTTGAGCGGCACGTAGATAGGCTCCGCACCCGAAAGGATCGTGTCGGCGCCGTAGTTCTCGTAGAATGGCGAGAAGATGACGACCTTGTCGCCGGGGTTCGTGACCGTCATCATGGCGGCCATCATGGCCTCGGTGGAGCCGCAGGTGACCACGATGTTCTCGTTGGGGTTGATCGGCATGCCCATAAAGTGCTCCTGCTTGGCGGCAAGCGCCTCGCGCATGGCCTGGGAGCCCCAGGTGATGGAGTACTGGTGGTAAAGCGGCTTGGGGTCGGTGGCAATGGTGCTGAGGCTATCGAGCAGCTGCGCCGGGGGATCGAAATCGGGGAAGCCCTGCGACAGGTTGACGGCACCATACTTGTTGGAGATGCGCGTCATGCGGCGGATGACCGAATCGGTAAACGCCGCCGTGCGGTTGGAGAGTTCTTTCATGCCTATCCTTTCGAGCATTGGGTGGAGCAAGTTTACTCCTATGGAACCGGTGGGATTTGCTCGAAACGGGCTCGAAAAACTCTTTTCAAAATTCTTGAAAATTGGGGCTTGCATCGCGTGGCGTTCCTTGCAATAATAGTCGAGCGCGAAGCGCACAGGACACGGTGGGTGTAGCTCAGTTGGCTAGAGCGACGGGTTGTGGTCCCGTAGGTCGAGGGTTCGAGTCCCTTTACCCACCCCAGTTCTTGCTTCGTGTCGATATC
>CABJEP010000007.1:0-60583 GCA_902364645.1 Coriobacteriaceae bacterium | reverse complement strand
TTACCCACCCCAGTTCTTGCTTCGTGTCGATATCGGGTCGTTAGCTCAGTTGGTAGAGCAGGGGACTCTTAATCCCAAGGTCCAGGGTTCGACCCCCTGACGGCCCACCACACGATATCTCCTCTAAAGTCCGCCACCACGGACTTTAGCTTTGGGTCGTTAGCTCAGTTGGTAGAGCAGGGGACTCTTAATCCCAAGGTCCAGGGTTCGACCCCCTGACGGCCCACCAAAGCATGTTTAGACGGTCAACGAAAGTTGGCCGTCTTTTTTGTTGACCTTTCATGGGGTCGAACCCGAAAGGGCACGGCCGCTTTCACAGATCGAGTCTACCCTGGGGATCGGTAAAACCGTCAGTACCTTCCTTGAGTTTCTTCTCCGCTGCCTTCACGCGACGCTCGAGCTTTTTTGTATCCTCGGCAGGTGGCAGGTTCTCGGGGACAATTCCGCGGTCGATGAGGCCGCCACGCACGCTTGTGTTGTTCTCGACGTGCTCTTGCTTGATCTGGTCCAGACCGTACAGGTCGTGTTCCTCGGCGTTGAAGGCCGTCATCGAGTTCGTAAGGTCCTTTGCTTTGATGAGGACATCGGCTAACCTGTCCGCCAATGCCGCGCTCTTGGATATGCCGAGCTGCTGCTTCATTTCCGCCGTGCTTCTGCCGCCGAATAACGCTTCGTCGCCCTTCGACTTGATGATCGCGAATCCTTTGGAGTCCACGCCGCGTTTGAACGCAATACCCGAGAGCTGTTTCTCTGAATCGGATAGCGAGTGGCGCGCCTGTAAGCGCTGAATCTCTGCGAAGCGCTGCTCTATGAGCTCTTGGCGGCGCGTCTGCACGGCAAAGTATGCCTAGGCGAGCGCGATCTCTGGCTTGTTTGAATCTCCGTTTTGGGCGATTAAATAGCATGCATAGCGCGTAAGTTTGTAGTCTTTAACCGCACGAGCGGCGACACCGGCAGTTACCATTTTCGTGGTGTCACGAAAATGGGAATCAACTGGAGTTTTATTTGTTTCGCACGAGACTTTTGCCCTCTTAACAACTTCGGCGAAGTTCTCCCATCGAGTGTATCCCATGGGTTCCATTAAATCGCGTGCGAGCCAATACTCAACGCCGTCTTCCACATTGGCGTAGCTATCAAGTTTGACACGCCACTTCTCGATATCTCTACTGTCCATATCTCCTCCTCGCTGGTCTATTGTCTATGCAGGCTTTGCACGCTCTGTATTCGGAATAAGGATACGCTGCCGTGCGGACACGAATGGGCCCCGTGCCACTTCGAGCTCACGGGGCCCATAGATATCGATTAGTTGTGTTCTGCTTTAGATAGGTGTCCAGTTTAATTCGCTCGATAGTGCGAGCCCAGGCTTTCGGTTCGGTTGCGCATGGCTTTGACCATTTCCTGTGCTAGTTGAATCTGCGACTGTATGCGGGCGAGCGCAGCGATTTCGCTGTCGTTGGCATGCGGCTTATTTAGAGCTGTGGCATCATCTTGAATGTTTTCAAGCTCGTGTAGTGCCTCGGATAGGCCTGTTTCGGTCCTGTTGATCATGCAAAAGGTGCTCATCGTGTGCCTAAGGCTGTGTGTCAGGCGTTCGGCATCTGTTGTGGCAATGCCGTACTGGGGGAGGGTGATATCCGCCTTCAGGGCCGCCTCAGGCTCTTTCTGCGCTGTGAGGGCTGCCGATGCGCCCGCGATACGTCCGAATACGATGCCGTTGGCGCTTGACAAGCCACCAATGCGGTCGGCGCCGTGCATGCCGCCTGTCGCCTCGCCGCAAGCGTAGAGGCCCTCAATGCCCGTGTGCGCAGTCTTATCGATCTTGATGCCGCCGTTAGCGGCGTGGGCATACATCGCAACGCGCATCTCGTCAGTCGGGGCGATGCCGTGCTCGTCTTGCAGCCAGGTGGCAAAGGTCTGCACAAACTCTGGGACATCCTCGCGGGGGAAGTCGTAGTGGAGTGCCAGGCCTTCGACACCTGCCTGATCGATGACGAGATCGATAGCGCGGGAGGCCAAGCGTGACGTGAAGGGACCATATCCAGAGCGCTGCTCGAGCAGGTCGTTCAGCTTGTCGTCGGCAATATCTACCGGCTGGTCTACATGCACGTAGCGCCAGGTTTTCTCGTTGAAGACCAAGTTACGCCTGGGCTCGATGAAGCCGGGCATCATCTGCATGAACTCTATATTAGTAAGTGTTGCGCCGTGCGCCAGTGCGATGGCCTGCGAGGAGCTGAGCACATCAGCCGACGTAAGGCTGCGCTCGAACAGGCCGCCTGTGCCACCGGCTGCGATGATCGTGGCCTTGGCAGCAAAGGGCACGATTCGATTTTCGGTAAGGTCGTAGAGTACGGTTCCGGTTATTCTGCCGTTCGTGTCCTCAACAAGGTCGATAAGCTCATGGCGGGGGAGCAGGCGAATGCCGAGCGACTCGATCCAGGTCGTCAGAGCGTCCTCAAGGGGCTTGCGGGTGAGGCCGCGCCACATGCGCGTCTTGTGGTCAAAGCAGGGGATAAATTGCTTTTGTTGAGCACTCTTGGCGCTTTGCGGACGCTGGAGCTCAACGCCCAGGTCTTGCTCGAGCCAGTCAATCGCTTGGGGAATGCCGTGGACGAACGTTTGGACGAGTTCGGGGTCGGCGACACCGCCGCCGACGGTCTGGATGGTGTCGATGAGGTCCTGCTCGTCGTCTTCGTCGACGGGACCGATGAGGCCGAGGCCCCAGGTACCCGGGAAGAAGCTCGATCCACTCATGGTCTTGCCGGCGCTTGCCACAGTGACGGTTGCACCCGTGCGTGCCGCTTCGATGGCGGCACAAAGGCCCGCAATGCCAGATCCAATTACCAGTACATCAGTCGATTCCATCGGATTCCTTTCTCGTCCGGCGCATTGTCGCACGGGTGATCGGCAATGGGGCCGCAAAGACTCGTCAAATCGGTAAAGGGCAAATATGGCAGGTGGGCGTCATGGACGCTCTGACGCTCCATCTCTTCACATCTCGTATTTCGCCCCAGCTGATATATCGGCATTAGATACCCTGCGCCAGCGCAAACAAAAAGAGCCGCTACCCGGGTGGATAGCGGCTCCAAAGCTCAACTATATGAGCATCGCGCAAGCGCGATTAGGCCTTGAGGGCCTCCTCGACGGCGACAGCGCAGGCGACGGTGGCACCGACCATGGGGTTGTTACCCATGCCGATGAGACCCATCATGTCGACGTGCGCAGGCACGGAGGAAGAACCGGCGAACTGGGCGTCGGAGTGCATACGGCCCATGGTGTCGGTCATGCCGTAAGAGGCAGGGCCGGCGCCCATGTTGTCCGGGTGCAGGGTACGGCCAGTGCCGCCACCAGAAGCGACGGAGAAGTACTTCTTGCCAGCCTCGAGGCGCTCCTTCTTGTAGGTGCCAGCGACGGGGTGCTGGAAGCGCGTCGGGTTGGTGGAGTTGCCGGTGATCGAGATGTCGACGTTCTCGTGCCACATGATGGCAACGCCCTCGCGGACGTCGTCGGCGCCGTAGCAGTTGACGGCGGCGCGGGGACCATCGGAGTAGGGGATGGTCTCGACGACCTTGAGCTCGCCCGTGAAGTAGTCGAACTGGGTCTTCACGTAGGTGAAGCCGTTGATGCGGGCGATGATCTGAGCGGCGTCCTTGCCCAGACCGTTGAGGATAACGCGCAGCGGCTTCTTGCGAGCCTTGTTGGCGTTCAGAGCCAGGCCGATAGCGCCCTCAGCGGCAGCGAAGGACTCGTGGCCAGCCAGGAAGGCGAAGCACTCGGTGTCGTCGGAGAGCAGCATAGCGCCCAGGTTGCCGTGGCCCAGACCGACCTTGCGGTCCTCGGCGACGGAGCCGGGAACGGTGAAGGCCTGGATGCCCTCGCCGATGATGGCGGCAGCCTCAGAAGCGGTCTTGGCGCCACGCTTGACAGCGAGAGCGCAGCCGAGGGTGTAGGCCCACTCGGCGTTCTGGAAGGCGATGGACTGGGTGTTGTTGACGATCTCACGCGGGTTGAAGCCCTTGTCGGTGCAGATCTGCAGAGCTTCCTCGAGGGAGGCGATGCCGTTGTCGGCGAGGCACTTGTTGATCTTGTCAGCGCGGCGCTCGTAACCTTCGAACGTAACAGTCATAGTTATTTCCCTCCCTTTCTACTCGTGAACCGGGAACACGCTGGCGACGGAGTGAGTCTCCTCGTCGGTGCGCGGGTCGATGTACTTGGCAGCGTTCTCCCACTGACCATAGTGGCCCATAGCGCCAGCGATGGCCTCCTCGGGGGTCTTGCCGGCCTTGACGGCGTCGGTGAACTTGCCGAGGTTCAGGAACTCGAATGCGATGATCTCGTTCTTGTCGTTGAGAGCCATGCGGGTGACGTAGCCCTGAGCGAGCTCGAGGTAACGAGCGCCCTTGGCCTTGGTGCCGAACATGGTGCCGACCTGAGAGCGAAGGCCCTTGCCGAGGTCGTCGAGGGAGGCGCCCACGGGCAGGCCGCCCTCGGAGAACGCGGTCTGGCTGCGGCCGTAAACGATCTGCAGGAAAATCTCGCGCATAGCAACGTTGATGGCGTCGCAGACGAGGTCGGTGTTGAGGGCCTCGAGGATGGTCTTACCGGGAAGGATCTCGGAAGCCATGGCGGCAGAGTGGGTCATGCCCGAGCAGCCGATGGTCTCAACGAGGGCCTCCTCGATGATGCCGTCCTTGACGTTCAGCGTGAGCTTGCAGGCGCCCTGCTGAGGTGCGCACCAACCCACACCGTGCGTAAGACCGGAGATGTCGGAAATCTCCTTAGCCTGGACCCACTTGCCCTCCTCGGGGATGGGTGCGGGGCCGTGGTATGCACCCTTGGCAACGGGGCACATGTTCTCCACTTCCTGTGAGTACTGCATGCCTCTCCTCTCTATCGTGTTGGCGTCCCGTCTGGGGGTCGTGGCTGGCGATTGCCGGGCGACCCTTCGAAAGGGACATGACATGCAGCCCCTATAATACCGCGAAATGCACGGAATATTCGGCGAACGGCTCAGTTTTCGTAGCGAGAAGTCCTGAAGTTTTAATTGAAACGGTTTAACTCTATGTTCTGTGGTCGTGAACTTCCGTAGAGGGGGTCCGTCTTGGGCAAGCTTTTGGTCCGCTCTTGCAAGCGTTGCAGTGGTTGACCTGTTGCAACGGTGCCGTTCGCCGCCTGTTTGCTGCCTTTGGCTGCGCGAGCGTATTGTTTTGCGTGAATGTTTTGATGGCACGCTTCAATCGTGCTGTATTGGATGGTAAGCAGATCCCGGCGAAGGGAGCGCCATGCAGCGCGTTTGGAGAACGGTTACCGGCTTTTACCATGCCTGTGCTCGCGGTGTGGGCAAACAGCTCATCTTTGAGAGCGATGAAGACCGGTGGGAGTTTTTGGAGCTGATGCGCGAGTGCTGTCGGGAGGAGGGTGTGACGGTTATCGCCTGGTGCCTTATGGGCAATCACGTGCATTTGGTGCTTACAGATTACGAGGACAGGATGAGCGCGGCGATGCACCGGTTGCTTTTGACGTACGCGCGGCGGTTCAATAAACGCACGGGGCGCACAGGGCATCTGTTCCAGAACCGTTTTGACCGGCGCTCGCTCGATACCGATTGGCAGGTGATGGAGGCTATTCGCTCCGTACACGCCGATCCGCAGGAGGTGGGCGTTAGCCTAATCGAGCGTTATCCCTGGAGCAGCTTTGCGGAACATCTGCGCTCTTACGACTGTGATGCGGCCGATGCCGCGAGGGGATTTTCTGATCCTTCTTGCGTGCTTGAACTTTTTGGTTCTGCCGAGGGCTTTATTGCCTATTCGCTTTCGACGCCGGACGGTAGCGAGCCGGCGCTGTGCGATATGAAAGAGACAGAGTGGGAACGCCACGCCTTTGCCGACAAGTTGGCGAAGAGCCTCGGGGTTCCGCTCAATGTGGTTAAAACTGCACCGCCGGCGCAGCGCGATACCGTTATTGTTGGATTGAGCAATGCCGGCTTTACGGTGCGCCAGATTGAGCGGTATACCGGGATTGGCAAAAGTACCGTCTCTCGTATCGTGCGCGCCCGCGCGCGAACGGCGATGCGGGCTGGCGGAAACGTGATGTAAGGTCGCCTGTTCATCGCAGCTGGGGTCGTCCATACGCCGCAACCAGCGTTCAAAAGCTTGGTACGGTAACTGCACTTCTTAATATGCATAGAACAATCGTCATCTTGCATAAAATAACGGCTCGGTCCGGGTTTGCCCGTGCCTACCCCCGTCTGCGCCGTGCAAAAAACGGAGTTTTCAGCATCGTGTTGCTGTCGGCACCGCCGCAATCTTGCAACATACGGGTCCCGAAGCTATTGATTCCCGCCGTTGCGCCCCCGAAGCACGTGCCTGCGTCCCGTCAGACCGCGATGCTTGTTCTAAAACACAATATATATGCGCCTAAAGACGTTGATTAACGCTTTCGATGCGTATACACACAGCTTGGCGTGCTGAATACTCGCAAAAATGCACGCCGCTCCCTATGGGACCCGTCTGCGGCAGGCGCGAAGCGAGTCGGAGCTTCGCAGAACGGGGCTTGGCGCATTGCTTGGCGGGCCCGGGGCCCTGCCGCAGGCCTTTGGTGCTGTGGAAAACGCCCGTGCTCGCGTCTGGCTGTGTGGCAAATGTCAGACGGGGCGCCGGACGCGCGGACTTTGTGCGTTCGCGCTCATTAGGTAAAAACAGAGCCGCCCGTATCGGGCGGCTCGGCAATCAAAAACCTTGGATTCGGGGCATAAACTACTGGTTTGTTTGCCCCTCGAGCATGCCGTCGAGGGTGCGCCAGGCGAGCTCGGCGCACTTGACGCGGGCGGGCATGTGCGAGATGTCCTGGAGCTGGGCGGCTTCGTCCAGGTCTTCCAGGTCCTCCTCGGAGAGCTGCTCGCCGCGGATCATGGCGAGGAAGAGCTCTGCCAGGCGGTGAGCTTCCTCGACGGTCTCGCCGGTGATGAGGTCGGCCATGATGTCGGCACTGGCCTGACTGATGGCGCAGCCGTGGCCGGTAAAGGAGGCCTCCTCGATCACGCCGTTCTCGACGCGCAGCTGCAGGGTGAGCTCGTCGCCGCAGCTGGGGTTGATGCCGTCGTGCTCGTGCGTGGGAGCATCCATCTCGTACTTATAGTCGGGGTGCGAGTTGTGCTCCATAAATGTGGTGGAGGTGTACAGATTACCCATTGAACGTGCTCCAAACGTGATGCAGGCCGGCGATGAACTTGTCGATGTCGGCCTTGTCGTTGTAGAAGGCCACGCTGGCGCGGCAACAAGCAAGGTTTTCGACACCCAGCCAGGTAAGCAGCGGCTGCGCGCAGTGGTGACCGGCGCGGATGCAGACGCCGTCCATGTCCATGATGCTCGCGACGTCGTGCGGGTGGATGCCCTTGACGTTAAAGCTCACAACGCCGTGGTGGTTGTCCCAATAGATGGAGCCGATGATTTGGACAAAGTCGAGCTGCATGAGTTCGCCAATCAGATAGTGGACGAGTGCCTGCTCGCGGGCCTGGATGTTCTCGTAACCCACCGTGTTGACCAGGTAGTCGAGTGCCGCGCCCGTGGCGAAGATGCCGGCGGCGTCCTGTGTGCCGGCCTCGAATTTCTCGGGAACGGGCGCCCAGACGGCGTCCTGCTCGGTAACAGATTCGATCATCTCGCCGCCGGTGAGCATGGGCGGCATGGCGTTGAACAGGTCCATCTTGCCCCACAGCACGCCGATGCCCATGGGGCCCATGGCCTTGTGCGCGCTAAAGGCAAAGAAGTCGGCGCCCAGGTCGGCCACATCGACCGGCATGTGCGGCAGCGACTGCGCGCCGTCGACGACCAGATAGCCGCCGTACTTGTGCACGAGCTTGCCGAGGTTCTTGACCGGGTTCTCGACGCCCAGCACGTTGGAGACCTGACCCACGGCCAGAATCTTGGTCTTGGGACCCACCTTGGCCAGGACCTCCTCGGTGGTGAGCTGGCCGGTCTTGGTGGGATAGAGGTAGACGAGCTTGGCACCGGTCTCGCGGCAGACCTGCTGCCACGGAATCAGGTTGGAGTGGTGCTCCATGATGGTGATGACGACCTCGTCGCCGGGCTCCAGCACCGTGGGCGCAAAGCTCTTAGCGACCAGGTTGAGCGACTCGCTGGTGTTGCGGGTGAAGACGACTTCGTTGGCCTGGGCGGCGCCGATGAGGTCGGCGATCTGCTGGCGGACCTTGGCGATGGCATCGGTGGCCTCGACGGACAGCGAATACAGGCCGCGCAGGGGGTTGGCGTTCATGCGCTGGTAGAAATCGCGCTCGGCGTCGAGCACGCAGGCGGGGCGCTGCGCGGTGGCGGCGCTATCGAGGAAGGCGATCTCGGGGTGTTGCTGGAACAGCGGGAACTGTGCCTTGTATGGATTAGTCTCGATGTCGACGGTGGGCCAGCCGCGCGAGGCCTCGTCGCTGGCGTCGAGCTCCATGGGCTCGGGGGCGGTGCAGGTATCGCATTTAACGTGCTCGGTATCGATCATGCGAGCTCCTCTTCAAAGTTATCGATCAGGTTGTTGCCCAGGCGGACGACGGCAGCGCGGGTGCGCTCATCGGTGGCGGAAAGCGCGGCGTCCTCCAGCTTGGCGCGGATGAACAGATCCTCGGCGGCGTTTTGGTCAAGGCCGCGGCAGGCGAGGTAGAACAGCTGCTCGTCGCGGACGTGGCCGATGGTGGCGCCGTGGTTGCCGGCGACGTCGTCCTCGTCGCACAGGATGACGGGGACGGTCTTGTTGTCGACGCCCTTGTTGGCGAGCAGCACGGTCTCGCGCTCGGTGCCGGTTGCGCCCTTGCAACCGTGCACGAGGTCGATGGTGCCGCGGTAGACCTTCTTGGACGTGCCGGTCAGCACGCCGTTGGCGTCGATCTCGCACTCGGTCTTGCGGCCGCGGTGGCGCAACTCGTAGTTAAAGTCGCGCACCTGCTCGCGGGCGCCCAGGTAATCGGTATCGATGGTCACCTTGGCGGTGTCGCCCAGCAGGTCGCCGGCAAGGCCGGTGGCGCTGGCGCCGGCACCCAGGACGGTGTGCTGCACGTTGACGCGCGCGCCCTCGTCCAGGAACAGGCCGGTGTCGTCGAGCGCGATCCAGCTGTCGTCGAGCGTCTGCGTGCAGGTCGCATTGACGGTGGCGTACTCGTGGGCGCACACGCGCAGCACGGAGCCCACGACGCCCTCGCCGGTAACGGGGGAGTCCAGGGCGATCTGCAAGTCGAGCGTTGCCTGCGGGCGGGCGACGACATCGATGGCGGCAATCGCAGCCGCTGCGTCGACGCCACTCACGCGCACGGTAGCCGTGACGTGCTTGTATGCGGGCACATCGATGACGATGCGCTTGGTAGCGTGGTCGGTCAAGTAGGTGTAGGCAGCCTCGCCCATGCCGGTCTCGAATGCCTCGGCGGGGGAAAGTTCCTCCTCGAGCTTGATGGCGCCGGCCTGGTAGACGGAGGTAGCGGGCACGTCGAGCTCGGTCTCGGGCGTGATGCGGGCGCGATCGGCGGCATCACCGGGGGCAGCGGCACGGCGCTCGGGGAAGCGCTCGGCCATGGCTTCCATGGCGGCGTCGAAGGCGTCGGCCGTGCCGGCAAACTGCTCGTCCAGGCCCTCGACCTCAACGGCCTCGGCGGGAGCGGTGACAAGCTCGTCCGAAAGCTCGAGCTTGGTCTGGTTCATCTTGAGCCAACCCCAAGTTGCTGCCGGCATAGCGTTGACCTGCTCGAGCGTGGTGGCAGCGGTGTTGGTTTCCTGTTTCATTATCCGATCGCTCCTTCCATCTCGAGCTTGATCAGGTTGTTCATCTCGACGGCGTACTCAAGCGGCAGCTCCTTGGAGACCGGGTTGGCAAAGCCGTTGACGATCATGGTGCGGGCCTCTTCCTCCGAGATACCGCGGCTCATCAGGTAGAACACCTTGTCGTCGCCGATGCGGCCGATGGTGGCCTCGTGGCCGATGTCGACGTTCTTGGCGCGGATGTCCATGGCGGGGATGGTATCGGAGCGGCTTTGGTCGTCGAGCATCAGCGACTGGCAGCTCACGGTTGCCTTGGAACCCTCGGCCTTGGGCGTGGCCACGATAGAGCTGCGGAAGGTCTGGATGCCGCCGCTCTTGGAGATGCCCTTGGTCTCGACGGTCGCCGAGGTCTCGGGCGCGTTGAGCACGACCTTGCAGCCGGTATCCAGGTTCTGGCCGGCGCCGGCAAAGGTGATGCCGGTAAAGCTCGACCGGGCGCGGCGGCCGTTGAGCACGCTCATGGGGTAGAGGTAGCCCACATGGCTGCCGAAGGAGCCGCTGATCCACTCGATGTCGCCGTCCTCGTCCACACGCGCACGCTTGGTGTTGAGGTTGTACATGTTCTTGGACCAGTTTTCGATGGTCGAGTAGCGCAGGTGCGCGCGCTTGCCCACAAAGAGCTCGACGGCACCGGCATGGAGGTTGGCCACGTTGTACTTGGGCGCGGAGCAGCCCTCGATAAAGTGCAGGTCGGCGTCATCCTCGACGATGATGAGCGTGTGCTCAAACTGGCCGGCGCCCTTGGCGTTGAGGCGGAAGTAGCTCTGCAGCGGGAAGTCGAGTTTGGTGCCCTTGGGCACGTAGACAAACGAGCCGCCCGACCACACGGCGCCGTGCAGGGCCGCAAACTTGTGGTCGGTGGGCGGGATGAGCGTCATAAACTTCTCGTGGATGAGCGGCTCCCACTGCGGGTCGTGCAGGGCCTCCTCGATGCCGGAGTAGACGATGCCCATCTTGGACGCGGTGTCCTGCATGTTGTGGTAGACCAGCTCGGAGTCGTACTGTGCGCCGACGCCCGCCAGGTAGCTGCGCTCGGCCTCGGGGATGCCCAGGCGCTCAAAGGTGTTCTTGATGTCGTCGGGCACCGACTCCCAGTCGTGCTTTTGGTCGGTGTTTGGCTTAACGTAGGTGACGATGTTGCCCATGTCCAGGCCCTCGATGGAGGGGCCCCACGTCGGGTCCGGGAAGCGGTTGAAGATCTCGAGGGACTTTAAGCGCAGGTCGAGCATCCACTGCGGCTCGTCCTTCTTTGCGCTGATCTCGCGCACGATGTCGGGCGTGATGCCGGCATCGAGGCGCTCGAATCCCTCCTCGCCATAGGTGAAGTCGTAGAGGCTGCGGTCGATGTCCGCGACCTCGGTGCGGTTCTTGGTCATTGCATCGCCCCTTTACGCCTGCTGCTCGGCAGCGGCGGCCTCGGCCTGGGCGCGCTGCTCGGCGGCCTCGCGCTCGAAGGTCTCAAAGCCGTTCTTGTCGATCCAGGGGATGAGCGAGGCGTCGTCCTCGCGCACGATGTGGCCCTTGACCATAACGTGGACGCGGTCGACATCCAGATGCTCCAGGATGCGCGTGTTGTGCGTGATGATGAGCATGGAGCCGTCGCAGCTCTTGCGGTAGGCGTCCATGCCGTGGCTGACGGTGGACAGGGCGTCGACGTCCAGGCCGGAGTCGGTTTCGTCCAGGATGGCGAGCTTGGGCTGCAGCAGCAGGAGCTGGAGCATCTCGACCTTCTTCTTCTCGCCGCCCGAGAAGCCCACGCCCAGCTCGCGGTTGAGGTAGGCGGTGTCCATGTTGAGCTCGGCCGCGAGCTCCTTGACGCGACGGCGGAACTCCTTGCCCTTCATCTCCAGGCCGGGGCGGCCGGCGATGCTGGCGCGCAAAAAGCTCGACAGCGGCACGCCCGGGATCTCGACCGGAGCCTGGAAGCTCAGGAACAGGCCGGCGCGCGAACGCTTGTCGGTGGTGAGCTCGGTGATGTCTTGGCCGTCAAAGACGATGCGGCCGTCGTTGACCGTGTAAACGGGGTCGCCCATGACCAGGTGGCCGAGGGTGGACTTGCCGGCGCCGTTGGGTCCCATCAGCACGTGGGTCTCGCCGGCGGCGACGTTAAGGTTGACGTTGTGGAGGATGGTCTTCTCGTCCACGGAGGCGGTCAGACCTTCGATGGAAAGCAGCGGATTTGCGCTCATGCTGTCCCTCTCTGTATATGGTGTACTCATAGGTGTACTAAACCCTAGGAATCTTCTCGGAATAAAGTTACTATGGGTTCGGCGTTAGTCAAGGGAAAACCCGACTAATCCACTCGACTTTTTAGATGAGGGACATAAAATCAGGTTTGTTTGCCCCGCGTGCATAGGATTTGGGCAAACAAGCCTGGTTTTGTCCCAGTAACGATGGGAGGGTAGGTATGCTCATTTCTTCTAAGGGCCGCTATGCCCTCCGACTGATGATCTATATCGCGGCGCTGGGCGACGCCGAGGGCAAGATTGCCCTGCGCGAGGTTGCCGACCGCGAGCATATCTCGCAAAAGTATCTGGAGCAGCTGGTTCGTCCGCTTATGAAGGCGGGCCTGCTTAAGAGCGTGCGCGGCAAGGGCGGCGGCTACATGATGGCCAAGGACCCGGCCGAGGTGCGTGCCGGCGACATCCTGCGCGCCGTCGAGGGCAGCACGGCTCCGGTGGCGTGCGACGGCATCGACAACAGTTGCGCCCGCAGCGATCTGTGCTCGACCGTCAAGTTCTGGCGCGGTCTGGACGACGTGATCGAAAAGTACGTCGACGGCGTGACGTTGGCCGACTTGGCCGCCGTCCCCGAGATCAACTTTGACATTAAGCTGTAGGTTGAGCGCAATTCCTTAAGATTTCGCGGAGGGTTGTTGCCGTTTACCGAGGGGTTGTTGTGCAACAACGGGCGAGCTGCAATACTTAGTTTTATCTTTGCAAACTGCACTTTAACTACACCAATGCAGGGAGGATCTTATGCAGCCCAAGCATTCTGCTATTGTCGCGGGCCTGACGCTGGCGCTTTCGTTTAGCGCCGTTACCGCGCCCGCGCCCGCCGCTGCCGAGGAACCCACGCCGGGCGTTGCCTCGGATGCCACCGATATCGACAAAGGCCTCTACACCCAGCAGTCCTTCTCGGGCGTGCTGAGGTCGGTCCAGGGCGTTTCGTTTGTAAACGTGACTCCCGAGATGAAGTACTTTACCAAGTACGAGAGCCATGGCAACTACAACCAGGGCTTTTCGTATGGCGACGGTTATAACGCGCTGGGCTATTACCAGTTCGACCGCCGTTGGTCGCTCATTCCGTTTATGAAGCAGGCCTACAACTACAACCCCGAAAAATACAGCATGCTCAAGGATGCGATTGATCGCGGCAGCGAGATTTCCAACGCGAGCAATGCCATGTACGAGAACGGCCAATTTACCGAGCTGGGCCATATCGCGCAGGATGCCTTCCAAGGTGCGTACAACACCGATCCTGTTGAGTTCTCAGCACTTCAAGATGCCTATGCGTACAACTCGTACTATGCGGTGACCGAGGCGTGGCTCAAGAGCGGCCTGGGCATTGATATTTCGGGCCGCGCCGATTGCGTTAAGGGCATGGTGTGGAGCATCACCAACATGTGCGGCACCGGTGGCTGCAGGGACTTTTTCCGCTGGGCGAATCTTTCCAACGATATGTCCGACCGCGAGTTTGTGACGGCGCTCTCCAATAGCGTGGTCAACAATGTCGCCACTAAGTTTTCGAGTCAGCCCCAGTATCATGAGGGCTGGAAGAATCGTTATAAAAATGAGCTGAAGGACTGCTTGGTTTTTATCGCCGAGGATGAGGCTGCCGCTGCGACGCCCGTGCAGCCCGAGCCCACACCGGCGCCCTCGCCGACACCTGATTCGAATGGCGACTCGAGTGACGATGTCAACGATGACAGGATGGATGCGCCCTCGACCGATGCTGACGGTAATGGCTCTGCTGGCGGCACTACCAACGACGGCTCTACCTCGAACGGCTCCGATTTGAACGGCTCTGCTGCGGGCGATTCGTCTTCAAGCTCTGCCGGCAATACGGACAGCGCCGCCTCTGGTTCGACCGACGCTGGTTCCTCTGATTCTTCCACTGGTTCGAGCGATTCGTCCGTTGGCACCGGCTCTAACAACGGCTTCGGCTCTGACGCAACCCCTGATTCCGATGCTTCCAAGGACGACTCGAATAAGGCGCCGGACGCTCCCGTTGCTTCGCCGGACAAGAAGCCTTCTTTCTCCGTGCAGCTTGGTTCTACGTTGGGCTCTTCGCTGATGGCTGGCGTCAATAATGGCTCGACTCAGAACAAGGACAACTCTGATCAGGTTTCCATGGAAAAGACCGAGGCCGCAAAGGGCGACTCAAAGGACAAGGCTTCCGAGAAGGCTGAATCCGATAAGGGTCCTAGCTCTGATGAGAAGGGCGACAAGTCCGCTCAGAAGAAGGACGAGGATAAGAAGTCTGAATCTGAGAAGAAGGACGAGAGCAAGACCGAGGGCGAAAAGAAACAGTCCGAAGACGACGACAAGAGCGGCGCTGATAACCAGGTTCAGGAGCAAAATGACTCCAAGACGGTGACCACTACAACCACGACGACTACAACGACCAAGTCATCTGGCGGCAATATGCCCAAGACGGGCGACTTGATCGTGATGGCGAGCCTTGCCAGTGCGAGCTTGGCTACGCTGGGCGCTACGTCCATCGTGAGCGGTAAGCATAAGCTCGATCAGCAGAAGAAAGCTTCTGGGGAGGACAGCTCGGAGGAGTAGCCTCTCGGTTGCCAGATAACTAAAGAGTCGGAACGGGGTCCGGTGCGAATGCATCGGGCCCCGTTTTTTGTTGTGCAACGATTAGTTGTGCCCCCTCACACCTCTTGTTGCTACCGTTGCCCGATATGTTCGCGCGGCGACATCGGTACGCGCGAGGCGGTCATTACAATTGGCATCGTGCTGCGATTTAGGGGGGAACGTTTTGGTGTCTGAACAGGCAAATAATGGTTGTGCTGCCGGCTTTGGCGTGCGTTTGATCGGCTGTGATGACGATGCGATTTTGCCCATTGGCATGCACGACTATGCGGAAGCTCTTGGTTGCTGCATGCTGGTCGACAAGACCATGTTTATTGCCGATGTGTTGGACTGCGACGCGTCCGTTGTGGTGTGCTGTCGACCCGAGGGTTTTGGCAAGAGCATGAACTTGTCGATGCTCAGGGCTTTTCTGGAGCGTCCAGCGGTCGGTCGCGCTGGTCAGCGTTTGTTTGCCGATGCTCAGATTTGGGATGCAGACGGCGGGCGCTATCGGGATGAGTACGCTTGCTATCCGGTGATATCGCTGGACTTTTCTAGCGCTGCGAGGCGTGGCCCCGCTGTTGCCGGCGCCGTGCGCGATGCCCTTTCGGGCGAGTGCGCTCGATTGTTGGCGCTCTTGGAGGCTCCGGATTTAGCTCGAGACAAGGTGCGTCACATCGAACGCGTTGCGCGTGGCGCGGCGAGCGAGGATGAGGTCGCCTCGGTGCTTGGCGTGCTCATTGGGCTGCTGGAGATGGCCTGCGATGAGCAGGTTGTATTGCTCGTTGATGGGTACGACGCGGCGTGGTTGGGCCGTGCGAGCGCGAGGGGCGCTTCCGGCGCCGATCCGGCAGGGCTATTCGATCGTGTGCTGTTCGACGCCATTGCCACTGCGCGCGATTCGTTGCGGCTGACGTGTCTGATGGGGGAGCGTCCCAGTCCTGCCGAAGCGGCGCTTTCGTCGCGCAGTTGCTCGTATTGTCTGTCGACGCCGCTTTCGACGTGGTGTGACCGTTGGTTCGGCTTTTCGGATGCCGAGGTCCAGGCTCTGTTGAATCGTGCTGGGCGCGAGGAAAACCTTGATGATGCGCGTGAATGGCTCGAGGGATATCGGTTTGGCAGGGTCTATTGCTCGAGTCCGGCGCGCGTGATCGGTTTTCTGGACCGAGGCTGCACGGCGCCTGTGCGCGCCGATCTGTATGGGTATGCGGATTGCCTGAGTAGGGTAGTTGCCGGGTGGAATCTCGACCGCCTTTCGGTCTTGTTTGATTTGCTCGAGGCCCATGGGTGCGCTGAGGTCCCGCTTTGTTTGGGCACTGCAGAGCCAGATGTCTCGCCTGACGATGGCATGTGGACAGCGCTGTATCTGTCCGGTTTTCTCACGACGGATATGACTGAGGAGCCAGAACATGGCGATCGCCTCCGTGCTTTGCGATTGCCCAATAACGAGCTTCGCCAGGCCTTGCGTCTAGTGATTATTGAGTGGTTTGAGTGTGCTGCCGAAGACATTCGAGACGTCGATGCGTTTCGCGACGGGTTGTGCCGTGGGGACGAGGATACGGTGAGGCGGGCGCTAAGCCGCATCCTGGGAGATGCGGGAATCGGTGCGACCGACCCAGATGCGCCGCTGCCATATCATCTGCTCTTGCAGGGGCTCTGCTTTGGCTTGCCGGGCTATGCCAATCCTGCCTCGAGGCGAAAGTGTGGCGCGGGTCGCTGGGACATCCAGGTTTTCCCTACGGGTGCTGTGTTCGACGTAGCAGATACGATTGGCATGCTGGACGAGCGCCCGCTGATAACGATTAACTTGATGTATGACCCCGATGTGGATGCGCTGGGCCTGGAATTGCTGGCCGTGCAGTCGCTACTCGACATAGAGCGCGACGGCATCGACGAAATCCGTGTGCCGCGCCCCGGCGTGGGTCGCATGCGCTGGGGGTTCGGTTTTGATGGGCAGCATGTGGCTACGGTGTGCCAGCGGCTTTAAGCGCTGAGGTGTTTCCGGCTTCCGTTACTCTGCGTCCTTCATGGGCGGCATGGGCTCCCAGTCGGGGTCCTTGATAATCTTGCGGGCGTCTTTCATGCCACGGCGCAGCGCCGGGATGCCGGTCTTAAAGCACTTGTCAACGGCAGCCAGGCGAATGAATTCCTTGCAGAAGGTCGCGGCGTTGCCCAGACGGAACAGCACGGGGTGATAGTCGCCGTAGATCTGCATGTAGCGGGCGAGGAAGCCTCGGTTGCGCATAATGTAGTAGCGGTTGGTGTCGCTCGTGGAGTTGAGCTGGCGCTTGCCGGCGATATCCCAGTTAGAGACGGCGCGGGCGCGCTTGAGAACCACGTCGGCAACAACGGCGGCGGAGAAGTGCTGGCTGGCCACGTAGCCATAGCAGGCATCGTCGCCGTAGATAAAGAAGCGCGCGTCGGGCAGGCCGATCTTGTCGACCACGCGGCGCGAGAACATGCCGCCCTCAAAGCACAGCTGGTTCATGGTGCGGTAGCCCTCGGGACCCAGATCCCACTTGGCGACTGGGTTGGGAATGCCGAGCGAAAGGATGAGTTGGTATTGCCAAAAGAAGGCGCCGCCGTCAAAGTCTAGGCGCGAACCCTGGATGACATCGTAGCGGTCGGTCCACTTGGCAAGACGCTCGATGCCTTCGGGGATGACGAGCACGTCGTCGTCCATCACCCAGAACCACTGGGCGCCCAGGTCGTAGGCGCATTTAGTGCCGGCGGAGAAGCCGCCCGCACCGCCGCCGTTTTCGAGCTGCGGGGCGTAGATGACGCGGTCGGTGCCGCCCTGCGCGTCGGGCTGCTCGGTGTCGATGCCCCACAGGTTGGCCAGGCGCTCGTTAAATGCGGCGCACATGGCCTCGGTCTCGCGCGAATTTTCGTTATCGACAATCACGATGCGCCAGGGCGCGGCAGTGAGCTTGGTCATAGAGTCGAACAGGTTGGCCAGGAGTTCCTGGCGCTTATAGGTGACGACAACGATGGCGAGCTTGTCGATGGGGGCGGGAAGGGTTGAAGGCATGGGGCAATATATCCTTTCACGCGCGGCGGGCGAGCGCTGCACGGAAGCTATCGAATACGTCCTTGGGACTGTCCTATTGTAAAGGCTCGGCGCACCTTGGCGGCAAGCTTTGAATAAAACGCAGGAACCTGCCATGGGCCCGCCGCATGATGTGGGGCTGCTTTGCCCGCAAGAGGCTCCATAGATTATATAAACGCCCGCTGGCGCGCTGACCCTTTGATACCATGAAACGACAGGTATTTCCTAAGGAGCACATTTGTCTACTAACGCCTCTGGCAGCCCTGTTCTGTCGCTACTTATTCCCATTTACAATGTTCAGCGCTACCTGCGCGAGTGTCTCGATTCCGCCATGGCGCAGACGCTCAAGGATATTGAGATCATCTGCATTAACGACGGGTCGACCGACAACTCGCCGGCGATTATCCGCGAGTATATGGAGCGCGATGGGCGCGTCAAGATGATCGACAAGGTCAACAGCGGCTACGGCGACTCAATGAACCACGGTCTGGAGATGGCGCGTGGCAAGTACGTTGGCATCTTGGAGTCCGATGACTTTATGGCGCCCGACGCACTCGAAAAGCTTGTCTCGGCCGCCGATAGCAATAATGCCGACTTTGCGAAGGCTAACTTTGATTTCTACTGGTCTAAGCCCGAGGAGCGCCGTTCGCTGCACGAGATGTTTAAGGCCAAGGACTGCGGCAAGCCGGTGCACCCGAGCGATACGACTCAGTTCTTTAAGCAAAAGCCGTCGATTTGGTCGGCCGTGTACCGTCGCGATTTTCTTGAGCGCAACGGCATTAAGTTCCTGCCGACTCCGGGGGCATCCTTTCAGGACACGTCATTCGCCTTTAAGGTGATCGCGTGCGCCGATAAGGCTGTTTACCTGCATGATGCCGTGTTGTCTTATCGCCAGGACAACGAGAATTCCTCGGTCAATTCTTCGGCTAAGGTCTTTTGCGTCAATTCCGAGTATGCCGAGATTGAGCGTTGGATTCGAGAGGATTATGCCCGCGACCACGCAAGCGGCGATGTCGCGCGCATGCTCAAGTTCAATCAACTCATTAAGTACGATTCGTACATGTGGAACTACGTGCGCCTGGCGCACAAGTTCTATAAGGAGTTCCTGGTTCAGATGGCCAAGGAATTTCAGGCGGCCTTGGACGCCGGGGACTTTTCGCTTGACGACCTCAAGCCGTGGAAGCGCGCAAATCTCGCTGCCATCCTCAAAGATCCTGAGGGCTGGGTTGACGAGCATCCGAGTTTTGCGACGGATGGTGCCTTGGGGCGTGCTAAGTATTACGCCTCGGTTGGAGGCCCAGGCGTGGTCGCCGCCTTCCTCATCGAATCGCTGAGGGGGTAGGTCGGCATGGGAGAGGCCTCGTGTCCTAAAGCTACCATTGTCGTCCCCGTTTACAACTCTGCGCGCTCCATTCAGCGATGCCTCGATTCGCTGTTGGCCCAGTCTGAGCGTTCGATTCAGGTTGTCTGCGTCAACGACGGTTCGACTGATGATTCGTTGAACGTGTTGCGTCGGATCGCGCAGGCCGACGATCGCGTACTGGTGATTGACCAGGAAAACGCGGGCGTCTCGTGTGCTCGAAATGCCGGCATCGATGCCGCCGTGGGCGGGACCGTCTTTTTTGTGGACGCCGACGATTACATCGATGCCCAGACGGTCGAGCGCGTGCTGCATGCCATGGAGTCTGCGGATGCCGAGGCCGCCGTTTTTGGCGGCGTCTGTGAACCTGCCGATGCTGCCCCCAAACGCGTCCAGCAACTCATGAGCCCCAAAGCTGGTACCTTCGGCGCCCGCGATCCTCAACTGCTGTTCCATTCGAATGCGCAGCCCTATGCCTGCCGTGCGGCTTTTTCGCGCGAGCTGCTCAATCGCGAAGGCATTCGCTTCGCCCCCGGTTTGGCTTTGGGCGAGGACGTCGTCTTCCAATTTGCGGCTTATGCGCTTGCCCGCAGGACCGTCGTCATGCCTGACAAGTTCTACCACTACGTGATGGAGAGCGAATCGGCGACGCACGAGTTCAACAGTGCCGAGGCGCGCGCCAAAAAGCTTGACGCCCACATGAAGATGCTCGAGGAGGTCTTGGAAGACTGGGCGGCCTATGGTCTTTTGGACCTGTGTCCCGGCGAGCTGATAACTTGGTTTTTGGACCTAATTGTGTTCGATCTGGCGCGCTTGGATGCCGATGACTTCCATCGCGTGGCGGCTCGCGTCAACATGGACCTCACGACGTTTTTGGGAACGGAGTGGGCGGATATGCCTGCTAAGGGTGCCGTTCGCCGTGTTGCCCACAAGCTCGTTGCGGCGACCTCGGGCGTTTCGATGGCAGACGCCACGCTGTTCTATCTTTCGACTCGCGGTCTCAAAGCCTGCCTGGAGCGCTTTCTATAATTCCAAGCGCTGCCGCCCGCCGCAACTCGGCTGCTAAAATAACCCTGTTACACGCTATTCAACGGGAGGTTCTCTTGCAGAACTCTGATACCCCTAAAGTTTCGCTGCTTGTCCCCATTTGCAATGTCGAGCGCTATCTGCGCGTGTGCCTCGATTCCGCCGTGGCGCAGACGCTCAATGACATCGAGATCATCTGCATCAACGACGGCTCCACCGATAGCTCGCCGGATATCATCCGCGAGTACATGGAGCACGACCCCCGTGTAAAGATGATCGACAAGGCCAACAGCGGCTACGGCGACTCGATGAACCGTGGCCTGGAGATGGCGCGCGGTGAGTACGTGGGCATCCTTGAGTCCGACGACTTTATGTTTGAGGATTCGCTTCAAAAGCTGGTCGCCAAGGCCGATGCTGAGCATGCCGATGCGGTAAAGGGCGACTTTTATCTGTATTGGTCCACGCCCAGCGAGCGACGTGAGCTGTTTGGGATTATCGACGAGCATATGACGGGCGCCGCGTATCGCCCCGTCGATCGCCCGGGCATCTTCTACCGCAAACCTTCCATTTGGTCGGCTATCTATCGGCGCGCGTTCCTCAACGACAATCAGATTCGCTTCCTTCCCACGCCGGGTGCCTCGTATCAGGATGCGGGTTTTAACTTTAAGGTCTGGGCATGCGCCGAGCGTGCTGCGTTTATCGCGGACCCCATTTTGTGCTATCGCCAAGACAACGAGAAGAGCTCCGTTAATTCGCCCAACAAGGTATTTTGCGTGTGCGACGAATACGCCGAGATGCAGCGCTTTTTGGATGAACGCCCCGAGCTTAAGGCTCAGCTTCAGGGTATTTTAATGCGCATGAAGGTCGATACGTACCGTTGGAACGATGAGCGCCTGGTCGATGAACTGCGCGAGCAGTTTTGGAAGAAAGCCTCGTCCGAGCTCAAGGCCGACTGGGATGCCGGTCGCTTTGATCTGTCGCTGTTTGATCCGCGTGGCGAGACCGACTTGCGCCTGATGGTCAAGTCGCCCCGCGCCTATATCGATTCGCGCTTTGACTTTAAGAAGCCGGGCAAGCTCAATACGTTTAAGCATTACTTTAAGATTGGCGGCCTGCCGCTGGTCTGGCGTGTGCTGACATATCAGTGCACCTACGGCGACAACCCGCACCCCGATGACGTTCCGGCCGCACAGTAGGAGCGAGTGACTATGGCTACCCCCAAGATTTCCGTTGTCGTTCCCATCTATAAAGTGGAGGAGTGCCTGGCCTGGTGCCTGGACTCCCTGCTTGCGCAGGACATGCCCGATTGGGAAGGCGTGCTGGTCAACGATGGCTCGCCGGACGGCTCGCGCGATATTGCGGCTGCCTATTGCGAAAAGGACGCGCGCTTTACGCTGGTCGATAAGGAGAACGGCGGCCTGTCGAGTGCGCGTAATGCAGGCATCGCCGCGTCCACGGCGCCTATCGTTGCGTTTTTGGATTCCGACGACCGATTTACGCCCGATGCATGCCGCGTGATCGTCGATGCCTTTGAGCGCGAGGACTGCGACGTTTTGACCTTTGGCGCGAATCCGTATCCGCTTGAGGCGGGGTATCCGTGGCTTAACTATGTGCTGAGCCCGCGCGATGTGTCGTTTGAAGGCTATAGCTCCGACCTACTGTTTAAGGAAGCATCTCGCCCGTTTGCATGGCGCACCGCCTGCAAGCGTGAGTTTTTGCTGGGCAACGGGATCGTGTTCGACGAAACCGTTAAGTATGGCGAGGACCAGGTCTTCGATTTTGCCGTGTACGGTCGTTCGCACAAGACCGCGCTTATCTCGAACAAGCTGTATGATTACCGCGTGGCGCGCAAGGGTTCGCTCATGGACACCATGCGCTACGACGACGAGACGCGTCTGCTGGAGCACGTGAAGATTTACTCTGCGGTGCTGGCTGACTGGCAGCGCGACGGTCTCGATGCTCAGCATGCCGATGACCTGGCGTACTTCCTCTGCGATCTGGTGCTGTACGATGCGCTCAGGCTGTTGAGTACGGATTGCGGCAAGGTGTTTGCTGCCGTTGCCACGGCGCTTGCCGGTTCTGCCGTGGGCAGCGATGCTGCGCTCGCACAATGCGCTCCTTCTGTTGCTGCTATGGTGCGTGCGGCGCTTACCAGCAAGGCCCCCAATGTCCGTGCGTGCAAAAAGCTCATGTTCGATTACGATGTCTTGAGGTTTGGGCGCCTGGGTGCCTGCAAGCGCGTGGCAGCGAACGCCCTGGGAAAGCGAGAAGTGTAGATGAGTATCAAGCGTTTGGCACTTTGCCGCAGCCAGGGCCGTCTTTTTGTGCTGCTTCGTTTTGCCGGTCAGGATGTCGCCGCGCTTATTGAGCGGGAGGCCTCTCAGGCGTTTGCCCATGCGACTACGAGCGGTTCTTGTTTGCCGTCACTGGTGCTCCCGGTCGATCATGGCCGTGTGCTGGCGCTATGCCCTTCTGTTTCCGATTACGAGCGCGAGCTCGCCGTTTTGGTGCTTCCGTTTTTGGATGGCTCGTCGATGGATGCCGTTTTTGCATCCGGTGGCCAAAGGTTGGGCTCTATTCGTCTCGATAGCCGCGTGGCCAAATTGGAATCCAAGATTAACTACAAAGCAAAGCCTGCGCTGTGCGCGCTTATCCGCGATGCGCAGCGTGGCGAACACTGCGGCCGCTACGAGATCGATGCCATTCGCTATTTGCCGGCAGACGTCGGCGCGGTGTGGCGCTATGAGGTTACCTGGGCGGGAGACCCCCAGTGCGCGCCTGAGCTCCAGATCTTCGATACGCATATGAATGCCATCGATGTTACCGTGCATGTGTTTGAATCGCAGGTCGATGTTCCGCAGCAGAACGGATGCCGCATCAATAAATCGTATCTGAGTGTTGAGATGCCTCAGGATATACGAGATTTTGTCGCGATCGTGAGCGATCCCACAGAGCGGATCCAAAGCGGGTTTTGCGCCATGGATGGTCGCCTGTACAACGGCATGGTCGACGACAGCTGGAACCGTATGAAGGACGCGCGTGCAGACGACGCAGCTTATCGACGTTGGTTTGAGCAGCATCGCGCAAAGCCGGGCGATTTGGCGTGCCAGCGTGTCGCTTCGGCGGCCTTTGCCTATAGACCGCTCGTGAGCATTGTGGTGCCGTGCTACAAGACTGATCGGGTCTACCTGCGCGAGCTGCTGGAATCGGTGCAAGCCCAGAGCTATGACAACTGGGAATTGCTGCTTATGGACGCCTCGCCCGAATGGGACGCGGTGGCCACCCTTGCGGCAGGTGCCAACGACGAGCGCATCCGTCGCATCGAGCTTCCCGGCAACGGCGGCATTGTGGTCAACACCAACGCAGGTATCGAGCAAGCGACAGGCGACTACATCGCTTTCTTGGACCACGATGACATTCTGGAACCGGACGCGTTATTCCAGTATGTTTCCGCGCTGAACAAGGCGGCCGAGGGCGAGCGTCCCCAGGTCCTGTTCTGTGATGAGGACATGTTCCAGAAAACGGGGGAGTGGGGCCAGCCGGTCTTTAAGACCGTACTCAACGTCGACCTGCTCTATAGCCATAACTGCGTGACGCATTTCCTGATGGTGGAGAAGGCGCTCATCGATCACATTGGTATGTCCCCAGAAGACGTTGCGGGCGCCCAGGACTACGACTTGACGCTTCGCTGCCTTGCAGCCGGCGCGCGCTTTGAGCACGTTGCGCATGTGCTGTATCACTGGCGCGTGCATCCGGGATCGACCGCCGATGGCTCTGCCGATAGCAAGCCGTATGCCATTGAAGCGGGTCGTCTTGCGCTGCAGCGCCACTTTAACGCGCTGGGCGTTCACGGAACGGTCGAGGAGACCGAGACGCCGTTTGTCTACCGCATGCGCCATGCGCTGCCGGAGCCTGCGCCGCTGGTGAGCATTGTGATCCCCACCAAGGATCACATTGAGACGCTCGATGCCTGTGTGATGTCGATCGCCCAGAAGGCCACGTATACCAATTACGAGATCGTCTTGGTGGAGAACAACAGTGAAGCCCCGGAGACGTTTGCGTATTACGAAACCCTGCCAGAGCGCGTGGCTGCAGCATCCGAAGGCAAGGGCATCGCGCGCGTTGTGTACTGGCCGGGCGAGTTCAATTACTCTCAGATCATCAATTTTGGTGTGAAGCACGCCAAGGGTGACTACCTGCTGCTGCTGAACAACGATACCGAGGTCATAAGCCCGGACTTTATCGAAGAGATGATGGGCTATCTGCAGCGTCCCGATGCGGGCGTGGTGGGCGCCAAACTCTACTTTGCCGATCATCTGGTGCAGCATGCCGGCATTTTGATTGGCGTGCGTGGCGCACTTGCCCATGCCAACCAGGACTTCTCGGCAAAGCGCGAGGGCTATCTTGCCCGCGCTGTGCGCCCGGGCAACTTTAGCGCCGTAACGGGTGCCTGTCAGATGGTCCGACGCGACGTATTTGAGCGGGTCGGAGGCTACGACGAGGAATTCGCCGTCGGCTTTAACGACGCGGACTTTTGTCTGCGCGTGTGGGAGGCGGGCTATCGAACCATCTATACGCCCTATGCCGAGCTGTATCACTACGAGTTCACCTCGCGCGGCAGGGAAGAGGCCAACGAGAAAAAGCTGCGCCGCTGGAAGCGCGAGCAAGCGCTGTTCATGCAGCGCTGGCCAGAGTTCTTCCTCGATGGCGATCCGTGGTTGGGGCCAAACCTATCTGCCGAGAGTGAGTATTTCTCGGTCTAAGGCAATGGGTTTAGGAAGTCCTGAACTTTCTTTCGCTATGAGCTTGGAAGAAAGCAATGGTGGACTACTAACTAAGTCATATTACGAAAGCTCGATACTTCCGCGATAAGTTTATACAAGCTTATACAGCTCGATATTATTCGATATAAGTAGATATCGCACTTGCCTTTGCCGGCTTACCCGCCGGCGTTATGGATCTTATTAACGGCAAGGCGCTTACGTTCTTGCGTCGTGCCCTCTCCGAAGATCTGGCGCCTATCAACCAGGTGGAGGTAGCGCTCTCTATGGGCGATAGCTTTGTCGCGACTGGTTTGACCATAGAGGACGATCTTCTGTCGAGAGCCGCTAAGGCCACTAAGGGCTATGCCTATCTGGTGCAACTGGTCGGTTACTCCATTTGGCAACGCGCCAACTTGCATCGTGCCAAAAGTGCCATTGTGAGCGAGGGCGACGTCACCGAAGGCATTGCGCTGGCAGAGGCTCGTTTTCACGATGTTGTTCACGAGCCCGCGATTTCTGGACTTGGACTCAACGATATCAAATACCTTTTGGCCATGTGCGAGGATAAGCAGCAGTCCAAATCATCTGAGATTGCTAAACGCATGGGTAAAAAGACCAATGAGGTCAGCTCTATTAGGGCTAAGCTGCTTCAAAGAGAGGTTATTCAAGCTCCGCAGAGGGGCTACGTGCAGTTTGCCGTGCCGGACCTAGATATCTATCTGCGAGAGAACGCCGCGGAGATTCTCGAGCGGTTCTAAATCGAGGCATGAATAGCCGCCGGTTAACTGCCCTTGTCGACTTGGCTCGCGTCCCCCCAATCTAGTAGACTCTGAACCGTTGCTAGATTGGGGGGGGGGGGATTTTCCATGAAACGCTCCATGAAACGAGTTTCCGGGGCCGTTCGGATGCCGTGGCGCAGCAGGGACTTGAGCTTCTCGGCGAACACCTGCTCTTTCGAGTTCGCAAGCAGGCAGACGCCCTCCTGCCGGTGTGCCACGTCGAACCACAGCTCGTCCTGCTCCATCGCAGCGCTCGCGTGGACCCCCAGGTCGAGCTTCGTGTCGAACGTGCTGCGCCCGTCGCTGACCTTGAGGTTGACGCGCCTGCCCTTGTAGTCCTGCTGCGACAGCTCCTCTATCTCGCCGGCGATGCGGACGGTTACGCCGTCGCCGAGGTTCGAGAGGGCGGACACAAAGGAGCGAATGGAGGCGTCGTTCATCGGGTACCGCACGAAGTCGAGGTCTATGTCCTGGGTTGCGCGGCGCCCGCTCCCCGACAGCGCGCACATCAGGACCCCTCCCTTGACCGTCACTCGGTCGCGCATGCTGGATGCCGCCAGCTTTGAGAGGATCACGTCCTGGCAGACGCGCGCGGTCGCGTTGAGGCAGGAGTAGCCCTCCTCGCGCTCGTAGCGCGCCCTCATCTCGTTCAGGTCCATCAGAATACCTCCTCCATGGCGCGCTCGAGGTGTGCCTCGCCGTGCGGGATTGCCTCCGCGTAGTCCTGCAGCCTGTATATGTCCAGCCGCTCCGACCGCCTGCGGAACGAGGCGACGGCCTCCCGGTAGAGGTCGTAGGGCAGCTTGTTGCGCGAGCGCATGAGCTCGAGGAGCATGCGCTCGGGGTCGTAAGCGGCAAGCTCGGTCCCGTCCACCGAGACGGTCGACCTCCCGACGCCCAGCCATCCCTCCGGGATGAAGTGCTGGCGCACGGCGGCGTCGCGTATCTTGGTCCCACCGCGCTTCGTGGCCAGGTCGATCTGGTCGGGGGGCGCGGTCACGAGCCCGTGGGCGTAGAGCGCGGTCTGCCCGGTCAGGATGCCCCCGGGGTAGCGCTTCGCGATCACGGCGAGGGCGTCCTCGTCCCGGTTGGTCGAGTACATCCCTCGGCCGACGGGGTGGAGCGTTCCTTCCGACACCGCCTTGCGAACGCGGTACCTGCTCCCGAGTTCAGCCAGCGCCTCCCGGTAGGTGATCACCATGCCGACCTCCCCTCGAAAGCCATATAAGCCTACATCTGATGACAATTGTAGGCTTATATGGCTTTTCATGGAACGACTCATTGCGGCACCTCCCTCGCCATGACGGTGCCTTACTTTGATGGCCCTTTCCTCGTTTGCATCTGCTATATGAAGGAACGTCGATTCTGGTGCTCGGGCGAAGGCGCTACGCGATGAAATTCTCCACCAGCGTAACCATGGAGTCCTTCTCGCTTGGGTCAGAGAGGGCAATCATGAGCGTCATGGCCGCGAGCGCGTTGCCCTCCACGCGGAGTCTTTCGCCGTTGCGCAGCATCCCGTTCTTGTCGAGGAAGTGAATGAAGAGCGCCGCTGCAGAGCGCTTGTTGCCATCCAAGAATGGATGGTCCTTCACTACGAGGTAGAGAAGGTTGGCGGCCTTTGCTTGAACGGAGGGATATAGGTCTTGGTCGCCAAAGCCCTGATAGAGGGCGCTGATGATTCCGGCGAACTGGTTGTCCCGCTCTCGTCCGAACAGGGTGGACGACGAGTAGAACGGTAGGCTGCGGACGACTTCGAGGGCTTCGGTGTAACCGAGCTCCCAGTTGGGCTCGTTGCCCTGGGGCGCCTTCATCCTTCCCGTGTCGTATTCATCGAGCAGAGTCAGGCTCGGAAGGTACTTCTGTAGAATTTCTGCCGCACCGGAGAGTTCCGGAGTACTCGACCTCTCGAGGACCTTGAAGACCGTTCCGAGCGCCTCGAGTCTCTTTTGGTTGATGGAGTATCCCTGGAGTAGATGCTGCTTGAGCACGCCATTTGCCCACCGGCGGAAGTACACGCCCTGCTGAGACTTCACGCGGTAGCCAACCGAGATGATCATGTCGAGGTTGTAGTGCTCGACCTGACGTTTGACCGTTCTTGTTCCCTCTAAGCGAACTATTTCAAAAAATGAAATAGTTCGAATTCCGGCAAGCTCTTCCTTTGCTGCGGAATGAATGTGCTTGGAGATAGTCGGCACTCCGCGCCCGAACAACGTCGCCATCTGCTGCTGGGTTAGCCAGACCGTATCGCCGTCGACGCGCACGTCAAGGTGGACTGCGTGGTCGGGGTCCTCGTACAAAGCGATCTGCTGGCTTGCGTTGGAATTGTCCATGATGTATGCCCCTTCGGTTTAGTCGACATGCTATGATCCGCACGCCGGAGGACGAGTGGTTTCAACATGCCGGTATTGCGTAGCTTCAACCGGCATCCCGCCGGTCAGTCGGCGTCGCGTGCGCCGGCTAAGCCAGGGTCGGGGCAGCAGGGATCCGCGGCGCCGGCGCTTCGTACCATTGGGGGCCTCCGAAGCGACTTTCACTCTGTCTTATTCTGGTAGATACAGTGTACCACGAAACGCGAACATGCGTACGTATTTCTGTTTAAATTTTAGCTGGACGCGGCGGTGTGTCGTCCTCTGCCTTGTTCTCCGAAGCCAGCTGTATTCCGGGCCGCGGTTCTACAAGGCAGGGGGTAGTCAGATGGATAGGATTATCCTTCTCCTACTTCTCTTGACCTTCCTGGTCATCCTGAGCAAGTAATGGGCTTTAGTGGGTGCCAAGCTCTACTTTGCTGGCCATTTGGTTCAGCTAGCTGGCATTGTGGTCGGCGTGCGCGGCGCCCTTGCCCATGCCAACTGGGACTTTTCGGCAAAGCGCGAGGGATATCTTGCCCGTGCCGTGCACCCGGGCAACTTTAGCGCCGTTACGGGCGCCTGCCAGATGGTCCGTCGCGACGTTTATGAACGGGTTGAAGGCTGCGACGAGAAGTTTGCCGTCGGTTTTAACGATGCGGATTTTTGCCTGCGCGTATGGGGGCTACCGCACCATCTTTACACCTTATGCTGAGCTGCACCACTACGAGTTCACTTCGCGCAGCAGGGAAGAGGCCAGCGAGGAAAAGCTGCGCCGTTGGAAGCGCGAGCAGGCACTGCTTATGCAGCACTGGCTGGAGTTCTTCTTGACGGGTGATCCGTGGCTGGGGCCGAACCTTAGCAGCGAGTGCGTGTATGGTGCGCTGAAAAATACTGTGCTTGTTCTGGCTTGTTGCTAGGCGTAGCGCGCGTCCCGCCGGTTGAGAAGCTCGCAGTAGTTCGACACCGCCTCTACCTGCGGCGCCTGCTCCTGCGGCTCCTCCGGCTGCCCTTGCTGCCCTGCGGCTTACCATCCTACTCACCCACGTATGACTCCCGTGCCCCGAGCGGGCAAAAGGAAATGCCCACAACGTCTCCGTTGCGGGCATTCTCCGGGCCGGCCACAAATAGCTTTATCGAATCCGATTGCTCTTCATCATCCGGATCGTTGGCGTCTCGTCGGCAAAGTCATCGTCTATCTGTAGTTCAAGGGGCACCGTAATGGAGCTTCCCAGCGCGGTCGCGGTTCCCGGGGCGAATGCGGGAAGGCGCATGACCTGGCCATTTGATATGGAAGGGATATTGCGGCGAACGTAATCGAGGTCGTAAGAGTTCTGAATGCGGTGGATTATGAAGGTTCCCGTCTGAGAGAGCACGACGCGGGAAAGCTCACTGGGGATTTGGCTGATGGCGGTAAGGTAAATGCCAAACTTACGGCCCTCCCGTGCAATTCGATTGAACACTGAGTCGTCTGTCAGGTCTGCATCCCTGATATAGCGATGCGCCTCGTCAAAAATGAGATAGATGGGTGTCGAGGAGCCTCTTCCTGCATCTAGGCTAGCCTGAAAGAGGGTGCGCGCAACGTAGTGGGAAAACAACTTCAATCCTGACTCGTCGATTATCTGAGATACGTCTAGCACAAGAATGCCATGCCCCTTGTTTAAGAGGGCAGCAATTGACTCGCCCCGCTCAAGTGAGAAGAGGTCTTGCGAATACCTTTCCCTAAGGTTTCTAAGCTGAGTAACCAGCCCCTCTGAATACGACCTTATCTGACGGTTGCCCCGCACTTCTTCTTCGTCGAACACGAAGTCAAGCGCATCAACGACGTCAGAGATTGAGACCTCGCTTTTAGGTTTTTCGTACTCACATAAGATGCGTTCGATATTGGGAAGTCCATCGGACATGTATTCGTCCTCGATGAACTCCTTCAAAAGGGACTCAAGCCCTTCGACGACATCTTTCGATATGTTTCCGTATTCCAGGTTGAAAGACACTAACAGGTTATGAGCGGTCTGAGGGCGAGAGAAAGGTCCGGACTCGCGTTCGAGAATCTTGTTAAGTTCTCCCTCAATCGGCTGGTAATACTTTGAGACCTGAAACTTCCTCGCTGCGTGGCTATCGATGCTCGTGTCCCGAATTGCGGTATATGCAAAGGCAGCAAATAGCTTTTTCTTGCCCTCCTCGTTGAGGTGGGAGTATCTCACGGCCCTCTCAAGCAGAGGTTTCTGGATGCGTCGCGAGGGGTCGAGAATAGCTGACCAGTCATCCATCGACAACTCTCCGGGCGCGAGGTGGTACTCATCAGCGCCGATTCGTCTCGTGCAGCCGTAACCGCCGCGCGTGAGAAAGTCATAATCGCCGTGCAGATCGAAGACGAAGAATCGGGGCTCTGCATCGAGCGCGTCCTCGGCATCTAAGAGCGATGCCGCCCTATCAAGCAGGAGCCGCGCGGTTGAGGACTTTCCCGAGCCGGTATTACCGAGAATAGCGAGATGACCAGAGAACAGGGAATCGATATCAAAAGTGGGTCTTACTGAATCGTACCCAGCGAGGGACCCAATCTCGACTCCTTCCCGCACGCAAAAGACCCTCTTGAGGATTGATTCATCGCAGGCATAGACATTGGAGCCGACCATGGGGAGGTCTACTACGCCGGGCACGTAGGAAGATCCTTCAATCTCTCCAATGGGGACGGCGGTGAAGATATAGCTCGTGCTAAACCTCGACGAAGGCTGGTCGGAATACGGCCTCTCGGCCTCTTCTACGGAAGTCACGCGAAAAATGATCTTTGTCGAGATAGAGAGATAGGAAAAGAGATATTGATTGAGCCCGTTTAGATGCCTTGGCTCGCCATCGAGCATCCGGTCTGAAAAGTCGGAACGTGATGCGCGTAGTCTTATCTTCTCCTGATCCATATAGCAGATGGTGCCGATGAGCCAACCCGGATTGGGAACCTCATTAGTCATTCTTGTCACCAAGCCCCAAAGATCCAGATGCCACATCGTCTCCGAAGGTGATCTCGGGCCCGATAAAGTCAGCAAATTCCGAGAAGTATAGCGGGCGCTTGCGGTCTAGTTCCCTTTCACTTGGATATACGAAATAGGTGTTCGCGCCACCTGCCTTATCGTAGAACACACGTGTAGGGGAACCGACATCTGCTTCTGCCGGGTTGCCGATAAAGGCGAGGAGCGTGAAATCGGGCCTCGCAAGAGCCTGGCTGATAAGGTTTGATATGTGAGAGTCCGCGAAGCTGAATCCACAAGTCAGAAGGACTGTGTTGGGGACGGCGAGGGCATTTACGAACTCGCGGAACATATCGCTATAGGGGGAGCCCTGGGTCAAGGCGTATTTGGAAGTCATCGGGGCGATAAGTTGTCTGTCGCCTTGGTACTCGTCGGTGATGTCGGGAAACCTGGGGATCCTTACGACGTTTCCGTCATAAATCCTCCAGTTGATGGACCCGTGCATCTTGTAAAGGCGAAAGAAGGGGTTCACCGGTTCGTAGTGATCCCTGAATCTCTCGTCGAGGTCAATCGGCCTGCGATGGTATTCCCGCGGGTTGAATGTGGGTATCAGCCCGTTCGAGAACCCGTCCACATAGGCGTAGCCGCTCGATTCAAGGGCCATCTCATGAAATAGGTCGTAGTTTGTTGTGAAGAGATTAACGACGTCGAAGGCAGCTTGACCACCGCGCGCAAGGATCTGTCGCGATACGCCAAGTCCCTGAACAAACTTACGATAGCTATCAAGGACGTCGGAGTGCTCCGCGCTGTATTTGATGTCGACGGACTCGAGAAAGGCCTTGCGAACTGCATCGGAAACCCTCTTGTCGTCATCGGCGCTATCTAGAGAGCCCTCGATGCGCTGACTCAGCCACGAGAGGAGGTTCTCTATGTTCGAGTACTTCGCAGGGTCTTCGTTATCTCGACAGGCAATTTTAGTTATCCGACTTTCCAGAAGGATAGATAGATCGGGATCGTTGAGCTTGAGGTCCGCTCGCAAGTTCCTGAAGGTTTCACCCATCAGGGGAATGGCCGGAGTAGATGCGCCAGAGCCGATAAGCGTGGCTAGGTTAATCGACCTGGAAAGAATGCCTTGAACAAAATGTCTGGCTTCTACCGCGTTTACCTCACGCCTTGTTGCACCCCTCTGCAAGGTAAAAAGGGGTTTGGAGGATTCTTTCTGCATATCGGAGGACACGTTGCCCGGTATGTTTATTGCGTTGTCAGACATGCATGCTCCCAATAAACTCAAGAACTCCTGCTCGAACGCGCCCGGGAACTGAAACATCCGCTCCTTGCCCCCGATGCTCACGTAGATCGAGCCGCCGTCTATCCTCGTCACGGTGCCGGCGCCCCATGCCTTGTGGCGCACCTTGCACCCGGCTCCCAGTGCGTTCAACTGGGCCTTGTTCGACGCCGGCCGCGCCGCTGTCGGCCGCGGTTTTCGGCTTCTCTGCGCCAGCCTTTCTCGCCGCGACGGCACCGTGTATGCAGTCGGTCGCGCTCTTGCGGTAGCGCGAGGCCACCACGGAAAGCTTGCGTCGCAGCACCTCAGCGAGGAAGTTGCCGTTGTCGTACGGCGGCTCCAGGAACCGGGAGTCGATGCGCTCCGTCTCGGATTTCACCATGTCAAGCATGGCGTTCACCTCGCACTCGTTGGTGAAGACCTCGCCAACGTCCTGAACGCGCTCCTTTGATTTACCCTGTACAGCCAAAAAACACCCCTTAGCCCATGCCGGCGGATCAGAAAACCGCAGCATAAAACACTAGTGAACAATTCTAACAGAAGGTGCGGACGCAATATTGCATCTGTTCCCAAGCGGAGCCTTTGCAGCAACCGCCACGGGACGCAGGCCAACCGTTCATTATTATGCCCCCCCCAGCGGAGCAACCACTGCCACGTGCTCACCCGTCGGGGGCCGCCCGCGCCGAACTTGCGTTCGCTCCGGGTGCCGAGCTGGGTCGGTCGCGCCGCGGGCCGCCCATGCGCGTGGAATGGCCTCGTAGCCGAGTCCCAGGTACGCGAGCACCGGTGTCGCCGCCGCGCCCGCGATGCCCAGCCAGAACGCCAGCGGCTTCGTGCGGACCCTCCAGTTGATGCCCATAGGTCTTCTCCTTCCATGGGCAATTCAAAGGGGCTGGTCGCCTGCGCGCCGCGGAGGAGGCGCAGGTACAGCCCGTACGTGGGCGAGGTCTACGTGGCGCCTGGGAACACCTGCCTGGACGAGAGGGGCAGACACCGCTTCGCGGCCAGCCAAACGGGCTGTGGGTCACAGGCATCACGGAATTCCGCATCCCCGCCGGCAAGTGCACCTCTCGCCGGCGATCAATTGCTTCAACGGAATGCCCGTCGGCTGGTCCATCGGCACGCCCCCGAACGCGGTGCTTGCCAACTCATCGCTCCTGCGGGCCTGCTCGCAGCTTGCGTATGGTGAGCACCACTGGGTGCACTCCGACCGCGGCAGCCATTACCGGTGGCCCGGTTGGATCGCCATCTGCGATGGGCACGGCATCGTGCGCTCGATGGCGAGGAAGGGGTGCTCACCCGACAATTCAAGGGCGGAGGGCTTCTTCGGCAGGCTGAAGGTGGAGTCCTTCCACGGAAGGGGCTGGGACGATGCTGGCATGGGGGAGTTCATGGAGATGCCGGACGCCTATCTGTTCTGGTACCGCGACAAGCGCCGCAAGAGCGACCTGGGCTATATGAGCCCGATGCAGTTCCGAAGAAGCCTAGGTCCTGTAGCGTAGGAACACAGTCCGGGGTTTCCGCTGCAGTCCCCGGTGTTCAGTTTAGCCTTGACAGAAGCAGTCCACCTGGAGCGCAACGTCGCGGAGTGGTGCCGCCACAAGCGCGTCGGGGGCGCCACCGTTGCCGCGCTGAAGGCCGCCTTCATGGACAAGCTCGGTAAGGTCGCGTAGGATAACGGCCGACGACGGCCCTGGAGGGAATTACGCCTCTTTTCGTGACACAACTTGCCCTCCAGGTGTAATTGGCTAAATTGTTGGTATGCAGGACACGTTGGCGACTCATAAAAGTTGCACGGTTGATGGGGGAGAGTTTGGGACGATCAAAAGAGCGCAATTCAAAGGTTGAGCTTCTGCGCATCATCTCGATGTGGTTCATAGTAGCTCATCATTTCGTGATTCATAATGCTGAGCCTATTTCCGTTTTCCCCGGGACCGTTGCACGCATGGTGCTGCATGGCGTGTTGTACCCTTCGGGGCGTATTGCCGTTGCCGTGTTTTTTATCATTACGGTGTGGTACCTGGCCGACGCGCAACTGACACTTAAGGGTCAGCTGCGAAGGGCTTGGACCCTGCTGGGGCAAATGCTCTTTTATAGTGTGCCACTCGTCCTGTACTTCGGCGTGTTTAAGGCGGGGGATGGTCTGCAAGCTGAAGAGCTAATGGCTGCCGTCTTTGCTCCGCTCGCCTCTCTGTGGTGGTTTCCTACGGTGTATATTTTGCTGATTCTTGTGGCGCCCTATCTGTTCGACGGGTTGCGTACCTTGACGAGCCGGCGACTGGGTGAGCTCTGTATGCTGCTGGTCGTGTTATATGGGGTCTTGCCCGTTGTGCCGTATTCGACAATTGGTGGCTTTGTTTCCTCCCTGACGGGTCAGACGGTCGTGATCGCGTGCGTGACGTGTTGGTTTAAGTGGCATTATCGCGGTGGGGCGGGTGCGAGGGTTTTGGTGCTGCCCGTTCTTTCGTACGTTGCTGTGTATGTTTGCTACTTTGTGGCTCAAAAGGATGTGCTCCTTTTGAGCGCTTTCGCTTCCAACGTGTACGAATCGGTGGTGACTAATCCCGCAAGCCTCTTGTCGCTTACGATCGCACTTCCGGTGTGCTTGTTTGTCTTTAACGCTCAACCTGCGCATTGGCCTGTTGTCAATTACTTGGCCACGTTGTCGTTTGGCGTGTACCTTGCCACGGACAGCGCGTACATGCAGGAGCTGCTGTGGAAGAACTTGCTTGTGTTCTCCCACTGCCACCCAGCGTGGGGACTGCTGTCGGTGGTGCTCGTGGTGACCGGCGTGTATGTTGCCGCTTCCTGCGTCGAGGCGGTTCGACAGGTTCTGTATCGGGCGTTTTTCAAGCATCCGGGTAGGGTGTTTGATGTTTTGTGGGACAAGATTGAAGGGGTTTCTTTGCCGAAGTAGGCCATTGTTGGGTCAAGTCCTAAGCGGTGCGTAAATTCGTAATCGCGATTCTCCTACGCTGCCTTCCTCAGCTCGGTTCCGATAATGGGGTAAGGGTGAAAATGGGTTAACGGCAGGTCAAGTAATTCAGTTAGAATTATTCGAGTTCTATTTTGTTTTAGTTAAAGTCTACAATTTAGATTTACGTTAATTTATTGGGAGTGCATATATGAAAAAGGTTCGTTGCGCAGTTGCTAATTTGGTTACCGCTGTTCTGGTTTCCTCTTCTTTCCTTGCTCCCGTTTCGTCGGCCTATGCACTTGAGTTTTCCTCGCTCTCTAATAATGAAGCCGAGACCTCTAGCTCCTCTTCATTTTCGGATTTCGTTTCCGAGGATACTGAGAAGACCGCCGAAGCCGACTCTTGTGAGGATACTGAGAAGACCGCCGAAGCCGACTCTTGTGAGGATACTGAGAAGACCGCCGAAGCAGGCTCTTGTAATTCGGATGTCGAATCGGCCGCTCAATCGGCTCAATCTTCCGATTCCTCTTGTGTCGATGCCTCTTTCCAATACTTGTACATTTCGCAACCCTCTCTTTCTTTGGGTGCTATGCAAGAGGCGGCGTTCGCAACTGCATCTGATTCTGATGTTTTGACCTCTGCGTCCCTATCATTCGTCAGCAATTCTGGCGAAGAGCGCTCCGTTGAAGCTTCGGCTTTCTCTGGGAATGCTGCGGGCTTTACATTTGGACAAGATTTGTTGGTAGCGCGGTATTTTTTAACCGGTATTACGTATCAGGTGAAGGATTCGAACGCGATCTATTCAGTGGACCTCTCCTCTGAGGATTACAGCTTTGACGTAGTCAATTCGTCTTCTTCATCTGATAGCGTTGACAATATCGATGATTTGTCGGTCTACTATGCTGATGAGAACGGCAATCCTGTCGAGGCTTTCTCTATTGAAGAGGCGCTTTCCGGTTCTGAAGGTGATGGTGACATTGCGGCTTATAGCGTCGATTCCCGTTCGGCTCGTAAAAACGTTCGCGTGGTTGCACTTGATGCCGGTCACGGTGGATCCGATCCCGGCGCTCAGGGCAATGGGAAGAGTGAAGCCGACCTAACATGGAAGATTGTTAGCGCGTGTAAGACCAAGCTTGAGAATTACGGATTTAAGGTAATTCTCGCTCGTGAGCAGTCGGGCAGCTACGGTAGCAGCGACTTCCTTTACCGCGTTCAGCGTTGCGTCAATCAGGGCGCCCAGGCCTATATCAGTTTCCATATCAATTCAGGTTCGTCCGCAGCTCATGGCGCCGAGGTATATTCGCCTACCGTGAACGGGGCTGACTATACCCAGGTTTCGTACGAGCTGGCCCAGAAGGTTCAGAACAATCTTGTTGCTCTCGGACTTACAAACCGTGGTGTCTTTCAGATGCAGGTAGGCGACGAATTCGCTGTTATTCGTTGCGCTCGTGAAGCTGGAATCCCCGGTATTTTGATTGAGCACGGATTTATCTCTAATTGGGGCGATGCGAACAAGTACTTTAGTGATGCCGGGTGCAAACGCCTTGGAGAAGCTGATGCGGATGCCATCATCGCGCAGTTCCCCAAATCCTCTTGGCTTGATTATTCGTCTGTTTTCGATGCCGACTACTATCTCAATAAGTATCCAGATGTTAACGAATGGGCAAACGGAAGCAAAGATAAGGCCCTGGATCACTTCATCAACTACGGCATGTCGGAGGGCCGCCGCGGCTCCGAGGCGTTCGACGTGCAGAGCTACTACAATGAGTACCCCGATCTCCGCGCCGCCTTCGGCACCGACCTCGCCAGCTACTACTCGCACTACCTTATGTACGGCAAGAAGGAGGGGCGCCACGCCACCGGCTGCTCGAAGCTCAAGGGCGCCGCAACCAAGGCGGGCGGCGTGGACTACGCTCCCGTCTACGACCCCGAGTACTACCTCTCCCGCAACGGCGACGTCGAGAAGGCCTTCACCAAGTCGACCTACGGCGGCGTGACTATGGTCGACGACTCGGCCGTCCTGCGGCACTTCATCAACTACGGAATGTCGGAGGGCCGCCGCGGCTCCGAGGCGTTCGACGTTTATAGTTATAGAACGAGGTACCTCGATCTTAGGAAGGCTTACGGAAGTAATTTAAAAGAGTATTATCTCCACTATCTCGAATATGGGATGAAAGAGCACCGTAATGGTTCGAGCATGACTGGATTTGAGGGCTATATAATGTCCTCGTCTTTCACTTCTTACGAGGATGCTGCCGTTCATTACGGCAGGACTGTTGGGAAGCATACTTATCCAACAAGCGTGTATAAAAGCAAAGGCAGCGCCTCTATTGATGAGTTTTGTAAGATCCTTTACGAAGAAGCCTCATTTGAGGGAGTATGTCCTGAAGTTTTATATGCTCAAGTCATGAAAGAGACGGGCTATTTAAGATTCGGAAATTTGGTCCAGGCAAATCAGTGCAATTTTGGAGGTGTTGGAGCCACCGGTCCTGGAAATCCCGGATATACTTTTTCTTCCGTTAGAGAAGGGCTTAGGGTTCAGGCGCAGCATTTAAAAGCGTACGCAACAACTGAACCTTTGAATAATCCGTGTATTGACCCACGCTTTAATCTTGTTTCCCGTGGGTGTGCTCCCAAGACGACGGACCTAAATGGACGTTGGGCCGTTCCCGGTAAAGGTTACGGCGAAGGCTTAAATGCAATTGTCCTTGATGTTTTGTGCATGTAATGGGTCTACATGAGTAATCGTCCTTCTCTGTACCACCTGTAGCGCGCTTTAGTGCCGCTCACATCCGCGCCCGCGACCCACCGGCTCGCCGCCTATACGCTCGAGACGCCATACCGGTAGTCGAGAGAAAGGAACTGATCTTGGCGAGAAGGATACCGGCGAGGGTGGTGCTCAGGCTGACGTCGTCGAACCTGTCGCTCAACGTGATCGCCTCTGCACTGCACGCGTCGAAGGTCGGCATCACGCTCAGTTTCCTGCACGGCGAGTACCGCGAGGATGCGCCGCGCGGGGCGAGGCGGCGATGTCCTACGACCGCTTCTGCAAGCGGTACAGGCAGTTCACGGTCAGCAGGAACGTCGTGAGCTGGGTCGGCCGCAAGGCGGGCAGGAACATGGAGGTCGACTGGTCCGGTCCGACCATGTCCCTCGTCGACCAAGCGAGTATCTGGGTAACGGTTTTACGACTAATCCCGTGACCGTCAAGTAGCAAAGGGACGGAGCGTGAGCTCCGTCCCTTTGTTTGTAGGGCGGTCTGCTACCATAAACTATATCTTTTGCTAAGAGATTGGGAGCTCTTATGCCAAGATTCAAGCTCGTTCTGGCTTTTCTAGAGCGAGATAGAGATGACGAGAGAGTAAGAAAGAATCAATGGCTGAAGCGCTGAGAATAGCAATCTTTTCCGCTCAATATCTGCCTCACATTGGCGGTGTTGAGTCCTATACCAGAAACCTCGCAGTTACGCTCATTGGCATGGGCCATAAGCCGGTCGTGGTCACGTGTAATTGCGATTCGCTGCCGTCTCGAGAGGTAACAGACGATGGTATTGAGGTTGTAAGACTGCCGTGTTTTCCATTGCTTGGTGGCAGGTTCCCTGTCTCGCGTTTTGGAAGAGCTTATCGGAGCATGCTGAGGGCTCTTGATGGCGAGTGCTTCGATGGCGTCCTAGTTAATACGAGGTTTTATCCCCATTCAATCTGTGGGCTTCGGTTCGCCAGGCGCCATCATCTTACCCCCATCGTTCTTGACCATGGATCGCAGTATCTTACATTCGGAAACGCAGTATTGGATGTGTTCGTTCGCGCCTATGAACACATAATTACTTCGATTGCCAAGCGGTTTCATCCAGTGTTTTGCGGTGTTTCTAAGAAAAGCCTGGATTGGCTTCGACAATTTGGTATTTCTGGCATTGATATCCTGCCTAACGCGATTGACGTTGATGCTTATTGCTCCAATGCCTCAAATCGAGATTTTCGTGCCGAATTGGGCGTCGGGACGGATTCTGTTCTTGCCTGTTTTGTTGGAAGGTTGATTCCCGAGAAGGGTATCGACTCCCTTCTTGCGGCTATGAAGCAACTGAATGAAACGCCCGTAAAGTTGGTGGTTGCGGGTGATGGTCCCCTGCGTGAGTTGATGGATTCTACTCCTGAGAATGTCTCCTATGTTGGTCCTTTGCGTCCGGCGGATGTGTCGTCCTTGCTTCAGGCCGCAGACGTGCTGTGTCTTCCTACGAGATCAGAGGGTTTTTGTACGACCCTTCTCGAGTCTTCGGCGTGCGGCACCCCGGCAATCATTCCCTTGGTGGGCGGAGTTGACGAAGTATTTGGTGAGGAAGATTGCGGTTTTTTGTTGGATGGCTGTGCTCCCGACCAAATTGCCGAAGCAATACGAGTGGCGTGCGCATCGAAAGCGGAGACGCGGCGAAAGGGACGGCTGGTCCAGAGTAGAGTTCGAGAGTATTGTACGTGGGGCAATACTGCAGAGAGGCTCGTTGAACTTCTTGGTGCGTAGCAATTACGTTGGTGTTGCTTTTCCGTTGACTGGGGTTTGCCGCGGTTTTGTTTCCTCGTTCGGATATTGTTTTCTTCAGAAGTAGGAGAATGAGAAGGTATAGTGATGCACGATATTCTTATTGTGACCTCAAGGAATGTTGCCACCTCGGGCGGCGAGTTTAGCCTGATTAAAAATAGAGCAGATGCTCTAAAGAATGGGTGGGGCATTGAGTCTGATGTTGCGGCTCTTTGCAATGTTCGCTTGGGTGTTTCTGAGGGTGGTGAAGCTTTTGGACCCGGCGTTTATGTTCGGCGGGATTTTATGAATCCCATGCAGCTGCTGTCGGGATATGAAGAGCTAATTACCACTGCGGAAAAAAAGGTTTTGAGTGGCTCCTACAAGGCGATCATCCTTTCTGGCGTGGGGCTGTTTCGTTATGTCGACCGGATGAAGCGCGCCGCCGAGGCGTCGGGAGCTTTTGTATGTGCTGATGTTCATGGTTATTACGGCGACGGCTCCCTTCTTGCACGCGACGAGCCCCTCTTCCTTGGCTCATTCCACCGTGCCGCCGCTTTTGTTGAGAGATACGAGCAGCGCAAATATTTGCGTAAGTTCGACCGTATCTTTTGTGTTTCTCGAGCGTATCGCAGTTTCCTTTGTCGAGAGTGCGGCTGCAAAGAGGGTCAGTTCTACATTGTTCCGTGTGCGACGGGGGCGAAGCCAAGCTTTGGTCGTGCGGAGGAGCTTAAGTATCGAGAGGATTATAGGAGGAAGTACGGTGTAGAAGATAACGAGTGGCTGCTCGTTTACTCAGGCGGAGCTTCGTCGTGGCAATGCCTTCCGCAAACTGCAGAGTTGTATCGCGAAATACTGAAGAGGCGTGGGGCAAAGCTACTTGTTTTGTCTGGTGACGTTACTTCTGCACGCGCCGCAATCGGTGATTGTGACGACGTTGAATTCGATAGCTTCAAGCCATCTGACCTCCCTAGCGTGTTCTGTGCTGCGGACTTCTTCGTGATGTTGAGAGAGGACGTTCCAACGAACCACTTTGCTTACCCTAACAAGTTCTTGGAATACGTCGCGGCGCACAGGCCGGTAATCACTACTCCTTACGTTTACGACATTGCCGAAGAGATTGATAGACATGGTGTTGGACTTCTGTATAACGGGGATGTGGATGATCTCGTTTTGAAAATGGACAATGCGGTATGCGACAGGGATTCATGTGATCGCCTGGTGCAAAAGGTTTCTTTTGCAAATTCCCTCATCCCGTTTGCCAGGGATTTGGGAAGCGTTGGGTCCAGTTGCTAAAGTGAGCGGGTCGTCTATGCTTATAACGGTTTTTACCCCGACTTATAATCGCGCATATATCCTTCCCAAGCTATTCGAAAGTCTGAAAAGACAATCTTTTCGAGATTTCGAATGGATAATTGTTGATGATGGAAGCACGGATGATACGCGAAAGCTCGTCGAGGCGATGCAGCAAGATTGTCAGGTGAAATTTCCTATCCGCTATTTTTTCCAGGTCAATAGCGGAAAGCACGTTGCATGGAATAAGGGTCTTGATGAGGCGAAGGGAGCCTTGTTTTTCCCGGTAGACAGCGACGATTATCTAACCGATGATGCCTTGGAGCGTATTGGGGAGAACTGTGAAACCGTTATGTCTAACGAGCGCCTGATTGCCTTGTCGGGAGTTCGTATTTTTCCGGGCAACAAGCTTACGGGAGGAATTCTGCAAGACAATGTGGGTTCGTACATCGATTATTCGTCAATTGATCGCCGATCGAAGGGGATTACGGGTGACCTTGCCGAGGCCTTTGTGACGGAACGGTTGAGGAAGTACCGATTCCCGGTTTTTGAAGATGAGAGGTTTGTTCCTGAAGCAGTTGTCTTTAATAGATTCAGCAACGATGGATATCTAATTCGTGGGTACGCCTTTCCTCTCTACGTGTGCGAATACCTTGCCGATGGCTACACGAAGAATACTGATCGGCTGCTCATTACGAACTGGAAGGGATATCGCCTGTACGTTTCAGAGTTGATGCATAGCACAGTCGGAATAAGGGCAAAAGCCATTCCGTTTTGTGGATTTATGTACCGTTCGTTATTGAAAATGTTTGGTTTGTGCAAATAGGCTTGAGTGAAGTATGGAGTGCAGCATGAGCTCTTTGTCGAAGAAGACGGTCCTGTTGGTATTTGGAACAAGGCCCGAAGCAATCAAGATGTGTCCTCTCGTAAAGGAGCTGAAGAACCGATCTGGCCTTAACGCGAAGGTTTGCGTTACCGGCCAGCATCGCCAGATGCTCGACGTGGTCCTTGAGGAGTTTGGGGTTGTGCCCGATTTTGATTTGCACGTCATGAAACAAAGACAGACTTTGTTCGATGTTACCACGGCTGTTCTTAATGGCTTGGACGGCGTGCTGGATCAGCTCAAGCCCGACGTTGTTCTTGTTCACGGTGATACGACGACGTCCTTTGCCGCCGCACTTGCATGCTTCTACAAGGGCATTCCCGTGGGCCATGTCGAGGCGGGTCTGCGTACATACAACATCCACTCACCGTATCCCGAGGAATTTAATAGGCAGGCAACCGGCATACTTGCCGCTTGGCACTTTGCTCCAACTGAAGCAGCTCGCAACAACCTGCTTTCTGAGCATCGGGATTCCAGTCGAATTTTCGTGACGGGAAATACTGGCATTGACGCGCTTCGTACGACGGTGCGCGATCATTATTCGCATCCCGAGCTTGATTGGGTTGGAGATAGGCGCCTGATCTTGATTACGGCTCATCGTCGAGAGAATCTTGGCGAGCCCATGCACCACATGTTCAGGGCTATTCGCAGAATTGTTGAAAAGCATGATGACGTGCGCGCTGTTTATCCTGTACATTTGAATCCTGTCGTTCGCAAGGCGGCTCATGAAGAGTTGGACGGCTGCGACCGCATTCATCTAATTGATCCTCTAGACGTGGTTGATTTTCATAATTTCATGGCCCGCTCCTACTTGATTCTTACCGATTCAGGCGGCATTCAGGAAGAGGCCCCGGGCTTGGGTAAGCCGGTTTTGGTGATGCGTGATACGACCGAGCGCCCTGAGGGCGTTGCGGCGGGCACGCTTAAGCTTGTTGGCACAAGTGAAGATGCTATTTTCTCAACATGTTGCGACCTCTTAGAGAATGAAGAAGCATATTCCCGCATGGCTCATGCCAGCAACCCGTATGGTGACGGTCATGCGAGTGAGCGAATTGCTGATGTTCTGGAGAAGGGGCTGCAAAGTCTCGGGGAAGCATTGGTTCGGTAGATGAGTGAGGTTAAGCAGCTCTCTCTTAAAGAGAATATGCTGTGGAACTCGTTCGGTTCCATCGTTAACCTTGCTTGCCAATGGCTGATTACGATTCTGATCGTTCGCCTTGGTTCAGGTTACGAGGCATCCGGCGTTTTCTCTTTGGCAATGTCCATCTACAACATCTTTGCCCCTATCGCTCAGTATCGCATGTATACGTACCAGGTCTCAGATGTTGAGAATGAGAATACCACGGGTGAATACCTGGCGTTTCGGTTTTTCACTTGCGGAGTCGCGCTCGCTCTGTGCACCGGCTATTCGCTGTTTACATGCGAATCGGGAGCGATTGCAGCTATTCTGCTCTATGCCGTCTACAAGTCTATTTCCTTGGTTGTAGACGTCTTTCACGCGTGCGATCAGCGCCATCATCGAATGGATTACATCGGTAAGTCTCTGTCTTTTCAGGGGATTCTATCTCTTGTTGCCTTTACCGTAGTGTTTGGCTTATGCGAATCGCTCGAGGCGGCGATAGTTGCAATGACCGTTGTCGTGATCCTCGTTGGTGCTGTCTACGATTTGCCAAGGACCCTTCAATTCGGCCCATTGGCCCCAAGCATCTCGTTCAAAAAGTGCCTTCGACTGGCCTTGAGATGTCTCCCCATCGTTCTTGCGTCCATTGCCGCGGCGTCAGCATCTTCGATTCCAAGGCAATACCTTGTTGGTGTTCAAGGGGAGGCTGCTCTTGGCATTTATGCTGCCGCAGCTGCTCCTGTTGCGCTTATTCAGACGGGCGCCTCCTATATCTACAATCCTCTTCTAGGCTATTTTTCGGAGAGTTTTGCTGCTAGGGACAGGAAAGGCTTCAATGCGCTTTTGACAAAGGCGACGGTCGGGATCGTTGTTCTGGGGCTGGTGTGCGCTATTGGAGTAATGGTTTTAGGTGAGCCGGTTCTTGTTCTTGTGTATGGGAAAAAGATGTCTGGCTTTTCATATCTACTTCCTCCGCTTGTGGCGCTTGCGATGCTTACGGGGTATATGTGGTTTGTAAACGATTTGCTAATGGCTATCAGAAACTTCCGGGGTGCCTTTGTTGGGAATGTTGCTGCTCTAATTTCCTCTCTCTGCGCCTTACCTTTAATTGCTCTGTATTCGATGGATGGTGTTACATATGTCTGTCTCATTTCTGCTCTTTGTGGAATAGGCTTCATGGCAACCGTGTTAGTTATTCAGCTAAAAGGCTACTGGAAATAGTATGTGATGCCTGGATTACGTTTCGGAAGATAAAAGGTAAGGTGGATGTATGGATAAGCATCATCGATTGCTGGTTATTATTCCAGCGTATAATGAGGAAGAATCGCTCGAGGCCACGGTTGACGAGCTGGTAGGTGTCGCTCCAAGTGTTGACTATCTCGTAGTAAACGACGGCTCCAAGGATTTAACTGAGCGGATTTGTCGCGATCGTGGGTACAACTACGTAACACTGCCAGTCAATTCTGGCCTCACCGTTGGATTTCAGACGGGCATGAAGTACGCGCTCCGCAACGGCTACGATTATGCCCTTCAGTTTGATGCGGACGGTCAGCATATGCCTGAGTATATCGATGAAATGCTCGAGACCGCTATTAATGAAAACGCTGATATCGTAATTGGCTCACGCTTCCTCCACGTGAAAAAGGAAATCTCCGCTCGAATGATTGGCTCACGCCTTATTACAGTCATGATCAAGCTGACTACGGGAAAGCGCGTAGCTGACCCTACCTCGGGAATGAGAATGTTTAGCAAGGAAATGATTAAGCGCTTCGCGCAGGACGACTCGCTTAACCCTGAGCCCGAGAGCATTTCGCTTCTTATAAAAAAGGGGGCGAAGGTGAGCGAGGTTCAAGTTGAGATGCGTGAACGCCAGGCGGGGGAGAGCTATCTTAATATCTCCAAGTCGATTGCTTACATGGCGCGAGCTTGCATCTCCATTCTTTTCGTTCAGTGGTTCAGGTGATTATATGTCTAGCGTTTTAAGGGTCGTACTCATTCTGGGTGCATTTGCCATCTTGTTCGTGATAGTGAAGAAGCTCCGTAAGGCTCAGATACAGGTTCTCGACTCCGTGTTCTGGTTGTTCTTTGCTTTGAGCTTTGTCGTGTTTGCAGCCGTTCCCCAGATTGCCTTCTGGCTCGCAGGGGCCCTTGGCTTCGAAAGCCCGTCGAACTTCGTATTCCTCTATGCAATTGCGCTGCTTCTTTATCGAGAGTTCTCCAACACGGTAAAGATTGCAGAGCTCAGACGTCGCGTGAACGCACTTGTTGAAGAGCTCGCTCTCAAGTAGCATGACACCAGTCTTTATGCCCTTCGAACCCACCAACATCATCGTCATCGGTGGCTGCGGCTTCATCGGGTCCAGCTTCGTGCACTACGTAGTGAAGAACTACCCCGGGGTGCACGTGACCGTGCTCGACAAGCTCACCCACAGCTTAACCCTCGCTTCATGCACGACATGTTCACGGCATTCAATGCGCTACGGATGCCGGCAGGTCCCTCCTCGATAGCTACCATCTAAATGCGGCCTTCATTTAAATATCCAAGAGTGACAATTCAACCCCTTGCACTACCAGGTCTGGTCATCAATGAGATTTGCATGTGGATTAGAACCTACTTGGCGAACCTGGACTACAGAATAGTTAAAGATTGCCGCCATAGCCGTTGTTATGATGTAGAACTACTGGTCTAGAAAGAGGTTTCTCGCCGCAAGTTAAACCCCGCGGAGTCTTTCTCGGCCAGACAGTCTGTTTTCCGAGAATCGCTTCGCAAACACATCAATCAGGTTTCTCCATCCAAGCACCGCGAGCGCAATAAAAAATGGAGAATAGAGAAACATATACCTGGCCCTGCACTCAAACAGCATCAAAAACACGCTGAGCAAGAACACCGAACATAAAACCACATACTCCGTCTTTGATCTAGGGAACTTCAGCCAGTTCAGACACATACCGACCAGGACAAACATCCAGCAAAGCTGGGCAAAAACCTGGAACAGCGTGAAAGAGCCGTCTTCTCCAAAGAACTTTGACAGCGTGTTGTCAGAATGAGGAGTACTCAAAAAAAAGTTTCCTTCAGCAGCCCACGCAAAAGTACCGTCCGAATAGTTCGAAATAGTCTTCTGGACCATCAACTTCAAAACACCCTGGGGACCCAGAGACTCTAACCTCTCAGCCCACTTTTCGAAATTTGCATGTGATCTATCCTGTTGGCTACCAAATGAGGCGGAATAGATAACGTCGTCTTCATAGTAGCACCCATAAGTCTCGTCATTAAATCCCATCATCAAGAAATGAGCCATCGAAAAGGATTTATCGGCGTCAATCACCGGACCCGCCTCCCTTGCGAGTGAGTTGGCGCCAAACGAGAGAACAAGAGCACATGTGATCGCAGCGAATTGGAAAAAGAGCGATTTGATTTGAGAGCAATCCAACTGCCCGTCAACGACAAACCTTCGACGACTTATCGCGCATGCAGCCTCTATAAGCACAATTGAGACAACAACGAAGATGGCCGTAGGCTTAATAAAGTATCCGACCACGCCGAAAAAGAGCATGCCGAATGTGCGTAACGGGCTTCGGCCAGTATTGTTGTACAGAAACAAGACCAGCGCGGGGCAGATAGTTCCATACGTATCTGAATAAGGAACCGCAATCCAAGGAGAGAAGCTCAAGTACAAACAACCGAACGCAAGCGTATAGTACCCAGGACCAAAACCCGCCAGCCTCGCCACAACAAAGGAGGTCAGAACAACAGCCAAAGTAACACACGCTGCTCCCACCACGTCAAGCATGAGGTATACGTTTTGGAATCCAATAAGTTGGCAAAAGTGGCCCACAGTCTTGAAGATAAAAAGCAAAAACAGCTGGTTGGGATAGCGCGAGAAATAATCCAGCGTGGCTCCCTCATCGGACAACCCCGACATCAGCACACCGACATCCCAGCCTGTCTCAAAATATATGCTATTGATTAGGCAGATTTGAAGCACGAAAACTACCACGGCCAATGAAATGCTAACGCGTCTAAACATTTGAAGACCAAGGAAGTCCACGTTCGCCTTTGGCCGTCTCTTAGCCAATGCCACAGAGACAACGAGCCCCACTATCACAACCACAGCCAGACTAGGTAAAGAAAGGGATGCCTCCTCCCCTTTGCAGGCATAAGGCAGGCGCGGGGCAAGGAAAGCAACGGCAAGCAGGGCAAGCGAGAAATACGCCAAAGCGACACATCTGCCAAAACGCAAAAACCACGGAATCTTAACGACTCCACGTGTCGCAGGACAAGATTCGACCACGTTAGCCCCTTAGGTTTCGTCGGTTGCTTTCATACGTTCTCTTTTCGATTAGATAGCGCGGGCGACTCTTTGTCTCAAGATACGCCTTGCCCACATACTCGCCGATAACACCGAGGCTCAGGAGTTGCGTGCCACCCAAAAACAAGATGACACAGATGGTACTCGTCCAGCCCGAAACCGTCGCCCCAGAGAAATAAGAGAGGATCGCCCAAAAGGTCCCCAATAGGCCAACGAGGCCAATTACAGCGCCCGCCGCGCTAATTAGGTGGATAGGCTTAATCGAAAGGCTCGTTATCCCGTCAACAGCGAGAGCGATCATCTTTCGTAGGGGATAGTGACTGTCACCCGCAACGCGAGCTGCGCGCGAGTACTCAACGGTTGAACTGGGAAGCCCAATCAACGGAACCATTCCGCGCAAGAACAGATTTGATTCTCCATATTCCGACAACCCATCCAGAGCGGCAAGGCTCAAGAGCCTATAATCTGCATGATTGAAGACGGTATCTACCCCCATCTCTTTCATCATGCCGTAGAAAGCCTCCGCAGTCATCCTTTTAAAGAACGTATCGGTAGACCTGTCGTTTCTAACGCCATATACGACGTCACTACCGTCCAGGTACTTTTCAATCATTTTAGATACGGCCGAGATATCGTCTTGCCCGTCGCAATCCAAAGAAATGGAGACGTCACAGTACTTACGCGCTTCCATAAGCCCCGCAAGAAGGGCATTCTGATGACCTCGATTTCTTGACAGTGATATTCCCCTGAAATGAGCATCGTCGTTTGAGAGTCTTTCAATGATGGTCCATGTGCTATCACTCGACCCATCGTCTACAAACAGAATGCTACTTTTATCACTTACGATTTCGGCCGAAATCAATCCGCTGAGCTCAGACAAAAACGTCCCAGATGTTTCCGGCAAGACAGCTTCCTCATTGTAACAAGGAATGACCATCCACAGAATCGGCTTCGGGGACGGAGTCTGAGTATCATCGCTTTGCATGCACTTGCCTTTCACGGACAAAACGTTCAACGAAAAGTGATTATACTCCACCTCGCGGCGCAGCCCCGGTGCTAGACTCGTCATCTCCTGACGAATCAACCATGGTAAAAATCCCCAAACTGAAACGCCGCGAGAATTCTCGCGTTGAATAGCTTGCGCTTATGAAGTGATTGGACGATCAAGAAGATACGTAGCGCTGCAGGCGAGTTGGGGAGTGTGTTAGGGATATTAAATATAAAAATCCCGGATATGCTTTCGCATAAACGATGTCACGGCGATTCTGGGATTTTGGGCTGTGCGGAGTATGAGCTCAAAATGAGTAACAACGATAAGAAAGTTTCCGGGAGGCGTTTGGTTAGAATTTCTTTTTGTTCAAGCTGCACATCCGAGGCTCCTCAAAAGATGGAGCTTGGTTTGGCGCAGTAAGTAAGAATCCTGCTTGCACTGCTTGATGCCGCAAATGGGGACGGCGAGATCGTTTCGCTTATGTCAGTGGCATGGGTTTTCCGGGAGCTACTATCGGCTGGGCCTTCTCAGAATGGTACAAGGGAGGCAATGGTGAGATTTCTGCGGATAGCACCATTGCCTCTCTGATTATTTGGTTTTCCGCTTCATGTGTAATTCTCATCTTATTTATTGCGTCTAGGGCATGCTTTGCAAGGCGCCGTTCAAAATTGCGCGGGATGTTGCTAATCTTGGAACAAGAACTTGAGAATGAGCAAATAGCCAAGAGGGCTCACTGTATCATCAGATGATGAGAAATCGATTGAGCCCAGGCATGCTGTATCGATACTAACCAGTGCAGAATAGCAAGTGAGGGGAAAACTCTGAAACTGCCCTTAGCCCCGCTTGAGGTTTGGAGGATAAAGAAAGATGACTATTGGGAAGGCCGATCTGAGTAAGGCGGATATTGGGGTAATTGCCGCGTTGCTCGTCGGCGTTTTATCTGCTGCGTCGCTGGCCTTTATCAAGCTACGTCCTTCCGCGGCTTTTGTCTATGCCCTGGCTGCGTTTGTCGGAGCTGTACTCATTGCTTATTCGTATCATTTCTTTCTTAGGACTCCGAAACAGACCAAATATGGCGTTTCTTCTCCCAAGATGCTCGCTTGTATCATTGGGTTAAGCGCTATAGGTGCCATTCTTCTTGAGGTGTTTACGCTTTGGGGAGCGCCGTTGTCTACCCCGTTAGAGTTATCAGATTGGAGCAAGCGACGTATTCTAATCTTTTTCGTCGCTATTTCGGGCTGCATAATCGTACATGTCTCCAATTCGTACGCCGCGGTTCCCAAGATCGGGCCTTCAGGGCATTCGTATCAAAGGTCTATTGGCAAACTGTTTGTCTACTCTATTCCGGGTGTCACGCTGATGACCCTCTTTGTCGCAATAATTTGCTTGGTGCCTAGTTACTTTGTCTCTAAGATAATCGGTGTAGTTGCGGGTCGTTTAACTTATCTGTTGATTTGCTTGTTCCTTGTCGGCGTTGGTGCGTTCTTTTATTTCTGGAAGAAGGGAAGGGTCGAGCTTTTTTTTCTCAGCTCTTGCCTACTATTGGGATCTTTCTTAGTTTTCATAGCACCTCCGGTAACCGCGATTTCTTGGGATGACGAGATTCATTACGACAGGGCTCTCGGTTTGTCATACCTAGGACATTCGGAGTATTCATACGCGGATCAACTGCTCGTCACCAAGCCCTGGGCTGCGGTGAATTTAGACCATGAATTGCTCCGCGAGTCGGTGGATGAGGTCGCTGAAGCGGGTGCTTCTGCTGAACAGTCGGGCGAATATATGGAGCAGGCAAGTTTTGCATCGCCCATATCGAAAAGCAGCCTCACTACGGTCTCCACATTCGGGTATGTTCCATCGGCAATCGGTCTGTGGGTAGCTCGCGTATTCCATGTTCCAATTTTGGTGAGCTTCATGTTTGGTAAGATGGGCAACCTTATTTCATATGCAGTAGTTGTTGCTTTCGCCATCCGTATTATCCCTACTAAAAAGTTGTCCATGATGCTCATTGGTCTTCTTCCGACGAGTATTTTTCTCGCTTCAAATTATTCGTATGATCCTGTTGTGACGTCATTTCTCATGCTTGCAGCTGCTTTGGTAGTGAGAGAAATTAGCCGTCCGCTCGAGCGACTTACAATCAAAAGCCTGCTAAAAATCGTCACTGCGTTATTCCTAGGGCTTGCTCCAAAGGCAATTTACTTTCCAGTCATTGGTCTGCTACTTCTTATGCCCCGAGCCAAGTTTTCCTCGCGCACCGCTTACAAACGCTATATCGGTTTCGTAGTCGCCTTCGGGCTCGTAATGGTTTTATCATTTGTGTTGCCAATGCTATTTAGCGCTGATGCGCAAGCAGGGGATGCCCGCGGGGGATCTGATGTTAGTGCGTCAGGTCAAATCGCGTATATTCTCTCTCATCCGTTGGATTACGCATACACGCTCATCAACTTCATATTGGGCTATATTTCCCCTGTTAATTCCGATATGTACTCGCTTTCATTCTCTTATATGGGCGTCTCTCTTCCGGTTGTGTTGCAATGGAGCTCAGCCTTGCCCTTTACGGTTCTCGTCGTTGGATCTTTAATTGATAGTCCAAAAACGAAGACTTTTGGATTGAGCCTGTGTGGTAGGTTGTGGGTTCTTACTATAGTCGCATCATCGATTGCTCTTGTTTGCACGGCTTTATATGTGAGCTTTACATCAGTTGGATCGGATGCCATTGCAGGTTGTCAAGCACGATACCTTACTCCGCTGTTGCTATACGCTGCCTTGCTTGCCCCTTCTTTTTCTACAGGGGGCATACAGATCAGTAATTCAGGCAAATTGATAAAGGAAGAAAGCACGACAAGAATAACTATGCTGCTTCTTACGTCAATTATGGTCTTTTTCTCCGCAGCATGTTCGTATTATTTCATAGTAATCTGGTAGTTTGGTGGCCAGCCACGCGGCGAGCTGCTGGTTATAGACTAGTGGCTGACCGAGGAGGTCGACGACGCCGGGTCGCCTTGTCGCGGGGCCTGCGGACCCTCGCCGGCATGACCGCCGACCCGTAGTGGGCGGCGAGGTCCTCGTACGCGGCGTTGAGCACGACCTCGCCCTCCCTCGGGTGGGCGGTGACGCCGGTCTTGAGGTTGTCGGGCGCGATGCACGGGGTGGCGCCTCCGAGGAACTCGAACGCGTGGACGTGGCAGCGCAGCCAGGTGTCCTGCTTCATGTCGAGGGCCGGCTCGACGTAGCTGTACCTGCTGAAGGGCAGGCAGGCGACGAACAGGTAGACCTTCGAGACGACGCCGGTCGCCGGGTCGACGAGGGACATGGTCGGACCGGACCAGTCGACCTCCATGTTCCTGCCCGCCTTGCGGCCGACCCAGCTCACGACGTTCCTGCTGACCGTGAACTGCCTGTACCGCTTGCAGAAGCGGTCGTAGGACGTGGCCGCCTCGCCCCGCGCGGCGCACTCCTCGCGGTACTCGCCGTGCAGGAGCCTGAGCGTGACGCCGACCTTCGCGAGCTCGGCGTGGACCGCGTCCCAATCCGGGTCCGGGTACACCGGCCCCGGCTGCTCGCGCTCCGGGAACAGGCGGGCGTACACTTCCCCGGCGCTCATCCGTTCCGCTTCCTCCCAGGCGACGTCGTGCTCGGCCGCGGCCCTGAGCACGACGGAGACGCTGGCTTTCGACGCGTGCAGCGCGGCGGCGATCGCGTTGAGCGATAGGTTCGACGACCTCAGCCTGGGCACCTCCCTCGCCGGTATCCTTCTCGCCATGATCCATTCCTTTCTCTCGACTACCGGTATGGCGTCTCGATCGTATAGGCGGCGGACCGGTGGGGCGCGGGCGCGTATGCGAGCGGTACTGAAGCGCGCCGCGGGCGGTGAGTATTGCTCGCTCTGAGTAGCACCTGTTTCGCGCTTTCCGTATCGCTTCCCATCCAGACGTTTCGCTCCTTCCGTATCGCCCGTTCCGCCATTTCCGTATCGCCCCTCCTCCGCCCGTAGAATCGGCTTGCCATGCAACCGATCCACGGAAGGAGAAACCACATGGCAAGGAAGATAAGGGCGAAGCTCATAATGGAGCTCCGCGACCAGGGCATGTCGAGGAGGTCGATCGCCAAGACCAGGCACATGTCCATGGGCAGCGTCTGCGAGGTGTTCGACATTGCGGACGATCGCGGCATCACCTGGGACCAGGTGAAGGGTATGGGGGACGAGCGGGTCTACGAGCTGTTCTACCCCGACCGCAACGCGCGCGAGAGCGTCTTCGAGGAGCCCGACTGGTCCTACGTGCACGCCGAGATGGCGAAGGTCGGCGTCAACCTGCGCCTGCTGCACGACGAGTACAAGTCGAAGTGCTCGCGCGAGCACATGGTCGCCATGGGCTACACCAGGTTCTGCGAGCGCTACGGGGACTACACCGTGGCGAACAACCTGACCAAGCGCATCGAGCACAAGGCCGGCGTGTCCTGCGAGGTCGACTGGTCCGGCCCGACGGTCGGCAGGGGGCTGGTGAACCCGGTCACCGGGGAGGTTTCGAAGATCTACCTGTTCGTCGGCGTGCTCCCGTTCAGCCAGAAGGCCTACTTCGAGCCGACGCTGGACATGAGGGAGCGCACCTGGCTGCGCTGCCACGTGCACATGTACGAGTTCTGGGGCGGCGTGCCACAGTGTTCAGTTGACCGTTGACACAAACACGCGTGCGCGGATGCGAGCGGTACTCAAGCGTGCCGCGGGCGGTACCGAAGGGCAATATTCACATTTTTGGATGATACTACCGAAGCGCGTTGCAGGTGGAACGGAGAAAGTCTATTACTCAAGAATAAACGACGCGCAACCGATCGGATGAATCGAGATATTGCACACCTCTCGTTACGTCTCAACATTTCCATAGAGAACAGCAGAAATCTCAAAACTCGACAAGGCGCTCAGATCCGGCATCTCTATTGCCATGAGCAACAAATGATTATTTACCTTTGCATTATCAAGTAACGGTTAGGCCATATCCAACTTTCTCCCTTTACGGTAAAGGTGAACAAATTCATCAGAGAATTTCTTTACGTAATCTCTATCGATGGCGGTCGCTAGCGTTTCATCATTATGTTCTGCTGTCTTTGTCCAGTTGTATGAGCCATGCATTACGTACTCAAAATCAATGATACAAAACTTATCGTGCATACGGTTCCATTCACGCCAACCAGAACGCGAGATGAGAACGGTATCAAAACCACTAAGCTGGCCATAGTAAGGACGATTGGCATCCTCGTCTGAGACAATCAATCTCACGGAAACGCCTTGCTGCCTTTTTGCTCTGAGCTCATTTATAAAGGCCCGATTGGTCAGCCATGCCACTGCAGCCCAGATGGAATACCGCGCATCCCGGATACCTTGGATAATTTCTTCTTGAATATTGGTAAACACGACATCATGTTCCGTGTATTCAACATCTTCGGATTGAATAATCTTTGGGCGAAGGGTCAATTCTCCTAAAGCATACTCATCGCTTTCTTCGTACACGTAATTGATTATGTCGTACAAATCGTCATATTGATTATTGGCTTCATTCAGAAGGGGTACGGGTATGCGCAGCTCAATATCTTCGTATCGCTGATTAGGGCGCCCATGCCGCACAAACCCCCATTGGGGTTTTCTATTCAGCGTGACTCTTCTGAGTATGGGCAATAAGTCGTCTTTTTTCCCTGAATACTTTTTATCGAATTTCAAGACCTCAATCATAGTCCTTACGAATAATTCGTCATCCATTACATCCTCCAACATAAGAAACTAGGCATTTAGCTGCATGGAGCAAGGATGTTTTTGAGTGCCTCAACCATCCAGCTTTCGAGCGCACCACTCAATAAGCCTCCGATAATTCCGAATGCAGCAATTTTGTAATCATGAAGCTTCTGCTACCTTTTCTCCTCTTTGTTCAGGGCAACAACGGTGGCGTAATCATCTACGAAATCAAATCCTCTTTGAGTGACTCCCCCAAAGAGGAATCCACCATCGCTACCATGGCCTTTTATCAAGCCCGCTTCGTGTAGGCCGTTGTAGAGCTCAATATACTTTTCGATGAAACAGTACTTCTCGCCCGTGAGATGAAGGTGATTCTCGGCAACAAAACCGCTACCCTCACTTCCCCCTCAGCCGCAACTAGCAGATTCAACCCCTCAAGCTCACTGCTCTGCAAGTCGACACCATTTACTGAGTACATCGGCACCGCCTGAAATTATCCTTAAAGCTCAACACTAGAGACATCGAATTCACCTGACATAAGTTTAGACAGCAGAGTGTCACGAAGCTCGATGAGAGCGACAATTTCTTTTCTGTTTGAGAGAAGCATATCGTATAGAGGGGCAACTTTTCCAGAGAAAGCTTGCAGGTCATCAACGTCGGAAATCACCTTCTTGCCATAATCTGTTCCTTTCTCTCGACTAATGGTATGGCGTTTCGAGTGTATAGGCGGCGGACCGCTGGGGCGCGGTACTCAAGCGCGCCGCTGGCGGTACTGAAGGGCAATTTTCACGTTTTTGAATGGCGGTACTGAAGCGCGTTATAAGTGGTACGGAGAAAGACGATTACTCAGTCAATGAGATTCCTTTCTCTAAATACAGAAAAAGGAATCAGTAACTCACAATTATGTCGCCGCAATAAGGGGGGGGCGGGGGAATGGAGGCCCCGTCCCCCTTATCTATATGCAATGATATTGCTTGCACCTATTGTGAGGCTGCATTTAGATCTCACAAGTGGTAATAGCGATTTCCAGGTTCTCCCACGGTGAAATTCGGGTTTATATATGGATCGCCTTCGACATAGTAGTTTGCCCAGCGATAATTCATGTACGCAACCTCTTTGTGGAAGCGAATCTGCTTGTTTGTGTTGTTTTCAACGCCTCTAGAAATTGACTCGTAATGATACAGCTCGACTTCGGGCGTGTATACAATCAGATCGTTAATCTCGCGAAGCTTTAGGCAAAAGTCAACATCATTAAATGCGACTTGAAGCTCTTCGGTGAAACCTCCGACTTTTTCGTATTCGCTTCGTTTGGTCATGATGCAAGCCGCCGTGACGGCGCTGAAATCTTGCTGCGCATCGTTGAGTGCAAAATAGCCCCAGTTGTCTTTTGGCATGCTTTGGCAGAGATGTCCTGCCACGCCGCCCGTGACGCATAGGCCAGCGTGTTGAATGGTGTTGTCGGGATAGTAGAGTTTTGCACCAACTGCGCCAACATCCTCGCGTGCGCAGATGCCAAGCATAGTTTCAATCCAATTGGGCGTAATCACTTCGGTGTCGTTATTCAGCAGCAAGAGATAATTTCCCTTGGCGCGGGCCACTCCAAAGTTCATGAGCTTGGAAAAGTTAAATTCGTGCTCCCAGGTAACAAGGCGAACGATATCAGGGTATTTGGCTTGTAACTTATCGTAATACTCGAACGTCGCATTTTCCGTGCTGTTATTTTCGATTATCACAAGCTCGTAATTGTCGTATGTGGATTTCTCGATAATTGACGTAATGCAGTTATCGAGGATATTAGCGTGATCTTTGGTCGGAATGATGATCGAAACGAGCGGATGGGAATCTGGTACGGCGTAGGTTACTTTATATGTAAAGGGACGACGCGCTTGTTCAACTTTTGCATTGAGCCCAAGTCTGTCGAGGTGATTCTGAACCGCCTTAATACCCGCAATGGTGGCATAAGGTTTGCTGTCGGCATTTGCCGCGGTTGACGTTTCGCTTAGGCGCCAGTGATATAGAACTTTTGCAACATGGTGGACGTTCCTAGCCTTTTCCACGGCCCGGAGAGTCAAATTGTGATCCTGGGCCCCATCGAACTCTTTCGTATTCGGTTGCAGCGTGTCAAGAAGGGACTTACGGATGGTAAGCATGTGGCATATATAGTTATTATTTCTGAGTAAATCGATATTGAAATCCGGTTTAAAGAACGGCTGTGCCAGCTTTCCATCGGGCATGAGTTTGTCTTCATCGCAATAAAGAAGATCAACGTTATCATTGTTTTCAATTGCCTCGGCATACGAGAACAACAAATCCGGTTCAAGGATGTCGTCATGGTCAAAGAAGCTAACGAAATCGCCCGAAGCTACGGCAACGCCTGCGTTTGTATTTTCGGAAATACCCTTATTTTCGGTAAGAATAATTGACTTAATTCTGTTGTCGCGGGCTGTCTCCTGCTCAACGCGAGCCTTTAGTTCCTGATTGTCAGGGCTTGCATTAACTAGGAGGAGCTCCCAGTTTGCATAAGACTGGTTTTTTACGGATTCGACCATATCGTTAAAAAACGAAATGGGCGTGTTGTAAAGAGGGACAATGATGCTGAATTTCGGAGCGCTATTGAAGACGATTTTTCTCTGCTTCTCCAGTGCACCAATGGTTGCCTTATGCTCTGTAAACCATTCGGGGTATTCAGGGTCAAACTGCGCATGGGTAAAGAGGAAGTTGGTCTCCTCAAGAAGCAAGCCTAATTTATCAGGCGTTAAGCAGTCAAATGCACTGAATGATGGGTGATTTTGATCGTCAATAATAAAATAGTAACGATCAAACGCCTTTGGCATGCGGATCGAGAGCTGCGTTTCAAGTTGCTTTTTCTCGGATGTAAATCCAACGCTCGTTACATTTGAACCGAAATTGACTATGCTCAGCCCAACCTCATTGAGGAACCGGTCGAGGCAGCGAAGTTTGATTTGGGAGTCGCTACGATACGGCGTTCTCACCGTGCACCTAAGGATGTAGTCGCTTGAATCTTCGATGCACTGCCAGAAATCAATCGTTGCCATGTCAAACTCTGAAACGTCATCATAGTTTCGGAGTTTACTGCACATGTCAGGTTTAATTTTGTAGTTAAGGCGAGACTCCCATTTGATGTTCTTGCAATTGAGTGAAAGGGAGTCGCTGCTCAGGGTACGACCGTCTTGGCCGATTTCGCAAAACTCAATTTTGATGGTGCGGGCATCGGGATCGGGGAGTACAAGGACGTATGAGTTCGAGTCACAACCATTGTCCCGGAATTTTAGGAGGGATAAAGGTAAGCAGCGGTTGTCGTTTGTAGCCGCTTGGGCTGTTACGCTGGAGCCTTTATGGATGCCTTCAATCTTAAGCTGCTGGTAGATTTTCCAGTTTCCTCTGCATACTCCGGTTGTTTCGACTCGCATTGTCTGCCTTTCGTTTGTTGGACACTGCCCATTGTACTTTTTCATTTGTTGCCTCGCTAGAAATGCAGAAAGAGTTGCGTGTTTCTGCTGTCCGAATTAAATAAGAAGACGGGGAGGTTGCTGCCGGTGCGTATAATTTAATTAACTATGCATCTGTAATCAGCGGCTTTTGCTCAACGATTGTCAATCGAGAGGATTTTTATGAAAGGCATCATCCTCGCCGGCGGGTCCGGCACCCGCCTGTACCCGCTCACGCTCGTGACCTCCAAGCAGCTGCTGCCGGTCTACGACAAGCCCATGATCTACTACCCGCTGTCCACCCTCATGCTGGCGGGCATCCGCGACATCCTGGTCATCTCCACGCCGACCGACCTGCCCAACTTCGAGCGCCTGCTCGGGGACGGCTCACGCTACGGCGTGAACCTTTCCTACGCCGAGCAGCCCTCGCCGGACGGCCTGGCCCAGGCCTTCACGATCGGCGAGGACTTCATCGCCGGCGAGCCGTGCGCACTGGTGCTCGGCGACAACATCTTCTACGGCAACGGCCTGTCGCGCCACCTGACGCGCGCCGTCCAGAACGCCGAGTCGGGCAGGGCCACGGTCTTCGGCTACCACGTGGACGACCCCGAGCGCTTCGGCGTCGTGGAGTTCGACGGCGAGGGGAGGGCCGTCTCCATCGAGGAGAAGCCCGCCCAGCCCAAGAGCTCCTACGCCGTTACCGGCCTGTACTTCTACCCGGGCGATGTCGCCGCCAAGGCACATAGGGTGGAGCCGTCCGCGCGCGGCGAGCTGGAGATCACCACGCTCAACCAGATGTACCTGGAGGAGGGGACGCTGTCCGTGGTGACCCTCGGCCGCGGCTACGCGTGGCTGGACACCGGCACCATGGAGAGCCTGCACGAGGCCGCGGAGTTCGTCCGCGCCGTGGAGCACTCCCAGGACCTGCCCGTGTCCGTCCCCGAGGAGATCGCCTGGGAGAACGGCTGGATCTCCACCGCCGAGCTTGAGGAGGCCGCCAAGGCCTACGGCAAGTCGGTCTACGGGCGGCACCTGAAGAAGGTCGCCGCCGGCGAGATCGTCAACAGCCCGCGCGAGTACTAGCGCAAGCTTGTTTTCTTTTAGGGGTCACCGTTTATCTGGTGGCCCCTTTCGTTATGATTACGTTGACCATAAAGACAATATGATTGGGAGTGGATGTGTTAAGCGTCTACTTTGGCGATATGCCAGAAGCGATTTACAACACAGCGACATATTTCAAAAACTCTTACCGGTCTTCTTGGATTACGGATCCCTATGCAGTCTCGATAATTAAAGATGTTGATCGATCGGATGTTGTCTCCGAAAACGTCATCGAAAGCCCTGTGCTTGGATTCATCTCCCCACTCCAGCTTTCTGGTGGCGTGAAAACGCTGCTGCTTATGAGATTTGATCGTAAGCAAATTTTTAACGCTTCTACCTGTGGTGACAACTGTGCCAAGTGGATTCTCGACATGGCGAAAGACCGCAAGCTTGTTGTGAATCTCTATCATGTGATGGACTTTGGTCGCGAGGATTTTAAAATTAAAGTCGTGAATAGCGGCCGAATCGTTCACAACATGGCCGAATTGATTCACGAGTCGATTCCGTATCTGTAGGTACTGCTTATGAACGGTTCGCATCTCGTTAAGATTTCCCGCCGCAGGGGAACTAAGTACACATTTACCATCAAGCGGAACATCACTATTGTGCGTGGCGATAGTGGCACGGGTAAGACGACACTGTTTGACATGGTCGCAGACTACATGCGAACGGGCGAGCAGTCGGGCGTTTCCTTGCAATGCGATTGTCCCTGTGTCGCCCTGACCGATTATGATTGGCGAAACCAGCTTTCGTCCGTTCATGACTCGATTGTATTTGTCGATGAGGGCTTAAAAGAGATCCATTCTGATGAGTTTGCCCATCATGTGCTGTATTCCTCGAATTATTTCGTGCTGATCTCAAGGGCTGATTTCCCCAATCTTCCGTATAGCGTGGATGAGATTTACAAGATTAAGACGAGCGGAAAATACCATTCTTTCGTCCCTGTTTATCAAGATCGCGGGAATCATCGTTATGCTATTTCCCGGTCGGCGCCAAAACAGGACTTTTCTATCCTTCTATGCGAGGACAGTAAGTCTGGTTTCCAGTTCTTTGAACGGCATTTCGCTGACAGTGAGCTTACCTGTACTTCGGCCATGACGAACAGCGCGATTTTGGGCTGGTTGGATCAGCATCTCGACGATCGCGTGTTTGTTGTCGCGGACGGGGCGGCATTTGGGTGCTATGCGGACCGCGTCCTTAAGCTGCAAGACATTCACCGCGATACTGTTACGGTTTGTCTTCCCGAATCATTCGAGTGGCTTCTGCTGAGCTCCGGCGTAATTTCAGAGCTAGATGTTAAGACGGTTTTGGAAACCCCAGAAGCCTTTGTAAACAGTGAGAAGTTTAAAAGCTGGGAGGATTTCTTCTATAAGTACTTACGCGATAAAACTGGGAATTCGGTCTTCCGGTACGACAAAGACTGCATTCCGGAGGCGTTTTGTAGGGGAAGTAATTCTGCGAAGGTCATGGCTCTTATCGCATGCCGAAATGTCCGATAGTTTTGTTGAATAGTGCCGCGGCGTCACTTCCTGCGGCATACTAAAGAAGCTGTACTTGCTTCAGATTGGATTTTCATGTCTGAGATTTTTGAACCTAAGAACATCATCGTCACGGGCGGCTGCGGCTTCATCGGCAGCAACTTCGTGCACTACGTCGTGAACAACCACCCGGGCGTCCACGTCACCGTCCTGGACAAGCTGACCTACGCCGGCAACCCCGAGAACATCGCGGGGCTGCCCGAGGACAGGGTCGAGCTCGTCGTCGGTGACATCTGCGACGCGGAGCTGCTCGATAGGATCGTCCCCGGCCACGACGCGATCGTGCACTACGCCGCCGAGAGCCACAACGACAACTCCATCGCCGACCCGGAGCCCTTCCTGCGCACCAACGTCGAGGGCACCTTCCGCCTCCTGGAGGCCGTCCGCAAGCACGGCATCCGCTACCACCACGTCTCCACCGACGAGGTCTACGGCGACCTGGCGCTCGACGACCCCGCCAAGTTCACCGAGGAGACGCCGTACCACCCGTCCTCGCCGTACTCGAGCACCAAGGCGAGCTCCGACATGCTCGTGCGCGCCTGGACCCGCACCTATGGCCTGCG